>NZ_CP083350.1:692500-1945651 GCF_020035535.1 Ensifer adhaerens | reverse complement strand
AAGGTGACCAAATACCTGACCGACATCCGGGATCAGGACGGCATGGTTGCTGTTCTCAAGGAATACTTCGGAGACTGGAAGCCCGCGAGCACCACGATCTGCATCAACCAGCTTTCAACCCAGGGCGCTCGCGTTGAGCTGGATATGATCGCGGTGTTTCCCAAATCGGCCCCCGAGGGCAAGTGATGACAATGCATCTCGCACTGTCGGCCTTGCTTGCAATCGTCCTTGCATGGGCTGGCTTGCTGAACCTCGCCGCGCCCGCTTTCGTGCGCGCCGAGTTCGAGAAATGGGGATACCCGCCAGCGCTACGCGTCCTCGTCGGCCTGATGGAACTCTGCGCAGCGGTTCTGCTGCTATGGCCAAATGGCCAGCGGCTCGGAGCTCTGATCGGCGGCCTGGTTTTGCTTGGTGTGGTCGCATCCCTTCTTCGCACCCGCGAATGGCTTCGGCTTGAGTACCCGCTGGTGTTGCTCGCTGCCGTGGCTCTGGTTGCGCTCGTTTAAGCACTTTCGTGGTCACGGCCGCGATCAATACATGTCTGGGAGGATTGAATTGTGAACATGCTGATAAATCCTGGAGGAGACAGGTCACCTGACACCGGTGCCGGTGAAGATAAGAGCTGGCTTGGTCCCGACCACCACGAGACGGCGAATCCTGCAGGGGCTGTCATGGCTCTCCGCGGCGTCGGCAAGAGCTTCGGTCGGTTGAAAGTCCTCGAGGGCATCGATCTTGATATATATCCGGGCGAAGTTCACGTCCTGCTTGGGGAAAACGGCGCCGGCAAGTCGACCCTGATCAAGACACTGTCAGGCATACATTCGCCTGACGCGGGCGAGATCCTTCTCGACGGCGCCCCGGTCAAGCTTTCCGGGCCCGGTCAAGCCCAGCGGCTCGGTATCGGCGTCATCCATCAGGAGTTGGCGCTCGTGCCCTACCTGAGCGTCGAGGAGAACATTGTTCTCGGGCGCGAGCCGAGGTCGTTGGTACCTTGCTCAATCGATCGAAGCGCGCAACGGAACATTGCCACGCGCGCCCTCGCGCTCGTCGGGTTTCAGGGCGATCCGAAGGGGAAAGTGGCGGATCTGACGATCGCAAAGCAGCAGCTCGTCGAGATCGCCAAGGCGCTTGCTCATCAGTCTCGTGTCCTCATCATGGATGAACCCACCGCCTCTATTTCAGAGCGGGACGCGACAAACCTTCACGACATCATCCGTGACCTCAAACGTCGCGGTACCGCAATCGTCTTCATTTCGCACCGGATGCGCGAAGTCTTCGACCTCGCTGACCGCGTGACGGTACTCCGCGACGGCCACAAAATTCTTACCACGGTTCCCAGCTCGACTACGCCGGAAGCACTGATCAAGGCAATGGTGGGTAGGACAGTCGGATCGTTCTACCAGCGGAAGCAAAGAAACGAGCCCGGCGAAACGATCCTCGAGACACGCTCCCTCGGTTCGTCCAACGGGATCGTCGACATGAACATTCTGGTTCGAAGCGGCGAGGTGGTAGGTCTAGCTGGGTTGGTCGGATCCGGACGCACGGAGTTCGCCCGGACCGTATTCGGACTGGATTCCAAGCGCGGGGGTGAGGTGCTCCTGCATGGTCGTCCGTTTAAACCGGATCCTGTCCGCGCTGTAAGATCAGGCATCGCGTTTGTTCCGGAAAGCCGCAAGGAAGAAGGACTCGCGCTGAGCAAATCGGTCAGCGACAACCTGACACTCGCCTCACTGTGGAGAATTTTCCCAAGCGGCATACGCTCGCGAACGAAGGCTCGTCGCATAGCACAGAAACTCGTCGACCGCCTTCGCGTTGCGACACGGTCGCTGTCGCAGCCCGTTCGAACCCTCAGCGGGGGCAATCAACAGAAGGTGGTGATCGGCAAATGGCTCCCGATGGAGGGCAACCGCAGACTGATCATCATTGATGAACCGACGCGCGGCGTTGATGTCGGCGCGAAAGCCGAAATTCTCGAACTCGTCGAAGGATTGGCTGCCGAAGGCAGCGGCATCCTGATGATAAGTTCCGAACTCCCTGAGATCGTCGGGTTCTGCGACCGTGTCTACGTTCTTCGGAGCGGCACGGTGCGGGGCGAGTTGTCAGGTGAGGAACTCACCGAGGAATCAATCATGAAATTGGCGGTGCACGATGGCCATTGATGTTGGAAAACTTGATCACCGGGGCCAGGGTGCGCTCAGCGCATTGTTGCGATCCCGATCGCTTGGAGTCAGCGTTGTTCTGCTGGTTCTCATTCCAGTGTTCGCTCTGCTGACTGATCGCTTCCTGCTACCGCAAAACCTAGTCAACATTGCGGGTCAGAGCTCCATTCTACTACTCATCGCGCTCCCGATGACGCTGATCATCTTGACCGAGGGGATCGATCTCTCCCCGGGTTCGCTGCTCAGCCTATGCGGGGTCGTCTTGGCGCTCGCGTTGGTTTCCGGATACTCGGTGCCAGTGGCCACGTTGTTCGCCGTGATCGTCGGTTTGCTGTTCGGCATTCTCAATGGGTTTTGCGTGGCCGCATTGGCGATGCCGCCCTTCGTAGTCACACTCGGAAGCCTCGGAATGGCGCAGGGGCTGGCGCTGGCCCTCACTGATGGCAATGCCGTCTCTGGATTGGGGCCGGAAATCGAGGCCTTCGCTGCAATCCATGTTTTCGGGCTGCCGCTGCTGGTTTTCATCGCCATCGGGGCCTACGGGATCTTTCATTGGCTGCTCTATCACACCGTGTTCGGCCGTTACGTCGTGGCAGTCGGAGGTAACCCCGAAGCCCTGCGGCTTTCCGGCGTTGGGGTGCGGCTCGTCAAATGTGCAGTCTATGCACTCTCAGGTGCGACTGCGGGCTTTGCAGCACTGTGCATGATCGCCCGGACGAACGCAGGGCATCCGACGATTGCGCTCGGCATGGAATTCGACGCTATCGCCGCCGTCGTACTGGGAGGCACTTCCTTCGAGCGTGGGAACGGTTGGTTGTTCGGCACGGTACTCGGTGTGCTTGCCATCGGCGTGCTCCGAAATGGCATGAACCTTGTTGGAATAGACACGTCACTTCAGCTCGTAGCTATCGGAGTTCTGGTGATCGCGGTGTTGCTGGTCGAACGACTTGCAGGCGAGAGGAGCGCTTAACATGGCCCACACATCTGAGCGGATGGACAACCGCGCCGTCCACACTTTGCCTCCTCTTGGACCAGAGCTGCGTTCGATACTGGTCCGGCTCATCGTACTCCTGGTGCTGTGCTTGTCCGTGTCGGTTCTGAACGAGAATTTCCTCTCGTTCGGGAACCTGGTCAATGTTCTGCGCCAGACCAGCCTGCTGTTCCTGATCGCTGCTGGTGGGGGCGTGGTAATCATCGCTGGCGCGATCGACCTATCGGTGGGAGCAATCCTTACGCTGTCTGCATGTGTTGCAGCGGGGGTCCTGCATGCAACCGGGTCGTCTGCACTCGCAGTTGCTGTCGCGCTTTCGATCGGGGTCTCGTGCGGTTTCATCAATGGCCTTTTGGTCGCATGGCTTCGGCTGCCGCCGTTCCTCGTGACCTATGGCATGCTGTGGATCCTCTCGGGTATCGCGCTCTACTACATGGGCGGAGTTCCGATCACCGGTTTCCC
Organism: Ensifer adhaerens; assembly: GCF_020035535.1. Taxonomy (NCBI): domain Bacteria; kingdom Pseudomonadati; phylum Pseudomonadota; class Alphaproteobacteria; order Hyphomicrobiales; family Rhizobiaceae; genus Ensifer; species Ensifer adhaerens. The sequence continues at coordinate 1,942,039 of NZ_CP083350.1, read as the reverse complement.
GGCCGAATTCCGGTTCCTTGGCAGCGGCTTTCTGCTCGGCCTGCCCGTTCCGATCTGGATCATGGCCGTGGTCGCTATCCTTGGCAGCGCGGTTCTGCATCTGACGACCGTCGGACAGCAAATTGTCATGATGGGTGCGAACCGAGCAGCGGCCGCACTCGCGGGCGTGCCGCTGCGGCGCAACCTCATCGGAGTCTATGTTCTTAGCGGTGCATGTGCGGGAATTGCGGCTGTTGTCGCGCTCGGTCGCGTCAACTCCGCCGATCCGGGAATGGGCGACCCATTCCTGCTGCCCTCGATCGCAGCGATCCTCGTTGGCGGGACGTCGCTCTTCGGTGGCACCGGAACGCTGTTTGGCACCGCTCTTGGAGCGTTGCTGCTGACGATCGTCCTCAACGCAATGAACATGCTCACCATCAGTTCGGCATGGCAGCCCTTTGCCACCGGCCTGGTTCTGGTGGGGGCGCTACTTGCCGACGCCTACCTCAATTGGCGCCGGGCCTGAATGACTATCCACCTGACAAAAATGGGAGAGAGAAAATGAAAAGAGCAGTTGCAGCGATTATGGTTTTGACAGCCTTTGTCTCGGGCGCACACGCGCAGGATAGCAAGGCTGGCGAGATCGCCGTCTTCACTAAAAACAACGTCGACCCCTTCTTCGAGGAGGCGCGTTCGGGCGCCACTCTAGCCGCGAAATCGCTCGGTTACTCGACCGTTCAATATGCACCGACCAGGCCGAACAATTTCCAGGAGCAAATCGCCCAGGTCGAGGATGCAATAACTCGGAAACCACTGGGCATGATCTTCGTTCCTGTTGACCGCAAGGGCATGAAACCTTCCGTCGACAAGGTAAGCGGCGCCGGTATCCCAATTATCAATTTTATCGACAGAGGCGAGGGCAATTTCACCTCCTACGTCGTCTATGACGATCACCAGATTGGTTTTGAAGTCACGACCCTCCTGGCGGAGAAATTGGGCGGCAAGGGCAACGTCGTCATCATCGAAGGCGTCAAGGGATCCACTACCAGTGACGGTCGCGTGGCTGGCGCCAAGGAAGCGTTGAAGAAATACCCGGGGATCACGTTGCTTGCGTCGCAGGCCGCGAACTACCAGCGTCTGCAGGCGCTCGCAGTCATGGAAAATCTCATGCAGCAATTCCCGCAGATCGACGGCATCATCGCCGCTTCCGACAACATGGCACTCGGCGCTATCGAGGCCATGGAATCCGCGGGCCGAGGCGGAGCTCAAGCGGTCAGCATGGACGGAACGATCGACGGGGTTCAGGCGGTTAGCGCCGGTCGCCTCCTCGCATCGAGTGAGTTCTCGGGCTTCCAGATGGGTTGCAGCGCGGTCGAGATCATCGATCGGCTGGCCAAGAAAGAGGCTGTTCCTGAAAGTCTCGTGCTGAAGGCGACGATTATCACGAAGGAAAATGCCGGAAACTTCGGCAAGCCGCTTGAACAGAGAACATGCAAGCAGCTGGCCGAACTTGGCCTTGGAAACTGACCTTTGAAGAAGCAGGGCCCGAACCGAACAGGTTTTGGGCCCTGTTGCCCATAATATAGCACGAGAGGGTGGGGTGGCCCCTTCCTTGCCGAGCGACACGAGCTTCATTCAAGGCCCGTTGGTTCGTTGAGCGCGCCCCTTCCCCGACCTATTAGCAACGAACCCGCAGGAGAGACCAATGCCGAGTCCTGGAGACAACATTTTCGTCTGCATTAGCCAGTACATGAAGCCCCTGAGCGAGGTGGACGCTCACCTTCCCGCACACATGGAATGGCTGCAAGAACAAGATCGTGCTGGGCGCACTATCGCGACCGGCAGGCAAGTGTCGGGCACCGGTGGCGTAAACCTGATGGCGGCGCGCGACCGGAACGAAATGCTGGAAATTCTCGGCACTGATCCGTTCCAAGTGCACGGGTGCTCCTCCTACTGGATCTTCGAGTTTGAACTCAACCCGGATCCAGCAAAAGGCCGACTGATGGATTACTTCTTCAGCGATGCATTTTCGGCAGGAGCGCCATGATATGAGGCTCGCCAACAAGGTCGCAATTGTCACAGGCGGTACCCGCGGCATTGGGAGCGCCATTGCAGAACGATTTGTCGAAGAGGGCGCCGTTGTCATTTCTGCTGATTTGATCGCCGAGGAGAAGATGAATGGCGACGGCATAGTCTCGCAGCGCCACGATGTCAGTAATCAGGCTTCCTGGCGGACGCTCGTCTCTCAAACTCTAGCGCCCTTCGGCAGGATCGATATCCTCGTCAACAATGCGGGGATGATAAGCCACAACACGGTAGAATCGGAAACGCTTGAATCCTGGCAGCGGGAGATCGATGTCAATCAAACCGCTGTGTGGCTGGGCATGCGAGAAGTGGTTCCAGCGATGCGGGAGAACGGCTCCGGATCAATCGTCAACGTCTCATCGATCTGGGGATTGGTCGCCGTTCCAAGTGCTATCGCCTACCACGCTTCCAAGGCTGCCGTCGTGAACATGTCGCGCTGCGCTGCAGTGAGTTTCGCCAAGGATCGAATTCGCGTCAATTCTCTCCACCCGGGGCTTACGCTAACTGAAATGGTAGCAGCTCAGGCAGCCGAGATCACTCAACGCGTCGTGGCCATGACACCACTTGGCAGGGGTTGTGACCCACGCGAGATTGCGAACGGAGCACTGTTCCTCGCAAGTGATGAAGCCAGCTTCATAACGGGTACTTCGCTCATTGTGGATGGCGGGTATACAGCACAGTAGTTTTGGCTTTTCGTGGATGTCGCCCCTTCAATACCTGCAAGGAATTTGTCGGGCACGTTTCACGGAGACTGAAGCGGCAGAACGAGGCTAGGGATGGCGGCGGAGCACCGGGCCACGGCACATCCGCAGAGGATGGACGTGCCATCTGGATGCCGCCTCGGTCGCAGCGTCGCCGTCGCAGTCCGTAACGGTCTGCGACGACCCCCGGCAGCCTGGAAGCTGGTTCGGCGACAAATCGAAGCGGAAATGGTCTGCAATCGCCAGCCGCAGGTCCGAAATTCGATGCGGCGCCCCCTTCAAAGGAGACGTGTTCGTCACGAATACGACCGTTCCGGCAGCATCCAAACAGCCGAATATACTTCGACATTACTGCCTTGGCGATCGAAGCCTGCTTCGAGAGCTGCGATAATGGCGTGGTGGGGTACGGGAATTGAACGAGTCCCGACCTTGTCAACAATTGGCCTGACTGCCCTGCTGGTGTTTTCTATGATCGCATCTTGATAACGTCCGACAACTCAGTTGTCGGACGCGCTCGTATTCAAACTCGGGAATTCAGATCTCTAAGACGTTGTTTTGCTGGAGAAAAATGCGAAGTCTTCCCGCAGTGGCTCCCAGTACTCCATTCTCCTGGGAGCACGTAGAATTTCCGGCAAGCGGGCCTCATAAGTCTTGCGATATTCCCGTGACATCTGAACCTCCAGGAAATCAGCCTTGTCGGACCATGTCTCATAAAGCATGAACCGCGTCGGATCCTCTGGATCCCGATTGAGCACTGTGTTGACGAATGTCTTTTCGTGTCGCATCGCGTCGAGCACAGGGGTCACCAGCTCGACGTACTCTTTCTCGTGTCCGGGTTTGACGTGGTTTGAGACCACCACCACAAATTCGCTCATATCCAACCTCGTTTTCAACCAACTAATGTGCACCTGTTATAATGGTGCTCACGCAAGCCTCTTGTTGTCAAGGCTGATTGGCCAGGCGTGGCAAAGCGCAAATCTCCACGAGGAGATCCGCCGTGCCCGGACTACGTAGAACCCCTTCTGGTTATCTGGACAACGGGTGTTAGCTCCAGTCCACCCACCTGGGCGTGGAAGATGTTGACTCACCGATTATGATGGTGCATAAATCAGTTGATCCGCTTGCAAGCGAGTTTGCGGTTGGCACTCTGAAACCCCGCACGGGCCGCAGGCGCACCCAGATACCACGCGTATTCGATCCCGTCGGGGAGACCTGGGCAGAGAGATGACAGTGTTAACGAAGATCTGGTGTCTTCGCGCGAAGTCTTGTAATAACTTCTGTTATAAATCGAGCCACGCTAAGCAACTCTCTCGTATTTGTAATATTATTTTCCAGCGAAAATCAACGATTGAAAAATTCGTAGTTCGATAACGATTTTATTCTAATCGTTATATTACCCGACAATGCTCGTCGGAGAACCTCCTCTCGCGTGAGGCGTTACCACCTGGCGGCAGAAATGAGTTCGGCGCACCAGAAGCGAAACGCCCTCGTCTGGAAATGTTCATATGCGGATTAAGAGCCAATTCATGATTCTGGCGTCGGCCACTGGCGTCGCCATTGCTGGCCTAGTCGCCAGTCTTTGGGGCTATGCGGACGCAGCCGCCGACGTCACGGGCGCATACGATCAGAAGTCCCGTTCCTACGTGCTCGCAGATAATTTTCGCCAATCGTCCGACGATCTGACCCGCCTCGTGCGCACATATGCTCAGACGGGCGATCCATCCTTCAGAGACCAGTACTACGCCGTGGTCGAAATCAATAACGGCACGCGCGCGCGGCCGGAGGACTATCACCGCATCTACTGGGATTTTGTCGCCGGCGGAGAAGCAAAACCTCGCCCCGACGGGGCCACCATTTCCATGCACGATCTGATGAAGCAGGCGGGTTTCACAGATGAGGAGTTTGCCCTTCTCGATGAAGCAGGAAAGCGCTCGGACGCGCTGATCAGCCTTGAGACACAGGCCATAGAACTGGTGGACAATGCCGCCAGCCTCGGCCCCAACGTCAAAGCTAAAGCCTCGCAAATGCTGAACTCGCCCGATTACCACAAGATCAAAGCCCAGGTCTTGAAGCCGGTCGATGATTTCTACGTGAAGCTCGAAAGCCGGACGCAAGGCGCCGTCAACGAAGCAAACATCCGCGCGTCATATTATTGGGTACTTATCATCGTCGCCATGTCCGCGCTGGCGCTCATGCTGGCCGTCGTCGGTTTCGTCACCTTCAAGCGCATCCTCGGCGGCATGTACAAGCTCGGCAGTTCGATGGGTCGCGTTGCCGACGGACAACTGGAGACTCAGATCGAGCTCGCCGCAAACAATGACGAAATCGGCGACATGGGTAAGGCTCTCGAAATCTTCCGCCAGGGCGCGATCGCCAACCGGCGCCTGGAGCAGGAGGCGGCGGAAAACCGCGAGCGCGCCGAAGTCGAGCGCGTCGCCCTGCAGGAGAAGGCCGAGGCCGATGCGGCCGAGCGGTTGCGTGTCGCAACATCCGGGCTTGCAGCTGGCCTGAAGCGACTGGCTTCCGGAGACCTCGCCTTTCAGCTCAACAGCGCCTTCGCACAGGACTTCGAGGCGCTGCGTCAAGATTTCAACCAGTCCGTAGCGCAGCTCGGCTCGACGCTTTCCGAGATCTCCGGCTCGATCTCAACCCTCGACACCGGAACTCGTGAGATCGCTGCCGGTACAGATGACCTCTCCAAGCGCACCGAACACCAGGCGGCGTCGCTTGAGGAAACAGCAGCGGCGCTCGATCAGATCACTGTCAACGTCGCCAATTCCTTCAAACGTACCGAGGAAGCGAAAGACGTCGCCAGCCGCGCCAACCATTCGGCCGCGGAATCCGCTCAGGTCGTCTCCCACGCCGAAGAGGCCATGCGCAAGATCGAGGAAAGCTCACAGCAGATCTCCAACATCATCGGCGTGATCGACGAGATCGCCTTCCAGACGAACCTGCTTGCCCTCAATGCAGGCGTTGAAGCAGCCCGCGCAGGCGAGGCTGGGAAGGGCTTTGCCGTCGTCGCACAAGAGGTGCGAGAGCTTGCCCAGCGCTCCGCCCAGGCAGCAAAGGAGATCAAGGGCCTGATCCACAACTCGTCAGCCGAGGTCGAAAACGGAGTGAAACTCGTGCGTAACGCCGGGTCGGCGCTGAAGACGATCAGCGATTTCATCGTCGAGATCAATGCGCACATGGAATCTATCGCGACCTCGGCAAAGGAACAGTCCGTCGGGCTTGCGGAAGTGAACACGGCCGTCAACGCCATGGACCAGACGACGCAGCAGAATGCCGCGATGGTTGAAGAGTCGAACGCAGCCTCCAACACGCTCGCCAACGAAGCGGTGCGCCTCAGAGAACTTGTCAGCCAGTTCAAACTCGAAGGTGCCAGCAATCTGCATCCGGGTACGGCCCGGGCTCCCTCAAAGACTGAAGCAAGGCCGCCGCAGAAGTCGTTGCGCAGTTTCGCATCGGCTGGCAATGCCGCACTCGATATGAAAAACGACTGGGAAGAGTTTTGAGGTTTTTGCAGCTTGGCCGTGACTACATTCACCCGCCGCGCGCCACATTGTGAAATATCACATGCAGGCCGCGGCGGATGTCAGATCATGATCGAGCGCGACGGCCCGTTGTCTCAGACGAAAAGTCGCCCCACTCCTCCGCTGCACCCGGCACTCGCACGCATGAAAGGTGGCGAGCGCTCAGGCGGAACCAGACAGCCTTCCACGCGTTCGGCTTTCATGGACATACGCGAACACCGCGAGCGCAAGTTGATAGCGATGCTCCGAGCTTCGGCAAGCCTACACTTTCCAGATCCTGACGAGGCGGATGCCGAAGTCGAACGGGTACTTCTCGCGGCCATCAAGGAAGCTCAGGTAGGGCTATCTCATCGCGACAGGAAGCGGCAGCTGCTCCGTATCATGAATGTTCCTTCTTAAGCGCTTATTGTTGGCCGCTGAAGAGTTCCTTTGTGCTTTGAGGAGCGTTGATCCAAGGCTGGCCAAAGAGGCGCTGCAACAGTCCTTGCAACGCGCGGCTCTATCCTTTTCTCGTTTTTAAGGTAAACGAATCCTTAAAAGGGAGCCGGCGTCTTTCGCCTATTCCTCCGGGACGCCTTTGCCCAGTAGCCGTCCGGCCGACACGCGTGAAACATCTTCTTCATACTTCACAACGAAGCGCCCGCCGCTCGCCTTAACATATTGGGGGCCCGAGTCTTTTGCCGCTTCAAGGAGCTCGGAAAAACGCTTTCGCGCCTCCGCTTCCGTCCAGCTTTGTTCACTTGCCTTCACGTTAGCAGCGCTCCGAAACCCAGTTCCGAATCCATTATAGCTTTGTTTACCCACTTGGCGAAACCTTCAATGAGGCTGTTTGGTGAATCGCGCCACGTTCGGAAGGTGTGCTGCCGATGTTGCAAGACCGTATCCTGCTAGACACCAATTTGATTAGCGAAGCCCAAAAGCCCCGGCCTCTCCAAGAGGTCGCCGACTGGTTCGAACGCTTAGGCGCCGGCACGATCGCCTTGCCCTTCCCCGTGGTTTTCGAGGCAGAGTACGGGATTCGCCTCAAACAGCCTGATGACCCTGCCAGGGCACTTAGGCTCCTCGCCTGGCTGGACGAAGTGTTGGCATCCGACTTTCACTACCCAGAAATCACGATCGAGGTCGCGCGCCTTTACGCCCGAATGGCCGCGTGCCCGCCGATGAAACACTTCTGGTGCCCGGACCTCACACCCGACAACAAGCGGAAGCGCTTAAAGTTCGGGTGCGACCCAATGATCGCCGCGGTCTCCATCACCCACCGAATTCCAATTGCAACCCTGAATGTCCGCGACTTTCTCGCCATCGACGAATTTTTTCCGATCCCCGGCCTCTATAATCCTGCTCGCAACGAGTGGGCTATCGATCCACCGATCGGCTGGGCGCTGCAGATGAGCGCCAATGATGATCGCGCTGACGACGGAAACATCATCCGCCTCGTGCGTTGAAGCAACTGCGCAGTAGGTGAGGAAATCACGACGACTTCGCGCCTTCCAATCGATCAGCCATTTGCGACTTACCAGACTGCGGCTGTTCAGCGCTGACCCGGGCCAACTATAGCCCACCGGGGTCGAGCGATCCTGTTGGTCTGGCTGGCCGCCCGAACAGGACTCCGACCCAGAAAGAACCGGGAGCAAGCTCTCTTGCTCCCGGTTCGTAGCGTCGGCTTTCAGCGATGGGATCGCCGAACAGCCTTACTTCTTCTGGCCTTCCTGAGCACCGAACATGGACTTGGCGTAGAAGATGCCCAATCCATGTGCGCCGCCATGCTCCTGGGCGATTTTGGTCACGGCTTCGTAGGTATCCCGGCGTGCCCAGTCGCGCTGGTATTCGTACAGCACCTGCATCCAGGTCACCGGCTGTGCACCCGCTTGCACCATGCGCTGCACAGCAGCGTCATGAGCTTCCTTGCTCGAACCGCCGGAAGCATCCACCACGATGTAAACCTCGTAGCCTTCGTCAAGTGCGCTCAACACCGGCAGCGTCAAACATACTTCGGTCCACAGGCCGGCCATCACCAGCTTCTTGCGGCCGGTCTTCTCCACCGCTTTGACCAGGTTCGGGTCTTCCCACGCATTCATGATGGTTCTGTCGATGATGGGCGTATCCGGGAAGGTCTTGGTGATGCTCGGATCCAGAGGGCCGGCAAAGCCGGCGGCAGTGATCGAGGTCAAAACAGTCGGAACGTTGAATGCCTTGGCGGTTTCAGCCAACGCAGCCACGCTATTCATCACATCATGCCGGTCGTGACTTTCCACGCCGAAGTACATCTGCGGCTGGTGGTCGATCAGGATGACTGCAGAATTTTCCGGGGTCAGCAGCTTGGGGCTGGCGCCCGCGGCAAGCGCTGGTACAGAGGACAAACCGACCACCAGAGCGGTCAGCAGTTGCACGAACTTCTTCATCTTAATCTCCTTCTAAGGAATGGCAGTGATCGCAACATGCCAACCTGGAGCCCGTTGGGAGCGAGCTTTCAAAACCATCGGAGCGTCGACGTGGGAGGCGCTGAACTCTGATGGTGAGATTAATCTAGGAAGCGTCCATCGCATTGAGAATGGAAATAATGGAATGACATTCTTTCCATTTTTTATGCCGCGGGATCCGCGCCTGAAAAAGCGGTGAGGACCACTCGGGGTTCGTGTCCCAAGAGGGGCTGCACCGTTCCGTCAACTAGTCGGCACAGAGCTACAGACGGCTGTCGTTCTCGTTTTTCTGTGCCCAGGGCTGCTTTGCCATGCGCTCGGCCAGATAGCTGATCAGCGCCTGCACTCGGGCCGGACGCCTTCGCCCAGGCGGGGTCACAATGTGAAGCGCGACCGGTTCGGCCTGCCAGTCTTGCATGACCACCTCAAGCCGCCCTTTCTGCAATTCCTCCCACACTAGGAACTCCGCCTGCAATGCCAGCCCCCGTCCAGCTAACAGCGCGGGCATAAGCGCGTCGGCATTATTCGCATGCAACTGGGCGCGCACGGCTTGGGTGAATTCTCCATGCCGGGCATGGTGAAAGCGCCAGTTTTCGCCGCTGCATGAGTTACTGTACTGCAGTGTGCGATGGTTCGCTAACTCGCGTGGATGCTCCGGCCGCCCGTGACGTTCGAAATATGCGGGGGCGCCCACCAACAGAACGCTTACAGGACATAGGCGCCGCGCCAGAAGGCTGGAGCTTTCCAAACTCGAAATGCGCAGCGCGAGATCGAACCTGCTGCCTATTAGATCGACCATTTCATCATTGAACTGCACGTCGAGGGTGACGTCGGGATAGGTTGCCATGAATTCCGGCAGCATCGGCGCCAGGTGTACAATACCGAACGACATCGGCGCCGAGACCCGGATCAATCCCTGCAGGCTTGTCGAATGCTCCGCGATGGCCGCTTCCACTGCTTCACCCTCATCAAGAATGCGGGTGGCTCGGTCCAATGCGAATTCGCCGCTTTCGGTCAACGACATGCGGCGTGAGGTACGATGGAACAGCACTGTTTTGGTGCGGGCTTCCAGGCGCGAAATCGCCTTAGATACCGTGGCCTGCGACAGTGAAAGCTCATTGGCTGCCCGCGCAAATGAACCAGTCTCCGCCACTTTGGCAAAGATGGCCCACGCCTCTAGGTCAGGTAGTCTACTCATGATTGGCCCGCGACGGACCCTTGCAGATCCATGAAAACAGAGGGAACGATTGCATTGGCGATTGTTAACTCCAGGACAGCTCCCGCCAATTGGTGCGTGAATGGAAAGAACAAGATTTGCCCTTTCCATCCTCCCCATTAACAACTGCGAACACAATCTAAAAGCATCGAATGGCGCGTTCGCATCAGTGCTGGCCCAGGCCCTATCTGGGGCGCTCCCAAGGTTGGCAGAACGAACCCTTTCAGATGACGGCGATCTTATAGGCGAATGTGCATTGCTGACTAGCTGAGCATCAGCAAACAACCAGCCGCGATCGCGGGTGGCAGGAAGACCTGGGGAAGGATGACAAGCTCTTCCTTGAAGGGGTAGCCAGCCTTTGAGATGCCGATCCACATGTTCACAATCGATATCACCAGCCAGATTGAGATGAAGAGCCTTACTATCTGTGCATTCGGAAATTGCCCGATGTGCCAAAGCCATCCAAACGCGACGAGCAAGGCCAGCAACACGAAGCCGCAAGCAACGATAATCAGAGTATGCACCCTTAGAGTTCCCTTTAAAGAGAAGATTAGATCGACGGGGGCTTCAAAGCCCCCATTTAACACGCGTCAAGGTTTGCGGGCACAAGCAGGTCTTCCAGCCCAATCCGGCGGAACATCTCCGCCCTCACGCGGTCTGCAACGCCATTAACGATCTCGGCGCCATCTTGAGACGGGTCGATGTGGACTCGGAAAGGCCTCTTGCCGAACGGCTTACCAACAACCTCGACAATGGCGACGGCAACCTCTGCAGCGTCTGCATCAGCAGGCTCCAATGAGGCCAGCCCCTGCAACGCCTGCTCCGAAACTCCTTTGTAAGGCCCATCTACATATGCGCTGGCTCGGGCTTCGTCAGCGGGCCTGCCAGAGTGGGCAAAATGATTGGTGCCCTTGGTAAAAGCACCTGGAACGATGATTGAGGTTTCGATGCCCCACCTCGTGAGCTCCGAGGCATAGGAAACGGCAAGTGAGTCCATGGCCGCCTTGGCGGCAAAGTAGGGCGACAGGAACGGCGGCGTACCGCCGCGAGTACTCGAAGAAGAGATCCAGACGACCAGTCCTCTTTTCGCGGCGCGCATGTGCGGAAGGGCCGCTCGGTTGAGCCGCTGCGTCGAAAGGACGTTTACATCGTAAAGCTGGGCGAACTGCCCAGGCGTGAACGCCTCCGCGGGGCCAAAAGACATGTGCCCCGCATTGTGAACCAGCACATCGATGTGTCCGGTCTCTGCAATGATCGATGAGACAGCCGCTTCGACAGAGGCTTCATTTTGGACGTCGAGTTCGACAGTTCGAAGATCGACCTTATGCTGCCCAGCATAGTTTGCCGCATCGGCTACGGCCTTGAGGTTTCGCCCGTTCGTGTCGCGAACGCCCGCATATACGGTATGGCCGCTTTGTGCCAAGGCGCGTGCTGCAAGAGCGCCGAACCCGCTTGAGGCACCAGAAATAAGGATTACTTGATTGGTCGACATCGCTTCCCTCCTTGAGGGTCATATTTGAATAAACTAGGCGCCTGAAAATTCAGGCACCCGGTCCGAGATGTATTGCGTCAAACAACGCCGCCGTTGGCTCTCAAGACCTGGCCGTTGATCCACTTGCCGTCAGGGCCAGCAAGGAAGGCCACGACGCTGGCAATATCTTCGGGTGTCCCGAGCCGCTCGAGCGGGTTCATCTTGGCCATGCGCTCGATCAGTTCGTCCGACTTTCCTTTGAGGAAGAGATCCGTGGCGGTCGGACCGGGAGCGACTGCATTCACGTTGATGTTTCGGCCTCGCATCTCCTTGGCCATAATCGCAGTGAGTGTTTCCACAGCGGCTTTGGTCGCGGCATAAACGCCGTACGTTTCGAGTTTCAGCCCGACAACCGTCGTAGAAAAGTTGATGATCCGGCCACCATTGCGCATACGGTTCGCCGCCTCGCGAAGGGTATTGAAGGTCCCCTTGAGATTGATGTCGATCTGCTTGCTGAAATTGTCGTCGTCAGCCTTTGCCAGCGGTGCCAACATCATCACGCCGGCGTTATTGACAAGGACATCAACACCACCGAAGTCGGCCTCGGCGGAGTCAAACATGCGCTTGACCGCCGTTGCATCTGAAACATCAGCCTGCACCGCCACCGCCTTGCCGCCTTCCCGCCCGATCTCGCTGACAACGGCGGCGGCGGCATCTGAACTTCCAGAATAGTTGACTATGACGGAAAAGCCGTCGCGGCCGAGCCGCTGGGCGACTGCAGCACCAATGCCGCGAGATGCGCCGGTTACAAGGGCAACTTTTTGTGTAGCAGACATTTTCTTCTCCGTTGTGGCCGCGAGTGTCGCGCTTCATGACGGAGTTAGATTTGCCACGTCTTCCCTCTCGGATAATCTGTCGTTCTTCCGCAATAGAATCCGAGAATCACGAACAATCGCATCGCCATATTCACTCACTGGCAGCTTCGATTCGCGTTTCCGCCAGCCTTCAGCCCATTCCTGGTATTTGCAGCAAGTCTGCCGCGGGCGCTTCCTTTGCGTTTTCTGCCGTTTCGTATTCAAGCCAAGCGAGGTGGATAAGAATGCGCGGCGAGGTCAGAGTTGTTTGTTGCCATTTCCGCGTCAGATCAGCCTTCCGCACGCCGCGCAATTTGCGGGATTCTACGTAAAATCGCGGGAACCAGTCTCCACGATGGCGGTTTACAATGCGAGCCCGAGTGTTCCCCTTCCCCCAGCTAGGGCTCAGTGGATGTAAACTCTCTCTTTGGCCCCTTAATCGCCTTCGGGGCCACTTCTTTTCAGCGCCCCAAGGGCGTTGCGGCAATATCCGATCAGGGTGATGAACGCGGAACGTCCCACAACACGTCTGATAAAGCAGATGCGATCCCGTCCGCGTCGGACTGATCGAATTGAGTTGTTCGCTGGCCATTGATCAGCAGTTCTCCGAGCATCGTACGTAGGGGAAAATTCAGCCTGATTTCTCGCCCCAACGTGTCCTTGAAGACATAGCTCTCAACGTCCGCCTCGCGTTCGATCGATATGCCGTCAACTCCGTAAATGCAGACGTAGGGATGCACCGCGCACCATGCGTGCGCGAAATCGGGCGAATTGACGACTTTCGGCATGTCATTGGCGAGCGTCACGATCTCAGATTCGCGCAGCGCGGCCCCGATGCGGGTAAACGTGTCTTCAAGCGAACCCTGCGGATGATAGCTGCTTTCGCCACTCTCTTCCCAATGCACCCAACTGGTGTTTCCGAGTTCAATTAGGCTGTAACAGAGCTCGACGACCTCCAACTTCGCCCATGTTGCACGCTCGCACCCGCTTAGCGCCGGGCCTTCGAAGATCAGGACAATCGGCAAAAAACTGTAGTCGTCGACTTCGAAGCGCACAGTGATCGCTCGCCTATCCTCCACGACGGAAAGCACCAGCCCCAGTTCCTGCATGAGGGCGCCGAACCGCACAGTTATCTGGCTCAGTACGTCATCCATGTATCCGCGCATCTTCTGCTCCACCCAGACCTGTCCTCGGGAGGCAAGATTCGTCAGCAGTTATGCAAAGATCAAAAAATGGTCGCGAAAATCCCTGTCAACAATTCGAGCATTTTTACGACGAAGAGGATGATCCACCGCTCTCAACAGAATGCATGGGCTGTTTCCTTCGCCGGAAAACTCTCCAACGCCTGACACTGGGGACACCAGGGAAAGTAGGTTGGGAGCCATAGCGGCATCTTCCAATCATCGCGTTCAAATGCTCGAATTTTATCGATCTCTTTGCCGTTGCTTCAACCCGTAGACGATAGAGATGCCACCGCACGTACCACGGAGCGAGAAGTTGTCGTCCACATCAGAGCTGCGGTTGCCGCCAACCAGGACCCAGGTAAACGACGCGTTGGCCACCGCCTCAAAGCGACTCCAGAAGATTCACGACAAGCTGGCCAGCCTTTATCTGGAAGCCGCCGACGAAGTGACCCGCCTTAAAGAGTTTGTTGCCGACGACATCCTCCGAGCTCACCTCGTGACGCATTGTGGCGTCTCCCGGAACGATGCCCCTGCCTTCATTGAATTCTCCGACAAGCTGGGACACGTCCGTCCCCTTCTTCGGGAGAAGAAAGTCAGCTTTCCGGTCATCAAGTCGCTGATTAAAGCCAGCTCTGCCACCCGGGACGCCGCGTTGTTGCGCATCACCGGTGGCGGGCTGATTGACACAAATGACGTACGAAGGATTGCCAGCGACGTTCGCAAGCAGGCTCTGAGCGCGGAAGAGCACTTCAAGCTCGGTCGGGCGCGCTTCCTAAAGAAGCATCGTTCCTCCCAAGTGCAGATTTCGGTCAGCGAATTCGAGGCGGGCGTCGAAGCATTCGTGGAGGAAGCAATCGACTTTCGTTTGCGTCACATTCCCTATCCAGAGCCTGACAGTCCTGACATCAACCCAAAAGACCCCACGTACAGGTTGGTATTCGGCAATCTGCGCACACAGGCGATCGGGTTACGGGAAAGCTTCGTGAAGCTGTTCGGAGAGATCGCGATCGCCCCAGCGGATTGGGACCGGGTCAACGAACGAAACCGCCAACGCATTCATCTCGAACAAGCGTTTTTCGCTCTGGAACGTTTCGCTAGCGGCCGCTTCGCGCACAACGGCGGTTTCGCCTTCGATCAAGATAGCGGGGACGTAACGTCGAACGAGCTTTTCGATGCTTTGTCGTACATCACGTCCGATGCCGAGTATGCCCCCACCAGCGATGAGCTTCGCGTTCGCGAGCCGAAGCCCACGGTTCTCGAGCTCTGCGCTGGGGCAGGCGGCCAGTCCATAGGTCTCGAAGCAGCCGGGTTCAGATCGGTCGGCCTCTTCGAAAAGGGGACCAATGCTGTCAAGACATTGAGACTCAACTGGCCTTCGTGGATGACGCGCAAAGCCGACATCACAAAAGATACACAGAGACTTTTCGCTCCCTACGCGGGCAAGGTTGACCTGGTTGCGGGAGGCATACCCTGCCAGGCGTTTTCAAGAGGCGGCAAGCAGCGAGGCGGCGACGATGATAGAGCGCTTTTTGGAACGGCTGTTGAGATCGTAGGTATCATAAAGCCCAAGGCATTCTTCTTCGAGAACGTGACAGGCTTTCAGGATAAGAAACACGGCTATTATCGAAGCGAGATAGCGAAACGTTTCGCTGAGATCGGATATGACGTCGCCATTCAAGAAATAGAGGCCTCCAAATTCGGAATTCCCCAACAGCGTAACCGCATCATCCTAGTCGGGATGCCTGCAGGCACAATCCATCGGTTCGCCATGCCACCGACCGACCTGATTCCCGAAGCGTACATTTCGGAGGCCTTGGGCGCTTTAATGTGCCCGCACCACACTCCAGAAAGCGATCGTGGTGCGAATGGCAGCGGAGATCTACGTAGTGCCCAACAAAGACTTTATGACGATTGGGCGGACGCCTGGCTTCGGCATAATGAGCGTCAACTTTCCCCTACCATCACCCAAATCAAGAAGAACCTGAGAGAATCGATCAAAACACAATGGGCCAAAAGGCTGATCGATATCGACGGATGTGCGGATAGTGCCCCCGCGGTAGAAGACATCACTGGTCTCGACTTCAAGCCCAAGCTGACTGTAGAGATGCTCAAGCGCCTCCAGGGATTCCCAGATTTCTGGCATTTCGTCGGAAGGGATGGATCCAGACTGAAACAGATCGGGAATGCGTTTCCCCCTCGGGTAGCAAGAGCCGTCGGCCTCGCATTGCTGAGCGCCATCACGGGGCGAGACGTGGATTACGGCACGGCGCTCCAGGGCCCCGACGTGCCACATTCTGCAATCAAGCGAAAACCGCCGCCGTTGAACAAGCGCTTGTCGCCGGAAGAGCTCTGGACCCAGCACGTGGTCAATCGAATTCCACTGAGCCTGATAGCGGGCAAAGGCAAGGGAGTCCGCGCTCGCATTGAGGCTCACGAGCTTATGCTGGCGCAGTACGAACCGCCCTGGCATATCGATAGTTGAGATAGCAAACGTCGCCACCCTCCCAGTCACTCGGTTCAGTGAGTTTCGGGACTTCCTAGCTCACGATGCGCTATCGATGCGTCCTCGCGAATCCACTCCTCAGCCAGGGGAGGAAGGCGGCACTCGTCTAGGGTCAAGCGCCGGTATCGAATACAGGCGTGTCGCGGCAATCCTATGAGTTCCACGACCGCGCTATCGACGCCCAATGCTCACGGTCTCCTGCAGCGCTACTTCCCAGACTGCGGCTGCTCGCGTCTCTGGATTGACCGGTCGTGTACCCATTTGTCCACGGCACGACCAACATCCCTCCCACGGTGAGTGTTGATCCGATCGACCTCCTGCCCGTCGATCAACAGGACGACGTCTTGATTTTCAAAAGCCGGAGGGAACTCCAGGACAAACTCGCGTCCGTGCTCGCTGACAAATCTGAGACTCTCCTTGCCCTGCTCGTCCCTTCGAAACTCAACTGTGACGTCCAGTCCAGCCGCTAGTTCGACGTGTTCATAAGCTTCAGCGATGAGGGGAGAACTTACGATGTTCGGGATATTCTCACCTGCCTGGATAATCTCGATATCCTCGAGCCATTCCGCGATGGCGCGCTTGTTCTCTTCGGCAGTGCCGTCCAGTTCGTAATCGCGCGTTCCCTGCAGCTCCCAATATCGCCATCCCGTGTCGCCGAGATCGATCGGGTAGTAGCACTCCATCTCAACCTCCACGTTTTCCCAGGACGCAAGCTTCTGCTTTGTCGTCGCGCGGCCGAAAAACCTGATGCTGACCGGTGAGAATGATTTCTTGTCGATATCGAAGTCTACGCGCAGATCGCCATCCTCCATGACCGCACTGACCTTCAGACCGTACTTCTCGAGAATGGGCGCGAAAGTCTCCTTCACTTCCGCCACAACATGTTTGAAATAGAACATCGGCTGCCTCCTGTGGTGTGTCCACCAACGATCGGATGCGGGCATGCAAGCCACCATACACATCCTTTCGGCAGTACAATTGTTGACAACGAGGCGAGACGCAGTTCCCCACACATTGTTGACAATATATTTATGTTTAACTAAGGGTTAATATTGCGCCAAAAGCACGCTACTCTTGACGTTACCACAATTTTGTAATAGTTTATATTATGAACTTGGAGATATGACTTGAACAACCACCTTCGGATAACGCAGTAACGACTTCTCCAACCCCTTCCGGGGGATGGATAGACCGTTTTCCGATTTCGACTTGCGCTTGCACAGTTCACAAGGTGGTCAGGTTGCCAACCATTTCCCGGGAACTCGCTCTAAGAGCCTTCCAAATGCTTAGCCCGAAGCGCAGAGATCAATCCGCGCGAAAGCGCACCCGCGTGAGAACATTCGGGAAAACGCTAGCTATAATTCCATTTCGAATAAGCGCCCCGCGATTCCGATCCATTTTCCATCCTGCGCGTTTCGAACAACTTTCGTAGAATCTTCGGACATCAGGAAGTGACCTGAAGCTCTGGCCAATGAGGCGAGGAACTGCACGTTCCGCGCACGGCGGAGCCATGGCCGAACGAGGAAAGGAAAAGCAGAGTTTGCATAACGATCTGATCCTAAAGACCCACGTGGAGCTCACGCGGGCGCTCCGGCTTTGCGGCAAAAACTCGATCAAGCCCCGAACCTGCGACTGCCAGACCGCTGGTCAGTGTGAGGCGCTCTTCTCGAGCTCGCCTCTCCTTGTGGCCGAGCGCCTGTCCTCGCTGGTCGCCGCGAGCAGCGACGCGTCGACGGCGATCACTGCATCGAACGCCGAGCACCACATAACCCGCTCGTAGCTCGTCGCCGTAGCGCCCAGCAGCGCTCAGCGGACCTCTCCATCCCCACCAACACTCTCTTTTCCACCGCTCGGTCCCCCGGCGCGGATCGGATCACCATGCCCATTCATCAAGCACAGAAAGGCTTGCGCATGCACGACTTCTACTCCTCCCGCACCGCCCGCATGATCGACGATCAAGACCCCTACGAAGGCATGTACGTCCTCGGAGACGACAAGCCCTCGCTCGACGTTTGCGACCACATCACCGCAACGAGCACGGGAAGCCGCGAAACGGATCCCGACACCACGCTCTATGATGAAGACGCTGACGAGGCGGAACGAGGTCGAGGTGTTTCTCCGTGCGACGGATCCCCGCCGTCGCGCTGCACGTGTTGCCACCCGTCTTCAGCGGAAGATCGAGGCCCGCCGCCTCGGCGGCCCCGCCTCCTGATCGTCGACGCATTCACATGCAGGCAACGCCCCAGGAAGCCATTCCGGCCGCAGCGACGCGACTGCGGCCGTCCAAAGTCATGATCGAAAGGATCCATAGTGAAGGCACTCCAGGTACTGCGTTTTATGAAGGAAGAACAGGCTCTGCAGATGATCGGCCGCGGCGCGTCGACACCGGAACATTCCGAGCTGCGTCCCGACCATCTTGCTTCGGGCAAGGTCGTCACGATGAGAGGCGGGGGCTGGGAAATACGACGCTGTTGGAGATCCCTGGTCCGAGGCCTGGGTTCCGCCCTCCCGCTCGACGGGCTCGCGCCAGCCCACGCCCCGTACGAAGGCGCACTGCCGGGGATGGCTTGTCGATCCCACCACAAACCGGTCCGTCGGCTTCTCGAGCACGCACGAGCTGCGAGTGGCAGCGATCCTGATGGCAAATCGGGCCGTCACAAACGTCGAAGATCAGCCCCCACCCATCCGCTTTCGCTGCGACGACGGCAAACTGCGCGAACACACGTTCGATTTCCGCGCCACGTATTTCAACGGGCGACGGATCGCCATCGCCGTGAAACCCAAGTCAGACGTCGTGAAGAGCGGCATTCGGCAAGTGCTGAGGCACGTCCGCCCGCTGCTTGGCGGCTTTGCCGACGAGGCCATCCTGCTGACAGACGAAATCGTCACGCTCAAGCACGGCTGGAACGCATGCAGCATTCTTAGAGCGCGGCGCGCGAGAAACCACGAAGACTGCGCGCGGATGCGCGACTTCTTTCGAGGAGTGCACGGTGCCGTGCACATCAGCCAGGTGGCGGTCCAGTTCGACAACCCCGCCGCCGCGCTGAATGCCATCTGGTGCCTCGTCTACGACGGCGTTCTGAAACTGGTCTTCCCCGACCAGAAGCTCGTCGACGCGCCTTACGTCATCAACGCCAAAACCACTCTGTAAGGAGTTCACGTTGCACGACCTTCTACAGCATTCTCCCGTCAGTTCCGCCAATGATCATGTCCCCAACCTCCGGTTCGGCCCAGATGACAAACTTGTCTATCGTGGCGTCGAGTATGGCTACGTCGCAAGCAACACCGCCGGCCACGTGCTGCGCCGCAAGGACGGCTCGAACATCCTGGAGCCGTTTTCGCACAAGCTGCTCGCGGCCATGCTGGCCGATGTCCAGGACCCGCTCGTCGTATACCCCGGCGCCTACAAGGAGGGCGCCGCTCCCAGGGGAGCGAAGGGTACAGACCTCCTCTCCAGCCTGCGCCCGCACCAGCAAAAAGCGGTTATCAAGAAAGACCGATGGTGTCGCCGCTGGCTTCAGCTCGAGTACCAGGAAACCAATGTCACGCGCAGCGACGCATGCATGCGGCTCCACATTTTCCGTATCGGCGAGGAGTTCAAGCAACTCCTGAATCCGACGCAGAAGCGCGTCACCTACAAATCGAAAAAGACTGCGGAAAGCACTCCCGCCCCAAGCACGTTGCGCCGCTGGCTCAGAGATTTCGAGGCAGCTGACTACGACCCAATCGTGTTCGTCGACAAGTATCTGACGGCGAGACCAAGTCCCCTAGACCCGGAGGTTCAACAGATGATGGCCGCATTCGCCCGCATGTACGCATCCGATGCAAAGCCCAAAATGAACGAGCTCTACGACCAGTTCGTTGCCGCAACGCTTGACGAGAACAAGCGCCGCGCGGCTAAGCACATGCCTCCGCTCGACCTTCCCTGCCTGCGCACCTTCCAGAACAGGATCAATGACCTCCCGCGGGCATTCATCGACCTTGGGCGTCTGGGTGAGGCCGCCGCAGCCAAGAAATACGCGATCGTGCTGGAAGGGATCGACCCGATCCGTCCCTTTGAGCGACTGGAGCAGGACGAATGGGCGGTTGACCTCCAAACCTTGCTCACGATCACCAAGATCTGGCCGACTCTGACCGCGGCCCAGAAGAAGCGGCTCAAGCGGGTGCGCCTCTGGATTACAGCTCTCATCGATACCGCGACAAAGTGCTTCGTGGGGCTCCGCGCCCACCGCGAAGCCCCATCAGTAAAATCTGCGATCATGACGCTCGAACTTGTCACACGCGACAAGTCCGATATCGCGGAGAAGTTGGGCTGCAAAACGCCGTGGGACATGTCCGGCACGCCCGAAGTAATCGCTACCGACTCCGCGACCTGGTACACGAGCACCGCCTTCCGCGTAGTCGTGAACGATCTCGGCAGCACGCTGTTTCTGCCCCCGGCTGGTGCAGCATCCGCACGCGGAACTATGGAGCGGTCGTTCCGGACCACTGGGTCGAAGGCGCTCCAGTACTTCTCTGGCCAAACCTGGGGCTCCATCGCCGAGAAAGGCGAGTACCCGTCTGAAAAAGAAGCAAGCGTGCTGGTCGATCAGGCCGCCGAGGTGATCACGCGCTTCTTCGTCGACGTCTATCACAATGAACCCCACGCGGGATTGAGCGGCGAGACGCCGCGCAATGCCTGGATCCGCCTGAGCAAGACCCACGGGGTCCTCCCTCCCCCGACCGGACATCGCCGCCGACACATTTTCGGCATCAACCGGAAAGCTTCCATCACGACGTCCGGTATTTGCCAGAACGGCAACTGGTACCAATCGCCAGCCCTCCAGGCAATTCGCCGCCGTAACCCGAAGGTCAAGCTACTCACTCGCGTCGACCGATGGGATCTAGGCGAGATCTCCGCCTGGGACGGGACTGGCTGGATTCGCGTCCCTGCAGTCCACGCGGAACTCAAAGGCATGAGCATCTGGGTCTGGGCCGCAGCATGCGAACGTCTTCGCCTTCTCAACCGCGAGAAGGCCAGCGTCTCTCGAGAAACGCTTCTGAAGACCAAGCAATGGCTGCAAAAACAAGGTCAGATGGCCCGGCTGGAAGCCGAGCTCGGAACCGGTTTCATCACGGATGCGGACTTCCAGCGCTTCGAAAGCAAGATCTCGCACTCGATCAGGATCACCGAAAAGAATGACGCGGTTCCCCTCGATGACGAAGCGGATTGGGGGCCGTCGACGCAGTTCTTCGACCTGATGGGCATGGACCACACGGAGTTTGAGAAGGAGCCACGCTCGCCCGCGAAGAACGACGAACTCGAGCGCGCGATGCTGCGCCCGGAGCCGGGAGAACTGCTGCCGCTCGGCGCAGTCGAGGCCGACGAAGCAGACGACCACGGCGTGAACTTCGCCACCAACAGCCAGTTCGACAGCTAAGCAAAAGGAACCTGTCCATGCCGAACAACTTCGACCAGGCTGCAGCTGTAGCGCGCATCAGGGCCATGATCGACCCCGAAAAGCTCAAGGTGGCGGACCGAATTGCCGATCTAAACGCACGCTACATCGGTCTGTCCCGAGACCAATTGGTGCAGTCAGCGCTGGCAGGAATGGTTGCCAGCATTGCCACCGTCGACATCAAGGCCGTGAGCAAGCCAGACAAGCGCCGGATCGTTGCCATTTGCGGCGATTCCGGCGCGGGCAAGACGCGCACGCTGCTCGAACACACCAACCGCATCCAAGCGATGCAGCCCTACGTCGACGACGACGGCGTTGAGGTGAGCCCATTGCTCAATTTCAATGCCCCCTCGCCCTGCCCTCCAAGACTTCTTGCGCTGACCGGACTAGACGCGCTGGGCTATCCCGTCCGGCGCCAACTTCAGGAGCATCAGGCGTGGGCTCTCTTCCAGCAGATGTTGAAGAGCCACCGCATCATGTTCGTCATGATCGATGAAGCCCAGCACGCGGTGGACACAGCCGACATTCTGGCGACGACCAAGATCGGCAATGCCTACAAGAACCTCGTGCAGATGCCGGACTGGCCCGTTCGCCTGATCCTGGCAGGTGTGCCGCCGCTGGCAAGCTTCCTCGCGCGAAAGCAGCTCTACAATCGCCGCACCGTAATCCGGTTCGAGAAGCTGAAGGGGAAGTCTGCACGGGAAACGGTCGAGACCGTGCTGAAGAAGGTCATCATCGAGCACGCGCAACTTAATCTCGACACCACGCTGGATGGAGACCTCGTCACTCGGCTGACCTACGCCTGCGATGGCGAGTTCGGTTCGGTAGTCCAGATGGTGAGAGGCGCAGTTGAGCACGCAATCCAGGACGGGGTGAACGCGGTAACAATCGATCATTTCAAACGCGTCTACGAGACCTACTCAGGATGTGTACCTGCCGAAAACATCTTCAGCGCTAACGACTGGCGCGGGATGACTCCGCAAACGGCATTCCTGCGTGACGAAGACCACGAGTGGGAAGAAGCACAGCTCGAAAAGAAGAAGCGCAAGACATCGACCAAGTTCGGAGTTCGTCCGTAGTCGGCACCACTCCAACTTAATCGAGATCCTACTTGCGGCCGCGGTGTATCGAATTCCGCGGCCGCTCGGAGCCACCAGCCAAACGCACAGGAAGTCGGATGAAACCTCTGTCGATCACTGTCCCACTCCACGCAGACGAGATTATCACAAGCTATTGTTCGCGCATTGCAGCCGCAAATGGCATTCCGAGCGCACGCGTTTTCGCAAACGACATGACCCTCGACTTCACAGGGCTCGCCAATGGAAAGCCCGCAGCAGTTCAAAGGCTCGCCGAACTTGTCAGGCTTACCCCGAGCCAAATTGAACATGCTGTCGTTGTTACGGACCAGAAGCACGCGCACGTAAGTGGTCAGACATTCTCACGGCCTCATTTCCGCCGGCACAGGCTCCGTTTTTGCCCCCACTGCATCATGGAGGACGAGGCGACAAATCTCGGTCGCCGCCAAAGTCGGGCTTACGGCCGCATGAACTGGTTGATCACGTTTATTCGCACCTGCCCGGTTCATCGAGCACGGCTGATAACTTCAATCAAGACCAGTACCATCGCGGTTCACGATTTCGTCGTCCGCCTCGGTTGGGAACGACCGAACATGTCTGAGCACTTGCTCGCCAGTTCGAGGCAGGAGCCCACCAAATTGGAACGCTACGTCTCCAATCGACTTCTTGGAAAGGAGAGCGGTATGCGCCTGCTCGACTCCATGCCCCTCTACGCAGCAGCCCAGACAGCGGAGTGGGTGGGTGCCACCATGACCCAAGGGGTCGACTTCATGCCCGACAGCCTCAGCGAAATGGATTGGCAGGAAGCGGCCAAAGCCGGATTCGAAGTCCTGGCGGACGGGAAAGCCGGGGTCCGACGTTTCCTCGAGGACCTCTGCGCGAAATACACCACGAACCCTGGCGTACGACAGGGAGGGAAGGTGCTGGGGCGGTTCTATGCGCTGCTCAAGTGGCAGCGGCGCGACCCCGCCTACGATCCCATCCGCGAGATCGTTCACAGCGTCGCAGCGGAGTGTCTTCCGTTGGGGCCCGGCGACGATGTGTTCGGATCAATCACGCGGCGAAAATGGCACACGGTAATAACTGCGGCGAGACAGCATCGGCGAAGCCCCGGGAGCATCGCAACCAAGTTTCGAGCGGCGGGGCTGCTCCCATACAATGGCACCCCCTACCGCAACCGTCGGGTACTAGTGGATGCGAGGAAGGCGGATGAACTGCTTGTTGCGGCAGAGAGTGCGATCTCATCAGCTGCTGCAAGCCGCATGCTCAACCTGGATACGGTGCAGCTTTTCGCGATCATACGAGAAGGGCTCCTGACCCCCATTATGTCCACAAAGGACACGGGAAAAGGCGGCGTGGTTCCGTTCTTCCTGCCGGAGCAAGTCGTGGAACTCAGACGCACAATCGAGAACCTCGTCACTTTGCGTAAGCCGACACCTGAGCTGGTCCCGATTTCGGGAGCATGTCGCCCAGCCAAATGTACCCTAAGGGAGTTCTTCTCGATGCTCTTTGAAGGAAAGCTGAAAAACGTTGCGTGCGATACCAGCAAGCCAGGTTGCAGCACGCTGCTTGTAGACCCCGTGGAGATCAGGAAGGTACTCTTGTCTACCGGACGGGACGCAGAACTTATCCCGGTTTCACAGGCCCACAGGAAGCTGCCAGTTTCTGGTGCCTGCGTTTCGGCCCTGGTCCGTCACGGCTACCTCCGCACGGCAACGCCGATCAGGCGAACGCGCCAGTCCAACGCAAAGTACATTGCGCCGAACGACCTCACCGAGTTCAGGTCGATCTATACGACACTTAGAGAGGTCACGTTTGCAGTTCAAAGGCGGCCCAAATGGCTCACGCAGCGCCTGTGCGCACTTGGTGTCAAGCCCGCCTTCGATCGCGAACTCATAGGCGCGGTTTTGTATCGCCGCTCGGATGTAGAGCCCCTCTACGACCAGCTTCGCAAGGGTCCCAAACGTCCAGAAATCCGTAATGGTGAGAGAACGTGAACATGACACGACTGTCGATCAGCCTGCCCTTCCACGGCGACGAGTCCCTGGCCAGCCACTGCTCGCGTCTTGCGGCCGCTCACAATTTCAAGTCCGCAAAGATGTTCGCCGGGCAGCTGGGAATTCGCTTCGAAAAGCTCTGCAACGGGGCCGGTCCGGAACTCGAAGCATATGCACGCCTGACTAGCCAGGAGAACTGCGATCTAACCGCAGGCATCATCCGCACTGACGGAAAAAACGCGCGCATTGCCAAGGAGATCATGTCCAGGACATTCCTGACGACAATGTGTCACCGCTTCTGTCCCGTGTGCCTCGTCGATGACGAAGCTCGACTTCCTGGACGAAAGGGCTCGCGCGCATACGCCCGCTTGCACTGGTCGGTCTCATCGATCAGGTCGTGCGTGGTCCACGACTGCGCACTTGTCGAAGTACGCATGCCACTGGGCCATCATCCAGCAGACTTCTCAGCCAACATCAGACATCTATGCGATCAGAGGGACAAGGCCCTGATGACTCCGATGCCATTGCCAGCGTCGCCATTGGACCGATACGCCATTGCTCGGCTCCAGCAGCACCCGACTACGTCGAACTGGCTCGACACGTTGCCGCTCGAGACTGTCTGCCGCCTGACGGAAACCACCGGCGCCATCCTCCGTCATGGCATCTGGTTCGATACTCTCATGTCCGACGGAGCCGAGTGGTCCGCGTGTGCAGCAGAAGGTTTTGCCGTTACCTCCGAGGGCCCAGAGCGCTTTTGCGATTTCCTTCGGCACCTCGTCAAAGCCTCTTATCGCCCGTCGATCCAGCGCAGTCCGCTAAAGATCTTCGGCCGCCTTGCGGAACTCGTGCAGAGTGCCTCCCCCCTGTCACCCTATCGGAAAGTTCGCGAACTCATGCAGACAGTTTCTGTGGGCGAACTCCCGTTCGGTCCGGGAGACAAGTTTCTCGGCACCGTCCGGGAACGCCAACTGCATTCGATCGCATCGGCTGCCACTGCGTCCGGTCTCAGCCGCGTCGAAGTCCGCGCACAACTCCGGAAGGCGAACATCATCACCAGCGACACCGAGAACCTTCCAGACCACATGGTGGTCTTCCCCAGCCAGACACTCGACAACATTGGCCGACCCGCCCGATGCTCGACGAAGGAGGCGATGGGCCGCCTGAACGCGACTGGCGACGAACTCGCCGCCCTGGTGCGAGCAAGGCTGCTCTTTCCGATGCAGGGGAAACGCTTCCAAGCGATCGAGTTTTCCGACAGCGACGTGGAACGCATCCGAGATCAAATCCAAGCCCTTCCTTTGATCACTCTGAAAGAAGCTCCGATGACGTGCATCAGCAGTGCGGCAACCGTCTCACAGCGCTCCATCGCAACCGTGCTGAAGCTGGTTTTTGATGGGAGCGTCCGCGCCGCCACGACTGGCGAAACCGGAATCGCTGGCCTGCTAGTGGACCCGGTCGAGTGCGCCCAGGCGCGTTCGAAATACAAGCTGAAGGAACTTCCCTGGCGCAGGGCAATGGCAGCGCTTCAGGTTCCCTCCCGCACTCTGGAGGTGCTCCTTTCCAAGGGCTATCTCGAAGGAAACACAACCGGAGAACAGTTGGACTTTACGATCACGACGGACGCTCTCATCCGGTTCGCCCGCGAGTATGTCTCCATGCGCGAAATGACTCATCAGCTACGATTTGCGTACCCGCAGCTCGCAGCAAAAATTGCGATGCGAGCACATCCGCCTGCCACCCCTTGGACGATCGCTCATGCGAATTTCTATCGGCGATCTGAAATCGCTATCTAGCTAAAATCTTCAGAACTGACGTTCGAGCCGGGCTTTCGCCCGGCTTTTTTTATGCCTTTTTGCCGCCAGACGAGCGGAGCCGTTCGTGCCCAGAGCCATTTCAGGCTGCTTTCGAGCCAAACCTAAATGCCGAACTCGAAACGGGATACGAGAAATCAATGGCTTGCAGACGCGTTGAGCCAAACCTAGATGCTTCTAACACACGATTTGATAACCAAGATCGAGCTCGCCGCGCGCGGCCGACGACCTTTCAATGTCATCCGGCTGTCGTTGACTCGGCACGCCATGGTGGTTACTGGCGCTTCAGGAGCCGCATTTCTCGGATTCTTCTCAAGGGGTTAGCAACTTATGGCCACAGGTCTCATCGCCCTCCTCGACGACATCGTGGCCATCGCCAAGCTGACGGCCGCTTCGCTGGACGACGTGGCGGCCCAAACCGCGAAGGCCAGTGCCAAGGCAGCCGGCGTCGTGATCGACGACGCCGCGGTGACCCCGCGCTATGTGGTGGGACTGACGCCTGAACGGGAACTGCCGATCATTGCACGGATCGCGCTCGGATCGCTGAAGAACAAGTTGCTTTTCCTTTTGCCTGGCGCGCTGCTGCTCGGCTATTTCGCGCCCTGGGCGATAACGCCGCTGCTGATGCTCGGCGGCGTCTATCTCTGCTACGAGGGTGCCGAGAAGCTTTACGGCGCCGTCTTTCCGCATGCGGCCCACGCGCACGAGGAAGCGGTGCTCGGCGAAAAGAGCGATCCGGTGGCGCTTGAAAACGAGAAGGTAACCGGCGCCATCCGCACCGACTTCATTCTCTCTGCCGAGATCATGGCGCTGACCCTGTCGACCGTGGCCGATGCCGACATCTACATGCAGGGCATTGTACTCGCGGGCGTCGGCATCCTGATTACCCTTGCGGTCTATGGCGTCGTGGCGCTCATCGTCAAGGCCGACGATGCCGGCATAGCGCTGGCGAAGAACCCGCTGTCCGCCCTGCGCGTTCTCGGCCGCGGCCTCGTTCTCGGCATGCCCGCATTCCTGAAGGTCCTTGCCGCGATCGGCACCGCGGCCATGCTCTGGGTCGGCGGCAGCATTCTCGTGCACGGCATGGCGCAACTGGGCCAGGCTGGGCCGGAACATTTCATCCACGACATCTCCGAAAGCGTTGCCCACACGCTGACGATCGCGCCGGCGGTCGTCGGCTGGTTCACAACCTCGGCGCTCCAGGCACTGCTTGCCATGGTCGTCGGCGCTGCAACCATTATCATCATGGGCAATGTGGTGGCGCCGCTCTGGAGCCGCCTGCGGCCGGCAAAGAGCTAGACACTTTCGCAAAGATGCATCGGGAAGGAGGCCGCCTACGGCCTCCCGCCAATTCGTCTCCAGGCTCTCCGGCAGGCTAGCGCTTGTACTTCACACCCGGCAGCACGCAGAGCATTTCGTAAAGAAGGTTCGCCGCCGTGATCGCCGTCGTCCCGGTCGTGTCGAAAGGCGGGCTCACCTCCACGAGATCGGCGCCGACGAGATTGAGGCCGCGGCAGCCGCGGATGATTTCGATCGCCTGGATGATGGTCAGGCCACCGATCTCGGGCGTGCCGGTGCCGGGAGCATAGGCCGGATCGAGACTGTCGATATCGAAGGTCAGGTAAGTCTTGTGGTTGCCGATCTTGGCGCGGATGCCTTCGATCAGCGGCACGAGCGACTTGTGCCAGCATTCCTCCGCCGGAACGACGGTAAAGCCCTTGTCGCGTGACCAGTCGAAGTCGTCGGACGCATAGCCGGTGCCGCGCAGGCCGATCTGAAACACCAGATTGGGATTGAGGCAACCATCCTCGTAGGCGCGCCGGAACGGCGTACCGTGCGCGATCTTCTCGCCGAACATCGTGTCGTTGATGTCCGCGTGGGCATCGACATGAATGAGGGCGACCGGCCCGTGCTTTTCGGCAATCGCCTTCAGGATCGGGTAGCTGATCGTGTGATCGCCGCCAAGCGTCAGCGGAATGCAGTCGTGCTTGAGGATCTCGCCGATGTTGCGGGTGATGATCTCCATGTTGGCCGGCAGGTTGAAGGTGTTGATGGCGATGTCGCCGATATCGGCCACCTGCAGGCTTTCGAAGGGGGCAGCGCCCGTCGCCATGTTGTAGGGGCGGATCATCACGGATTCGGCACGGATCTGCCGTGGCCCGTAGCGCGTGCCGGAACGGTTGGATGCGCCGATATCCATGGGGATCCCGACGAAGCAGGCATCGAGGCCTTCAGCCGACGCCGCGGTGGGAAGGCGCATCATCGTACCCGGCCCACCGAAGCGGGGCATGTCGTTGCCGCCCAGCGGCTGATTGAATTTCTCATCCATCGAAGCTCTCCCTTTTGATTTCGCCGGAACCCTATCAGGCGCTGCGGGCCGAGAAATGCCCATTGATCGAATGTTACTTCGATCGCGATCAAACCAACATGGTCGACCCAGCGAAGGCAGGCGTCGATTGCCATTTACGTCGACGCTTGGCTCGCCGCACCTAGCCAAAGGGAGTGTTGCCCTCGCGGGACCCGCCGATCACTTTGGCGAAAACAAAAATACGATGTCCTTGGGAGGAACCATGCAAAACTTTACCCGCACCGCACTGCGCTCCATGTTTGCGGCATCGCTCGCCGCTATCGCGGTCTCGACGACCGCCCAGGCGCAGGACAAGCTGTTCATCTACAACTTCTCCGACTACTTCGCCGAAGATACGGTTTCGAACTTCCAGGCCCGCACCGGTACCGAAACCCGCGTCGACTTCTACGATTCGCTTGAAGTGCTCGAGACCCGGCTGCTCGCCGGCGGCAGCGGTTTCGATGTCGCCTTCCCGAGCGCCACGGTCGGCGAACGGCTCATCCAATCCGGCGCACTGAAGCCGATCGACGTCACGGCGCTCAAGAACTACGGCAATCTCGACAAGGATCTGCTGAAGCTCGTCGCCGAGCATGACCCGGAGAACAAGTATCTCGTTCCTTACATGTGGCTGACGACAGGCGTCGCCTACAACGCCAAGCTCGTCGGCGAGCGCCTTCCCAATGCGCCGACGAACAGCCTCGACATGTTCTTCAAACCGGAGGTCGCCGAGAAGTTCCAGGATTGCGGTATCGGCATCGTCGACGCGCCGAACGAGGTGATCCCGATCGCGCTCAACTACCTCGGCCTCGACCCTTATTCCACCAAAGCGGAAGACCTCGACAGGGCGAAGGAGCTGCTGCTGAAGCTGCGTCCCTTCATCCGTCACATGCAGAGCGGCCAGCTCGTGGCCGACATGGCGTCCGGCCAGCTCTGCCTGGCGCTGATGTGGAGTGGCGACGCCGGAATTGCGGCTGCCCGCGCGGAAGAAGCGGAAACCGGCGTCAAGGTCGACTATTCGATCCCGAAGGAAGGAACGATCATCTCCTTCGACACGATGGCGATCCCGGCCGATGCGCCGGATCCGGAGCAGGCGCTTGCCTTCATCGACTATATCCTCGAGCCGAAGACGGTTGCCGCGATCAGCAACCACGTCTTCTACGCCAACGCCAATGCCGCAGCGACCGCCGAGGTTGACGCCGGCATCCGCGACAACCCGAACATCTATCCTCCTGCCGACGTTCGTTCCAAGCTCTTCGTCGACAAGTCGCTGCCGCCGCGTCAGACGCGCGAGCGCACTCGCGTCTGGTCGGCATTCAGGGCCGGCCAATAGCGCGCACCGTCAACAGCAGGACCAAACCCCGTGCAATCCTATATTTCGATCGAGAACCTGGCGAAGTCCTATGGCGTCGTCACCGCTGTCAACAACATCAACCTGGGCATCGAGAAGGGCGAGTTCTTCTCGCTTCTCGGCCCCTCGGGCTGCGGAAAGTCGACGCTGCTCCGGATGATCGCCGGCTTCGAGACGCCGACATCCGGCGCCATCAAGCTGGAGGGAGCCGACGTCACCGATGTTCCGGCGCACCGGCGGCCGACCAACATGATGTTCCAGTCCTATGCGTTGTTTCCGCACCTGACCGTCGGCAAGAACATCGCCTTCGGATTGCAGCAGGATGGTCTTGAAAAGCTTGAGATCAGGAAGCGCATCGACGAGGTTGCGGAGAAATTGCAGCTGACGGCGCTGCTCGATCGCAAGCCGGCACAGCTTTCCGGCGGCCAGCGCCAGCGCGTGGCGCTCGCCCGTGCGCTGGTCAAGCGGCCGAAGGTTCTGCTTCTCGACGAGCCGCTCGGCGCACTCGACAAGAACCTGCGCACCGAAACGCAACTCGAACTCGTCCGTCTGCAGCGGGAGCTCGGCCTCACCTTCATCATCGTCACCCATGACCA
Organism: Ensifer adhaerens; assembly: GCF_020035535.1. Taxonomy (NCBI): domain Bacteria; kingdom Pseudomonadati; phylum Pseudomonadota; class Alphaproteobacteria; order Hyphomicrobiales; family Rhizobiaceae; genus Ensifer; species Ensifer adhaerens. The sequence goes on along the minus strand of NZ_CP083350.1, from coordinate 1,911,480 downwards.
GCATGAGGCGATGACCGTTTCCACCCGCATCGCCATCATGAAGCAGGGCCAGGTGCTGCAGGTCGGCACGCCTTCGGAGGTCTACGAGACGCCGCGATCGCGCTATGTCGCAAAGTTCCTCGGAGAGACCAATGTCTTCGCCGGCGGACGCGCGAAGCGCAATGGCGAAGAGCTTAGAATCGACAGCGATGAGGCCGGCGGCGGCGTCCGCGCCGCCTTCACCGACCGGGTGGCACTCGATCGGCCGTTCTGGGTCTCGGTTCGCCCGGAGCGGGTGGAACTCGCGACTTCGGGCGGCGGGCTTGAAGGCACCGTGGAGCAACTCACCTATACCGGCGTCGAACGGCACTACCGGGTGCGGCTGAAATCGGGAGCTACGCTCGACGCACGACGGGTCAACCTCGGCACCGAAAGCGATCTTCGCGTCGGCGATCAGGTGTTTGCGAGCTGGTCGCCGCAGGCAAGCCGGCTGTTGGCCGAATAGGAGGTTCCCATGCTCACGGCAGCGACACCGTCCGCAAAGACGAACTGGGGCAAGCGGCTCCTGATCGCCATACCCTATGCCTGGCTTCTGGTCCTGTTCCTGGCGCCCTTCGCGCTCGTTGCCGGCATCAGCCTCTCGACCGTGCGGCTCGGCATGCCGCCCTTCGAGCCGCTGACGGCCTGGGACGGATCGATCCTTAATCTCCGGCTCAACTTCGAGAATTTCCTCTATGTTCTCACGGACGACACCTATCTGCTGGCCTATCTGACGAGCCTCAAGATCGCGGCGATTTCGACCGCAGCCATGCTCTTCATCGCCTATCCGCTTGCCTATGGTATTGCCTCATGTTCGCCGTCGTCGCGGTCGCTGCTGGTCTTCCTTGTGATCGTGCCGTTCTGGAGTTCGATGCTGATCCGCGTCTATTCCTGGATGAGCATTCTGCGAAACGACGGTCTTCTGAACGCGCTGCTCTTGAAGCTTGGCCTGATCAGCGAACCTCTGCGCATCCTGAACACCGAGACGGCGATCTACATCGGCATCATCTATACCTACCTGCCCTTCATGGTGCTGCCGATCTACTCGAACTTGAGCAGTGCCGACCGCACGCTGATCGAGGCGGCGCGCGACCTCGGCTGCTCGCGTATCTCGGCCTTCTGGCGGGTCACCTTCCCCTTGAGCCTGCCCGGCGTTTTGGCCGGCTGCGCGCTGGTCTTCATTCCCGTCGTTGGCGAGTTCGTGATCCCGGATCTCCTAGGTGGCGCCGACACCCAGATGATTGGCCGCGCCATCTGGCTCGAATTCTTCAACAATCGCGACTGGCCGATGGCTGCTGCCGTGACGATCGTGCTGCTCGCGTTGCTGGTCGTGCCGATCGTCTATTTCCAATCGCGCCAGTCGCGCGAGCGAGCCTGAGGAGCTGGCCATGACAAAACCAAGCTGGTTCAATCGGCTGTCGATCCTGTTCGGCCTCGCCTTCCTCTATCTGCCGATCGTCGTTCTCGTCATCTACAGCTTCAACGGCTCGAAACTCGTGACGGTCTGGGGCGGCTTCTCGACCCAATGGTATGCGACCGTTCTCAACAATCCCTCGATCATCGAGGGTGCGAAAGTCAGCTTCCTGGTCGCGGCGGTCTCCGCCACTGCAGCAACCATTCTCGGGACGCTCGCGGCGGTCGTCATGGTGCGGCTGCGTCGCTTCCGCGGCCGGGCGCTCTTGAACGGCATGCTGCTTGCGCCCATGGTCATGCCGGAAGTGGTGATGGCGGTGTCGATGCTCTTGATGTTCGTGACGCTTGGGATCGATCGCGGGCCGCTCACCATCACGCTGGCGCACACGACCTTCACGCTCTGCTTTGCAACCGTCGTGCTGCAGTCGCGGCTGGTGGAACTCGACCCGTCGCTGGAAGAGGCGGCCCGCGATCTCGGCTGCCCGCCGGCCAAGGCATTCGTCAGCGTTGCCTTACCGAACATGATCCCGGCCATCGTCTCCGCCTGGCTCCTGTCCTTCACCCTGTCGCTGGACGATCTGGTCATTTCGAGCTTCACCACAGGACCGGGCGCCTCGACCCTGCCGATGAAGATCTATTCGCAGATCAAGTTCGGCGTGACGCCGGAGATCAACGCGATCTCGACGATCATCCTCGGCATCGTGGTGCTGGGATTGATCGCGGCCCAACTGGTCTCGCGGCGCTCGGAACAACGGGTGAGCGCCGCAGCTTGAGGGCAGTTCCGAGGAAGATGGTTTTCCCCGGAATTGAGGACGTAGTGAGCGAAATCAGTGCGGCTTCAGCGCGACACCCGGCGAAAGATACGTGGCCAGCGGATCCTCGAAGGCATTGTTCGCCGAAGACACGGCGTCGAGGAACAGCGAGAACAGTGCGGTCTGCGATGTGATGTCGAGCTTCGCATAGAGATTGCGGCGGTGCAGCTTGACGGTAGCCGGCGATATGCCGAGCTTTTCCGCCGCCCCCTTGACCGAGTAACCGCGCAGGATCATCTGCGCGACCTGGCACTCACGGTCGGTCAGCAGGCTGCGGCCGAAGTTGCGGATTGCCTGCGCCAGGGCGCTTTGCAGCGGCGAGCCATCTTCGCCGAGGCTTTCGGGTCTGAGGTCACGATAATGCCGAAGCACGGCCATGCTGAGCAGCGGTGCCGCGCTCTGCAGGAAATCCTGGTCTTCTCCGCTGAAGGCCGCGTGCGCGTGGCGTCGCGCCAGCGAAATCGCGATCTTCGTGTCGGCATCGATGCCGATGAAGAAATTGAACTCGTCGTGCAGGCCCGAGTGGCGGTAGTAATCGCGGTAATATTGCGATCGGTCGAACGACGGATCGATCTGCCTCAGGCGGTAGAGACCGTCATCACCGTTGTCGAGCGCCAGCCGATAGAACGGATCGAGCCGGTACGGCCCCTGTAGATAGGCGCGGATATCGGAAAGCCCCTTGTCCGTGCGCCAGTCGTTGAACAGGATCTTCGGCGCCGCGCCGCGCCGATAAAGCAGCATCAGCCCCGCATCCACCGCGACGTGCCGCTTCAGCGACTGTGCCAGGCGATCCTGGAAATCCGAACGGCCAACCCCCTCCATCAGGGACAGCGCCAGATCACCCACGCGGGTCTGCTGCGCCGGCGCGCAGACTTTGATGATCGCATCGTCTTTCATGTTGTTCTCCTCCAAGCGCAGACTAGGCGAAGGTTGGGTTCGTCGCAAGTAACTGATTTTCACTACGGGATTTCCAAAACTAACGTTTGGACCTAGCAAAACAACGGCAATCGCCGTCAAAACCCGGCAAGGCAAGGCCTGCAAGCCCGTTCCGGGGCGCCGTTATCGCCCGCAACCTAGCCCTTTGGCGTATACCTAAGGTCATTACGGCCACTTAGAAAAACGGGACAAGCCGCGCAGTAAGAACGCCGACTTGCAAAAACAAAGCGCTGCGGCCGAGACGACATTTATCTCTGGCACCGCGTCGTCTTGCGAAGATTTCAAACAACGAAACCCTGATGCGCGGCCGATCATCTTGCCGTTCGTCTTTCTGAACTGGAGTGAACATGTCGAAGGTCATCAAACTCGGGCGCGATGGTGTCGGCCTCAAGGCGCTTGAAAAATGCAGCGTCGTCCCCCCGGAGGCAATCCTTTCCGGCTTTGCGAACGAGCTCGGCGACGTTCATTTCGAAAGCCCCGACAAGGCCGTCGTGATCGGCACCTGGCAGTCGACGCCCTATGCGGAAATGCTCTCCTACCCCGATGGCAACGAATACAGCGTCATCCTCTCGGGCAAGGTCGCCATTACCAACCCCGACGGTTCGGTCGAAACCTTTTCAGCCGGCGAAAGCTATATCCTGCCGGCCGGCGTCGAGGTGCGTTTCGAAGTGCTGGAGACGATGCGCAAAGTCTACGTCCTCTATACCGCGCCAGCCGCGAAGTGATGTGAGGCCTCCCCATGACCAAGGTAAGAAGCAAAGCCCTTGCAGATGTGACGATGACGCCTTTCTGGCTCGACCGGCCGGACGCGCCCGAGCCGAAAGAGCGACTGACCCGTCACCTCAAGGCAGACCTGCTCGTCGTCGGCGGCGGCTTTACCGGGTTGTGGGGCGCCATTCAGGCAAAGCAGCGCCAACCCGAGATCGACGTCATCCTGATTGAGAAAGGCTCGGTTGCCAACGGCGCATCCGGCAGGCCGGGTGGTGTCGTCTCGACCTCGGTCATGCACGGGCTGTCGAATGCGGTGCGCATCTTTCCCAAGGACATTGCAACCCTTGAGAAGCTCGGCCAGGAGAACATGCACGGCTTCCTCCACACCCTTGAGGAACACGCGATCGACTGTCATGCCGAATGGGGCGGCGAACTGACGGTCGCCGTCGACGACGCCCATATCGACGCGCTGCACGAGGAGCACGAGCTTCACCTGAAATATGGCCACCAGGCCGTCTTCCTCGATCAGAGCGCCGTCTGCGCCGAGATCAACTCGCCGCGTTACAAGGCTGGTGTCTGGTCGAAGCACATCTGTGGCACCGTCCACCCTGCCCTTCTCGCCTTCGGGCTGAAGCGGGTCGCGCTCGCGCTCGGTGTCCAGGTCTTCGAGAACACCGAACTCACCGGCCTCGAAGACCTCGGCGACCGGATGAAAGCCGTGACACCATCCGGAAGCGCCACCGCTCCGAAGGTGCTGCTTGCCACCAATGCCTTTACGTCCGGGCACAAGCGCATCAAACGCCGCGTCGTTGCGGTTCGCGACCGGGTCCTGGCAACGGAGCCGCTGTCGGCGGAGCGCATGGCCTCAATCGGCTGGAGCCATCGGCAGGGTGTGTATGACACCCGCACGCAGATGAACTACATGCGGTTGACCAAGGACAACCGCATCATCTTCGGTGGGCGGCTTGCCTATGCGTTTGCCGGTGACCCATTCCCCTCGGTCGACCGCGAACTCGACACCTACGAGCCGCTGGCAGCTGCATTCTTCGACACATTTCCGCAACTCGAAGGCTTGCGCTTCAGCCACGCCTGGAGCGGGCCGATCGATCTCAGCACTCGCATGGCGGTGCATTTCCAGCGCTATTATGCCGACAAGGTCGTCTATGCCGGCGGCTATTCCGGCTTTGGGGTTTCGGCCTCCCGTTTCGGCGCGCGCATCGCTCTCGATATCCTCGACGGCTCGAAGACCCCGGAAAGCCGGCTGGATTTCGCCACCAGCCTTCCGAATACGATCCCGCCGGAGCCGTTCCGCTGGCTCGGCGCGCAGGTCACCATGTATGCGCTCGATACCGCCGACAAATCCGGCGGTTGGCGCAAGCCTTGGCTGAAGATGGTCTCGGCCATGGGCTTTCCGCTCAGCTGACGCAGTCGTTCAGGTACAATTGAAGACAGGCGGGGCCGCCACTGCCGGCCCCGCCTGTCTTTGTGTCGGTCCTGAATAGGTTGAGATGTGGCTATCGCCCGGCGCGCAGGCGCGACGCACTGAGCCCGGTTTGCGAGACGCCGAACTCGCTGACGAGCAACTTCACGAAAAACGGGATCAGGCCCGACTTCGCACGCGATTTATCAAAGGCTGCCTGAAACGGTGCCTTGTAGCTGAAGAGATCCGGACGGATCGGCCGCAGCAAGCCCTCGCTCACATACCGGCTGGCGAAATGGTCCGGCAGATAGCCGAGGTAGCGACCGGAGAGGATCAGCCGCGCCTCCGCCTCCATGTCGCTGACGGTGGCGCGCGGATTGGCGATCGAGAAGATCTTGAGGTCGCGGGCGTTCCAATAGGAGCGGCCGATCAGATTGTAGGATCGGATATCATCGACCTCGATCTCGCTGTCATTGCGGCTGAACAGCGGATGTTCGGCACCGCAATAGAAGCGCTGGGTCTCCTCGTAGAGGTCGATGTATTCCAACCCCAGCGTCGTGCGCGGAAAGCTGGCGACGGCGATGTGCAGCTCGCCCGTTATCACGTCGCGCAAGAGCTCGTGCGGCGGCCGCGTGACGATCGAAAGCGCCACCTCCGGCGCCTCGTCGGTCATCCGGGCAAAGACGCGGTTGAGACGGGAAGACGGATCGGACAGCGTGTTGTCGATGAGACCGACGGAAAGGGTGCCATTCAGCTGGTGCTGCAACCCTTTCATGCGGGTGTCGAACTGGTCGATGGAGCTGAAGAGGCGCTTGGCTTCCTCGTAGGCCGCCCGCCCTTCCTCTGTCAGGCGAAAGCCGGAGCGGCCACGCTGGCAAAGGGTGAGGCCCAGCCGGCTTTCCAGCGCAGAGATATGGTTGGAGATCGTCGAGAGCGAGAGATTGAGTTCTCCCTGCGCGGCCGCGAAGCCGCCGGCTTCCACGATCGTGACGTAGATGCGTAGCAACCGCACATCCAAAGAGTCCAATGCCATGCGCGCCTCGCCATTACCTTGAGATAGCTCCAAGTGAAGCGCAATTATTATGTATTCTCATGGACTAAGCTAGCTCTAAGCGCGAACGAAAAGCACGTGTCATCTGGCTGGCCGCGCATGCTCGTCCCAAAGGCCCTTAGCGTATTTGAGCCTGTAGTCCGCGGCATCATGGATATCGTAGGCGACGCCCTCACTCCCGCTGCGGTTCTTTCGGCCCGAACGGCGCCGAAAACCGGTAACGGCAATGCCCGCATGCCAAATCGACCGGCGCCCACGGGCACCGGCCGAAATGACTAGACGATCCGAAAGCAAGATCGATGGAACGCATGTCGATCGCTTGGCCCGACAGCGACGAAGAGCTCTCGTCCAGATTTAGGGCTGGCGATAGACCTCGTTTCCGGCGAGATAGGTCGCCTCGACCTTGCGCTCGCGGATGGAACGGTCGAGCGGATCCGGCAGCGTACCGTTGATCAGCACGAAATCCGCCCATTTGCCGACGCTGATCGAGCCAATCTCACCGCCCCAGGGCGTCATGTCGGCGCCGGCTTGAGTGAGCCCATGCAGCGCCTGGTCGAAGCTGACCGCCTGCTCCGGATGCCAGGGCCCGTCACCGAGGCCGAAGGGGCTTTCGCGGAAGACGGCATCGTTGATCTGGGTCAGCGGGCTCAGCGGTGAAGTCGGCCAGTCGGAACCGAACACCAGCGGCACTCCGGCGTCGAGCATGGAATGCCAGACGTAAGCGCGTGGCTCACGCTCGGTGCCGATGCGCTCGGTGATGTATTTGCCGATCGTGCCGGTCGCATGGTTCGGCTGCATCGAAGCGACGACGCCCAGTTCCTTGAAACGCTGGATATCCTTGGTCTCGACCACCTCGATATGCTCGATACGGTTCGGTTGCGCGCGCGGCACCGAGGCCTCGGCGAAAGCATCAAGCACGAGACTGACACCGCCATCGCCGATCGCGTGCACCGCCGTCGGGAAGCCGTTTTCGTTGGAGGCCTTGATCGCGGCCGCGAGTTGCTCCTTCGTTTCGAAAGGCTTGCCCTTCCAGCCGTGTTGGTCGGAGTAATCCTCATGCATGTAGGCCGTGCGTGTCGAGAGCACGCCGTCGATCACCGACTTGGTATAGCCGAGCTTCAGCATCGGCCCCTTCTTCACCTGCTCGCCGGAATCGGCGGCAACCTTGTCGACCTCGTCGCGGTCCTTCACGGCGGCGGCAATCTTCTTCGGGTCGCCCTCGAAGAAGCCGTACCAGACGCGAAGCGGCATCTTCTTCTCTGCAAGGATCGCCGCGTAGTCGTGGACGGCGGCAAGATCGGACATGTCGTTGACGCCGGTAATGCCGAGGCTGTTGGCAAATTTCATCGTCTGCAGCAGCGCTTCGCGCCGCTCGGTGTCGGTCGCGACCGGGCGATGCTTCTCCACGAGGTCACCGGCCTTTTCGAGCAGGATGCCGCTCGGTTCGCCTTTGTCGTTGAGGAGTACCTGTCCGCCTTCTTCGACTTCCGACTTCGCGGTAACGCCACCGACCTCGAGCGCCTTGGAGTTGACCCAGACGGAATGGAAATCGATATCGCGCAGGACGACCACCCGGTCCGGCACCACGGCATCGAGGTCTTCCTTCGTCGGCAGCTTGCCCTCGCCGAGCGTGTAGTCCCAGCCGCCGCCCATCAGCCAGACGCCCTTTGGAAGACGCGCGTCGGCCTCCTTGATCTTTTCGAGCCAGGTCTTCTTGTCGGGGATGTAGGAAAGGTCCACACCGGTCACCATGTCCATGCCGGATGTGAGATGGGTATGGCCGTCGATGAAGCCTGGGGTCACGGTCTTGCCGCCGGCATCGATCACCTTGGTTTCGGCCTCGGCCAGGGCCTTGATCTCGTCATTGCTGCCGATCGCAGTGAATCTTCCGTTCTCGACCGCGAAGGCCTGTGCCTTCGGCTTGCTCTGGTCGACCGTGCGCACATCGCCGTTGAGCACGATCAAGTCGGGTGCCGCCCATACCGGCTGTGCTACGCAAACCATGATCGCCAGGACCGACGTCGCGCTCAGTGCCCGGGTTACTGCTGCCAATGTCATGAAATCCTCCTCCCGCGACTGCATCCCTCCACCCCCGGCGAGCCGCGCGACACCGGTGTTGGGGAGATGATGCTGCAAGTCGGGAAGGTAACGATATACTCCCTCGGGCTAGGTCTGCGCCAAGCCGCCGCAAGGGCCGCCATCCACCGGAGTTTCGCGTGAAGTGTCGTCGACACCAACGATCGCACATTTCTCTACCGCCCCGGCGGCGAAACCTCGTCACCGCGGAAGAGGAAAACGGGAAGTGAGGGAAGCTTCCGGCTGGCGCCCTGGCTTCCCTGAGGAAGGCCGATCTGGCTCAGGTAAAGAGCGCCTTCAGTCGCGGCCAGAGGCCGATGGCCGAGCGAACTCGCCGGGCGGCATAGGCCGCACGCACCGAACTGCCGAAATTGCAGTCGCAGACGATGTCGTGCAGTTGGTGGTCCGATATTTCGAAGAACCGTTTTGCTTCGCCGTAGCTGTCATCGGCAAGGCCCGCGAGCCGCAGCTGCGTATCCTCGAAGGCGACAGTCATGGGCGAACCGTTGACCTGCATGGCCTGCCGAACGGCAGCGGTAGCACGTTCGGTACCGGAAAGCGTGCCGAGCCGGCGGTCGGGATTGCTTTCCAGGAGTTCGGCCCAACGTTGGAGCCGTTCCGTTCTCGTCATGACGGGATCGGGACGGATTTCGGCGAGCGCTTGCAATTGTTCAATCGATTGATGCTTCATAGTCGTCTCTCCTAGTCCGAAGATGCGACCTTGGTGCGCGCCCCGCCACACGAAGATCGCCGCTCCACCAACTCGCCAGCAGGAACCACAGTTCCCTCGCCAATAAAAAAAATTCCGAGGACGCGTACCGCAGCGCGAAGCGCGGTCGGGGACCCAACCATCACTGGCGGAAATGCCCGAATTCTCCGCTGCCAGCCGCTGAAAATGCGCGCCCCGCGTGTCGGAAGGCGCCGGCGCTCGTTTTCAGTATGCGTCCCCTTCTGCAAGGCGTATTCTTTCCTTCGACCGGTCGGGAACGATTTTGCCGGATCCGCATCAAACGATGGTTTGGAGGTGGATGATGAAGGATGTTCTCTTGCAATCGACACGGGCCGCTCCCGATGATTTGACGGACCACGATCTCGTCCAGGGCGCGCTTGCCAATGATCCGGAAGCGTTCCGCACCATCATGCGAAGGCACAACCAGCGGCTCTTCCGCATCGCCCGCGCCGTGGTGCGCAACGACAGCATCGCCGAGGACGTCGTGCAGGAGGCCTATCTTCGTGCCTTCGAACACCTTGAGACGTTTCGCGGCGACGCCAGCCTCGCCACCTGGCTCCATCGCGTGGTGCTCAACGAGGCGCTCGGACGCCTGCGCAAGTCATCCACCCGGCGCGAGGTTCCGCTCGTAGCCGAACAGGTGAGCGCCGACATCGTGCCGTTTCCGAACGCAGCTAGCACGGAGGATCCGGAGCGATCCCTTGCCCAGCGGCAAATCCTGCGGCTGGTGGAAGAGGCGACCGACGCCCTGCCGGACGCGTTTCGCCTCGTCTTCACCGCCCGCGTCATCGAAGGCATGAGCGTCGAGGAAACGGCCGTCCTGCTCGGCATCAAGCCGGAGACCGTCAGAAGCCGTCTCCATCGCGCCCGCCAGCTGCTGCGCCAGCATATCGACCGCAAGATCGGCCCCGTACTGATGAATGCCTTCCCTTTTGCCGGTCGTCGCTGCGAACGGCTGACCATGGCCGTGATGAGCCGGCTTGGACTCGTGTAAGATAAAAAAGTCGGGAACTTCCGCCATCGGCGCGCATCCAATGGAGGTCATCCACAGAGACCGGTGGCAACGCCCCGCCGGAGAGGAGTTTCCCATGTATGCCCGCCTCACCTCAGCCCTCGCCCTCGCCTGCCTCCTCAGCGGCGCAAGCGTTGCGGCCGGGACCAAGATCAACGATCCGCAGATCGCCCATATCGCTTATACCGCCGGTGTCATCGACATCGAGGCGGCCAAGCAGGCCCTGCAGATTTCCAAGGACAAGGACGTGCTGGCTTTTGCCAACGATATGGTGCGCGACCACGAGGCTGTGAACAAACAGGCTCTCGATCTCGTCAAGAAACTCAAGGTGAAACCGGAAGACAACGACACTAGCCGTGCGCTTACGAAGGCCGCCAAGGAAGAGCGCGAAAAGCTTGCGAAACTGAGCGGCACCGACTTCGACAAGGCCTATGTTGCCAACGAGGTTGCCTATCACAAGCAGGTCAACGGCGCGCTCGAAACGCAGCTGATCCCGTCCGCCAAGAATGCCGAGCTCAAGGATCTGCTTCAGACCGGGCTGAAGCTGTTCCAGGGCCACCAGCAACATGCCGAGCATGTCGCCGAGATGATGAAATAGGCGGCGCCATGGTCTCGAAGCTGAGCCTTGGTGCCATTTGCGGTCTGGCCGTGATGCTGGCCGGACCGCCCGCGCGGGCCGAAACCATCCGGGTCACAATCGAAAAGCTCGTGTTCTCGCCCGCCGAGATCAACGCCGCCGTGGGCGACGTGATCGAGTGGCAGAACAAGGACGTCATGGCGCACACGGCAACGGCCAAGGGTGATTTCGATATCGTGATACCGCCCAAGAAGACGGCGACGCTCACCGTCACCAAGGCCGGCAGCTACGATTACTTTTGCCGCTTTCACCCGAACATGAAGGCCCGCCTGCAGGTACGGTAAAGCGAGAAGGGTTCCGTTCCAGATCAAGACGGCGGCGCGACGCAGCTGGCGCCGCCGTTCACGGCGAAGTCACCAAGCGCTGTCTGTATCCCAAACCGGAATCGTGCGATGAAGCGGTCGGTTTCATTCTACAGGCGGCACGACCATGAAGAAGATCGGTTTTCTTTCCTTCGGACACTGGACGCCCTCGCCCCAGTCACAGACGCGATCGGCGGCCGACGCCCTGCTGCAGTCGATCGATCTTGCGGTCGCGGCCGAAGAACTCGGTGCGGACGGCGCCTATTTCCGGGTCCATCACTTCGCCCGCCAGCTCGCTTCGCCCTTCCCGCTCCTGGCAGCCGTCGGCGCCAAGACCAGCCGGATCGAGATCGGCACCGCCGTCATCGACATGCGCTACGAAAACCCGCTCTACATGGTCGAAGACGCCGGTGCCGCCGATATCATCGCCGGTGGACGCCTGCAGCTCGGCATCAGCCGCGGCTCGCCGGAACAGGTGATCGATGGCTGGCGCCATTTCGGTTACCAGCCGGGCGAAGGCGAGACTGAAAGCGACATGGCGAGACGCCACGCGGAAGTGCTGCTTGACGTGCTGCGCGGCGAAGGCTTTGCTGCGCCCAACCCGCGACCGATGTTCCCCAACCCGCCTGGCCTGCTGCGGATCGAGCCGCATTCCGACGGCCTGAGAGAGCGCATCTGGTGGGGCGCCAGCTCCAACGCCACTGCTGTCTGGGCCGCCAAACTCGGCATGAACCTGCAAAGTTCGACGCTGAAGGACGATGAGACCGGCCTGCCGTTCCATGTCCAGCAGGCCGACCAGATCCGGGCCTACCGGGAAGCATGGAAGGCGGCGGGTCACACGCGCGAGCCACGCGTCTCTGTCAGCCGCAGCATCTTCGCGCTGGTGGACGAGCGCGACCGCGCCTATTTCGGGGGCGGCAATCAGCACGAGGACAAGATCGGCTTCATCGACGACAAGACGCGGGCGATCTTCGGCCGCAGCTACGCCGCCGAACCTGATGTCCTTATCAGGCAACTGGCCGAGGACGAGGCGATCGCCGAAGCCGACACGCTGCTCCTGACCGTCCCGAACCAGCTGGGCGTCGACTACAACGCCCATGTGATCGAGGCGATCCTGCAGCACGTGGCGCCGGCGCTTGGCTGGCGCCAAGGCTGAAAGCCGGCCGTGGCGGAAGCAGGCGGGATTGTCACCGTCTCGGCGCGCCGTTAGCCGCCGAACTGGACCATAAGCATTCCCTCATAGACATTTCCGGCGGACGTCCTACAATCCCGCGTACCCCTTTCTGCGGAAGCGCGCGATATGGCTGAAGAACGCGCTCAACGGCGTCTCGCCGCCATTGTGGCTGCCGATGTCGTCGGTTACAGCCGCCTCGTCGAACTGGACGAAGGCGGTACGCTTGCGACGTTGAAGGAACGCCGCAAGCAGATTCTCGATCCCCTTGTCCGAGAGCACAAAGGCCGCATCGTCAAGACGATGGGCGATGGGGTGCTGGTGGAGTTTGCCAGCGCAGTGAATGCGGTCACCTGTGCGATCGACATTCAGAAGGGTATGGCAGCGGCCAATCAGGGCCTTGCCGACGACCGCCGAATTCTCCTGCGCATCGGTATCAATCTCGGCGATGTCGTCGTCGAAAGCGGCGATCTCTACGGCGACGGCGTCATTGTCGCCGTGCGGCTCCAGACCATGGCCGGCCCCGGCGAAATCTACGTCTCCGGCAACATCTACGATCAGGTCAGGAAGCGCCTCTTTTGCGATTTCGACGCGCTTGGCCCGCAAGCGATCAAGAACATCGTCGAGCCGGTCAACCTCTATCGCATCGGCATCGCAACCCTCGGCCAAGGCGGCGGCGCCAGGGCGCCCCTGCCGCTGCCGATCAAGCCGTCCATCGCGGTCCTTCCCTTCACCAATATGAGCAACGAGCCGGAGCAGGAGGTCTTCGTCGACGGCCTGACCGAAGACCTGATCACCGACCTTTCCCGGGCCGGCGGGTTGTTCGTCATCGCCAGCAATTCGGTCTTTGCCTACAAGGGCCGGCATGAGGATGTGCGGCGGATCGCGCGCGAACTCGGCGTTCGATACGTGCTGGAAGGCAGTGCCCGACAGGCGGCCGGCCGGGTTCGCATCAACGCCCAGCTGATCGATGCCTTGCATGGCGATCACCTCTGGGCGGAAAGGTTCGACCGCAGCCTGGAGGACATCTTCGCCGTTCAGGACGAGGTAACGAGCAGGATCGTCGAAGCCCTGGTCGGACGACTAACCGACGCGCCTGCCCGCAACCGCCCATCAAACCTGAAGGCCTACGACTATTGCGTCCGGGCGCGCTCGCTCGGGCTGCAGACGGCGGGTGCCGCACGAGAGGCGGTCTTTCTTGCCGAGCGGGCGCTGGCACTCGACCCGGACTACGCCGAGGCGCATCGGCTCCTGGCCCTGAACCTGTGGCTAAGCTGGGAATTTTGGGACCAGCCGGTCGTACCCTATCGGCTACGCGCTGTCAGCGAGGCGCAGAAGGCAGTGGCGCTCGATCCCAACGACGCCGGGAACCGCTGGGTCCTCGGCATCATCCTGGGGCACGAGTGCCGCTGGGAAGAGTCCGACGCCGAATTCGACCTGGCCCTGACGCTCGATCCGAACCACGCCGATGCCTGGGCGATGCGCGCCGACCTCATCGTTCTTGGTGGCCGACCGGCCCAGGCGATAGATCATGTTCACAAGGCGCTGCGGCTCAACCCGCATCCGCCGGGCTGGTACTACTGGATGCTTGGGCAGGCTCAATATGCCACTTGCGACTATGAGGCGGCGGTGCAGACCTTGCGTCACCCGGAGACCTACCGGGCGACGTCCCGCCGGCTGCTTGCTGCCAGCCTGGCGAGGCTCGGCCGCCTGGATGAAGCCCGCACCGAAGCGCAATTGTTCCTGATGAACAACCCCAACTTCACGATCGCCCAGTGGGCCGCATCGCAGCCGTTCCGGGACGAGAAGATGCTGCAGCACTTCGTGGAAGGCTACCGCCTGCTGGATCTGCCGGAATAGGCGATGCTCCAGGCAGACGTGCGTAACGACAGGGGGGACGCGTGGAAACCTCATCCCACGCGTCTGCTTCAGCACTGTCGATTGGATCCGCGGCAACGGGCTTAGGGAACCTGTGGCGGATGCGCGACGCCGAGGTAGTAGTCGCCCTCGCCGCCACTCTGATACTCACCCGTGTAGCGCTGGCGGGCGTCGCCCAAGGTGCGGGCCGGCGGGCGATAGACGTAACCGGGCGCTGGTTCGACATAGATGCTGCCGGTCGGCATCGGATCGACATAAACCTGCGGCTGAACAGGCTCGACATAGACCGGGCCGGGCGCGGGTTCGACATAGTAGGGTTGCCCATAGAGAACCCTGTTCTGGGTGCCCGGCGGATTGTGCGGGTCGATACCGGTGTAGAAACCGTTGGCCATCGCCGGTGCTGCCGCGCCAAAGGCGAAGACGATTGCGGCGAATGACATTCCCTTCGAAAGCTTCATGGCGTTGCTCCTGTCTCGGCTCGGCATCCGGCCCATCCTGTCGAATGCTGCCATCGAGAGATAAACGCCTGATCGCTGCAACCGTTCCGCCGAAGCCTCAGTGCAGACCGAAGAGGTTGAGCAGTTCCTCGCGATGGCGGACGAATTCGGGCGCGCTGCGATCGCGTGGGCGCGGCAGGTCGATCTCGATCAGCCTTGGTTCACCGCCCTTCTCGCGTGGCAGGATCAGGATACGGTCGGCGAGGTAGATCGCTTCCTCGAGATCGTGGGTGACGAGCACCGTCGTCACATCCTCATCCCGCCAGATCCGCGCCAATTCCTGCTGCATACTGATCTTGGTCATCGCGTCGAGCGCGCCCAGCGGCTCGTCGAGAAGCAGGATTTCGGGCTGGACCGCGAGCGCCCGGGCAATGCCGACGCGCTGCGCCATGCCGCCGGAGAGTTGCCGCGGATAGGCGCTCTCGAACTGCTGCAGGCCGACGAGTTGTACATAGCGTCGTGCCCGGTCCCGCGCTTCGCCGCGGGGGAGCCCCTGCGTCTCCAGTCCAAAGCCCACGTTGTCGAGCACCGTCAGCCAGGGCAGCAGCCGCGGCTCCTGGAAGATGACCGCACGGTCGGTGCCGACGCCTCTCGTCAACTTGCCGTCGATCAGCACCTCTCCCGCATCCGGATCCTCGAGCCCCGCCAGCACCCGCAACAGCGTCGTCTTGCCCGAGCCGCTGGCGCCGACGATGGCGAGCGTCTCACCGGACCGGATGTTGAGGTTGATGTCTCTGAGAACGGGCAACGGCGTGCCGTTCAGGCGGTAGGATTTGGAGAGATGGCGGATCGCCACCTCTCCACGACGAAGGTTCGGGGAAACGCTCATGGCCGGTCCTCAGTTGCTGACCGACAGGCCGTCGACGGCAAAGAGCACGTCCTTCGGCGTCAACTGGCCTTCCTTGAGCTTGCCTTCACGCACCAGAACGTCGATCCAGAACTGAAGGTCGCGCTCGACCGGAAGACCACCCACCCGCACCCCGTAGCCGCGGAAGTACTGGGCGATCTCAGGATTTTCGCCGCGCGCCTGCAATGCCTTGGCCAGGATCTTCTTGGTTTCTTCGGGATGTTCACGCGCGTAGTCGAGCGCGCGGGCCGACTGCAGGACGAAGGTCTTGGCGGCATCGGGATGCGCCTTGACGAAATCCCGGCGAAGCACCACGAATCCGCCGGCGATTTCCCCGAGCACGTCGGTATCGTCGAAGATCGCACGCAGGCCGCCGTTCTTGCGCGCCGCGCCCTCGAAGGTCGTCTGCCAATAGCCGAAAGCGGAAATATCCACCTGGCCGGAACGCAGCACCTGCTCGAGCTGCGGACCGGGGACGACCACCTGGTTGGCAGCGTCCGTCGGCAGGCCGACCGAATGCAACGCTTCGCGGATCGTGTAATCGAGATGCGCGCCGAGCGTGTTGACAGCAATGCTCTTGCCGGCGATGTCCTTGATGCTCTTGATCGGGCTGTCTTCCAGCACGTAGAAGATCGACTGCACCTCGTTATTGATGCCGTTCGAAGGATAGGCGGCGACGAACTCATTGCCGCTGATGATGGAGTTCAGCACGGCGGAGGTGGCCGCACTGCCGATCTCGACATCGCCGGAAGCAAGCGCGATCAGCGAGGCCGGGCCGCCTATCGCGTAGCCGATGTTCTCGATGGTGATCCCGGTCCCATCGAAATAGCCGAGCTCCTGGGCGAGTTCATGAGCCGACAGGCCGCCCTGGCTCGCAAGGTAGCGCAGCTTCACTTCGTCAGCGGCCGCCGCCGGTGCGGCTAGGCCGAGGGTGATTGCGGCGGACAGAAGAAGATTGCGGGGGTGGAAAGTCATCGCGTTATCCTTTCGCAGATGAGAATGGGAGGTGACGATCAGGCGTTGGGCTGCGACCAACGGCAAAGGTTGCGCTGGAGCAGAACGAGCAGCGCGTTGGCGGCGAGCCCAAGCAGGGCGAGCAGCAGGATTGCGGCGAACATCAGCGGGATCTGGAAATTGTACTGCGCATTCATGACCTGGAACCCGATGCCCTTGTTCGCGCCGATCATCTCGGCAGCGATCAGCAGCAAAAGGGCCGTGGTGGCCGAAAGGCGCAAGCCGACGAAGATCGCCGGCACCGAGGCGGGCAGCACTACCCGGCGGAAGACGGTGAGCGGTCCGGCGCCATAGGTCCGGGCCATCTCGATCAGCTTCCTGTCGACCTCCTTGACGCCACCGATGGTGGACAGCAGGAGCGGAAACAGCGTCGCCCAGAAGATCACGAAGACCTTTGAAGTCTCGCCGAGGCCGAGCAGCAGGATGAAGACCGGATAGAGCGCCAGGGCCGACGTCTGGCGGAAGAGCTGCAGGATGGGATCGAGCGCCTGTTCGACCAGCCGCACCTGGCCCATGAACAGGCCGAGCGGGATGCCGACGACAACGGCTGCCGCAAAGGCGATCCCCGATCGCTGCAGGCTGATGGCGATATCGTCCAGCAGCGCGCCACTGGCAAGAGCACCCCAGAGCGCCGACAGGATCACATCGAGGGGTGGAAAGACCGCCGGGTTGACCCAGCCCAGCGTGCTGGAAAGCTGCCAGAAGGCGAGAAAGCCGAGCACCACGCCATAGCGCGCCACGATCGACCCAAACAGGGCGCGCCAGCGGGAAACGATGGCCCGGAGAGCAGTGGGGGTCTGCCCCTCGGCACGGCCAAGTCCAAAACTTGCGGCAAGCGATGTGTTGACGTGTTCATAGGACATGATCGTACCTCATTCTGCTGCCTGAACGGCCGATCGCGCGGCGGCCCAGCGGTTGACAGGAACGGGCAGGCCGAGGTTTTCGCGGAGTGTCCGGCCCTCGTATGCCGTGCGGAAAATCCCGCGGCGCTGCAGTTCCGGGATCACCAGCTCGACAAAGTCGTCAAGCGCGGTCGGGAACCAGGGCGGCAGGATGTTGAAGCCATCGGCCGCTTCGTTTTCGAACCACTCCTGCAGGGTATCGGCGATCTGTTCGGCCGAGCCGACAATCGTGTAGTGGCCACGCGCCGATGCAATCCATTGATAAAGCTGGCGAATGCTGAAGTTGTTCTCGTCGGCGATCTGGCGGATCAGCGCCTGGCGGCTTTTCATGCCCTCGGTCGGCGGCGCCGGCGGCAGCGGCCCATCGAGATCGTAGCCATGAAGATCGAGCGTCCCGCCGGTCAGGCCATTGAGCAGTCCGATGCCGTCTTCTTCGACGATGAGCGAGGTCAGGCGTTCGTACTTCTCGCGCGCCTCGGCCTCCGTCCGGCCGACGAACGGAGAGACGCCCGGCATGACCAGGATATGGTCCGGGTTGCGACCAAGACCGCGGGCGCGGGCCTTGATGTCACGGTAGAATTCCTGCGCCGTCTCGATATGCTGGTGCGCGGTGAAGATTACCTCCGCGGTCGCCGCGGCCAGCCCGCGTCCGTCATCGGACTGGCCGGCCTGCACGATGACAGGGTAGCCCTGTGGCGAGCGCGAGATGTTGAGCGGGCCGCGGACCTTGAAATGATCGCCGCGGTGATCCGTGTCGTGCAGCTTCGCCGGGTCGAAGAAGACACCCGTTTCCTTGTCGCGGATGAAGGTGTCGTCCTCGAAACTGTCCCAGAGCTTCTTGACGACGTCCACATGTTCGGCTGCACGGCGGTAGCGCTCCGCATGCGGAAGCTGCGTATCGCGATTGAAGTTCTGCGCCGTCGGATCGCCCGTTGTCGTCACCACGTTCCAGCCGGCGCGGCCACCGGAAATGAGATCAAGCGACGCGAATTTGCGCGCGGTGGTGTAGGGCTCCTCATAGGTCGTCGACGAGGTGGCAATGAAGCCGAGATGGGTGGTAAGCGGCGCCAGTGCCGAGAACAGCGTCACCGGCTCGAAGCCCGCCACGCGGGCATTGCCGCCTTCACGCGCGCCGCCAAAGCCGATCGCCAGCCCGTCGGCGAGAAAATACGCATCGAACAGGCCGCGTTCGGCCGTCAGCGCCAGCTGCCTGTGAAATTCGAAACTGGTCGCCCCGTCGGCGGGTTGGTCGGGGTGGCGCCAGGCGGCGATATGCTGTCCGCCACCGGGAAGAAATGCTCCAAGCCGGATCTTGCGTGTCATCTCAATCCTCTCCTCTTCTCGCTGCAAACTCATGGGGCCAAACGCCCCGACCCTGGCGATGAAGGGCTGTCTGCGGCCAGACCCAACACCTCGTTGCCATACAGACAAGGTACATTATCCATAATGTTTATAGAGAACTAGTATTTCGTAAGCGCCCGAGACAAGTGAAATGATTTTCGACGCAAACCCAGAAAGCGGGATCAGTCGCCGCATGCCTGGAAGCGAAGGCTTGTAAGAAAGGGGATGCGGCGAAAGTTTTGCAGGAGCGGACCCGACGGGTTGAGCTATTCGGCAGCTCTCCATCGCTACTCCCGCCACCCAGGCGAACGCGCAAAGTCGACGCCGCATGCGTCGCTTCGGCCGAAGCACAGCCTCTCCGTGAGATCCGAGTAGTCGTCGGGCACAATCGCGTCGGGGAAATTATTCCACTCTGAGTGGTTTTCGAGCCAAAGGGTTTCTTATCCCGAAGCAGGCACTCGACTATTTCTTGGGCACTTGCGGCGACCGTTGCCTAAAAATGCGGCCGCCGCCGTTCAATGAGAGTGCAAGACGTGTCCCAAGCAACCACCAAATCCTCACAGAAGCCGATTTTCGCCTCCTTCGGCTTTCAGGTCCTGGCAGCCATGGTCATCGGCCTGCTGCTCGGCCTCATCGCCCGCAACATGGGCGCCGACGCAGCCGGCAATGCCAACTGGTTGACCGTTACCCTGCAGACGATCGGCTCGATCTTCGTCCAGCTTCTGCGCGCACTCGTGCCGCCGCTCGTCTTTACCGCGATCGTCGCCTCGATCGCCAATCTGGCGACGCTGCAGAATGCCGCCAAACTCGTCTGGCAGACGCTTCTCTGGTTCGCGATCACCTCGCTGGTCGCCGTCGTCATCGGGATCGCACTCGGCCTCATCCTCCAGCCAGGCGTGGGCTCGGCCGTTTCGCAAGAGGCTGCGAAGGCGCCTTCCCATTCCGGTTCATGGCTCGATTTCCTCAAGGGCTTGGTGCCCGCCAACATGCTCGGGCTCGAAGCCAGCACCAAGGTCGCCGATACCGGCGCCACCACCTCGCTCAACTTCAATGTATTGCAGATCCTCGTCGTTTCGATCGCCGTCGGCGCCGCTGCGCTCAAGGTCGGTGACGCCGCCAAGCCGTTCCTCGCCTTCAACCAGTCGTTGCTTGCGATCGTGCGCAAGATCCTCTGGTGGGTCATCCGCCTGACGCCGATCGGCACCATCGGCTTGCTCGGCCGTGCCGTCGCCCAATATGGCTGGGAAACGTTGGCGCAGCTCGGCTGGTATGCCGCCGCCGTCTATATCGGCCTCGCGATCGTGCTCTTCGTCGTCTATCCGGCGCTGCTCGTCGGCCACGGCCTGAAGCCCTCGCGTTTCTTTGCCGGCGCCTGGCCGGCAATCCAGCTCGCCTTCGTCTCGCGCTCCTCCGTCGGCACCCTGCCCGTTACCGAAACCGTGACCGAAAAGAGCCTCGGCGTTCCGCGCGAATATGCCGCCTTCGCCGTGCCGCTCGGCGCGACCACCAAGATGGACGGCTGCGCCGCGATCTACCCGGCAATCTCGGCAATCTTCATCGCGCAATTCTTCGGCCTGCCGCTCGGCGTCCAGGAATATGTGCTGATCGTCTTCGTCTCGGTGCTCGGCTCTGCCGCCACCGCGGGCCTCACTGGCGCGACCGTCATGCTGACGCTGACGCTTTCGACGCTCGGGCTGCCGCTCGAAGGTGTGGGCCTGCTGCTCGCCATCGACCCGATCCTCGACATGGGCCGCACGGCAGTCAACGTCGCCGGCCAGGCGCTGGTACCGACGATCGTCGCCAAGCGCGAGGGCATTCTCGACGAGACCGTCTACAACGGCGACAAGGTCCTCGACGACATCGAGCCGCTCGCCGCCGCAGCACGGGCTGCTTAGCGGCCTGGAACAAAGCATGCGGGCCGCGAGGTCCGCATGCCGTGTTATACTTCAGGCATCTGCCTGCTGAGGGATCGGCGATGTCGTCGACCAATTTTCATCTTGTCACCGAATGGACGGTCGACGCCTCTCTCGAGGATGTGTGGCGAGAACTCGCAACGGCCGAGCGCTGGCCCGAATGGTGGCCGTCGGTGAAACAGGTCACGCGACTGCGGGAGGGCGACGAGCGCGGCGTCGGCGCCGTGCGTCGCATGCGCTGGTCGACGGCACTGCCCTACGAACTGGTCTTCGATATGGAGACCGTCAAGGTCGAACCGCCTTTGCTCATCGAAGGCAAGGCTATCGGCGAACTCGACGGCATCGGCCGCTGGACGTTGCAAGGCAACGGTGCCAGCTGTCACATTCGGTACGATTGGATCGTTGAGGTCACGAAACCCTGGATGGTCCGCCTTTCCTTCATTCTCAGACCGGTCTTCCGCTGGAACCACGGGGTCGTCATGGAGCGAGGCCGCCGCGGTCTCGTGGATCGGCTGGCCCAGATCCAATTCGGAGCATCCCGTCTCGAGGACGAGGCCCATGCAGGCGGCGCGAATGGAGGTTGCCCTTGAGACCCTCGATGCCGAGCTCGGCGACGCCGTCGTACATTTCGTCGGGTGGAGAGACTATGCGGTCATCGATGCAGCGACGGCACGCAGGATCGAGCCGGGCCTTCCCTCTCAGGCCTATCTCGGCGGCTCTCGGCTTTCCCGGCCTCACCGCCTATGTGGGGCTGACGCGGATCGCCAATGCCGCGCCTGGCGAAACCATATTCGTCTCGGCCGCCAGCGGCGCCGTCGGCAGCATCGTCGCCCAGATCGCCAAGCTCAACGGCCTGCGGGTGATCGCCTCGGCCGACACGTCGGACAAGGCCACCTGGCTCAGAAGCGAGATCGGCGCCGACGCCGTCATCAACTATCGCGAGACGTCCGATCTGACCGAAGCGCTCGCGGCCGCAGCACCTGACGGCATCGACATCTACTTCGACAATGTCGGCGGAGACCATCTCGAAGCGGCGCTCGCGCTTGCCAACGACCACGCCCGCTTCGTACTTTGCGGCATGATCACCGGCTACAATTCCGGCGGCGCCGCCGGTCCGCGCAACATCTTCCAAGCGATCGAGAAGCGCATCCGCCTGCAGGGGCTGATCGTTTCCGATCATGTCGACCTCATCCCGGAGTTCGATCGCAAGATGAGCGCCTGGATCAAGGAACGGAAGATCCATCTGCGCGAGACCGTCGTCGACGGGCTGGAGAACGCGCCCGATGCCTTCGTCGGCCTGTTCAAGGGCGCCAACACCGGCAAGATGCTCGTTCGCCTCTGACACCGGCGCGCCCGGGCGGCCCATCGGCTGCCCCGAGCAACGCCTCGATCCGCGAAAAAAAGTGCCCCGCGCGAGGGCGGGGCAAGCGCGCATCCCCAGCTTAAAGGATGCGAGGGAACTCTGTAGCACCGCCGGCCTCTGGAGGCATCGACGAGCGTCGCATAGGCTCTATGCCGGCGAGACCTCCTGCTGAAGGAGAGCCGAGCGCTTGCCGCGATGAAGGTCGGCAGCGAAGCTGCAGGCCGCCGTATGACCCGGCGAAAGCACCCGCGATGGCGGCATCGCCTTGGCGCAATCGTCGACGGCAAGCGGGCAGCGGGTTCGGAACCGGCAGCCGGAGGGTGGATTTGTTGGGCTCGGAACCTCACCGATCATCAGCGGTCCCCTGCGGTTCTTTTCGATCCGCGGATCCACCTCGGGCGCCGACGCCAGCAGCATCTGCGAATAGGGGTGGCTCGGGCGGTCGTAAAGTTCGCGCGACGAGCCATGTTCGACGATCCTGCCGAGATACATGACATAGACTCGCGACGCAGCCTGTCTGACCAGCGCCAGGTCATGGGCGATGAACAGGCACGCGACGCCGAGATCCTTCTGCAGCCGCAGGAAGAGGTTCATCACCTGCGCGCGGATCGAAAGATCGAGCGCGCTCACGGGTTCGTCGCAGATCAGCACCCGCGGATTTACCGCGAGCGATCTGGCGATTGCCACGCGCTGACGCTGCCCGCCCGAAAGCTCGCGCGTGTGGCGGTCCCTGACCACAGAGGCGAGGCCGACCTGATCCAGCAGTTCCTTCGTGCGACGATCGCGCTCCTCCGGCGACCGTGTGCCGGCAATCACCAGTGCTTCGTCGATCGCCTCGCCCACGGTCTGGCGGTCGTTCAAGGACGAATAGGGATCCTGGAAGACGTATTGCAGCGCCCGACGGCTGTCACGCAGCGCTGCGCCGGAGAGAGCGCTGAGGTCGACGCCGTCGAGCAGCACGCGGCCGCTGCTCGCCTTCTCGAGCCCGACGATGGTGCGCCCAAGGGTCGACTTGCCGCAGCCGGATTCCCCGACGAGACCGACGATCTCGCCCGGATAGAGCTCGATCGAGACGTCGTCGACGGCATGTACATATTTGCCTCGCTGCACGCTCTTGAAGCGCGTCTGCAGGTTTTCGACTTTGAGAACGGGAGCCTGTGTCATGCGGCAGCCTTTCCTTGATTGACGACGGGGCAAGCCACGAGAACGGCGCTGTCATCCGACCGGACCAATGGCGGCCGGGCATTCCCGCATGCAGGGACGGCGAGCTCGCAGCGCGGCGCGAGGGCACAGCCCTTGATCGGCGCGCCGAGCGTCGGCGGAATGCCGGGAAGCCCCCGGAATTCCGATCCGATCGGGTCCTCTCGCCGCGGGATCGCGTTGATCAGGCCCCTGGTGTACGGGTGGCGCGGGCTGACAAGCACCTTGTCCACCGGACCGCATTCGGCAACACGCGCCGCATACATGACGACGATGTTGTCGGCAGCGCCCGCCACCACGCCCATGTCGTGGGTGATCAGTACCATCGCCATGTTCAGCCGACGCTGTACGTCTTTCAGCAGCCGCAAGATCTGCGCCTGAACCGTGACGTCAAGTGCGGTCGTCGGCTCGTCGGCGATCAGCAGCTTCGGTTCGCCGGCTAGCGCAATGGCAATGACAATGCGTTGCCGCAAGCCGCCGGAGAGCTCGTGGGGATACTGCCGAAGCCGTGCCACAGGGTCGGAGATGCCGACGAGCTTCACGAGTTCCAACGCGCGCGCTTCCGCGGCCCTGGGCGTCATGTCGAGATGCAATTCGGCCATTTCGGCAATCTGCCGGCCGATCCGGCGCACCGGGTTGAGCGCGCTCATCGGGTCCTGGAAGATGAAGCCGACGGACTTGCCGCGCAGCTTCTGGATCTCGGCCTCCGGCAGGCCGATCAGCTCCCGTCCTTCGAGCTTGACGGATCCCGAGAGCATCGTCGTCACGCCGGTTGGCATCAGGCCGAGCGGCGCGAAGTTCATCACCGTCTTGCCGCTGCCGCTTTCGCCGACAATGGCGAGACACTCGCCTTGCCGGACCGAGTAGCTGACCCCATCGACGGGACGAACTGCGGATTTCGCCGTCAGCAAGTTGACGGTCAGATTGCTGACTTCAAGGAGCGGTTGGTCATGCATCGGAATTCTCCTTGCTCCAGCTTGCGACCTCGGCGCGGCGCAGTGCCAGCATGCGCCGGGTCAGCGGCTTCGGAATACGGTTAAGCGCGATGGATTCGCCGAGCGTGTTGAATCCGATGACGGCTGCGGTGAGAGCGAGGCCCGGAAGCAGAACCTGGCGCGGGTCGGATTCGAGATAGGGCAGCGCATCGACGAGCATCTGCCCCCATTCCGGCGTCGGCGGCTGAATGCCGAGGCCAAGGAAGCTCAAGGTGGCGACGGCGAGCGCGGCCGTACCAGCATCCGCCGTCGCATAGACCATCACCGAACCGATGGTGCCCGGCAGAAGGTGGCCGAAATAGATCCGCCACGGGCTAGCGCCCAGCACCCGCAAGGCCTCGATATGCGGCTTGCTCATGATGCTGACGGCAACCGCCCGGCTGATACGGCCGCTCATCGGCCACCAGGCAAGCGCCAGCGCCAGCACCATCGTCCAGTAACCGGGGCCGACGATGCCGATGACGGCGAGCGAAATGATCAGGCTCGGGACGGACAGACCCACATCGACGACGCGCATCAGGAGGTCGTCCACCCAGCCTCGGTGATAACCCGCGATCGTTCCGAGCAGGATGCCGATAGTCATGGCAACGCCGAGAACCGAGCCGACGCTGACGAGCGAGGTGTTTGCCGCGATGATCAGCCGACTGAAAGTGTCGCGTCCAAGGTGGTCGGTCCCGAGCCAGTGCGCGGCAGAGGGGCCGAGACCGGCATCGAGCAGGTTCTGGGTGCTCGGGTCCTGGGGCGCCAACCACGGCGCAAAGGTTCCAAGCGCGAGGAATAGGCCGATGGTGATCAGTGCCGCGCGCGGCATCTTGTTCAATCGGGCCATGATGGGATTGAGCATGTTCATGATCAGCTCCATTGGCGGCGGATGCGCGGATCGGTCAGCAGCACTGCCAGATCGACGATCAGGTTCACCACGATGAAGAAGGTGAGGAAGATGAGCAGGCATGCCTGCACCACCATGAAATCGCGGAAGCGCACGCCGGCGAGGAAGTAGTCCCCCACGCCCTGCCAGGCGAAGAGCGGCTCGACGATGATCGCGGTTGCGGTCATCAATCCGACCTGGGTGCCGAGCGCATTGATGAAGAGCGGCGTGATATTGGGCAGTGCCTCGCGAAAGAGGATTGCGGTACGGCCAAGCCCCTTGCTCTTTGCCGTGAGAACGAACGGGCTTGTCATCGCCTCCTCCAGCCCCACCCGCACGACACGGCTGAGGACAGCGGCCGGCAGAACCGCCACGGTGAGCCATGGCAGGATCCAGCTCTCCGGCCCGTTGAAGCCGAACGACGGCAGGAGCTGGAAGGTAACGGAGAAAGCGTAGATCATCAGCGCGCCGACGAAGAACGTCGGGGTGGACGCGCCGAGGAGCGCCAGACCGCGCGAGACGCGGTCTGGCAATCTGTAGGGCCAAAAGGCTCCAAGGAATCCAAGAGCCAGGCTGATGAGAGTGGCGATCACCGCCGAGCCCGCAATCAGCGTACCGGTCACGAGCATCCGGTTCGCGAGATCCGCGCTGACGTCCTGTCCGGTTCTGTAGGAGATACCGAAATCTCCGCGAACCGCATCGCCAAGCCAATCCACGTAGCGCATCAGCAGTGGCTTGTTCAGTCCTATCTCTTCTTCAACTTGTTCAACGTAACCGGGTGTGGCGACGGCTCCCCGTAGCTCGGCAATCAGAACGGCAACATTACCGGGTGCCGATACGACGAGAGTGAAGCAAACCACGGATGCCATGAACAATAGGACCAGGGAGTGCTTCAGCCGCTTGCTGATGAAGTGGATCAAGATACCCTCCTAATCGTCCAGCAGAATGTTTTCGTAGGGCATGTCGTATTCGGTGACCGGGCTGGTAAAGCCGTGGACCCGCGTGGAATGCGCCCAAATGCTCGGCACGTAGACCAGCGGCGCAATCGCGTCGTTGTCTCTGAGCCAGTCGTAGACCTTCTGGATGGTCGGCTGGATCTGATCCCCGGTCGCAGCGGTCGCCGCGTTGATCAACGGATCGAGGTTGACCGGATCCGTGACCAGCTTGCCTTCGACGTCGTTCTTGAAGGTCGAAAGGCAAAGCGCCACGATCGAGCCGAACGGATCATAGGGCGCGCCATAGGTCAGGAAGAAGCCGAGATCGTACTTCTGCTCCAACATGTCGGTGTGCTTGGAGGCATGGTCGACGGAGCGGATGACGAGATCAATGCCGATTTCCTTCATCTCGGACTGGATGACTTCGGCGATCACACGTGATCCGGGCACCGCGTCCGGGCTGACGACGAGTTCGAGCG
This sequence comes from Ensifer adhaerens, assembly GCF_020035535.1. Classification (NCBI taxonomy): domain Bacteria; kingdom Pseudomonadati; phylum Pseudomonadota; class Alphaproteobacteria; order Hyphomicrobiales; family Rhizobiaceae; genus Ensifer; species Ensifer adhaerens. Next base: position 1,884,959 of record NZ_CP083350.1, on the reverse strand, counting down.
TCAGCGGCTTGCCGTTCTTGGACCTGATCGGGCTACCAGTCCAACCGGCCTTTTCGAGCAGCGCCGATGCGGCCGCGACATCGCGGACGGGAGCATCATATTGCGTCCCGGCATAGGGCAAGGCGCCCGAGAACATGTTGCCTGCGGGCTTAGCGTAACCATGGTAGAGCACCTTGGAGATCGCCGCGCGGTCGATGCCGATGCTGACGGCCTTCCGCACTTGCGAATCCTTGAGCGCCTCGGCGCGATCAGGATTGAACGCCAAGACCAGCGTGACGTTGCCGGGATCGACGACGACGTTTAAGCCCGCCCCCTCGAGCTGCTTACCCTCTTCCGGCGTCAGCGGCGCAATCCAGAAACCGCCGATCAGGTCGATTTCGCCGGCACGCAGCGCCGCGACTCGAGACCGAGCGTCGGGGATCACCTTGGCTTCAAGGCGTTCATAGGACGGTAGTTGACCCCAATAGCCTTCGTGGTGCTCGAAGACGCTCTGCGTGTCGTCCGCGCTGACCTGGCGCCAGGGACCTGTTCCGACCGGATCCTTGAACTTGCCGTCCACGCCAACCGACTTGGGCGAAAGGAAACGCGTCGGCCGCGTGTAGGAAAGTTCCTGCATCAGCGCGAGCACCGGCTCCTTGAAGTGCAGGGTGATGTTGTAATCGTCCACCACGTCCAGCGACTGGAAGTGCTTGGAGCAATTCATCCAGCTGAACTGGTCGAGCCCCATCCAGCGCTCAAGATTCCATTTGCAGGATGCGGCATCGAACTTGGTGCCGTCCTGGAACGTCACACCCTGGCGCAGCGTCAGATGCAACGTCTTGCCGCCGTCCTCGATCTTCCAGTCGGTCGCAAGGCACGGTTCGATCTGGCCGCCCTTGCCGTACTTCACGAGCGGCTCGAACATCAGGTCCTGGATTGCCCAGATGGCATAATGGCTCTGCGGATCGAGGTTGCCCGCCGGCTTGGCGATGGCAACCCTAAGCGTGCCGGCTGCGCCCTGTGCGTAGGCAATTTTCGAAAGGGCACCCTGTGCGATGGCCAAGCCGATAGCGCCGGCCGCCCCTTGCAGGAACGTACGTCTCTTCACTGACATGAGTTTTTTCCTCCGTTTGGGCGCTCCTCGCGCCGTCGATACAAGCGGCCTCCACACCGTTTTGTATAGACAAATAACTGTCTCATGTATGCAATCTTGCGTCAATATCGTATTTTAGATTGCAGACATTTTAGAGCAGGAGTGAAAAATCGACTGCCCTGCGCAAGGCGAAATGAACAAGAAGACAGCTTTCGGACTGACAAGGCGGCCCGCGTTCGACCAAATCGTTGAGGTTAGACAGCCAAACACCCCTTCCTCGGCGTAAAAATCCCGCAGGGTGCCGGTACTTGAATTGCATACAATATGAACGCACGAACTCACCCTAGAAGGCCCGCAGGCGGGTTGAGCGGGGCAGAACCAGGCTGGCGTCGCGTGGAACGATCCCGCTAAATCCACCACTTGATACATCCCCTCCAGGAGGATAGGTTATAGAAATGACCGAGCATAGACACGACACCCACCCCGAGATCGTCAAGCGACTGAAACGCGCCGAGGGCCACCTGAAGAGCGTCATTGCCATGATCGAGGGCGGCCGACCCTGCCTCGACATCGCCCAGCAACTCCACGCGGTGGAGAAGGCGATCAGCCAGGCGAAGCGAACCCTGATCCAGGATCATCTGGACCATTGCCTCGAAGACACGATCGGGGCGCTTCCACGAGACCAGCGCCACTCCATCGACGAGTTCAAGGCGATCACGAAATATCTCTGATCGGCCGGACCTCCCGTCGCGCCGACAGCCACCGAGCGAGCCCCAACATCATGCTGCAGATCCTTGCAAACCGGACGTATCGCCATCTGTTCCTGGCACAGGTGATCGCGCTGATCGGAACCGGTCTTGCGACCGTCACGCTCGGGCTTCTCGCCTATGATCTGGCCGGCGCCGAAGCGGGCGCGGTGCTCGGCACGGCGCTGGCGATCAAGATGATCGCCTATGTGGGGGTGGCGCCGGTCGCCGCCGCCTTCGCCGAACGCCTTCCGCGTCGGGCTATGCTCGTCTGCCTCGATCTGGTGCGCGCCGCCGTCGCGCTCTTCCTGCCGTTCGTGACCGAGATCTGGCAGGTCTACCTGCTGATCTTCGTGCTGCAGTCGGCCTCTGCCGCGTTCACCCCGACCTTCCAGGCGACCATTCCGGACGTGCTGCCGGACGAAAAGGAATACACCCGCGCCCTGTCGCTCTCGCGGCTCGCCTATGATCTAGAAAGCGTCGCAAGCCCGATGCTGGCCGCTGCCTTGCTGACGATCATCAACTTCCACAGCCTGTTTGCCGGCACGGTCATCGGCTTCCTCGCTTCGGCCGCCCTCGTCCTCTCGGTCCTGCTACCGAGCCCGAAGCCTGCCGAACACCGCGGGATTTACGACCGGACGACCGGGGGCCTGCGTATCTATCTCGCGACGCCGCGCCTGCGCGGGCTGCTGGCGCTCAACCTCGCGGTGTCCGCGGCAGGATCGATGGTCATCGTCAACACAGTGGTGTTGGTCCAGTCAAGATTCGGACTTACCCAGACCGACACAGCTATCGCACTCGCCGCCTTCGGCTGCGGCTCGATGATCGCCGCGCTGCTGTTGCCGCGCCTGCTCGACAGGACTCCTGATCGCGTCGCCATGTTTTCGGGTGCGACGATCCTGACCGCCGGCCTGTTCATCGGCGCTCTTGTCCCCAGCTTCGTCTCGTTGCTGCCGCTGTGGCTCGCCATCGGCCTCGGCTATTCGCTGGCGCAGACGCCATCCGGCCGGCTGCTGCGCCGATCGTCACGTCAGGAGGACCGGCCGGCGCTGTTCGCCGCGCAGTTCGCCCTGTCGCATGCCTGCTGGCTGATCACCTATCCGCTTGCCGGATGGCTCGGCGCCACTGTCGGCATGCCCATGACCTTCACGGTGCTTGGCCTCATCGCCGTCGGCGCCATCCTCGCGGCGACCCGGCTCTGGCCGGCGCAGGATCCCGACGAAATCGAGCACGTGCATCATGCACTTGCTGACGATCACCCCCATCTTGCCGGCGCAACGCGCGTCGGCAGCGGCCATCGGCACACCCATATGTTCGTGATCGATAGCCATCATCCGGACTGGCCGGCCGAGCGCTGAGAGACGCGCGCCGCTACTTGGCACGACTGCCGGCAAAGGACAGGATCGCCGCATCGGCGATCTCCGCAAAGCGGGCGCTCGGCCCTTCGGCGCCGCTGCTTTGCTGAGCGGCGCGCGCGCCCTCGATCAAAAGCAGCAGCGTGTCGCCGAGCATTTCCGCATTGGCGACGCCGGCCCTGCGGCAAAGCTCGACGACGCGATCGCGTTGCGCGTCCTTGAACATGCGGATCAGCGAGCGCCCGGGATGATCCTCATCGGTCAGCTGCGCAGCGGCGCTCATCATTTCGCATTGGCACTTGTCGTCACCGAGATGCTCGGCGATCCGCCGAACCCAGGCCCTCAGCTGCCCCAACCCGTCACCAGGGTGCGCGTCTTCCAGCTCGCGCCAGAAGCCATCCATCTCCATTCCCGCATGGCGCAGGCATTCGACGATCAGCTCATCCTTCGAATTGAAGTGGCGGTAGAGCGTCATCTTGTTGCTGTCGGCGGCATCGGCGATCGCATCGACGCCGGTTCCGCGAATGCCGTGGCGACGGAAGAGGTCACGCGCGGCCTCGACGATGCGCTCGCGCGGCGAACGACGGGATGGCTTGCAGGTATCCGTTGTCATCACATTGGCCCGGCGTGGGTGGCGTGGAAAATCTTGCCCCTTGACGCCCTGTCATTGGTCGATAACATACGACGATGTTACCGACCAGTAACATTTTCGCCAGCGCGGCACATCGAGGCGTAGTCGCTTGCCGCGAAGGCCTTTCCGGATATGGCGGTAACCGCAGAAAAATTTCTGGCGCAGTGTCGGTGGGCGCGCTCATCAGGCGTCTTTTAGCCAGAGCGCACACCGCAGTGACTTTTTAAGATTCGATAACGCTCGTGATTAGGGTCGTCTTGGCCCATCATGATCTCGTGCTGGAGCCTTACGATGCGCAGGCTGGATGGGCTGAAGGCTGAGGTGAACGTCGCTGGCTGCAAGGTCCGCGCGGCGCGCGTGCGCATGCCCGGTTTCGAAATGCTCCGCTTTGCCGCCCGCCACGGTGGCAACACCTCACAAGGATCGATCCCGCCATGATCGACTTCTTCATTCACCGGCCGATCTTCGCATCGGCCATCGCGATCATCATGACGCTCGCCGGCGGCATCTGCTATTTCCTGCTGCCGATCTCGCAGTTTCCCGACGTGACGCCGCCACAGATCGTGGTTGCCGCCAACTATCCCGGCGCCAGCGCCCAGGTGGTGGCCGATACGGTGACGACCCCGCTCGAGCAGCAGATCAACGGCGTGCCGGGCATGCTCTACATGACCTCGACGAGTTCGAACGACGGCTCGTCGCGGATCATCATTTCCTTCGAAGTTGGTTACCCGATCGACGTTGCGGCGCTCGACGTGCAAAACCGCGTATCGCAGGCCGCCTCCTCGCTTCCCGCGCTCGTCAACCAGACCGGCGTCACCATCGCCAAGCAGATCCCGAACTTCACCGTGCTCGTCAGCCTGGATTCGCCAGACAATTCGGTCGATTTCGCCTCGGTCAGCAACTACGCCTACCTGCAGATCCTCGATCCGCTGAAACGTCTGCCGGGCGTCGGCGACGTCCAGCTCTTCGGGGAGCGCCGCTATTCGATGCGCGTCTGGCTCGATCCGGACCGCATGGCCAATCTCGGCATTACCGCCGTCGACGTCCAGAACGTCATAGCCGAACAGAACATCCAGGTCGCGGGCGGCAAGATCGGGCAATCGCCGGCGCCGGCAGGAACGCCCTTCGAGATGCAGATCAACGCACTCGGGCGCCTGAGCGATCCCTCGCAGTTCGGCGACATCGTGCTTCGAGCCGACCAGACGACCGGGGCGACGACCAGATTGCGCGACGTCGCGCGGATCGAACTCGGCGCACTGCTCTATTCGTCCTCCGTCACCTTCAACGGCAAGGAAAGCGTGGTCCTTGCCGTCTTCCAGGCGCCGGGTTCCAACGCACTCGACCTGCAGAGCCGGGTGCAGGCGAAGATGGACGAGCTGTCGCAGCGTTTCCCCACGGGCATCGCCTACCACATGTTCTACGACACCACGCGTTTCGTCTCGGCGGCGATGAAGGATGTCGTCTATACGCTGCTGGAGGCGCTCGCCCTCGTGGTCTTCGTCGTCTTCATCTTCCTGCAGAACCTGCGCACCACGATCATCCCGACCATCGCCATTCCGGTCTCGCTGATCGCAACGCTGGTCGTCATGTATCTGCTCGGCTTCTCGCTGAACATGCTGAGCCTGCTCGGCATGGTGCTCGCTATCGGTCTCGTGGTCGATGATGCGATCGTCGTCGTCGAAAACGTCGAACGCCAGCTCGAGGCCGGCCTGCCGCCACTTGCCGCCACCAAAAAGGCCATGCAGGAGGTGACCGGCCCGATCATAGCGACGACAGCCGTTCTGCTCGCCGTTTTCATCCCTGTCGCCTTCATTCCGGGCGTCGCCGGCAGCCTCTACAACCAGTTCGCGCTGACGGTCGCAATCTCGGTCGCCTTCTCCGCCTTCAACTCGCTGACCCTCAGTCCCGCACTCAGCGCCGCATTCCTGCGTTACCGCGGCGAGCCGCGCTTTGCCCCCTTCCGCTTGTTCAACAGCGGCTTCCATGCGCTGTCACATGCCTATGCCCGCAGCGTCGCCGGGCTCGTTCGCTGGCACTGGGCGCTGTTTGCTCTGTTCCTGCTCGCCGTCGGGTCGACCTATGCGCTGTGGCAGCGCATCCCCTCAACCTTCCTGCCGGTGGAAGACCAGGGCTATTTCTTCGTCGTCATCCAACTGCCCGACGGCGCCTCACTCGAACGCACCGAGGCGGTCGCGCGGCGATCCGAAGAAATCCTTCGCGGTACCGCGGGCGTCGATTTCGTCGGCTCCGTCGTCGGCTTCAATTTCCTGTCTTTTGCCGCCCAGTCGAACTCGGCCGTGCAATTTGCCGTCCTGAAGCCATGGGACGAGCGACCGCCGGAACAGGGCGCCTCGGCACTACGTCAGGCCGTCACCCCGCAACTCCTGCAAATCCCGGATGCGCTGGTGCTCGCCTTCGATCCGCCGTCGATCCAGGGGCTCGGTGCAACTGGCGGCTTCGAATTTCAGGTCGAAGACCTCGCCGGGCGCAGCGCGCAAGCCCTGAGTGACACGACCCAGGCGCTGATTGCCGAGGCGCGCAAGCAGCCAGAGATCAATCCCTATCAGCTCTTCACCACCTTCAGCACGTCGAGCCCGCAATTCAACTATGATCTCGACCGTGACAAGGCGAAGCTGTTGGGCCTGAGCCTGCCGGACATCTTCAACACGCTGCAGATCTATTTCGGCTCGCTCTATGTCAATGACTTCAATCTCTTCGGCCGCACCTTCCGGGTGACGCTGCAGGCGGACCAGGGCGCGCGGGCCTCGGCGACCGATCTTTCACGCCTCTATGTGCGCAACACCCAAGGCGAAATGGTGCCGCTCAATACGCTCGGGACGTTCAAGCCAACGGTCGGTCCGGAGACAATCACCCACTATAACAACTACCCTTCGGCGCTGATCAACGGCGCGGCAGCACCCGGCTTCAGCTCGAGCCAGGCGGTGGCGGCGATGGAGCGCGTGGCCCGCACAACGCTGCCGCGGGACTACACATTCGAGTGGACCGGCATTACCTATCAGGAGATCCGGGCAGGCTCGATCGCCGCGCTTGTCTTTGCGCTCGCCCTCGTCTTCTGCTTCCTCATCCTGGCCGCCCAGTATGAAAGCTGGTCGATGCCGTTCATGGTGCTGCTTTCGGTGCCGCTCGCGCTTTTGGGCGCGCTATCGGCGCTGTGGCTGCGCGGTATGCAGATCGACGTCTATTCGCAGATCGGTTTCGTGATGCTGGTAGGACTTGCCGCCAAGAACGCCATCCTGATCGTCGAGTTCGCAAGGCGACGGCGCGAGGAAGGCCTGGATGTGGTGGCTGCGGCCGCGGAAGCAGCCCGCCTGCGCCTTCGGCCGATCCTGATGACGGCCTTCGCCTTCATCCTCGGTGTGCTGCCGCTGATGTACGCCAGGGGCGCGGGCGCGGCCAGCCGCCAGTCGATCGGCACCACCGTCTTCGGCGGCATGTTGGCGGCAACCATTCTAACTCTCATTTTCGTCCCGGTGTTCTACGCGGTCATCGAACAATGGCGCGAGGGTACGTCCTCCAGGCCAATCGGCCAGCGGGAGCCGGAGGCGGCGGAATAGGAATTGGAGCCTGACATGCGTGGTTCGAGACTGGTCCTTGCCGCAGCGGTCGTGATCGCCGCCTTCGCTGCAGCCTATCATTACAAGAACGGCGGCTTTGAGCTCAAAGGCGGCGATGCCGGCGCCGCGGTGGGGCCACCGCAGCAGGCCATGCCGGTTCCGGTCGCAGCGGTCGTCAAGCAGACGATCCCGATCTATCTCGACTATTCGGCCCGGACCGAGGCGATCCGTAACGTCACGCTTCGCGCCAAGATCACGGGCTACATCGCGTCACAGGCCGCATCTGACGGTTCGGATGTGAAGCAGGGCGATCTTCTTTACCGGATCGACGCACGCGACTACCGGGCGCAACTCGATCAGGCGAAGGCGCAAGTCGAACGCGACGAAGCATCGCTCATCTATCTTCGCTCCAGTCTGACGCGCGGCAACGAGCTTGCGACCACAGGCTATCTCAACAAGGACAGCTTCGACCAGCGCCAGAGCGCTGTCCACCAGGCGGAGGCCGCGCTGGCGATGTCGCAGGCGGCGGTCCGCACCGCCGAGATCAATCTCGATTACACCGAGATCCACGCTCCCTTCGCCGGCCGGCTGGGACGCAACCTGGCGCCGGAGGGCACGCTGGTCAGCAATACGACCGGCACCCCGCTCAACAACCTGGTACAGCTTTCGCCGATCTATGTTTCCTTCAACCCGAGCGAATCCGAGCTCGCGGACATCCAGAAGGCCCGGGCGAAGGGCAAGGTCGAGGCCGAAGTGCTTCTGCCCGGCGACAAGGAGCCACGCTACCGCGGCGACCTCAGCTTCATCAACAACACCGTCGAAGGCAACACCGGAACGGTCGTGGCGCGCGTGACGATCGACAACACCGATCTCTCCCTGCTGCCCGGCCAATATGTGCGCGTGCGGCTGAAGATCAGGGACGAGCAGAACGTGCTGATGGTCCCGGAAACGGCGCTCGGCTCCAGTCAGCTCGGCAAATACGTCTATGTCGTCGGCAAAGGCGACACGGTCGAACAACGGCTAGTCTCCCTTGGCCCGGCGAGCGGCGACCTTATCGGGGTGACGTCAGGGGTTTCGGAGGGCGACCAGGTGATCGCGGGAAACCTGCAGAAGATTTTCCCGGGCGCGCCAGTCAAACCGATGCCGGCGGTGCAGGCGCAGAAATAGGCCGGTCGCCGGCGCGGCCTACGCCCTTTTCAGGATCGGGAAGACCATTCCGAACGTGATGACGGCAATGGCAACGACCTGAAGCAGCGTCGGAACTTCGCCGAGAACGACGACCCCCGCCGCGGTCGTCGTCACCGGGACGCACGGCATGAACAGCGACGCAGGCTGCGGGCCCAACTGACGGATGACATAGGTGTAGAGAACGCTCGCAAGCGCTCCGGCAAGAAATCCCTGGATGACGAATTGCGTGGCAATTTCGGTGAAAGAGGCGGCAGCGAGCCCGCTGGGCGCCAGAATGTGCAGCAAGGGCAACGGCAGACAAGAGAAGAACACCACTGCGATCGTCGCCGTCACGGCGTCGACGGACCATAGCCGCACCAGCACCGCAAAGGTAGCAAACATCAACCCCGAAACGGCGAACAACAGATCACCGCGCAATGTCCCGGCGTCAGCAACTCCCGATTGGACCACGAACAGCAAAAGGCCGGCAATGACCGTGGCAACGCCAGCAAGCCGCGTGCCGGAGGCCTTGTCCTTGAAGACGAGACGGGAAAACAGGAACGAGAAGAAGACGATCACGGCGGGAGAGAGTGCTGCCGCATGTGCGACCGGTGCCAGCGAAAGTCCCTGGTTGATGATCAGCGGATAGGGCAGCCCCGTCAGCAGCGCCAGCACGGCTGCCTTGCGCCAGCCGAGCTGCGTCAACTTCGGCAAGCCGGCGCTGAGGAACACCGGCAGGAAGGCCAGGGCGGCCCCGGAAAACCGCAAGGTGACGATGTCGGCGGCGGTCAGATGCTCGCGCAGACTGAACCGGGCGGCCACGAACTGTAAGGTGGTGATTGCGACCACCGCCACCCCTGCCCATATCGCCAGCCGCCGGCTGCGGTCGCCCTCTCCGATTGTAGCACTTTGCACGCCAGTCTCTCCACATTGCGGAAGCCTTACCCGCGGCTTCGACAGAAACACCGTATTGCGCAAACGGCTGCATCAAAATACACTGATTTCAATGAATCTGAGCGATTATCACTCTTTCGTGGACCAAATAGCGTGAAGAACGAAATTGCAGGCCTCGACGCCATCGATCGCACTTTGCTGAGATTGCTGCAGGACGATGGCCGGCGGACCACACTGGAGCTGGCAGAGCGTGTCGGCCTGTCGCCAACGGGCACGAGCCAGCGCGTGAAGCGCCTCTTCCGCGAGGGTTACGTGAAGGCCGTGCGAGCAATCCTCGATCCGAAGAAGATCGGCCGGGGCACCGTCGTCTTCATCCAGGTGCGCCTCGATCATACCGCCCCGCATATCTTCGAGCGCTTCTCCGAGGCGGTTGCAAAGGCGCCGGAAGTTCTGGAATGCCACATGGTGATCGGAGGCTTCGACTATCTGGTGAAGGCGCGGATTGCCGACATGTCGCTCTTCCAGGATTTTCTCGAGCGGGTCATCCTGCCCCTTCCCGGCGTCAGGGAGACGCATACTTATGCGTCGGTCGGGGATGTGAAGCCGGACGCGTTGTTGCCGATCTGAACGCCCCGCGGGACTTCAACTGCTACTGCTGCCGTCGCGGCCGAGCCAGGGATCCGGCCCCGGATCGCGCCCGGACGCAACCTGCCCCAGCCGTTGCAGGTAGTGCGCCCAACCTTCCGCATGCCCGGCGCATTGTTCGGAATTGGGCAATCCGGTTTGCGTGAGACGCAGCAAGGTTCCGGGCGGCTGCTCGATCAGGTCGATCTCGATCAGGCTGGAACCGGGTGGAACGATCTCGCTGCCTTCCCAGCCGAAGCTGTAGGCGAGCCGATGCACCGGCACCACTTCACGAAAAGACCCGCGGGCGAAACGCGCTCCGGTTACGTTGACGAGATAAAGACCGCCAGGCTCTGCCTTGGTATCGGCCTGCGTTCCCATCCAGCGGAGAATCTTCTCCGGGTCAGTCAAAAGCGCGAACACTGCGGCGCGCGGCGCCTGGATATGCGTTTCGCGGCGGACGACGAGGGCTTCCTGCATCGGTCTTCCCTTTGCTGTTTGGCCGGCCCGCCGGTTCAGGAGAGGTGAAGCACGGAACCCGGGCTGCCGCAATCATAGACCCGCACGCCCATTGGCGCCACCATGCAGGCGAGGCCCTTGCCGGAATGGGGCGCAGCGCTATTCTCGTCGCCATGGATTTGTCTGCGCCCCTCGCCTGGCTCGTGGATGAAGCGAGCGCCTCGCCTGAGCCGGACCGGTTCCTGTCCGAGCTTGGGCGGCTGCTCGTCGCCGACGACCTGCCGCTTGCCGGCGGGGCCCTCACCCTGGCCGTGCCGCACCCGATCATCGCCCGCCGCACCTGGCTGTGGCGCGCCGAGACAGGCGTGGTGATAGAGAGCCTCGGCTTTGCGGGCGCGGTCTCCGACCGGGCCGGGCATGAATGGTTGGCCGGGCTTGGACCTGTACTGGAACAATCGACCGGCTCGGGCACCGACCGGGCGACCCTCGGTTGGGCCGGGACCCGGGCTTTCGGCCCGGACGAGACGGCACGGCTTCGTCGGGTCGCGCGTTTTGCCGCCGCGCCCCTGGCAGCACTTGCCGAGCGGGCGGCGCTCGCAGCCCTGCTTGAGGCCTATCTCGGCCGCCGCAGCGCCGCTCGCGTTCGCGCCGGGGCGCTCACGCGCGGGACCGGCGAGACCATTCGCGCGGCATTGTTCTATGCCGATCTTCGCAATTTCACGGTTCTGTCGGAAGCGACGGAACCTGCTTTGGTGATCGCGACGCTCGACGCCTGGTTCGAACGGGTGGCCGGCGCGATCCACGCCTTCGGCGGCGAGGTGCTGAAGTTCATCGGCGACGGCGTCCTGGCGATTTTTCCCGTCAGCGGCTCGCCTGTCGATGCATGCGATGCTGCCCTGCGCGCGGTCACCGCCGCGCGCGCCGGCATGGCCCATCTCGATCAGACACGGCAGGCCGAGGGGTTGCCGCCGCTCACTTTCGGCGTGGCGCTGCATCTCGGAGAGATTCTCTGGGGCAACATCGGCGCGGCCGACCGGCTCGACTTTACCGCCATCGGCCCGGCGGTGAACCTCGTCAGTCGTCTGGAGGGGCTATGCCGGCCGCTGGGCCGGTCTGTGTTGATCTCCGGCGCCGTCGCCGCAGCAACGTCGACGCCGCTCGTGCCGCTCGGCGAGCATCCGTTGCGTGGTATCGCAACGCCCTGCGCCGTGTTCACCCTGCCGGATGCGTAACGGCTGCCCGGAACCGGCTTTGGTTGGCCGTGATCACAGCCGCGGAAAGACGGTCGCCCGCTTGACCGTGCCATACGCAAAGCTCGTGTCGATCGCCGCTATGCCCTCGATGTTATGCAGCTGGGTGCGGACGAATTGCTCGTAGTCCTTGAGGCTCGTCACCAGAACACGCAGCAGATAGTCCGCTTCGCCGGTCATGACATAACAATCCTGGATGTTGTCGATCGTTCTCACCTTGCGTTCGAAGGCGGCGACGGAGGCCTCGGAATGGCGCTCCAGCCGGATGCGAACGAAGGCCGTGATCGGCAGGCCATAGGCCTCCTCGTCGACGATCGCCGTATAGCCCTTGATGATCTTCGCCTCCTCGAGCAGGCGCAGCCGCCTGAGGCATGGCGATGGAGACAATGCGACCTTCTCGGACAGGTCCTGATTGGAAAGGCGGCCATCCTTCTGCAGCGCCCAGATGATCTGCATGTCCTTTTCGTCCATTTACCCCTCCTCACTGGCATATTCTGCCAAATACTCTGCAATAGGCAGGTGAAATAGCAAGAAATCAGCGGTGCGAGAAGCATATCATGGGAACCATCCTAGCGATGAGGCCGCACATGACCGAGGTGACGTCAGATTTCCAGCAATCAAGAGGCGGATGGCTGTCACCGACGGCCGTCGGCTACATCGTGCTTTCCATCGTCGTTCTGGTGTGGGCGGGCTTCGCGCTGACCATGCGCGCGATCGGGGCTTCGCCGCTCGCCACCGCCGACGTCGCCCTCATCCGTTTCGCCATCCCGATCGTCGCCCTTCTGCCGGCGATCCCGCAGCGTCTCTCCGTGCTTCGCAAGGTCAGGCCTGTGGATGCAACCCTCGTCTTGCTCGGTGGCGTGCCGTTCTTCTTCATCGTCTCCGAGGGTGCGAAGGCAACGTCTGCGGCTTATGTCGGGGCGCTCGTTGCCGGGACCACGCCACTTTCCGTCGCATTGGTCGCCTTTCTGCTTGAACGTAGGGGCGTGCCGAGGAAGCGCTGGCTGCCGCTCGCGCTGATCCTCGCCGGCGTCATCGGCATCGTCGCCGGACAGCAACATGCGGTGACCTCCGAGACGCTGCGCGGCGTCGGCATGCTTCTGATCGCAAGCCTCATCTGGGGCGCCTATACGATCGGCCTGCGCCGTACCGGAGTGGACGCGATCAGCAACGGATTGCTGCTCTCCATCGGCTCGCTTGTCATCCTCGTCCCGTTGCTGCTTACGGGCGCCGTCACCACCCATATCGGGCAGTTCTCCTGGCATCAGGCCCTGCCCTTCGTTCTGGTCCAGGGGCTCGGTGTCGGCCTCGTCTCGACGGTCGGCTACGCATTCGCGATCTCGCGGCTCGGCGCCGCCCGGAGCGCAACGCTCGGCTCGCTGGCGCCGGCGCTTGCAAGCCTGATGGCCATACCGATCCTCGGCGAGACGCTGGCTCTTGCTACCGCCATCGGCATTCTCGTCATCACGACGGGCGTGATCCTGGCAAACCGCCACTAGTTTCAAATACGACAGGGGACCAATGATGCTCGCAGCTCTGCCAATTGCCGAACCCGATCCGTTATGGGCACTCATCAATGCGTTCCGGCAAGATCGTCGGGCCGACAAGATCGACCTCGTGGTCGGCGTCTATCGCGATGCTTCGGGCCAAACTCCGGTCATGCAGGCCGTTCAGGCTGCGGAAGTGCGCCTTGCTGCCGCCGCCGTCTCCAAGTCCTACCGAGCCCTGTCCGGCAACCTGACATTCAACGACGGAATGTCGAGACTCCTTCTCGGCGAAGGGGCCGAGGCGCTCGACCGTCAGTGCACGATCCAGACGGTCGGCGGCACCGGCGCACTCAGGATCCTTGCGGATTTCATCGCGCTCGTCTCGCCATACGCGACGATCTGGAACACCAACCCCGGCTATGTGAACCACCGCCCGATCATGACAGCCGCAGGCCTCAGCGTGCGAACGTTCCGCTGGCAGGAGAACGATGCTGGTCTGGATCTCGACGCCGTCATCGCGGATCTTGCGGAGGCTCGCCCGGGCGACGTCGTTCTACTGCATGGCTGCTGCCACAACCCGACGGGTATCGATCCGACGCCCGAACAGTGGCGCCGGCTTGCCGGCCTTTGCAAGGACAAGGGACTGATACCCCTGATCGACATGGCCTATCAGGGCTTCGGTGACGGGATCGAACAGGACGCCGCGGGCCTGCGCCATTTCGCTAAAGAACTCGACACGGTGCTGGTCGCTGCAAGCTGCTCCAAGAACATGGGCCTCTATTGCGAACGCAGCGGCGCGGCGATGGTGATTGCGCCCGACCGAGGCCCGCTCGCCAACATTCGCGCCACGCTGGAGAGGATCACGCGGGCCAACTATTCCATGCCGCCGGAGCACGGCGCCGCGATTGCAGCGCAGCTCCTCGAAAGCCCCAAAACGTGGCTTGCCGAACTGGACACCTGCCGCCGGCGCGTCGCCGATATTCGTCGAGATCTCGCCGATGCGCTTGCTGCCTGCGGCGCTCCGGAATTGTTCCAGGCATTGCGCCGGCAAAAAGGCCTGTTCTCGCTGCTGCCACTCGACCCGCACGAGATGAACCGACTTCGCGAGGATTTCGGCATTTACGGAACATCGAACGGTCGCATCAACATCGCCGGCCTGTTGCCGCGCGACGTCGAGCGGCTTGCCGAAGCGCTGCGGGCGGTTTCAAACGCTGCGTGCCAGGTTCACGCGGCTTGAGCGGGACGCGGAAATGTGTCGGGCGATCGTGGTCTAGAGCCAGCGCCTGACGCGCGTCTTGTAATCGCGATAGACATCACCAAACTTGCGCTCGAGATAGGCCTCCTCGCGCGCCACGACGCCGTAGCGGATGACGAGATAGAAGGGCACGAGCAGGATCAGCAGCCAGAGGCTGTCGAAGACGATGGAAAAGCCGATCAGGCCCAGGAACATGCCGGTGTAGATCGGATTGCGCGTAAAGCGGTAGGGACCGATTTCGACGATTTTCGATGTCGGCCGGTTGATCTGGATTTCGGTTCCCGCACGGCCGAAGGTCATGGCTGCCCAGATGAGCAGCGCCAATCCTGCGAGAAACACGATGCCACCGACCAAGGCGTCGGGCACCATGGCAGGCACGAACGGCAGCGGGTAGAGCCGATCAAGCACGAGGCCGCCACCCACCGCCAGCACCCAGGCGATCGGCGGGTGCACCACCGCGCCGGACCTGTCAGGCGCATTTCCGGTCGTCTCGTTCATCCGATCAATCCTTGCCGGTTTCGCGCGCGTGGCGCAGGCTTTCCATTTTAACGGAAGCGGACCATTTGCGAAAACCCTTCGAGACGTTATGTGAACAGGCGATCATCGGCCGCGCTGGTCTATGATCGGGGCATAGCTGCAACAGGACGAGACACATGAAAGCACGCGTCAAATGGGTGGAAGACCGGACCTTCGTCGGAGAATCCGGTAGCGGCCACAAAGTCGTATTGGGTACCGCCTTCGGTGAGGAAGGACGCACTCCGGGGCCGAGCCCGATGGAACTGGTGCTGATCGGCACCGGTGGCTGCTCGGCCTATGATGTCGTGCACATCCTGGAAAAGGGCCGCGAGCCAGTCGAAGACTGCGTCGTCGAGCTCGATGCTGACCGCGCCGAGACCGAGCCGCGCGTCTTTACCCGCATTCACATGCACTTCATCGTCAAGGGACGTGGGCTCGCGGTCAACAAGGTCGAGCGCGCCGTTTCGCTTTCGATCGAAAAATACTGCTCGGCCTCGGCGATGCTCGCCAAGACCGCGACGATCACGCACGATTTCGAAGTGGTCGACACCAGCGCCGGCTGAGACCCGGCGCGGCACTCGCATCCCAGGGGTGCGAGCGGCATCAACGACCGGGACGCGCGCGGTCGCTATCGTCGCGCCGGCTGAAACAGCTCGACGACATTTCCGGAGGGGTCGATCAACAGGATCTGCGCCCCGCCGGGACCGGTTACGATGTCATTGCGGAACATGACACCGGCGCGGCGCAGCCGCTCCACTTCGGCGTCGAGGTCATCGACGATGAGATGGATGCGGTTCCAGCCGCCCGGCGCTGGCTTTTCGCCGTCCGGCATCGGCCTGCCGGCCGAACTCGTCGGTCCACTGAGCAGCAGCCGTAGCGCACCGCGCTGGACATCCGCGAAGGCCGGCGCGTAGCTCGACAGCAACAAAAAGCCGAGATGGGTCGTGTACCAGGCGACCGCCGCCTCCACGTCGTCGACCATGTAACGGACGTTGACCGTTTCCGACATTGCCTTTCCTCCCACTGAATGCGGCCGATGCGGCCCCTCCGAGCATCATTCCGGCAAGCCCGCAAGCCGCAGGCCTTCAACATAACGCGCGAGCAAGGCCTCATCCCGATAGGGTGCGCGAGAACCGTATCGTTCGATCGAGAATTCCGGATTGAGCTTCAGGAGTTCGGCAGCGGCACGACGTGCGTCCTCCAGCCGCCCGAGTTGCGCGTAGGTTGCGGCGAGCAATCGATAGGCCGAACCAAGATCGGCCATCTTTTCCAGGAGCGCCAACGCCTCTGCGTATTGGCCCGAGAGATATTTCGCGGCAGCGACGTTCCAGAAATACCAGTCGGGGCGACTGGGGTTCAGCCGCAGGGCCAGCTCTCCGATCCTGATCGCGTCTTGAAGAAGACCGAGATAGCCCAGGGCATCGCAATACTCCGCGAGCAAATCGCAATTGTTGGGCGCCAGTTCGCGACCGCGCTCGTAGCACCCGATGGCCCGCTCAGCCTCGCGCCTCCAGAGGTGCACGACGCCGAGCGCCCAGTGCACGTCGGCGTCGCGGGGGCTACGCTCCAGCGCCTTGTTTGCCCAGGCGAAGGCATTGGCGAGCGTAGTTTCCATGTCAACGCGCTCGTTCCACTTCAGCTTGCGGATCTCCAGCCAGGCCAGCCCCAGATAGCCGCGCGCATAAGCCGGATCAGCGTCAATCGCTGCAAGGAACATCTCCTTCGCCAACCTGCCCTCATCCGGTTTCAGGCTCATTTCAATGTGTCGACCACGCAGATAGAAATCGTAGGCGCTCGACCCTTTGAGCGGCTCGGCGAGAACCCTGTATCGTTCAGCTTCTTCGATTTTGACATTCAAGGCGGCCGGAATCGAGCGGGACAACTCGTCCTGGACGTCAAACATGTCGACGAGCTCGAAATCGTATTTCTCCGCCCAGATGTGTTCGCCAGTGGCGTTCGTCAGGCTCGCATTGACCCGGATACGGTCGCCACCGCGCCTGACGCTGCCTTCCAGCGTGTAGTAGCTGGCTGATGCTTGGTGTTGCGGCTCGACGCGCGGCACCCGAACAATCACGTTCAGCCCGGAGAAGCGCGACAATGCTGCGACGACATCCTGCGTTATGCCGGCCGCGAAATACTCCTGGTCCGGATTGCCGCTCAGATTTGCGAAGCGCGACACATGGAGAAGCGTCCGACCCGACTTAACCGGGGGATTTTCTCGCACCTCTTGTGATGGTGGCGCCATGAGTGCGGCAGGCCCAGACCCGGCGGCGTCGATGGAGACATTGTAGATGTGGACGGGGCGGCCGATGTTCTTCAATGCCTGCTCGCCCGCATCCTCGAAGCGGATGCCCAGGCGACCGCCCAAGGTGTCGTGGACCGAGGAGGAGACGGATACACCACCCGGTTTGGCGAGACCCTCGATGCGCGCCGCCACATTGACGCCGTCGCCATAGACGTCGCCGTCTTCAAAAAGGATGTCGCCAATGTTGATCCCGATGCGAAAATCTATCCGGCGATCCGCGTTTATGCCTGCGTTTCTGCTCCGCATTCCCCGCTGGATCTCGACCGCGCAGAGAACTGCGTCTTCCACGGCACGGAATTCCACCAGCATGCCGTCGCCGATGAGCTTGACGATGCGCCCGCGATGCGCGGCGACCTCGAGGTCCCAAAGCTCCTGTCGATGAGCCATCAGGGCCGCAAGCGTACCCTTCTCGTCGAGCTCCATCAGCCGGCTATAGCCGGCAACGTCCGCGGCCATGATGACGGATAGCTTTTGTTCCATCGGCGCCCCCCGGGCTCCTGCAACCATATGGATAGCACATCCAGACGCGCAGGGCACCGAAAGAGCCGTCGTCCGGCGGCAAGAATCCCTTGGAGGGAGTGTTTTAGCCGCCAGGCAGCCGATGGCCGCCGGGCTGCTCAATCCCTGTAGAAGTTGCGCTGCCAGCGGTGGGCGCTCAGCTTTGCACGCTGCGCGTCCGGCAAGCCGAGGCCATCGCCGATGGCGCAGTTGCGCTCGACGTTACGGACCGAGCGCATGCCGGGAATGACGGTCGATACGGCCGGGTGGCTGAGCACGAAGCGCAGAGCCGTTTCGGCAAGTGCATCCGGGGCGATCTGCAGGTCCTCAACGATCTTCTGCGTGCGTTCCTCGACCTCACGCTTGCGCTCGCCACGGAAGTACGTCTCGCGAAAATCGCCCTCGGGGAAGACCGTGTCGGAACGGATCTGCCCGGTCAGGCCGCCTTCGTCGAGCGCCACACGGACGATGACGCCGACATTGTGCTTGAGGCACGCGGGCAGCAGCTTTTCTTCCGGCGCCTGTTCGAAGATGTTGTAGATCACCTGGACGCTGTCGACGACGCCGGTCTCGATCAGCCGGAGCGCATTGTCCGGCTCGTAGTCGTTGATCGAAACACCGAAGAAGCGGATCTTGCCGTCGCGCTTCAGCCGTTCGACCGCCTCCAGCCAGTCGCCGCGACCGACCCATTCGTCCGACCAGACATGGAACTGCTGCACGTCGATCGTCTCGACGCCGAGGTTACGCAGGCTCGTCTCAGTGCAGGCGATCACATGGTCGGCCGGAAAGGTCTGCTCGGCCGGCGTACCGGCATGGGCGGGCCATTGCATGTTCTTCGGCGGGATCTTGGTCGCGACATGGATCGTCTCCGAGCGCTCGCGCAACAAAGCCCCGATCAGCTTTTCGCTGTGGCCCTGGCCGTAACCGAGCGCCGTATCGATGAAGTTGAGGCCGAGATCGACGGCACGGTTGAGCGCGCGGGCGGATTCGTCGTCGCGCGCTCCCTGCCAATGGCTCTTGCCGATGCCCCAAGCGCCATAGCCGATTTCGGAAACGCGAAGGCCGCCACGGCCGAAGGTTCTGTAGTGCATGATGAGCTCGCTGACATTGGAAGGAGGCGGGGTGTCGCCGGTTATCTAGGGTGTCGCCGCCCTTCGTCAACCGCGGCTGTATCGTCGATGCCCGGAGATTTCGAGGGACACTACGCGCGTCCTCGTCGCGCTACGCGAGAAACCAGAAGAAAACCGCCGACAGGAAGATAAATGCAAGAACCAGTCCCATGAACTGTCGCATGGCTTCACTGGTGTTATCGCCGAGCACAGCCAGCCACACCGGCCCGCCGGCACCATCTTCGTCGCGCATATTCTGGGCGGCAGGCAGCTTGCCGCGTTTGAGCGAAGCACGGCTATAGTCGTGCGGAGGCGGTTGGTGGTTGCGATCGGGTGCAAGGTCGCCTGCAAGGTCCGGCGCAACGAGCCCGCCGTCGCCCGCGTCGACGATCTGCGCCTGCTGTGCTTCATTGGTCGGCCGGCTGCGTGCCTCGTCGCTTCCTGCCCGACGGAGACGTCCCGCACCATGGTGAAACGCCCATCGCGGTGTTTTCGGTTCCACATTGGATTTCGACTGACGGATAGACATCGAAACCTCCTGGCGGCTCAACGATCCGGCGGGCACTTTGTTCCGCAGAGCCGGACCGCGCCAAGCTCATTTCGGGGCATGTGCGGAGGTTGAAAACAAAAGAGCCCGCCGCGGGAGGAGCGGCAGGCTCTTAGAAAACCGATCAGCAGCCTTAGGAGGAGGAGTGGCGCTGATCTCGCAAACGACCTTTGGGAGGAGGAGAAGGTCGTTCGCCTGTCGAAGCTCTGCGGGAGGAGGTGCATCGCTTCGATGATTTGAATATACAGGGATCGCGCCGAAGTCGTAGACGGGATTTCGCAAGCCAGCCATGCGCCCCGCGCAACACGATGCCAGACCCCGCACCAATCCCCCTCGTTCA
The DNA here is from genome assembly GCF_020035535.1 of Ensifer adhaerens. NCBI lineage: Bacteria > Pseudomonadati > Pseudomonadota > Alphaproteobacteria > Hyphomicrobiales > Rhizobiaceae > Ensifer > Ensifer adhaerens. The sequence goes on along the minus strand of NZ_CP083350.1, from coordinate 1,865,129 downwards.
TCACGCCATTTCGATTTTACTCCACCAAGCGCGACCATTAGGCTTCTGCCCGAAACCAGACGGGAGAGAGACCAATGAAAAGCGGACTTGCAGCCCTCGCATTCGTCCTGGCCTGCTCCGGAGCGGCCCATGCTCAGGACACCAGCATGAGTTTCTTCGTCACCAGCGTGAACCCGGGAAAGGGCGGCGATCTCGGCGGGCTCGCAGGCGCCGACGCCTATTGCGACGCCTTGGCAAAGACGGCCGGATCGACCGGCAAGACCTGGAAGGCCTACCTGTCCACCGATAGCGAAAATGCAAAGGACAGGATCGGCAAGGGGCCATGGTACAACGCCAAGGGCGAGAAGATCGCCGACGACGTCGCTTCCCTGCACAGCGACAAGAACAACCTCACCAAACAGACCGCGCTCAACGAGAAGGGCGAGATCATCAACGGTCGCGGCGACACCCCCAACCGCCATGACATCCTGACCGGCTCAAAGGCGGATGGCACCGCCGCACCGGATACCTGCGGCAACTGGACGATGGGCGGCGCCGACGGCGCGGCGATCGTCGGCCACAGCGACCGCACGGGCCTGAACGATTCCGCCGAAGCGAAATCCTGGAACTCGTCGCACGCGACGCGAGGCGGATGCACCGTGGAAGCCTTCAAGGGTACGGGCGGCGAAGGCCTGTTCTATTGCTTCGCCGCGAACTGAGGGCTGGGGAGAAGTACGTAACCTTCTCTCTCTGCCGCGTCGTCATCTGGGCGATGCCAGGCAAGGGCACGGCTCCCCGAACGGCGTTCGAGGGGCCTTGCTTAGTTTTCCATGAAAGCGCGAGCCATGCTGTCGCGGATCGGCTTCGTGAGATAATCGAAGAAGGTCCGCTCCGCCGTCTGGATGAGGATTTCAGCCGGCATGCCCGGCGTCACGGCGAAGTTATGGACCCTTGCGAGCTCACTTGCCGGCAGGCTGACGCGGGCGAGGTAAACCTCGCGCGTACCATCCTGCGTCTGCACGGGTAACGCATCGGCGGACAGGTAGAAAACCTGGCCGTTCAGCACCGGCGTCGTGCGCTGGTTAAGCGCCGTCAGGCGTACGGTTGCCTTCTCGCCGACCTTGATGTTGTCGATCTCGGTGCGCAGGACCTGCGCCTCGATGATGAGGGGCACATCGGCCGGCAGGATTTCCATGATCGGCTTGCCGCTTTCGATGACGCCGCCTGACGTGTGGTAGTGCATCCGGATGACCGTGCCGGTCACCGGTGCATTGATCGTGGCGCGGCGCAGCACGTTGGTCGCCCCGCGCAACTGCTCGCGCACGGTGTCCAGTTCGGCTTCAGCTTTCTGCAACTCGTCGAGCGCCGCCTCTTTGTAGCTCTCTTCCGTCTGGTTGACCTGTTGCTCCTGCTTCAGGATCTGTGCACCCGTTTCCGAGACTTCGGACATCAGCCTGCCGATCTGACCTTCGGCATCGGCGATCGCACGCTGGATGGTCTTGATCTCCGTCTTGCGGATCAGGTCTTTTGCCAGCAGCACTTTCTTGCCGGCATATTCTTCGTCGAGAAGGGCGCGCTGCTCGCGGACCGCCTTCAGCTGCTCCTGAAAACCTTCGGAGCGAAACTCCAGGCTCTCGATGTTGCGCTTCAACAGACCAATATCGCTGTCGAGCTTGCTTCTCCAGGTCTGGAAATTTAGCTGCTGGCTTTGCACGATCGGGCGGATCTCCGGGTCATCCTTCAGATGCTCCGTGATCGCCTCCGGCAGCGCGATCTCCTTGAGACCGTGGGCCTGTGCGTTCAGTCGAGCAACAATCGCCTCCAACCGTGCCCGCCGCAGGAAGAACTGGCGTTCGTTCGCCTGTGCCGCTGTCTCGTCCAGGCGGATCAACGGCTGGTCTGCGGTGACGTGGTCGCCCTCACTGACCAGGATTTCCTTGATGATCCCGCCTTCGAAATGCTGGATCACCTTGTTCTGGCCCGTCGCGACGAAACTTCCCTGGGCGATGATCGCCGCAGCCAACGGTGCGGTAACAGCCCAGGCACCAAAACCGCCGAATGTGACACCGATCAGCACAAAGCCGATCAACGTGTGTTGCCAGATGGATCGCGGAACCTCCGCGTACCATGTCAGTTCCTGTACTTTGGCTGCGTCCGTCATGTTCGCCTACGGAAGTTGGGGCTGGTCGAGTGGGTTGCCTTCGGTGTTCACCCCGCGGGAAGCCAGCGCCTTGAGAACATCCTGCCGATGGCCGAAGAGGGCCACCGTGCCGTTGACCAGGAGCAGCACCTTGTCGACGCTGTTGAGAAGCGCTGGGCGCTGCGTGATGGTGATGACCGTGATCTTCTCCCGCTTTGCATGTGTCAGCGCGCGGGTGAGCGCCGTTTCGCCGGATGTGTCCAGATTGGAATTCGGCTCGTCGAGCACAACCATGCGCGGATTGCCGAAGAAGGCACGAGCAAGCGCGACGCGCTGCTTCTGGCCGCCCGACAACGGCGAGCCGTCGGCCGCGACGACGGTTTCGTATCCGTGCGGCAGCATGGCGATCATGTCGTGCACGTCGGCGAGCTTGGCAGCGGCATAGATCTCCGCATCGGTGGCATCCTCGCGCATGCGAGCGATGTTCGCCTTGATCGTTCCCGGGAAGAGTTGGACGTCCTGCGGCAGATAACCAATGCTCTCGCCGAACTGGCGCTGGTCCCAGTTCCTCAAGTCCATGAGGTCGAGACGGACGGCGCCCGACGTTGGCAGGATGGAGCCGACGAGCATCTTGCCAAGCGTCGTCTTGCCCGCGCCTGAACTGCCGATGACGGCAAGCGAGTCACCCGGTTCCAGTGCGAAAGTGATCCCGTTCAGCACGACGCGCTTGGTGCCCTGCGGAACGAAGAGCAGCCGCTCGACGTCGAGGCGTCCTTCAGGGCGCGGCAGCTTCAACCGTTCGAAATTGAGCGGCGACGTATGCAGCAGCGCGGAGATGCGGCCGTAGGCGGCGCGTGCCTGGATCACCTGGTGCCAGCCTTCGATTGCCGCCTCGATCGGGCCGAGCGCGCGGCCGGCGATGATCGAAGCCGAGATCACCATGCCCCCGGTCAGGTGACCGTGCAGCGCCAGGTTCGCGCCCCAGCCGAGCATCGTCACCTGGGTAAGCAGCCGCACCGCCTTGGAAAGCGATGCGAAGGCGATGTTGCGGTCCTGCGCCAGAACCTGTGCCTTCAGCGAGCCGGCCATGTCCTTGCCCCAGATGTGTACGGCTTCGGGGATCATCGCCAGCGCATTGATGATCTGCGAGTTGCGTGACATCGAATCGAGGTGAAGGTTCGCCTTGGTCTGGTAGTTGGTCGCCTCCCCGAAGCCCGCGGCGGTCGCCCGCTGGTTCAAGAGGGTCACGATCAGCAGAAGAAAGGCCGAAGTGATGACGATCGCGCCGAGATGCGGATGGATGAGGAACACCGCCAGGACGAAGAACGGAGCGATCGGCGCGTCGAGAAAGGAAAGCAGCGTGCCCGATACCAGGAAGGCGCGAAGTTGCTGCAGATCGCCAAGTGTTTGATATTCACGCCCGTTGCTGTGCAGGGCCGCTCGTGCGGCAGCGCTCAGGATCGGCGCGCCGAGCTGGGCGGCGACCTCCACCGCCGTGCGCATCAGGATCATGCGACGGATGCCGTCAAAGATCGTCTGCAGCACAACTGCTCCGACGATCAGGGCCGTCAGCATCACCAGCGTGTCGATCGACCGGCTGGTCAGCACCCGGTCCGAGATCTGGAACAGATAGACCGGTATCGCAAGCACGAGCACGTTGGTGGCGATCGTGAAAACCATGACGATCATCAGGTTCTGTCTGATCGCCTTGAGGCCCGCCTTCAGGCTCGCGGTGAAATCTACAGCTCCAAGACGTTTGTGAAAGACGCCCGCGCCACCAGCACCGCCACCGCCACCACCATTACCATTGCCCCCGCTACCGTTCGAAGTCCCGCCGTCCTTGGCGGCTGGACGCGGCTCTGCCTTGATCGGCCCGCGGTCACCATCGATCACGACCATGCCGGACGGTGTGTTCCTGTCCTTTATTTCGGCCGTCGGCCAGACGACCGGCTTCTCGAAGCGGGGTTCGGGCTTGCGCTGCTCCTGTGGCGGCCGCTGTTCCGCCGACATGCGATCGCGCAGCGCCGAGAGCGTTTCTACCTTTGCCGGGGTTTCGACCCTCGGGGGCCACGCGCGCTGTGCGGGGTTGCCAGCCTGCGCGGCATTGGCTGCTGGGGGCGCAGCATTCGTCGTCGGCATCAGGTTGATTGGCCGGGGCGCTATGTTCGTCGGCGGCGGAGTTGTGCTGGCGGCCGGAGGCGTGGGGCCTGCAGCCTTTGCCCCCGGGCCTGGAAGGGGTGCCGCGCCGGGATTTGCCGACCTCTGATTTTCGCTGGCGCCGTCGGTCGCTGCTCTGCGTAGTTGATCTGCCACCCCGTCGATCTCCTTGACAGCTCGGTCCAGAATGTCTTCCTGATGGTCAAGTCTGCGAAGGAACCGCTGCTGAACGGTTTGCGCATCCGACCATCCGGCCTGCCGGGGCTTCCCATCGGCGTCCGCAGAAGGTGAATTTCCGACTTCGGTAACGTCTTGCCGCGACGGGTCGGTGCGGTCGGTCATGAAATCCTCCCGCGCCCGTTCAGGCGACCATGCTGTGCATGGGATCGACGCTGGCCGTGTCTATCGTATGCATAGCCGGGTTCGGCGATGCGTGGTCCTGTGTCTGATGGCCGGTATCCGGGCTCAGCATGCCATCTCCAAGGAAGACGACCGCCTCGCACGCCAGCGCATTCGGATCCTGCCCTCCGAGGAATGGCTCGTTCTTGATCAGCTCGGCCTGGACCAGCACCTCGTCAGAATAGATGCCGCCACCGGCATAGATGGTCTTGCCGGTGTCCACATCGACGATGCCGGCATAGTTCATCAGGGCGTTCTTGCCAGTCGAGATGGTCCAGTCCGCATCCGGACGCGCCGCCAGCGCGTTCATCGCCAGCGTCACCTGGTCGCTGTCGCCCAGAATATTGGTCTGCTGAATGTAGTTGAGGCTGAGCAGGTCACCGGAAATATAGAGTACTCTCAGACCCATCAGTCCGGCGAAGGCGGCATCGTGCATGAAGTCCTTCGACGACGGATTCTTGCCTTCCGAAAGGTCCTGCAGGGCCGAAAGATAACTTTCCGGCATCGGGCTTACCGGACCCGCGCCACCGGCCTCAACGATGCTGGCATAGTTCCAAAGGAGGTTGCCGCCCGTCGAGACGGATCCGTGACCGCTCATCTGGAAGCCGCCGACGACCCCTATGAAATCGTTGTCGAGCAGGATGTTGGTCTGCTGGATGATGTTGGCGTCAAAGACGTTTCCACCGACGAAGACCAGATCGTAGCGGTATCCCAACTCCAACAGCGAGAGTTGGTTGGCAGCGGTGTTGTCGCCGGCGATGATCGAGAGCTTGGACCCGGAGGCCGCAAGGATGGCCGTGTCGTTGTCGGACATGAAGGTGAATTGCTGATGCCAATTCACCATCATCAGGTCGCCCTTGATCTCGGTGATGGCCCAGGCCTTGGGAAAGACATTCGTCTCGTTCTGCGCGGTATGCGTCGGTTCGACATGCTTGAACGACGCGATGTTGAACGCCTCGGTCGCCTTCTCCGCGCCCAGGCCCCCACCGGTGAGCGTAGCGCCCACAGCGTCATTGTCGGAATAGACGTTGGTCTGGATGATGGCGTTGAGCTGGACGTGATCGCCCGCGACCGCAAGGACGTTCGATTGCAGCCAGTTTCCTGTAATGACGACCTCGTTGACCAGCGTGTTGCTGCCGGCATCCAGCTCGACCGAGGCCGCGATCGGAACGGTACCTCCGCCGTGCGCGACGGCACCGCTGGCCTCCTTCGGGCCGTTGGTCAGTTCAGGCTGGTCGGGCGTGCTCGAGGGTTCGTCGGGGTTCGGCAGATGATCCTTGAGGACCGGCGCCGTCTCAACCAGTTCACCGTTGACATAGATGCCTTCCAGCGTGTCGCCCTTGGCGACGAATTGGCTGGCGGACAGTCCGTCCACCTGTCCCGTATCGTCAGGAGAATAGGCATCAAGCGTCGCGGCGGTCGTCGTAACCAGGCTTGCGATCGTTGGGCCGGAACCGGCAACGTCCACGGAGCCGAGTGGCGAAACCTGCTGCGCGGCATCGATGAGTTGGGCCATCGTCGCGCTGTCGTCGATATGCAGGCCGGATTTCAATCCGTGCCCGCCCATGTCGACGAAATCGTTGTCGGAGAGCTCGACAGTCTGCTGGCTGTAGACCACGACCGAGCCCGGAGGATTGATGATGTGCGGGGTGGCGGCATAGGACGCCTTGAAGGACCACGTCTGCAGGACACCTTCAGGGTTGCTGCTACCAATCACGCCTTCCGTGAGCGGGTACTCCGGAAAAGGCAAACCGGCATATCCACTCGGAACGGGCCCATAGATGTCCGTGTCGAGCGGACGGTGGGGAACGTCAGGATTGAAGTCGTCGAGATCGTAGGGAGCCTGCGCCTTGACGGGCGCGACCTCGATGTCCTTTGGATCCTTGTGAACTTCGCGCGCCGGGTCGAATTTCTCGTGTGCTTCGCGTACGCGAGCATCTTCGGTCGAGAGTTGGAAAAGACCGATGAAATGGGCGATGGTTTCGGAGATTTTCGCGGAGTACATGGTCAGGGCCCCTTTTTGTAGCCGGTAGTGCCCCTTAGCGTATCGGGTCATGATGGGCTGCGCGGGTACCCGCGCAGCCCTGTTCGAAGCCGATTGCGAACCGTAGAACCGGCCGCGGCACCTGACGATCAGGAGTTGTCGTCGTGACCAATTACGTCAGCATGGTAGTCGCCACCGACGACTGTCATGTCGATCGTGTTGCCTTGCAGGTTCGCGCCAAGCACAATCTGCTGGTTGAAGGCATTGGTGTCGATCGACGCATCTGCCGTCGCCTGGGAGATGCCTTCGACCACAGAGTCGCCGCCATTGTACGAGCCCCACATGCCGGCATTGCCGCCCGTGCCACCATCGCCGTTGGTCGCGAAGCCGCCGTTGCCGCCAGCACCACCGTCACCGCCCCAGGCGTCGCCACCATAGGCAGCACCACCGTCGCCGCCGCCGGCCCACGAACCCGTGAGAGCGAGGCCGCCAAAGCCATGACCACCGGTCGCTGCGCCACCGGTTCCGTCGCCGCCATAGCCGTCGCCGGTCGTTCCGCCGCTCGCGTCGGCAGCGCCGCCGTAACCGCCGTCACCACCGTAGCCGACGCCTGCGCCGTAGCCGCCGCCAGCCCCGAAGCCCGCGCCGAGCGCATTGCCGCCGGCACCGGCATCGCCTGAATCGCCGCCGTCCGCGCTGCCGGTCCGGCCGAGCGCAACACTGTTGCCATCGCCGCCAGCACCGCCGTCGCCGCCGTCGCCAGCAAAGTTCAGGATCGGCAGGATGAACCCACCAGCATCTCCGCCGTTACCAGCTGCACCGCCGTCACCACCGTCACCATCTCCGCTCTGGACGTTACCGGACTGACCGCCCGCGCCGCCTGAGCTGTCGCCACCGTCACCGCCGCCTGCTGCGCCGACCCCAAGGCCAACACCGAGGCCGAGGCCAACACCGAGACCAGCAGCACCGGCACCACCGGCACCACCAGCGGCGGCACCGCCATTTGCGTCACCGCTGGAGCCATCGGCGCCGACGCCAACGCTGGCTGCAATACCGCCAAGGCCATGCCCGCCGGTTGCGTCGCCGTCGTTGTCGGAATGACCGCCGTCACCCTTGCCGCCGGCAGCAAAGCCACCGATCGTGTGACCGCCATCGCCGCCGTCGCCACCATCGGCATAGGCCTTGCTTCCGCCTGCGCCACCGTCTGCGCCGGACTGGATGCCGTCGCCGGACTTGGCCGTGCCACCCCAGGCGCTGCCGTTCTGGTTCAGCGTACCGCTGTTGTGGATGTTTTCAGCCTTGTCGTCGTCCGACATGATGGCGTTCTGGCTGAAGACGTTGGCAACGTTGTTGTTGCCGTTGAGCGAGTCGTTCAAGATGTCCTTGAAGCTCGTGCTCGCCATGCCGTCGATCTTGGAATGGTCGATGTCGTTGAAGTCGTCGTCGGACGGCTTGTAGCCATCGAGGTCGAGATTGACCTTCACGTCGACGTTGGTCTTGCTGTCGACGTCGACATGGGTGTTCGACGTGTTTTCGTTGTGGTTGGCGTTCAGGTTGCCGTTGGCATTGAAGTTGCCGTTACCGTTAAGATTGGCATTGCCGTTGCCATTGGCGTTACCGTTGGCATTGCCATTACCGTTGCCGTTCAGGTTGCCGTTGCCGTTGCCGTTCAGGTTGCCATTGTAGGATTCGCTGTGCTGCGACTGATCCTGTCCTTGCCCCTGGCCCTGATCCTGGCCCTGACCTTGTCCCTGGCCTTGTCCCTGCCCCTGGAGCTGACCCTGGAGTTCAGCCTGGAGCTGGCCTTGTCCCTGCCCTTGTCCCTGGTCCTGGTCCTGGCTCTGGTCCTGGCTCGGGTCCCATGGGAACAGAATGTTCTTGTCCTTACTCATAACGATGACCTCAAGTTGAGGCCGCCATAGCCGAACCGCATTCTTCTCTTACGCGGATTTGGGCCATCGCGGGCTACGGTTGGATTTTGATGAAGTTTTGGATCCTCCGAGGCGCTCAAGCGCCTGTATGTCATAATGTGCAATCAACAAAATTTGAGCTGCTCTCCCTCCCACTTGGTCGAGAGGAGCTGGTCAGGTGCTGAAAAAGGGCATTGTCCCATTCGCTGCAGTACTAGCCCTCAATAGGCCTGAACACGTTCTGCTCGCCGGTTGCGGAAAGAAGTCTGTCGAAAACCGACCCGCATTGTAAGTTGTCAGTTCGGGCTAACCTTGGCGGGGTAGCCCGGGCTCGAAATGCGGTCCGCCCAAGGTATTATCTATTAGAATTTTCTTTTAAACGGCATCATTGCATGCATAATTTCCGGCACTGAATGCGTGCGCCGGATAGTCTTGTTGGAACAATTTACTGACAACGGGAATGCGCTATTCTGGAACGGAATGGTTCTTGGAAAGCAAGTTTTGGCAGGGGCCCATGGCAAGATTTCATGACATTCTTCTTCTGATCGGACAGCTCAACTACACCTGGACCAACACGGAAAGCCTGCTCATCTATCTGATCGCCGGTCTTGCGCGTGTGGACAAGGAAACCGCGATCATCATCTTCCTGACGCTGAACACGACACGGGCGCGGATCGAGCTCGTCGAGCGATTGGCCAAGACAAACAAGACGCCGCCGAACCAGCGGCAGGAAATCCTCGCGCTGACCCAGCAGCTCGGTCGGCAGGCGAAGCTTCGCAACAAGTACAGCCACTGTATCTATTCCTTCGACGAGAACGGCGACCAGGCAAGCACGCAGCTGATGGCGATCTTCGACAGCAAGGACACGATCAAGTACGGCAAGATCGAACAGATTAACGAAGCGGAAATCACTCGGATCAACGAAGTCATCGAGCAGCTACAGGAGGTCAACCGGGAAATCTGGTCGATCGTCGAGCGTTACTCCTTCCCACGCTGATGCGCGCCTAACCCGCGAGGGCTACTGAAAACCATCGGGTGGACCACGTCACGAAACGGCATGGCCGCAGATTTCGCCTAGCCGGCAGTTGTCGTCCATCCTTATTTCAACCGCATTGTCCCGGCATTCGCGTCGCCAGTGGTGAAGCGGAGGCTATACGCGTGGCTCTAATGTCGGACGATAGGCGTTTCACGAGCCGGGAAGCCCGTATCGAAGCTGCTGCACATCGCCTGCTCGACCGCCTTCCGGCGAGCGGCCTCCTCGGCGGCCTGACGGAATTCCTGGTGTTCGGCATCAAGCAGGCCTTCGCCTGCCTTTTCGGCGGCGCCATGCTTGCCCTCATTCTTGCCACGAAATTGTTCTGGCCGCAGGAGATCGGCTTCGCCCGCTATGATTTCCTTTTCCTCGCGGCGTTGGCCATCCAGATTTCCCTGATCGTTTTCAAGCTAGAGACCCTTGCGGAAGCCAAGGTCATCCTGATCTTCCACATCGTCGGCACGGTGATGGAGATCTTCAAGACGTCGGTCGGGTCATGGATCTACCCGGAGCCAAGCATCTTGCGCATCGGCGGCGTTCCCCTGTTCTCGGGTTTCATGTATGCCGCCGTCGGCTCCTATCTGGCGCGCGTGACCCGCATCCTCGACATGCGCTATACCGGCTATCCGCCGCTCTGGGCGACAGTGCTGCTCGCCTTGGCGATCTATGCCAATTTCTTTACGCACCATTTCATCATCGACCTGCGCTATGGTCTGTTCGCGATCACGGCGGCCCTTTTTCTGCGCACGACGGTGCACTACCGCGTCTTCCGGTTTCGCCATCGCATGCCGCTGCTTGTCGGGTTCCTGCTGGTCGCCCTGTTCATCTGGTTTGCCGAAAACATCGGCACTTGGTCGCGCGCCTGGATCTACCCCTCCCAGCACAATGGCTGGACCCTGGTTTCTCTCCAGAAGCTCGGCGCCTGGTACCTGCTGATGATCCTGTCCTTCGTGCTGGTCACGCTCGTCCATCGCCCAAAAACACAGGTGGCGACGATGGCAAGCGCGGCGACGCCGGACCTCACGGCGGATGCGAGGAGTGCCGCGGCTTCCGGTTGATTGCAGCGCAGGAGTTGCAAAACACGTCTGCGTGGAAAACGATACCGAATCAATCGCTTTCGCAACGGAGAGGCACATGCAGCGTTTCTTTCTCGGCCTGCTGGCGCTCGGGGTTCTCGCGGTCGTCTCTCTTATTGTCCTGCCGAGCTTCGTTTCCAGCGACTGGATGCGTGCCGAACTCAGCCGTCAGCTCTCGAGTGCAACGGGCAGTTCGATCGCGCTGAAAGGCCCCGTCCGGCTCTCCGTCATCCCGCATCTGGCTGTTGTGGCCGAGGACGTTTCGCTCGACGCCGAAAGCGATGGCGTGACCGCCGAGATCGGCGAAGTCGCAGGTTCGGTGACGCTGTCCTCGCTCTGGGCCGACCGTTTGCACATCAGGGAAGTCCGGCTCATCCGGCCGCTCGTGGTGATACGGCCGAAGTCGGAAACCGCATCGACGGCAGAAGCCGGCGGCAGCGCCGGTGACAATGGCGAGGCCAAGCCGAACGATCCGCTCGCAGCCCTTGTCGCCTTCCTCGAACGAAGCGCCATCGATACGATTTCGATCAGCGAGGGCACGCTGAGACAAGAGGATGCAGCCGGGGCGACCGAGGTCGTCAGCGATCTCGACCTTACGCTACAGGCCCCAGACATCGACGGAGAACTATCGCTGTCGGCCGGCGCCCGGCTCGACGACCGGCACTATAAAATCGCACTTTCCGTCACTCCGCTCCGCCCACTCCTCGAGCGTAAGCCGGCCGACCTCAGCCTCTCGGTGGAGACCGACCCGGCGCTTGCACCCGGCCTGACCCAGCTCAAGGCAAGCGGACAAGTGGCGCTCAACAGCAACGGCAGCTACCAGATCCGTGGTGGCAAACTGCATGTCGGGGACGAGGAGCTCAATCTCGATGCGCTGTTCATTCCCGGCGACCGCCCGCGGTTCATGGCCGACCTCAACGCCGATCGACTGAATTTCAGTGCCTTTGCCGGAACCAGCAGCTCGGGATCGTCGCAATCCAGCGCAGGGACGTCTCAAAAGCAGTCGACCTCGGCTGGCTTGCAGGCACTTACCGGATTCGATGCCGATGTCAGCGTCACCGTGGGTGCTCTTACCGTCAACGATATTTCCGCCTCCGATGTGACGCTGACGGCGGCCCTTAAGGATGGGCTGCTGACGACACGGCTTGAACATCTCGGCATCGACGCCGGCGGCATTTCGGCCGAGATCTCCGCCGACGTCCGCAAGAACGAGCCGACGTTCAAGGGCCGCGTGACGAGCAAAGGGCTCGACATCTCCAAGCTCGCGGGCCTTGCCGGCCTGTCGGTTCCACTGTCCGGCACGCTTGCGGTGGATAGCGGTTTTGCGTTCCGCGGCCTTGGCGGAGATGCGTTTAGAAAGTCCGCCAACCTGAGCGGCACCGCAAGCTTGCGCGATGCGATCTTCATGGTACCCGGCGTCAACGATCCGTCGATGAGCCAGGTGAAGATCAAGAAGCTGGCGGTCAAGATCGACGATCTTACCAAGCCCGTGCTCTTTTCCGGCAACTTGGTCTGGCGTGGGAAGGCGGTCGATGCCGACTTGCGGCTGCCGGTGCGCGACCTGCTCTCGGGCTCGGTTCCGGATGAACTGCCCTTGAAGCTCGATCTGCGCACGCCGGAAGCGACACTCTCGCTCGACGGCAAGGCGGCACTCGGCGGCAGCTATGCCGGAAAGGCGAACCTGGCGGTGGCGGATCTGCGCGCCCTTCTTGCCTGGGTGGGCCAGGGCGGCGGCGACAGCATCGAGCAATTCGCCTTCAAGGGCGAGGTCAATGCGGCCCCCACCGGCGTTTCGTTTCAAAAAGCCAGCCTTTCCGTCAATGGGGTCGAAGGGAGCGGCAACGGTTCCGTAGCACTCGGCACTCCGCTCAAGATTTCCGGCGCGCTTCATTTCGCCGAACTGGACCTGGCGCGACTTGCCGGCGCCCGCCCCGCCGCGCCGCAAGCAAAGGGCAAGGCAAGCAGCCCCGAACCCAAAGACGCGCCGCTGGACCTGTCGTCACTTCGCACGATCGATGCCTCCATCAAGGTCGATGCGGAAAGGCTCGGCTATGGACGCGTTTTTGCGGGACCGGTGGCTACGACCCTGGTGATCTCCGAGGGTGTGGCGAGCCTCGACCTTCCCGAAAGCCCGTTCTATGGCGGCCGGATGGCCGCAAGTCTGAAGGCGGACGGCACCGGAGAGCAAGCTTCGATCGCTCTCAAGGCCTCGATCGCCGGCGCCTCGGCCGCCCCGCTGTTGATCGACCTCGCGAACTTCAAGCATCTCGAAGGCGCACTCCAGGCCCAATTCGACATCGCGGGGGCTGGCGCAACGACCGGCGCGCTCAAGCGCGCGCTTCAGGGCTCGGCAAACGTCCGCTTCTCCGACGGGGCGATCCGCGGCATCGACGTCGCCGACGTCTACAACAACCTCGTCGGCCTCATGTCGTCCGGCTTCAAGCAGAACGAGAACAAGGCGACGGGCTTTACCGAACTCGGCGCATCCTTTGCCATCGAGAACGGCGTCGCGCGAACCGAAGATATCAAGCTCGTCGGTCCGCTGGTGCGCATGAGCGGCAGCGGTGAGGCAAACCTTCCGGACGACCAGCTGAACTTCCGCCTGGATCCGCGCGTCGTCGCATCGCTCGAGGGCCAGGGCGCCGACATCGCAACCGAAGGCATCGGCGTGCCCGTGATGATCGAGGGCTCCTTCGCCGCCCCCCGCATCTATCCCGATCTGTCAGGCCTGCTGAAGAACCCGGACGCTGCACTTTCGGCGCTGAAGAAGCTCGGTCTGCCCACGGGCAAGCTGAAGCTCGACGAGCTTCTCTCCGGCGGCGGGAAGGCCGGAACGATCCGCGACATCATTGGTGGCGCGATCGGCAAGCCGCAGAAAGAGGGCGGGGACCAACTCTCCATCGAAGAGATCATCGGCGGCAAGGCGGCAGAGGGCAGCGAAACGCCGCCCGCTCCGCCGGCTGAAGAGCAAGCCGTGACGCCCGAGGTGCCCGCCGAACAGCCGGCAGGGGAGGCCCAGCAGCCCGACCAGCAACCAGCCGCTGAAACGGAGCAGCCGCAGGAGGAAGGCGGTACCCTGGGAAAGCTGTTCAACCAGCTTCTGCAGTAGCCCTTATATAAAGAGTCTGCGATCGCCGATCCGGCGGCCCATGTGGCCGCCGAAAGGCGTCACCCCAGGAGCTCGTATTTGCGAAGGATCGCTGCGATCTGCGCGTCCTGCTCTGCGTTCGGAAGCAGGGCCGGCTGGCGGCTGGCGCCGACAGAGGCGTCCTGCAGAAACAGTGCGCGCTTGACCATGGCCGGAGCGAAGCCCAGGGCGTAGAGGTCGGTGCGGAAGGCGGCGAATATCGCCTGCTGCTTTTCGGATTCACCGATCTCGCCTGCATTGAAGGCGTTCAGGATGCCCGCAAGCACGTGCGGCATGGCGTTGCCGAGGCCCGAAATGCAGCCGGCCGCACCGTTTTGCAGCGCCCAGAGCACGAGGTGGTCAGGGCCGGAATAAACCTCGAAACCGTCGAATTCCTTGGCAACCTGCAGATAAGCCTCCAGCGTCTCCTTCGCGCCGCCTGAATCCTTGATGCCGGCAATGTTGCCGTGGCCGGCGAGCGTGCGCGCTGTTTCAGGCTCTATGTGGTTCTGCGTGCGGGCCGGAATGTCGTAGAGGTAGACCGGCGTCTTCACGGCGTCGGCCACGGTCGAGAAGTGGCGGACCAGGCCATCCTGCGTGCAGGCGATGAAGAACGGTGTGATGACGGCGATCCCGTCGACGCCGATCCGGTCGAATTCGCGGGCAAGCTTCACTGTCTCGAAGGTTGCCGGCATGCCGGCATTGACGATCACCTTGACACGGCCGCCGACCTCGTCGACGACTTCCTCGGTGAGGCGCACCTTCTCCTCAAACGTGAGCGCGGTGAAGTCACCGTTGGTTCCGGCACACATGATGTTATTGCCGGCCGCGACCTGGCGGCGAACCTGGGCGCGTGTCGCCTGGTAGTTGATGGTCTCGTCCTCGTTGAAACAGGTCACGAGGGCAACGAAGGCTTGCTTGGTCATGCGGGTATTCCTTTGAATGGGCGCGCCTCAGGACGCGCGCTGAAGACGGGCGGCGCGATGGGCGGCCTGGACGTCGGGATCGGGGTCGAGGCCGGCGGCGAGCAACGCACGCGTATAGTCTTGCTGCGGCGCGTCGAACACCTCGCGCACCGTGCCGAGCTCGACGATGTTGCCCTTCTGCATGACCATGACGTGGTCGGCGAAGTCGCGCACGACCGGCAGGTCATGGGCGATGAAGATGAAGGCGATGCCCATTTCCTTGCGCAGCCGGTCGAGCAGCGCGATCACCTGCGCCTGCACCGAAACGTCAAGCGCCGAGACAGCCTCGTCGCAAATGATGAGCTGCGGCTCGAGCGCAAGCGCGCGGGCGATGGCGATACGTTGGCGCTGGCCGCCGGAGAACTGATGCGGGTAGCGGCCCATGTGCTCCGGGCCGAGACCGACCTGCACCAGAAGTTCGGCCACGCGCTCGCGCCACTTCGCCTTGGGCAGGATATCCGGATGGATGACCCAGGCCTCGGAAATGAGCTGGTAGACGGTCATGCGCGGATTGAGCGACTGCGTCGGGTCCTGGAACACCATCTGCAGGTCGCGGCGCAGCTTGTAGAGCTCGGCTGGCGACATGGTGAAAAGATCACGGCCCTTCCACAATGCACTGCCGCTATCCGGCTCGTCGAGACGCAGCAGGATACGCGCCAGCGTCGACTTGCCCGAGCCGCTTTCACCGACGACGGCCATGGTCTCGCCGGGCATGAGATCGAAGGACAGGCCCTTCAGCGCCTCGAAGGAGCCATAACGCTTGCGCACGTCGCGGACCGAGAGAACGGGCTCGGCGCGGACAGCCGGCGCATGCATCTCGCCCTTGCCGGGGGCGGCGGCAATCAGCTTCTTCGTATAGGGATGCTGCGGGTTCTTGTAGACCTCGCGCACGGTGCCGGCCTCGACCAGAACGCCTTTTTCCATCACCACCACGCGATCGGCGATCTCGGCGACCACACCGAGGTCGTGGGTGATGATGAGGACCGCCATCCCGGTCTCCCGCTGCAACTCCTCGAGCAGGGCGAGCACCTCGGCCTGCACGGTGACGTCGAGCGCCGTCGTCGGCTCATCGGCGATCAGGAGGTCCGGGCGGAGCGCCAGCGCCATGGCGATCATGACGCGTTGGCGCTGGCCGCCGGAGAATTCGTGCGGGTACTTGTCCAGCGAGCGCTCGGGGTCGGGGATACCAACCCGGGTCAACAGCCGCAACGCCTCGGACGCGGCTTTCGTCGCATCCGTTCCGTGGGTGGTCAGCGCCTCGCGGATCTGCCAGCCCACGGTATAGACCGGGTTGAGATGGCTCAGCGGGTCCTGGAAGATCATCGCGATACGGCGTCCGTTGACCTTGCGCCTTTCCTGCGACGGCATCGTCAACAGGTCGACACCGTCCAGCAATATCTCGCCCGAACTGATACGCCCCGGCGGCATGTCGATCAGGTTCATGATCGCCGAGGAGGAAACCGACTTGCCGGAGCCGCTCTCGCCAAGGATTGCGAGCGTCTCGCCACGGTCGAGATGGTAGGAGATGTTGCGAACCGCTTTCACAACGCCGACTGCGGTGTGGAACTCGACCGACAGGTCGCGGACTTCGAGGAGATGGTCAGCCATTCTTGCGACCTTTCATTTCGAGACGCCAGCGCTGCACCGGATCGAGCGCGATGCGCAGCCAGTTCGACAAGAGGTTCAGCGACATGGTGGTAAGAATGATCGCAAGGCCCGGCCAGAACGAAAGCCACCATGCGTTGGTGAGGTACTGGCGCCCCTGTGAGATCATCAGGCCCCAGGTGATTTCCGGCGGCTGGATGCCAATACCGAGGAACGAGAGCGCGCTTTCGGCCAGCATCACATAGGCAAAGTCGAGCGTCGCAAGCGTCGTCAGCGTCGGCAGCACCACCGGCAGGATGTGGCGGAAAAGGATGCGCTTGTTCGATGCGCCCATCACGCGGGCCGCCTGCACGAACATGCGCTCGCGAATCTCCAGCACTTCGGCGCGTGTGGTTCGCAGGTAGACCGGGATGCGGGTGATCGCCAGCACCAGCATGAGGTTCAGGACCGACGAGCCCAGAATATAAAGTACGATGACGGCAATCAGCAGCGACGGGAAGGACATGATGACGTCCGCGAGCCGCATGATGATCTGATTGACGCGCGGCGAGGAGAAGCCGGCGACAAGACCGAGGAAGGTGCCGACGGTTGCCGAAAGCGCGACGGCACCGGCGGCCACCATCAGCGTGTTCTGGGTGGCGACGATGATGCGGGCAAGCAACGGCCGCCCGAGGGCATCGGCACCCATCCACCAGACCCAGCCCCGCTCCCAGTCGAAGGGTACGGCGTTGCGGCCTCGAAGGTTCTGCTTGGTCGCGAGATCGCCGAGCCAGGTCGGCCCGATGATTGCGAGGATGAGCACGAAAAGCAGGAAGATCGCAGCGCAAAGCGCGAACTTGTCGGCAAGCAGCATGCGGAACATGCGGGTCGCAAAGCCCGGTTCTTCGGCGATGACGGTATCGGCGGTCTGCAGGGTCATGGTCGCCTCCTCAGTGCCGGATGCGCGGATCGAGCAGCGCGTAGGCCAAATCGATCAGCAGGTTCATGAGGAAGATCGCCAGCGCCGTGACGAGGATGGCGGCGAGCACGACGTTGAAATCGCGCTGCAGAATGGAATCGATCATCAGCTTGCCGACGCCCGGAAACCCGAAGATGGTTTCGACGATCACCGCGCCGTTCAGAAGGCTCGCGGCCTGGTCGCCGATGACGGTGATGACTGGCAGCATGGCGTTACGCAACGCATGCACGAAGATGATCGGCCCGGATTTGACGCCCTTGGCGCGCGCCGTCTTCACATAGGCCGAAGAAAGCGCCCCGATCATCGAGCCGCGCACCACCTGTACGATGATGCCGAAAGGCCGGATGAACAGAACCGAGATCGGCAGGATCCAATGTAGCAACGACCCCGTGCCCGAAGTCGGCAGCCAGGCGAGGTTTACCGAAAAGACGACGATCGCGACGATGGCGATCCAGAAATCGGGAACGGAGGCGCCCACCAGCGAGATCAGCGAGGAGAGCCGGTCGAAGAAACCGCCGGCGCGGAAAGCGGCGAGCGAGCCGACGATAATTGCGGCACCGGCCACCAGCGTCATGGTGATGACGGCGAGCCAGAGCGTCCAGGTGAAGGCCTCGAGCACGACATCCAAGGCAGGGCGGGCCTTGCGCAGGGACTCGCCGAAATCGCCGGTGACGACGTCGCCGACATAGCGAGCGAACTGAACCAGCATGGGATCGTTCAAGCCATGCAGCTCGCGAAACTGCGCCTTCATCTCTGCGGAGGCCTCGACCGGCAGGAACAAGGCGGCCGGATCACCCGTCAACCGCGACAGGAAGAAGACCATGACGAGCAGCCCGACGAGCGAGATCAGACTGGCCACGGCGCGTTTTCGAACGAATTTCAGCATGGCGCCCTCGAAGAAATCCGGCGGCGGGATCATCCCACCGCCTTGATTGCTGTTGTGACTGGCGAACCGATCGTTCGCCAGGGCAGATTACTTGATCTTGATCTCCGAGAGCTGCAGCGTCCCGTTTGTCGCCATCGTCGGCTTGAAATCGAGCCGCTCGGAAACACGGGAGAAGCCTACCATGTGGAAGAGCAGGACGTCGGCAACGACGTCGTCGTGCAGATAGGCGATCAGCTCCGACCAGAGCTTGGCCCGCTCTTCGCCGACGGCAGCCGATGCACGCTTGATCAGGTCATCGACCTTCGGATCGGAGAAGCCGGACTGCGTGCCGTCGGTCGCGTATTTGAAGAACATCGAGAACGACGGATCGCCCTTGGAATTGTCGTGCATGGCAGCGACAATCTGCGGGCCGCGGCCTTCCTTGAAGGGCTTCGAATAGTACTGCTCGTGCTCAGCAACTTCGACGAACTTCAGGTCGACCTTGAGGCCGACTTCCTGAAGCTGCGCCTGAATGGCCTCCATGATCTCGGTCACGTTCGGGAAGTTGGCCGAACGGGCGATGATGGTGATCGGCGTATCGACCTTCACGCCATCGGCCTTGGCTTCCTCGATCAACTTCTTGGCGCCTTCCGGATCATAGGGGAAGACCTTGACGTCGGGGTTCCAGCCGAGCGTCGGCGGCGGCACGATTGCGGTGGCGAGCAGCGCGCTTTCGGGAACCAGCGTACCGAGGAAGGCCTGGCGGTCGATGGCGATGTTGAGCGCGCGGCGGACACGAACGTCGTTCAGCGGCTCGATGTTGTGATCGATGCGCAGGTAGACGGTTTCACTGTCGAGGTAGGAGAAGTCCGTTGCCGGGTTCGTGGCGTCGAGCTGCGAGATCGACGGCGAAAGGTCGGCTTCGCCGGTCTGCACCATAGCTGCGCGCACCGACGGATCGGCGCGGAACAGATAGGTGGCTTCCGTCACTTCCGGCTTTGCGCCCCAGTAGTCGTCACGGCTGGTGAGCACGATCTGCTGGCCCGGCGTCCAGTTGGTCAGCTTGTACGGACCGGTACCGACCGGCTCGCGTACGAATTCGAGCGGCGTTTCCTCCGGCACGATGGTGACGAGAGACATCAGCAGCGGCAGGATCGGCTGAACCGGATCGGCCTTGAAATCGATCGTATAGTCGTCGACGACGGTCGGCGTTACCGTGATGCCACCGAAGTAACGGCGCGATTCACAGGCGTTCTTGTCGCTCATGATGCGATCGAAGCTGTGCTTGACGTCCTTGGCATCGAAGGTCGTGCCGTCGGAGAACTTGACGCCCTGGCGCAGATGGAAGCGCCAGCTGCCATCGGCATTCTGCTCCCACTTTTCCGCCAGGCGCGGCATGACGCCCTTGTCGCCGCGGACGTCGAGCTCGGTCAGCGTTTCGCTGACGTTCTGCATGATGACGCGACCGATGTTCGAGCGCGTCGCCATGCAGGGCTCGAGCAGGTCCGCTTCCTCGGCCAGCACGATCTTGATCGGTCCGGATCCCGCCAAAGCGGGCGACAGGGCCGACCCAAGCATGAGTGCACTCAAGACCAATAGTTTCTTCACGGCATTTCCTCCCTAGTGAAATTCGTTCAGCCGGATGTTGCTTTTCCGGATCGCGCGGCGATCAGCGCCGCAAAACCGATGAGTCCGCCGCCACACAGCGTGGTGAGGGCGATGGTCTCGCCAAAGAGCGCAAAGCCGCCGAGCGCCACCAGTGGCAAGCGCAGGAAATCGACCGGCGCGACAATCGTTGCGGGGGCGAGCGAGAAGGCATGCGTCATCATGCCCATGCAGGCGGTTCCGACGACGCCCTGGAGCGCCAGCAGGGACAACTCCTTTGCCCCGGGCATGGCCCAGAACGGCAGAGCAAAGAGAAGCGCGATCGGCACGGTCAAAAGAAGGTTCCAGACGACAAGCGTAGAGGTCGGGTCGCCTCGGGACATCGACTTGAGGATCAGTTGAATGGCCGACTGCAGCACCGCGCCCGTCAGCGCGAGAAGGATCGCAAGACTGAAACCGGTTCCCGAGGGGCCGATGATCAGCATCGCGCCGCCAAAACCGAGCACCACCGCACCGATCATGGCCGGACCAGGCCTTTCGCCCAGCGCCAGTGCGGCACCGAGCAAAAGGAAGATCGGCGAGGTGAAGGCGATGGCGGTCACGTCGGCAAGTGGTCCCCAGCTGAAGGCAGCGAAAAAGGCGACCATGGCGAGCAGCTTGAAGCCGGCACGGACCGCATGCTGACGCAAGGGGTGGCTCGACCTCAAGACCGATGGGCGCAGGGCAATCCAGGGCAGAAGGATGACCGCACCGAAGAAGGCGCGGAAGAAGCCAATGACGAAGGGGTGCACGGCACCGTTCAGCGCCCGCACGATCACCGCGTCGGTGGCAGCAAGGATCGCTGCGCCGACCGCGAACATGACCGCCATCTTAGCCCCCTGCGGGCTGGCTTCCGGCATAAGACCTCCTCCCGGCATCCTCTTGCCGGCTTGCCCAGACCATCCACCTTTCACCAAAGTTTGTCAAATTAATTCGTGATGTAAATTTTATTATGAAGCCGTCACGAAAAATAAAAACATAAAATCAGTATGTTAATAAAGACGAAAAGAGAAATTATGCAGATTTGTAACTTTATCAAACTTGACAACTTTGAAAATTAGGCGATTTTCGAGGCACAGAGGAGGAGCCCATGGACCCTGAAGAAATCGCCCACGGCATGAATGGCCAGCTTCAAACCGCGTCGCCCGGGCGCATGGAAGCGCTGTTGCCTTCGCCGATGATCCAGAACCATGCCGCCTTTCTGCATCTGCTCTCAGACGGTGCGCTCGCCTGCGCCTGGTTCGGCGGCACGCTCGAGGGCAAGTCGGATATCTCCATCTTTGCTTCCGTGCTACCGAAGGACGCGACGCAATGGGGACCGCCACAGCGCCTGAGCTTCGATGCCGCGCATTCTGAACAAAACCCTGTTCTCTTCACCGCATCCGACGGCAGGCTGTGGCTCTTTCACACCTCCCAACCCTCCGGCAATCAGGATGAGTGTCGGATCCGGATGGCTGAAGTTCACCGTGATGCCTCCGACCCGTTGGCACTGACAACCAGCAAAGACCGCTATCTGAACCTTCCTCGTGGCTGCTTTATCCGCGCGCCCCTCGTGGTGCGCAGCGACGGCGCGTGGCTGCTGCCGATCTTCCGCTGCGTCCAGCGCCCTGGCCAGAAGTGGAACGGAAGCCACGACACGGCAGCCGTCGGCATTTCGCTTGATCAGGGAGCGACGTGGCAGCTGGAGGAACTGGATCAGTCCGTTGGCTGTGTGCACATGTCCCCGGTGTCGCTCGGCGATGGTCGCCTTGCCGCTCTTTTCCGTCGGCGGCAGGCCGACTGGGTCTACAGGACCGAGAGCCACGATGAGGGCAGATCCTGGTCCGTGCCCGAGGCTAGCGACGTCCCGAACAACAACTCCTCGATCGCCGCCCTTAGCCTCAATGACGGCCGGATTGCGATGATCTGCAATCCCGTCAGCGCGGCCGACACCGCCGAGCGGCGCGCCTCGCTCTATGATGAACTCGGCGAGGACGACAGCCGCCCGGACGCAGACCCTACGGGCGGCTGCGTGCCGATCTGGGGCGTCCGGCGGGCGCCGGTCGCCCTCTGCCTCTCCAAGGATGGTGGCAAGACCTTTCCCGTGCGTCTGCTGATCGAAGACGGCCCTGGCACCTGCCTTTCCAATGACTCCACCGACGGCCGCAACAAGGAAATGTCCTATCCGTGGCTGCTCGAAGGGCCAGACGGCACCATGCACCTCGCCTACACCTACCACCGGCGCGCCATCAAATATGTTCGCCTGGCCCCTGGCTGGGACCACGCCGACCAACGGAGACCTTCATGAGCAGCATCATCGGCATAACCATGGGCGACCCGTGCGGCGTCGGCCCCGAGATTTCGGTGCGCGCGCTGGCCGACATGTCGCAGCAGGAGCGCGACACAGTCCGGATTTACGGCAATCTTGCCACGCTCGAAGCGGCCCGGACCGCTCTCGGACTTGAGGTCGATCTCACCGGGCATGTCGTTGATCTGCCGATCGAGGGCGCACCGCTTCCCTGGGGGCAGTTGAGCCCTGTCGCCGGCGACGCCGCCTTCCGCTTCATCGAAAAGGCGGTGCGCGACGCTGAAGCCGGCATCATCGGCTGCATCGTCACCGCGCCCATCAACAAGGAAGCGCTGAACCTTGCCGGTCATCACTATGACGGCCACACCGGGATGCTGCGCAGCCTGACGGGCTCCGAGGCGGCCTATATGCTGCTTGCCTCCGAGCGCCTCAAGGTCATCCACGTCTCGACCCATGTGGCGCTGCAGGAGGCGATCCGGCGCTCGACGACCGAACGGGTTCTCGCCACGATCCGCGCCGGCGACGCCCATCTGAAACGCATCGGTTATACGGCACCCAAAATCGCCGTCGCCGGCATCAATCCCCATTGCGGCGAAAACGGCCTGTTCGGAACCGAGGACGACGACCAGATCGCGCCGGCCGTTACGGCGGCGCGGGCGGAAGGCATCGACGCCTATGGGCCGATCTCCGCCGACACCGTGTTTCACCGCGCCTATTCGGGCGCCTTCGACCTCGTGGTCGCGCAGTATCACGACCAGGGGCACATCCCGGTGAAACTCGTCGCCTTCGATACCGCCGTGAACGTATCGGTGGACCTGCCGATCGACCGAACCTCCGTCGATCACGGCACGGCCTTCGACATCGCCGGCAAGGGCATTGCCAATCACGGCAACATGAACTCCGCCATCGCCTATGCCCGCAAGCTCGTGGCGGGCGACGCCAAGCGAGGATGACACCATGACCATCGCCCCCATTACCCTTCATCAGCCGCGTCGCCTCGCCGTCGGCGCCGGCACGATCGCCGAGGTCGGCGCCTGGGCGGCCGACGCCCGTTCGGTGCTCGTCATCGCAACGCCGATCACCGCCGGCTTCGTCGATCGCCTGAAACTCGTCGGCCGCGTCACGGTGTTCGACGCGATCCCGGGCGAACCCGATGTCGACACCCTGAACGCCGCGCTCGACGCCGCGCGCCAGAGCAAGCCGGACCTGATCGTCGGCCTCGGCGGCGGATCAGTGCTCGACGTCGCCAAGCTGGTTGCCGTGCTTTGGGATTCGGAGCAGACGCTGACCGATGTCGCCGGACCGAACCGGGTTCTCGGCCGCAACACCCGCCTTGCCCAAGTCGCCACGACCGCAGGCACAGGCTCGGAGGCCGGTATCCGCTCGCTGATCACCGACCCGGCCAAGGGAAACAAGATCGCGGTCGAAAGCCCGCACATGATTGCCGACTTCGCCGTTCTCGATCCGGAGCTCACTTATTCCGTACCGTCGGCGGTAACCGCTGCTACCGGCGTCGATGCCATGGCCCATTGCGTGGAAGCTTTCACCAATCGCCGCGCCCATCCGATGATCGACGGCTTTGCCCGTATGGGCTTCAAGCTCGTGGGCAAATATCTCGCCCGCGCCGTCAGGGATGGATCAGATACCGAGGCACGCGAAGGCATGATGCTGGCTTCCTACTACGGCGGCATCTGCCTTGGGCCGGTCAACACCGCCGCCGGCCACGCCATCGCCTATCCGCTCGGCACGCGGCTTCGCCTGCCCCATGGCCTGGCAAACGCCATCATCTTTCCGCATGTGCTCGCCTTCAACCAGCCGGTTGCGGCGGGCAAGACGGCGGAAGTTGCCCAAGCCCTGGGTCTCGGGGGAAGTCTCTCCGCCCGAGAACTTCTGGGCGCCGCGCGTGGCTTCTGCCGCGATCTTGGTATCGAAATGTCGCTCGCTGCCCACGGCGCAAGTGCCGATGACCTGCCGCTCTATGCCAGCGAGGCGCATGCAAACCGCCGCCTGATGGACAACAATCCGATCGACATGAGTGCCGAAGACGTACTCGCCGTCTACAAGGCAGCTTTCTGATCCATCCGTTGGCGCAAAAAACAAAACCCCGGCGGCTTGCCGGGGTTTTCGCATTTTGAGGCGGCTACTTGCTCGCCTGGAACAGGCGCTCGCGGGATCCGGAAAGGTGTTCGTGCATCAACTCCCTCGCCTTTGAAGCTTCTCGGGCAGCAATGGCTTCTGCGATCGCCTCGTGCTCCGCAAAGACCCGCGTCAAGCCGGTGGTTTCGCGCTTGACCGAAGCGCCGTGAAACCGCATGCCGACGGCGATGTGATCCTTGAGCGCTTCCATCGCGGTGAAGAAGTAGCTGTTCTGGGCGGCGCGCGCGATTGCAAGATGGAACTGGAAGTCCGCATCCTCCCGGTGCGATTGCCGGTTGGTGGCGTCCCGCATCAGTTCCAGCGCCTGGCGGATAGCGGCCAAGCTGGCTGCGTCGTGCCGCTCTGCGGCGGCGGCGGCCGCCGCCGGTTCGACCGTCAGGCGGAACTCGTAGCAGTTCAGAAGATCGGCGACGTTTTCCAGTTGTCCGAAGCCAAGGGGCTCGCGCATGCCTACGGCGCGAACGAAGCTGCCGGCGCCGCGGCGCGAATAGATGAAGCCCTGCTCGCGCAGCCGGCGCAGCGCTTCGCGGATGATGGGGCGCGAAACCTCGAACTCGCTTGCCAGCTCGTGCTCGGTCGGCAAGCGTTCGTCCGGCTTGTAGGCGCCGGACTTGATCGCACGGTGCATGCGCTCAAAGACGAGATCGCCGAGGCTCTTGCGTGCTGTTCCGTTCTCCAGTCCCATCCGTCATCCCATCTTGCGGAGGACAGCCTCCGCGATTTCCCTCAGCGTGCCCGGCGCACCGAATCCGCCAGACTTGGCGATGATGCAACGTCCGTCGACCTCAGCCAAGCCCAGGCCGGGCAGGCATTCGCCCAGCAGGCGAAAACGCTGTACGCCCATCTTTTTCAAAACCGCCTCCGCGGTTGCGCCGCCGGACAGAAGCACCGTTCCTGCCGCGTCGACAAAGCCCGGACAAACGCTCTCGGCAAGCGCCTCGGAAACCGCTTCCGGCGTCACCTCCCCTTCGCCCGGCACCGCCTGAACGAGCGTGATCGCGCCGGCGACGTCGCCCGCTCTCACAAGCCGGCCGTTCGGCGCCGGCAGATAGGATAAAGCGAGGGCATCGCGAAGCGTATCGATCTGGGCAAGGGTAATCGGATCGCGGGATCCGATGACGAACAAGGCCGGGCCGGCCGACACCTCGGCAGCTCGCGCTTCTGCGCCGCCACTCATGCGCTCGGCAAGCGCCTCTGCGAGGCCACGCGCGCCGATCAGCAGTTCCGTGCCGTTGCCTTCCGCGTCCTCGAGCAAATCACGCATCTCGGCCTCGGTGGATGCATCCGGGATCGAAGCCTTTGCCGCATGTCCGCCGAGCCTCTCGGCAACGGAAATCGGCACCTCCACCCCAAAGCCTTGAACGCGACCGGATACCACCACCCGGCCAAAGGCCGGGATGGCCGGCGCCACCAGCGCAGCACGGAAGGACATCGCGTCGAGTTCGGCAACGATGTTGCCCTTCAGACGGGAGTCGACCTTCTTGAAGATCCGCGAACCCGAAGGCAACGCGGCGAGAGCGGCCTCGGCACGCTGCCTGGCACTCTCAGTGCTCAACTCGCGCGAGCCGAGATTGATCGAGAGCACATCCGGAGCCGCCCTCAGCGCATCGCCGATCGCTTCGACCGCCAATGCAACTTCGACATGGAAGCCCCTCGCAGCAAACGGCGCCGCGGCATCCAGTGCGCCGGTCAGGTCATCAGCGACAATGGCGAGCATCTAACAGATCCAGATATTTGTTGTTATCTTTATAACCAATTTTTCTATTGAAATGTCAATATTTTTTGAGATCTATTTACAAGTAAGAACCCGTTTAACCGTGTACGTTCGCCATCCGCCGCCGTGTTTTTCCACGCGCCGCGGGCAAGAGCGCGCGCAAGACCAAGGAGTTAGAGCCCATCGGCGATCGGCTGATCTTCGTGGACGATTGTGATCCCCTGGCACGCGGTTTTCAGATAGGATAACGGATCGGAACAACAGTCTGCGAGACGCCGGGCTTGCGGCTGCTGTCGCCGGCGACTGTGCGATGCCGCGGCGCCCCTCCGAAGGCGCCGCGACCGCGACAACGGCGCGCCAGCCAATTGGCATGAGTAGTTTAAAGTGGGTTCGCAATGACGATAAACACGAAATCCAACGATGCTGCAGCCAACCGCCTCAAGATTGGCTTCGTTCTCGCCCGGTCGTTCACACTTTCGGCTTTCGCCCTCTTCGTCGATACGCTTCGGCTGGCAAGCGACGAACTCGACAAATCGGGCCGCGTGCGCGCCGATTGGCAGGTGCTCGGCAACACGAGCCATCTGATCGCATCGAGCTGCGGGGTTCAGGTCGCGCCGACGTCAGGCCTCGTCGATCCGGGGCAGTTCGACTACATCGTGATGGTCGGCGGCCTGCTCAAGAACGAACACCCGATCGACGACGAGACGATCGCTTTCCTGAAGAAGGCGGCCGCGAAGAAAGTACCTTTGATCGGGCTGTGCACCGGTACCTTCATTCTGGCGGAAGCGGGGCTCATGGCCGGGCACGTCGTTTGCGTCAGCTGGCTTCACTACCAGGCATTCCGTGAGCGTTTTCCGGATCTGAAGGTTCGCTCGGACCGCCTCTTCAACCTCGACCGCACCCGTGGTTCCTGCGCCGGCGGCAGTAGTGCTGCCGACATGGCTGCCCATATCGTGCGCCTCCACATCAGCCGGGAGGCAGAGCGCAATGCGCTGGAGGTCCTGCAGATCGACAAGGCCCGCTCGCATCTCCATGTGCAGCCAAGAAAGCCACTCGCGATCGAAAGCAACGACCCCCGTCTGAACGCTGCCCTCATCATCATGGAGCAGAATACCGAGAACACGATCTCGATCCCGGAACTGGCCGCCTCGGTCGGCCTGTCGCGCCGGCAACTCGAGCGGCTGTTCATGGAGAAAGCAAAGATGTCGCCTGCGCACGTCTACCGGAAATTCCGGCTGGAGCGCGCCAAGCACCTCATCATCCAGACCGATGCTTCGCTCATCGAGATCGCGCTTGAAGTCGGCTTCGAAAGTGCCGGGCATTTCTCCAGGACATTTGCCAAGACCTTCGGCCAGTCGCCGCGGCAGATGCGCGCCACATCGCCGAAGTGAGCCCTGCACTGTCGCTCCGGCTGCACGATAGCCGATCGGCCATCTCTCTCCCCGAACGGACGTAGCCGAATTGCAGGCTCATCTTTTGCCGCAACCGCCTGCAAAATAGTTCGCGATGCGCGCTCGCACACGTCGCATGATCGTGTTGCGGGGGCTTGAGTTTATGGGAGTCATGGCGATGACGGAAACTCGTGTTTTGTCGGAAGAGGCACCGAACGCGAACTCCAACCAGAGCACGATCGCCGGCGGCCACCTGGCGCTGGTGCCGACGTGGCTTCCGCTGGACATAGCGCCGGCACAGAACTCCGCGGGAAACGGCGGCGACGGCACCAGCCTGGGCACGATCGGCAGCAACACGTTGGCGATGTTCACACCGTCGAACGCGGCCATCGCCGGCTCACACACGGATGCCGACGCACTCCAGGGCAACCACGCGCTGATGAACCAACACGTCACCGAGATGGGGGGCATTGGTGGTGAAGGCGGAAACGGCAACGTGGCCGGTGGCCATGGCGGTGGCAGCGTGGCCGGCGGCGGCGGCGACGGCACCTTCTTTGGCGGCCTCGTCAGCACCGACACCGCCGTGTTTGCGCCCTTGAATCTGGCCGTCGCAGCCGGTCCCGGTTCGAGCGCCACGGCCGGGCAGGCAAACAATGCGGCCTTCCTTCAGGGCGCCACCCAGATCGGCGGCGTTGGCGGGTCCGGTGGCGACCATAACGTTGCCGGCAATACCGCCCCGGCCCAGCAGCAGGGCGCGACGCTCATTTTCAACGGCGATGCCTATGCGGGCCATGGCGGCGACGGCACGTTCATCGGCAGCATGGTCGACGTAAACGTCGCGGTGTTCTCGCCAATCAACATCGCTGTCGGCGCCGCCGGCGGCGATGCTCACGCCACACAGACGAACAACGTCATCTTCGACCAGGGCGGCGTGCAGATTGCCGGTGTCGGCGGCAAGGGTGGCGGCTTCAACCTGTCCTCGGACACGATCTTCACCGGAAGCGGTGTCTCCGGCGGCGGTGGTGACGGCTATTCGAACGGCAGCACCGTCGACGTCAACATCGGCTACTTCCACCCGATCAACATCGCAGTGCCCGCCGGCGGCACCGCCGAGGCGGACCAGCTCAACCACCTGCTCGTCGACCAGCATACGCTGCAGATCGGCGGCATCGGGGGCGCGGGCGGCGAAGGCAACATCGCCGAGGCCAATGCCGCGCTGATCGACGACGTCCTGCACGGCTGAACCGCAGCATCCCCGCTCAAGCGCAGCAAGCGCGCCCTGGCGCGGCGGTTTCGTCGCGTTCCGCTGCCATCTCTCACAATCCACTCCCTGATTCGTGCCCCGCCGGGTCCGCTTGACGCCGGCCAAGCTGAAACGCGGGCACACCCTACCCAAAGGAACGTCTCCGAATGTCCGGCTGGTTCGCCCCGAGGATCACGCGCACCATAGCTTTCGCGCTGTCCCCCCGCTGCGGCGGTGTGCTGTGGCATCGAACCGTCCAAGACTACGGGGCAACAAGTAGAGGAGCGACGCTATGCCTATCTCACAAATAACCTCCGACACGATCGACTTCACCAATCCCATCGCGGGCGACGCGAGCGCCGGCAACGGTGGCGACGGCACCAACAACGGCGATATCAACTACAATCCTGTCGCCACCGTGGCTCCGGTGCAGACAGTCGTCGGCTCAATCCCCACCGTGGATAACGGCGACAACGTCGGTCAGGGTGCAGACTGGGGGACCGGCAACGCTGATGGCGGCGGCCTCGTCCAGGTGCCGATCGCTGTCCTCGCCTCGCTTGCCAACAGCGGCGCGGGCGGCGCCGGCGGCAATCCGACGTCGAGTGGCGATCAGAGCAGCACGAGCGGCGGTAACACCGCAAGCGTAGACGCGAGCACCACTGCTACGCAGACGACAACGTTGCTCGCCGATCAAGGCGCGACGATCATTTCGGGCATGGGCGGGGCTGGCGGCGACGGCGCAACGGCGCTCGGCGGCGACATTTCCGCGGCTATGGTTCACTCGAACCCGATCTCGGAAACCACCACGACGACGACCACCACTGCGGTCTCGAACGTTCTCGACAATTTCGACAACACTTTGGGCACCATCAGCGACATCGGTATCTGAGTCGCTCGACAAGGATCGCCGGCCATGGCCGGCGATCCTCTTTTTTACTTGTGTCGCGGCGCGCAAGAAACGCTACGGGACCTTTGAGTTGCATTTGGCCACGGATCGAGCCCAAGCAAAGGAAGCCTGAAGCAACCAAGCCGACCGCATCATCGATCACGCCGATCCGATCGAGATCCGATAATGACGACGAATCCGACAGGGGCGCAGCATTCTCCAACCCACCTGGTCGTGGCACTCAAGGCCTGCACGGGGGCGTTCCTGCTGGTCTTTCTCTATAGCTGCGCCTACAACCTGTTCCTGCTGGCGCCCTCCATCTACCTGCTCCAGATCTACGATCGCGTCATGTCGAGCCGCAGCGTCGACACGCTGGTCATGTTGACACTCATCATTGCCGCGGCGGTTTTGGTCGGCTCGATCCTGGATATCGTGCGGCGTGCCGCGCTCTCGCGGATCGGCAGCTGGCTGGATCATCGCTTGCGGCCCGTCGTGCTGACGGCGTGTTTCGAATACGGAGCCCGCGCCGAAACGGGTCTCGCCAACGACTGCTACCGGGACCTGTCGATCCTGCGCCAGTTCCTCGACGCCCCGGCCAGCTCGCTGCTTTTCGACATTCCCTGGGCGCCGATCTTCCTGCTGCTTCTGTTCTTGGTCCACCCCCTGCTCGGAACCATCGGGCTCTTCACCGCGCTCGCCTTGCTGCTGCTCGCTATCGTAACGGAGCTCTCAACCCGCCAGCCCTTGATGAAAGCGAACCTGGCGCTTTCCCGCAGCCATATGCGCTTTGCGACCGCGCTGCGGTACATCCAGGTCATCCGCGCAATGAACATGCAGAACGGCGCCGCTCAACTCGTCTACCGCGACGCCGAGACTGCGCGACAGGCGCAAGACGATGCGATGAAGCGCACCGAGACCATTCTCGGGCTCTCGAAGTCCGTACGCATGCTGGCGCAGATTCTGATGATGGGGTCGGCCGCCTGGCTCGTCGTGGAGGATAGCGGAAACCCCGGCATCATCTTCGTCTCCAGCCTGCTTCTCGGCCGTGGGCTTGCACCGATCGAAGGCGCGATCGGCGCATGGCGCGCCGTCGCCTTCACCTATGCCGCCTACAATCGCATCAACACGATGCTGATATCGATCGCCGCTCAGGACAGTGCCCGTACGATACCGATACCCGAAGCGGGCGGTCTTGTGCTTGAGCGCGTCGGCTACACGCTTCCTTCGGGCAACCGCCAGATCTTGAATTCCGTCACCTTGCGGCTGGCACCGGGCGACTGCCTTGCACTGATCGGCCCATCCGGCTCCGGAAAGTCGACGCTTGGCCGGATCATCGCGGGCGTCCAGCCGACGACCATCGGCTGCGCCCTGCTCGGCGGTGTCGATATCTCCACTCTCCGGCTTGGTGGCTGCATGCGGCATATCGGCTACCTGCCGCAGGACATCGAACTTTTCGGTGGTGCGGTGAAGGACGTCGTCGGCCGGCTCGACGGAACCGACGTCGGCAAGGTCATCGAAGCGGCAAAGCTCGTCGGGCTGCACGATGCGATCATGCAACTGCCGCAGGGCTATGAGACGGATATCGGCGACGGTGGCGCAACGCTGCTTCGAGCCCAACGGCAACAGCTGGGACTGGCGCGCGCCGTCTACGGCAATCCCGCGCTCGTCGTGCTCGACGATCCCAATTCCAGCCTGGACTATGACGGCGAACGCCGGCTGTTTGCGGCGATCACCCGCATGCGCGCCATGGGTATGATGGTCATCATCATCACGCACCGCATGGGCATTCTGCCCGTGACCAACAAGATCGCGATCATGCGCAACGGCACGATCGAAGCCTTCGGCGACAGCGACTGGGTCTTCGATACCTATCTGCACCCAGCAGCCCAAGCCGGCACGTGAAAAGGGAGGCGCGAGAACGATGGAGCTCATCAAATCCGACCTGACCCGACCCGGAACCGAAATCGTGGGCTATGCCTTGGACGCCAAGGGCAACGCTGGCCCCCAGCCCTCGACGGCTGTCGCTACCGCCCTGCCGATGACGCTAGCCGAAGCCTCGCCGATGTCGCGGCTGCGGCATGTCGCCTGGACGGGAAACCTGCTGATCGGTTTCTTCGTTTTCGGCCTCGGCATCTGGTCGGTTCTCGCACCGCTCAGCAGCGCGGCGATCGCGTCCGGCGTCGTCGAGACCGAAGCGAACCGCAAGACCATCCAGCATCTCGAAGGCGGGATCGTCCGGCGGATCCTTGTCCGCGACGGCGATGCCGTGTCTGCCGGCCAGGTGCTGATCAAGCTCGACGATACGAAGCCGCGTTCCGAGCGGGATAGCCTTCGCGGCCAGCTCTGGGACGCTGAGGCGCGACAGGCGCGGCTGACGGCCGAGCAGGAGGGATCGAACCACGTCGCATTTCCGCCTGATCTCGTGGAGCAGGCCGGCAACTACCGGGTGATCCATGACATCCTCGACGGACAGCAGAACATATTCGACGCACGGCGCCAGGTGATGCAGTCCGAAGTCATGATCACGCAGCAGAAGATCAAGGAAGTGTTGGAGGAAGTCGCCGGGCTGAGCGCCCAGAAGGCCTCCCTGATCGAAAGAAGCGCCATATCGCGCCAGGAACTCCAGACCGTCTCGGCGTTGACCGAGAAGGGCCTCGAACGGCGGAGCCGAGCGCTCGTACTGGCACGGGAGAAGGCCGACATCGGCGGCCAGATCGGCGAAGTCTCCGCACGCATTTCCCGTGCCCATCAGGTGATCAGCGAATCGCAGTCCTACATCGTCAAGCTGCGCAGCGACCGGCTGAATGAAGTCGCACTCACGCTGCGCGACACGGAGAACCAGTTGGCTCAGCTGCGCGAACGCTTGAACGCCATTGACGATCAACTGGCGAGAACCGAGATCCGGGCGCCCGACGACGGGGTGATCATGGACCTGCGTGTCCACACGACAGGCGGCGTCATCGGCGCCGGAGAGCCGCTGGCCGACCTCGTGCCGGACGCGGGCGCACTGGTCGTGGCAGCACGGGTGAAGCCGGAAGATATCGCCCAGGTCCATGCCGGGCTCGAGGCTCAGGTTCATCTCATTCCTTACAACCAGCGGCGGGTTCCGCTGTTGAAAGGTACGGTTTCCTATGTGTCCGCCGACAATCTGGTCGACCGGATGACCGGCCGCACCTACTACGCCGCCACGATCCGCGTTACCGATGAGCGACTCGGCCACTTGCCGGGCGTGGAAATGGTCCCGGGCATGCCGGTGCGGGCCATGATTGAGACCGGTACGAGCAGCGTCGCGCTTTATGCGCTGCGTCCGTTGATTGACAGTTTCAACACCGCATTTCGCGAGAACTGAGTCATGCCCCGCGGAACGCCGTGGGCGTACCACATGGGCACGATTTTTCGACCCCGCGATCAGATGTGCCAGTCGGTTCCCCGAAGGACAGCCGCGATGGGCAAACGTAAGTTCAATGACGACGAAGTCCTGGAGATCCTGAAGGAGCATCAGTACGGTGCAACCGTCGCCGATGTCTGCCACCGGTATGGCATCAGCCAGCCGACATTCTACCGGTGGCAATCACTGCAAAGCAGGGGTCCCAACTTCGATGCCGAGCGCGTAAAGGCGCTCGAAGTGGAAAATCAGAAGCTCAAGAGGCTGCTGGCCGAGGCCATGCTGACGGCCGCAACCCTTAGCGAGATGCTCGAAAAGACATCACGTTGACGACGCTGCTGCCGTTGGTGGCGACACCATGACCGTTGCCGGGAGTTCCCCGGTCGGCAAGCAGGGCGACGACCTCGGTTCGGTTCTGCACCTGCAATTTGCGCATGATGTGCTGCAGATGCATTTTCACCGTATGGTCGGAAAGATTGAGCTTGCCTGCGATCACCTTGTTCGAAGACCCGCAGCGCAACTCGGCGAGGACATCCGCCTCGCGCGGCGTGAAGTCGGCGAGCGCCAACTCGCCTCGATAGGCGCTGATCTGCGTCCTGTCTCCTTGGCGAGCAACGGCGGCACAATCGGTAAGCGCGGCAAGCGGGTCTGGACAGAAGATGCCGCCTGCAAGAATCAGCCGCAAACCGGCAAGCGCCAATTCGATCCGCAAGGACGTGGTGAAGAAGCCGCGAACCCCCAGCTTGAGGACGTCGGCGGCGGTCGCCTTGTCGTCGGTGTCCGAGAGCACCGCAACCGGCACTTCCGGAAAACGCGGATTTCCGCAAGCTCGCCATGCAAATAACACCCGCCGTCGTTTCGCGCACTCAGGTCCAGCACAATCAAACGCACGTCGTAACCGAGCGCCTGGTCAAGGCTGTCGGTCGAGACCATATCGATAAAATTCCAACCGGAGAGTTCGTATTCGAGAACGGCGACGATAACGCTGCGCACCAACGTCTGATGTTCTATGACGATCCCGGTCGGCGTACGGTCCTTGCGGCACGGCGTTCCTGAACTGATGGACATGCGTCACCCCCAGGATTCGTTGCGACAAGTTAGCGACGCCTAAAATATTTCCGTTCTGATAGTCTGTCATGAGAAAATCAGAATTAATCCGATCGGGCTGCTTCGCCAACCAATTGAAAATACTAAGTAATTTCGATAGCTCCCGCGAAACTTGTAACATATCTTGAGCAGCGAACCTGAGAACCTCTCGGGAAGAGAGCGGCCAAGCGCAACCATAAGCCAAAGCCAACACCATAGCGCACGCAAAGGGCGCGATAATTGCTTCAGCAGGAGCGGAAAGCATCGGGTCGCAGTCGGCGATGTCCTCAGAAACCGAAGGACTGCTGCGTCGGTTCGGGTGGCTGCCCCAGATGTACCCCTTCCAGCTCCAGCATGCGGGTCTTGGTGGTGGAACCGCCGGGTGCCGAGAAGCCGCCGATCTTGCCGCCGGCGGCCAGCACCCGGTGACAGGGGATGATCAGGGAAACCGGGTTCTTGGCCATGGCCTGCCCGACATCACGCGCCGCCTCCGGCCCGGCGCCCAGCTCTTTTGCCAGCGCCCCGTAGGTGGTCGTCTGCCCCCAGCGCAGCGCGCGCGTCGCGGCGTAGATGCGGCGGAAAAGCTCGTCCTGCCCTTCCAGATCGACCGCAAAGCCAGTGAAATCGACTTCCTTGCCATCGAAGTAGCGTTGAACGGCTCCCACCGCTTCCCGAATTTCGGGCGTCGGCTGGGCTGACTCGGCAGAGGGCAGCCGCTTCAGCAGGAGCCGTTCGCTTGCCTCGGCCGCGCGGGTTGGCAGTTGGAAACGCGTGATGCCCACATCGTTCCAGGCGATGCCGCAGAAACCGGCCGCGGTTTCGAAGATGAAATAGCGATGTGCTGCCTGGCCCATCTGCCTAGCCTCCCTTGAGTCTCTGTCGTCAAAATCGTGCCTGCGCGGCTCAAATTCAACCCGTTTCCTGCCTTGACGCCGTCGAGACCAGCGCTCGGTCAGCGGCGCGCATCGTCGCGAGAGCCGCCATTTGCGAAAGCTTTACGGTTGTAGGGCAAGGTTCCGCGCGAACATCAGGAGACGACGGTGGACATCCTGCATACCCCGACGATCATGCTCAGTTCGTTCGTGACACTGGTGATCTTCGCCATTTTCTTCGGCCTCGCCTGGCGGCAGGAGCGCAAGAGCTTCGAACTGCTTCTATGGTCCTCGGCCTTCGCCATAGGCGCAATCGGTTTCGTCCTGCTGACGTTGCGCGGTGACGGCTACAGCTTCGCCACCATTTCGCTCGGCAATGCGCTCGCGGTGCTGGCCCTTGCCATGATCTGGCTCGGCCTGCGCGCCTTTGACAATCAGCCGCTGAAGATCGCCTCCGCTCTTCTCGGACCGATCCTCTGGATCGCCGTAACCTACTTCTCCGAATACGTCCGCGAGAGCGTCACGAGCAGGATCGTCCTCTACTCGATCCTGATCTTCGCCTATTCTGCGTTGATCGCGCTCGAGGTCTTCCGATCGGAGTATTTCCGCCGGTTGCCGAGCTCCTATATCGTCGCCTTCGTTTTCGCCACACACGGCGCGCTTTATCTCGCCCGTATTCCGCTGATCGTGCTGTGGCCGCTCGCAGGCAATACGGCCGCGGGAACGGCACAGCCGCTTTGGTATCAACTTCTGACCTTCGAGCTGTTCTTTCACAGTCTCGCCGGCGGCTTCGCCTTCTTCGCACTGGTAAAGGAGCGAACGCAGCAGCGCTACAAGCTTGCCTCAGAAACCGACGCACTGACGGGCGTGCCGAACCGGCGCGCCTTCCTCACGCAGCTCGATACCCATCTCGCCGCGGGCTCGGCAAAAGGAGCGCTGCTCTATCTCGACATCGACCACTTCAAGGCGATCAATGATCGCTTTGGGCACGCAGCCGGTGACCAGGTGCTGGTCGAATTTGCCGAGATCGTTTCCAGGGCCGTGCCCGCTGACGCTTTCATCGCACGCTTCGGCGGCGAGGAATTCGCCGCTTGTCTGCCCCACGCGGACCGGTTGGACGCGCTCGCCATCGCCGACGGTATTCGCACCTCGCTCGAAGCGCGCCGGCTCGGCACGGCCAAAGGCGTGCTGTCAGCAACCGTGAGCATCGGCGTCGCCTTCGCAGAAGGGCACGAGGATTCGCACGCGCTCATCTCCGCCGCCGACGCGGCCCTGTATGCGGCGAAGACTGCCGGCCGAAACGCCGTTTGGTCGATGGATGCGGACGGCGTCGCTCGTTTCTCCGCCGGACTTGCCAACGGCGGCACCGCAGCAACGGCGCTGTTTTCGCTGAAAACCTCGAGGGGTGGCACGGCACCAAGACCGCCGAACGTATCCTGATTGCCGTTCAGCGCTGTCACCGCAGATTTCTCAGAGATCGAGCATCCGGTCGAATTGCGAATTGCGAACGGCGACGCGCCCGTCGAAGGAGACTTGAACAGCGCGCCCGGATCGGCCGTCGACGGCATGGATGTGCAGATGCGGCTCGGTGCTGTTGCCGGAGTTGCCAACCTCACCGATCGGGGTGCCGGCAAAAACAGCCGCACCGGCCGAAACCACAATGCTTCCCTGACGCAGATGTGCAAGTTCCACCTGCATGCCGTTGCAGCTCAGGACCACGTGGTTGCCGGCTGGATTGTCCCGGTCGGTCAGGGGTGGCGACAGATCCGGCAGTCCGTCGACCGCAGCGATCACTTCTCCCTCACAAGGACTGAGCACGGTTTTCCCGAAGATCGTGTAGTCCCGGGGACTTTTGGGCAGCAGACCCAGGGCACGAAGGCCCGCGGCATTGACGGCCGTAATATCGAGGGCATGCCTTTGCGCCGGATGGTCGCTGTGATGGTTGAGGATACCGATGCCGCTACCCTGGGCGACGACGAAGCGTCCACCCGTCAACGGAAACGACAGGTCGCGGGGATCACCGCGCACGGACGTCCCCCCGATGACATAGGCGAGCACCGCACCGAAAACGGCCAGCGAGGCGATCGTCGGGACAAGACTGCGCCACAGCGCCCCGCGATCCCCGGAGAGCCAGGGTCGGCCCGCGTGCCGCACCGCTGAGGCGAGGGCAGCGATGATGGCAAGAACTGCAAGCGCGAGGCGAGTCCAGAGCCCGGCAATGTCCCAGCGACCAAGGAGCATGACCAGCGAGATCAGCACGACGCTTTCGGCAAACACCAGCAACCAGCCAAGGCGCGTGGGCTCGTCAAGGCGCAAGAGGCGCCAACTGAAGGCAAGCGGCAGCGCGATACAAAGGACAGACATAAAACCGACAATTGCGATCATGAAACTTCCCACTGCGCGCGATGCGTTTGCTCATGTGGGTTCAGCACTGTTTACACGGTAGGGGAATAGGGATATTTTTTATCCTTAATAGATACGCATTGGCATCTGCCGGACGAACACATGATTCTCAAAAGCCAAGTCGAATGGGCGTTGCATTGTTGTGCCATTCTTGCCGGCCTGCCTGAAGGCCGCTACCTCTCAACCAAGGCGCTGGCGGAGTTCCACGGGCTTCCCAAGGAGTATCTTTCGAAGGCGCTGCAGAGCCTTTCGCAAGCCGGGCTCGTCCACACGACCCTCGGCCCATCGGGCGGGTATCGACTGGCCAAGGCGCCGGCCGAGCTTTCCTTTCTCGATATCGTCGAGGCGGTCGAGGGCAAATCGCGAACCTTCGTTTGCACCAACATCAGGGCCAACAATCCCTGTCGGGCACCGGGCTATTGCGAAAGCACGCCGTGCGCGGTGGCGCGCATCATGTGGGAGGCGGACGAGGCCTGGCGCGACAAGCTGCGGAGCGTGCGCTTGTCCGACCTGATCGACATTCTCTCGAAGGAAATTCCATCAGACCTCTGGAAGCGCAGTTTCGAGTGGGTACTGGGGCGCGCTGGATAAGAGAGGCCTGACCGCCACCTCCGCAGGGGAAGCGTAGAAGTATGCTTGCGCTGGCAATGCAAGCGAAAGACCGTCTTGCCGGCATCGGTCGTAGACACGCGCGATCACCTCGTTGCGTGCGGGTGTCCGTTCGGCCGGGCTTCTAACGCGAAACTGCAGTTCAACCTCGATCGCCACGGCGTCTATCGCCTTGAGGGCGACAACCGGTGGCGGATCGCGGACGATGCGGGCGCAATCCTGCAGCGCCGCACCCAAGATCTCTTCGACGCGCCTCGGCGAGTGGCTTGCCGCCACGCGGATCGGCAATGGGATCTGATGCGTTTCGTCAGGACGGCTGAGATTGGTGAGCCCGACCTTGGCGAGCGCGCTGTTCGGCAGGACAACGACATTGTGCGCACCGGTAAGCAGGAAAGTCGAGCGCCAGTTGTTCTCGATCACACGGCCCTCCGTCCCGTCGCCAAGCGTAATCCAGTCACCGATGGCAAAGGGCCGCCCCAGTGTCAGGGCAATGCCGGAGAACACGTCGCCGAGCGTATTTTGAAGCGCGAGGCCGAAGATGATGGCGACCACGCCGGAGGTCGCGACCAGCGTGCCGATCGGCGCCTTGAAGACGAAGCCCAGGACCGACAGCGACACGCCGAGATAGACGACGGCGACGATCAGATCCTGCAGCAGCCGTGCCTCCTGCGGCCGCTTTTCAAGAACGATGTAGATGCGCACGAAACCGATGAGGGACCAGGCGAGATGCGTCCACCACAGCACGCGCGCCGACGTCGCCAGCAAGGCCGCTGCACCTTGGAGGTGCTGATCGTCGCTCCTGTGCGGCATGATCCCAGCCAGGATGAGGACCGCGGTCATCACCGTGAAGAACAGGATCTGAACGATCAGCCTTGCCGTCGGGCGACCACGCCCCTGCAAGTGCCAGACGGCTATGCCGGTGACCCCGAGAAGGTTGATCAGCAGCAACGGCAACGGCAGGTGTTCGGCAAACATGGCAGGCTCCAACGGTTGCACCCCCAAGGAAGGGCCGGCTGCGCGATCGGCACCCGACCCTTCCGATGCATCACTTCGTCATCGGGTAGGTGAGTTCTTTCTGGGCGGTATCGACGACGAAGACCGCAAGCAGCTTGGCGGGCTCCGTTTCGCTGCCATTGGCACTGACGCCGTGCCGATCGCCGGGCATCTCGGAAAAGCTCTCGCCAGCCTTGTAGACCTTGACCGGGCCGTCATTAACCTGGCTGCGGATCGAGCCTTCCAGCACCGTCGCATAGATGAAGGCCGTGCTCGGATGGGTGTGTGCCTCTGAAGACCCGCCAGGCCCGTACTCCACCAGAACGCCCTTGATGCTCTTGCCGGGAACGTTCGGCAACTCGTGCTCGTAGACCAGTGTGACTTTGGCGGCGTCACTGGCAACAGCACTGCCGAACAATATTGCGCTGACCGCGAGCGCGGCGATGAGAGACTTGATCATGTCGAATATCCTTTCAAGGCTGGGTAAGGCGCCGAGCGGCGCGCAGTGCTGTCACTTGCGGGGCGCCTTCGCGAACCACTCTTCGAAGGTGATCCGGCCAAGACGCGGATTGTTGTCGGAGACGAGCGAGCCGTCTTCCAGGAGGGCGCCGAAATAGCGGGCCTCACGATCGGGCTCGACCTTTCGGTTGTCGCCGCTGGCTTTGAGATAGCGGGCAACGAGGTCGCTGAGGCGCGAGCGCTCGGGGCCGGCAATCTCGATCGTACCGTTGACGGGAGGGGCCAGTGCGACCGCGGCCATGGCGTCGGCAACGTCGTCGGAGGCGATCGGCTGCACATAGGCCGGCGACAGGCGCACCATGTCGCCGACCGCTCCCGATTGGGCGATACCGCCCAGGAACTCCATGAACTGGGTCGAATGCACGATCGTGTAGGGAATGCCGGACGCCTTGATCAGCCTTTCCTGGGCGAGCTTGCCACGGAAGTACCCGCTCTCCTGCAGCCGCTCGGTGCCAACGACCGACAACGCAATATGATGTTTGACGCCGGCAGACCTTTCCGCAGCAAGCAGATTGCGGCCGGAGGTTTCGAAGAACTCGAGCACCGCCTTGTCCTCGAAGGAGGGCGAGTTTGCAAGGTCGATCACGATCTCGCAACCTGTGAGCGCCTCGGCAAGGCCCTCGCCGGTCATCGTGTTGACGCCCGTGTTCGGAGAGGCGGCGATCACCTCGTGGCCCTGCTTGCGCAGGCGTTCGACTGTCTTGGAGCCGATCAGGCCCGTTCCGCCGATGATGACGATTTTCATGGGATCCTCCATTCGCTGCGGCCGTTGCGTCGCAACGCTCGATCACTCTGGAATAGCGGTTAGTTCAGTCCGGCCTTGTCGAGGCCGTAGAGCTTGTCGGCAGAACCGGGCACGGACTTGAAGGCGATGCTGACGCGGTTCCAGGCATTGATGACCATGATGGAGAAGGTGAGATCCGAGATTTCCTTCTCCGAAAGCTGGCCACGGACACGCTCGTAAAGCTCGTCCGGAATGCCGCCTTCGGGCAGTTTCGTGAGCGCCTCGGTCCAGGCAAGCGCTGCACGTTCGCGCGGGATGAAGAGGTTCGAATCACGCCAGATCGCGACGTGGTAGAGGCGCAGTTCGCTCTCCCCGTGGATCTTCGCCTCCTTCACGTGCATGTCGACGCAGAAGGCGCAGCCGTTGATCTGCGAGGCGCGGATGTTCACGAGGTCGCGGATCTTCTGTTCGATGACGCTGTCCCTCAGGCTGAGGCTCAGGTCAGAGATCTTCTTGAAGAATTCTGGTGAGTGCTGTGCGTAGTTCAGACGCTGTGTCATTGGGTCGCTCCGTTATTAAGGACATTTAACATCCTTATGGATACAAGATATCCTTAATATCTGGACAGTAAAGCGCGATGGGCATACAATCGGCGCATAAGGCTTATGTCGAAACATTTGGGGGATCCGATGGACATCGTCTCAGCGCTGAGAGCTTTCCTGCGCGTGGCGGAGACGGGTTCGTTTTCCGCCGCCGCGCTCGACCTCAACCTGACGCAACCGGCCGTCTCGCGGCAGGTATCGGCGCTTGAGGAGCACCTGAACACGCGCCTTCTTCACCGGACGACGAACGCGCTGGCGCTTACCGCCGAGGGCGAACACATGATCCCGATGGCACTCAGGGTGGTGGAGGCGGTCGACGCTCTCAACGAAGCCTCATGCGCCGAGACGGCCATGGTGGCCGGTCGGGTCCGCTTGACCCTACCGGCCCCACTCGGCCTTTATGTCAGCGATCGGCTCGCCGCTTTTCTCGAGCGTCATCCCGGCCTTTCGGTCGAGCTGATCTTCCGTGAGGAGCCATCGGACCTGGTCGGAGAAGGCATCGATCTCGAAGTGCGCCTCGGCCCCGTGACGGACAGCAGCCTGATGTGCCGACGCATCGGCTGGACAACCGCCTTCCTCGTCGCCGCACCTGGCTATCTCGACGGACGGAGCACGCCGAAAACGCCGGACGAGATCGAGGGGCACGAGTGCATCTGTTATAGCCGCGCCGGAGACGGACGTTCCTGGAGCTTTTCCGATGGATCCGACGATGTCTTCGTGCGCATCGCGCCACGTCTCGTCGCCAACAATGCCGTGGCCGTGCATCGCGCGGTCCTGGCGGGAAGCGGCCTTGCCATTCTTTCGCATATCCTTGCCTGCCCGGACATCGAGGCAGGCAGGCTGGTGAACGTGATGCCCGACTTTCCGCCGG
This sequence comes from Ensifer adhaerens, assembly GCF_020035535.1. Classification (NCBI taxonomy): domain Bacteria; kingdom Pseudomonadati; phylum Pseudomonadota; class Alphaproteobacteria; order Hyphomicrobiales; family Rhizobiaceae; genus Ensifer; species Ensifer adhaerens. Next base: position 1,823,545 of record NZ_CP083350.1, on the reverse strand, counting down.
CACGCCTGCCGATCAGCGTCGTCTATCCGTCACGCAGGAACATGCCACTGCGTGTCAGAACCGTTCTCGACTTCCTCGTGCAGGTCATTCGGGAAGACCCCTTGATGGCATCCGCCTCCTGAGTGGGCAACGCCTCGTTCAACGTTGCCCGGATGTCGCGCGCAACGGGAGACCGCTGAAGGCCTTGATCTCCTTCAGCACGAAGGTCGTCTGCATCTCCTTGATGCAGGGCAGCCGCCGCACGACCTTCATGGCGAAATCTGAATAGGAATCGAGGTCGGACGAAACGACCTGAAGAAGAAAGTCCGCGTCGCCGGCAATGCTGTAGCAGGCGACGACACTATCGAGCTTCATCACTTCGTCGGCAAAGGCATCGGCCTCCGCCTCCGTATGGCTGTCTATCTTCACGCGGATGAAGGCGAGTACCCCAAGACCGATTTCCTTCCGGTTCAGCACCGCCATGTAGCCCTGAATGACGCCGTCATCCTCAAGCTGGCGCACGCGCCGCCAGCACGGCGAGGTCGACATGCCGACCTCGTCGGAAAGCGCCTGATTGCTCAAGCGGCCGTCATTCTGCAGCGCGGTCAAAATCTTCACATCCGCAGGCGTCAGCGTTGCAGGCACATTCTACCTCATTCACTTTGTTTTCAGGTAGACACTACCACATACCTGCATTTCACCGCAACATCCGAAAGAACTTACCCGGCCGACCGGTCTATTCTCTCCGGTAAGCAACCGAGAAGGAATAGACCACCGTGCTTCAGGACATCCGCCTCGCCATCATCGTCAATCCGGAGCTGCCGCCGGGCCATCTCGCCAACACCATCGCGGCGATATCCATCGGCATCGGCTCGGCAATGCCTGATCTTGGTAATCGGCAACTTACGGATAGCAGAGAGAATACGATCGATATCAGTTCCAACCGGCCCGTTCCGATCCTCCAGGCAGACAGCCAGACGATCGGCGCATTGCTGCTCAGGGCGCTGCCGAAAGAGGAACGCCGCATCGTCGTGCCGTTTCCGGCGTTTGCGCGCTCGATGCACAGCTATGCGGACTATGAGGGACAATTTCCGGAGCGCGATCTCTCTGCGGAAACGATCGACGGCATCGGACTGGCCGGCGCTTCCAAGTGGGTCAAATCGCTGACCGGATCCTTGAAACTGCTGCGCTGAGGCGCGATCCGCAACGGTACGGGAGGCCGCAGAGCCCAGCCTTCCGGCCTGGCGTGTATATTTTTTTCATCACGACCAGACCAATACTACGATTGGTGGCGACACATTCGCAACACTGCCGGCCATTCAACCCGAACGACATAGCTTTTCCACTCGGCAACTGTTTCCTGCCTTGACGACACCTGCCCCGAACGACAAGCTCTGAAAACGATTTTCAGAATATCAGAATTGTATCAAATACCACATCGGCTCGACGGCCTTAACCGCTGCCGAGGCAGGATCGCGCGATACGATACCTATTGGGGAACAATACGCATGACCAATCAACGGCTCATCATGCTGATCTTCTTCCTTCAACCGATCGCCTTCGGCGCCTGGCTGCCACGCATTCCCGATGTGCAGCAGCGACTCGGCCTCGGCCCCGCGGACCTCGCAATCGCGCTTCTCGGCATGCCGGTCGGCATCCTCCTCACCCTGCCCTTTGCCGGCCGTTTCGTTGCCTGGATCGGCGGCCGCGCCACGATCCTCTACGGTTTCGTCGTCTTTCTGGCCCTCGTCTGGCTGCCGACTTGGGCCTCGAGCATCGAAGTGCTGTTCGTGACGCTCGCCATCGTCGGCGTGGCGCTGGCAACGTTGGAGCTCGGCCTCAATGTCGAAGCGGACGCAATCGAGAAGCACTCCGGGCAACTGATCATGAGCACCTGCCACGGTTTCTGGAGCCTCGGCATCATGACCGGCAGCCTGATCGGCGTCGGCTTCGCCGCGCTCCATGTGGCGCCGGAATGGGCCGTACCGTTGACGGCTGCGGTCATGCTGCCGATCAGCGTATTTTTCGCCAGAAAACTGCCGCTCCTCAAAACCGGCGAGGCAGCGGCTGCGCAGGCGGCACCGTCAAGGCGACGGCTGCCAAGCTTTGCACTGCTCGGCGTTTGCTTCTTCGTCGTCGGCATCACCATGACCGAAGGCGCGGTGGCTGACTGGTCGGCGGTTTTCCTGCGCGATGTCTTCGGACTTTCCGGTGCCAGCGCCGGCTTCGGTTACTCGATCTTCGCTTTCATGGTGGCGGCCGGTCGTTTTGCCGGCGACCGGCTGAAGGCGAGCTACGGGCCGGTGGCCGTCGCGCGCGCCTGCGGCGTCGCCAGCATTGCCGGCCTGGTTCTGGTCGTGGTGAGCCCCGTCGCCTGGGCAGCGCTTCTCGGCTTTGCCGCCATGGGCTTCGGCGTTTCTGTCGGCTTCCCGCTCGCAGTCACGGCAGCTGCCGACCAGACGGACCGGCCGGCCGCCGCCAGCGTCGCCATCCTGTCTTTCATCGCACTCCTCGGCTTCCTGCTTGGACCGCCGCTAATCGGCCTGATTGCCGAGCACAGCGACATGCGCTTCGGCCTCGGCGTGCTCGTTCCCTTCCTCGCTGTCAGCTTGCTTTTGACCGGCCGGCTCAAGCCCGCCGCGCGCATTAGCGCGCAGGACACCCAGCAAGCTGCCAGCCGCGCGTAGCGGCGACCGCGATAGGCAACGCGAAAGCCCCGGCCGATTTCGGTCGGGGCTTTTGTCGTTCATCGGCAGCGCGGCTTACTTGCGCGCTGTCATGGTGGTGTAGCTGGTGATGAGGTTGCGATAGTCGGGGATGTGGTTGGAGAACAGGGTACCGAGCCCCTCGATATCGTTGCGCCAGTCGCGGTGCAATTCGCAGGCGACGCCGAACCAGGTCATCAGCTGAACGCCGGCGGCGGTCATGCGTGACCAGGCGGAATCGCGGGTCACCTCGTTGAACGTGCCGGAAGCGTCCGTCACCACGAAGACCTCAAAACCTTCCTCGATCGCCGAAAGCGCCGGAAACGCCACGCAGACCTCGGTCACCACGCCGGCGATCAGCAGCTGCTTCTTGCCCGTCGCCTTCACCGCCTTGACGAAGTCCTCGTTGTCCCAGGCATTGATCTGGCCCGGACGGGGAATGAAGGGCGCGTCAGGAAACGGTTCCTTCAGTTCCGGCACCAGCGGGCCGTTCGGACCGTCTTCGAAGCTGGTCGTCAGCACCGTCGGCAACTTGAAATACTTGGCGAGGTCGCCAAGCGCCAGAACGTTGTTCTTGAACTTGTCCGGGTCGAAGTCGCGCACCAACGACAGGAGGCCGGTCTGATGGTCGACGAGCAGGACGGCAACATCATCCTTGTTGAGACGTACGTAGGGCTTGGTCATCGGAAGTCCTTTCCTTCGGTTGGTTTCCATCACCGCCGGCAGCGTTCGTTGCCGCCTGATCCGCTGTGATTGAACGTAGGCTACTGCAGGACCGCTGACGCAAAAAGATTGTGAAATCCGACGCAGCGTCCTACAGATAGAACGATGCAGGATCTGAACGACCTCTATTATTTCGTGCAAGTGGTGGAGCATGGTGGCTTTGCGGCTGCAGCACGGGCGACCGGAACGCAAAAGTCCCGGCTCAGCCGACGCATTGCAATGCTGGAGGATCGGATCGGCGTCCGGCTGATCCAGCGTTCGCCGCGCCGGTTCTTCGTCACCGATGTCGGCCGCGAATATTATCAGCGCTGCGTCGCAGTGCTGATCGAGGCCGAAGCGGCCGACGCCTTCATCGCGCAGCACCAGGGAGAACCGCAGGGGACCATCCGGGTGAGTTGCCCAACGGCGCTGATCTCCTTCCAGTTCGCCCGACTTTTCGCCCGATTCATGACCGCGCATCCAAAGATCAGTCTGCAGCTCGAAAGCACCAACCGCCGCGTGGACGTGATTGCCGAGGGCTTCGACGTCTCGATCCGGGTCCGGTTTCCGCCACTGGAGAGAAGCGAGCTCGTCATGCGCAAGCTCGATGACAGCTCGCAATATCTCGTCGCCAAACCGGGATTCCTGAGGGAGCCGATCCAGACGCCCGAGCAGCTGACGGGGCTCGCCAGCCTTGCCTGGACTTCGGCCACACACAGCTATGAATGGTGGCTGGAGAGTTCTGCCGGCGAGCAGGCGGTCATTCGGCACGAGCCACGCTTCCTGACCGACGATATGGCGGCGCTGCGCGAAGCCGCGCTCGACGGCGCCGGCATCGTGCAGCTACCGACGATGATGATCTGGAAGGACCTGGTGGCAGGGACGCTGGTGCCGGTGCTACCGCAATGGCGGCCTGCATCCGGTATCGTGCATGCCGTCTTCCCCTCGAAACGCGGGCTTCTGCCGTCGGTTCGCACCTTCATCGACTTTCTCGCCCAGGAATGCGCTGCCGATCGCCTGACGATCGATGAGAGCCTGGCATGGCCGGCGAAGAACCCCCATATGGAGATCTAACGCGCCTCGAAGGTACCTCTTCGCCTCGATCCGCCGACCCATGCGCAGGGCGCATAGTAGCCATTCCTTGCATCCCGCGCCGCTATTCACGACATTAATGAAGAAGCCGCGTTCGACGCCGGCTCCCTTCAGCACTCCATCACAGTCGTAGACTTTTCCCCCGGCCCTGCGCCGGCGTGGCCAATTCCGGCTTGAACAATAGGGAAGGTAATCATGCAGACTTCTGCCAAGACGCCCGATGCCAAGACACTGGACAAGATGACGCTCAACGAGCGCTCGGACATGATGGCGCTCGTTGCGGACGCACTCGAGGCAACGGCCGAGAAGGCCTATGAGATCGGCGACGACCGGTTCGCGCAGAACTCGATCAGCCTCGCCAATATCATCACCAGCTGTGCCGATGACCTGGTCGTTGGCGACCTGCCGGCAGCCGAACTGCTGCTGCAGCAGGGCATCGCGTTGCTCAGCCTGTTTCAGGGCGAGCCCCGCGAGTTCACCCTGCACTAAAGCTTGGAAACACGGCCGACGTCTCGCCGACCGTAACCACATTCTCCGGTCGGGGACGTCCTCGACCGGCCCTGGCGGCCTCGCGACGGCCACTGACCATCAAGCTTCTCACGCGCCTTCGAGCGCAAGGTCGACCGCAGCCAGCGCATGGATCTCGGTCGTATCGAACACGGGGACCGGGCTATCGGCCTGTGAAATCAGCAGCATGATCTCGGTGCACCCCATGATGATCGCTTCCGCGCCCGCATCGACGAGCCGTGCGATAACAGCGCGATAGGCGTCGCGCGAACTGTCATTGACGATGCCGGCAACGAGCTCGCGATAGATGATCTCGTGCACCTTGGCGCGGTCTTCCGCCTCCGGCACCAGCACCTGGAGACCGAAGGCATCCTTCAGGCGGCCCTTGTAGAAATCCTGCTCCATGGTGAAAGCGGTTCCAAGCAGGCCGACCTTTTTGAGCCCCGCCGCCTTGATCTTCTCGGCCGTCGGGTCGGCGATATGAAGCAGCGGGATCGACACAGCAGCCGAAACATCGGCAGCCATCTTGTGCATCGTGTTGGTGCAGATCATCAGGAAATCGGCACCGCCTGCTTCCAGTCGACGCGCCGCCGCAATCATCTCCTCGGTCAGGGCCGGCCAATCGCCATGGTGCTGCAGTTGCTCGATTTCGCCGAAATCCATCGACCACATCAGCGACTTTGCCGAGTGCACGCCGCCCAGGCGCTCGCGAACCGTCTCGTTGATGATGCGGTAGTACTGTGCCGAGCTCTCCCAGCTCATGCCACCAATCAGGCCGATGACCTTCACCCTATGCTCTCCCTTTTCGAACCGGACTCTGAGCTAACAAATCGCGCGCCATCGCGATAGCTCCAGCGACCGTCTTCGCCCGCCACACAAGGCAATTTGCTGGGCGCAACGCCGGTCTCTCTCACCCGCGTTCCTTGTCCCCAACAACCGACCTTTCGGCAAAGCTGCATGACACGACGACGACAACCCGTTGACATTTCCGGTTGGGTGGACTTTTATGTTCCAAAATAAAGAATTACATAGCATAACTATGGAATATGAGGAGGAGCAAATATGAAATCGACTAAACTTGCCTTGCTTGTCGGAACCGCACTCGCGGTATCGGCATCATTCGCCTTCGCGCAGGAAAAGGGTGGCGTCATCAATGTCGCGACGGTGGGGGAGCCACCGACACTAGACCCTATGGCCTCTACCGCCGACCTCGTCGGCATCGTTTCGCAGCACATCTTCGAGACGCTCTACACCTTCGACAAGGATTGGAAGCCGACGCCGCTTCTCGCAGCCGCCCTGCCCGAGATCAGCGCCGACGGCAAAACCTACACAATCAAGCTGCGTTCGGGCGTCAAGTTCCACGACGGCACGGATCTCGACAGCAAGGATGTCGTCGCCTCGCTCGAGCGCTGGACCAAGGTCGCCTCGCGCGGCAAGCAGACAGCCACGACGATTTCGGGCATCGAGGCGGTCGATCCACTAACGGTGAAGATCTCGCTTAGCACGCCCTATGCGCCGCTCGTGTCGCTGCTCGCCTTCAACAACTCCGCAGCAATCGTGCTTCCCTCGGAAAAGCAGGCCGAGCCGATGACCGATTTCGTCGGCACCGGTCCCTACCAACTGAAGGAGCGCAAGGCGGACCAGTACATCCAGCTGACTCGCTACGACGCCTACAAGTCGCCGGAAGGCGAAGCCAACGGCTACGGCGGCGCCCGCCACCAATATGCCGACGAAATCCGCTTTGTACCGGTACCGGACCCGAACACCCGTGTCGAGGCTGCCGTTTCCGGGCAATATGATTACGTCGATTCGCTGCCGGTCGAATCCTTCGAGCGCGTGAAGGGGTCGAGCGTTTCCGATCCCGTCATGCTGCAGCCCTTCGGCTGGCCGGTCTTCGTCCTGAACTCCGGCAACGGCATGACCAAGAACCTGGACCTGCGCAAGGCGATCCGCGCCTCGCTCAGCATGGAAGACATGATGGCCGCCGCGTTCGGCACCACCGACTTCTATGCGCTCGACGCCGCCCTTTACCCGTCGCAGTTCACCTGGCGGGCCGATGCGGGCACCGAGGGCGCCTACAACATCGCCGATCCGGAAAAGGCCGGCGAACTCCTGAAGGCCGCCGGCTACAAGGGTGAGCCGCTGCGCATCCTGACGAGCCGCCAGTACGAGTTCCACTACAAGATGGCGCAGGTCGCCGCCGAGTATCTGAAGCTTGCCGGCTTTACCGTCGATCTGCAGGTGGTCGACTGGGCGACCTTGACCCAGCGCCGCGCCGACCCGACACTCTGGGACATCTACATCACCCACAGCCCCTTCCTGCCGGAACCGGCCCTCATCGGCATGATGTCGACCAAGGCTCCCGGCAACTGGGACACGCCGGCGCGCGCCAAAGCGGTCGATGCCTTCAACGCTGAATCCGATCCGGCCAAGCGCGTGGCGCTTTGGGCCGACGTGCAGAAGGTGATCTTCGAGGAAGTGCCGTTCATCAAGATCGGCGACTTCAACGCGTTGTCGGCCAAGGCAAAGACGCTGGACGGCGTCTCGCCGGCACCGTGGCCGTACTTCTGGAACGCTTCGATCAAGAAGTAAGCTCCCACCCTCCCAGGGACTTTGGCGGGCGCCCGGCCATTGGCCAGGCGCCCGCCGCAAGGGCGCGCCGCACGCCGTCCGCGTTTCGCGGTTGAGGCGCACAGGAAAGGTTCGAGGCCACCATGTTACGCTACATTATCCAGCGGCTGATGGGCATGATCGTCGTCATGGCGATCGTCGTCACCATCGTCTTCGTCATCGTCCGCGTGACGCCTGGCGACCCGGCCGCCGTCATGCTCGGCCCCGAGGCGACCCAGGAAGACATTGCAGAACTGCGCACCCGTCTCGGCCTCGACCAGTCGCTCGGTCTGCAATATGTCTACTATATCGGTCAGTTGCTGCAGGGCGATCTCGGCCAGTCGATCTTCCTCAACCAGCCGGTGACCTCGGCGCTGGCAGAGCGTGCCGAACCGACTTTCTTCCTGACCCTGTTTTCGATCCTGATCGCCTGCGCCATCGCGCTGCCAATCGGCATTTACGCCGCCTACAGGCGCGGCTCGTTCGTCGACCAGGCGGCAACGACGCTCGCGATGCTGGCGGCGAGCATCCCGAGCTTCTGGCTCGGGTTGATCCTGATCCAGGTTCTGGCGGTACGCTTTGGCTGGTTCCCAGTGTCGGGCTATGGCGGCCCGGGCTCGTCCTTTGCCGAGCGCATGTATCACCTGACCTTGCCGGCGATCGCGCTTGGTGTCGTCTCGTCTGCGCTCATCCTGCGTTTCACCCGCGCCTCGATGCTCGACGTGCTCGGCGACGATTTCATCCGCACCGCCCGCGCCAAGGGCCTTGGCGAACGCAAAGTGGTGATGAAGCACGCGCTCAAGAATGCGCTGATCCCGATCCTGACGATCATCGGCCTCACCGCCGCCGTGCTGATCTCCGGTGCCGTCGTCACCGAAACCGTCTTCGGCCTGCCCGGTGTCGGCAATCTCGTCGTCTCCGCCGTGCTTCGTCGCGACTATCCGGTCATCCAGGGTGCTCTGCTCGTGATTGCAGCACTCTACGTGCTGATCAATTTCGCGATCGACATGCTCTACCTCCTCGTTGATCCAAGGGTGCGCTACTGATGGCTATTTCCGTATCTGCCCCCACCGAGAGCGAAGGCCGCAAGTTCGTCCGCCGCCTGTTGAAGCGCAAGACCGTTGCCTTCGGCCTGATCGTGCTGACCGTCTTCGTGCTGCTTGCCGTCTTCGCGCCGCTGATTGCGCCTTACGCGCCCGGCAAGCTGTCGATCGTCAACCGGCTGCAGCCGCCGAGCCTGCAATGGTTCTTCGGCACCGATGAATTCGGCCGAGACGTCTTCTCGCGCACCATCTATGCCGGACGATTGTCGCTGCTGGTCGGCGCCGCCGTCGTCACGCTTGCAACCGTGATCGGGGTCGTGCTCGGGCTGCTGGCCGGCTTCTTTCCGAAGCTCGACACGCCGATTGCCCGCGTCATCGACGCGATGATGGCTTTCCCGGACATCCTGCTTGCGATCGCGCTGGTCGCGGCCCTCGGCCCGTCGCTGACGACCGTGATCATCGCGCTCAGTATCGTCTATGCGCCGCGGCTCGCGCGCGTGGTGCGTGCCTCGACGCTGGTGATCCGCGAGCTTCCTTATGTCGAGGCCGCCCGCGCGCTCGGCATCTCGACGCCGCACATCATGACGCGCCACGTTCTGCGCAACCTTCTCTCGCCGGTTCTGGTCCAGGGCACCTTTCTCTTTGCCCATGCGATGCTGGCCGAAGCCGGGCTTTCCTTCCTCGGCGTCGGCGTCAGCCCGGAAATCCCGACCTGGGGCACGATGATCGCCTCCGGTCGCCAATATATCGGCCAGGCCGACTGGGTGACGCTCTTCCCCGGTATCGCCATCGTGCTTTCGGTGCTGTCGCTGCAGATGGTCGGCGACGGCCTGCGCGACATGCTCGACCCCCGCCTCAGAAAGGACCTGTAAGTCATGACGAACGCAACCAACGCCGGTCCGGTGCTGATCCGGCAGGTGAAGCCCGTCGCCTTCGGCATGGCCGCACCTGCCGAAACGATCGACATCCTCGTCGATGGCGAAGGCCGCATCGCAGCCCTCGGCCCGAACATCGAGACATCAGCCGATGTCCGTCGCATCGAGGGCAAGGGTGCGTGGATTTCGCCCGGCTGGATCGACCTGCACGCCCATGTCTGGCACGGCGGCACCGACATCTCCGTGCGCCCGCAGCTTTGCGGCATGGAACGCGGCGTCACCACCATTGTCGATGCCGGGTCGGCCGGCGAAGCCAATTTCCACGGGTTTCGCGAATACATCATCGAGCCGTCGCGCGAGCGCATCAAAGCGTTCCTCAATCTCGGCTCGATCGGTCTCGTCGCCTGCAACCGCGTCAGCGAGCTCTCCGACATCCGCTCGATCGACATCGATCGCATCATCGCCTGCTACCAGGAAAACCGCGAGCACATCGTCGGCCTGAAGGTCCGCGCCAGCCACGTCATCACCGGCTCCTGGGGCGTCACGCCGGTCAAACTCGGCAAGAAGATCGCCAAGATCCTGAAGATCCCCATGATGGTGCATGTCGGCGAGCCGCCGGCGCTCTATGACGAAGTGCTGGAAATCCTCGGCCCCGGCGACATCGTTACCCATTGCTTCAACGGCAAGGCCGGTTCCAGCATCATCGAGGACGAGGACCTGTTCGAGCTTGCCGAACGCTGCGCCGGCGAGGGCATCCGCCTCGATATCGGCCACGGCGGCGCCTCGTTCTCCTTCCGTGTCGCCGAAGTGGCGATCGCCCGAGGCCTCCTGCCCTTCTCCATTTCTACCGACGTGCACCTGCGCAGCATGAACCAGTCCGTCTGGGACCTCGGAACCACCATGTCGAAACTGCTGAGCGTCGGCATGCCCTTCGAGAAGGTGATCGAGGCCGTCACCCAGGCGCCCGCTTCGGTGATCCGCCTGCCGATGGACAAACTCTTGAGCGTCGGCGCCCGCGCCGAGTTCACCCTCTTCGACCTCGTCGATAGCGAGCTTCGGGTCTTCGATTCACTCGGCACCGAAGCCCATCTCAACCGCCTCTTCGAACCGCGCTACGCGGTCATGGGCACCGACGTGGTCGCGGCCAACCGCTATCAGCCGCAGCATGTCGGATGCCCGGACCACAGCCATGGCTACGGCTACCGCTGAGCCAGGGCGATCGAATACAGAAATGACAGGACATCGCGTGAACAGTCTGGATCAGAAGAAGGGCAACCCCGTAGTTGCCTCACCCTATCAACGGCTTCAGGCCCTCGGCATCGACCTGCCGCCGGCGCCGCCGCCAATTGCCAATTTCGTGACGCATGTGCGCGAAGGCAACATGCTCTACCTCTCGGGCCAGGGCCCGCGCGAGCCCGATGGGCATCTCTATGCCGGCAAGGTCGGGGCCGATGTCGACATCGACAGCGCCTATGATCACGCACGACTGACCGGTATCAATCTGCTGGCCGTGATGCACGATGCGCTGGGGGACCTCGGACGGGTCAAGCGCATCGTCAAGATCCTCGGCATGGTCAATGCCGTGCCGGATTTCGCCGAGCATCCGCGGGTCATCAACGGCTGCTCGGACCTGATGATGGACGTCTTCGGAGCGGCCGGCAGCCATGCACGCTCGGCGGTGGGTTTCGGGTCGCTGCCCGGCAACATCACCGTCGAGATCGAGGCAATCGTCGCCCTTCACGAGTGACGACGGGAGGTCGGATCAATGGCTGCGCCAGCCCATCATCTTCTCGATCCGCTCAGCGGAAACCCTGACGTGATCGGCGTAGAACGCCCGATCGTCGAGGATCTTCTGTTCCGGCAGCACGATCGAGATCGTGGCGGCGCAATTGCCCTTGTCGTCGAGGATCGGGGCCGCGACGCAGGCAACAGCATAATCGGATTCGCCAGCCTGGATCGACAGCCGTGCCGCAAGCGCGCTCTCGGCCTGGTCGGAAAGGGCGGCCGGATCGATGTCCGCGCGGCCAGTCGGCGACGTGCGGGCGCAACGGCGGAAAAGCTCGAGCCTTTCATCGGCGGGCAGATGACCGACGAGCAGGCGGCCGGAGGCCGTCCAGTTGAGCGGCACACGGGTACCGACACGCGAGGTCACCTGGAAATGACCGGGACCGTCGGCCATGGCGAGCACCTGCATGTAGTCGCCGTCGCGGCCGCAGAGCTGGATCGTCTCGGACACTTGTCGGCCAAGGTCGTGCATCTCGCGGGTGGCGACCCCCAGGAAATCGAGCGAGCGAGCATAGGCAAGGCCGTAGTGGTAGAGCCGGTCGCCGAGCCAGACGAAACCGTCGGCATCGCGGCTGAGCAGGTTCTTTTCGACCATGTCGTCGACGATGACGTAAGCGGTAGACAGCGGTGCGCCGACCGCCTTGGCAATGGCGTAGACGCCGCTCGGGGAACCCGTCTCATAAAGGAAATCAAGCACCTGCAGGGCGCGATCCATGCCGCTCACGCGCGAACGGCGCGGCTTTCCGGTCGTTTCGATATCGTCGGTCGGCTCGACGCCCGTCATCGTCTTGTCCACTGCTTCACTCCTGCACCGCTCGAAGGGCGTGCTGCCGGTAAAATCTCGGCTTCCGCTGTCGCCGCGCCGCCGATGGCGGCCGCACCAGATGGTGGAAAGCCTCACTCATACTTCATTACTATGGTAGATATTCCGCGAAGACGGAATAGTCTATCCGCTTCGACCGCCAGAAAATCGCCTGCCAAAAAATTACATGGAGACCACTATGCCTGATCGTGACATTCGCGAAGCTCTCGGACTTCGTCCCGTTATCAACGTTTCCGGTACGATGACGGGCCTCGGCGCATCGATCGTGGTCCCGGAAGCGATTGCCGCGATGACAGGCATACTGCCGCAATTCGTCGAGATCAACGACCTGCAGCGCAAGGTGAGCCCGGTGATTGCGCGGCTGACAGGCGCCGAGGCGGGCTTTGTGACGGCGTCCTGCTCCGCCGGCATCAGTCTCGCCGTCGCCGGCACGATGACCGGCAGCGATCTGGCCGCCATCGAGCGCCTGCCGGACACGACCGGCCTCAAGAATGAAGTCATTCTCCAGATGGGCCATGTGGTGAGCTACGGCGCGCCCGTCGACCAGGCGATCCGCCTTGCCGGCGCCAAGCCGGTGATCGTCGGTCAGGCGACATCGGCCTATCGCTATCATATCGAAGGCGCGATCAACGAGCGCACCGCCTGCGCCGTCTACGTCGTCTCGCATCATGTCGTGCAATATGGCCTCGTCGGCCTCAAGGAATTTGCTGAAGTCTGCCATTCCAAGGGCGTACCGGTCATCGTCGATGCCGCATCGGAATATGACCTGCGCATCTTCCTCGAGCAGGGCGCCGACATCGTGCTCTATTCCGGCCACAAGTTTCTGGGCGGCCCGACTTCGGGCATCGTCGCCGGCAGAAAGGAGCAGGTGCGCGACACCTTCCTGCAGAACCTCGGCATCGGCCGCGGCATGAAGGTCGGCAAGGAAAGCATGCTCGGTGTGATGGCCGCACTCGAAGCCTGGGAGACACGCGACCACGCCGGCATTAGAGAGCGGGAAACCGGCTATCTGAACCTTTGGCATGAAACGCTCGACGGCCGCCCCGGCATCAAGCCGGTGATCGAAGCCGACCCGACCAACAACCCGCTCGACCGGCTGCGCGTCAACATCGATCCGCAGCAAGCCCACATCACCGCCTGGGATCTCGCCGATGCGCTGGCCCGCGGCACACCGCCGATCATCGTGCGCGACCACGAAGCCGAGCACAATTACTTCTACCTCGACCCCTGCAATCTGCATCCCGGCCAGGAGAAGGTCGTGGCCAGCCGCCTCGGCGAAGAGCTCGACAAGGCAAGAGCCTCGAACGAGATCATCGCGACGTCGCTCAGCGAACGCAACGCCCGCCGTTTCGCAGGCCTGATGCGCTGGCCTGACTGACCCACAACGACGACCAAGCACGCAGCATGTGACGGAGGAAACGAGATGACCGAGACCAAAGCCCCGCAGGACCGTTCGACGGCGCCCGTTCTCTCCGTCGAGAACCTGACGACCTCGTTCCTGGTCGATGGCGCGTGGAAGCCAGTCGTCCGGGACATCTCGTTTTCCGTGGCGCCGGGCGAAACCGTCGCGATCGTCGGCGAATCCGGCTCGGGCAAGAGCGTCACGTCGCTCTCGATCATGCGCCTCCTGCAGAAGGAGACGAGCCGGATCGAGGGCCGGGTGATGATGGGCGGGCGCAATATCCTCGGTCTGCCCGAAAGCGAAATGCGCAACGTGCGCGGAAATGACGTCGCGATGATCTTCCAGGAGCCGATGACCAGCCTCAATCCGCTGTTCACGATCGGCGACCAGATTTCCGAAGCCTTGCTCTGCCACAGCCCGATGTCGAAGGCCGAAGCGCGGGCCGAAACCATCCGGCTGCTCGAAAAGGTTCGCATCCCCTCCGCCGCCTCTCGCTTCGACGAATATCCGCATCGGTTTTCCGGCGGCATGCGCCAGCGCGTGATGATCGCCATGGCGCTGGCGAGCCGCCCGAAGCTCCTGATCGCCGATGAGCCAACAACGGCGCTCGACGTCACCATCCAGGGTCAGATCCTCGATTTGATCAAGGTGCTTCAGGAGGAAGAAGGTACCTCGGTGCTCTTCATCACCCACGACATGGGCGTGGTCGCCGAAATCGCCGACCGCACCGTCGTGATGTTCCGCGGCGACGCGGTCGAGACCGGCAACACCGAGGACATCTTCCTGCGGGCGAAACACCCCTACACGCGAGCGCTGCTTTCGGCCGTGCCGATGCTCGGCTCGATGAAGGGTGAAAGCCAGCCGATGCGCTTTCCCATCATCGACGCTTCGACCGGGCTGCCAAGCGCCGTGGCTGAGGCGACCGACACTGTTCAATCCGGTCGCAAGCCGATCCTCCAGGTGAAAAACCTCGTCAAGCGGTTCGACATCCACGCAGGCATGCTCGGCAAGCTGAAAGGCCGGGTACATGCAATCGAGGACGGATCCTTCAGCCTGCAGCCGGGCGAGACGCTGTCGCTCGTCGGCGAATCCGGATGCGGCAAGTCCACAACCGGCCGGGCCATCATGCGGCTGATCGAGCCGGAAAGCGGCGCCGTGACGCTCGATGGCCAGGACGTCCTCAAAATGGACCGCAAGCAGCTGCGCGAAATGCGCCGCACCATGCAGATGATCTTTCAGGATCCCTTCGCCAGCCTCAATCCGCGCATGACGGTGGGCGCTGCGATTGCCGAACCCTATCTCGAACACAAGCTCGGCACCACGCGACAGGCCCGCGAAAAGGTCGCCGACCTCCTGGAACGCGTCGGACTGCAGGCCGACATGGCTGCGCGCTACCCGCACGAGTTCTCCGGCGGCCAGCGCCAGCGCGTCTGTATCGCCCGTGCCTTGGCGCTCGACCCGAAGGTGATCGTCGCCGATGAATCGGTCTCGGCACTCGACGTCTCGATCAAGGCGCAGGTCATCAACCTGTTGCTCGACCTGCAGGCGAGCTTCGGCCTGGCCTATCTGTTCATCTCGCACGACATGGCCGTCGTCGAGCGCGTCAGCCACCGCGTCGCGGTCATGCATCTGGGTGAAATCGTCGAGATCGGCTCACGCGCGCAGGTGTTCGAGAACCCGCAGCATCCCTACACGAAGAAACTGATCGCTGCCGTGCCGATCGCCGATCCGACCCGTCGCCACACGCGCCGCAATGTCGCGAGCGATGAGCTGAAGAGCCCCTTGCGCGCGCCCGACTACGTTCCGGAAGCGCGGCGCTATCAGCAGATTGCCGAGGATCACTTCGTCCAGGTCTAGCTAGGGAACGGAGCCGCTCGGCTCCCTCAACGCTGCCGACTGCGGTCAAACCCCGACGAAATACGCCTCGAAGATACGCCGGTGGCTACTCCCGAGTTGCCGTCAGACCTTTTCGGGCCCCCGCCCACCGCTCCGCGGTGCGCGGCGTTTCGGCGGTGATGGCGAGGTGTCGCGCCGAATATCTTCCGCACATGCCTTTGCCAGTTCCGTGCTGCGCGACAGGAAGTCGGCGATCAGTGCCAACTCATCGCAATCATAGCGCGACCACAGCTCGAACATCCGCTGTTGCATCGGTTCATAGACGGCCTTGATCGGCGCAATGGCGTGCGGCCGGACACGGACATGCACGCGGCGCCGATCCCGCGGATCGGCAACACGCTCGACATAGCCGGCGCGCTCCAGCCTGTCGATCAGCGCGGTCGTGGCGCCGGAAGTAAGCCCCGCAACTTCGGCCAGTTCGCCTGCCGAGGCCTGTCCGCTCAGATAGATCAGATCGAGGCATTCGAGGTCCGTGGTATGCAAGCCGAAGCGTCCCGCGACGGCCTGGCTGGTCATCACGCTTTGCGCGCCCATCTGGCGGATATTGCGACCGACCTGAGCGACGAGTTCCTGCTTATCTGCCACGCTTCTATTGTTGCCCTCGTCCTTCATTGACAGCTCCTGCTCAAGCGATCGTGACAGCAATCGCAAAGGCGGCCAACATCGCCGCGGCCGTCAGGAGATCGAGCGGCAGGCGCAACCGGCTTCGGTTGCTCCACCGCCGGGCGGCCGCCGCATCGAACTCCGCGGGATCGGCACGCTCGAAGGCCAGCGCCTTCGGGATGAAGTCGAATGCCGACCAGAGACGCATCACAGCATGGCTGGTGAAGGCAATGAGCAGCCAGAAGCGAATGTCGGGCTGATGCCAGGTGATGATCAGCGCCGCTATCTGTGCCAACTCGAACGCGACATGCGCAGGTATCCAGAAGCGGCGCCGGGAAATGCCCCCGCGCACGGGCTGAATCAGATCCGGACGCTGCGGCCAGGCGACGTCCACGACGGAAAACTCATAGAGCCCACCGCCGACACCGATGAGCGTCAGCGAACCGGCAAGGCCGACCGAGGCAACCGATAGTGAAATCATCGAGAGCTCTCCCGTCCCAATTAGATGAAATTATCTTTATCGAAAAGTATCTTGATTATCAAGATATCCTCCGAGCGATCAGAACGGCAGCCGCGCGTTCTCCTTGACTTCCTTCATCACGAAGAAGGTCCGCGTCTGGCGCACGCCCGGTAGCGCGATCAGCTTCAGGCCGTGCAGCTTGTTGAAGTCCGCCATGTCGCGCACGCGGATCTTCAGGAGATAATCGAAATCGCCGGCGACAAGGTTGCAGTCGAGCACCTCCTTCATCTCCATCACCGCGCCCTCGAAGGCGGCAAAGCTTTCCGGTGTCGAGCGGTCGAGCACCACGCCGACCATCACCAGCGCCCCGAGACCGACGGCACTGGGCGCGATTTCCGCCCGGACACCGGTGATGTAGCCCTCATCGAATAGCCTCTGCGTGCGCCGATGGCAGGTGGCAGCACTCACATTCACGCGCTCGGCGAGGTCCGCATTCGACAGCCGGCCCTCGGATTGCAGGGCTCGCAAGATCTTGAGATCGATCCTGTCAAAATCATCGCTGGAAGAATCTTTCATTTATATGTCTCTCGTTCGAAGAAATTTTATTTTCTGTCGATCCAGTTTCGAAATCCAGGAAATTATTGCCGGATATTAGAGAGCACCTTTCGCGAACATTCTCCTATCGTTCTTCTATGAATCCAGCACGGAGGCGATCATCAATGTCACTGCTTGAGAAGTTCGAACGTTACCCGCTCACCTTCGGCCCGACGCCGATCGAGCATCTGCCGCGGCTGACGGCAGCGCTCGGCGGAAAGGTGGAGATCTATGCCAAGCGCGACGACTGCAATTCCGGTCTCGCCATGGGCGGCAACAAGCTCCGGAAGCTCGAATACATCGTACCCGACGCGATCGCCTCCGGCGCCGATACCCTGGTTTCGATCGGTGGCGTGCAGTCGAACCATACACGCATGGTCGCTGCCACGGCCGCGAAGATCGGCATGAAATGCGTGGTCATCCAGGAAAAGTGGGTGCCGCACTATGATGCGGTCTACGATCGCGTCGGCAACATCCTGATGACACGGCTGATGGGGGCGAACAGCCGGCTGGTCGATGACGGCTTCGATATCGGCATCCGCAAGAGCTGGGAGGACGCGATCCAGTCGGTAAAGGATGCCGGCGGCAAGCCCTACCCGATCCCGGCCGGCGCGTCCGTGCACAAATACGGCGCGCTCGGCTATGTCGGCTTTGCCGAGGAGGTAGCAGCACAGGAGAAGGAACTCGGCTTCACCTTCGACTACATCATCGTCTGCGTCGTCACCGGCTCGACCCAGGGCGGCATGATCGTGGGTTTCGCCGCGCAAGATCGCGCCGATCGCGTGATCGGCATCGACGCGTCCGGAACGCTCGAGCAGACGCGCGCCCAGGTCCGGAAGATCGTCGATTCCACTGCCGAGCTGGTGCGCCTCGGCCGGGGCATCCGGGAGGACGAAATCATCATCAATCCCGATTACGCCTACCCCGCCTATGGCGTACCATCGGAAGAGACCAACGCGGCGATCCGGTTAGCGGCTCGCACCGAGGCCATGATTACCGACCCGGTATACGAGGGCAAATCGATGCAGGGGATGATCGACCTCACCCGCAAGGGCTTCTTCCCCGAGGGGTCACGCGTGCTCTACGCTCATCTCGGCGGCGCTCCGGCGCTGAACGGCTACAGCTATTACTATAAGGACGGCTGAGCTGCGCTCTCACCGGTTGATCCATCACGCCAACCACATCCGGCCGGAGGTCGACAGGAGCAGAACATGCCGGCCCTCGCCTTCGTGGCGGATCGCCAGGATCCGCTGCGAAGGCCATTTCTTCCGAAAGTCCCTAGACGTTTGCGGTCCTGAGCGGACGCGAGCCGCCTTCGATCGCCTGGCGCACCTGCCGGCGGTCGCGTCTCAGCGTGTCCATGCAGTCACTGCCGAACCACTCCAGCGATGCATCGGCCAGCGGATCGCCGGCTAGCTCCTCAAGGAACCGCGTGTAGTCGACGGTCCCTTCGAACAAGGGCGTCATGCCCCGCCGGTTGCCGGCAGCCGCATAGACATTGGCCGGCTCGAAAACCGACAGATCTGCACGGTCGACGATGTTCTTCAGATGGTAGTGGCGGATATGCGGCTTCATGGCCCGGTGCACCGTGACCGGATCGTCCCCGCCCTCCCAGACATGCAGCGTGTCGAAATTGACGGCGAAGTGAGAATGGTCGACCTCCTCGATCAGTTGCAGGGTCGATGCCGCCGTATCGGCCAGTGTCTTCGGGTGCGTCTCGGCAAGAAGGTGAATACCGTAGCTGGCGGTGATCTCGCTGATCTCCTTCAGCCGGGCGACGACCTGCCGCCGCTCGTCTGCCCCGACGGCCTGACTGCCGCGGCTTCCGGCAAAGGTGCGGATCTTGCGGGCGCGCCAGCGGCGGGCAAGCCGGCAAAGTTCCACCGTCTTGTGCCGCAACGCTTCGGTATCGCCATCGAGCGGCAGGTAATCGCTGATCATCGGAACCGAGAGGCCATAGCCGTCGAGCCATTCGGCGTTCCGGTCCACCCGTGGCGCCAGGTTGCGCGCATGCGCCCCCCAGAGCTCGATGCCCTGGAAATCATTGGCCTCGGCCCAGGTGGCGATCTCGTCGAGCGATATCAGATGGTGCCGGAAGGTGATGGTGCAGAGCGAAACTCTCATCGTGCAGCTCTCTTCAATGGGGGAACGTCTGCGGGAAGGACGAGGTCGCACCAGAGATCGAAAACCTCGGCGAGCTTGGTTTTGAGCTTCATCTCCTGCCGGTCCGCTTCGTCGAAGCGCTCGAAAACGTCTGCCGCCAAGGCGCGATCGCCGGTCTGGGCAAGCTTCATGCAGCTGTAGTGCAGCGTCTTCAACGACTGGACCAGCGCCTCGATTTCCTCGCACCACCCTTCGAATTCTGCTGCCGGCAGCTTCAGTGCCCGCCAATAGAAGGCGAAGCCGTGCTCATAGGCATATTTGCGGATGGTGATGACGGGCAGTTCGCGCACCGCGGCGCCAAGGTCCGAAAGCGCGAGCCCGTCCCGTTCCTCGAGATGCGCGGTAACGATCGCCCTGACGGCATCGACAAGCGGATTCCGGTCCCGGATGAAGCACGCCTCGAAATAGGCCCTGAGGTCTTCCGCGTACGGTGCGCGCGCCTCGGCATTGTCGAAGACATAGCCGCCGCCGACGCTCGGCTGCATGATCGCGTGGATGACCTTTTCCTTGGCGATCTCGCCTTCCCAGCGGTAGTCCGGATCATGCACGAACCAGGTGTCGGGATCGGCGGTTTCCTGCAGCATGAGATAATGCGGAAACGGGTTCTGGTTGAACTTGTTCTCCCGCTCCGGCAGGTGGAACATGTCGAGCATGACCATGACCGAACCGGTGTCACCGCGCTGCTTCAAGAGGCCGAGCAGCACAGCAAGGTTGTCGAGCTTGATGCGCTCCGGATCGTACCATTCGACGACGGAGACCCCGTAGAGCCGCTCGAACCAGCCGCGGAAAAACTCCTGGGTGATGTCAGGCGCATGGTAGAGAAGTTCGAAACGGTCGCTGACCGCGAACTTCGCATCCCATACACCGAAATAGAACGGCCGCTGGTCCAGCCCGTTTCGCTTCAAGCCATCCGAGACGCAGCTGACGAAGCAATGGACCTTGATGTCGTAGTAGGCGTCGCCGTGCACGCCCTCGTCGCTCGTGCCGCCGGTGAGCGGGAAGCTCGGAACGACAGCCGTGGACTTCGGCAGATAGAGGGCGACCAGATCGGCAACTGTCTCGATCTCCTGCTTTGCAATCGCTTCCTCGGGCACGGAAAGCCCGTATTCGAGTTCGAGATTGAGGAAGATCTCCAGGATCAGAACGGAATCGAGATAGAGGTCCTCGTTGAGCCGCGCGTCCAGCCCGAAGCCAGCCATATGCCCATGCGCCATCTTTTCGATGAGAACGGTCTCGATCGCCGTCAGGATTTCGGTCTCGCTCATGATGCAGCACCTGCCATAGACCTGTTGAATTCACCGGCCATGTGCCGCGCCGCAACGTCGCGGCGGCTGATCTTGCCGTTCGCCTGACGGGGAACTGCATCGACCTGCAGAATCTCCATCGGCAGCTGGTGGCCGGCGAGATGGCGGCTGCACCATTCCCGCACCGCCTGCGGCTCGATCGCCTGGTCGGCGCTGAAGAGCAGCGCGACGCGCTCACCGGCGAAGCGGTCACTCTTGCGGAAGGCAACGGCATCGGTGATCGCAGGCATCGCCATGGCGGCGTCCTCAACATCCTTCGGATAGACATTGAGACCGGAGACATTGATCATGTCGTCCATGCGCGAGACGAAGACCAGCATGCCGTCGGTGCGGCGGTAACCGAGGTCTCGGGTATGAATTGCGATGCCGTCGCCGTTGCGGACGATGATCTCGGCGGCACCCTCTGCGCTGCTGCCAGTTTCGGCGGAATGGTGCGGCAGAACGAAGCCCATGTCGCCCGCGGCGGCGACATCCGGGTTGATGGCGATGCAGCCGGATTCCGAGCAGCCATATTGCTGGAACATGAACCGGCTTTTCGCGCGGATATCGGCAAACCACGGATCGGGAAGCAACGTGCCCGAAGTCATCGTCGCATGGATGCGCTCGCCCGCGGGCAGCAGCCGCGCCAGCGTGTGCAGGATCGCCGGCGATGAATAGAGCAGCGGCCGCTCTGTATCGCGCAGCACCTTCAAGAGATACTTCGGGTTCGCGGTGTCTACGATGACCGGCGTCTGGCCGCGCTTCAGCGCCACCAGAATGCCGCAGATCAGGCCATAGGAATGCGTGGTCGGGCAGGCGATGACCGGCGTCATGTCCTCCGGTTCGCGGAAGGTGCGGACGTAGCTTGCGATTTCGACGTCGATCTCCGCCCAGCTGCGTGCGACGCATTTCGGCGCACCGGTTGTCCCCGAGCTCATCTGCAGCAGCGTTCCCGGCTCCGGCTCCGCGGCGGGCCCATCGAGAACTTCGGCGGTCAGGCTGTTGTAGAAGAACCGATCACAGCCGGCACCGATCGCAAGCTTGCGGGCAGCCGGATAGGGCGTGCCCGGATGAATCGGCAAAACGCTCGCGCCTGCCTTGCGGATCGCGAAAAACAGAGACAGCCAATCGACGGTTTCCGAGAAGCAGACGGCATAGCGGCCGATGTCGCGCTGCGTAAGGCCGATCTCCGTGGCCAGCCGTGCCGATGTTTCGCTGAAATAGCTCTCGTCGTAGAGCCTGTCATCGATGCGGATCATGACTTTCTCCTTCGTTGAAGCGTTTTCGCAGCCAAGGTGTTCGGCACCGTGTGGTGGTACTCGGGCTTGGTCGCGAGGAGCTTCCTCGTCATCAGGGATTCGGTGAGAATGCGGGAGTGATCGCAGCCGAGCGCGGCCAGTCGGTCGCTCGCCCCGTGCTCGCTCTCATAGGCGGCAAGCACGCTTTGGACCCGCTGCCAGAATAGTGGTTCCGGCAGGTCGTAGCAGTGGTCGAAAAGATGGGAGATTTCGCTGAGATTGTAGACGAACAGCGTGTCCATCGCCAATTCGCGCAGCGAAGCCAGATTGTCCGTCCAGTAGAACTGGTCGGATTCGGCGTCCCTGTAGACGGGGTGCAGCGACAGGAAATCCGGCGCCTTGTCCGGCTCGCGCAGGAAGCCCGGTGAGAACTCGATGCTCTCGTGGAAATCGCGCAGGATGAGCCTGACCGGCCAGCCATCACGATGGACGAGCAGCATGTTCTGCCCGTGCGCCTCGACCGCGAGACCATGATGGACGAGCAGGTGCCAGACGGGCAGGACTGCGACTTCGATGAGCCGGTTGAGCCAGGGCATGAGGCCGAAACGCCTGATCCAATCGTCGGCGAAGGGCCGCCCGTCCGCCTCCACCATCATCAGCGCATTGAACGGGATCACCGCTTCGCCGGCCGCAAGCTTGGCTTCGGCACTCTCGCGCCAGATCGCCGCCACCTGCCCCGCCAGGGGGCCGTCACCGTCTGCAATGATGCCGGCATATTCCTGCAGGATGGTCAGGGGATAGTGCGCGGAAAAGGCCGGATCGCCGGCCACGATCCCGGCGATCCAGCGCGAAATCACCGGCGCGGTGCAGACCGAATGCGGCTCCAGCGTTCGCCGCGACGAGGTGTTGACGATGTTGAGCGGCAGCTTGAGGCTGGCGGCATGCGGACGGTTCTGGTTGAGGAGAGAGCGCACCGACTGGGTTGCCGTGTAGCGGTCGCCTACTGTGCCGAGATAGTGGGCCTCGCCGGCAGCAATCCAGCCAGGTCGCAATGTCTCGCCAAGTTCGCGCCATTGCCAGGGATGCAGGGGAACGAGGCCGAAATCACCTGGCGAAACATCAAGCCGTTCTCGCGACGCGCAGAGATGCGCCCATGTTTCCGCTCCGAGTTCGGCCTGCCAGAAGGCATCCTCGTCGCTGGGCAGGGCCTGCCGCAGATGCTTGCGCGCCACCAGCAACCAGACGAGCTGGAAGCTGTCGCCCGCTTCCGGACCGTAGGCAGCATGATCGGTAAAGGTAAAGCCGCTGCGCGCCTTGAAACAGGGGTGGTACGGGTGCCCCTCATCCAGCGCGCCCTCGAGTTCCGCGAAGGTCATCATGCGTCGGGGCCGCCCGGCGAGATGGCGCTCGTTCCACCGGCAGAAGGCGATGGTCTGCAAGAGCTCGTTAAGCAGTTTGCCGCGCGTGGGGCCGCTACCCGGCAGGGCCGAGATCAGCTGCGCCAGCGGTGGTGCAACCCAGCTGTCCGCGCCTTCACGCATCTCTACCGAATTCGGTACCAAGCGAAGCCGCGCGAAGGGGCCGATGGCGCCGCGGCAGCGATAGTCGCGACCACCGAGCGACCACTGAAACTCAACCATGTCGTCCCGGACGTGCTTGCCGGCGTCGACGATGCCTTCGAACAGCAGCGCGGCGACGAGTTGGCGAAGCACCCGCTCGTCCGATCGTCCCGGGAGATCAAGAGGCAATGGCATGATCGATCCTCGGCAGCGTCAGGACGGCCGGCAGCCGCAGCGGGTTGGGCACGGGGCGGTAGAGCGTCGGCGCGTTATTGGATTGCAGCTCGTCCACGTCGTAGAGGCGGGTCGTCAGGTTGGCCTTGGAGGCGATCGTCGGCAGGTCGAGCACATGGCGCGCGAAATCCCGACCGGCACCGGTCATCCGGGCGGCATAGCGCTCCAGGTGCAGGCGCAGTTCGCGCAGCAACAGACCCTCGTCGCAGAGCCCGTCATGGCCCATGCGGCTGACGACCGAAAAGGCCTGGTTGACGATCAGGTAGTAGGCGAAGCGATCACGGATCTCGCTGTCGGCAAAATAGAGCGACGCGATCGTTTGCGTCTCGGGAACGTGGCTGACGATCAGACTGCGATAGCGCTCCGAGAGGTAGAAGCCCTGATTGTCGCGATAGTAGCTGGCTAAGGGGTAGCCGTTGCCGACGTCCAGCAGACTGTTCTGCTGATGCGCCTCGAGCGCGATGCCATAATCGTCATAGAGGCGGACCAGCGGCTCGACGGCGCAGTCGAGATAGTGGCGGAACCAAAGAAGTGCGGCATCCGCCAGCGTTTCGCCGATGCGTGCGGCGAGCGTCCGAACCAGCCATTCGAGCCGGGAAGCCCGGCCCGGAAGCGGATCGGCCGTCAAGGCAGCAACGGTCACGATGCCCCTGCCCTTCCCACCGGCAAAAGGGTTCTCCCGCAGGATGACTTCGAAACCGCTTTCGCTGCGGTCGGGCAGGTCGAGGGTGATATAGGCCGGGTCCTGGATGATGCGGAAATTGCGGGAACGCTCGGCAAAACCGATGCGATCGATCAGCTTCGCCATGGCCACTCCCGCCTCAAGCTCCTGACGCCGGTTCAGCCGCACGGAGTTGGTAATGCGGACAGGGAGCGAGAATTTAAGCATCCAATCGGCATCGACGCCGTAGACCGTGCGCACCGAGGAGGTAGCGGTGAAGGTCGGTCCGGCAGGGCCTAGGTGGCGCAGCCTCCCCTCCCCGATCAGTGCCTGAATATCGGGATCGAGCAACAGCGCTTCCGACTGCAGCGGGTGCATCGGCAGAAGATGCTCATCGGTCCCGAGCGCGGTCGCCTCTGGGATTAGCGAACGGACAATCTCAGGAGCCGCTGTCGAGCGGGCGGAGGCGTGTCGCACGCAATCCGTCTTGGCGGCAAAATAGTGCAGCTTGAACTGGCCTCGCAGTTCCGGCGCATAAGACTCCTGCTGCCAGTAAGTCATGCCCTGCCGGCTTTTCGGCGTCGGATGCTGCCAGTGGCCGAAGACGAGGGATTGCTCCGCCTCGATGAAATGGCCGCCGACTTCCGACTCTGGCTGCGCCTTGTCGATGTAGAGTGCCGTCTGCTGATAGCTTTCAAGCACCCGCATCAGAAGCTCGAGCTCGAAGCCACGCAGGGCATCGGCGTGCGCGTCATCGACCTGGCAGTAGCATTCGTGGATGAGAATGTGCAGCGCCGATATCCGCTCGATCTGGCGCCAGGTGGCATCGGAAATGCCCCTGCCCCAGACCCTGCCGAAGTGATGCGGACCGCAGAGCGACGGCGACGTCACCTCGGCGCGCAGGATCATGTGCTGCCGCGGCAGCGACCACTCGACACAGTCGAAGGCGCCGCCGCCGGCTCGATGAATGACCCGAATGCCCGGGTTCACTTCGCGCAGGTAGCAGTTTGCGAAACTTTGAAAGGTGGCGATTTCAGCGATCTGCCTAGACGATTGCATCCTGTCGATCCTCGGCACGCGACGCGCATAGCCGCGCAATGGCGTTGGCCGTTTTCGACCAACACATTGAATTTTCTTATTGAAAGTGCTCTTGGCCCGCTGCGTTCAGCCGGTAGCTTGCCAGTGGAGCGGCCCGGGCTCTTCGCGGAAGGCGAAGCGCAGAAGATGGCTTTCAATGACTGATTTCGTATCGGCGAGATTGTCATCGTCGGACGAGCGGGCGCGAATGCTCAGACCATCCACTGTTGCCTGGAGATAGCCGGTCCCGCAGGAAAACCGGAGCTCGGCGTGGTCGCCCGCCTGTTCGACGTCGATCTTGTGGGCGAAATGCTTGCAGAGCTGCGTCAGGTATTTCTGGCCATCTTCCGTCGCAAAATGGGTGGTCGCTTCTTGCATCTGGAACTCCTGTCTTTCGGCTTTCGCGGCTCGGGCGGCCGGGGTGACCGCCTGAGCGTCTTGGGCGGCCGCCGCGGGGAGGACACGGCAGCCACAATTGCAGGCCGTCGGCCTAGAAGGTCGCTCTGGCGGTCAGGATGAAGGAACGGCCGGGCTCGTAGAGCGGCGTTACGTTCCCGAATTCCTGGCCGTAGGTCGCCCGGTCCGAATAGGTTTCGTCGAAGATGTTCTTGAGCTCGGCGCGCAGCGTCAGGTTCGAGCGTTCCGGCGGCACATATTCGACAAAGGCGTTGAAGACCTCGTAGCCCTTGAGAGGCTTGCTGCCGGGAGCGACGTCGTCGTAGTCGAGCGCAATCTCGGCATCGGCACCGAAGGTGATACCCCAATCGGTCAGCGTGTGGATCGCCTGAAGGGTGATGATCTGGCCGGCGGGTGCTGCAAGATAGGTGCCGACGTCGGAGTCGGCCGGCTTGCCGTCGATTTCGACATCGATGTTGGCGTATTTCACCTTGAAGTAGCCGTCGCCCCAGTTGTAGCCGCCGCCGATCTCGAAACCGCGCGAGCGAACGTCATGGGCGGCAATACCGAGGTCCGCCCGGAAGCGTGGCGCGCGCGCATCATCGAGATCGGTCTGGAAGACGCTACCCTCTACGGTGAAGCCGTTGTAATTGGCCTCCAATCCCAGGATGTAATTGTCGGCAGTCACCGGTTTCGGGCCTTGGCCGTAGTCCCAGTTGGGATTGATGATGAAGTTCTCGGCGAGCGGAATGCCGGCCCAGACATGCGAGTAGCCTGCCTTGGCGGTCAGAAGATCCTCGATCAGGTCATATTCGCCCGAGACGTTGCCGCTGAAGCCGGAGTTGGTCCACTCCTGGCCCGTCGTTCCGGTGAAGTGCTGGTTGTCGCCTCGGGCGCCGAAGGACAGGCGCGTCCTCTCCCAGGGCTCCAGCCTTGCCTGTGCGTAAATGCCGACATTTCGCGCCTTCTCCGCCCCTGGATCGTAGAGATCCTCGAGCTCGGCCTTGTCGCTATAGAAATCGATACCGGCGATCACGTTGCCGATATCGAAGGAGAATTTGTTCTCGAACTTGCCGTTGAAACTATCCGACGTGCCGATGGCGTCGTAGGTGCTGGGAACGCCTGCTCCCGGCTTCGGGAAGATCGGCAGATCGACCTCTGTCTTGCTGTAGGCAAGCAGGAGCTTCGGGTCCCACCAGCCCTCCGGCGTGCTGTCGGTGTAGGTGAAGACGGTGTTCTGCCGGTCGAGCGTATAATCACGGATGCGTGGCTCCCATGGCTTGGGGTTCGAAATCGAACCCACATTGGCGCGGAACGGCCGGGGCGCATCGTCGTTGATCCGGTCGTGGCTGATCTCGAAACGGTCGCCGCTTTCGAACTCATAGGCCAGCTTTCCAAGGCCGCTGAGCAGGTTGGTGCTCGTACCTTCGACCACTTTGCCGTTACCGGCGGTAAAATCGTTGCCCTTGCCGAAGTTGAAGTAACCGAGGAACTCAAGCCCTTCATGCATGCCATAGGCGGAGAGGCCCGTCGTCACCGTGTCGCTGTTGAAATTGTAGCTCAACGTGACGAAGCCGCCGAAACCGTCTGCGTCCAGCAGATCGCGCGGATCGATGGTCTCGTAGGCGATCGCGCCGGCGAGCGCCCCCGGACCTGCATCGGCCGGCGCGACGCCGGCATCAACGCTCACTGCCTTCAGGAGACCGGGGTCGATAAGGTTCGTACCGTTGTGGTGGAAGACCTTGTTGTTCTGGCGGCCGCCGTCCATCGTCACGGCAAGGCTGGTCTCCTCGATCCCGTGGACATAGACCTTCTGCGACATCGGCAACGAGCTGCCGACTGAAATGCCGGGCTCACCCGAAAAGACGTCGGCAATGTTGGCAGGGTTCTTCTGCTTCAGGTCTTCCGACGAAATCTCGATCTCGCCGGCGCCGAGCGGTCCGCTGCCAAAGGCGGAAATCGGATCAAGGACCGTCGCGCCGGAGGCATCCACGCCCCCGCTTCCGCCGGCCGCCGTCGGCGAACCGATCAGCGCCGTTCCGCCCGATACCCTGTAGGAGATGCCGGTGCCCGACAGCAACCGCGCAAGGGCCTGCTGCGGCTCCAGCGTACCATTGACGGCAGGCGAGCGAAGGCCCTGCGACGTCGCCGCGGCCAAGGTCACCTGCAGGCCAGATTGCCGGCCAAAGGCATTCAAGGCGCTAGCAAGCGGTTGCGACGGAATATTGAACGTGCGGGCCGTGCTGACGCGCGATGTCGTCTGCTGCGCGGAGGCGATGGAAAGGGGTGTGAAGGCAAGGGAGGAAAGCCCGACGATTGCGGTCGTTGTCAACAGGCGCGGGCCCGCCTGGCTATATCCTGCATTGAAAGAAAGATGTCCCTTGCGGCATTTCGGCGAACTCATTTTACCCCCGTCTCGATGATCCGCGCGGTGCCTCTCGGGCAGGCGCTTCGGACCAAAGACGACGGGCTCCGGATTTTTTTTCACCGGCCCGCGATTTTTTCTTGAATTTTTGAGTCCAAATTAAAATTGCGTCAGAACGCGGCCATAGGGTGTCACCTCGCGCACCTTGCCGCCGAAGGGCTGAACCAATGCCTGAAGAGCGTGGTCCGGGTCGGTAAGGTCATAGACGCCTGTAACCCTTCGTCCCGCGAGTTCGGATTGCGGGACGGAGATCCAGGCGGAATGGTAGCGTTGCAGCCGCTCGGCGGCAGCGGCAACGGTGACGTTGTTGACGAACATCTTGCCGCTGCGCCAGGCGCCGATCTCTTCGGACGCGATCGCGCCTCGGGTAACCGCGCCCGTCGCATGAGTCACCGTCGCCGTTTCTCCCGGCGCGAGCTCGAAGTTCTGCCTGTGGCTTTCCCCGTTGTACGAAACGGCGACGGTGCCATGAGCTAGCTCGACCGTGGTCTCCGTACTCGCGAGCTGCACGTCGAAAGAGGTGCCGAGAACCGAAACCTCCACGCCGCCGGCGTCGACGACGAAGGGACGAGACGGGTCGCGTGCAACATCGAAATAGGCCTCGCCCCTGAGAAGCCGAACGTGCCGGGCCGTGGCTGTAATCTCGGTGGCAATCGCGCTGCCGCCGCTCATTTGGATCGTCGTGCCGTCCTGCAGTGTGATCGTCCTGCTCTCGGCGGTCTCGGTCACGTGATCGGCCTGCCACCACACCAGCAGCGACGGCAGCGAGACGAAAAGCACCAGGCAGGCGGCAAGCGCCATGGCCGCGGCGCCGACACCTAGGGTTCGCACCACCCGGCGGTTCGGCGGGCGGACCGGGACGACCGACGAACCCGACGGCTTAGCGCCGCGCCAGAGATGCTCATGAACCGGCGGCACTTCTCCCAGCAACTGCCAGGTTTTCAATGCCGTCTCCCAGGATCGGAGATGCAATTCCGACCGACCCAACCAGGCCCGGAACGCAACTTCGGTCTCCCGACAGTTCGGGCGTGCCTTCAGCTCGAGGAACCAGTCCATGGCCTCTTCCAGCAACGCCTCCGGTATGTGCTTGTCCTTGGTCAAAGCTCTGCCTGCTGGTTACGTGTTCGACGAGACACTAGCGGAATGATCCGGTCTGACACAAAGACGAATTGTTTCGGATTTTTTTTCACCCCGGCCCAAAATTCTAGGAGGCGTCGCCTGCCAGAGTTGCGGCCACCCGCATCATGGCGGTGCGCACGTGGCGATGGGCGGTCGCTATGGAGATGTTCAGGTGGGCAGCGATTTCTTCCAGGGTGTACCCACCGAAGCGGTGCATCTCAAGGGCCACCCGAACCTCCACGGGAAGATCGTCGAGGACGCCGGAAATGCGCCTGATCTCGTCGCTCACCATCACGATATCTTCAGGCGTCGGCATGTCGATCGGCATCGACCAGAAAGGCGGTTCGCCCTGTTCCTCCCGTGCCTCGATCTTCCGGCGCTTGAGAAGATCCAGGCAGAGGTTGCGAACGATCCTGTAGAGATAGGCAGGCGAGCGCCCCTGGGAACCGTTGTCGGCGTTGGCCGGCGCGAAGCGGATGAACGCCTCCTGCACGATGTCTTCGGCAGTTTCGCGCGATCCGACGATGCGGGTGGCATAGGCGACCAAAGCGGTCCGATTGGCGAAATAGACCTGATGGCGCGTTTCCATGTCGACCAAGGGCGTCTGATCCGAACAAAACAACTTTGATGTGGCGTCCAGCGTCGTTCGCACTGCCTGCCGCGAGGCGATCGATGGACAGGCTGACCCAGCGAACGCGAAGTCTCTTAGCACGCAGAAATAAACTTGTCTGTAATAGTCATGTTATTTTTCGAGGCAGTGACGGCAGCGCATTGCCGTCGAGCGCGATTGTCCTCGGTCAGGCACCCTACCCCGTTACTGCAGCGGAACTTTTCCCCGGAAACACCATTACCCATCTGAGTGCGAACCGCGTCAACCGGACGCGGCAGGGATGGCGAACATGGCGGTTTTTCCGGTTTCTCGCCATGGCCAACGAAACGGCAGTCGAGCGCCCAACCTGCCCGGTTCGTCTCGTTTTTTTTCGATCGTGATTCAGGGCGTAGCGCCGACGGCTCCACCACCTTCGACGCGCAACTCTCTGACGAGTTCGATCAACGCGCGGAGTTTTGCCGGCACGTGTCGTCGGCCGGAGAAATAGAGGCACAGGCCGTCATAGGGTGGCGTCCAATCATCGAGAACCTGCAGCAATCGCCCGGAAGCGACGTGCTCCTGGACTGCATGATCGGAGAGATAAGCCAGTCCCGCGCCACATAGTGCCGCCTCGAGCATCAGCCCGCTCTCGTCCAGGATGAGCCGTCCGGGCACATCGATCTCCACGCTTTCACCACGACGCGAGAATTCCCAGTGGTAGATCCGGCCGCTCGCCCTCCGCGCCCGGATACAGGTGTGGTTCACGAGATCGCCCGGTCGCAGCGGCGCCGCCTTTTCACGGAAATAGTCCGGCGATCCGACGACGATCATGCGCGTCTGGCGTGTCACCGGAACGGCGATCATGTCTGGCGGCACCGCTTCGGACAGCCTGAAACCAGCATCGAAACCGAGGGCGACGATGTCGACCAGGGCATTGTCGGTCGCCACCTCCACCGCCATTTCCGGAAAGCGCCTGAGATACTCCATGAGCAACGGCTGCAGCACGATGCGTGCCGCACCGGGCGAGGTATTCAGCCGGAGCGTTCCCCTCGGTCGCGCCCGTGATTCCGTCACCCTCTCGACGGCACCGTCGATCGCGGCGAGAGCCGGCAGGACTTCCGCCACGAAGGCCTCGCCCGCCGCCGTCAATGCCACCGACCGGGTCGTCCGGTTGAAGAGACGGACGTCCAGCCGTTCTTCTAGCGCCGACACGGCATGGCTGAGCGCAGAGGACGAAACGCCGAGTTCCCGGGCCGCGGCGCGGAAGCCGCCAAGCCGCGCGATTGCCGTCACCGCCTCGAGTTCGGAGAGACTGGGCCTCATTGCGCAATTTTCCTCATCAAGCTGTCTATGATTGATGATCTTATCCTAGCGACCGTTCCGGCGCATATCCCCTTCATCGCAACAGGAGACCGAACGATGAAAATGATCGAGCAGATCTACGTGGACGGAGCTTTCGTGACACCTGAGGGCAGCGAGCGTTTCGAGCTTTTCAATCCCGCCACGGAGGAGAAGATCGGCGAAGTTCGCCTCGGCGATGCGGAAGACGCCCGCGCGGCCATCGCAGCTGCCAGGCGCGCCTTCCCCACGATGCGGCGCACGACACCAGCCGAACGCATCGCAATGCTGCACGCGTTGCGCGACGCCGTCGCGGCGCGCGCCGGTGCCCTGCATGAGGCAATGGCAACGGAATACGGCGCACCGCAATCCTTCCTCGCTTTTTCGGTGCCGCATGCAGCCCGCGTTTTCGATGTCGCCGCGAAGACCGTGGCCGATTATGCCTTTGCCCGGCAGATCGGCAACGCCGAGGTGGTCATGGAACCGGTCGGCGTTGCCGCCGCTATCACCCCGTGGAACAGCAATATCGGCTTCATCTGCACCAAGCTCGCCACCGCGATCGCGGCTGGCACGACGATTGTGATCAAGCCGTCGGAAATGAGCGCCATCCAGACCCAGACTTTGCTGGAAGCGCTGCACGAGGCCGGCCTTCCGCGCGGCGTGCTCAACGTCGTCAATGGCTACGGCCATGTCGTCGGCGCGGAACTCAGCCAAAACCCCGGTGTCGCCAAGATCACCTTTACCGGTTCGACGACGACCGGGCGGACAATCCTTCGAGCCGCCGCGGAAACCTTCAAGCGCGTGACCCTGGAGCTCGGCGGCAAGGGGCCGCAGATCCTGCTCGACGACGCCGATCTCAACCGGGCCATTCCGCATGTGCTTGCTTCCGCCTTTCGTAACAGCGGTCAAGCCTGCATCGCCGGGACCCGACTTCTGGTTTCGAAGCAGAAGCATGCGGAAGTGACCTCCCGTCTCGCGACCGCCGTCTCGGCGCTGAGGACCGGCCCTTCGAGCGACCCGGCATCGGATATCGGCCCCATGGTCAGCGCCAGACAATGGCAGCGCGTCCAGTCCTATATTCGTTTTGCGCAGGAGGACGGCGCGACGTTGCTGGTCGGTGGCGAAGGTCGCCCCGAAGGGCTCGATCGTGGCTGGTTCGTCCGCCCCACCGTTTTCACCGATGTAACCAACGACATGCGGATCGCGCGCGAGGAAGTCTTCGGCCCGGTCCTCAGCGTCCTCTCCTATCGCGACGAAGACGAGGCGATCGCCATCGCCAACGACACGGACTACGGTCTGCAATCCTATGTTCTCGGCACCGACCTTGCGCGCATGCGCCGCGTGGCCGGCCAACTCGAGGCCGGCCGTGTGGTGCTCAATGAGGCGCCGGCGGATGCTGAGGCTCCCTTCGGCGGCTTCAAGCATTCCGGCATCGGTCGCGAGTTTGGCCCCTTCGGCCTCGAAGCCTTCCTGGAGCCGAAGGCCATAATCGGCTGAGCGCAGATCCGCCTTTCAGGCGACTTGCGCACCAGGCTTCGGAGCGCTCGCGAGCGTGACCGTGTTGCGGCCCATGCGCTTTGCCTCGTAGAGGGCGCTGTCGGCCTTTTGCAGCAATTTTTCGAGCGTCGTTTCGGCCGCAAGGGCCGAGGCGACGCCGAGACTTGCGGTCACGCACCCGTCGCCAAGTCCGCGGTGCGCAATGCCGAGCCGTTCGATCGCCGTGCGGATCCGCTCGGCCATCGCCAGCGCCTGCAGCGGCTCCCGATCGGCGGCGAGCACCAGCATTTCCTCCCCGCCGAAGCGGAAGACGAAGGAGGCCTCGTCCACCGTATCGCGGATGCATTGCGAGACGGCGCGGATGCAGGCGTCGCCCTCGATGTGGCCGTGAACGTCGTTGAACCGCTTGAAGTGATCGATATCCAAAAGGATCGCCGAAACCGGCACCAGGTGCGGCGCGTCGTTCCACAGCATCTCGCCTACTCGCGCCAGCGAGCGGCGGTTCAGCAGTCCCGTCAGTTCATCCCGTTCGGCGTTACGCTCAAGCCGGCGATAGAGGAGGCTGCCGCGCAAGTGGTTGAGAAAATTCTGCCTGTCCTTCTGCTCCAGGAAATAGGCGCTGGCCGCAAGAAAGATCGACAGCGTCAGATAGAAGGTGATGATGCCGGAATAGGTGACATCGTCGAAGGCACCGGTCAGCTGCGTAGTGGTGAAATGGGACGCGCACATCAGCGCTAGCCCGATCACGACGGCAAGGAAGCGCGGCCGCAGCGCGATGACGAAGAACAGGAAAGCGGCAGAATTGCCGTTCTGGTAGACGAAGAGGTAGGAACTGGCGCTTTGGGTAGCCGCCGCCATCGGCAAGGTGACGCCGAGCACCGCGATTGCCACCGCCAGAATGTCGTAGAGAAGCGCATTCGGCCAGCGGCGCACGGCGAGGATACAGCCGATTACGAAAGGCGTGAACACCAGGAAACGGGCGACGAGCAACTCGTCGAACACATCCGGCAGCATCGTACGGTCGCCGAAATAGACCAGGTCGTAGATGAAGACGCCGATCACGCCCCAGATCACCGCGAGCCGCACACGCTCGGCCGCATATTCCTTGCGGAACAGCGCCTCGATCTCCGGCGAGAACTGCAGATAACGAAAGCCGCGCGCGATCTGGTTCTCGACCTGGTCCAGCGTGACAACGCTCATTACCAATTCCCCGGCTGCGGAAGGACACCAGCAAACTAGAAGAGAAAACTGAATATTCGTCTAAAGTTAGATCGATTCGCCGCAGAAGTATCGAGTGTTGCGCTGAGCGGCATCAGTCTTCGGGAACCTTGATCAGGACTGTCTCGGACGCCTCGATCGGCCTGCCATCCTGCGTGCGGATATCGAGCTTGACTGGTAGCCCTGTTTCCTTTTCGACCAGCAGGGAATGCTCCTCGCCGGGCCGAAACAGGTGTCGTTCGCCGAACTGGCGCAAAGCGACCATCACGGGAAAGAGGTCCCGGCCCATCGGCGTCAGCTGATACTCCACCCGCGCTTTCGCCTCACCGACAGGGACTGTCTCCAGAATGCCGCGGTCGACGAGCGTGCGCAGGCGATCCGTCAGGATATTCTTGGCAATGCCGAGGCTTTTCTGAAAATCGCTGAAGCGTCTCAGCCCATCGAACGCATCGCGCACGATCAGCAGCGACCACCAGTCGCCGATCGCGTCCAGAGATCGCGCGCTGGGGCAGTAGTCCCCCTTGAGGCTTCTGCGCGCCACCATACGAACTCTCCTCTTTCACGTGCCATGAATTTTTGGTTGCATTATGAAACCAAATTGATATCCATTATTTGGTTTCATAATTAAACCGAAATAAGGAAGAAGTCCAATGGATGGTAGAGCCGCTGCGGCGTCGATCGACGCCGCAAACGATGCTGCGCGCCCCAACGCCGGCAAGACTGCGACGTCACCGCTGACGCGCCCGATGTTGACCCTCTTCGCCTTTGCCTCTGGCCTGGCGGTCGCCAACGCCTATTTTGCCCACCCGCTGCTGGATGTGATGGCCGCGGATTTTAAGCTGTCGCAGACAAGCGCCGGCCTGATCGTCGGCGCGACGCAGATCGGCTACGCGCTCGGCCTGATCCTGCTCGTTCCGCTTGGCGATCTCTTCGATCGCCGCAGGGTCATCATCGTCCAGTCCCTGCTTTCCGTGGTCGCGCTCAGCTTTGTGGCCCTTTCGGCCCGTGCCGAAATGCTGATGGCCTCGATCGCCGCCGTCGGCATGCTTGCCGTATTGACGCAGGCTCTGGTCGCCTATGCGGCCAGCCTGGCCCATCCTTCGGAGCGCGGACGAGTGGTCGGGTTCGTCACCAGCGGTATCGTCATCGGCATCCTCTCCGCCCGCACGGTCGCGGGTCTTCTGACGGATCTCTCCGGCTGGCGCTCGGTCTATCTCGCATCCTGCGTCGCAACCCTGTTGATCGCCGGCCTGCTTTACAGGCTGCTGCCGCAGCAGAGACGGGAAACAAGCCAGCTCAGCTATCCCCGCCTCGTCGGTTCCACCTTCAAGCTGATCTGGGAAGAGCCGGTGCTGCGCACCCGCGGCGTGATCGCCATGCTGATCTTCGCGAATGTGACCACGCTGCTCACGCCGCTTGTTCTGCCGCTGAGTGCGCCGCCTTTCTCGATGTCCCACACCGGGGTCGGCCTCTTCGGCCTCGCAGGCATCGCCGGAGCACTGGCCGCTTCGCGGGCCGGCCATTGGGCCGATCGCGGCTTTGGCCAGACGACGACCGGAATTGCACTTACGCTCATGCTCGTCGCGTGGCTGCCGATCTCCCTGCTGGACCACTCCCTTCTCTGGCTGATCGCCGGGGTCCTCGTGCTCGACTTCGGGCTCCAGGCGGTTCACGTAACCAACCAGGCTCTGATCTATCGCATCCGCCCGGAAGCGCAGAACCGGCTGACGGCCGCCTACATGCTGTTTTATTCGCTAGGCAGCGCCATCGGGTCCTCCCTCTCCACCGTCGCCTACGCGCGGGCGGGATGGAGTGGCGTGTGCCTGATGGGCGCCACGATCAGCCTTGCCTCGCTGCTCTTCTGGCTGATGACACGGCCTTCGGGATCGAAGCATCGGGAAGAGGCGGCGTTGAACGGTTGAGTGGCGACTCCGACCGCGACAACCGGCCGAGACCGCCGTCGTCGCAGCGGAATTGCCCCAGATAACGAGAAGGCCCCGCACCATGGCGGGGCCCCTGCGGGAGCGGCAGGCCGTCGCTCCTCGACGCTATGCTGCCGGTTCGAAGTCGGTCGAGACCGATACGGCATGCCAATTCGCAAGGATTTCCGCGTCCGCTACGTGCTTGGCTTCGATCGCCGCCACCGTGTCGCTGCCGAGCGGCAGCCGTACCGGCGGATTTTCAGCATCGGCAAACGCGATCAGGACCTCAGCCAGCTTGTCGGGATTGCCCGGCTGGTTGTGGCTGATCTCCTTCGCCTTGCCGCGAACGACGCCGGCCGTTTCCGCATAGTCCTCGATCTCGATCGGGCTGACGCTGAGCGAGGTCGAATCCAGGAAGTCGGTACGGAAGTAGCCGGGCTCGATCGCCGTCGCATAAATACCGAGCGGGGCAAGCTCTGCGGCAAGCGCCTCGGTCAAGCCTTCGACCGCGAACTTCGTCGAGCAATAGACCCCGAAACCGGGGCCGCTGCGATAGCCGCCGACCGACGAGAAGTTCAGGATGCGTCCCGAACGCTGGCGGCGCATGTGCGGCAGCACGGCCCGGGTAACGGCCAGCAGGCCGAAGACGTTGGTGCGATAGAGCGCCTCGATCTCGGCGCCGCCCGCTTCTTCGACTGCCCCCAGCAGACCGTAGCCTGCATTGTTGACCAGAACATCGATCCGGCCAAAGCGTGCGATCGCCTGGCCGACCGCCTGATGCGCCTGGGCCTCATCGGTAACATCGAGCGCGACTGCCAGAAGGTTGGCTTGCTCGCCGAAACGCTCGACGATCGCCTTCGGATTGCGCGCCGTCGCGACGACCTGATCGCCCTTGGCGAGCGCCCTTTCAACAATGAGGGCACCAAATCCGCGCGATGCCCCGGTAACGAACCATGTATGCATGAGAACCTCCTGTTTGTGTCGCCGCTCCATCGTCGGCGGCTGAGAAGGTTTTACCGCGCCCTGGCTACTGAGATAATCGACTGGATTCTCCTCAAGCTGATGAATACAGTTCACCAGTGAGAACCGTATCACCGTCCGACCTGTCCTCCTTCCTGGCCTTGGCCCGGCATCGCAGCTTCCGCCGGGCCGCCGACGAGCTCGGCTGCACGCCCTCGGCCCTCAGCCATGCGCTGAAAGCGCTCGAAGAGCGTCTCGATCTCCGCCTCTTCAACCGAACGACCCGCAGCGTCGCGTTGACGGAAGCAGGCGAGCTCCTCCTCGCACGCGTCGCCCCCGCCTTCCGCGACATCGAGGATGCGCTCGACGACCTCAACAACTTCCGAGGCACACCCGTCGGGCGCCTGAAGCTCAATGCGGCGCGGGCCTCCGCGAAGATGGTGCTTCTGCCTTTGGTCGCGCGTTTTCTCGAAGCTTATCCGAAGATCAGCATCGAGATCGTCACCGACAACGATCTCGTCGACATGGTATCGGAAGGTTTCGACGCCGGCGTTCGTTTCGGCGAAGTGATTGCGCAGGACATGATCGCCGTACCGATCGGGCCACGCCAACGCACCGCAATCGTGGCAACGCCCACCTTCTTCGAGCGCTTTCCAAAACCAACCGCACCCGATCACCTGAGGCAACTCCCCTGCGTCGGGCTGCGTTTCGGCAGCGGCCGCCTCTATGCATGGGAGTTCGAGCGCGGTGGCGTGGAACTTCAGGTCGAAGTGAGCGGCCCGCTGATCGTCGACGACCAGGACATGATGGTGGATGCCGCCCTTGCCGGCGCCGGCGTGACATTCACATTCGAGGATCAGGTGCAGTCGCTGATAGACGAGGGAAAGCTTGTTCGGGTGCTTGAGGACTGGTGTCCCTACTACGGCGGCCTTTACCTATATTATCCCAGCCGGCGACAGATGCCGGCGGCACTGCGCGCCTTCGTCGATTTCATCAGGATGACCGCGGGCACCAGAACTTAGCGCGACCCGCTTCATGCGACCGACCGCACCGCGGTCGGTCCTGATACCGTCTCAGACCAAGCCGGAACCGGCAAGGCTGCCCGATCAAGGTCCCCTCTGACTACGCCCTGGCTTCCACGGCGGACGAAGTGGCCGCCGCGACGGCCAGTTCGGCCATGGCAAGTGCCGCTTCGCGCGTCGCGGCGGCCGCGATGAAGCGGCCATTGTGGCAGAAACTCGCGCCCGCGACCCCGCAAGCCGCTTCCAGATCGCCATTGGTCAGGCCAGCCCAGGCGGCAGGCAGGTCTGCGCGAAGTTCAAAGCCCTCATCGGACTTGCGAATGCCAGTCAGGCACCAGTCCTTGTCGCGCGGATGCACGACGAACAAAAGATGATCGGCACCGGACTTCACGACGGCCGGACGGAAGGGCATGCCCATCGGCAACTCGAGAACGCGACCATCACCGGCACGGGCGATTTGCTGCAAGACGAGTGCCTCGGCCCGAAGCTTGGCAGCGCGCTGCGCTACGCCGGCCTCGACGAGCGAGCGGGCAATCGCCAAGGCTGATTGAAAACCACGGTCGTCTGCCTCCTGGCCGGCCTCGTCGAAGACCGGCTTCAAGGTTTCCAACAGCGCCGGCAACGTCAGCCCCGCCAGCGGCCCAGCAACGGAAGGGTCGAGCGCGCCGTTGTCCACCAGATCGACCGGAAGCACGAAGCGTGTGTCAAAGGCCGAATGAACCGCCTCGACATGGTCTTGAGGAACGCCTGAAGCGACGAGATAGTCGCGGCCATAGTGCTTCCAGATCAGGCCGAAAGAGCTGTAGGGCTGGCCGTCTTCTCTGAGCGGCGCGCCACGCTGGTGATGATCGAAGATACCGGTAGCCGGGTCATACTGCCCCCCCACATCATAGACGATACGATCCGTACCGGGCTTGATCCACTCCGGATCCCGACTGCGGATCAGGCGCGCTTCAGGGAAAAGCCGGGTGAGAATGACGGTGGACAACAGCTCGTCGGCATGAAAGCCACCGGAATGGGTAACGAGAAACTCTGGGATCATTCCGATCGGCCTTATGGTTCGTTGAAGAGGAAGCGCACCACATAGCCATTGCTGGCTGCCACCTCAACCCACCATCGCTCCAAGCCTGCCTGGAGGCCCGCACGCGCCGGCTAGTGACCTTGGCGGTTGAGGCCCAGAACGCAGCTACTCCAGATCCATCGTGGTGAAGACCCGACAATTGTCGGGCGCAGGTGTGGCACGGCAAATTTCCGCATCGACCAGTTGGCCGACGGGCAGCTGGTCCGTCAACATCAGCTCTAGGGACAATTGATAGGGGTGGAGTCTACCAGCCGCGTTGCGCAGGCGTTCGGCCAAAGACTGGTAGCGGACGCCCATTTCTCCGTAGTAGGCCACGAGTTTGCGGGTATCGGCCTCGTTTCCGGCCAGCATCGGAATGTCATCAACGATCGTCCCTTCTCCCGCCAGCCGCCGAATGCCGGACGCAAGTACGAGCGTGCAGGCCTGCTCGCAGGCTCCAAGCGAAACTGCCTTGCCGATGTAATCGGCCCCCTTTTTGTCGTTTGCGGTACAATTCTTCTGATCGCGCTGACATCCAACGAACATGGTCGTGCCCACCGCCACGCTGAGCTTGCTCTTGCGGATGAGGCGGCCGAGTGCCATCGCAGCTGCCATGTCGCCACCGGGCGATCGCAGGACCAATGGCAGCTTGCGGCCTGCGAGCGTCTTCAAGGTTGCCTTCAGCAGGGCCGGTGTCTTCGGACCGATAGCGCCTGCGGCGGAAATCCATTCCGGACATGTCGGCTCGCACCCGGCCTGGTTAGAGCGCACGACGACAAACCGCATCTCCTGCTCTGCCGCCATTGCCGGCCGCTCCATCAACAGGCCTGCGGCCAGAAGGCAGATCAGAGCCACAACGCATTTCAGGCGGGTCGTGGCAGGACCGGGTGGAGAACTCCATACTCGCATCGCAGTCTCCAACCTAAAAGTCCCCGGGTCTAGCGCTTCAGGTCCGACATGACGAAAACCCGGCAATGGGCGGAGGCGGGCACCGTCTTGCAGACCCCGGCCGCGGTCAGCAGTTCGACCCCGCCCAGCTGCGTGATCAGCTTCATTTCCATCATCGCCACCGGCTCGATCTTGCGCATGTCGTTAGCGAACGTGATCTTCATCTGATCGATGACCGCACGCCCGACACCCATCTCCGCAAGGTAGGCCGCCAGTTCGCGCTCCTGCGCCTTGCTCATCTCATAGGTCGTGCGGGTGCCGACATTCTTTCGGCTGACGACCTTCTTGCTGGTGACTTTCTTCTTGCCGTTCACGATGCGGTACTTCTCCTGGTACCGCGTCAGGACCTGCGTGTGGACCGTGGTGATCTGGTGAACGCCGAGATATGCCCACTGGCCGACTACGCGCCGGGTGCCGCCGGCCAGCATCAGCGGACAGGCCGAGTTGCAATAGGCTCCGCCCGAATAGGCGATTCCGATATAGCGCGCACCCCTGCCGTCGTTGTCGCGGCAATCCTTCTGCTGCGGCTGGCAACCGATGAAGCGGGTCTTGCCGACCGCCACTTCCAGCTTGCGCGCCCTGATGATCCGCCCGAGCGCCAGCGCCGCATCGACATCTCCGCCGGGCGACGTCACCACGACGGGAAGGCGGCGATTGCCGATGGTTTTGAGCAGCTTCTTGAACAGTGCCGGGCTGTCGCGGACGATCGCCCCCTCGGCCGATATCCACTCCGGACAGGTTGGCTCGCACCCGGGCTGACCGCTACGAACCACGAAGAACTGCATGTCGCTGTCATCGGCTGGCGCCCCGCGAGCCGTCGCGGCGGAGGCCAAAAGCCCAACCAACAGACAGACAATGACCACTGAACGCGAGAATACTTCTCGTGGAAATGCCATGCCGATCAAAAAAGTGTACCTCTCCCGATTGTCGCGGCCCCGGATGGAGCGGCCACGCTCGATCCTGTTGCATCTGCGTGCAGCACCGGCACCAGTAAAATTCATGCTGCAAATATGACTATCAAAACAAACAGTTCTTGCGCGGTCGCCACGAGGATTGCTCCTCAGAAGGCGACAGGAGAATGAAAGTTGCGCCAGCCAATAATAAAACCAACGATAGCATGGGCCCCGAATATGAGGCAACAATCATGAAGCCAAAATCGGCTGCCTGCGTGATGCGCCCAGCCCGTCTAAATACCGGCAGCGAGACGATTAGTTGTTCGTGCGGTAGCGATCAGCAGCCGAAGGACTGGATACGCCGCCGACGCTTTGACAACATAGGTGTTCAAGGCAGGATTGCGATTCGATGACGATTTTCTTTAAGGCAGCAATTTCCGACGACGTGGCATTCGGAATGATCGAGCGGTGTTTTTCCGATCCGGACGACTATGACGCCTATCTCGATATCTTTGGCGATCACACCGAACGGACCGTTTCATGGAGCAAGGGCCGATCGGTTGAAGAGTTCAAGGCGGAGATAACCGAAGCACTGCGAACGGCTTGGGAGAGCGCGCCTTTCTGGCAGGTGTACGAACGGCGCGAAGACCGGGACGATGCCGGGACGAATGAAATCCGGCGCGCGGCCATCAATCTGACGCGCACCTATGGCGGCGTGATCGTCATCACCTTGAGCCTGCTGGGCAGACGCAACAGCACTCACGATCTCGAACTCGTGTTTGTCTGCTTCCAGGAAGACGCCCAACGCCGGAATTTTCGCGTGCGCTACGACGGGAAATTCATTCCCGCCTGATCCCTCCCGCAGCCTGGAGTGCAGCGATCAAGCGCCGATCCGCCGGCATCGCCTCTTGAATCGAGCGCCGGGCGCGTTGTCTACTTCAGG
Source organism: Ensifer adhaerens (assembly GCF_020035535.1). NCBI lineage: Bacteria > Pseudomonadati > Pseudomonadota > Alphaproteobacteria > Hyphomicrobiales > Rhizobiaceae > Ensifer > Ensifer adhaerens. Next base: position 1,781,924 of record NZ_CP083350.1, on the reverse strand, counting down.
AACGCCCGGAAGCGCCGCATGGCGAAGGCAAACAGGATCGCGCCGATCAGTAGCAAGGCAAGAAGCTGCGGCCAGACCACGTCCAGCCCCGCATCGCGAAACAGAACCGCCTGCGCCAGAATGACGAAATGCGTGTTCGGCGCCGCCAGCATGATGTTCTGGATGATCTCGGGCATGCTTTCGCGCGGCGTCATGCCGCCGGACAGGGCCTGGAGCGGCAAGAGCACCAGCATCAGCAGCAGGCCGAACTGCGGCATGGAGCCGGCAATCGTGGCCAGCAGGATGCCCATCGACGTTGTCGCAAAGAGCTGCAACGCCGTTGCCAGCAGGAACAGCGCGAACGAGCCCTGCACGGGAACCGCAAGCGCGCCCTTGACGACGAATATCAGCGAGACCGCCGACGCTATGAGCACCACCAGCCCCATCGACCAGACCTTGCTGACCATGATTTCGAACGGGGTCACCGGCATGACCAGCAGGTGCTCCACAGTGCCGTGCTCGCGCTCGCGGATGAGGGCCGCGCCCGTCAAGACGATCGACAGGATGGTGATGTTGGTGATGACGTTCATGACCGCGCCGAACCAGCCCTTGTTGAGTTCGGCGTTGAAGCGGGCGCGCAGAACGAGATCGACCGGCAGCGGCGTCTCGTTGCTGTGGCGCTCTAGAAAGCCCGAGACCTCGCCGGTCACGATCTGCTGGATATAGCCGTTGCCGGAAAAGGCCTGGCTCATGCGCGTCGCGTCGACGTTGAGCTGGATGGTCGGCGAGCGACCGGCCAGGAGATCCGTCTGGAAATTCGGCGGGATGTCGAGCGCGAAGGTATCGAGCCCCTGGTCCATGCGGCGGTCCATTTCCGCCGGCGTGATCATCTGTGGCGGCACGAAATAGGGCGGATAGAAAGCCGTCGATATCCGCGTCGAAACCGGCGACTGGTCTTCGTCAACGATGGCGATCGCCGCGCGGTTCAGCGTTTCGGGCATGGCTGTCGAGCCCGTATAGACCGACAGCGTGAAGGAATAGACGATCAGGATCAGCAGGATCGGATCGCGCCAGAGCCCCCAGAGTTCCTTGATGCCGAGATGGTAGATGTGGGACAGGCGCATCGCTACCTCGCCTGCTTCTTGAGGGAGAACGTGCCGATCGCCAGCAGCACCGGCACCGCGATCAGCATCGGCACGAAGGCACCGCCGAGATCGGCGAAGCCGAGCGCCTTGGAAAAAGTGCCGCGGGCGATCGTCATGAAATGCGTGGTCGGATAGAGCTGGCCGATGAAGGCGCCCGCGCCTTCGAGCGAGGAAACCGGATCGATCATGCCGGAATACTGGATCGCCGGAATGAGCGTCAGGATCGCCGTGCCGAAGATCGCGGCGATCTGGCTCGACATGAAGGTGGAGATGACCAGCCCCATGGCCGTTGCCGCCGAGACATAGATCAGCCCCGCGACCGTCCAGGCAAGCAGGCTGCCGGTAAAGGGCACCCGGAAGACGAAGACCGCAAAAGCCGTCAGCAGCACGAAGTTGAGCATCGCCAGGGCGATATAGGGCATCTGCTTGCCGATCAGGAATTCGAGCCGCGTCACCGGCGAGACGTAGAGATTGACGATCGACCCCAGTTCCTTTTCGCGCACGACGCTGAGGGCCGAAAGCATGGCCGGGATCAACATCAGCAACAGCGGGATGACCGCCGGCACCATGGCGACGATGCTCTTGACGTCGGGATTATAGCGGAAGCGCGTCTCGATCTTGAACGCGCCCGTGGTTGCGGCCGCTCCATAGCGCTCTCGGATCTTGCCGGTCAGCCAATGGGCGTGCAGCCCCTGCACGTAGCCTTTGACCGTTTCGGCACGGCTCGCCATCGCGCCATCGATCCAGGCGGCGATTTGCACCGTGTCGCCGCGCGCCGCATCCCGGGCAAAACCCGGTGGGATCTCGATCGCGAGGCTCAGTTCGCCGTTGCGCATGCGCCGGTCCAGATCGGCATAGTCGGTGATCGGATCCTTCTCGATGAAGTAGCGCGAGCCGGCAATCTCGAGAATATACTCGCGGCTGGTCGTCGTCTGGTCGCGGTCGAGCACCGCAAAGGTAAGGTCCTCAACGTCCATGTTGATGCCGTAGCCGATGACGAACATCAGGATGACCGTGCCGATGGTGGCAAGCGTCGCGCGGATCGGATCTCGCACCAGTTCCAGCGCCTCGCGGCGGGTATAGCTGAACATGCGCCCGACGTCGAAAAAAACCGACTTCGGAGGCCGTGTCGCCTGAGCCGTTCGCTTAGCGACCGGCTCCAGCGGCGGCTTGGCCCTGACCACTGCGGGCATCGGCTGTTTCGCCCCGGCGATCGCCTCTTCCAGATAGGCGATGAAGGCCTCCTCCAGCGTCGCGGCGGAACGGCTTTTCATGATGCCCGCCGGCGTATCGCTGACGAGCACCTTGCCCGCATGCATCAACGACATGCGATCGCAGCGCATCGCTTCGTTCATGAAGTGGGTGGAGATGAAGATCGTCACCTGATCGTTGCGGGAGAGATCGACGAGGATCTGCCAGAAACTGTCGCGCGCCACGGGATCGACGCCGGAAGTCGGCTCGTCGAGGATAAGGATATCGGGCGAGTGGATCAGCGCGACCGCGAGCGACAGCCTCTGGCGTACGCCAAGCGGCAACGCGTCCGGCAAGGTTTCCATCACATCAGAGAGATCGAAACGCTTCGCCAGTTCCTCGATCCGCTTGGGAATGCTGTCCGCCGCCATACCGAACAGCTTGGCATGCAGTTCCAGGTTCTGCAGGACCGTGAGTTCGGTATAGAGCGAGAAGGCCTGCGACATGTAGCCGACGCGATGGCGCACCTCCATGTCGCGCGGATCGACCTCGCGTCCGAAGAGCTTTGCCGTGCCTTCGCTGGCGGCGAGCAGGCCCGTCAGCATCTTCATCGTCGTCGTCTTGCCGCAGCCGTTGGAGCCGAGGAAACCGAAGATCTCGCCACGGCCGATGCGGAAGCTGACATTGTCGACGGCGACGAAATCACCAAAGCGCATGGTGAGGTTGTTCGCCTCGATGGCGATGTCTTCGCCCGCGCCTTCCGGGCGCGGCGGGATGACGACGTCGTGATGCTCGCCCCTGATTTCCTCGGGCAGGAGCGCGATGAAGGCAGCGTCGAGCGTGTCGACCCCGGTCTTTGCAAGCAGTTGATCAGGCGTGCCCGTCGCCAGCACCCGGCCGGCATCCATCGCGACCAGCCAGTCGAAGCGTGCGGCCTCCTCCATATAGGCGGTCGCAACGATGACGCTCATGCCCGGCCGCTCAGCGCGGATGTCGTCGATCAGTTCCCAGAACTGTCGCCGCGACAAAGGGTCCACGCCGGTCGTCGGTTCATCGAGGATCAGGAGATCGGGATCGTGGATCAGCGCGCAGCAAAGCCCGAGCTTCTGCTTCATGCCGCCGGAGAGCTTGCCCGCGGGGCGCTCCGCGAAGGGAGCAAGCCCGGTGCTTTCGAGCAGGCTGGCTATCCGCCTTTCGCGTTCCTCGCGATCATGGCCGAAGAGTCGGCCGAAGAAATCGACGTTCTCGAAAACGGAAAGCGTCGGATAGAGGTTCTTGCCGAGGCCCTGCGGCATGTAGGCAATGCGCGGGCAGGTCCGGCGGCGATGGCCGGCATCGGCAATGTCGCCGCCAAGCACCTCGACGCTGCCCACCTGCACGGCGCGGGCGCCAGCAACGAGAGACAGCAGGCTCGATTTCCCGACGCCGTCCGGTCCGATCAGCCCGGCCATGCAGCCGGACGGAATATCCAGCGTCACCTCGTCCAGAGCCTTCGTCTTCCCATAGGAAAGGGTGACGGCGCTCAAGCGAACCACGGGCTCTGCCGGCGGCAGGCCGGCCCGATCAGGATCCGCCATCACTGCACCAGCGTGCCGGTCTGGCTCGCCGGCCACTCTGCATTCGGGTCGACCTTCACATAGGCAACGCCCGGAAGACCGGTTTTCACCATGCGGATGTACTTCTTCAGGAGTTCCTTCGGGATCTGCGCCTTGATGCGGAAGGTCAACTTCTGCCGTTCCTCGGCGGTCTCGACCGTCTTCGGCGTGAACTGCGCGACATCGGCGACATAGGAGACCTTGGCAGGAATGATGTATTGCGGGGCGGCATCCAGCACCAGCCGGACCTCGCTGCCGATCGACAGGCGGCCGGCCTGATCCGTCGGCAGGAAGAACGTCATGTAGACATCGCCGAGATCGACGAGATTGAGGACGCGTCCGCCGGCGGCCAGCACTTCGCCGGGCTGGACCACACGATACTGGATACGGCCGTCGCGCGGCGAGATCAGGGTGCTGTCGTTGATGTCGGCGATGATGCTTTCGACCGACGCCTTGGCAGCCTCGACCGCGGCTTCGGCATCAACGACCTGGGACTTCGCCGAATTGATTGCCGCGCTCGACGCGGCAAGCGAGGCTTCCGCAGCACTGGCGGCAGCACGTGCGCCTTCGGCGGTCGCCCTGTCATCATCCAGCACCTGCTGCGAAACGGTGCTCGTCCTCACGAGTTGCTCGGAGCGGGCAAGCCGCCGCTCGGCGGCGTCCAGTTGTGCCTTGCGCTGTGCCAGCACAGCCTCAGCCGCCGCCTTTTCGGCTTCGCGCTGCGTTACGAGGTTCTTAGCCGCTTCGACGCTGATGATCGCGCGCTGCTGCTGCGCTTCGGCCTGCCGCTTGTGCGCCTCCAATTGCACGGTATCCATCTGGGCGAGCACCTGCCCGGCAGTGACGAAGTCACCCTCGTCCACAAGGATTTCCTTGATCCGGCCCGCCGTCTTGGTCGAGATGTCGATCTCGACGGCCTCGATGCGTCCGTTGCCGCTGGCGATCCCGGCAGGCAGCGCATTGCGATCCATGTTCTGCCAGGCATAGTAGCCGCCGGCGAGCGCCAGAATGACCAGACCGACCAAGAACCAATTCTTCCGGGCTTTTTCCATTTCAGCGTCCCATCATCAAAACAGACCACGAGAATAGCCCGCGACCACTTAAACACAACCGGGAATAGGCCAGACGGACGAGGCTGCCGCATTGACTCATGTCAATTGCGGGTCAGCCGGGTTGGAGCCGATTACAGAACCAAATGCGGCGGTTGGTTCCTTGGGGGCCAGGCTCCAGCACCCGTCGTAGTCGCGGCTGAAAGCTTGATTGCAATGAACGGCTGGTTGGTAAACTCTGTTCCCACAGATCGTACCGGCGTCAAACGCAAGGCCGGCGGTAGCGGCGGCTGTGGTGAAGCGGTTCGGAACGTGACGCCAGGATTTGGGGCGGCGTGCGTAGGGCCGCAGCCGAGCGAAATCCAGAATGGCACTGCACATTTTTTCTCTCATAACGAGCATTTCGCCGAGGTTGTTAGTTGGACCTTAACAACTGATGACGCCTTCTGGTTGTCATAACTTCTAGTACAGGTTGATGAATGACTGACCAGATTGGTGCTGTGAGGCCGTTGTGGCCGGCATGGGCGCTCATTTTCGCCTACGGATTGACGCACATCATCGTTTACACGATCGATGCCGATCCTATCACCATCCTCTATGCGTTTCCGGCCACAGGGCTCGCGTTCATCTTGATGCGACTCGGACGCCGCCGCCCGAGCGCAACCCCGGCTGCGGGCTGGTGGTTGCCCATCATTCCCCTCGCGCTTTGGATGACATGGCACATCTTCGTTGAAGTGTTCGGCGCCTTTTCGATTCCTGCCATCCTCTTTCACCTGCAGTACGATCTCGGATCGAACGACCTCGCCTTGCAAATCGTTCTGCAGATCGTGAGCGCTGCTCTCCCCTTCGCTCTGGTCGTCACCTGCTGGATTGCGTTTGCTCGGGGCAATCCCCGGCTCCAACGTCTCGGTAGCGCGATCGTGTTGCCTCTTTTCATTCTCAACCCATTTACGCTGGCAACTGGGATCTACTTCACGCGCGCGTATTCAGCGGCCACGATTGCCCTGGACACATATTACTCAGATCCTCGGCTGGCAGTGGCACCGGCGGGAAAGCCCAAAAATCTCATCCGTATCATTCTGGAAAGCACCGAGCGGACCATTTGGCACGAAGAGGTGTTCAGCGACATTGCAGCGCCGTTGAAGAAACTGGAAAAACGCGGATTTTCAGCGATGGGAATCGAGCAGGCGGAGCTTACGGGATGGACCCTCGCTGGAATGGTGGCAAGTGATTGCGGTGTGCCGCTCTTCGGTCTTGGGGCGATCGACCGCAATGAGTTTTCAACAATTTCCGATTTCATGCCGAATGCGACATGCCTAAGCGATCTGCTTGCGAGAGACGGCTACCGACAGGTGTTCATTAAAGGAGCGCAGCTTAGTTTTTCGGGAACGGACCGGTTCCTCGCATCCCACAACTACAAGGAAGCACTCGGCTTTGACGAGTTGGCAGGCGAAGAGCGCGTAGCCGAGAATGACTGGGGATACGACGACGATCGTGTTTTTGAAATAGCGCTTCAAAGAATTGAGCAACTGAGCCGTGAGCCGAAACCGTATCAAGTAACGATCCAAACGCTGGGCGGTCACAGCCCGAAAGGCTATGTTTCAAAAAGCTGCACAACGCGCTCCGACATCATGAGCTACCCCAATGAAACCATGAGGGCGTTTGCGTGTACCAATACATTGACTGCGGAATTCATCGACCATCTGGATAAACGTGGCCTGTTGAACAATGCTGTTCTTGTCGTGCAAAGTGATCACCTTGCCATGCGCAAAGAATTTTACTCCGAACTCGAAAGGCAGGATCGGCGCAACACGCTGATCATTATTAAAGAAGGACTTTCGGGCGAAGTAAATCGCACGGCCGCCAGCATGGTCGACGTCTTCCCAACGATTCTGGACGCCATGAACTACAGGCTTCCCGACAACCGGGCCGGTTTGGGAACTTCGTTGTTTTCGTCGGAGCCCACGATCGTCGAGCAATTCGGCTTGGCCGCCTTCGACCATTCAATTCTGGCTGACACCGCATTGCGCGATCGTCTCTGGGGCCTGAGACCTTCTAACTGATCCACGTCCGCCGCGACCAAAGCAGGAGTCCCGAGGGGCGGCCCGACGTTCTCTCCCACCGTGGCCGCGCGGCTACCGCGCCAGTGCGACGCGACGTCCGCTGACGGGTTGTTCCAGCACATCCATCTGCACATCGTAAATCCGCGCCAGCTCTTCCGGCGTCATAATGTCGGAAGGCGTACCCTCGGCGATGAGGCGACCGGAATGAAGCGCCACGATGCGATCGCAAAAACGCGCGGCCATATTGATCTCGTGCAGCACCGCGATGACGGTGATGCCCTTTTCCCGGCAAAGATCGCGCGTCAGTGCCAGAACCTCGAGCTGGTGGCCGATGTCGAGCGCGGATATCGGCTCATCGAGCAGCAGGCAGGTCGCGTCCTGGGCGACGAGCATGGCGAGCCACACCCGCTGGCGCTCGCCGCCCGACAGGCTGTCGACCTCGCGGTTGACGAACGGGCCGATACCGGTGACTTCGATCGCCTCTTCCACCTTTGCCTTGTCGGCCGCGCCGAAGCGGCCGAGCGCGCCGTGCCAGGGATAGCGGCCGATTGCCACCAGTTCCCGGGCAAGCATGCCGGGCGCCGGCGGCGTATTCTGCGGCAGGTAGCCGAGCCGCCGGGCGAAAGCCCGCGTTCCCCAGCCAGCAAGCGGCTTGCCCTCGAAATCGATCCGCCCCGTCGTCGGCACGATCTGCCGCCCGATCAGCTTGAGCAGGGTCGACTTGCCGGAGCCGTTGTGGCCGATCAGCGCGATGGAATGCCCTGCCGGAATTTCCAACGTCAGCGGATGCAGCAGGTTGCGCCCGTCGATGGCGTAGCTCACATCATGAAGCGACAGGACGGCCTGGTCGCGGGCAAGAGGCGGAGCTTCAGTCGTGTGGTTCTGCATCTCTTCGTTCCGGCGCAGGATGGCTGGACCTGCTGTTTGCTCTATCGGTAGACATCATTGGTGGCGGAAGGTCGAGGCATCGATCGGGCAGGCCATGCCGCATTTCTTCAATCCATCGAGGTTGTAGCGGATGCAGCAGACCTTGCGCTGCAGGCAGGTGCCGCCCGAGGCGTCGGGGGTCGTCTGCGTCAGGCGGACCAGTGGATGGTCCGATGCCATCAGCGCCTGCATCTCGTCGAGCCGCGCGCGACATCGCCCGACATCGCGCCCAGCTGCCAGAGGTCGCGGACTTGGCTGCAGGCGCGGCAGAAGGCGTAAGACGCGTTGCTCCAGTGCACCCGCTCCGAGGTGTCTGTCACCTTCGCCATCCGCGCGATCAACGGCCTCACATTGTCTTCGACAATTGCGTGCAGATGCATGCTCAAGGAAGCGGGGGCTGCCCGCTTCAGCACGAAGCGAACGGGCGTCGCCATATCCGACAGGCCGACCTGAACGTCCGGCAAAGTCATCGAAAACCAGATGTCGTGCACGAGCCCATAGGCGATGACGGGTCGGAGCAATCGGCCGAAATAGCCTTGCGTCCACAGTGACGCGGCGGCCCGGCGGTCGCCCGGCCCCCAACGCCGCAACAGGCCATCCAGCGCGCGGGCAACCGGCCCCGGTTCGAGAATGCTGTCCAGGCTGACGAGATCATCGTCGTCAGCCGGCCAGGCGTGGCTCAAGGCCGCATCTGCGAACGGGACCGGAAGTGCCAGAAGCTGGCTCACCATCATCTCTTCCGCCCCAGAAGCCAGATGAGGTAGGGCGCGCCGACGAGCGCGGCGAAGAGACCGAGCGGCAATTCATAAGGGAAGGTCGCGGAGCGGGCGCCGAAATCGGCAAGGGCCATCAGCATGGAGCCGAGCAGGAAGGAGCCCGCCAGGTGCTGCGGCGCCGTGACGAGACCGGCGCGCAGGACGATATGCGGCGCGACCAACCCAACAAAGCTCAAGGGGCCGACGAGCAGGGACGCCGCTCCGGTCGCGGCACCCGAAAGAAGCAGGAGAAGCACGCGGCTCAAGCGTACCGACAGGCCGAGCGACAGCGCGATCGACGGCCCGAACGGCAGGATCGTCAGCCAGCGGCTCAGCATCAGCGCGACGGCAAGGACAAGCAGAGAGAGAATGCCGAGGAAAATTGCAGTCGCCGGCGTTGCCGTGGATGCCGAACCGCCGAGCCAGGAGAGAATCTGCCACGACCGCTGGTCGCCGATCGCGAGCAGCGCCGAAAGGACGGCCGAGCTGAAGGAACCGACCGCTACACCGGCAAGCAGCAATTTTTCCGGCGGCAGATGCCGGCGGCTGGCGAAGACCAGCACCGCCAGCATGGCGAGAAGCGCACCGAGACCGGCGCCGATGAAGACCGAGGCCGTGCCGCCATCCGGCGCGAAGGTAAGCGCTGCGGCGAAGCCGAGGCCGGCACCGCCGCTGACGCCGACCACTTCGGGGCTGGCCATGGCATTGCCGGTCATGCGCTGCAGGATCGCGCCGGTCACGGCAAGCAGACCGCCTGCGGCGGCAGATGCCATCAGCCGAGGCCATCTGAGCGGTGCCAGGTCGAGCGTTTCGGCCCAGCTCAGGATCTTCCAGCCATGTCCCGATGGTCCGACGAAGAATGCGACCGCGACAATGACGGGCACCAGGGCGAGAACCACAGCCAATGCCGGCATCAACCTCGCGCGACGAATGCTCTCCCGTGCCTCATGCGGCACTTCCATGCTGCGCACCTTGGGCAGAAGCCAGAGAAGCAATGGGCCGCCAACGAGTGCGGTGACCGCACCCGTCGGAAAATTCTCGCTGGAGGCGCGAGCAAGGGTCTGCACGATGCCGTCGCAGAGCCAGAGGAACAAGGCACCCGCAAGCGGCGACAGCGCGACAATCGCCGCAGGCCGGCGGGCTCCGCAGGCGCGCACGAAGGCCGGGGCGGCGAGGCCGACAAAGCTAACGAGCCCTACCGCAGCAGCGACGAAGCCGGCCAGCGCCGTAGCGATTGCAGCAATCGCAAAGCGGATACCGCCGAGGTTGACCCCCAGGCTGCGCGCACTGGTATCCCCGAGACCGAGAACCAGCAGTGGGCGGATCAGCATGCTGGCGAGCACGCCGAGAAGCGCGAACTCCAGCGCAAGGCCCTGGAACACGGACCAGTCCTGCTGGCTGAGCGACCCACCGTTCCAGGTCACGAGCGACATGAGATATTCGCCGCGCGCGAGCGTCATCGCCGCCGAGAGCGCAGCCGCCGTCACGCCCACGAGAAGACCGGAGACCACCATCGTCACCGGCTCGAAAGCCCGACGCCAGCCGAGCGCGAAGACAACCGCCGCTGCGCCGGCGGCACCGGCGAGCGCAACCAGGGTTCGGTGACCATCGACGATCTCGGGGACATAAAGCGTCGCCGCGACGATCGCGAGCTGGGCGCCCGCCGAGATGCCAAGGGTCGATGGATCAGCGAGCGGGTTGCGCAGCAATTGCTGGAGAAGCGCGCCGGAAAGACCGAGCGCTGCGCCCGCGACCAGCGCGACCGCCGCCCTTGGGAATAGGCTATAGGCGAGGATGATCTTGTCGAGGCTGAGGTCTGCAGGAGAAGCAAAGAGATCGCCCCATTGCGAGACCGGGACCTGGCTCGACGCGGCCAGCGCGAAGAGGGCGAGGCCGACCAGCAGGCTGGCCGATAGGAAAGACCATGCCCGCATCGTCATCCGCGCGGATCCCCCGCCTGCATCGCCTCGGCGAAAAGGCGCGCAAACCGCAGGCCTGCGGTGACGCCGCCATAGGGATTGACATTGGCGAGCTGGATGACACGCCCCTGGCGAACCGGCTTCAGCGAATTCCAGATGATGCTGTTTCGAAGGCCGCTGCGCGCCTCCACCGGCACCTCGGAGACGATGACGATGCGCGCATCGGGATCGGCAGCCAGGTTTTCGATCGGCACGGGCGCCGCGAAAGTAAAACGCGAGCGATCCGTCCAGGCATTCGGCAGACCCAGCCGGGCAAGCATGTCGCCGAACATGCTGTCGAAACCAAAGACGCGCACATGCCGTGCATCGCCGATGTTGACGACGTAGGTGGATCTGCCCGCGAAGGGAGCCATCGTCTGCCTGAAACCTTCGATTTCTCCGGCAATCTCCTTAAGCAGCGCTTCGGCCCTTTCCGAGCTTTCGAGCCGTTCGCCGAGCGCCTTGACCGCCGCCAGTGCCTTCTCAAAGGGCGGCTCGCCGCGAACATAGAACGACAGTGAGAAGAGCGGCGCGATCCGGCCGAGTGCTGCCTCATGACGCACATAGAACGGCGAAATCAGAATAAGGTCAGGCCGCAGAAGGTGAAGCAGTTCGAAATTAGGCGAGCCGCGCAATCCGAGATCGACGACATCGTTCGGTAACGCCGGCTCCACCGCGCCGCTTCGAAACTGGATGAGTTCCGTCGCGGCAACCGGCGTGAGGCCGAGCGCGCAGAGCGTCTCCAGCATCGCCCAGTCGATCGCGGCAATGCGCAAGGGCATGCCGGCCCGGACATCCGGCGCGGCAAGCAACAGCGCCGCGCCGAGAAGCAGTTCGCGGCGGCTGACGAAAGGACCCAATGCCCGCTCTCTCAATTCGCTACCAGCTATAGGTCAGCTTCCCCGTGAATGTGCGGCCGTCGCCGTAGTAGCAGCCGAAGGAGCTGCAGCTTGCGACATAGTCCTTGTCGAACAGATTTTGAACGTTGAGCGAGGCCTTGTAACCATTCTTCTGATAGGAGAGCGCGAAATCGGCGAGCACGACCGAATCCAGGTTGAAGGTGTTGGCGCTGTTGCCGTAGCGCTGGCCGACATAGCGCACGCCTGCCCCGACGCCGAGACCTTGAAGCGCCGTGTCTTCCTGGAAGATGTAGTTTGCCCAGAGGCTTGCCATATGCTCGGGTACGTTTTCGACGCGGTTGCCATCGTCAGCGCCGACGGCGATCCGGGCATCCGTGTAGGTATAGGCCGCACGCAGATCGAGCCCTTGCGTTATGCTGGCCACGCCTTCGAGCTCCAGACCGCGGACATTGACCTCGCCGATCTGCGAGGAAATGCCGGCAATGGTGCGCAGCACGTTCTTCTGCTTCAGGTCGTAGACGGCTGCCGTGAAGAAGCCGTTCCAGTCCGTCGGCTCATATTTCACGCCAAGCTCGACCTGCTCGCCCGAGGTCGGTTCGAAGGGCGTGCCATCCGGCCCGGCCCCGATCACCGGCTCGAAGGACGTCGAATAGCTGACATAGGGCACAACACCGTTGTCGAAGACGTAGCTGAGGCCGGCCCTGCCGGTCAGCTCGTGATCGTCCTGGTCGAGCGGACGGGAAACCCGTGTCAGCCCATTGAGCGACGTTCCTGAACTGCTGGTCCAATCCTGCCTGAGACCCAACGTTGCGCGCCAGCCTCCGAGCGCCAGCTCGTCCTGCACGTAGAGGCCAAGCTGCGAAAGTTCGCTGTCGACAGTCGTATCGAGCGTCGGCGCGATCAGCCGGATCGGCCCGCCATAGCTTGGCGAGCGCACGTCGATGGGCGTCGCCTGGAAGAAGCGGGTCCGCACATTGTTGTCGAAGTAGCGATAGTCGAGGCCGACAAGCAACGTATGGTCGACTTCGCCGGTCGAGAATTCGCCCTGCAGATTGTTGTCGACGTTGACTGTGTTGAGCGCTTCGTCCTGGAAGGTCGCGTTTCGCCGCAGCGTGCGGCCGTCAGCCGCAAGACCAAGCGTCGACATGCCGAGCGACTGGTAGTCCCAGTCGAAATCGGTGTAGCGGAAGTTCTGCCGGAAGATCCAGCTTTCGCTCAGGCGATGCTCGAGTTCGTATCCGAGGTTTGTCAGCGTGCGGCTGGAACGGTCGAAGGATTCGTCGCCGACATAGAAGTCGCGCGGCAGGCGAAAGTCGGTTGCGTTCAGAGTGTATTGCGGCGGCAGGCCCGAGGGCGTGCCGGGATTGTCGTGCTGGACGCTCGCAAGGATCGTCAGCTTGGTATCCTCGTCCGGCTGCCATGTCAGTGCCGGTGCGATGAAATAGCGGTCGTTGTCCAGTTCATCGACCTGGGCAGCGGCATTTTTGCCAACACCGGTCAGCCGGTATGCGAAATCCGAATCTTCAGCCAGCGTGCCGCCGAAATCAAAGAAGCCACCAAAGGTCTCGTAGCTGCCACCCTGCACGCCGACTTCGCCAACGGTCTCGAAGACCGGCTTTTTGCTGATCATGTTGATGATGCCGCCCGGATTGCCCTGACCGTACATGACCGAGGCGGGCCCGCGCAGAACGTCGATGTTTTCGAGCCCGTATATTTCGACTGCCGGTGCGCCGGCGGTGCGCATCATCCTCAGACCGTTCAGAAACTGGACCTGCCGGCCATCGAAACCTCGGATGATCGGCGTGTCGAAGCGCGGATCCGTACCGAAGGGCTGCGCCAGTACGCCGGGCGTATAGTTCAACGCCTGCCCCACCGTCTGGGCACCCTGCGCCTCGATCTGGTCATGGGTGATGACGGACACCGATTGCTGCGTCTCGATGAGCGGCGTGCCGGTCTTCGAAGCGGTCCGGCTCGACTTCGCCACATAGCCCTCGACGGGACCGCCGGCATCCCTGTCGCCCTTGGCGACGATCGCCTCGAGCTTGGTCTCGCTTTGCTGCTGCGCCATGGCGGCCTGTCCGGCATATCCCACCAAAGCGACGGACGTGAGCAGCAACCAATGAATGCGTGACATGTGACGACGAAAGCCTCTACGCGCCCCGTGTAGCGCGCTCAATCTGGAGTAATTTTATCATCTTTCTCAATGCAAAATTTCCCGCATTCCAATAAGTCGGCACCGGATTTTTCAGAACTATTGATTATGATATGAGGCGGCAGTATCGCTTTCAGTTATTACACCACGAGGCCTCATGTCGGCTCCAAAGTCGCCGCGCGCCGCAACCTTCGAGCTTCGGCACCTGCGTTATTTTATCGCCCTGGTGGAGGAGAAAAATTTCGAGCGCGCCGCCGCCCGGCTCGGGATTGCCCAACCCGGCCTCAGCCAGCAGATTCTCAATCTGGAAAGCCTGGTCGGCATCCCGCTGCTGAATAGGGCGAAGCGTTCGGTACAGCTGACGCTCTCCGGACAATTGCTGTTTGACGAAGCCCGAAAGATCGTCGCGCAGGCCGACCTCGCCTTGTCGGAGCTGCAGCGGGTCGGCCGCGGCCAGACCGGCAAGATATCGATCGGCTATGTCGCCTCGGCCGCCTATTCCGGCGTGTTGACGGAATCACTCACCTCTTTCCGTCAGGAGTTTCCCGACATCGAACTTCAACTTGTCGAGATCGAAATGCGCCAGCAGCTGACGATGATCGCGGAAGGCGAGCTCGACTTCGGCTACATTCGCCCGCCGGCGCCGATCCCGGCCGGCCTGATGACGACCACGGTTCTGCGCGAGCCGCTCGTGGTGGCGCTGCCGACGGCCCATCCGCTGGCCGCCCAGCATGCCATCGAGCTCGCGGCCCTCTCCGACCACACCTTCATAACCCCGCGCCAACCTGCCGATGTCGGCTTCCACTTAAACACGCTCGACGCCTGCAAGGACGCCGGCCTTACCCCGAAGATCAGCGCGACGGGCCGGGATTTCACCACCATCATGAGCATGGTCGCCGTCGGGCTCGGCAGCGCGCTCGTGCCGCAGTCGCTGCAATGCCTGCAGCTTCCCGGCGTGCGTTATGTTTCACTGGCGCGAAACCGGGTCACGTCGGATCTCGCGGTCGCCTATCGCAAGGTCGAAGGCTCGGCAGCCGTGCGCGCCTTCGTCGCCCATCACCGAGCACGGTATGGGCGAACTGCCTAGCGCTTCACACCGGCCTTCGCCGTTGGCGGCATGCGCTCAAGGATGCTGCGGATGACGTGGATCGTCGTGCGGCTTCAGGAGAAACCGGCGTGCAACATCGAGATAGCCGCGATAGACGAGGCCGCCGTTGATCATCAGAAGTGCGCCTCTGTGCCGGCGATAGAGCGCCGGGATCTGATACCAGGGAACACCCGGCCGCTGGTGATGCAGCACATGCAGATTGTTGTAGAGAAACAGGAGACCGAAGAGCGGCGTGCCTTCGACGATCGCCGTCCGCTCGTCGTGATGGCCGGCGTAACGGTGCTCCGCATAGGAGCGAAGCCTCGTCAGCGCCGCACCGACATAGACGAAGCCGAAGAGATAGAGCCAGAGCGGCATGCCGCAGACCACGAGGACCCAGATGAGCACGACGGCGACGCCTGCCGCATGCGCGAGCCAGATCCTTGTCCGCTCCCTGTCGCCCTGCACTATCTGCGCCAGCTCCTGCGCGAGGAAACTCAGGATCATGACCAATGGTCCGAGTGTCAGCCGGCCGAGCAGGGTCGTGTTCCACTCGGCAAGCTTTCGTCCCACCTTGCCCATGCCTTCCCAGGCGGCTCGGGTAAAATAGGAGGACTCCGGATCCTCGATCGGATCCGTCAGGTGTTCGTCGCGGTGATGGACGAGGTGGCCTTCCCGATAGATCCCGTAGGGCAGCCAGAGGGAGAGCGGCACCGATCCGATCGCATCGTTGATGCGTTGGTCGCGCGTCGGATGGCCGTGAATGACCTCATGCTGTAGCGACCCGTGCCAGGCAATCAGCCAACCGCCCAAGCCGATCACCACCGCGACGGGAAGTGACTGCCAGAACCAGGTCAGAGCGAGAAAACCGCCATAGATGGCCACGGCCAGGGCGACGGTCTGCCATTCGATGCGGGCGATTGCAGACAGGCTCGATTGCGGGGGCAGTGCGTCAGTCGACATAAGGTCTCCGGCCGGAAAAGCGATAGATTTCAATCGCCAATATAAAAAGCCGGCCAAGGCGAGCGCGCCGCATGACTTTGCGGCGAAGACACGCAAATGGGAATAGTGGTCGTGCGAAACGGCACGCCCTTAAAATATTTATTCTATGTAATTTGTGTTCTACAAAATCGCCGTGAGCCTGATGTTCGCGACGGCCATCACGAAGCGTCGCCGCCGAACCGTCAGGCGATCGTCGGGTATCCCTGACCGGCGGCATCGCGATCGAAAGCCGCCAGAGCCTCGTAGTCGCTATCTGCCAGCAGGCTGATGCCGCGCAGCGAAAGCGTGTCGCAGATTTCGGCAAGCTCCGGGTCGGCAATGGTTTCCGCAAGCACGCGGCGCAACAACACCAGGTCCTTCGCTGGCGTCGATGCTGCGGTGATGAACGGCAAGCCCGGACCTTTTTTTGTCTCCGCCAGGATACGCACGCCGGCGACGCGATCGGGGTCGAAGCGCAAGGTGTTGCCAAAGGTCACGCAGTCGATCGCCGCGATATCGGCGGCCCCGCTGGACACGGCGTCAATGCTCGCCACATGACCGCCGGTCTGCAGCACCGACGAGAAGAACCGGCCGTCGACCGCATGGGGCGCCACGAAGGCGCGAAACAGGTTGTAGCCGGAATTGCTGCCGGGATCGTTGATCGCCGCCCGCGCGCCGCGCAGATCCTCTATCGAACGCGCCGAGGATCCGGCGTTGACGATGATGAAGCTGCATTTGAGCGGACCATCGCAGCCCGGCAGTCCGTAGACCGGCGTCGCCACCAGTTGCACCTGACCGCGCAGGCGCTGGACATAGGGATAGCCGCAGGTCTGCGCAAACAGGAGATCCGGGCGAAGCCAAGGCTCGTCGTAGCGCATGTCCTCCTGCAAGGCCGCAGGCGCATCAAGCCCAACGGCACGGAGGCGATCCGCCAGCGTCTCCCAGAACAACCGCGTCGCGTCCTTCAGCGGCGCCGGGCTGACATACATGGCAAGGCTTGCGATGGGCATGGGCGACCTCGGAGCGACCTCGTGAAGGCGATCGAAAACCTATGCATTGCATAGACTTAATTCGCAATCGAAATCTACGCGAACCGTAATGGCCGCTCCAGCTCGCCAGCAGCATAGAAATCGCCTAGATTGTCTGCAATCGACGCAACACGTCAAATGCGGCCACATCCAGATCGAGGCGGACGCGCATGAAGGAGAAAACGAGAACAATCGTGATGGTGGCGCTGCCCGGCGTGCAACTGCTCGACGTCTCGGGTCCGTTGGATGTGTTTGCGGAAGCGAATGCGCAGGTCGGGCGCGAGGCCTATCGCCTCCTTGTCGCTGCGACAGAGCCCGGGCCGCTCCGCAGTTCGTCCGGCGTGCGATTGATGGCGGACTGGGTTATCGGCCGCGATTTCGACGATCCGATCGACACGCTGCTTGTTGCCGGATGCCCGAATGCGACGGAGCTACCGGCGGATGGTGTGGTTCTGGATTGGCTGCGGCAGCGCGCGCCAACGGTCCGCCGCTATGGCTCGGTCTGCAGCGGCGCCTTCTTCCTTGCCGCGGCGGGACTGCTGGCGGGGCGGCGCGTGACGACGCATTGGGCGGTGGCCGAAGCGCTCGCGCGGCGGTTCCCCGAAGTGACCGTCGAGGAAGATTCGATCCATGTGTGTGACGGGCCAGTGCGCACGGCCGCCGGGGTGACGACCGGGCTGGACCTGGCGCTGGCCCTGGTCGAGGAGGACCTCGGGCATGAAGTCGCCAAACGGGTGGCGAGCCAGCTCGTGATGTTCTTCAAGCGGCCCGGAGGGCAGCTGCAGTTCAGCCGCAAGGGGGGAGCGGCACCGGCCGGCCGCTCGGCGCTCCAGGAACTTCAGCGCTGGATCGCCGTCAATCCCGCACAGGATCACAGCGTTGCCAACCTCGCCAAGCGGATGGATCTCAGCCCGCGCCACTTCTCCCGGCTTTTCCGCAGCGAGGTCGGCATCACGCCGGCAAGCTGGATTGAGGAGGCGCGGGTTCATGCGGCCCGCCGCCTTCTCGAACGGGGCCATGAGGCGCCCAAGCAGGTGGCGGCCCAGTGCGGCTTTGCCGATGCCGATACGCTGCGTCGCGCCTTCACCCGCCATGTCGGCGTAACGCCGGCCGAGTACCGAAAGCGCTTCGCCAGCCCGGCGCTTCCCGCCAGGTAAATTGGCGGGTCGCATCCCCCTATTCGGCCGCCTGAACCCTGCCTTGCGGCTTGCTCAGATAGGGCAGAACGAAGAGATAGAGGCCGGTCGGCAAAAGCACGAACAGCGGCGGCAGGGGCAGGTAGTAGACCCATTCGGGAAGCGTCGCCAGGGGCATGCCGATAAAGATCCCGGCAACGGCCAAGGAGAATAGCAGGGACGTCCAGCGATGGATTATCCGGATCAGAGAGGTCATTCTGGCACCTTGAATTCGGGCGGTGGAGCGAGCGGTGGAGCGATCAGTCGAGCTTTGCGACGACCTCTTCCAACTGCGTGAAAAAGCGCTGCCATCCAACGGTTGCGCCCTGGAAGTAGGACTTCTGGTCTGCCCGGAAGCCGCGCTGTTCCATGCGCAGGCTCGTGCCGCCATTGGCGGGAGCGAGCGTCCAGGTGACAACGCTGGTCAGGTCCTTGGTGTCCCAGCGATAGGCAAGCGAGCGGTTCGCCTCGATCGTCTGAACCTCGCAGTCGACCTGTCCCCAATCAGCGGACAGGGTAAAGCGACGACCGACTTCGGGCACGAAATCGTTGCGCATCAGCCATTCGGCGATCAGATGCGGTTGCGTCAGTGCGCGCCAGATTTTCTCCGGCGGATGGGAAAAATTGCGTTCGACCACGACAGAGCGTGTAGTTTCGGTTGTTTCGATCATTGGTCCATTCTCTTCAGCAAATCATCGAGATCATCGAAGCGGTCCTGCCAGAAGCCGGCCATCTCCGTCGTCCAGTCAACCAGGGTCGCAAGCGCCTCGCGCTTTGCGCTGTAATAGGTGTAGCGGCCCTCATGCCGGTCGTGCACGAGCCCTGCCCCCTTCAGGATCTTCAGATGTTTGGACACGACCGGCTGCGAAACCCCGGCATCGGCCAGCAACCCGACGACGGTCGTATCTCCCTGGCGGCAGAGGTGCTCGAAGAGCCCACGACGGGTGGGATCGGCGAGCGCCCGAAAAACCGCATCCTGCAACTGCGACATATCTCATACCCAATTGGCTATACGTCATCATATAGCCAATTAGGTATGCGTTTGTCAAACGCGTAGTGATTGCGGCCCGCGCACAGATCATTTCCTCAACTGTCGGGAAAGATCAGCCTACTGGGAGGATACGTCGATCGCTTCGCCGATCGCGTAGAAGTGTCCGCCCGCGACATAATGCAGGCTGCGCAGGGCCGGGTCGGCGGTCTCGAACATCCAGTGCCCGTCCCGAAATACGCGATCGTCCGCCCAGGCGGCGATGATCTCGCCGATAAACAGGTCGTAGCGGCTTTCGATGGACGGCTCGGAGATCAGCCGACACGCCAGCCAGGCCGAACAGCCGGCAACGAAGGGCAGTTCATGCTCTGGCATGTGGAAGAGCGCGACACCGGCTTTGCCAAGCTTGTCCGGATCGTCGTGCAGGCTCGTGGTGCCGACCGCATGGGTCAGCACCGCCTGGGTCGCGGTTGGAACCTGGATGCAAAATAGGCCCGCCTCCTCTGCAAGGCTACGGGTGCGGGTGGCACTGTCGAGCACGACGGTCAGCTTCGGCGGATCATAATCGAGAGCACAGGCCCAGGCCGCCGCCATCACGTCTTCCACCCCGGCATGGCGGGCGGAGACCAGAACGGTCGGGCCATGGTTGAGCAACCGATAGGCCTTTTCGAGCGGAACGGGACGAATATGCGAATCCATCAAAACCTCTGCCACCGCGGCGAACCTGATCGATGGCCATTTCTATAGTGACACCACATCCCACCAACAAGGGTTGGGCTTCGCCTAACGACATCGGTTGCGATGCCGCCCCTCGTCAAGCCGGACCGCCGCCCGTCGCGCCGGCGCCCCGGCTTCCCTTCATCGCAAAATCCGGATATATTGAATGAACGTTCAGCAAATATGGAGACCGTGATGAACGAGTTGGTCCGCGACATTTCCGTTCCGAATGACTGGGATCGCCGTGGGCTGCCCGGCTGGTGCTACCACAGCGACGCCCTGCTGGAGCTCGAGAAGGAGCATGTCTTCAGGCAGCATTGGCAGATCGCCTGCCATGTGTCCGACGTGCCGGAGCCGGGCAATTACGTCGCCATGGACGTCGTCGGCGAGCGGGCACTGATCCTGCGCGACCAGGACGGCACGCTCCGCGGATTTCACAATATCTGCCGCCACCGCGGCTCCCGCGTCGTCGTCGACGACAAGGGCAGCTGCCGCAACGCACTGGTCTGTCCGTTCCATGGCTGGGTCTACAATCTCGACGGAACGCTGCGCGGCGCCGCGCGCCCACGCTCCTTTCCGCCGCTCGACAAGCAGGCCTTCGGGCTGATCCCGCTGGAACTCGAGGTCTGGATGGGCTTCGTCTTCATCCGCTTCCGTCCCGGTCCGCAGCCGTCGGTCGCCGAGGTCATGCGGCCCTTCGCCGAGGAACTCGGGCACTATGGGACGGACAACATGGTGCCCACCCAGGGCATCTGGACGCAGGAAAGCCCGGTCAACTGGAAGTCCGTGCGCGACGTCGACAATGAGGGCTACCATGTCGCCATGGCCCATCCGGCGCTGCAGGATCTCTACGGCTCGACCTATTACGACGAGCCCTTCGTCAACGGGCTTTGCCGCTCCTTCGCGACCTACAATCCGCATGCCGGCCGGCGCTGGAGCGTGAAGCAATATGTCAGCGTCGCGCCGGAAGCGACGCACCTGCCCGAGCGGCTGCGCAAGGCGTGGATCTATTTTGGCCTGTTTCCGAACGCGGTCATCGCGGTGACGCCGGAAAGTGTGCAGTTCTACCAAGAGTTCCCGCTCGCAACGGGCAAAACGCTGCTACGCGGCGGCATCTATCGCTATCCCGGTGAGACGCGCCAGCAGCGGCTCGCCCGCTACCTCGCCTTCCGCATCGACCGCGACACCCAGGCCGAGGACGTGCAGCTGACGATCTGGTCGAACGAGTCGATGACGTCGAAAGCCTTCGGCGGATTCTATCTCTCCGACCTCGAATACGGCGTGCGCACCCACCACGATCATCTTCGGGCCGTTCTGCCCGTCATGACGCTGGATCAGGCGCCGCGTGAAGAGGAAATAGCCGGCGTCAATGCGACGATGACCACGCGCTAAAACCGAAACAAAAAAGAAGGGCCGGAGTTTCTCCGGCCCTGAAATCGGCCTCGCCGGGGAATGCTGGCGGGGCCGAGGCATTTCATGCCACCATCAGCCCTTCCAGAGCCCCTCGCGCACCAGTTCGTCCATCGTCCTTCGAATACTGACATCGAGGATATCGGCCATGACGTCGATCTGGCCCGTCGTGATCGTCAGCGGTGGCGACATCACGCACATGTTGATCAGCGGCCGCACGAGCAGGCCGAGTTCCTGGCAGTGCCGATCGATGCGTTTGCCGACTTCCAAATCGAGCATCAGCGGATTGTTGCTGACGCGATCGGCGACGCATTCGACGCAGGCCATCAACCCCAGGCCACGCACCTCGCCAACGAGCGGCAGCGCTTCGAGCCGTTTCAGTGCCGCTTGGAAATGACCGGAGATCGCCCGCGCATGGTCGAGCAGCCCGCCTTCCAGGATATCGAGGTTCTTGAGCGCCACCGCACAGCCGATCGGGTGGCTGGAATAAGTGAGGCCATGGGCGAACATCGCGTCGGAATGATTGGACTGGCGCAGCGTTTCCAGAAGTTTCGACGAGATCATCACGCCGCCGAGCGGGAAATAGCCTGACGTTACCCCCTTGGCGAAGGTGATCATGTCGGGCTCGATCGAGAAGACTGCTTTGGAGGCGAAGACCTCGCCGAGGCGGCCGAAAGCCGTCACCACCTCGTCGGCGATGAAGAGGATGTCGTTTTCGGCGCAAAGCGCCCGCATGCGCGGAAGGTAGCCCGCCGGCGGCACGATGACGCCACCGGATGCCATGACCGGCTCGGCGATGAAGGCGCCAATCTTCTCGGCACCGCGCGCTTCGATCACGGCGCGGAACTCCGCAACGAGGAAATCGCAGAACTCGGCTTCCGACTGACCCGTCGGGCGGCGGAAGGGGTTCGGACAGGTGAGCTTGATCACCTGATCCGAAGCGCTGTCCATCCAGTCGTGATCGCGCGGCCGACCATTGAGCGAGGCCGAGAGATAGGTGGAGCCGTGATAGCCGCCCTGACGCGAGACGATCAGCTTCTTGTCCGGCTGGCCGCGCACATTGTTCATGAACTGCATGAAGCGCAGGGCCGTCTCAACCGCCGAGGATCCGCCCGTCGTGTAGAACACGTGGCCGAGGTCTACGGGCGCCTGTGCTGCCAGTCGTTCGGCGAGATCAACCGAGGGCGTGCTCGTCGTGTACCATGGCGAGTTGTAGGAGAGAGCCAGCGCCTGATCATGCAGCACCTGAGCCAGCTCGGCCCGGCGATGACCGACATTGACGCACCACATGCCGGCAGGCCCATCGATCAGTCGGCGCCCCTCGCCGTCCGTCACATAGATTCCGTCGCCGCTTTCGATCGCCCCGCGCGACTCGGCGCCGATGCTGCCGGCGACAGGCCAAGGCTGGACGAGATGCCGCGCGGCGAGCGCGGCGGTTTCATCCGCCTCGCGGTTGTGCACAACTGCAGGATCGAGCTTCGCGGCCATCACGGAATCTCCCATTAAATCCGGTGTCTTCCTCCACTCAACAAGTTGATAACAATCGATAATGACTACTTTTATTGAATGGCTATTCAATCAATATTGCAGAAATTCCGCTTGCGTTCAATCCCGATTTGCGTTTTGCTAATTGAGGGAACACAAAAGGCGGATACCGCCACGGGATGGATAGAATGAAGCGATCGCTGCATTTCCAGTGTCCACGCTCAGCATATCGCGCGAGGACATGCTGATGGCAGTCCTGTCGGGCGCGGGGGTGGAGCATCGGCCCGCAGAACCACCGAAAAGCCGCACACGCTGGATTGCCAGCGAAGAGGCCAGCGGCCTCGCTCTCATCTCACCAACACTGCTTTACGCGCTTGCCCTGCTCTTCCTGCCCGTCCTGATCGTCATCGCCTACAGTTTCTGGACCCAGGACTATCTGACGATCGACCGTACCTTTACCCTCGAAAATTATCGCACCGCCCTTGGCGAACCGATCTACCAGGACCTCCTGGTGCGCTCGCTGGTCATCTCGCTGGTCGTCAGCGTCGTCACCGTCACGGTCTCCTATCCGATCGCCTGGTTCATTTCCTTCCATGGCGGCGTGCACAAGAACCTCTGGCTGTTCCTGATCACCGTGCCCTGCTGGACGAGCTATCTTCTGCGCGTGATGTCGTGGAAGGTCATCCTCGGCTATGGCGGCGTGATGAATACGGGGCTTCTATCGATCGGCCTTATCGACAAGCCGCTGACGACGCTGCTCTACAATTCCAATGCCGTCGTCATTACGCTCGTCCACAGCTGGGCGGCTTTTGCGATCCTGCCGATCTACGTGTCGCTGGAAAAGGTCGACCGCTCGCTGATCGAGGCTGCGCACGATCTCGGTGACAACAAGGTGATGAGCTTCCTGCGTGTCACCCTGCCGCTTTCCCTGCCGGGCGTCATCTCCGCCTTCCTGATCGTGATGATCCCGACCGTCGGCGACTACGTGACGCCGAAGCTCGTCGGCGGCAAGGATGGGGTGATGATCGCGACCGCGATCCAGGCACAGTTCGGCAAGGGCGCCAACTGGCCGCTCGGCGCGGCACTTTCGGTGACGACCATGGTGGTCGTCTCGGCGATGGCGGGGCTCGTCGTCCTCGCGCTGAAACTCACAATGAGGCTGGCGAAATGAGCGGTCGTCACGGCATCCCGAAGTCCCGCTGGCTGCCGGCCTATGTCGGCCTCTACCTGCTCTTCCTTTATTTCCCGATCCTGCTGCTGCCGATCTTTTCCTTCAACAACGCCTCCACCACGACCTTCCCGCTGGCCGGCTTCACCACCAAGTGGTACGTCACGCTCTGGGGCAATTCGGCCATGCTGGAAGCGGCACGCAACAGCATGATCGTGGGCGTCTCCGTGGCGCTCATGAGCACCATTCTCGGCATCTGCGCCGCGCGCGCACTGACGCGCTATCGCTTCCGCGGCAAAGGGCCGGCGACAGGCCTGATCATGGCGCCCCTGTTCCTGCCCGAGATCATCGTGGCGGTCTCGCTGCTGATGATCCTGCTGCAGCTCGGCATCGAGCTTTCGCTCGTCACCGTCATCCTCGGCCAGGTGGTCTTCTGCCTGCCCTATGCGATGTCGGTACTGATCTCAGGCTTCGACGGCTTCGACCGGTCGCTGGAAGAGGCTTCGCTCGATCTCGGCGAAACGGCGATCGGCACCTTCCGCCGGGTGACCCTGCCCGTCGTCGCGCCGGCGATCGTCTCCAGCCTGCTCGTGTCTTTCACGGTGTCGCTCGACGAGTTCATCCTAGCCTTCTTCCTCTCGGGAACCGAGCCGACGCTGCCGGTCTATATCTGGGGCCAGCTCCGCTTTGCCGCAAAGCTACCGGGCGTGCTCGCGCTCGGCAGCCTGATGCTGCTCATCTCGATCCTGCTTCTCACTCTTTCGGAAATCATACGCCGCCGCGCCGAATACAGGCTCAGGGCACAGGGAGCGCAGCATGGCTGAAACACCGACGATCGCAATCGAAGGCGTCAGCAAGTTCTACGGCATCTACAAGGCGCTCGACGACGTCTCGCTCGGCATCGCCGCCGGCGAATTCTTCTCGCTGCTCGGCCCTTCGGGCTGCGGCAAGACCACGCTTCTGCGCTCGATCGCCGGCTTCGACACGCCGACAGAAGGCGACATCCGCATCGACGGCCAATCGGTGATCGGCGTGCCGCCGAACCGCCGCCCTACCAATATGGTCTTCCAGAACTACGCGATTTTTCCGCATCTCGATGTCGAGGAGAATGTCGCCTATGGCCTGAAGCGCCTGAAGCTCGATGCGACCGAGGAACGCCGCCGTGTCGGCGCCGCACTCGAACAGGTCAGGCTCGGCCATCTCGGCAAGCGACGGGCGCATGAACTGTCAGGCGGTCAGCGCCAACGGGTGGCGCTCGCGCGCGCGCTGGTAATGCGACCGAAGGTGCTGCTCCTCGACGAGCCGCTTTCCGCGCTCGACAAGAAGCTGCGCGAGGAAATGCAGGTGGAACTGCGCACGCTGCAGCGCGCCGTCGGCATCACCTTCATCCTCGTCACTCACGATCAGTATGAGGCGCTGGCGCTTTCGGACCGCATCGCCGTGATGTTCGGTGGCCGGATCGCGCAGGTGGCGACGCCGAAGGAGATCTACCAGCGCCCCAACACGCGCCAGGTGGCCGATTTTCTCGGCGGCATGAATTTCATGAAAGCGCGGGTGACCAATGAGACGGCGACGCGCATTTCGGTCGAGACCTTGCGCTTCGGCGGCGTCACCATCGACAAGCCGCTCGGCTTTGCTGCCCGCAACGGCACGGCGACGATCGGCATTCGCCCGGAACGGCTGCGTGTGCTGTGGGATGACGCGCGCTCCGATTTCGAGGTCGCCGGCAAGGTCGTTGATCGACACTATTTCGGCGAGATCACCCATCTGATCGTCGATATCCCTGGCCTCGAGCAGCCGCTTTCGGTATCGGAGACCAACAATTTCGGCGCGGACGACATTCCGGTCGGCGACACGATACGGCTGGCCTACGATCCGGATGCGCTGGTCGCCGTTGCCGACTGACGAAGTTTCGGCGGGACGCGGTCGCGTCCCGCCGATTTCGCTTCTCAGTAGCCCGACTTGATCTTCTCGAACTCGGCGATCATGCGCTGGCGCAGCTCGACCGGCATCGGCGACTGGAACAGCGTGTTGGCCAGGAATTTCGAGATGTCGGCATAGCCCTTGTCGGCCAGGATCTTCGGATCGACCTGCGCCATGCCGCGGGCGTTCGCATGGCCATACCCCCAGGACTCGACCATATAGGCCGTGATCGCGGGATCGGAGATCGAGTTCAGGTAGTCATATTGTTCGTCGAGCGGCGCTTCGGCCCCTTTGAGGCGGACATAGCCGCAGACCCAAGTCGAAAGCCCCTCGGTCGTATCCTTCTTGATCGCCGCCGGAACTCCATCGGCCTGCAGGGTCGTTGCCGTCTCGTTCCACGCCCAGGCAAGGTCGACCTCGCCGCTGGCGATCGCCTGGCTCAAGTCGGTGTTGTCGGTCCAGTAGAGGCGGACGTTCTTGTGCACTTCGCGCAGGAAATCGGAGGCCTGCTTGAACTGCTCGTCGGTCATCGTCGTCCAGTCCTTGACGCCGATGGCGAGGCTCGCCAGCGCATAGGCGTCATCGACATTGTCGCCGATCGAGACCCGGTCCTTGAACTTCGGATCGGCAAAGGCGCGCAGCGACTTGATCTCATCTTCCTTGACCGTATCGGTGCGGTAGGTGAGCACGGTGTTGCCCCATTCGAAGGGCAGCAGCCAGGCCTTTCCGTCCGGCGTCGTCATCAGCCCCTTCATCGCGGCAATGCCCGGATCGATGTCGTTCCAGTAGGTCAGTTTCGAAGTGTCGAGCGGCTCGATCAGTCCAGCCTCGCGCCACTTCGCCACGCTCTGCGAACAGGGATGGGCAAGGTCGGCCTTGAAGCCGGAGCGCAGCTTCTGGAAGGCCTCCTCCTCGTCACCGAAGAAACTGAAGTCCGGTTCGCTTCCGTGCTTGGCGGTGTAGGACGGGTGGAAGGCCGGATCCTCGTAGCCGGACCAGTCGAAGATCGTGAGGTTTCCGGCGGCGTGCGCCGGCAGGGCGGTGGTCGAGACAAGCGAGGCGATGACGGCGCCTCCCAAGATTTGCCTGCACGCGTTCACCAATGTCATGCCAACCTCCTCTATTCGGCCGTTCCGGCGTTGTTGTTCCCTATTTCGGCCCTTCCCGGGTGAAATGCCTGGGGAAGGCGACGAGCAGATATTCGACGGCCGCCGCATGCGCCTTTTCGCGCGTCAGCCCGTCGCCCATCATCAGCCTCAGCCACAGCCCTTCCATGCAGGCGCAGAGCGCCAGCGTCATGCCCTCGGGCTCATAGGCGTAGCCGCCCTCGTCCTTCAGCCTCTGGCAGAGCGCCAGGAAGATCTCCTGGTATTTGACGTCGCGCGCGCCGCAGAGCGCCTGATAGGTCGGCCGCGATTTCGCCTCACCCCAGAAGGCGCACCAGGCCGCGAGCTTGCGCTTGGTGCAGATCTTGCGATCGAAATCACAGGCGACAAGGGCCCAGAGCTGGGCCGCCGCCTTGTCACCGGCCTTCTCCAGCGCCGCGCCCCAATTGGCCGCGTATTCGTCGGCCATATATTGCAGCGTGGCGATCAGCAGCTTTTCCTTGCTCTCGAAATGGAAGTTGACGATGCCGCGCGAAAGGCCGGCGCCATCGGCAACGTCGGCAAGGGTCGTTTCCGAGTAGCCGCGCTTTGCGAGCGAATCGATCGTCGCCTCGATCAGCTGTTGCCGCCGGGTTTCCTTCGAGGCCTTGCGGCCACGCTTTTCGCCTTCCGCCGCTTCCTGCACTTCAGGGGTGAGTTTCATCCGTACCGCCGTATCGATCTTCTTCAGGCGCAGATGCATGTCATGCGTCCCGCCGCATCGGCTTGATGCCACGCAGATGAGTGGGACAATGCTCCCCACTGTCAAGCACCTTCTGCATGGCCGCCCAGGTCCGGATATTCTTGGCCACATAGGCCTCGCCGACCGCCGCAACGGCCGCCGAATGCAATATTCCCTGCAGTCGCGAAAGCTCCTGCCGCGCGACGTCGCGATACCATTCGTTGCGGCTTTGCGCACGCGTCTCGACAAAACCCGCTTCTGCCATCGCCGTGAGATACGTCGCCGCCGAAGCCATGCCGAAACTCAGCCCCTCGGCCGCGAGATAGGCCTTCATCGCATCGGACGGCTCGCCATCGTGGGAGATCAACCAGTCGGAGGCGACGAAGATGCCGCTGGGCGAGAGCACACGGTAGATTTCGCGAAACACGGCCAACTTGTCCGCAACATGAACCAACGCGTCCTTCGAGAAGACGACATCGAAGCTGCCGTCGACAAAAGGCAGCGGGCCAGCCGGCGCCTGAACGAAAGTCACGTCCGCAACGCCATTGCGCGCCGCCTCCGCGCGCGCATGCGCGACGACCGGCGCCTCGACGTCAAAGCCGGTGATCCCAAGGGGATGATAGGTCCGGGCGATATGCAGCGTCACGCCGCCGGCGCCGCAGCCAAGATCGAGGACGCGTCTGCCCGCGATCTCGACCCCATCAAGCACGCGATCGACCTCGTCGGGACCGCCGGGCGAAAGATAGCCCTCACCCCAGAGCACCTCGAGGAAACGGATGGCCGTATCGTCATATTCGACGGCATGTTCCGCATCCTGATCGACCGATGACATCAGACCTCCAAGCCGTCTCGACCCCTCGCTAAAAATCCTATCGCATTATCAGCAGATTGCAACATATTTGCTGAACGCTCATTCAAAATGGATAGACAACATTCTGCTTTCCGTGTCATTTTTTTGATCAACGACAGGGGGAGCCACATGAAAAAATACGACGTGGTGAT
The DNA here is from genome assembly GCF_020035535.1 of Ensifer adhaerens. NCBI lineage: Bacteria > Pseudomonadati > Pseudomonadota > Alphaproteobacteria > Hyphomicrobiales > Rhizobiaceae > Ensifer > Ensifer adhaerens. The sequence continues at coordinate 1,753,459 of NZ_CP083350.1, read as the reverse complement.
GATTGGAGGAGGTCATAACGGCCTGGTCGCCGCCTGCTATCTGCAGCGCGCCGGGCTGAATGTCGTCGTCCTCGAAAAGAACGATTGGGTTGGGGGGGCGGCCACCAGCCGCGAACTCACCCCCGGCTTCCTCTATTCCAACTGTTCCTACGTCTGTTCGCTCTTCCGCCCGGAGATCATGCGCGATCTCGAACTGCCGAAGCATGGGCTGCAAGTGATTTCTTACGAGGGCGGCGCCGTTTTCACCCGCGACGGCGACTATCTCGCCTCCTACCGCGACCACGATTCCCATCGCCGCGAGTTTGCCCGCTACTCGAAGCGCGATGCGGAAGCCTATGACCGCTATGCGCGCGACGTCACCCGGCAGTGCCGCTTCATCCAGCCGCTGCTCATGCGCACAGCACCGGACCCGTTCAGCTTCAAGCCACGCGATATCTCCGAACTCATCTATCTCGCAAAGAAGTTCGGCGAATTTTCACCGGCCGAGATGGCGGCAACCTTGCGCTTCTGGACCATGTCGATTGCGGATTTCCTCGACGAGTACTTCGAGACCGACGTGATCAAGGCCTACCTCGCGCTTTCCGGCATCATCGGCACGGCACTCGGTCCGATGTCGCCGGGCACGGCCTATGTACTGCTGCATCATTATATGGGCGAGGTCGACGGTTCGGTCGGCGCCTGGGGTTATGCCCGTGGCGGCATGGGCGCCGTCACCAAGGCGCTCGCCTCGTCGTTCCAGGCGTCGGGCGGCACCATCCGCACCGGCGCCGATGTCGCCAAGGTGCTGACCCGCAGCGGCCGCGCCCATGGTGCAGTGCTTGTCGATGGCGAAGAGGTGCACGGCAATCTCGTCGTCTCCAATGCCGACGTCAAACGCACCTTCCTCAAGCTCGTCGACGAGGACGATCTGCCGGAGCGCTTCGTCCACCGGGTCAGACACTTCAAGATGCGCGGCTCCTCCGGCAAACTCAACATCGCGCTCGACAGTCTGCCGGAGTTCCCGGCCCTGCCGGCGGGTTCCTCCTGCATTCGCGGCGACCTGCATTTCACCGACAGTATCGAGCGCATGGAGCGCGCCTATGACGACTGGAAAGCCGGGCGCTGGTCGGCCGATCCTTTCGTCGACATGATGATCCCGACAACGCTCGATCCGACGATGGCGCCACCGGGAAAACACTTCGTCTCCTGCTTCGTTCAGTACTGTCCGCCCAAGGTGGAAGGCCGGGACTGGACCGATGCCGACCGCGACGCTTTCGCCGAGACGGTCGTCAAGCAGATCAGCGACTACTCGCCCGGTTTCCGCGAACGCATCCTGCACATGGAGGTGCGCACGCCGCGCGAGATCGAACAGGAAGTGGGGCTGACCGAAGGCAATATCTTCCAGGGCGAACTCACCTTCGACCAGTTGCTCTTCAACCGCCCGGTCCCCGGTTATGCGCAGTATCGCAGCCCGGTGCGCGGCCTTTATATCTGTGGTTCCTCGACCCATCCGGGCGGCGGCGTCATGGGCGCCCCCGGCCGCAACGCCGCCGCCGAAATCCTGCGCGATCTGCGCCACACTCCCTCCGACAAGATGAGCCCGGCCCATGACGTCATTTGATGCGATCGTCATCGGCGGCGGCCACAATGGCCTGACCGCTGCGACCTTCCTCGCCCGCTCAGGCCGCAAAGTCCTGCTCCTGGAAGCCAGCGACATGCTCGGCGGCGCCGCGCGCAGCTACGCCTTCCATCCCGGCTATGCGAGCCCTGGCCTTGCCCACATCGTCAACCGGCTCGATCCGGAAGTCGCAGCAGCTCTCTCGTTCGAAAGTGGCAGCGAGGGCGAGGCACCGACGGTGGTGCTTTCGCCGACGGGGCGTCATGCCGTGCTGCGAGGCGGCTACGGAGAAGCCATCGACGGGGTGACCGAAGAAGAAGCCAGGCGCTTCCAGGACCTGCGCGGCAAGCTGACCTTCCAGGCCGCGATCCTGAAGCGGTTCCTGAAACGCAGGCCGCCGGAGATCGGCGGGATGGCGCTGGCGGATTTCGCGACGCTCGCCGGGGCCGGTCTCGGCCTTCTGCGCAAGGGACGAGAGGAAAGCCGCGACTTCCTGCGCATGCTGCTGATGAATGTAGCGGACATCGCCGACGAGTACCTGACCGACGACCGGCTGAAGGCGCTGCTTGCCTTCGACGCCACGCTCGGTATCCATCTGGGACCCCGCTCACCGACGTCGCTGCTCGGCCTTTACTACCGCCTCACCGGAGAAATGCACGGCGTGACCGGCGCGCAGGTCGTCGCCGGCGCCGGCGGCCGATCGGTGGCGACGGCCTTCGAGAGCGCGGCGACCCGCGCCGGCGTCACGATCAGGACGGGCGTGCAGGTCTCCCGCATCGTCGCCGATCGCGGCCGTGCCAGCGGTGTCGTCCTCTCCACCGGCGAGACGCTCGAAGCCGGAGCCATCGTCGCAGCCATCCATCCGAAGGCCACGTTCCTCGCCCTCACCGACGCCGCCGAGATCGGCACCGGTTTCCGCCGCGCCATCGGCAACATCCGCTCGAAGGGCAATGTCGCCAAGCTCGACCTGGCGCTCGACCGCCCCCCGAACTTTCCCGGCGTCGCGGCGGCTGATCTCCGCGGTCGGCTGGTGATCGCCCGTTCGATCGACCATGTCGAAGAAGCTTTCAACCCGGCGAAATACGGCGCGTTTTCCAGCGACCCGGTGATGGAGATCACTTTGCCGAGCCTCGGCGATCCCTCGCTGGCGCCGGCTGGCGGTTGTACGCTTTCGGCGCTCGTCGAATTCGCGCCCTACGCGCTTGCCGACGGTTGGGAGACGGGCAAGCCGGCATTCCAGAAGATCGTACTTGAGACGCTCGAAAGCTATGCCCCCGGTCTTGGCGTGAGCATCGTCGCCACGAGCCTCATGACCCCCTTGGATATCGAGGCGCGCTACAACCTGCCTGGGGGACATTGGCATCATGGCGAACTGCAGGCCGATCAGTTGCTTGTCAACCGCCCGGTCAACGCAGCGTCCGGCTACGCGACGCCGCTTCGGGGTCTTTATCTCGCCAGCGCCGGCTCGCATCCAGGCGGCGGCATTTCCGGCCTGCCCGGCCTGCTCGCCGCCCGGCAGGTCCTATCGGAGAAACGTGCATGATGATGCATCTCACAGCCTTGCGCCGCGCCCAGCAGGGCCATATCCTGACGCCCCGTCTCGAAACGCCGTTTCATCAACGCCTTACCGCACTCAGCGAGACCAATGATTGGTACAGCTGGGCGGGCTACAAGGCGCCGCATTCGATCTTCGACACGGAACTCGAATACTTCGCGATCCGCTCGACGGCCGCCCTGTTCGACATCTCGCCCATGGTGAAGTACCGCGTTCGCGGCCCTGACGCCGAGCGCTATCTCAACCGGTTGACACTGCGCAACGTCGCCAAGCTTGGCATAGGCCGCGTGCACTACACGGCCTGGTGCGACGACCATGGTCATGTCCTCGACGACGGAACGCTCTTCCGGCTTGCCGCAGATGATTTCCGCCTCTGCTGCCAGGAGCGGCACCTGCCCTGGCTTCTCGACAGCGCGGCAGGTTTTTCCGTCGAGATTAACGAAGAGACCAGCGAGATTGCTGCCTTGGCGCTGCAGGGACCAACCTCCTTTGCAGTTCTCGAAGCGGCAGGCTTTGCCGGCGTGGAAAACCTCAAGCCGTTCCAACTCGCCGAGTTTCCCGATCTCGACGGCAAGATGACCGTCTCGCGTACCGGTTTCACCGGCGACCTCGGCTACGAGCTCTTTGTCGATGCCAAGCGCGCGCTCAACCTCTGGGACCGGCTGTGGGCAGCGGGTGCGGGTTTCGGCCTGAAGGCGATCGGCTACGATGCGCTCAACCGCGCCCGCATCGAAGCCGGCTTCATCGTCACCAATGCCGACTTCATCACCGCCGAAGCCGCGCTTCGCGCTGACCGCGAACGCTTGCCCGACGAGGTCGGGCTCGACTGGCTGGTCGATGCCGAGAAGTCCTACTTCAACGGGCGCGACGCCATCTTCCGGGCTCGCGAGAAACGGGCCCTGAAGCACGTTCTCGTCGGGCTCGAAATCGAGGGCAACATCCCGGCCGAGGGCGCGATCGTCTATCACCGCGGCAAGAAGGAAGTGGGCCTCGTCACGGCGGCGATCTGGTCGCCGCTCGCCAAGCGCAACATCGCGATTGCCAGCCTTGCGCGCCCCTACGGCAGCCGGATCACCGACGATCTCTGGGTCGAAATCTATGCTCTGCGCGAACTGCGGTATCAGAAACTGATGAAACGGGCGCGTGTCGTCGCCCGGCCCTTTGTCAAACTCGACCGCCGCTCGGCCAATCCGCCCGGCCGTTTCTGAGACCGCGCGCATGGACGACGAGACGAGACGGCACTGGGAGATGATCAAGATGGCGCCCGGCATCGAGTGGTCCGGCCGCGCTCGATACGCGGCAGCAATGTTCTTCTACCAGCGCGGCTTGTTGGATGCTGAAACACTCGAAGTCTACCGCATCTGCTCTCGCCTCGATGCGGAAGACCCAGCCATGGTCCTGCGTCGCCAACAGATCGGTTCGGAATGGCTGTCCCGTCTGGGGGACGACGGCATTGCCTGAGATCGGCGGGACCTGTTTATCGGATGCCGATCGGGCGATGACGTTATCGACCGCCGAAGCGTTTAACGCCACGGGTGCTCGACACCAATCTTGCGGCGCACCCTATATCCGGCGATCGTGCGATCTTCGACCCGAGCGGCGGCAAGGGCACCAACAATGGTGCCCCCCAATTGTCAGAAGCGAACGCGGGCACCGACCTTGGCGCCGGCCGATTGCGAACCGTCGCCTTCGATGTTGAACAGCAGCGAGAAGTCAAGGTCCCAGTTGTCGTTGTTCGACAAGGCCAACCCGGCTGAAACCCGCCCGAACAGGCCTTCGCCGTCGAGCGAGGCGAAGCCGACATCGGCACCGACCGACGGCGACAGGATCAGGCCGTTTTTCAGTTCCAGCGTCCGCTCGACGTCGAAGCCGATGCTGAGACGCGCCTGCTCCTCGATGAAGCCCTTGAGATCGATGACCTCGCCGAGCGCGTTCTTCACGCTGTTATCATCGGTCTCTTCGTTGAAATAGACCGCCCGGAGCTTCGGCGTCAGCACCGTGATCTCGTCGAGCTGCCATTCGCCGGTCAGCTTCACATCCGCCATCCAGCGGGTGGTGTCGAAACTGCCCTTGAAGATGCCGGTGTCGATGTCGTTCGAGGAGCCGCCATAAAGCAGGTTGGCATCGAGGAACACGCCCTTGCCGAGTTCGAACGAGGCATAGGGGCCGGCCAGCCAGCCATTGCCCTTCAGTTCGGCATCCTCGTCGGTCGGATCGGTCATGTAGTCGTAGTGGAACGACAGGCCGAAGAGCGCCCGGTCATTGACGAGATAATCGGCACCGACGGAGAACAGCGCGAAGTTGCCCCACTTGTCGCTGGCGTCATCCTCGTCCTTGTGGAACAGGAAGCTGCCGTTCATCCAGATGTCGAAGGGCCGGTCGGTCTTGACGAAGGTTTCGCCGGCCGCCGCCGCTTCCGCCGCATCGCGCGCCGCCTGGATCTGGGTGAGGCTGGTCGAGAAGCCGAGCCGTGCACCCTTGTCCGATGGCGTCACCGCCGTCGTCACCGGATCGGTACCGGCCGCCGCCCGCCGCCGGTCGAGCAGACCGGGCGTCTGCACCGTCGAGGACAAGAGGTTCTGCCGGGTGCGGACGAAGTCGCGCACGAGCCCGTCGATTTCCTCGCCGGCGGCCACACGATCGAGCGCGATCCTGTAGGTGACGCGGCCGACATTCGACGAGCCGAGCGCGCTCTTCAGGGTGTAGCTCACGACGACGGAGCCGGAATAAGCCGGGTTCGGCGTGAACTTCAGGTAATAGCCGACCGGAGTGAAGCTGCCTGCAGCCGCTAGTTCGCCTTCGACGATCTCCGCCTTGCCGGCGATCGGCGGCGAGACCGCGGCCACCGCCGCCCCGACGAACGGACCACCGGTGGCGCCGGCATTGAGATAGACGTTGTTCGGTGTCGAGCCGGCGGGAACCTCGACGACGATATCCGGCGCCGTCACCGAGCGTGCCTTCAGTTCCAGCGAATAGACCGCCGAACCACTGGCGCCGCGGCTGTCGACGACGGCGATGGTGAAGGAATAGGTATCCGGTGTGGCGTCTGCCGCCAGCGGCCCGGTCAGTTCGCCGGTGGAGACGTTGAGGACCATGCCCTTCGGCAGGTCGCCACTCTTGACGCTGTAGATCAGCGCACCGACGCCGCCGGTGGCGGAGATCCGCGACGCATAGGCCTCGCCGACCATCGCATCCGGCAGTGCTCCTGCCGACGGGCTGAAGACGAAATTGCTGGAGAGGACGGCGATCTGATAGCGCGCCTGCCCCGTCGCGCCATTGGCGTCGGTCGCCGTCACCGCGAACTGGAAGTCGCCGTCGCCGGCCGGCCGGCCGGAGATGGTCCCGCTCGATGCGTCCAGCGCGAGGCCCCCCGGCAGCGCGCCGGATGTCACCGAATAGGTGAACATGCCAACACCACCACTCGCCGAGATCGACGTGTCCGTATAGGCAACGCCGACAGTACTTGCCGAAAGCGCTGTGCCGCTTGCCGGCGTCAGCACGATCGGCGGAGCGCCGACGCTAATCGTATAGCTGGCTGCAGCCGTACCGCTGGTGGCCGCCGTCGCGGTCACCGTGAAGGTCGCCGTACCGAAACCGGCCGCCGTTGGCGTGCCGGTAATCGCGCCGCTCGACGCGCTGAGGCTCAGGCCCGCCGGCAACGACCCGGATGTCACCGCATAGCTGATCGCACCGACGCCGCCGCTTGCCGCGATCGATGCGTCCGAATAGGGCGTACCCACTATGCCGGCCGAAAGCGCCGTGCCGGTTGCCGGCATGATGACGAAGGCCGGGGCCGTGGTGGCGATGGAATAGCTTGCGGAAGCCGACCCGGTGACGGCCGCCGTCGCAGTTATGGTGAAGTTGGCCGTGCCGAGTGCGGCGGCCGCCGGCGTGCCGGTGATCGCACCGCTGGTGGCGTTCAACGTGAGGCCATCGGGAAGCGCCCCCGCTGTGACCGCGTAGGTAATCGTGCCAGCGCCGCCAATCGCCGCGATCGACGTGTCCGAATAGGGCGCACCGACTATACCCGCGGCGAGCGCCGTGCCGGTCGCCGGCGTCAGCACCAGGGAAGGCGCGCCGACCACGATCGAATAGCTGGCCGAGGCCGAACCGCTGGTTGCCGCCGTCGCCGTCACCGTGAAGGTCGTCGTGCCATATCCGCCAGCCGTCGGCGTGCCGGTGATCGCGCCGGTCGTTGCATTGAGCACCAAGCCCGCCGGCAAAGTCCCCGACGTCACCGTGTAGCTGAACACACCAAGACCACCGCTTGCGGCGATCGATGTGTCCGAATAGGACGAACCGACCATGCCGACCGAAAGCGTCGCGCCCGTGGCCGGTGCCAATACCACCGGCGGAGCACCCACATTGATCGTGTAGCCGGCCGCAGCCGATCCGGCGGTTGCCGCCGTCGCCGTGACCGTGAAGGTCGCGGTACCAAATCCGGCGGCCGTTGGCGTGCCGGAAATCGCACCGGTTGAAGGATCAAGCGTAAGGCCCGCCGGCAGCGACCCGGATGTCACGGCAAAGCTGATCGCGCCGACCCCGCCTGTTGCCGAGATCGACGTGTCCGAATAGGAGGCGCCGACCGTGCCCGTCACCAAAGCTCCGCCAGCGGGGGCGAGCACCACCGCTGGTGCCGCGATCGTGATCGAATAGTTGACCGAGACCGTCCCATTGATCGCCGCCGTCGCCGTCAGTGTGAAATTCGCCGTTCCGAGTGCCGCGACCGTCGGCGTGCCGCTGACCGCACCGGTCGACGGATCGAGGTTCAAGCCAGCGGGAAGTACGCCTGACGTCACCGCATAGCTGAGCGCGCCGATACCGCCGCTCGCGGAGATCGAGGTGTCCGAATAGGGCATGCCGACCGTGCCGGCCGTAAGTGCCGAGCCGGCTGGCGGGTTCAGCACCACCGGCGGTGCAGCCACGACTATCGAATAGTTTGCCGACGCGCTGCCGCTGACCGCGGCCGTTGCCGTTACTGTGAAACTCACCTGACCGAGTGCCGCGGCCGTCGGCATGCCGGTGATCGCGCCGGTCGATGCGTCGAGGCTCAGCCCGTTCGGAAGTGAACCTGCCGAGATCGCATAGGTGATCGCACCGGCGCCGCCGCCCGCCGAGATCGAGTCTGAATAGGAGGAACCGACGGTTGCCAGTGCGAGCGCCGCACCGCTTGCCGGCGTCATGATCACGGATGTCGCCCCAACAGTGATCGAATAGCTGGCGGAAGCTGAGCCCGCAGATGCGGCCGTGGCCGTCACCGTGAAGTTGGATGTTCCGAAACCCGCGGCCGTCGGCGTACCGGAAATCGAACCTGTTGCCGGATCGAGGACAAGCCCGGCCGGCACGGAGCCGGAAGTGACCGCATAGCTGATCGCGCCGACGCCGCCGGTCGCGGAAATCGACGTATCCGAATAGGACGAACCGACCAGCCCCGCCGAAAGTACCGTGCCACTCGCCGGCGCCAGTATCACCGGCGGCGGCACCACGTTGATCGAGTAGCTTGCGGATGCCGTGCCGGCGGTTGCCGCCGTCGCCGTTACCGTAAATGTCGCCGTCCCCAGTGCCGCGGCACTCGGCGTGCCGGTGATCGCACCGGTTCCGGTATCGATCGCAAGACCGGCGGGAAGCGAACCGGTAGTGACACTGTAGGTGAATGGACCCAAACCACCGCTCGCCGAGATCGATGCACCCGGATAGGGCGTACCGACCACGCCGGCCGCGAGCGCCGTGCCGCTTGCCGGCGCCAACACCACCGGCGGCGCGCCCACCGCTATAGAATAGCCCGCCGACGCCGAACCGCTGGTCGCAGCAGTCGCCGTGATCGTGAAGTTCGCCGTACCAAAGGCCATTGCGGTCGGCGTGCCCGTGATTGCGCCGGTCGTAGCGTCGATGACGAGACCATCGGGCAGCGTGCCACTGCTGACCGTGTAGGTGAATGCGCCGGCGCCGCCGGTTGCCGAAATCGTCTGCGAATAGGCCGAACCGATCGTACCGCCAGCAAGTGACGAACCGGTCGTGGGCGTCAGCACCACCGGTGATGCGCCGACGACGATGGAATAGCTGGCCGTCGCCGCACCCGTGACTGCGCCCGTCGCCTGCACCGAGAAGGTCCCCGTGCCGAAGCCGGCGGCCGTGGGCGTGCCGGAAATGGCGCCCGTTGCGGGGTCGAGAGACAGACCGGCCGGAAGCGAGCCTGATACGATCACGTAGCTGATCGTCCCCGCGCCGCCGCTGGCCGAGATCGACGTGTCCGAATAGGACGAACCAACCAGGCCAGGAGACAGCGTCGTACCGCTTGCCGGCGTCAATACCAACGGCGGTGCCAACACGGCGATCGTGTAGTTCGCCGTGGCAAGACCGCTTGTCGCAGCCGTTGCCGTGACTGTGAAATGCGATGTCCCCCAGCCTGAGGCGGCCGGAGTCCCGGTAATCGCACCGGTCGTCGAATCCATGGTGAGCCCGGCCGGCAGAGCGCCTGCCGTTACGGCATAGGTGATTGCCCCCGCCCCGCCACTCGCCGAGATCGATGCACCCGGATAGACGGTATCGACCGTGCCATCCGGAAGCGCCGCGCCACTTACCGGCGTCAGCACGAGAGGCGGCGCCGCGATCGCGATCGAATAGTTGGCTGACGTCGAACCCGCGGTGGCGGCTGTCGCCGTCACGGTGAAAGTCGCCGTTCCGAATGCGGCGTTCGTCGGCAAACCGGTGATTGCACCGGTCGACGTGTTGAGGCTGAGGCCCGCCGGCAGTGCGCCCGTCGTCACCGCGTAGGTGATGGCGCCCACCCCTCCGCTAGCCGATATCGAAGTATCAGAGTAGGCAAGCCCCACCGTTCCCCCCAGGAGAGCGCCGCTCGCGGGTGTCAGCACCACCGGCGGAGCCGTGACCGCGATCGAATAGCTGGCCGAAGCCGAGCCCACGGTCGCAGCCGTCGCCGTCACCGTGAAGTGCGCGGTACCGATAGCCGCGGCTGGCGGCGTACCGGTGATTGCGCCCGTCGATCCCAGAGTGAGCCCAGCCGGCAACGAGCCCGACGTCACCACATAGGTGATCGGGCCCACGCCGCCGCTGGCCGAGATCGTTTGCGAATAGGCAGTGGCCACCGTGCCACCCGGCAAGGCGCCGGCAGCCGGGCTCAGCACCACTGGCGGCGCAGCCACCGCAATCGAATAGCTGGCCGAGGCCGAGCCCGCCGTCGCCGCCGTTGCCGTCACGGTGAAGTTCGCCGTGCCGATGGCCGCGACCGTCGGCGTGCCAGAGATCACGCCGGTCGCCGGACTGAGACTGAGCCCGTCGGGCAGCGAACCTGATGACACCGCATAGCTGATCGCTCCCGAACCGCCGCTGGCCGAAATGGTTCGCGAATAGGCAGCACCAACAGTACTCGCCACAAGCGGGCCGCCCACTGGATTGATCGTTACGGGGGGATAGGAATTGATGGTAACGGTGACGTTCTGCGTTATGAAATGAACCCCGCCTGTCGAGATCGTGGTGCTGTCCTGGACCTTCAGCCTGAATGTCGCGCTGCCCGCGGCCGTCGGCGTACCGGACAGGAGCCCGCCTGTCGAAAGCGTCAGGCCAGCCGGCAAGGTGCCGGTATCGGGCGTAAACGTGTAGGGTGCCGTGCCGCCGGAGGCGGAAAACTGCAGACTGTAGGGAACATTCACCCCGCCATCTGGTGGATTGTCCGGTGTCGCATCGATCACCGGTGCAGCGATCGTGACGTTGTAGCCCTTGTCGACCACGATTGGCGTCGGCGCGGTCGAATCCGTCACACGCACGGTGAAATTGTACGGACCGGAGCCGGTCGGCGTTCCCGAAATCACACCCGTGGGTGAAAGCGCGAGGCCCGGCGGCAAGACACCGCTGGTGCGCGTATAGCTATAGGGCGCAACGCCCCCGGTCGTGCTCAGCGTCTGGCTGTAGGGGCTGCTGATCGCCGGCGTCGGCAAGCTTGCAGGCGTCACCGTCAACGGCGAGCTCGACGGTGCAATGGTCACAGTGAAGGTCACCGGGGTGGCGTCATCGTCCTTGACGATGAAGCTATCGGACGTCGCGCCGTCGCCGTTGTTCGTATAGACGAGCTGATTGAGGAGTGGGATGTTGAACGTCAGGCTTCCGTGGGAAGGCGACTGGACGGCCGGCTGAATGAAGCCCCAATCGGAACAGGTGATGGTGACACTGCCGCCGGACGGAACCGAAATGTTTTGCGAGGTGCCGCAGAGACCCGCCTGCGCCGAAGAGGCGGCGCCCAGCGTTGCCAGGCAGAGCAACACCAGGAAGCCAAAAAAGAAGGCCAGATGGCCACGCACCCGGCGCGCTCGACCTAACGATTGCTGAAACATTGCCCCGCCCCTGTGCGCACTGCGCGCCACATGGATCGAAGTCCATCGTCGCGATCAGTCCGTTCGCTGCCTCACCCACTGACTGACACGAAATTTTGAGTCATACAACCCACGCTAGTGCGACCTATGCGAGAATTCGGGGTAGGAAGGACACGCAACCGCTCTTCCCAAGATGCTCGTTATGAGAGAAGGTGCCGCGCAGGGGCATATTCAGAGTCGTCAGATTATTGGGGGCAGCGATGACCGAAGTCTATCTCGGGCAGATCATGATGACCGGATTCGGCTTTGCGCCGAAGACCTTTGCGCTCTGCAACGGACAGTTGATGTCCATCAGCCAGAACCAGGCGTTGTTCTCCTTGCTGGGCACCTATTACGGCGGCAACGGTACGACCAACTTCTCCCTGCCGAACCTGCAGGGCCGCACTCCGATATCCTACGGCAATTCGGTGGACCAGAGATGGCAGCCCACCTATGCGATGGCGGAAGTCGGCGGCGCTGAAGCCGTCACTTTGAATTCACAGCAGATTCCCGCCCATTTTCATCAGGCGAACGGCACGACGTCCAATGGCGACCAACGCGCCCCGACGGATGCGCTCTTCGGCAAGACGGCCCTGGCGATCTATGCGCAGACCGGCGGGCCGCAGGTACCCTTGTCGCCGCAGAGTGTGGCGCCCAATGCCGGCGGGCAGCCACACGACAACCTGCAGCCCTTCAACGCCATCAACTTCTGCATTGCGCTTTCGGGCGTATACCCGTCCCGCAGTTGAACCCAGCCACCGGAGGTCAAGGATGAGCACGCCCTATATCGGGGAAATACGGATGTTCGGTTTTCCCCGTGTGCCGACGGGATGGCAGGCCTGCGACGGTTCGCTGATTTCGATAGCCGAATACGAGGCACTCTACATGCTGATCGGCACCACCTATGGCGGTGATGGCCAGCAGACATTCCGTGTGCCCGACCTGCGCGGTCGCGTGCCAATGCACTGGGGCACCGGGCCAAGCCTGTCGCCACGTGTACTCGGACAGATTGGCGGCACCGAAAACGTGACGCTGACGAGTGCGCAGCTAGCGGCGCACAGCCATACGATTTTTGCGACGACAACGACGGCGGAGGCAACGTCGGTCGGGCCGACTGTCGAGTTCGGGGCGGTGGCGAGCGATACTTTCTATGCCACGGACGTGACCGGCCTCACCGGGCGAACGACCTCGTCTGCCTCGACCGGCCCTTCAGGGGGCACTCAGCCTCATGACAACACGATGCCCACGCTCACGGTGCAATTCTGCATCGCGCTCGATGGCATCTTCCCGCAGCAAAGCTGATCCGGACCTTCACGATAAGGGGATAGAAATGACAGAGCCTTTCATTGGTGAAATCCAGCTTTTCGGCTTCAACTTCGCACCTTATGGCTGGGCGCTTTGCAACGGCACACTGCTTCCTATCCAGCAAAATACTCCCTTGTTCGCCCTGATTGGCAACTCCTATGGTGGCGACGGACGAAGCAATTTTCAGTTGCCGAATTTTGCCGGCCGCGCCGGTTGCAGTCAGGGCAGTGGTCCAGGCCTAACGCCCCACGCCATCGGGGAGGTCTTCGGATCGGAGAGCGTCACACTGCTCTCCACCGAAATGCCCGCCCACACCCACGCGTTGACGATCTACAACCAGACTGACGTCTCGAAGAGGGCGAGCACGCCGTCTGCCGGGAACTCGCTGACCCTGCCGGCTCAAAATACGGTCATGGCGGCGGTCGCCGCAAAACCGGATGCCCAGTTTGCACCCAGCATGATCGGCCCCACAGGCGGGAACCAGCCGCATGAAAACCGCCAACCTTTCCTCGCCGTCAATTTCTGCATTGCCCTTCAAGGCGCGTTTCCGTCGTTCCCGTGATACCGCACGACATTGCCGCGATCAGCTTTCCGACGCGGCTTGCGCCTGCTCGCCTGTCGGTCGCACATTTCGTGCTGCGTCATGCCACATCGGCGGACGTTCCGTTTCTGCTCGGTCTCTATCGCTCGTTTCGGGCAGACGAACTGGCAGCGATACCCTGGCCGGACGAGCAGAAGCATGCCTTTCTCGACCAGCAGTTCGCCTTCCAGCACCGCCACTACATGGCGACCTTTCCCGAAGCGGATTTTCTCGTCGTCGAGCTTGAAAGCAGGCCCGTCGGCCGCGTCTATCTGGATTTCACGCGAGACAACTGGCTCATCATCGATATCGGTCTGCTGCCGGAATGGCGCGGATGCGGCAGAGGAAGCGCCATCCTGTCGGCCATTCTCCGGCAGGCGAGCCAGTCGGGCGCCGTTTCGGTGACCCTGCATGTCGAACAGCACAATGTCCGCGCGCGAGCGCTCTACCAGCGTCTTGGATTTCGCGTAGAAGCCGATGGCGGATCACATATCCGGATGGGATGGCCTTGCGACGATGTCCGTTGCTGAAAGCTGAGGCTCCGTCAGTTGAAGATCGCCTGATAGACGATGCCCTGTTTGTCGCGGGCGACCGGCACGAGGAAGATCTCCAACGCGCCGAGCGACGCGTTGTTCAGCTTGTAGATCTGCTGCGGCAGCACCACTGCCGAACTGCTGCGGAACATGAGGGAGAAAGGCGCGCGGCGCATGCCGGGCAGAATCTGGGTCGCACCCGGCGTCGCCTCCGCCAGGGTCAACGGCATCGTGCTTTCGCCAAGAGAGAGATCGAACGCCTGGCCGACGCAACCCGCAAAATGTTGAAGCGTCAACAGTTCCATCCGCCATCCCCTCAGTGATTCCCGCTTAGGTCGATGGTGTCATTGCTACATCATTATGGTTGCGCGCAAAAGCGACAAAGGCGGGCCCCAAGGAGAGATCGACACCAACCAGCGCGCGTCGAACGCGGATCGGCGCGGACGTGGCATTCGGCCACGCCGATGCAGTGCGGGGCCGGTTCGCTCCGGCCCCGCATGGGTTCAGATTACCATGTCTTGCTGAGCTTGAGCGTGACGGTCCTTGCGTCGCCGTAACCGCAGACGAGCACGCCGCTGCAACCGCTCACATACTTCTTGTCGAAAAGGTTGGTGACGTTCAGGGCAGCGCCCCATCCCTCCTTCTCATAACGCAGCCCCGCATCGAAGACCGTCGCGGAGGGCACCTTCGCCGTGTTCTCCTTGTTCGCCCAACTCTCGCCGCGATAGCGAACACCAGCACCGAGGCTGACGCCCTCGAGCGCGCCCTGCTGCACGGTGTAGTCGATCCATAACGAGGCCTGCGTGTCGGGGACGAGATAGGGCGATTTGCCGACCAGTGCCCGGTTCGCGTCCTCGGTCACCTCGATATCCATGAAGTCGAGGCCCGCGATCACCTTCCAACTTTCGTTGAGATTGACCTTGCCCTCAAGCTCGATGCCGCGGGAGCGCACTTCGCCGGTCTGGGTGGATATGCTCGTCAGCGGGTCGGTCACGAGCGCGTTGCGTTTGGTCAGCTGGTAGATGGATGCCGTCAGCATGCCATCGAAGAAGGTCGGCTCGTACTTGACCCCGGCTTCGAACTGCTCGCCTTCCTCCGGCTTGGTGTTGCCGGTAGCTGTCACGGCCACGACCGGATTGAAGAAGGTGGCGACGCTCGCATAGGGGATCAAGCCATTGTCGAATTCATAGGCAAGCCCGGCGCGGCCGGTGACGGCGCCTTCGCTGTAGCCGAAGCTCGAGTTTTGCGTCGGAGCCCAGAAGGTGGGGCCGTTGTCGGTCTTGGTGTCGACATAGTCGTAGCGGCCATTGAGCGTGACGAGCCAAACGTCGCCGAAGCGGATCTGGTCTTGAGCGTAGACGCCAAACTGCTGCTGGGTGATCACCTGGTTGATGTAGATGGCGTTGGCCGGCTGAGGCGCGCCATAGACCGGATCCGTTGCGCTGATCGGCGTTCCCGCAGACGACGCCTGCACGTGATCCAGGCGGAAGAGCTTGTAGTCGATACCGACCAGCAGCGCATGATCCAGCGCACCGGTCTCGAACTCGCCTTCAAGACGGTTGTCGACGCCGAATGTATCGACCCTGGAGGTTGCCTCGAAGCCAAGGCGATAGAGCAGATTGTCGGGCGTTGCCGGCGTCGGCGAAACCGGGAACGGCAGGCTCGGATCGTAGTAGCCGTAGGTGTAAGGGCCGTTCTCGTGCTTGTAGAGATGACCATAGCGCAGGTTCTGGCTGAGCTGCCAGCCGCTGTCGAATTCGTGCTTGAACTCGTAGCCGAGCATCTGCTGCACATAGGTGCCGGTATCGATTGCCGGTTCACCGAAGAAGGCCTTGCGATCGATCTTGCCGAAGGGCGCATCGACGACCGTACCGACATAGGGCAGGAAACCGCCGCCGGTGTGGACCTGATCAAGGCACTGCAGCAGGCCGTAGACCGCCAGGCTGGTCGCATCGTCGGGCTCGTAAGTGATCTGCGGCAGGATGAAGCCGCGCAAATCTTCCGAATGGTCGGTGTAGTTGTTGCCGCCGGAGACCTTTCCGGTGACGCGATAGTTGATCGCGTCGTCCAGCGGGCGGTTCACGTCGATGCCGAGGAAGGCATTGCCGTTGTTGGTGATGCCGGTCTCCACATAAGCAGAGGTCTCATCACTCGGCCGCTTGCTGATGAGGCTGACGATGCCGCCCGGATTGGCGCCGCCATAGAGCACCGACGCCGGCCCTTTCAGCACCTCGACACGCTCCAGCATGAACGGATCGATCTGGAATCCGCCGAAACCATAGGAGAAGAGGTTGAGGCCGTCGAGGAAAACGCCGGTCTGCGTCGCATCGAAACCGCGGATGTAGAACCAGTCGGTGTCCGGATCGACGCCGAAGGGCTCGGCCATCACGCCTGGCGTATAGCGAAGCGCCTCATCGATCTTGTTGACGACGCCGCGATCATCCAGCTCATCGCGACCGATGACCGATACGGACTGGGGAACTTCGTTGATCGGGGTGGCAGATTTCGAACCGGTGGTCGTGGCCTTGGCGACGTAACCCTCGACCGGGCCGGTCGCATCGTCCTTGGTCGTCCCGACCTGCACCTCGATCTTTTCCAGCCGGGTCGCCGGCGCATCCTGCGCTATCGCGGCGCCCGCCGCCAGAATTGCAATGCCGGCTACTCCTCCAGCCAGCCATTCGGCCAAACCCGCCGCCCTGCCACCTACCATCATCTCTTTCATCACCCCGAGCCGCCATCGCGCCAATCCCCCGGGCGATCTGCGGCGTTAAAAAGCAAACATCAGATAAGATGAGTGTTTATATCAACTATTATGCCGGCGCTTGGAGCGATCCGCGATAATTGAACGATCCTGGGCTATTCACAGCGAACATTCGCCCGCGCGTGAGACAATTTGCTCAGGCCAAGCGGCTCCGCCTCCACTGCGCTGGCGTGGTGCCGACGACCTTGCGGAAGACCCGCGTGAAATGCGCTTGGTCCGCGAACCCGGTTTCGACGGCCGTCGCCGTCAGCGACGCGCCATTCTTCAGCAGGAGTTGCTTGGCCCGTTCGATGCGCGCATTCGTCTGCCATTGATGCGGCGCCATTCCGGTTGAGGCCTTGAAGGCGTGGCTGAAATGCGATTGCGACAATCCCACAAGCGCCGCCAGCTCCTGGAGCCGAATGCTGCGGCCGAAGTTTTCCGCGATGTAGTCAGCCACGCGGCGCATTTGCCAGGCGGCAAGCGGGCTGCGCTTGCGCGGATCGGCACGGTTGAGCTTCATCAGGTCGATGAACAGCGCGACCGTCAGACCATCACCATAGAGATCATGCAACGGCTGCGGATTGAGGCACTCCGCAGCGATGAGCCGCGCGAGTTGCAGGAAACGCTCATCATGAAACATCAGCCGGGGCCCATCGCAACGGCTGGCGTCGAGATCCTCCATCAGCCGTCGGCTGAGGACCTCGAGATTGAAGTGCAGATCGAGATGGCGGATGTATTGCACGTCGACGACATCGGCCCAGATCTCCATGCCCGCCGGGATGTAGGAAAGTCCCTGTTCGCGGTAGTTCTGCACCGTCCCAGGGCCGCCGGGCGAGAGCTTGACATTGCAGCGGCTGCCACCTTGCGCATCGAGCACGATGAACATGCGCGGATCGTCGGACACGTAGTGACCGCCGGCGCGCGCCTCGCACTCGACATCCCAGACGTCGGCTATGATCCCGTTCCATTCGCGACGGTGCAAACCGCCGAGGACCTTGAACCCGGAGATCCTGTTCTGCATCCGTGGCTGGAATGTCATCAAATGCCCAATGCTCGGGAAACCTGAGGCTGCGCCTCGATCTTTATTCCTTCCTTCTTTACTCATCTTTAATGCGCAACGGAAGCCCCGATAGGGGCACGCTTTGAAGTCCGCTATCCCAAGCGGATCAGGCCGGCATCGGTGGGGACAAACTTGCAGGCTTCAAGATAGAAATCGCGAAGATGGGGCTCGAAGTCGACATGCAGCCATTCGCAGCCTGATTGCCTTGCGTTTGCCACCGCCTCTTCGACGAGCCGGCGCGCATAGCCCCTTCGCCGCCACGGCGCCGAGACCATGGTGTCGAGCAGAAAGGCGTGCACGCCGCCGTCCCAGGCAACATTGACGAAGCCGGCAAGATTTCCCTCGAGACGCAGACAAACCCAGCCTAGGCTGAAATTGTTCACCTGTTTCCTCCAATCGTCATCGAGTACGGCGTGTTCGAAGCACTCGGCATGCAGCGCGTTCAGCTCGGCATTCGTGAAGTCGCCACGCCATAGGAAGTACGGATCGTCAGCGCGGTTTTCAGTCGTCATCTTTTCCATCCCGAGGCGGGTGTCTGTCGACCGACATGGCCTGCTCGGCGATTAGCGATAACCTCAGCTTTGCAAACTCGTCCAGCAATGCGCTCTCCGCCTTGTCGAAGGCCCGCACCAGGGCGGCATTTGCTGCCCGCTCCACCGGACAGGTGGGATGATCCTCCGAAACACCTGCGGCCAGCACCTCGCCTTCATCCAGCGCCTTCTGGATATCGAGGACGGTGAGATCGTCGAGCGGCCGCAGCAGCACCCATCCGCCGCCTCGCCCTCCCTCGGAACCAACCACGCCCTTGCGCTTCAGGGCTGCCATCGTACGGCGCACGACCACCGGATTGGTGTTCAGCATCTTCGCAATGGTTTCCGAGGTCTCGCGCCCGCCCAGGAGCCCCATATGGATGAGCACATGGATCATCCGCGCCAGCCGACTGTCTCGTTTCATATGCACCCCTATAGCGTAACTATTAATGTTACACACACTTGACCTCGCCCTATTCTGTAACTTAGATGATTACAGAATCAAGGACCCAAGGATGAAAAGACGAACGATGTTGGCCGCTCTGCTGGCGGCCGCATGGCCGGCCCATGCCGCGCCGGGTACCATCCAAGCCACGATATCAAGAGCGGAAGGACCGAATATGGCTGCTCGCACCATCGAAACGAGAACAATCCGGATGAATGTCGTCGACCAGGGAGAAGGGCCGCTCGTCCTTTTCTGCCACGGCTTTCCGGAAACCTCCCATGTCTGGCGCCACCAGATTGCGGCGCTCGCCAAGGCCGGATTTCGTGCGGTTGCGCCGGACATGCGTGGATACGGGCACACGGAATGCCCCTTGGCGATCGACGAATACACCCTGTTTCACATCGTCGGGGATATGGTCGCACTCCTGGATGCGCTCGGCGCGGAGACGGCCATCATCGTCGGCAACGACTGGGGTGCCTCGGTCGCGTGGCAGGCGGCACAGATGCGGCCGGACCGCTTCCGCGGCGTGGTCGCGATCAGCGTGCCTATGATGGCTCCGCCGCCCGTGCCGCCGACCCGCATCTTCCCGCAGACCGACGAGGCGCAGCTTTACACGCTCTACTTCCAGAAACCCGGCGTCGCCGAAGCGGAACTGGAGCGAGACATTCGACAGACGCTCCGCAAGATCCTCTTTGCGGCTTCGGGAGACGCCGGCCCCCGGCAAGCCGGGGACCGGACGCCAAATCCGTTCGGGATGGTCCCACGGCGAGACGGACTGCTCGCACGCCTCCCCGATCCGAAAGCGATGCCGGACTGGCTGACGGCTGCCGATCTCGACGCCTATGCCGAGTCATTCGCCCGTTCCGGTTTTCGCGGCGGGCTCAACTACTACCGCAACCTCGATCGCAACTGGCAACTGCAAGCATCGCTCGCCGGCGTGACGGTCGATGTGCCGGCCCTGTTCATGGTTGGCGAACGGGACACCGGGCTCAGCATCCCGGGGATGCGCGACATCATCGACGCTATGCCCCGTCTCGCACCGCAACTCATGGGCAAAGTTGTCGTGCCCGGCAGCGGGCACTGGCTCCCACAGGAGCGTGCGGACGTTGTGAGCGATGCGATCATCGATTTCGCCCGCCGCATCTGACGGCGTGAGAGCTGCGCGCCGCACCCGCGGGCGCGCAGCTGTCCATCGGCTCAGTCCGCAAGCGCGCCCGCCAGACGCAAGACGTCCTGGAGCGGAATGAGACCTTTCATCGAACCGTTGCCGGCGGCAGGCTCACCGTCTTCGATCGCCAGCGCGAAGCGGAACGCAGGGTCGGCCTCAATGCGTTGGCGCAGCGCATGGACGCGCGGGTAGCTGCGCGCGTAGTCCTCGGGCGCGATCGCCTCGTGAAAGTCCACCCAGCGTGCGACGCCGACGAACACTGCATCGGCGAGCGTCGGGCGGTCGCCCAGCAGATAGTCACCATCACCCATCATCGCCTCAAGCTGGGCATGGCGCCTGGCGACGAATTCGCGGCCGAAGACGCGTAGCGTCTCACGGTAGTCCTCGGTCGCCTCTTCCGCTTCCAGCGCCACCCACAGGGGGAAGAAGGCTCCGGTGAAGCCGGTATTGAGGAAGGCGATGAACTGGTGCATCCGGTCCGCCTCGTACGTGCCCGGCGCAAAGCTGATGCGACGCTCATGGTCGCGCGCCTCGAGCCATTGGGCGATCGCCATCGTCTCGGTGATGACGCGCCCTTCGCCGGTCACGAGCACAGGCGTTTCCACCCGGCCATTCAGGCGCTGGTAGGCGTCCGTGCGCATTTCTCCGAGCATATCGACGCGGGTAAGACGGTAGGGCTGGCCGAGCCATTCGAAGGCAGTGACCAGTCCTGCGGAACTACCGAGCGGGAAGCCCGCGGTGAAGATCGGTTCAGCGATAGTGTGCATTTCGGTTCTCCATGGTTGATGCCATGGATGTAGATGAATGGACGCTATCCCTGTAGCCGGCCAGAACAGGACTTATCGTCTATGAATGTGGACGATAAGTCCTGACATCGCTCGCTCGGGATCAGATCCTTCCTGAAGGATGGAGGCCACCTTCGTCGGCATCGACCGTGATCGACAAGGTCACATGCCGGGGACGCGTCAGCGCAAACAGCACGGCGTCGCAGACGTCACGATTGGTCGCCGCCTCGCCCTTCTTTCGCGCGCCGGCTTCGTGCCACGCTTCCACCAGTGGCGAGACGTCATCGAGATAGGGCGGATGAACGACGATCGAGCGCACGGGCGTGCCTGCGAGTTTCTGGCGCAGGCCGTCCGCCAGCGCGGCCTGTGCGCGCTTGGCGGCGTAAAACGGTACGGACACGGTCTGCAGCGGCGCATTCGGGAGACCGCTGATCGAACCGATGGTGACGATATCGGGCCGAGGCGATTGGTTGAGCAGCGGCAGCAGGCCTTGGGTCAACAGGAACGTTCCGGTGACCGCCGCATTGACGACGCCGAACACGTCGTCGGCCGAATGATCCACCTCGCTATCCTCGAGCCACATCGCGCCGTTGTTGACGAGGATGTCGACGCAGGCGTTTTCCGCCTTGATGCGCGTAACCGCTGCCGCCACGCTCTCCGCATCGGAAAGATCGAGTTCAACCGTTTGCACGCGCCTTCCGAGATTCTGGATGATCGCCTGGGTCACGTCTCCAAGCGCGTTCGCGCTGCGCCCGCAAAGCACGAGATCGCATCCTGCTTCGGCGAGCGTATAGGCCAATGCAGCGCCGAGGCCGCGGCCCGCTCCCGTCACCACGGCAAGGGTTCCATCCATCTGATTCATTTGAATTCCTTTGAAGCATGCGTTGGCGATCTCGCGCGGGCGAGCATCGAACCGTTCATCTAGGGATTGCAGCGCGGCTTTCCAAACAGATGGCTACGCGATCGAACAGATGCGCACCAAAGCAAAGTCACGTGGTCGTCATCATGCATGCTCAGCCAAGCGCGCTAGCACTTTCGGGCTGGAGAAAACCGGGCCGCTACCTATTTCGTAGGAGACCCCATGAAGAAGGCGGCAAGCCTTCAACGCGAAAGGAACACGTTATGGCAAAGAACACGATCTGCCTCTGGTACGACAAGGACGCCGAATCCGCCGCGCGGTTCTACGCCGAGGTCTTTCCCGACAGCCGTCTGACCTCAGTGCACCGGGCACCCGGCGACTACCCGTCCGGCAAGGAGGGCGATGTGCTGACGGTTGAGTTCACCGTTGCCGGCATCGCCTGTCTCGGACTGAACGGCGGTCCGATGTTCAAGCACAACGAGGCCTTCTCGTTCCAGATCGCCACCGACGATCAGGAAGAGACCGACCGCTATTGGAATGCGATCGTCAACAATGGCGGCGAGGAGAGCGCCTGCGGCTGGTGCAAGGACAAGTGGGGAATCTCCTGGCAGATCACGCCTCGCGTTCTGACGGATGCGATGGCGGCTGGCGGCGGCGAGGCAAAGCGCGCCTTCGAGGCCATGATGACCATGCGGAAGATCGACGTGGCTGCGATCGAGGCGGCACGGCGCGGTTGACGCTTGGCCACGACAGGTGATCGACCACCGCCTGTTCTGCGCCGGCCAAAAAGGCGAGTGCGAGCCGAAGGCGTTGCGCTTCTTCTGGACTTGCTTGCTAGCGCGTGCGCAGGAAGCGAAACCGTTTTTCTGGAAGGCGCCGAAAGGACGGTATAGAACAGCGCGAAGCAGCAGGCCGACACCCAATGTTTGTGGCGTCGCTTGCCCGTTGGACATGCCCTTTAGACGACAAGGATTGATTTCATGACCGAGAAGTCCCTCGCCGACAGTTTCCCCGCCGGCTATCAACCTCCGAAAGTCTGGAGCTGGGAAAAAGGCAATGGCGGCGCATTTGCCAGCATCAATCGCCCGATCTCCGGGCCGACCCACGAAAAGGACCTGCCTGTCGGGAAGCACCCGCTGCAGCTCTACTCGCTCGCAACGCCGAATGGCGTGAAGGTCACGATCATGCTCGAAGAGCTTTTGGCCGCCGGCCATTCGGGCGCCGAGTACGATGCCTGGCCGATCCGTATCGGTGATGGCGACCAGTTCGGTTCCGGCTTCGTCGAGATTAACCCGAACTCAAAGATCCCGGCGCTGACGGACCATAAGCCGAAGGGCGGCGGCGCACCCGTCCGCGTCTTCGAGTCGGCCTCCATCCTCACCTACCTCGCTGAGAAATTCGGCGCCTTCCTGCCGAGCGAACTTCGCGCCCGCACCGAGACCTTGAACTGGCTGTTCTGGCAGATGGGCTCTGCGCCCTTCCTCGGCGGCGGTTTCGGCCATTTCTACGCCTATGCGCCGATGCACATCAAATACGCCATCGACCGCTACGCCATGGAAGTGAAGCGCCAGCTCGACGTTCTCGACCGTCATCTTGCCAACCACCGGTTCCTGGCCGGCTCCGAATACACCATTGCCGACATGGCCACCTGGCCCTGGTATGGCAACCTGGCACTTGGCCAGGTCTATGGCGACGCCGGTACCTTCCTCGAGGTCCAGAGCTACGAGCACGTCCAGCGCTGGACGGCCGAAATTGCCGCTCGCCCGGCAGTCAAGCGCGGCCGCATGGTCAACCGTCTGAGCGGCGATCCGGCCGAGCAATTGCATGAGCGTCACGACGCCTCCGACTTCGACACGAAGACTGAGGACAAGATCGTCGAGAAGCAGACCGCGTAAGGAGAACAGAATGGCCAAGCTGGCTGATATGACGAAACATCGGGGTTTTCCCTACGCCATGCCGGGCACGGGCATCCAGTTCGTCATCCGTCGGGCCAATCCCAAGGGGGCAACGCCGATCAAGGCGCTGCCTCGCCATGCCCGGCCGGGATCTGGGGCCCACCGCATCGATGCGGCCTTCCTCCACGCTCTCTGGCATCATTTCGGTGCGGAACCGTTCGAGCGCGGCAATCTCGATGCCGCCCGGCTGAACCTCCTGTTCGGGCGCGAAGTGCTACCGGTGGACAAGGATTTCGATCCCGTGTCCTATGAAGCCTTGCTCGTCATCAATGAGAAGGTTGCCCGCCAGAGCTTCCCGGAATCGTTCGAGGACGTCTTCGAGGTATGACCGCTGCGATTGGGCCCTGAGCGTCTGATCGCCTGAGCCCGATCTGCCACCTCCGCCTTTTGGCATTCTTCGTTCCCGTCTTGCTACGCGCTGACGGGAACGCGCCTCTCGGCTCTCCAACTGCAGCGATGTGGCGATCGGATCGCCTGAGAATTTCCTACCCCGACCGACGGAGTGCCGCAGGAAAATCGTTCTTACATAATACACAAAATACATGGATTTTATGTGTATTGTAGTTCTCTTCTGCCGCATGATGCTGAAGCAAGGTCGAAAGGTGCACCCCATCGCCGACCGCCAGAACTCAGATCTCGACGGAGGATCCCATGTCCAGTTCCATTTTCGGCCAGGCCTATCGCCGCCGCAGCGTGCTGAAATCGCTTGCCGCCGTGGGTACCCTGCCCTTCATCACACCGCTTGCTTCCTCGACCGCGCTTGCCTCCGGCAACAAGTACGCCGGGCGCACGATCAATCTCCTGATCATCCAGCCGCATGTCGTCACCGGCAAGAAGATCGCCGAGGACTTCGAGCGGCTGACCGGCGCCAAGGTCAACGTCACGGCGGTGCCCTACGACCAGGTCAGCGTCAAGGCGACACTGGACGTGCAATCGGGCGCAAACCAGTTCGACATCATCGACTACTTCTACACCTACAAGGGCCAGCTTGCCGAAGACGGCGTGATCGAGGACGTGACGGATCTGATCGAGCGCGACAAGGCCGAGATCCAGCCGGAAGACTTCATCCAGACGATCTACGACCAATACACGCTGCACGACGGCCGCCGCTACGGCCTGCCCTATGACGGCGACAGCCACCTGTTGTTCTACAACCGCGAACTCTTCGACCGCTACGGCCTGAAGGCGCCCTCCACCTGGGACGAATACAACGAGAACGCCAAGGTGATCACCGAGGCCGAAGCGAAGAACGGCATCTATGGCGCGGCCGTTCTCGGCGCCAAGATCCCGGTCATCATCCTCTCGACGTATGCGAACCGCCTGACTGGCTTCGGCGGCAATTTCCTGAAGGCTGACGGCACCTCCGCACTCGACAGCACGGAGGCCGTCGAGGCCCTGAAGTCGCTGCTCGCCTCTGCACCCCATGCGCTGCCGACTCCGCTCGAGACACGTTTCGAAGAGGGGCTGCCCGCCTTCCTCAACGGCAAGGCGGCGCAGATCGATTTCTGGACGGATCTTGGCGGCTATGCCCAGGATCCCAAGGGTTCGAAGATCGTGGACAAATGGGGTGTGGCTCGCATTCCGACCGGCGGCAGCAACAAGACGCCGCGCCTCGCCTTCAACGCCGGCTTCGGCTTTGCGATCACCAGCGGCTCAAAGAACAAGGATGTCGCCTGGGACCTGATCAAGCTCGCCACCAGCAAGGACTATCACGAGCAACTGCTGGCCTTGACCGGCTCGGGCATCGACCCGGACCGCCAGTCAGGCCTGAAGTCGGAGAAGTTCAAGGCATTCCAACCGCTCGTGCAGCCACTGCTCGACGACGGCGCATTGGAGAACAGCCTCGCCTGGCCGACCGCCGTCTATGCGCCGAAGCTCGAAAATGCGCTGACCGACGAGCTGGCACTGGCGCTTGCCGGCAGCAAGAGCGCAGAACAGGCGATCGCCGATGCCCACCAGGCCTGGACCGAGATCATCGAGACCAACGGCTGATTGCTCCCTGGGGGCGTTCGCTTCCTCCCGGCTGCGCCCCCTCCTCTATTCAAAGGTGAAAGACCATGACCTCGGAAACCTTGCCGAAACGCAGGCTCGGCCACACCGGCTTCGATATCACCCCCGTCGGCTTCGGCGCCTGGGCAATCGGCGGCCCCGATTGGGGATGGGGCTGGGGAAGCCAGGACGACAGTCAGTCGATTGCGGCGATCCGCCATGCGGTCGAGCGCGGCATCAACTGGATCGACACGGCTCCGGTCTACGGCCTCGGTCATTCCGAAGAGATCGTGCGTGAAGCGCTCTCGACGATACCGAAATCCGAGCGGCCGCTGATCTTCACCAAGGCCGGCCTGGTCTGGGACCCGGACAATCGCAACGCCCTTCCGGCCCGTATCGGCAAAGCACAATCCCTTCGCCGCGAGGTCGAGGCTTCGCTGAAGCGGCTCGCCGTCGAGGCCATCGACCTCTACCAGATGCACTGGCCGGCCAATGACGGAACGCCGGTCGAAGACTATTGGGCAACCTTTGCCGACCTCAAGAAAGAGGGCAAGGTCAGGGCGATCGGGCTTTCGAACCATGACCGGGACCTGCTGCAGCGCGCGGCAACGGTCGCGCCCGTCGATGTCGTGCAGCCGCCCTTTTCCGCAATCAAGCGCCAGTTCGCCGAAGCGGACCTGCCCTGGGTTCGGTCGCATGGCGGCGGCGTCATTGCCTACAGCCCGTTGCAGTCGGGCCTGCTCACCGGCGCCTTCACGCCGGCCCGCGCCCGGGCGCTTCCGGCAAACGACTGGCGATCGCGCGACGAGGAGTTTTCCGGCGAGGCGCTGCACCGCAATCTCGCCTTCGCCGAGGGGCTGAGACCGATCGCCGCGCGCCACGACACGACAGTTGCAGCGATCGCTGCCGCCTGGGCGCTCTCCTGGCCCGGCGTGACCGGGGCGATCATCGGCGCGCGACAGCCCACGCATATCGACGGCTGGATCGCTGGAGCAACCGTCGCGCTCACCACCGGCGACCTCGATGATATCGAGGATATGCTGTTTGCCACGCGGGCCGGCAGCGGACCGACGCGCCCGGTTCTGGCAGAGGCGACATGACCGTCGTCACCCTCGACGCCGTTGGGCCAGACGCCAATCGATTTTCCGCGCGCCGGGGCGACCCATGGGAACGCTTCGGCCGCGCCCTGTGGATCGCCCCCGTCGTGTTCGCACTTGCCGTCACGACGCTCTACCCGACGGTCTTCCTGCTTGGGCTCGCCTTTAGCAAGAGCACGCTTGGAAAACCGTTCCGCGGCTTCGTCGGCGTCAAGCATTTCGCAACCGCGCTTCAGGATCCGATCTTCCTTTCGGCAATCGGTAGAAGCGTCGCCTATGCGCTTTCGACGTCGCTGCTGCAGCTTGCGCTCGGTTTCCTGATCGCCCTGCTGTTCACGTCGCTGCTGAAAGGCGGCCGCTTCCTGATGAGCCTTGTGTTGCTGCCGTTGATGACGCCACCCGTCATGGTCGGCATCGCCTGGAAGCTGATCTTCGCGCCGGCAGGCGGGCTTCTGAACGGCACGTTGATCAACTACGGCGTGATTTCCCAGCCGATCTCTTTCCTCGGCCACCCCCTATTGGCTTGGCTGGCGATCGCTGTCGCCGATCTCTGGCAATGGACGCCCTTCATCGTCATTCTCTGCTTCGCGGCGCTTTCGACCATCCCGGAGGGTGTGCGCGAGGCCGCGCTCGTCGATGGCGCGAATGGCTGGCAGCGCTTCTGGCACATCACGCTGCCGCTCGTCGCAGCACCGCTATCGTCGATCTATCTCCTGAAGCTGATCCTCTCGTTCAAGCTCTTCGACCTCGTCTACATCCTCACCTTCGGCGGACCGGGCTTTGCGACGACCTCGGCCGGTTTCTCCATCTATCGCCGGGCGATCGAACAGTTCGATGTCGGTCGAGCGGCCGCCGAGACGATCATCTATGCGCTGGTCATCGGCCTGGCGACGCTGCCGGCGGTGCGCCTGCACCAACGTTTCGAAAGGCGCGAGATATGAGGTTGGCCGGACGGCATCTCTGGCTGGGCCTTGCGACGGCGCCGATCGTCGGCTTTTTCGCCCTGCCCATCCTCTATCTCCTCGCCGTCTCCCTGAAGACGAAGGACGACGTGCTGAACGGCGCCTTCTGGCCGACGGCGACAACGCTTGCCAATTGGCCCGCGGCCTTCGAGGCCGCCAACGTCGTCGGCTTCATCGTGAATTCCGTGACCGTGTCGCTGCTGGCGGGCTTTCTCACCATCGCACTCACGCTGCCTTCGGCCTACGCGGTGCTGCGGTTGAAGATCGGCGGCAAATGGCTTTCGGACGTAACGCTCTCAAGCTACATGGCGCCGCCGATCGTGGCGCTCATACCGCTGTTCTTCCTCTTGAAGACGAGTGGACTGCTCGACACGCGGGCCGGCCTCGCTCTGATTTACGGGCTTGCCAATGTGCCGGTCGCCTTCTGGCTGCTGACACCGTTCCTGCGCCGGATGCCGCTCGAGATCGAGCAGGCGGCCGCAATAGACGGAGCCGGGCCGTTTCGCATTCTGCTGCAGATCGTGGTTCCGATCATTTCGCCCGGCATCGTGGCGACCTTCATCATTGTCACGGTGCTCGCCTACAACGAGTTCCTCTTCGCCTCGGCCTTTACCTTTTCCGACGCGACTCGAACGTTGCCGGTCGGCATTTCGCTCTTCCAGGGCGACAGGCTGGTGAATTTCGGCCAGATGGCCGCAGCCTCGCTTGCGGGCATCGCCCCGGTCTACCTGATCGCCCTGTTCATGCAGCGCTACCTGGTCAGCGGGCTGGCGCATGGCGCGGTGAAGTAGGCGTGAAGGGCGACCGTGTTTACTGCGCCTTCTCCACCTGGCCGCGGATCTCGCCGTCGGGGAATTTCGCCGTGTGGATGTTGAGATACCATTTTCCGCCTTGCAGATCGGCGAGCTGCTGATCGGTAAGCTCGGCAGAGCCCGACTTCATCGATGTCGAGATGTCGACGACCGGATCGGCTTTCTCGCCCGCGGCTGCCGGGCCGTGGAAATGCGCGGCGGTCGCGTCTCCCGACAGGCCCGTGGCGGTCACCGTCCAGGTCGCCTTCTTCGTCGTCGTGTCGACGGTGAGTTCGCCGGTGCCCTTGCCCGCGCTTTCGTTGGGCGGCACCTCACCCGATCCCGTCATATCCGCCTTGAACTTCAGGGTTTCGGCCGAAACGCCGCCGGCCGCCAGGATAGCAATGGCCGCGACGCCAGCCAGAAGGGAATTCTTGTGGATCGGTCGCATCTCGCATCCTCCAGAACAGGTGTTGAGCAGACCTTCCAACCCCGGAAACCGGTTTGGGTTCCGATTGCCGGACCCCAGACGGAATGTGGGCTCTATCGTTCTCGGAAATCCGGCACCTCAGGGCGCAGGTTTCGATGCCAGCGACGCCGTCACCAGGCGCTCGACATGCGCCGCATTCGGCGCGCCGCCAAAGAGGATTCGGTACATGATCGGCGCGACGACCCCGTCCATGACGGTCTCGACATCGGGAAAGACTTCGCCACGCTGCTCGGCGCGCTCGGCGATCGCCTCGATCTGTTGCCGGGTGAAGTTGCAGCACTGATAGGCGCCGGTTCCGTCCTGTGCTGCAAGCACGTCCCGGATCATTTCGCGGCCCGGCCCCGAGGACATTTCCTCGGCATATTGCTCGGCCCAGGCCATCAGGTCACTGCCGAAGCTTCCAGTGTCGACCGGCACCATGTCCGGCCGCAGCCGCTCGACCGCGACGTCGGCGAGCAGTTCCTGAAGGTCGCCCCAGCGACGATAGATCGTCGAAGGCGTGACACCCGCTTCCGCCGCGATCAGCGGCACCGTGACCTCGGTGCGCTCAAGCGTCGTCAGCAAGGTCTGCACGGCCTTGTGTACCGATGCCTGAACCCGGGCGCTTCGGCCGCCCGGTCGCGGACCTTCCCTTGTCGCCATTCGCTCCAACTCCGTCTTTCTCCGACCGATCGGCCGATGCTTCAGAAATTCTCACAGCAGCATAAAAGCAAATAATTTGCTTTTAGCGGAAAGCCCACCTACATCTGCCAAACGCAACGATTTAGCTTTAAGGGTGATATAGATGTCTTCCTCCTCCGAATCCAGAGAGAGCGCGCGCCCGGCAAATCCCATTGCCTTCTACGCCGTCACGCTCGCGACATTCTTCGGCGCGTCCTCGGCGCCAACCCCGCTCTACCGCTTCTATCAAGAGCACTTCGCCGCCAGCCCGGTGGAGATGACGGTCATTTTCGCGGTCTATGCCTTCGCACTTCTGGGAGCATTGCTGATCGTCGGCTCGATCTCGGATCATCTCGGGCGCAAGCCGGTGATTTTCGGAGCACTGATCGTCGAGATGGCCGCCATGGCGCTGTTCGTCCTTGCCGACGGAACCGGCTGGCTGATCGCGGCACGCATCGTGCAGGGGCTTGCGACCGGCGTTGCCGGCGCGTCGATCGGTGCGGCGCTCGTCGATGTCGATCACGCCAGAGGGCAGCTCGTGAACTCGCTCGCACCGTTGATCGGCCTTGCCGTCGGCGCGCTCGGCACCAGCGCGCTGATCCAGTACGGCCCGTTTCCGCTTCACCTCGTCTATGTGCTCCTCTTCGTCGGTTTCATAGCGCAGGCGGGGGCGATCTGGCTTATACCTGAAACCGGCGCGCGCCGTCCCGGCGCCCTGTCCTCGCTCATGCCACGGGTCGCCATTCCGCAGCGCGCCAAGCGGCCGCTGGCGCTGGTCACGCCCGTGAACATCGCGAACTGGGCGCTTGGTGGCTTTTATCTCTCGCTTGTCCCCTCGCTGGTCGCCGCCACCACGGGCAGCAAGAACCCGCTCACCGGGGGCGCGGTGGTCGCGGCGCTGATGACCGCCGGCGCGCTCGGCGTCTTCTTTCGCCGCGCCCGCGCCCCTCAGGCAAATCTGATGTTCGGCGTCTTGAGCACCACCCTTGGCATGCTAACCGTGGTTGCCGGAACGCACCTCGCCCATGTGCCGGTCCTGATCGTCGGCACGCTGGTAACCGGCGTGGGCTTCGGTACCAGCTTCCTCGCCACGATCGGCTCGGTCATGCCGCTGGCAAAGGCGGATGAGCGCGCCGGTCTGCTCACCACCATCTACATCCAGAGCTACCTGGCCTTCAGCCTTCCCGCGATCCTCGCAGGCTTTCTGGCAAAGGCGCTCGGCTACCAGCTGACGACCGACATTTACGCGGCAGCAATCATCGGCATCGGTATCCTGGGCCTCATTACCAGCCGGACGTCTCCGGAGAAAGAACCAAGCATGGCCTGACCAGCGGCTAAATCCGCACCCGCGAAAGCCACTCCTCCGTCGTCGTCACCTCCACCTGGACCGAGAAACGGCTGCCGAGGAGGTCGAGCGCGGCATTGTGTGTCTGATCGAGCGAACTGCAGACGGCATCCTTCAGCAGGATCACCCGGTAGCCAAGGTCGATCGCTCCGAGAGCGGTCGCCAGCACGCAGACGTCCGTTTCGCCACCCGTCACCACGACGGTTCCGACATCCTGATGGGCGAGCACGCTTTCGAGCTTGCCGCTCAACCAGGGCGAATAGGTGCGCTTGTCGAGAACGCGGGCAGGCGGCACCAGGCGCTGCAGGGGAGGAATGAGATCGACCAGACCCGGATCCAGCCGTGTAGCCGTCATCATTGGCCATTTTTCATAGTAGGGTCGCCACATGCCCGGCATTTCGGCCGGCGTGTGTGGGGGGACGAAGCGGGTAAAGACGGTGCGGTCAGGAACGCGGCTCGCAACCTCGACCACCTGATCAGAGATCGTCGCCATCCAGTCCGTCTGCCACGGCGTTTCCTCGTTGAACATTCGCTGCATGTCGACGCAAATATGAATCCAGCGTTCGGCGTTCATGATCACAATCCACCCGACACATTGGGCCGCCCGACGTATTCGGGTCCGACGAACAAACGCCGCGGGATGAAATGCGGTTCCTTATCCCGACGGTGCGCAATCGACGCATGCATCACCAGCCAAGCCCGGCCCCGGCCCTTCACGAGGGGCTCCCTTCGAAAAGGGCCTTGAGCGCCTCTACCAGTGCGGCACTGGCGAAGGGCTTGGAGAGGATTGGAGCCGCATGATGCGTTCCGCTCAGGGCCGTTTCGCCATAACCGCTCAAGATGAGAAAGGGGATCGATCTTTCATCGCAGGCGTCCGCGACCGGGAGCCCGCTATGCCCCTGGAGGTTCATATCCAGAACGACGGCATCGATTTTCGCCTCGTCCCGCAGAAGCCCCAATGCCTGCCCCACGGTGGGGGCTGGGCCGATCACTTCACCGCCGGCATCGAGCAACGTGTCCTCGATCGACATGGCCACCAGCATCTCGTCTTCGACGACAAGGATCCGGTGCCCCGCCAATATGCCAGACATGCTCACTCCCCCCTGTCGTCCATGCCGGCGTGCTTACCGTCGACGAAGTCCATCCCGATCGTGCAGCTGACACCCTCCGGCTCGAATCGGAGATCGACGGGATGCCCGAGTTCGTTGGCGAGGCCACGATTGAGAACGCGCAGCCCGAAACCCTGGCGGCGAGGGGGCGAAGCCGGTGGCCCGCCGCGCTCTTCCCATCGGACCGAACACACTCCGTCGCAATGCCACGAAAGTCCGACGCGGCCACCGGGGCTCGATAGAGAACCGTATTTGATCGCATTGGTCAGCAACTCGTTGAACGCCATCGAAAGGGCGAGCGCCTGTTTCGGGCTGATGCGGATCGCAGGTCCGTGGAGCGACACGCGCCCATCCTCGATCCAGGCTGCGAGTACCGCCTGAACGATGTCGTTCAGGTACACCGCCTGCCATGCCTCGCGGGTCAAGAGGTCGTGCGCCTTGGCAAGCGCAAGCAGTCGGCTATTGAAGGCTTCGGCAAACGCTTCTGGAGTATCCGCGCTTTTCAAACTCTGATCGGCAAGGGATTGCACGGTCGCAAGCGTGTTCTTCACACGATGATTGAGCTCGCCGATCAGCAGCTTCTGGCGCTTCTCCGCCCTGCGCTCCTCGGTTCGATCCCTGAAGATCTTGAGGTAGCGATCGGGTCCGCTCTCTTCGACTGGAAGCATGACGCCCGAACCCCAGAAACGGGATCCATCCTTGCAGTAGTGCCAGCGTTCGTTGGTTGCGCGGCCCTCTTCTCGCGCCTCTCGCATTTCCTGTTCGGGCACATCCGACGCGCGGTCTTGCGCGCTGAAGAAGATGCCGCCGGGCTGACCAAGAATCTCGGTGTCGCGATAGCCGAGAAGCCGTTCGGCGCCACTGTTCCAGCTCGCAATCCGCCCGGCACCGTCGAGGGTGATGATTGCGTACTCGCTGGCACTATCGAGGATGATCCGCAGCCGCTCATTGCTGCGGCGAAATCCCTCTTCGGCTCGCTGGTGCGCCTCCTCGATGCGCCTGCGCTCGATGCTGAAGCCCAGTTGCCGCGCGATGGTCAGGGAAAGGGCGGCTTCCTCCTCCGTGAAGACGTGCGGGACTTCCCGGTAGGTCATGAACTTTCCGATGACCACGCCGTTGGCAGTCAGGGGAATGAAGGCGAGCGCACGGATACCCTCCCCCCTGATGGTGTCCTTGAGCGCCTGGGATTCGTCGGCAAACTCGATATCGCTGACGAAGATGGGGGTGGCGTCGCGGTCGCCGGGCCGCCACGGCGAGTGACCATCGACGGCCCGTCGATAGCCCTCGGAAAGCCCGCGCGAGGCAACGAAACGCATCACCCCCGCATGGTCGAAGAGCAGGATCGAAGCGCGGCTGCAACGCAACGCCCGCTCGATCGCATCGAATGTGGCGTCGAATATGGCGGCGATCGAATTGGCGCGGTAGAGCGCATCCGTGAACTGGAACAGAGCCGCCAGCTCATCCGCCTTCTTGATCCAGGAGCTGTCGACGCCGGATGAGTTTTGCCTCATGTCTGCACCCCGATTCCCAGCGATAGGTCTGCCGGGATCGACCCCTTGCAAGGCTGCCACCACGAATCCGCTTGTGAGATGGGTCCCACGCCCGGTGGCCAAAAGAAAACAACTGTGGCGGGGCGCCTCGAATTCAAGCCCGGAGCGGCGGTCGACTGGGCAAATCACGGACAAGTGCAAAGAGTGGCCAGCGCGCGAGGACTGCCGATATCCGCAGCCAGCATCTTTGAATCTGCTCGAAGAATTGCACGCGGCGGCTCATGCTCCTTCTCAAGGTGCGCCGGACTGGTTCACCGGCAGGCTATGCAGCTTAGCGCGGGCGCTCACTTTGATACGAGCGACCCAGCACCGCTGAACGCCCGCGTCAGGGCGCCTCGACAAGCGACTTCAGCCGGCCGAGCGTCTTGTCCCAACCCTCTGCGATCGCCGCGAGGAACGCGCGCGCCTCCTCGATACGACGCGGATCGACAGCGTAGAGCACCTCCTTGCCGTGACGCTCGTGCACCACCAGCCGCGCCGCGACCAGCACCTGCAGGTGCTTCACGATCGCCTGCCGGGTGATTGCCTGCCCGTCGGAGAGCGCGGTTGCCGACAGGGCACCGGCCGCCAGAAGCCGCGTGACCAGCGCAAGGCGGGTCGTATCGCCCAGCGCCGCGAATACGCCCGCCAGGTCCCGCTCAGGCGTGTTCGACATGGCGCTTGATGTTTTCGATCTGGGCACTCCAGCCGCCGTCATTCATCAGAAAGGCGCGCTTGCGGCGATGCGTTGGCACCGCTTCGAAGCCGGATTCCGTGACCGTCACGCGCGTATCGCTACCAACCGGTTCCAGCCGGAATTCGACGAGCGTCGTCGGCTCCCGCACGGGATCGCATTCGGCATCGAGACCGTAGGGGATCCAACGGAAGCTGAAGAGCCGCGGCGCATCCATCGCCTCGACCGTGCAGAAGACCGCATTCGGCTCGGGCTGGCGGATCGGCGCCGGCTCAAGACCGATCGAGGCCTGATATTTGGCGATGTTTTCTTCCTTGAACTCTCCTTCGAAGGAGCCGGTTATGGACCGCCCGGGAGCAAAGGGCTCGTTCAGCCTTACACCGAACCACTGCCCGAATTCGGTGACATCGGTTATCGCCCGCCAGACACGCTCGATCGGCGCGCGCAGCAGGATTGCCTTTTCGATACGATCGAATGAGCTCATGTCGCTTTCCTTTCGTGCAACGATTTGGTTGCAGCATAGAGGCCATCGAAGGATGCGCAACCAAAACGTTGCACATTATGCTGACTGCCCCGACGCGGCGGCGGTACTCACTTCGTCGGCACAACCCGCCACACCTTGTTGCCGACATCGTCGGCGACGAGCAGCGCGCCGTCACGAGCGATCGCGACGCCGACCGGCCGCCCCAGCGCCCTGCCGTCATCGGTCAGGAAGCCGGTCAGGATATCCCGCGGCGGGCCCGCCGGTTTGCCGTTGGCGAAAGGCACGAAAATGACCTTGTAGCCGCTGCGCGGAACCCGGTTCCACGAGCCGTGCTGTCCCACGAAAGCGCCGTTCTTCATCTCCGGCCCGAACAGGTCGCCGGCATTGAAGGTCAGGCCGAGCGAGGCGGTATGCGGGCCGAGCGCATAGTCCGGCTTGATCGCGCGCCCCACCAGCTCGGGGTTCTGCGGCTTGACCCGTGGGTCGATATGCTGCCCGTACCAGCTGTAGGGCCAGCCGTAGAAGGCGCCATCCTTGACCGAGGTCATGTAATCGGGAACGAGATCGGGCCCGAGTTCGTCGCGTTCGTTGACGGCAACCCAGAGCGCGCCGCTATCCGGCTGCCACGAGAGGCCGTTGGGGTTGCGAAGTCCGGAGGCGAACTGCCGCATCTGCCGGGTGGAAAGGTCGATCTCGTGCACGGCGGCCCGTCCCGTTTCCTCGACCATGCCGTTTTCGCCGACATTGGAATTGGAGCCGACGGTGACATAGAGCTTGGTCCCGTCCGGGCTGGCGATGACGTCCTTCGTCCAATGGTAGTTGCGGCCCGCGGGCAGGTCGACGATCTTCTCGGCCGGCGCCGTAATCTCGGTCACACCTTGCCGATAGGGAAAGGCGACGATCGCGTCGGCGTTGGCGACGTAGAGCTTGCCGCCGATCAACGCCATGCCGAAAGGCGAATTGAGCCCGGTAATGAAGGGTGTCTTCGTTTCCGCCACACCGTCACCATCAGCGTCGCGCAGCAACGAAATGCGATTGGCGCTTTGGCTTCCGGCGCCTGCCCTGCCCTGGATGAGATGGGCAGCAAACGCGCGCACCGAAAAGCCGGGCTCGGGCTTTGGCGGCGCGTTGCTCTCGGCAACCAGCACATCGCCGTTCGGCAGTACATGCAGCCAGCGCGGATGGTCGAGGCCTCCCGCAAATTCCTTGACCGATAGTCCCTGCGCGGCTGTCGGCATCGTGCCCGGAGGCCAGGGCGTGGCCTCCGCGACATTCACGGACGGCACGAGCTCCACCTTTGGATCGACCAGAGCCGGATCAGAGCCATAGGTCTTTTCGATCGGCACCGTTGCCTGCTGTCGCGACAGGTAGGCGAAGCTCGCTCCGCCGGCGGCCAAAAGCACGCCGAAGATCAGAAGGACGACGAGAAGCTTTTTCATGCGGTTTCCTTCGATGTCCAAACCTAACGACAGCCGGCTACAGGCGTTCCAATCGCCGGAGGAAAAGTGCTGAAAAATTCACACGGAATCAACGTCGGCGGATCGTCTCCCGGAACGATTGATCGCGGATGCGGGACGACCACGATGAGCGTTGCTGCGCAATTGGCTGCCCGGCGCGAAGCGCCCTGTTGATGCGGCTGAAAAAGCGCTGGACGAACGCCGCTCGCTCAAGCTTTAACGGAGGCCGAGGAGAGCTCCTTCGGGGGCTGCAGTCTACCGATCGGAATACCATGCCAATTCATGAACTCGCCGCGCTTGGCGCCGCGACCTGCTGGGCGCTCACGGGGTTGATCTCGGCCGGGCCGGCCGGCCATCTTGGGGCACCTGCCTTCAACCGCCTCCGGCAGATCTTCGTCACAGGACTTTTGGCGATCTATGTGCTCTCCACCGGGACGTGGCGTGAGCTGGATGCCACAAGCGTCACACCGCTGCTCCTGTCAGGCTTGATCGGCATTTTCATTGGCGACACACTGCTCTTCGCTGCGCTCAACCGGCTCGGTCCGCGCCGCTCCGGCATCCTATTTGCCCTCAATGCGCCGATCGCTGCGTTTCTCGGCTGGCTGGTGCTCGGCGAAGCGCTTTCGCCCACAGCGGTTGGCGGCATCGCGCTCACGGCCACGGGCGTGTTCCTTGCCATTCTCTTCGGCAAGCGCCGGGCGCAGATGCATGAATGGGAAAAGATCAAGGGACCGCTTTGGATCGGCGTCCTGCTCGGCCTTGGCGCTGCCACCGGCCAGGCGATCGGCTCGATCATCGTCCGCCCGGTCATGGCCTCCGGCATCGATCCTTTTGTCGCCTCCATGCTGCGCGTCGGCATTGCCGCCTTCTGCCTGAGCATCCTGCTCCAGCTCCCCATTCCATCGGTCAAGCCGAGGGCGCCGCTGACCCTCAAGGTCGCGGCAATGACGGCGCTCACCGGGGTACTCGCTCTTGGCATGGGGATGACGCTGCTGCTCTTTGCGCTCTCCGGCGGCAAGGTGGGCATCGTATCGACGTTGTCCGCAACGTCGCCGGTCATGATCCTGCCGATGCTGTGGCTCAGGACAGGCGAACGCCCCGCCGCCGGCGCCTGGGCCGGCGCTGCCCTCGTCGTCTGCGGCATGGCGCTGATCTTCATTCGATAAGGCCTCGCGCCCCCTACCGAGGCGCATGCGAACACGGTGCGCGGCGGTGCGCTATCGCTCAACGCGACGACAACCCTTGCGGTCAGCGGATTTTGCGATGGCGCGCTCCGAATTCGCGGAGCATGGCGTCTCGATCCTTGATCATGCCATTGAATTTATTTTTATATTCTCAGCTTCGACCGCCGATGCTCAAGCGGTGGTAGCGAATCATTAACCATGATTAGATACCCACAGCCTCCTAAACCGCTGGCTGATTCGCGAGCGTTCGTTAGCATCGGCAGCATCCAATGCGAAAATCACCGCTCGCGGTCCACTCCCGACGTCTCGGCCTTTTCACGGCATTGGCCTCTTTCGCAATGACGATGCCCTCACTTGCCCAGTCCGTCTGGACAGGCAGTGCCGACAATGAATTCAGCAACGGCTCGAACTGGTCTCCCGGCTTGCCCGGCACCGGCGACGCTGCCGAAGTGGAAAATGGTTCGCCGCAAGTTACCGACGACGCTGAGATCCGCACGCTCTACGTCGACGGCGGCAACGTCACGATCTCCAATACCGGCGCGCTGACCGTCGCCAACGGTACTGCGATCAACACGGGCAGCGTCAGCATCAACGCCGGCGGCGCTCTGAACTCCAACGTCGATCTGAACGGCGGCAACCTTTCGGTCGACGGCGATCTCAACGGCAGACTGACGCTGAACAACGGAAACGTATCCGTAAACGGCACGCTCGGCAGCGCCGTCGTCGGTGCGACGACATCGCTCTCCAACAACGGGCAAGCCGGCGACCTCGACGTTTCCCAGGGCGGGACTTTCGTCAACAACAGCGGCGCCGAGGCCGGCGCCACCACCAATGCCGGGACCACGTCCAACGCCGGAACGATTGCCTCGCTGACGAACACGGCCGGAAATTTCACCAACAACACCGGCGGCACCGTCACCGGCAAGACGACCGTCTCGGGCGGAACCGTCACCAACAACTTCGTCGTGACCGACGCGGACGTCGCTGCCGCTGCCGCCTTCGTCAACAACAACGGCGCGACCGCCGGAAACATCAGGAACGCCGGCACCCTGTCAAACGCCGGCACCATCGCATCGGTCCGGAACGACGCCGGAAGCTTCACGAACAATTTTGGCGGAGAAGTCACCGGTGAAACGACGGTGACCGGCGGCAGCGTAACCAACAACGCGACGCTCGGTTCCGTCTCGGTCGGCCAAGGCGGTACGTTCGCAAACACCACCGGCGCCAAAGCCGGCGCGGTCACTAATGGCGGCGCCGCATCGAACGCAGGCACGATCGCCTCTCTGACGAATACGGCGGGCAACTTTGCCAACAATGCCGGCGGCACCATCACCAGGACGACGACGGTTGCCGGTGGATC
The DNA here is from genome assembly GCF_020035535.1 of Ensifer adhaerens. Lineage (NCBI taxonomy): Bacteria > Pseudomonadati > Pseudomonadota > Alphaproteobacteria > Hyphomicrobiales > Rhizobiaceae > Ensifer > Ensifer adhaerens. Next base: position 1,714,827 of record NZ_CP083350.1, on the reverse strand, counting down.
CGTGACGAACAACTTCGTCGTGACCGACGTGGACGTCGCAGCGGCTGCCGCCTTCGTCAACAACAACGGCGCCATCGCCGGTAACGTCAGCAACGCCGGCACGGTCTCGAATGCCGGAACCATCGCGTCGCTGAATAACCGGGCCGGTCATTTCACCAACAATGGCGACGGCAAGGTCACCGGTATGACGACGGTCGCCGGCGGCACCGTCGTCAACAATGCCGTGCTCGGGGACGTGCAGGTCGGCGCCGAGGGCACGCTGACCAACAACAGCGGCTCCAGCGCCGGCAACGTGACCACGGCCGGCAAAGGCGCGAACGACGGAACGATCGCCTCGCTGAGCGTCAGCGACGGGCGGTTCGCCAACACCGGCACGATCAGCGGGACAGCAACGGTCAGCGGCGGTTTGCTGGTCAATGACGGCACGGTCGGCGGTCGGATCGACATCTATGACGGCGGCCTGCTCTCGGGCAGCGGCGTGGTCGGCGGTCTGACGGTCGGCGCAGGCGGCGTACTTTCCCCGGGCCCGGGCATTGCGGTCACCACGGTTAATGGAGACGTGACGTTCCGCTCCGGCTCGGTCTACCAGGTGGACGTGGACGCGGCCGGCCTTTCCGATCTTTTCGCCGCCTCCGGTGCAGTCACCATAGAGGGCGGCCGGCTGGACATCCTTGCCGGCACCGGCGGCCACGGCCCCGCAACCGACTACAGTATCCTGACCGCCAGCAGCGTCACCGGGACCTTCGAACAGGTGACAAGCAATTTCGCCTTCCTGTCGCCGACGCTGAGCTATGGCCCGACGAGCATCGATCTCCGGCTTGACCGCAACGCCGTTTCCTTCACCGAACTGGCGGAAACGGCAAACAGCCGGGCCGCGGCCGGGGCCATCGAAGCCCTGGGGCCAACGAACCCGCTTGCCCTGGCCGTGCTGTCGCTGGATGCCGGTACGGCCGGCCACGCCTTCGCGCAGTTGAATGGGGAAGTGCATGCCTCGCTGAAGAGCGAAGTGCTGTGGGAGAGCCGTTTTCCGCGGGAGGCAATACTCGACCACACGGCCGCCCCACGCACGAGCCGCAGCCAAAAACCGGACGACGGCGCGTTCTGGACCGCGGCCTATGGCGCAACGAACCGGCTATCCGGCGATGGCAACGCGGCAAGTGTCGACTCTCACACCGCCGGCGTGGTGTTCGGCGCTGACGCGGAGATCTCCAGCGAATGGCGTCTCGGCGGCATCCTCGGCTACAGCCATCTCACCATGCAGCCGCAAGCCACGGTCGATTCCTACCATGCCGGCCTCTATATCACCGGCGAAGCCGGGCCACTCGACCTCACGGGCGGCGCGGTCTATTCGCGCAATGAAGTCGCGACGCGGCGCGACATCGCCTTCGGGCAGTTCTCCGATCGGCTGCGAGCCGACTACGAGAGCGATACGGCGCAGGTCTTTGCGGATCTTTCCTGGACGCTGGAAGCCGACCCGCTCAAGCTGCAGCCTTTCGCAAACGTCGCCTATGTGCATCTCGATACCGATGCCTTCCGTGAAACCGGCGGCGCGGCCAAGTTCTCGTCGAGCGATGCCTCTGATGAACTGACCCTATCGACAATCGGCATTCGCTGGTGGGCCGACCTCCCAGCCGCCGAGATGCCGGTCGAACTCTCCGGCATGTTGGGTTGGCGACACGCCATCGGCGACCTGTCGCCCTCGGCTCGGCTCGCTTTTGCCGACCCCGGCTTTTTCACGATCGCCGGTGTGCCCTTGCCGCGCGATGCGCTGGTGGTGGAGGCCGGCCTTTCCGCCAGGATTTCGGAAACGGCCTGGCTGGCACTCACCTATGTCGGCGAATTTGCCGACGGCGTTCAGTCGAGCGCCGGACGGGCAAGTCTACTCGTAAACTTCTGAGCCGCGGCGCAGTTTCCTTACCGCCACCCCCCTGCTGCGTCGCGCTTGACGCCTCAGGCTCGGCAAGGGCATTCTCCACAAGCTGCATCCGGAACTGACTGCAACCATTGGGCAAGCACGAATTGCAGTGGCCGAACGTCCGCGGGAATACCTGTCTGCGACGTGAATGGATTGCGGACGACCCCTCGACTTTGCGGCGGGCCGGCATCTTGATGCGAACGTTGTCGCCAGCTTCGGGAGCGAGGGCCATGACTGGAATAGCATCCACGGACAGAGCAAGGGAAAGCACCGGTGCTGCTGTCGAGCCCAACACGGCCGCAGCACCGGCAAAGATCGCCGAATTTCTCGCCGCGCATGGCGGCCCGTTCTACGAACTTCAAGCCCGCCTGAAGCTGTTGCATGCGAATGCCTTGCAGTCGGGCAGGCGGGCGGTGCTCTTCGTTGCCCTTGCCTGGGGCGGGCCGTTTCTACTTGGCTTGCCGCAAAGCCTGTCGATCGACCAGGGTGCCTACCTCGCCGATCCCGGCGCCTGGGCGAAGTTCTTCGTGGCGATTGCCGCCTTCGTGCTGGCGGAGCAACAGGTGGAGCGCGGATTGCGCATCAAGCTCGGGCAGTTTACCCGGGCGCCGCTCATTGCGCCTACCTCCATGCCGGCCGCCACCCACGCGGTCTCGGTCGCACTTCAGCGACGCGACTCGTGGCTTGCCGAACTTGTCTGCCTCGCCCTCGCCGCGATCGCCGCGCTGCTGTCCTTCCTCAATTTCCATATGTCCGACGTCTCGTTCTGGGCGGTCGAACATTCGGCTGAGGGCAACCGGATCACGGCCGCGGGCTGGTGGTCGATCTGCGTCAGCCTGCCTCTGTTCGTTTTCCTGTTCCTGCGCGGCGTCTGGCGGCACTTGGTCTGGGCACAGCTTCTGCGCAAGATCGCGCGGCTGGAACTTCGCCTGGTGGCAGCCCATCCGGACGGCAAGGGCGGGCTCGGTTTCCTTTCACAATACCCGAACGCCTATGTCTTCTTCGTCTTCGGCATGAGCGCAGCGATCGCGGCCGCCGTCATGAAGCATCTGCTGCAGCAGTCGGTGTCGATGACCACGTTCAGCATGATCATGAGCGGTTGGCTCGCAATCGTGATCGCGTTCTTCGCCTATCCCCTGTCGGCCTTCTCCAAACCGCTCGCACGACTGAAGGAGGCGGGGCTGCTGATGCTCGGCGTCCAGGCAACACGCTTCCACCGTGCCGCCGAACGCAAGGTGCTCGGCCGCAACGTGCTCGCCGATACCGCACCGGAGCCGGACGAGGAGATGGCGGACCCGAGCAAGCTCTTCGATACGACCAACAAGCTCTCTTCCGTCCTCGTCAGCCGTGCCTCGGTCGTGCCGGTTGCGGCCGCCGCCCTCATACCCTTCGCATTCGCCGGCGCAACCAGATTGCCTTACAAGGAAGTCTTCTCGGTGCTGAAGAAGCTCCTGCTGCTGTGACCCGCCAAATTCAGGCGCCGCGGCCAGTACGCGCTCATCAGGACCGATGGCGCAGGCTGGCGAAAAACCTACCAGCGCCACCGCGCCGCGCGCCCGACGGCCAGAGGCGAAGCTTGCAGCCCGCGCTCGATGGCGCCGCCGAGCGACAGAACCTCTTCGTCGGCATAACGGTGGCCGACGATCTGCAGGCCGACCGGCAGACCGTTTTCGGCAAGGCCGGCAGGTAGCGAGAGAGCGGGGCACTGCGGCAAGAGATTGAACGGGCAGGTCATGTCCAGCCCGAGAAAACGCCCGTCCGGCGTATCGCCGACGTAGTCGTCGTCGTCAGCCTCGGCGAAGGGCGCGGTGACTGCACATGTCGGACAAAGCAGCGCATCATAGCGGGCAAGGATGGCGGCGAGATCACGCCACATCCCGGTTCGCAGCAGCTCCACCCGCTTGTAGTCGGCGGCCTTCATGCCAAGTCCACGCTCGATCAGTTCGACCACGATCGGGTCCATGCGCTGACGATGATCGTCGATCGCATCGCCAAAGAACGCGGCCATGAACACGCACCAGAGATCGTACCATTGGTCGTTGACGGCTCTGGACCAGCCGATGTCCACGAGGTCCACTGTGGCGCCCGCCGCGCGAAGCTGCTCGACCGCGGCAAGGATCACGGCCTGCACGGAGGCTTCGACGCTGTAGTAGCCAAGATCCAGCGAAAGGGCGAAGCGGCGGCCCACAAGGAAGCCTGCCTTTGCCCGCTCAGGCGCAAAGGAGAGCGGCAAAGACGAGATATCCGCATCGTCCGGCCCCGCCGTCGCGGCCATGAAGGCGATCGTGTCGCCGACGGTGCGCGCCAGCGGGCCGAAATGGGAGATGTTGTCGAAGACGCTGGGCAGGATCGTCATTGGGATCCGGCCAAGGCTGGGCTTGAGGCCGACGGCGCCCGAGAGCGCGGCAGGGATACGTATCGATCCACCCATGTCCGTGCCTTCGGCGAAGGGGACCACCCCGGTCGCGACGGCGACCGCCGAACCACCGGACGAGCCGCCGGACGTGCGCTCGGGATTCCAGGGATTGCGGGTCACGCCCCAGCGCGGGCTCGCCGTGAAACTGGAATGGGCGAATTCCGGCGTCGTCGTCTTGCCGATGAGGATCGCGCCGGCAGCTTCCAGCCGCGCGATGCAGAGTGCGGTCTCCTTGGGAATCCAGTCCCCACGCGTCCAGGAGCCGAGGGTGGTGAGATCGCCCCTGGTCGGCGTCAGGTCCTTGGCCGCGAAGGGAACACCCAGAAGGGCGGGCGCCTCGCCTCCGGCAGCGGTCAACGCGTCGGCCGCCCGTGCCGATGCGATTGCAGCCTCTTCGCGCAGCAGCGTGAAAGCGTTCAGTTCCGCGTTGACGATTTTCGCGCGGCGCAGCGATTCGACAACGACCGCTTCGGCCGAAAAATGGCGGGCGCGAATACCGGCGGCAATCTCCGTTGCGGAGAGATCGAGCGGATGCGGGTGCGCCGGGGCGCGAGAAAGCGTCTGCATGGCTGCGGACTCCGTGCTAGGTCTTCTGTTCGACAGGTGGGGATTGGACGTGGCAGCAACATCCGGCGGAGCGAGCGCCTATATCGATGCCTGGAACGCCGGGCTTGCCGAAGCGGTATCGAATCTCGGCGAACCCGGTTTCCCGGAGGCTCTGGAGCGGTCGCTTCGGCAGCTCGTCTCCTTCGAGATGATGAACGGCTTCGCCTATTCGCCGGGCGGCAAGGCCTTCGATCTCCATAACGAGCGCATCGTGGGCGACCGCGACACCATCGTCGATCACTACCTTGCCGGCGCCTACATCCTCGACCCGTTCTACGATGCCGTCCGTAACGCAAGACGCGATGGCGGCGTGCTGGTGATGCGGCGGTTGGCGCCGGACCGCTTCACCGAGACGGAGTACTTCCGCCGCCACTATCAGGCGACCGGCATTGTCGACGAGATCGGCTTCATTCTGGCGCTTCCGCATGTCGATGCGGTGCTGTCGCTTTCGCGTATCGGCGACGTGCCCGGTTTCTCCCGCAGCGACATCGCACGGCTGGAAAGTGCGGCGCCCGTCGTGCGGGCGCTCGCCGAACGGCACTGGCGCACGCGGTTCGACCCGCCGCGCGAGGAGGATGGTGCGGCAGCGACGATCAGCCATCCGTTGCTTTCGAAACGGGAACTGGAGATCGTGACCCTCATCCTCAAGGGCCACTCGACCTATTCTATCGCTGCGACGCTGGGCCTGTCGCCGAACACGGTCAAGGTGCATCGTCGCCAGGCCTATGCCAAGCTCACCATTTCCAGCCAGGCGGAGCTCTTCCATCTTTTCCTCAGCCGCCGCTGATCACTCGACGAACTCGACTTCCGGCGGTGCAAGCTGGAAGAACCGGGTGAGATAGGCGAGATAACACACGCCGACCGCCAGCCAGATGATACCCAGCAGCTTGGCGTGGCCATCGAGGTTCCACAGCAGGAACAGGTCGCAGACCGCGCCGACGGCCGGCACGACAAGCCCCAGCAAGGCGCCAAGCGGCCGCACGATCGCATTGCCCTGCAGATAGAGCGCGATCACCGAGACATTGACTGCGGTGAATGCGAGGAAAGCGCCGAAGTTGATGAAGGACGTCGAGGTCGTCACGTCGAGCGTGAGCGCAAGCAGACCAACGATGCCGACGAGCACGAGATTGAACACGGGCGTGCGCCATTTCTCATGCAGCCTGCCGAAGACCCCCACCGGCAACACGCCGTCGCGACCCATGGCGAAAAGCAGCCGCCCGACACTCGCCTGTGCCGCAAGCCCCGAGGTGAACTGGGCCACGACCAGAGTGGCGAGGAACAGTGTCACGAAGAGATCACCGCCGATCATCAGGGCGATTTCCGTAGCGGCGGAGTCGACCGACGTGAAGACGCCGCCGGGGTGGGCAAGCTGCGTGACATAGGCCGACCCCGTAAAGAGAATCCCGCCGATGACCGCGATGATCATGATCGCCTTCGGCATGGTGCGGGTCGGGTCACGGGTCTCCTCCGTCAGCGTGGAAACCGCATCGAACCCCAGGAAAGAATAGGCCGCAATCGCCGCGCCGGCGACGGATGCGCTGAACGGCACGTTCGCCTCGAAGAATGGTCGTATCGACGCAAGCCCGCCGACACCATTGATCGCCGCGACATAGCGCGCCGCGAGCGCAACGAAGGCCACAAGCACGATGAGCTGTACCAGCATCAGTACAACATTCACCCGGTTGGCAAAGGCGATACCGATGACATTCACGGCCGTTGTCAGCACGATGAAGCCGACGATCCAGAGCCACGCCGGAACGGTCGGAAAAGCCGAACTCAGATAGGCGGCGCCGATCAGCCATATGACCATCGGCAAGAAGAAATAATCGAGCAGGACGGCCCAGCCGACGAGGAAGCCCGCGCCGGAATTCAGCGCCTTGCGGGCATAGGTGTAGGCGGATCCGGCGACCGGATAGACCTTTGCCATGATGCCGTAGCTAACGGCCGTCAGGAAAATCGCGAGCGCGGCAATGAAGTATGCCATCGCGGTCGTTCCCTGGCTTGCGGATGCGAGCGCCCCGAACGTGCCGAACACGATCATCGGCGTCATATAGGCAAGCCCGAACAGCACCACGGACCACAGGCCAAGGGTTCGATCGAGTTTAATGTTTTGCGTCATGTTCCCCTCCTCCAACGAACAGACCGGAAGCGTCGGGGAAACCGGGGGCTATGCCAATAACCCTAGGGTGTTATGGCAGTCGACCGTGCCGCAACGCGGCTGGGAGAGGTGGCCGACTGACGTAGAGAGCGCAGCCGTTCACCTCTTTGGTCCGCCGGCGCGCTCACGCCGAAAGCAAGGTTCGCGTCAGCGGGTGCCTGGCGTCGGAAAGGCCGTCGATGACATTGAAGTGGTGCCGGTCCGGCTCCACGACGGTCGCCGTGGTCGCGCCCAGCCCGGTCCAGATATTGGCGAGCAGATCGTTCTGGCGCAGGAACTCCGCGCGCTCGCCGCCACCGACCCAGCAGGTGATGCGGGCATCTTTCATCGGCCGCAGCAGCGCCGGGCTCTCCGAAAGAGCCTCGGCCTCGTCGATCGCGAGCTTCTCGTTCATCCCGGTCGACATGATCGGACGCAGATCATGCACGCCTGAGATCGAGACGACGTTGCGGATACGCCCCTGGACATCGGGCGAAAGCGGCGCGGTCGCCGTGATCATCCGGCTGACGAGATGGCCGCCGGCCGAATGGCCGGTCAGCATCACCGGACCATCGACCAGTTTCGCCGCCTCACCGACGGCGACCGCCACCTCCTCGACGATCCCCGCGATGCGGATGTCCGGGCAGAGTGTGTAGGACGGCATGGCAACGGTATAGCCATTGGCGACGGCGCCTGCGGCAAGGTGCGACCAGAAGCTCTTGTCGAGTTGCAGCCAGAAGCCGCCATGCACGAAGACGACGAGGCCTTCGGCCGGGCCATCCGGGAAGAAGAGGTCCATGCGGTTCCTGGGCCGCTCGCCATAGGCAACTTCAAGTTTCGCCAGCCCTGACGCGGAAAGCGCATTGCGGAATGCTTCCGATGGCCCGGTCCATGCCTCCGGCCAGCGATCGCCGCGCGCAATGTTCACGCCGTTGGCATAGGCGTCATTCCAATCGGAAACACGGTGTTCCAGCATCGATGCAATCCTCCCTCGGATGTCTCCCCAAGCATAGAAATCGCCTGCCACACCAAGAAACGCAATGCATCATTCGAAAAAACTTTAGGCTTGAAATAATTTTGGACTGGTGCGATGCTGCCCCATGTTCAGCCGAGAAGTGGAGGTCTCGCTGTGCCTGTCTCGATCCCTGGAACCGTCGCCGCGACGGCACGCCCCATCGGCAGCGATGCGGCGATGGCCGCGACCTGCACGCACGCCAGGGTTTCGCATCACCGCAAGACTTTTATCCGGCTTTGAAAGATGCCTGGGCAACAGGCAGGAACTGAACAAGGGAACAGCCGCCACATGCTTGGACCGACTTCGCACGTCGATACGTTCACACGCGACCACCTGCCGCCACCAGAAGAATGGCCGGAGTTCCTTCTCGAAGGCTTCGACTATCCGGACCATCTCAACGCCGCCGTCGAATTGACGGATGCCATGGTCGCCAAGGGTTTTGGCGACCATACCGCGCTGATCGGCAACGGACGCCGGCGAACCTACAAGGAGTTGTCCGACTGGACGAACCGGCTCGCCCATGCGCTCGTCGAGAACTACGGCGTGAAGCCCGGGCACCGCGTGCTGATCCGCTCGGCGAACAATCCGGCCATGGTCGCCTGCTGGCTGGCCGCCACCAAGGCCGGCGCCGTCATCGTCAACACCATGCCGATGCTCCGCGCCGGTGAACTCGCCAAGATCGTCGACAAGGCCGAAGTCAGCCTGGCGCTTTGCGACACGCGGCTGATGGAAGAGATGATCGTCTGCGCCAAGGACAGCCGCTACCTGAAGCAGGTCGTGAGCTTCGACGGGACCGCGAACCACGACGCGGAACTCGACCGCATCGCGCTCGACAAATCAGTGGTGTTCGAGGCAGTGCATACCGGTCGCGACGATGTGGCGCTGCTCGGCTTCACCTCGGGCACGACGGGGATCCCGAAGGCGACCATGCACTTCCATCGCGATCTCCTGGCGATCGCCGACGGCTATGCCCGAGAAGTGCTCGGCGTCACGCCTGACGACATCTTCGTCGGCTCGCCGCCGCTCGCCTTCACCTTCGGCCTCGGCGGCCTTGCGATCTTCCCCTTGCGCTTTGGAGCCGCGGCAACGCTGCTTGAGCATGCGACACCCGCGAACATGGTGGAAATCATCGAGAAATACAGAGCGACGATCTCCTTCACAGCGCCGACCGCATACCGGGCGATGATGAAGGCGATGGACAACGGCGCCGACCTCTCTTCACTTCGCGTTGCGATCTCGGCGGGCGAAACCCTTCCAGGGCCCGTCTTCGAGGAGTGGACGGCGAAAACCGGCAAGCCGATCCTCGACGGCATCGGGGCGACCGAGATGCTGCATATCTTCATTTCCAACCGCTTCGAGGACCGCAAACCCGCCTCGACCGGAAAGCCGGTCGGCGGCTACGAAGCGCGGATCGTCAATGACGACATGCAGGAAGTCCCCCGCGGCACGATCGGCAGGCTTGCGGTGCGCGGCCCGACCGGCTGCCGCTACATGGCCGACAGCCGCCAGCGCGACTATGTCCGCGACGGTTGGAACCTGACCGGCGACGCCTTCTACCAGGACGCGGACGACTTCTTCCATTTCGCCGCCCGTTCGGACGACATGATCATCACCGCCGGCTACAATATCGCCGGTCCCGAGGTCGAGGCCGCCCTGATTTCGCACCCGGAAGTCGCCGAATGCGCCGTCGTCGGTGCGCCCGATACGGAGCGCGGCCAGATTGTCGAAGCCTATGTCGTTCTGATATCTGGCGTGTCGGCGGACGACGCAACGATCAAGCGTCTGCAGGATCATGTGAAGGCGACGATCGCGCCTTACAAATATCCGCGATCGGTAAAGTTCCTGGACAACCTGCCGAAAACAGCCACAGGCAAGATCCAGCGGTTCCGATTGCGGTCGGAGAACTGAAAACAATGAGCAAATCATACGACCCTTCGAAAGAAGGCGCCCAAATGTCGTTCAAGGGACGCATGTCCTATAGCGACTACCTGATGCTGGAAAAGGTGTTGGACGCGCAGGAGCCACTTTCCAAAGCCCATGACGAGATGCTGTTCATCATCCAGCATCAGACGTCGGAGCTCTGGATGAAGCTCGCGCTGCACGAGATCAACGCCGCCGTCCGTTCGATCCGCGACGACCGGCTGGAACCCGCATTCAAGATGCTGACGCGCGTCGCCCGCATCTTCGAGCAGCTGAACAGTGCCTGGGACGTGCTGCGCACGATGACCCCCAGCGAATACACCACATTCCGTGAATCGCTCGGCCAATCCTCCGGCTTCCAGTCGTGGCAGTACCGGGCGATCGAGTTCCTCGCCGGCAACCGCAACGTCGCGATGCTCGGGCCGCATGCGCACCGTCCTGACATCATGGAAAAGCTGGAGGCGATTCTCGCCGCGCCGTCGCTCTACGACGAGGCGATCCGGCTGCTTTCGCGCAACGGCTTCGATGTCGGCGAGGAAGCGGACAAGACGGATTGGCGCGAGACGCGCGCGGAAAGCGACAAGGTCTTTGCTGCCTGGCAGACCGTCTACCGCGATCCGGAGCGCTACTGGATGCTCTACGAACTCGCCGAGAAGCTGGTCGATTTCGAGGACTATTTCCGCCGCTGGCGCTTCAACCACGTCACGACCGTCGAGCGCATCATCGGCATGAAACGCGGAACCGGGGGCACATCCGGCGCGTCCTATCTGAAAAAGATGCTCGAAGTGGAACTTTTCCCCGAGCTCTGGCACGTGCGCACGGGTCTCTGATAGAACACAACCCATAAGGGAACCAACAAAGGGAGAACAGCATGAACCGCATTCTGGCCGCGAGCCTTCTTGGCCTTTCGCTTGCGACATCGAGCCTTGCCCATGCCGAGCCGGTGAAGATCGGCGTCATCACCACGCTTTCGGGCGGCGGTGCCGGCCTGGGCATCGACATGCGCGACGCCTTCACGCTGGCGATCAAGCAGTCGGGCAACAAGGACGTGGAACTGGTGATCGAGGACGATGCCCAGAAGCCGGAACTTGCGGTACAGATCGCCGAGAAGATGATCCAGGGCGACAAGGTCGACCTGATGACGGGCATCATCTGGTCGAACCTCGCAATGGCCGTCGTGCCAAACACGGTCGCGCAGGACGTAATCTATCTCTCGCCCAACGCCGGTCCCTCGGCACTTGCCGGTGCGAACTGCAATCCGAACTATTTCAACGTCGCCTACCAGAACGACAATTTCCATGAGGCGATGGGGCAATACGCCAACAAGGACTACAAGAACGCCTTCATCCTGGCGCCCAACTATCCGGCCGGCAAGGACGCGCTGACCGGTTTCAAGCGCTACTACAAGGGTGCGCTTGCCGGCGAGATCTACACGCAGGTCGGCCAGACGGACTATGCCGCCGAAATCGCCCAGATCCGCGCCTCGGGCGCCGACACGGTCTATTTCTTCCTGCCCGGCGGCATGGGCATCGCCTTCATGAAGCAATATGCGCAGTCGGGCGTCAACATCCCGGTCATGGGCCCCGGCTTCTCCTTCAGCCAGGACGTCCTGCCGGCGATCGGTGATGCAGCCCTTGGCGTCAAGAACTCGGCGACCTGGTCGAAGGACCTCGACAACGAGGCCAACAAGAAGTTCGTCGAAGCCTTCAGGACCGAATACAAGCGCCTGCCGTCGATCTACGCGGCGCAGAGCTGGGATACGGCAAACCTGATCCTCGCCGCCCTTTCCAAGGCAAGCGTCAAAGACAAGGACGCCTTCCGCGCAGCACTTAAGGCAGCAGACTTCCAGTCGGTACGCGGCAAGTTCGTCTTCAACAACAACAACCACCCGATCCAGAACATCTACGTGCGCGAGGTGGTCAAGGAAGCCGACGGCGTGCTCACCAACAAGATCATCGCCACCGCCTTCGAAGACCATAAGGACGCCTACGCCGAGAAGTGCAGCATGTAGTGCCCTGCACCTGTCGTTGCCCGGGTGCGCGGCCCTGATGCCGCCATCCGGTCGATGATCCATGTCCTTCTGACATCAAGCTTGGACCGGTCTCTTGTTCACCGCACTCCTGATCGAACAACTGCTCAACGGGCTCCAGCTCGGTGTGATGCTGTTTCTGATGGCCGCCGGCCTGACTCTGATTTTCGGGGTCATGGGCCTCATAAACCTGGCGCACGGCTCACTCTACATGATCGGCGCCTTCGCCTGCGCAACGGTCGCAGCCGCCACCGGCTCCTTCTGGATCGGCCTCATCGCCAGCCTTGCGGCCGCCGCCGGTGTCGGCGCGATCATCGAGGTCGCCGTCATCCGCAGGCTCTATGACCGCGATCATCTCGATCAGGTGCTCGCGACCTTCGCGCTGATCCTGATCCTGTCGGAAGGCGCGCGCTGGCTCTTCGGCTCGTTCCCGCTTTATCTCGACATACCACCCATACTGCAGGGTGCGGTGCCGCTGCCGGGCGGCGGCCAGTACCAGCTCTACCGCCTGGCGATCATCGGCGTCGGCATTGCCGTTGCGATCGGCCTCTATCTCCTGATCTCCCGTACCCGGCTCGGCATGCGCATCCGAGCGGGCGAGTCCGATCGCGAGATGATCGGAGCGCTCGGTATCGACATCGGCACGCTCTATACGGTCGTCTTTGCGCTGGGAGCCGCGCTTGCGGGCTTGGCCGGCGCGCTGGTCGGTGCGCTGCAATCCGTACAGGTAGGCATGGGTGAGCCGGTGCTCATCCTCGCCTTTGTCGTCATCGTCATCGGCGGCATCGGCTCGATCAAGGGCGCGCTCGTCGGCGCAGTGATCGTCGGCGTCGTCGACACCATGGGCCGCTTCCTGCTTCCTTCCTTGCTCGCATTGACCATGCCCGCGTCGCAGGCGACCACCATCGGTGCGGCGCTCGCCTCAATGCTGATCTACGTCGTCATGGCCCTCATTCTCGCTTTCAGGCCAAGCGGCCTGTTTGCGGCGCAGTCGTGAGGTCGAGATGAACCGCGAAACCACAATCAACCTGCTGCTCGCCCTTGTGCTTCTCGGTGCGCCGATGCTGGCCGTAAGCTTGGGCGAACCCTTCTACGTGACGCTCGCAACCCGCATCGTCGTGCTGGCGCTTGCCGCCGTCGGCCTCAATATGGCGCTCGGGCTCGGCGGGCTGCTTTCCTTCGGACATGCGGCCTTCTTCGGCCTCGGCGGTTATGTGTCCGGCATTCTCGCCACGCACGCCTTCAATGCCGAGCCGCTCTTTGCCGGCATTCCGGCGACGACATCGATGCCGCTGATCTGGGTCGCCGCCGTCGCAGTCGCCGGCCTCATCGCGTTGCCGATCGGTGCGATCAGCCTGCGCACATCGGGCGTCTACTTCATCATGATCACGCTCGCCTTTGCGCAGATGATCTATTACTTCGCGATCTCCTGGCCGGCCTATGGTGGCGAGGACGGCCTGTCGATGTCGATGCGCAACGCCTTTCCCGGCGTCAACACGGCCAAGCCCCTGCCCTATTTCCTGATCTGCTACGCGGCACTGATGGCGACGCTGCTTCTCTTTCACGTGGTAGAGGGTTCACGCTTCGGCAGCGCCCTGCAGGCGGCGAGACAGAACGGCACACGCCTTGCCGCAGTCGGCATCGCACCTTTCAACATCCGCCTCGTCGCCTTTGCCGTCTCGGCGATGATCACCGGATTTGCCGGCGCGCTCTATGCGGACCTCAACCGTTTCGTCGGCCCCTCGATGCTCTCCTGGCACATGTCGGGCGAACTGATCGTGCTGATCATCCTCGGCGGCAAGGGCCGCCTGTTCGGTCCCGTCGCCGGCGCGATGATCTTCGTCTTCTTCGAATATGTGCTCGGCGGCATCACCGAGCGCTGGCAGTTCTTCCTCGGCCTCATCCTGCTTGGCATCGTGCTCTTTGCCCGCGGCGGGCTGCTGGGTCTCCTCTCCGGAAAGCCGCGCCATGTCTGAGCCCGTCCTCGAAATCCGCGACCTCAGAAAATCCTTTGGCGCGCTGAAGGCGACCGACGGCGTCAGCCTCGATCTTCGCCCCGGGCAGATCCATGCGCTGATCGGCCCGAATGGCGCCGGAAAAAGCACGCTGATCCACCAGATCGCCGGATCGCTGAAAGCCGATAGCGGCACCATCCGCTTTCGTGGAGAGGATATCGGCGGCCTCGACATGGCCGCCCGAGCCCGGCTCGGCCTCGCCCGCAGCTTCCAGATCTCCTCGCTGGCGCAGGAATTCTCGGCCCTTCGCAACGTCATGCTGGCGGTGCAGGCGCGCCACGGCAGCAGCTTCCACTTCTTTCGCCAGGTCAGCAACGACAAGGAACTGACCGAACCGGCCATGGCGATGCTGGAGCGCGTCGATCTCGCTGCGCGTGCCCATGTGCCGGCGGCCGAACTCTCACACGGCGAACGCCGGCAACTCGAAATCGCCATCGCACTGGCGCTGTCGCCGAAAGTCTTTCTGTTCGACGAGCCCATGGCTGGCATGGGACCGGAGGGCTCCAAGCGGCTGACTTCGTTCCTTGATGGGCTGCGTCACGAAGCTCCAATGCTCTTGGTGGAGCACGACATGGATGCGGTCTTTGCGCTGGCGGATCGCATCTCCGTGCTGGTCTACGGCCGCATCATCGCCTCAGGCACGGTCGATGAAATCCGCAGCGATCCAGATGTGCGCCGGGCCTATCTGGGAGAAGCCGCGTGAGCCTGCTCGAACTCAAGGGTCTCGAAACCTTCTACGGCGCATCCCAAGCGCTCTTCGGCGTCAACCTCGATGTGCGCGAGGGCGAGGTCGTCGCGCTCATGGGCCGCAACGGCATGGGCAAGACCACGACGATCAACTCGATCCTCGGGCTCGTGCGCCCGCGTTCAGGCGCCATCTCCTTTGCTGGCAAGACCATCTCCGGCCTGCGCCCGCACCGGATTGCGAGGCTCGGCCTCGGTCTCGTTCCTGAAGGACGGCGCTGCTTTCCCAATCTCACCGTCATGGAGAACCTCATTGCCACCGCACGCGGCAACGAATGGACTTTCGAGAAAGTGACCGCGCTGTTCCCTCGCCTCGGCGAGCGGCGCGATCAGTATGCCAACACCCTTTCGGGCGGCGAGCAGCAGATGCTGGCGATCGGCCGGGCCTTGATGACCAATCCCAGCCTGCTCATTCTCGACGAGGCAACGGAAGGGCTGGCGCCGGTCATTCGCCAGGACATCTGGTCGGCGATCCGCACGCTCAAGGCAGCGGGACAGTCGATTCTTGTCGTAGACAAGACGCTCTCGGAGTTGCTGCCCGTTGCCGACCGCTGCTTCGTCTTGGAAAAGGGCGCGACAGTCTTTGAGGGCTCTCCAACGGCGCTGACGCCAGAGCTTCAGGACCGTTATCTTGGCGTTTGAGGCTATCGCTCAGGCTGAGGGAATGCCACCGCCGAGCACAGTGGAATAGGCAGCCGCGTCGATGTTGCCGCCCGAGACCACGCAGACGATGTTTCCCTTGAGATCCGGTCGCGCGATTGCGGCGGCAAGCGAGGCAGCACCCGCGCCCTCGGCAACGATCTTCGCCTTCTTGAAGAGGAGCCGCATCGCTTCGGTCACCTGCCCCGGGCTGACCGCAATCGCCCCATCGATCAGGTCCCGGACCACCGGCCAGATCTGCGGCACCAGCGATGGCGCGCCGATGCTCTTGATGAAGGAGGGACGGGTTTCGATCGTGACGATTTGGCCAGCGGCAAGGGCTGCTGAAACCGGGGCGGCGCTGTCATCTTCGACGGCAAAGACACGGCAGCGGTCAGAAGCGGCCTTGATAACGCTGGCCACCCCGGTGGTCATGCTGCCGCCGCCATAGGGAGTAAGCACGACGTCGACATCGGGCACATCGTCGATGATCTCCGTGCCGATGGAACCGTTGCCGGCCAGCACCGCCTGATCGGTCACCGGATTGATCAACAGTTCCGGCGCATCCGGATGATCGGCGCCAGTGATGTAGTCCCACCAGGTCTCGGCACTGACGAACCGTACTTCTCCGCCGAGCGCACGCACACCGTCGATCTTGGTCTGGGGTGCGCCGCGATACATGTAGGCAACCATCGGCACACCGATGAGGCGCGCGGCCCAGGCCATGCCATAGGCCATGTTGCCGGAGCTGGTGACCGCCACGCCGCTTTCGAGTTCGGCCGGATCGCGCGACAGCACGGCGTTCAAGGCGGGACGGAGCTTGAACGCGCCAATTGGAGATAGCGTCTCCAGTTTCAGGAAGATCTGACGGTCCGGAAACCCAAGATCGAGCCTGACCAGCGGCGTGCGCGCGAAATGCGGCGCGATGCGTTTACGAGCATCGGCGATTTCGTCCGGGGTCGGGCGGTGTGGCGCGATCATTGCTTAAATCCCCCGTTTAGCCGTCCTCTCGCCTCTAGGCACAGTGGCTCTGAACAAGCCCGCTGCGGGGCGGCAGCCTCAGTATGTGTCTGAACAGGAGGCAACGGGCGAAATACCGCCCGCTGCTCTTCGGTGCCATCAATCAGGTCACGGCCGCACGGACCGCGAAGCGCGCATCCTGCCATGCACCGGTCTTGAGGATGTCTTCCAGGATTTCGACCGCCTGCCAGACGTCGGCATAGCTCACATAGAGCGGCGTGAAGCCGAAGCGCATCGTCGTCGGTGCGCGGAAATCACCGATGACGCCACGGGCAATCAGCGCCTGCATGATTTCGTAAGCGTGCGAGTGACGGAACGACACCTGGCTTCCGCGCCTGACGCCGTCGCGGGGGCTTTCGAGCGCCAGCCCATAAGCACTGCATTTCGCCTCGACGAGCGCGATGAAGAGGTCCGTGAGGCCGATGCTCTTCTCACGCAGCGTCTTCATGTCGACCTCGTCCCAGACGTCGAGCGCGCCCTTTAGTGCCCGCAGCGACAGGATCGGCTGTGTTCCGCAGAGGAAACGGCGGATGCCCTCACCGGCAGCATAGTGCTTTTCGAAGGCGAAGGGGCGGGCGTGGCCCCACCAGCCGGTGAGCGGCTGGCGGATATCGCCGTGGTGACGAGTCGCGGCGTAGATGAAGGCGGGGGCTCCGGGGCCACCGTTCAGGTACTTGTAGGTGCAGCCGACGGCGAAATCGACGTTAGCACCGTCGAGATCAACCGGCAGGGCGCCGGCCGTATGGCAGAGGTCCCAGATGACCAGTGCGCCATGTTGGTGCGCCTTGCGGGTCAGCGCCGCCATGTCGCGCAGTTCGCCGGACTTGTAGTTGACGTGGTTGACGAGAACGACGGCGACGCTGCCATCGATCAGATCCTCGATCTCGGGCGCATCGACACCTTCGAGCCTGAGTGAGGTGCCCGGACGCGTCGAGACCACGCCTTCGGCCATATAGAGATCGGTCGGGAAACTGCCGCTTTCGCTGACGATCACCGACCGATCGGGCCGCAGTGCCATGGCCGCATGGAGAGCCTTGTAGATGTTGATCGACGTGGTGTCGCAGACGACGGTCTGGCCGGCGGCCGCCCCGATCAGCCGCCCGACCCGGTCGCCAAGGGTCAGCGGCATCTCGAACCAGCCGGCCGTATTCCAGCTGCGGATGAGGTCCTGCCCCCATTCCTCGGTGGCGGCCTTGCGAAGCTCGTCGAAGGCGGCGGTCGAGGCAACGCCGAGCGAGTTGCCGTCGAGATAGATAAGACCCGGCGGCAGGATGAAACGCTCGCGCATGGGGCTCAGCACATCGGCCGCATCCATGGCCTTTATCGCGGCAAGATCAGGAACTGCATTCATGAAGGTGGTCCTCATTTATTCGCGAACGGTTTCGCGGGCGGGCGCAGGTCCGCGGCTTCGCTTGAGGCTCGGAAGAGCCAGCATGGCGAGAACGAACAGGCCGGTCGCAAGTTTCAGGTCCGGCGGCGGCATGCCGGCGGCCAAGCAGAAGGAGACGAGCTGGTAGTAGACGATCGCACCAACGAACGGCGCGGCGAGCTGACGCGCCACGCTCTGTTTGCCGACGATCGCTTCACCGATCATCAAGGCCGCAAGACCATTGATCAGGATGCCGAGGCCCATGTTGACGTCGGCAAAACCCTGCGACTGCACCATCAGCGCGCCGCCTGCCGCCGAAAACGCGCCCGCAAGCCCGACGCCGCCGATCGTCGCCATCCAGACGTTGATCCCTTGAGCTTCGGCCATATCAGGGTTCGCGCCGACGGCGCGGACGGCCGTACCCTTCTCCGTCCGGAAGAAGTGATAGAGTAGGAAGAAGACGATGAGAGCAATCAGCCCGGCAACCACGATCTTGCTGGCCGGAAAGCCCGGCTGCAGCCCCGGCGCCCAGTCGAACACCGTCGGCGCACCGAAAACGGAGAGGTTCGAGCGGCCCATGATCCTGAGGTTGATCGAATAGAGCATCGTCATCATCAGGATACCGGCGAGCAGCGTGTGGATCCGGAACCGCAGGTGGATGAAGGCCGTGCAGCAGCCGGCAACGAATCCGGCGAGAAGCGCGATGGCAATCGCTGCAAGCGGCGACATGCCGGCCGCCATCAGCACGCCGCAGACGCAGCCGCCGAGCGGGAACGCGCCTTCGCTGGTCAGGTCCGGAAAGCTCAGCATGCGGAACGGGATCATGATCCCGAGCACGACGAAGGCGAGGATCAGGCTCTGCGCGAGCGTGACGGGAACGAGCGAGACGAAGCTCGCGAAGGTATTTTGAAGAATATCCATGATCGTCAGCTCGCCAGGAACATGCGGTCGGTTTTGACGGAGAAGTGGCCGATCAGATCCGGCACGGTCGTCTGCGCCTTTTCCTTGCCATCGATCTCGAGGCGCACGCGCCCGGCGTCGAGCATGATGACCTTGTGGCCGAAATCCACGGCGTGCTGCATGTTGTGCGTCACCATCAGCGTCGTCAGCTTCAAGGCTTCGACCGCGCGGATCGTCGCCTGCATGACGATATCGGCCGTGCGCGGGTCAAGCGCTGCGGTGTGTTCGTCGAGCAGTAGCAGTTCCGGCTCGCCGCCAACCGCCATGATCAGGGACAGCGATTGCCGCTGGCCGCCGGAGAGCAGTTCCACCCGCGTATCGAGGCGGTTTTCGAGGCCGAGCCCGAGCAGCGACAGACGTTCCCTGTAGGTGGCGAGCCGTGTAGCATTCAACCCGCGCCGCAAGGTGCGCTTGTTGCTACGCAATTCGGCAAGCAACATGTTTTCCGCCACCGTCATGCTGGCGGCGGTGCCGCGCATCGGGTCCTGGAAGACGCGGGCAAGCCGCATCGCGCGCTTGTGCACGGGCGTCGCGGTCACATCGTCGCTATTGATGACGATCTGGCCGCTATCGAGCACCAATGCCCCCGAGATGGCGTTGAGCATGCTGCTCTTGCCGGCGCCATTCGAACCGATGACGACGCCGAATTCGCCCGTGGCAAGGCTGAGATTGAGGCCGTCTAGCGCGACCTTTTCGTCCGCCTGCCCCTTGTAGAAGACTTTGCGGGCCGATCTGATTTCCAGCATTGGCTCCCCCTAACCATGGAGTAACGGCGCCCTTGGCGCCGTTACTGTTGAGACCAACTGGAAATCAGTCGACGACGCAGTTGCATTCGGTCGCGAGCGCTGCCGGCACTTCGATGCCGAAGGCGGCCGCAGCCTTCTTCGAGATCAGCGGTGCGTGATCTTCATAGGCCGGGCGCGACGGAGCGATGGTCTTCGGGTCTGCACCTTTGAGGATCTGGGCGGCGATCTTGCCGGCATTGACGCCGACCTGCTCGTAGTTGACGGCAAAGCTTGCCGGCACGACGCCGTCGCGCACTGCACCGTCGTCGGAGTTGACGATCGGGATCTGTGCCTGGCGCGCGGCTGCAGAAACGGCGCCGATCGCCGGCTGCAGCAGGTTGGATGCGGGCGTGTAGATCACGTCGGCCTTGCCGGCGAAGGAGGCGATGCGCTGCTGGATGTCGTTGACGTTGTCGACGCCGACCTCCACGACCTCGAAGCCTGCGTCAGGCGCTGCTTCCTTGATCTTGTCGAGCAGGGCCTGATCGTTCGCCTCACCCGGATTATAGGGCACGCCAAAGCGCTTCGCGTTCGGCAGCAGCTTGTGCGTGAAGGCCATGACGGCGGCCACGTCCTGAAGGTCGGTCGCACCGGTCATGCCGTCGTCGCCCGCCTCCCAGGACGGAACGAGCTTGGCAGCCACCGGATCGGTGACGGCGGAGAAGACCACCGGAATGCCGGAGCCGGCGAGCGCCTTCTTGGCGATCTGCGAGACGGGCGTGGTGATCGTGTAGACCAGCTTCGGCTGTTCGGCCTGCAACTTGGCGATCATCTGCGGAACGAGCGAGGCGTCGAAATTGGTATGGCTCTCGGTGTAGACGACATCCTTACCTTCGACGAAGCCGTTTTCGGCCAGCGCCTTCTTGAAACCGGCGATCGACGCGTTCAATTGCGGATGTTCGCCGAAATTGGCGATGCCGATGCGGATCGGATCGGCGGCAGCCACGCCCAGTCCCCATGCCATCGCGCCGGCGACGACCAATCCCGAAAGCCAAGTGCTCTTAAGCATGCTCATACATCCCTCCCAGAATTTGACGAGCGTTACCGCCCTCCTCGGCGGCGTGCGGGGATGATGGCGAGGGTCGGAGTTCTTGTCAAACAAATATATATATTTTCATCTTCATCGCAGAACTATATATATTTGTGTCGATCCGACGCGGGCGTTAAGGGAACTTGATGCAAGACCACGAACAGTCGACCAAAACCGAATCGGCCTACCGGCTGCTCCGTCGCGACATCCTAGCGACGCGGCTCCAGCCCGGTGCGCCGATGAAGCTGAGCGCGCTGCGTGAAAGCTATGGCATCGGGTGGACGCCGCTCCGCGAGGCGCTGTCGCGGCTGGAGGCAGAAGGACTGGTCACGGCGATCAGCAACCGCGGCTTTGCTGTCGCCCCGGTTTCACGCGACGCGCTTGACGACCTCACCAAGGCGCGACAGGTCGTCGAAATTCCGCTGCTGATCGAGTCGATCGAAAATGGCGACAGCGCCTGGGAGTCGGCCGTCGTCACCGCCCACTATCGTTTGTCCCGGTGCAAGATCGCCGTCGAAAACGTCACCGAAAGCGAGATCGACGAGTGGGACGAGAAACACGCCGCCTTTCACACAGCCCTGATCGGCGCGGCAAGATCGAGCTGGCTTTCCCGCTTCCAGGCGACGATCTCCGACCAGCTCCGCCGCCACCACCGTTTCCTCAGTCTCGCGCCCACATTGCGTGCTGCCGCCGGGATGAGCGAGGGCTACGAGGAAGCGGTCGCCGCCCTTGAGGACGCAATGGCGATCGAACATCATACGGAACTGATGGAGGCCGCACTCGACCGCGACATCGAGCGCGCGCGCAAGCTGATGACCGACCACATCGGCTTTACCGTCAATGTCTACGACCAGTCCGAAGATGGCGGCCGTATCGCACCGGCATCGCCGCGGCATGCGGCCAAATGACGGCGCGTGACAGCCTGTCCAAGAGCCGGAAACCTCTCTAAAAGCAAAGAGACAGGGAAGTGCCTGCCATTTTGGCGCAGGATAGGAAGCGGACGTTTGCAATGATGGGTGAAGACAAGTTCGATACTTCGCCGGATTGGGTGGATGGCGAGACCAAGGCGCTCGAAGCGCCGGGCGATCACCGTGCCGAGCTCAGGCTATGGCTGCGCCTGCTGACCTGTTCGACCCTGGTAGAGAGCGAGATCCGGCGCCGGCTCCGGGAGGAATACGATTCGACCCTGCCGCGCTTCGACCTGATGGCCCAGCTCGAGCGCGCTCCTGACGGCATGGTGCTCGGCGAAGTCTCGAAGCGCATGATGGTTTCGCCCGGCAACATCACGGTTCTGGTGGAGCGCCTGACCGAGAGCGGCCACATCAGCCGCACGACACTTCCGACGGATCGGCGCGTGCAGGTCATCGCGCTGACGCCCTTTGGCCGCGCCGAATTCGAGAAGATGGCGGCAACGCATGCCGACTGGATCTCCGACCTCTTCGCCGGCGTTTCGGCGCAGGACGGTGGCGTGCTGATGGATGAACTGGCCAAACTCAAGCGCTCGATCATCGCCGCACTGGCGCGCAATTCCTGAAGCCCACCCCTTCCCCTCTTGCCAGGATCTGAAAGGGCGCGACGCCCGCGCGCCGTCCTTTGACCGCGCATATACGCGTCGCATCTGGCCAAAACAATTTTAAGCTTGAAATTTCTCCGGAACGAGTCCACCTTATTTCCAGCAGTCTGGGATGACGCCAACGGCATCTCGACGGCGACACGCGCAGCGGGAACTCGGGAGGAGAACCATATGCGGATCGTCTGTATCGGTGGCGGGCCTGCGGGCCTCTATTTTGCGCTGCTGATGAAGCGCCAGCACCCGGAGCACCACGTTACCGTGGTCGAGCGGAACCGCGCCTTCGACACCTTCGGCTGGGGCGTCGTCTTCTCCGACGCGACCATGCAATCGATGCGCCAGTGGGATCCGGAGACGGCCGAGGCGATCGAGGTTTCCTTCAACCATTGGGACGATATCGAGCTGGTCTTCAAGGGCCGCAAGATCCGCACGACTGGCCACGGCTTTGTCGGCATCGGCCGCAAGAAGATGCTCAACATCCTCCAGGAACGCTGCCTCCAACTCGGTGCCGAACTGCTGTTCGAGCAGGACGTCGAGAGCGACGAGCAGTTCGCCGACGCCGATCTGATCATCGCCTCCGATGGCGTCAATTCGCGCATCCGCAACAAATACGCCGGCGTCTTCAAGCCGGACATGGTCGTCCGGCCGAACCGCTATGTCTGGCTCGGCACGGACAAGAAGTTCGACGCCTTCACCTTCGATTTCCAGCGCACCGAACATGGCTGGTTCCAGGCACATATCTACCGCTTCGACGAGAACACCTCGACCTTCATCGTCGAAACCACCGACGACGTCTTCCGCGCCCATGGCCTCGACAAGATGGACCAGGACCAGTCGATCGCGTTCTGCGAGAAACTCTTCGCCGGCACGCTCGACGGCCACAAGCTGATGACCAATGCGCGGCACCTGCGCGGCTCCGCCTGGCTGAACTTCGGCCGGCTGATCTGTGAAAAGTGGAGCCATTTCAATGGCCGCAGCCATGTCGTGCTGATGGGAGACAGCGCCCACACCGCCCATTTCGCGATCGGCTCGGGCACCAAGCTTGCGATCGATGATGCGATCGAGCTCACCCGCCAGTTCGACATTCTCGGCCACGACAAGGCGAACATTCCCGCGGTGCTCTCGGCTTACGAAGAGGTGCGCCGGGTCGATGTCGCCCGCATCCAGAACGCGGCCCGCAATGCCATGGAATGGTTCGAAGTGGTCGGCACGCGTTATGCCGATACGCTGGAGCCCGAGCAGTTCATGTATTCGATGCTGACCCGCTCGCAGCGCATCAGCCACGAAAACCTTCGCCTGCGCGACAAGGACTGGCTCGAAGGTTTCGAGCGCTGGTTTGCCGAACGCGCCGGTGTCGAGCCGGCGGCGAACGGGGCGGTTCCGCCGCCGATGTTTACGCCGTTCAAGCTTCGCGGCCTGACACTGAAGAACCGCATCGTCGTTTCGCCGATGGCGATGTATTCGGCGACCGACGGCGTGCCCAACGATTTTCATCTCGTCCATCTCGGCGCGCGCGCCATGGGCGGCGCGGCCCTCGTCTTCCCGGAAATGACCTGCGTGTCCGCCGACGCCCGCATCACGCCCGGATGCCTGGGGCTCTGGAACGACGAGCAGGCCCACGCCTTCAAGCGCATAGTCGACTTCGTGCACCAGCAGACCCCCGCCAAGATCGGCATCCAGCTCGGCCATGCCGGCCGCAAGGGTGCGACGAAGGTCGCCTGGGAGGGGATCGATCAGCCCTTGGCCGAAGGCGGCTGGCCGCTCATCTCCGCGTCCGCCCTGCCCTACCTCAAGCATTCGGATACACCGCGTGAAATGACGCGCCAGGATATGGACCGGGTCATCGCCGATTTCGTGCGTGCCACCGAGCGGGCGCGCGACCTCGGCTTCGATATCCTCGAACTGCACGTCGCGCACGGCTACCTGCTGTCGAGCTTCCTGTCGCCGCTCACCAATCTGCGCACCGACGACTATGGCGGCGATCACGCCGTCCGCGCCCGCTTCCCGCTCGAAGTGTTCCACGCGGTGCGCAAAGTCTGGCCCGAGGACCGGCCGATGTCGGTTCGTCTCTCGACCCATGACTGGCACGAGGGCGGCAACACGCCCGAGGATGCGGCAATTTTCGCCCGCCTGTTCAAGGAGGCCGGCGCCGACATGATCGACTGCTCGTCCGGCCAGGTGGTGAAGGAAGAAAAGCCGGTCTATGGCCGCCTGTTCCAGACGCCGTTTTCCGACAAGATCCGCAACGAGATCCAGGTTCCGACCATCGCTGTCGGGGCGATTTCCGAGGCCGACCACGCCAATTCGATCATTGCCGCCGGCCGCGCCGATCTCTGCGCGATTGCCCGCCCGCATCTGGCCGACCCATCCTTCGTGATGCACGAGGCGGCAAAGATCGGTTATGACGGTGAGCCCTGGCCGAAACAGTATCACTCCGCCCGCGCGCAGTACGTGAACAACCTGGCGCGCGCTGCAACGACGGCAGGCAAGCCATGAGCAGGCACGCCCTCGTCACGGGCGCCGGCAGCGGCATCGGCAAGGCGATCGCCCTTAGGCTCGCAGCCGACGGCCATGTGGTCAGCCTCGCCGGTCGGCGCGCAGCACCGCTTGAAGCGGTGCGGGACAAAATCCTTGCGGCCGGCGGACAAGCCTTTGTCCGCAACGGCTTCGACGTGACTAACCCGGACGCCGTCGAGCAAGGCATCGCGGCCGCAATCGCTGAAGCCGGAGACATCGCCGTTCTCGTCAATTGCGCAGGCGAAGCGCCCTCGGCGCCGTTCGAAAAGACCGACTTCGCGCTTTGGCAGCGGGTGCTTTCCATCAACCTCACCGGCGTCTATCTGGTGACGCAGGCAGCGCTTGCCTCCGTGCGGCGGGCCGGCAACGGCCGGATCGTCAACGTTGCGAGCACCGCGGGCCTGACCGGCTACGCCTATGTTTCGGCCTATTGTGCATCGAAGCACGGCGTTATCGGCTTGACGCGCGCGCTGGCGCTTGAGTTTGCCCGCAGCGACGTCACCGTCAATGCCGTCTGCCCCGGCTTCACCGACACGCCGCTGATCGACGGCGCGCTCGATACGATCAGCGAAAAGACCGGCCGCTCGCGCGAGGAAGCACGTGCCAGCCTTGCTCGCTCCAACCCACAGGGACGCCTGGTGACGCCGGAAGAAGTCGCCCACACGGTCTCCTGGCTCGTGTCGGAAAAGGCGACTGCAATCACTGGTCAGTCGATCGCTGTCGCCGGCGGCGAAGTTCTCGGAGGATAGAGATGACAAACCCGATGCAGGCCAAGAAGCGCGCCTTCAAAGACCACAAGGCCAAGCACTTCCTGTTCGAAACGGATGCCGACGGACGCGTCGCCACGATCACCCTCAACCGTCCGGAAAAGAAGAACCCGCTGACCTTCGAAAGCTACGAGGAGCTATGCTATCTCTTCCGCTCGCTTGCCCGCGCCAGCGACGTGCGTGCCGTGGTGCTGACTGGTGCGGCCGACAATTTCTCCTCGGGCGGCGACGTCTTCGAGATCATCGAGCCGCTGACGCGCATGTCGATGCCCGATCTTCTCGATTTCACCCGTATGACCGGTGAACTGGTCCGCCAGATCCGCGCCTGCCCGCAGCCGGTCATGGCAGCGGTCGACGGCATCTGCGCCGGCGCTGGTGCCATTCTGGCCATGGCGTCGGACTTCCGCGTGGCTACGCCCGAGGCGAAGACGGCCTTTCTCTTTACCCGCGTCGGGCTGGCCGGCGCCGACATGGGCGCCTGCGGCATTCTTCCCCGCATCATCGGCCAGGGCCGCGCCGCCGAACTGCTCTTCACCGGCCGCGTCATGACCGCGACGGAAGGCAGTGCCTGGGGCTTCTATAACGCCCTGCACGAGCGTCCGACGCTGCTGGCTGAAGCCCAGAAGTTTGCGCGCAATATCGCCGACGGCCCTTGGTTTGCCCATGCAATGACCAAGAAGATGCTCGACCAGGAATGGGCGATGGGCATCGACCAGCTGATCGAATCGGAAGCTCAGGCGCAGGCGATCTGCATGGCGACCGGCGACTTCCGCCGCGCCTTCGAGGCCTTTGCCGCCAAGGCGAAGCCGGAATTCAAGGGGAACTGAGCATGGGTTCCCCTGATACCGCCATAGGCGCACCGACCCGCGACCATCTCGACTGGCCGTTCTACGATGACAGCCACCGTGCGCTCGCTGCGGAACTAGACGCCTTCGTGGCCCGTGGCGGCCTCGGGGAAATCGATCACGCCGATGTCGATGCGGCCTGCAGGAAGCTGGTCGCAGCGCTCGGCGCTACGGGCGTGCTTCGCCATTGCGTGCCGAAGACGTTCGGCGGTGTTAGCGAAGAGATCGACAGCCGATCGCTCTGCCTCATCCGCGAAACGCTCGCTTACACAGACGGACTTGCCGACTTTGCCTTCGCCATGCAGGGCCTCGGGACGGGCGCGATCAACCTTTCAGGGTCGGAGGCGTTGAAACAGGCCATCCTGCCCAAGGTCGCCCGCGGCGAATGGATCTCCGCCTTTGCGCTGTCTGAACCCGAGGCCGGCTCGGATGTCGCGGCGATGGCGTGCGCAGCACGCCGCGACGGCGATCACTTCGTACTCGACGGCGAAAAGACCTGGATTTCGAACGGCGGCATCGCCGACGTCTACACCGTCTTTGCCCGCACAGGCGAGGCGCCGGGCACGCGCGGCATTTCCGCCTTCGTGGTCTTTGCCGATACGCCGGGTTTTGCCATCGCTGAGCGCATCGAGACGATTGCGCCGCATCCGCTCGCCCGCCTTCGTTTCGACAATTGCCGCATCCCGGCGTCGCAGCTTCTGGGCGCGTCTGGCGAAGGTTTCAAGATCGCCATGCGCACCCTCGACATTTTCCGCCCGTCCGTGGCTGCCGCCGCGATCGGCTTTGCCCGCCGCGCGCTCGACGAGGCGATATCGCATGCGAAGAACCGCAAGATGTTCGGCGCGACCCTTGGCGATCTTCCGACGGCACAAAGCACGCTTGGCGAGATGGCGACGGCTGTCGACGCGGCAGCACTCTTGACCTGCCGCACCGCCTGGCAGCGCGATGTGCAGAAACGACCAACGACGCGCGAAGCGGCGATGGCCAAGATGACCGCGACCGAGAACGCACAATGGGTCATCGACCAGGCGCTGCAGCTCTTCGGCGGCCGCGGCGTGCGCGTCGGCGAGATCATCGAGCGGCTCTATCGCGAGATCCGCGCGCTCAGAATCTACGAGGGCGCGACCGAGGTTCAAAAGCTCATCATCGGCCGCGAGCTGATGAAGCGCGCGGGGCGATAACGAGGGGGTGTCGAACATGCATGGTTCTAAGGCGTCATTCGACTGGCAGGATCCGTTCAACCTGGATGCGCAGTTGACCGAAGAAGAGCGCATGGTGCGGCACACCGCTCAAGGTTATGCCGAGGACCGGCTGGCGCCCCGCGTGCAGGAGGCCTTCCGCCACGAAAAGACCGATCCATCGATCTTCGCCGAGATGGGCGAGCTTGGCCTGCTCGGCCCAATGGTGTCGGAGGAATACGGCGGCGCCGGCCTCAACTACGTTTCCTACGGCCTGATCGCCCGTGAGGTCGAACGCATCGACAGCGGCTACCGCTCGATGATGAGCGTGCAGTCTTCGCTCGTCATCGTGCCGATCTATACTTTCGGCAGCGAAGCGCAGAAGCGCAAATACCTGCCGGGACTGATTGCCGGCACCAAGATCGGCTGCTTCGGCCTGACCGAACCCGACCACGGCTCTGACCCGGGTTCGATGATCACGAAGGCCGCCAAGGTCGATGGCGGTTATCTGCTCTCCGGCTCGAAGACCTGGATTTCCAACGCGCCGATCGCCGACGTCTTCGTCGTCTGGGCGAAGACGTCGGATGGTCTGATCCGCGGCTTCATTCTCGAAAAGGGATGGAAGGGTCTGAGCGCGCCGGCGATCCACGGCAAAGTGGGACTTCGCGCCTCGATCACCGGCCAGATCGTCATGGACGAGGTATTCGTTCCGAGCGAGAACATGCTGCCTGAGGTGACCGGACTGAAGGGCCCCTTCACCTGCCTCAACTCCGCGCGCTTCGGCATCGCCTGGGGCGCGCTAGGTGCAGCGGAGTCCTGCTATGAGACGGCGCGGCAATACGTGATCGACCGCAAGCAGTTCGGCCGGCCGCTTGCCGCCAACCAGCTGATCCAGAAGAAGCTCGCGGACATGGCAACCGAGATCGCCCTTGGCCTGCAGGGCTGCCTGCGCCTCGGACGCATGAAGGATGAAGGCAATCCGCCGGTCGAACTGACCTCGATCCTCAAGCGCAATTCCTGTGGCAAGGCGCTGGAGATCGCCCGAACCGCCCGCGACATGCTCGGCGGCAACGGCATTTCGGACGAATTTCCGATCGCCCGCCACCTCGTCAATCTCGAGGTGGTCAACACTTATGAGGGCACGCACGACATCCATGCGCTGATCCTCGGCCGTGCCATCACCGGCATTGCCGCCTTTGCGAACTGAGGTCCGACACGAATGTTCAGGACCAGGAGACCGCTGCGCTTCGGAGACTGCGATCCCTCGGGGATCGCCTATTTCCCGTCCTACCTCAACATTCTCGTCGGGGTGACGGAGGACTTCTTTGCGTCGCTCGGCTTTCCCTGGAAAGCCATGAACGACGAGCGTCGGATCGGCGTGCCGACGGTGCGCCTCGACCTCACCTTCTCTCGTCCGGGTTTTCAGGGCGACGAACTGGATTTCGCGCTGGCGGTGCTCGGCATCGGCCGCTCGTCGCTCGACATGGAGCATTCGGTCTCCGCGAGAGACACCGTGCTCTGGACCGCGAAGCATCGCGTCGTTGCCACTTCACTCGACAATCACGCTTCTTTTGCCTGGCCGGATGATATCCGCGCCGCGCTGACCCAACATCTGGAGACGACCGATGCACACCATCCTGCAACCTGAAGGCTGGGCTAAGCCCATCGGCTATGCCAACGGCGTTTCGGCCAAGGGCCGCACCGTCTTCGTCGGCGGCCAGATTGGCTGGAATGCGCAGTCCGAGTTCGAGACCGACGATTTCGTCGAACAGGTGCGCCAGACGCTGAAGAACGTGGTCGCGGTGCTTGCGGCCGGCGGCGCCGAACCGCAGCACATCACCACCATGACCTGGTACTTCACCGACAAGCAGGAATATGTCGGCAATCTGCGCGGCATCGGCCAGGCCTATCGCGAGACCATCGGCCGGCATTTCCCGGCGATGGCGGCGATGCAGGTGGTGTCGCTCGTCGAGGACCGCGCCAAGATCGAGATCCAGGCCACCGCCGTCGTCCCCGATTGAGGTTGGCAGCATGGCCGAGATCCGATTTTCCGAGAGTGTGTCCGCCCGACTTCAGGATGGCGTTCTCGTCGCTACCATCGACAACCCGCCCGTCAATGCGCTCTCCGCGCATGTCCGGTCCGGCCTGACGGCGGCGCTCGATCATGTTGCCGAGCACCCGGCGATTGCGGGTCTCGTCATCACCGGTGCCGGCAACACCTTCATCGGCGGCGCGGATATCAGGGAGTTCGGCAAGCCGCCCGTCGAACCGGTGCTTCCCGAAGTGATCGAGCGCATCGAGGCCTTCAACAAGCCGGTTGCCTCGGCCGTCAACGGCGCCGCCCTTGGCGGCGGCTGCGAGGTAGCGCTTGCCTGCCACGGCCGCATTGCCGGCGAAAAGGCGTCGTTCGGCCTGCCGGAAGTAAAGCTCGGCCTTGTCCCGGGCGCCGGCGGCACGCAGCGCCTGCCCCGCCTGATCGGCATGGTCGCAGCGATCGATCTCATCGGATCCGGGCTTGCCGTCAAGGCCGCCGAAGCTATGGCGCTTGGCCTTGCCGACAGCGTTGCCGCCGATCCCGTCGCCGCCGCGCTGGCTTTCGTGCAGAAACAGGCCCGCAAGCCGCTTCGTCGGACCGGCATGATCGTGGTTCCGCCGGCGGACGGCGAAGCCATCGGCGCGGCGGAAGCGAAGGTTCTGGCGAAGGCCCGCGGCCAGGCTGCCCCCGCCGAGGCAATCCGCCTCGTCAAGGCTGCCGGCGAACTCGATCTAAGGCAGGGACTGGCTGAGGAACGCGCGACCTTCCTGAGGCTTCGCGATTCCACGGAGTCGGCAGCCCTCAGGCATGTGTTCTTTGCCGAGCGCGCCGCCGGCAAGGTCGAGGAGCTCGACAAGGTTTCGCCTCGGCCGATCGTGACCGTCGGCGTGGTCGGCACCGGGTTGATGGGGTCCGGCATCGCCGTCTCCGCCCTGACCTCCGGCTACCGCGTGGTTGCGTTGGAACAGACGGAAGAAGCCGCCGCCGGCGGACGGGTGCGCATCGCCGAGACGCTCGACAAGACCGTGCGCGCCGGTCGGTTGCCTGCTGATGGACGGGACGATTGCCTCGCGCGGCTGCAGACGACTGCGGACGCCGCGGAGCTCGCGGAAGCTGACCTCGTCATCGAAGCGGTGTTCGACGACCTCACGGTCAAGAAGGAGCTGTTTCAGAAGCTCGACGGCATCGTCGCCCGCGGCGCCATTCTCGCGACCAACACCAGCTATCTCGATCCCGACACGATCGCGGCGGCCACGGCCGATCCGTCGCGAGTGGTAGGCCTGCATTTCTTCTCGCCCGCCAATGTCATGCGGCTCGTCGAAGTCGTCGATTGTGCCGAGACGGCGCCGGATGTACTGGCGAGTGCGCTTGCCTTCGTCAAACGCCTCGGCAAGCTGCCGGTCGTAACCGGCGTCGCCGAAGGCTTCATCGGCAACCGTATCTTCTCGGCCTATCGCCGCGAGGCGGAGTTCATGTTGGAGGATGGGGCACTCCCGCAGGAGATCGACGCCGCGCTCGAGGCCTATGGTTTTCCGATGGGCATCTTCGCCGTCAACGACATGGCCGGGCTCGAGATCGCCTGGGCACGACGCAAGCGACAGGCAGCAACCCGCGATCCTGCCACACGCTATGTCGAAATCGCCGACAGGCTCTGCGAGGCCGGCCGTCTCGGCCGCAAGAGTGGCCGCGGCTGGTACGCCTATCCCGATGGGCAGCGGACAGTCGATCCCGACGTCACGGCGGTGATCGAGGCGGCGCGCGCAGCCAAGGGCATCACGCCGCGCGCCTTCGCGACAGGAGAGATCATGAACCGCCTGCTGAGCGCCATGGACGATGAAGGCAGGGCACTCTTGGCAGAAGGCATCGCGGCACGTCCCGGCGACATCGATCTCGTGATGATCAACGGCTACGGATTTCCCGCGCACAAGGGCGGGCCGATGTTCGCCGTCGGGCAAAGCAAAGGATAAATCTCATGGCTGAAGCCTACATCGTCGGCGGCGTGCGCACGCCCATCGGCCGCTACGGCGGTGCGCTGTCGAGTGCCCGCCCAGATGATCTCGCAGCGCATGTGATCCGCGAGGCGCTGGCGCGTGTCGCATCCGTTCCGGCCGAGGCGATCGACGAGGTCGTGCTTGGCTGCGCCAACCAGGCGGGCGAGGACAATCGCAACGTCGCCCGCATGGCCGCCTTGCTCGCCGGGCTACCGGAGACGGTCGCCGGAACGACAATCAACCGCCTCTGTGGTTCCGGTCTGGACGCGGTCGGTTATGCCGCCCGAGCGATCCGGCTGGGCGAAACCGAAATCATGGTTGCCGGCGGCGTCGAGAGCATGTCGCGCGCACCCTTCGTCATGCCGAAGGCGGAGGGCCCCTTCCAGCGCAGCACCGAGATCCACGACACGACGATCGGGTGGCGCTTCGTCAACCCGGTCATGAAACACCAATACGGCATCGACTCGATGCCGGAGACCGCCGAAAACGTCGCCGCCGAGTTTTCCATCTCGCGCGAAGACCAGGACGGCTTTGCGCTGCGCAGCCAGGCGCGCGCAGCGGCAGCGCAAAAGAGCGGACGTTTCGCCCGCGAGATCGCCCCCTATGCGATCAAGGGACGCAAGGGTGAAACGCCCCTTGTCGAACACGACGAACATCCGCGCGAGACGACGATCGAAAAGCTCGGCAGCCTGCCGACGCCATTCCGCGCCAATGGCACGGTGACCGCCGGCAATGCTTCCGGCGTCAACGACGGTGCCGCCGCGCTCATTCTCGCCTCGGCCGGCGCAGTCCGCCGCTACGGACTTCAGCCCTTGGCCCGGGTCGACGGCATGGCAACGGCGGGTGTCGCACCGCGCATCATGGGCATCGGCCCCGTCTTTTCCACGCGGAAGCTGCTGGAGCGCCTTGGTCTCGGCATCGGCGACATCGATATCGTCGAGTTGAACGAGGCCTTTGCGGCGCAGGCGCTCGCCTGCATGCGGCAGCTCGGCCTTGCCGACGATGCGCCTCATGTCAATCCGAACGGCGGCGCCATCGCGCTTGGCCATCCGCTCGGCATGTCCGGTGCGCGCCTTGCGTTGACCGCCGCATTGGAGCTCGAAGCGCAGGGCGCGAGGCGTGCGATCGCCACCATGTGCATCGGCGTCGGACAGGGCATCTCCATGCTGCTCGCGCGGCCGTGACGCCTCCATTTCCAACGTCCGCCGGAGATGATCTTCGATCAGATCGAACGCGTGACAGCATCGGGCGGCGGATCCGATGGGTGTGCGCCTGACAAATCGCGTCTTGATATTGTCGGCGGAAGCGCCCAACTGATCCGCATCGCGCGCCTTTCGACTTTCCACAGCGGCGCGTCCTCATTCGAAGCGATAGACGTCAATCTCCAAAGGTTCCCCCATGACCCAGTATCCGGATATCCTCCTTCACATCGACGGCACCTGGCGGCCGGCACGCGCGGGCAAGACCATTCCCGTCATCGACCCAGCCACCGAGGAGGCCATCGGCCATGTGGCGTGGGCGGAAATCCCGGATCTGGATGAAGCGCTGAGTGCTGCCCAGAAAGGCTTCCAGGTCTGGCGGTCGACCTCGGCATTCGACCGGGCAAAAGTCATGCGGACGGCAGCCGGTCTGCTGCGCGAGCGCGCCGGCGACATCGCCTGGCTGATGACGCGGGAACAGGGCAAGCCGCTTGCCCAGTCCAAGGGCGAAATATTAAGCGCCGCCGAGATCATCGAATGGTTCGCCGAGGAAGGAAAGCGCGCCTATGGCCAGATCATTCCGCCGCGCGCGCCTGATGTCACCCAGATGACGGTCAAGCTGCCGGTCGGTCCGGTCGCCGCCTTCACACCCTGGAACTTCCCGATCAATCAGGTGGTGCGCAAGCTCTCCGCCGCGCTGACGACCGGCTGCTCGATCATCGTCAAGGCGCCCGAGGAAACGCCGGCCTCGCCGGCCGAACTGATCCGCTGCTTCGTCGATGCGGGCATTCCCGCTGGCGTCGTCAACCTGGTCTACGGCGTGCCGGCAGTCATCTCGGAGTATCTGATCTCCCATCCGGTGATCCGCAAGATGTCCTTCACCGGCTCGACACCTGTCGGCAAGATACTGGCATCGCTCGCCGGCCAGCACATGAAGCGCGCGACGATGGAACTCGGCGGCCATGCCCCGGTCATCGTCACCGAAGACGCCGACATCGAGCAGGCCGTCGCGATCATGTCCGGCAGCAAGTATCGCAATGCCGGGCAGGTGTGCGTGTCGCCGACCCGCTTCCTGGTGCAGGAACGAGTGGCGGACCAGTTCCTCGAAGGCTTCGTTGCCGCATCGAAAAAGATCAAGGTCGGCAATGGCCTGGAAGCCGGCGTCGACATGGGACCGCTTGCCAATGAGCGACGCATCCCGGCGATCGAAAGCCTGGTCGCCGATGCCGTCGAGCATGGCGCGCGACTGGCAACCGGTGGCCATCGCATCGGCAATCGTGGCTACTTCTTCGAGCCGACGGTTCTTGCCGATGTACCGCTCAGCGCCCGCATCATGAATGACGAACCCTTCGGCCCCGTTTCCATCATCAACCGCTTCGGCCAATTGGATGACGCGATCAACGAGGCCAACCGCCTTCCGTTCGGGCTTGCGGCCTATGCCTTCACCGAGTCGGAAAGAAGCGCCCATCGCCTTGCCACCGAGGTCGAGAGCGGAATGGTCTCGATCAACCATCTTGGCCTGGCGCTGCCAGAAGTCCCCTTCGGCGGCATCAAGGATTCCGGCTACGGCACCGAAGGCGGCTCCGAGGCGATCGAAGCCTACCTGGAAACCCGCTTCGTCACGCGCAAGAGCCTGTAACCTTTGCTTCGATGCTTCCCGTTCGCGCCTGATTGCGCGGGCGGGAGGCACGCTTGCCAAGCGCCTCGCTTGCAGCGATCCACGCCAGACCCGCATAAGTAGCAACCACAAATTTACGTACTCGTTACCAAATATGGCCACCATCCCCGCCAGGCATGATGCCGAGGGAGAGCAATGATGGGCTATGATTGGGATGGCGCGCGCGGCCGCCGCATGAAAATCGCGCGATTTGGCACGGCCGTTGCCCTGGCCGCCCTGCTGGTATCGGTCGCGGCGCAGGTCGTGACCCGGGCGATCTGAGCGCGCCCCTTTCGATCTCTTCCGCGTAATCTCCCGGGGGCTGTCGGCACATCGGTATGAAGCGGCGATCGGCGAAGGTCCGAAGCCCGTTCCTGAGACTGCATTCTTGCGTTGCACGTCGGTCAGCGACCTGGTGATAGCCCGGTGTGCCGGGTTTCCAGCGGCGATCGAAGCTGATACGTTCCATTTTTGTTCCGAGTCATCTGCCGAAAACGATGGGTCAGATCTCCGTGAACCGGAATCCGTGAAGTCTTTCAAAGACATGAACGGGAACAATTCGGAAATCTTGCTGAGAACGCCTGGACACGAATGAGCGCCGCCTATCTCGAAAAACTGAATGACCGCCAGCGCGAGGCGGTGGTGCATGGTGTGGGATTGCCGCATGGCGAGGCCGGTGGCCCTCTGCTGATCATTGCCGGTGCCGGGTCTGGCAAGACGAACACGCTTGCGCATCGGGTCGCGCACCTGATCGTCAACGGCGCGGACCCGCGCCGCATCCTACTGATGACCTTTTCGCGCCGCGCCGCCGCGGAGATGACGCGCCGGGTCGGGCGTATCTGTCGCCAGGTGCTCGGCGACAACGCCGCCGTCATGACCGACGCGCTTTCCTGGGCCGGCACGTTCCACGGAATCGGCTCGCGGATCCTGAGGATCTATGCCGAACAGATTGGCCTCGGCGCGGATTTTACCATCCACGA
This sequence comes from Ensifer adhaerens, assembly GCF_020035535.1. Classification (NCBI taxonomy): domain Bacteria; kingdom Pseudomonadati; phylum Pseudomonadota; class Alphaproteobacteria; order Hyphomicrobiales; family Rhizobiaceae; genus Ensifer; species Ensifer adhaerens. The sequence continues at coordinate 1,679,488 of NZ_CP083350.1, read as the reverse complement.
TCGCGAAGACAGCGCCGACCTCATGAACCTCGTCCGCCACGAACTCGGCTTCTCCAAGATGGAAAGCCGCTTTCCGACCAAAGGCACATGCCTTGCGATCTACTCGCGCGTCGTGAATTCGGAGAGCTCGATCATCGATGTCCTGAAAACCGCGTATCCCTGGGCCGTGAGCTGGGAACAGCAACTGAAGGAACTGTTTGCCGGCTACGTGGAGGCCAAGCAGACGCAGAACGTGCTCGATTACGACGATCTCCTTCTCTACTGGGCCCAGATGGTGTCCGACGCAGAACTGGCACAGGATATCAGCGGCCGTTTCGATCACATCCTGGTCGACGAATATCAGGATACGAACCGCCTTCAGTCTTCGATCCTGCTGTCGCTCAAGCCCGAAGGCCATGGCCTCACGGTGGTTGGAGACGACGCCCAGTCGATCTATTCCTTCCGGGCAGCCACGGTTCGCAACATCCTCGATTTTCCAAACGCGTTTTCGCCTGAGCCTGCCGACGTCATCACGCTCGATCAAAACTATCGCTCGACCCAGCCGATCCTCGCTGCCGCCAACGGCGTGATCGGGCTGGCACGGGAGCGGTTCACCAAGAACCTCTGGACGGACAGGCAGTCGGAACAGCGCCCACAGCTTGTCACCGTCAAGGACGAGACGGACCAGGCGGCCTATATCGTCGAGCAGGTTCTTGCCAACCGCGAAGTCGGCATGACCCTGAAGCAGCAGGCGGTGCTGTTTCGCTCCGCCAACCACAGCGGCACGCTCGAAGTCGAGCTCACCCGCCGCAACATTCCCTTCGTGAAGTTCGGTGGCCTCAAGTTCCTCGATAGCGCCCACGTCAAGGATCTGCTGGCAACCTTGCGCTTTGCGCAGAACCCGCGTGACCGCGTCGCCGGCTTCCGCCTGCTCCAGATGCTGCCGGGGATAGGCCCGCAGACGGCCGGCAAGATCCTCGACGCGATCGCCGCCGATCCGGAGCCGCTGGCGGCACTCGCGGAAATCCCGGCCCCGCCGAAGAGCGGCGCGGATTGGACGAGTTTCGTCGAGCTTGTTTCCGCTCTGCGGAAGGCAGAAACCGGTTGGCCGGGAGAAATCGCGACGGCCCGCGCCTGGTACGAACCCCACCTCGACCGCGTCCACGAAGACGCCGAAACGCGCAAGGCCGATCTCGTGCAGCTCGAGCAGATTGCCGGCGGCTACCAGAACCGCGAGCGGTTCCTCACCGAGCTGACGCTCGATCCGCCGGATGCCACCAGCGACCAGGCGGGCGTGCCCCTGCTCGACGAGGACTATCTAATCCTTTCGACCATCCATTCGGCCAAAGGGCAGGAATGGCGCTCGGTCTTCATGCTCAATGTCGTCGACGGCTGCATCCCTTCCGACCTCGGCGTCGGCACGACTGCCGAACTCGAAGAGGAGCGGCGTCTGCTCTATGTCGGCATGACGCGGGCGCGCGATCATCTCCAGCTGGTGCTGCCGCAGAGGTTCTTCACCTACGGTCAGAACAGCCAGGGCGACCGGCACGTCTACGCCTCGCGGACCCGCTTCATTCCGGCGACGCTGCTGCAGTTTTTCGAGACGACGAGTTGGCCGAAGGTCTCGGCAGCCGCCGGCGAGCGCAGCGCCAAACAGATCCGCATCGACGTCGGCGCCCGGATGCGTTCCATGTGGAAATGAGGGTGGGGTTGGCGGGAGCGGTGCTCCAGCCCTGAACCACCGGGAGCTTAGCCGAAATTGCGCTTGTACGTCGCCGCAATCAGCGTCTCGGCCGCGGACGCTGCCGCCTCGCCGTCGCGTGCTTCGATCGCTGACAAGATCGCCTCATGCTGCGCCAGAGACTGGCCGAACCCGCCCGAAGCTGCCATGGTCTTCGGGATGCTGATCGACAACGCTGCCCGAATGACGGATGCGACGGGCAATAGAAAGCGGTTGTGCGCCGCCTGGAAGATCTGCAGGTGGAAGGCGATATCGGCCTCGATCGCGTCCTCAAGACGCACGCCCCCCTCTGCCATGCGCAGGAATGCGGCGCGTATGTCGGCAAGTTCGGCAGCGGAGCCGCGCTTTGCCGCAAGCCTTGCGGCAAGCGGCTCGATCGAAAGGCGGATTTCGAACAACTCTTCAGCGAGCGCCTCCTGGTCCTCGGCGTCGCCCTGCCAGGAAAGCACGACGGGATCCAGCGTGTTCCAGTGCTCCGCGGCGCGCACCCGGGTTCCGAGGCGGGGCTTCGCTTCGATGAAGCCCTTGGTCGAAAGGATCTTCAGCGCTTCGCGCAGCGTCGTGCGGCTGACGCCGAGCGTCGCCAGCATGTCGGCTTCCTTCGGCAGGGTATCGCCGACCTTCAGCTCGCCGAGCGTGATGCGGCGGCCGATATCGCCCGCAATACGGGCCGGCAGGCCGCGATCCTCCCGAGCGATTGCCTTCATGCCCGCACTCTCCGTTGCATCTCCGCCCCGTTCATAGCCGGTCGCCCCAGTCAGGAAAAGCCACCCATCGCAGCGGCGTAGCGGCGCGTCATCTCGATGCCAATTGCGGTCGGTCGCATGGCCGGCGCACGGTCGTGGATGGCTATGCCCGCCCGCTCGCCGAAAAGGCGCTTGCCGTAACAAAGCAGGGTTTCGATGCCCTGCATGGTAAAGACCACACCGGGCAGCATCTGCCGATAAGCCTCTTCCGCGTGCTCGTCCCAACCGTCTGAAAAGAACTCATAGGCGCGCACGGCGTAGTCGATCGAGTCAGGCGCGAGGATCAGACCATGGCAACCGATGCGCAGGTTCTCGAGCAGCTCAAGGCCCGCACGGCCGTTGAACACCGGCAGCCGGCCCTCGGTAACCTCGATGAGATGCGCTATGTCGACGACGGGCCCTCGCCCTTCACCAGCCGGATATTTGAATGCTGGCGTACAAGCTCGCGGATATCGGCGGCCGTCAGCCCGCGGCCCATCAAGGCCGGGGCATTCTGGATGGCAAGCGGCAGATCGGTCTGATCGGCGACGCGGCCGAAGAAGCGCATGTATTCGGCGGCCGAGAACTGGCCGACCATCGGCGGCTGGAGGATCAGCCAGTCGGCGCCGGCCCGTGCCGCATGCCGCGCCTGGCGCACCTGCTCCTCGACCGACGAGCCAAAGATCGTCAGCGCGACCGGTACACGGCCGCCCGTGTCCTCGACCAGCCACTCCATGATCGCCATGCGTTCGGCCTCGTCGAGCTTTGAGGCCTCGGTTGCCAAGCCAAGCCCGGCCATGCCGTGCACGCCGCTTTCCAGGCAGATTTCCGTCTGGCGTCGCATGGCGGCACGGTCGAGCTTTTCGTCTGCGTCGAACAACGCGTAAAGGATAGCGTGGATGCCGTGAAGGTTTTCGATGCGGAAGTCGTCCACCGTTGCCTCCTCAGTGGCTTTCGCGCGGAACCGCATGGCCGCGGCCGCCGACAAGGAAATCGAGATCCGCTCCGGTGTCGGCCTGCATCACGCGCTCGACATAGAGGCCCTGGTAGCCACCTGTCATTTCCGGGATCGGTGCGGTCCAGGCGGCTTTTCGGCGCGCCAGTTCCTCTTCGCTCACGTCGAGATGGAGGCGGCGGCCGACAACGTCGAGTTCGATCCAGTCGCCGTCTCGCACCAGCGCCAGCGGGCCGCCGACAGCGGCTTCCGGCGCCGTATGGAGAACGACAGTGCCAAAGGCGGTGCCCGACATACGGGCATCCGAAATCCTGACCATGTCACGCACACCGTTTCTCAGCAGCTTCTGAGGGAGAGCCATGTTGCCGACCTCCGCCATGCCTGGATATCCCTTCGGGCCGCAGTTCTTCAGCACCATGATAGAGGTCTCATCAATATCGAGATCCGGGTCATCGATACGCGCCTTGTAATGATCGATGGTTTCGAACACGACAGCGCGACCACGATGCTGCATCAGCGCCGGTGTCGCCGCGGAAGGCTTGATGATCGCGCCATCAGGCGCAAGGTTGCCGCGCAATACGGCAATCCCGCCGCTTGCGGTGAGAGCCCGATCGAGCGGCAGGATGACATCGGCGTCGTAGTTCTCGACGCCTTCTATGTTGGCGCCGACGTTCTGTCCCGTCACCGTCAACGCGCCGAGGTCCAGGAGGTCAGCGATCTCCTTCATGACGGCAGGCAGCCCGCCGGCATAATGGAAATCTTCCATCAGATAGCGACCCGAAGGCATGAGGTTGAGGATGGTCGGGACGTCGCGACCGAGCCGATCCCAGTCGTCAAGCGAGAGTGCCGTACCGATCCGGCCGGCAATCGCCAGGAGGTGCACCACCGCATTGGTGGAACCGCCGATCGCGCCATTGACGCGGATGGCGTTGGCGAAGGCCTCACGGGCCAGGATCTTCGACAGGCGCAGATCCTCTGCCACCATCTCGACGATCCGCCGCCCGGTCAGCCGCGCCAGCCGGGCGCGGCCGGCGTCAACCGCCGGACAGGCCGCATTGCCGGGCAGCGCAAGCCCGAGCGCCTCAACCATGGACGCCATTGTTGAGGCGGTGCCCATCGTCATGCAGTGCCCCGGCGAGCGCGACATGGCGCTTTCGGCGGCCATGAAATCCTGTTGCGACATGACACCTGCACGTACGTCTTCGGAAAACTTCCACACGTCCGTCCCCGAACCGATCGTCCTGCCCTTGAAACGGCCGTTCAACATCGGCCCGCCGGAAATGACGATCGAAGGAAGATCACAGGACGCGGCCCCCATCACCAGTGACGGCGTGGTCTTGTCGCAGCCTGCCATCAGCACGACGCCGTCGATCGGGTTGCCGCGGATCGCCTCCTCGACATCCATCGAGGCGAGGTTACGGAACAACATGGCGGTCGGCCGCAGGTTGGACTCGCCGCAGGAAAACACCGGAAACTCCAGCGGCAGCCCACCTGCCTCGAGCACGCCCGCCTTGATGTGCTCGACCAGTCCGCGGAAATGCGCGTTGCAGGGCGTCAGCTCCGAGAAGGTGTTGCAGATCCCAATCACCGGCCGCCCGTCGAAGACATCGTCGGGCAATCCGTTGTTCTTCATCCAGCTGCGATGAATGAACGCGTCCTTGTCCAGCCCGCCGAACCAATGCTGCGATCGCAATTTTCTGGTCATGTGCCCTCCGATGCCCCGCCAGGTCTCCCGTGATCCTGACTGTGTATTTCTCATATAATCGGAGTTATTTTTTGGTCAAGCATTTCTGCGGCTACGGAGATCGGCAATCAGGCGTTGGGGTCCGTGTGCGAACCATCGCGAACTGACGCTGAGCGTGGCAGGTAGAAGTGAGCGCTCAGCAGAGGACGCGGCAGACGGCCACGTCTGCGGGAGAGGACTGTCGCCCGCTCGTCTGACTGTCTTCATCTCATGATGGCAAAGACCGGTGAAGACAGGTGATCTACCGAGACGTCGCGGTCGTGGCCGATGTCGGCTCGCTCACGGCACGGTTTCTTCCGCGAGCTACATTCGGCAAAATCTCAATGCCCGAAGGGTTCGGGCCCCAACCAGCGGCGGACGCCGGCGACTGGAGGATGGAACGTGCCGTAGCAACCGGCGCCGGCCGCTCGCTGGCACCCGCCTCTGTGGATAGACTTGTTGCGGACCGAAGTCTCAGGGATGATGCAGCACGCTCATCCCGCCATCGACTGTCAGGCAGGTGGCATTCATGAACGGGCATTCGTCCGAGATCATGAAGAGCGCGGCCTTGGCTATTTCCTCTGGGCTGGCAATGCGGCCGCCGGGATGAAGCTTCATCGTGTCCGCCTCGGCGGCGACCGGATCGGGAAACGAATCCCAGTATTCCACCGCCTTCTGCGTGCGGACATAGCCCGGCGCCAGCGCATTCACACGCACGCCCTGCCCGGCATATTCGAGCCCCAGCGCCTTGGTCATGCCGAGAAGCGCATGTTTGGCGACGGGATAGGGGAAGGTGTGCGGGATGATGGTGAAGGCATGGGTCGAGGCGATATTGAGGATGACGCCGCCTCCTGCCTCGATCATGCCCGGCAGCACAGCCTTGCTGCAATTCCACGCGCCCTTGAGATTGATGTCGAAGCAGCGCTGCCAATCGGTATCCGAGAGTTTCAACGGCTCGAAGAAGACGTTGACGCCGGCATTGTTGACGAGCGCATTCGGTTTGCCGATCTCGCGGGCAGCGGCAGAAATGGCCTGTTCGATGGCATCGGCATCGGTGATATCGGCCGTGGTATAGCCGACCGTTCCGCCCGACGCACGCAGGCGCTCGGCTTCGCTCGCCAACAGGTCGCCGTCACGATCGATGAGGAAGAGGCTCGCCCCCTCGCCAAGGAAGGTTTCGGCGATCGCGAGGCCGATGCCCTGTGCGGCGCCGGTGACAACGACGCGTTTTCCGTCAAGACGACCCGCCATATTCGCGCTCCTTACCACTCGGCGACGCTGCCGTCGGCGTGGCGCCAGACCGGGTTGCGCCAGCGATGGCCTTCCTTCGCCCGTTCGATCACATATTGCTCATCCACCTCGATGCCGAGACCCGGTCCTTGCGGGATCGAGACAAAGCCATCCGCGTAGTGGAAGACTTCCTTGTTGGAGACGTAGTCGAGAATATCGTTACCGGTATTGTAGTGGATGCCGAGGCTCTGTTCCTGGATGAAGGCATTGTAGCTGACGGCATCGACCTGAAGGCAGGCGGCAAGCGCGATCGGCCCCAGCGGGCAATGCGGTGCCAGCGCCACGTCGTAGGCTTCCGCCATCGCAGCAATCTTGCGGCACTCGGTGATGCCACCGGCATGCGAGAGGTCGGGCTGCAGGATATCGACATAACCGTCGGCCAGCACCGACTTGAAGTCCCAGCGCGAATAGAGCCGCTCACCGAGCGCGATCGGCGTCGAGCAATGGTTGGCGATTTCCTTCAGCGCCTCGCGGTTTTCCGAAAGCACCGGCTCTTCGATGAACATCAGGTTGAAGGGCTGCAGCTCCTTCGCCAGAACCTTGGCCATCGGCCGGTGAACCCGGCCGTGGAAATCAACGCCGATGCCGATATGAGGGCCGATCGCCTCGCGGATCGTCGCGATGGTTTCGACCGCCTTCTCCACCTTTTCCCAGGTGTCGACGATCTGCATTTCCTCGCAACCATTGAGCTTGATCGCCTTGAAGCCGCGGGCGACGACGTCGCGCGCATTGTTGGCGACGTCGGACGGGCGGTCGCCGCCGATCCAGGAATAGACCTTGATACGGTCACGCACCTGGCCGCCGAGCAGCGCATGCACCGGCTGGCCGTATGCCTTGCCCTTGATGTCCCAAAGCGCCTGGTCGATGCCGGCAATCGCCGACATGTGGACCGCGCCGCCGCGGTAGAAGCCGCCGCGATACATGACCTGCCAATGGTCCTCGATCAGCAGCGGATCCTTGCCGATGAGATAGTCCGAGAGCTCGTTGACCGCGGCCTCGACCGTCAGGGCACGCCCTTCGACAACCGGCTCACCCCAGCCGACGATGCCCTCGTCGGTTTCGATTTTCAGAAACAGCCAGCGCGGCGGAACGATGTAGGTGGTGAGCTTGGTGATCTTCATGGTGCGATATCCGCTGGGTGAAACAAGGCGGCGAAGGCCGCCCTGGAAAGGGTTTCAGCGCGCCGACGGGGCGGGCCGGTGACGTTCGATGGCAAGTTTGAGATCGCGCGCGGCAAGATCCAGCATGCGCGTGGAACAGTCACGCGCCCGAGCCTTGTCGCGCAGGCGCAGGGCCTCGACCAGTTCGCCATGAATGTCGATTGCTTCGTCACGGCGCTCGGCGACCTCGTTGGAGGCGTGCAGCGAGAACTTCAGCGCCGCCTGGACGATGCCGACGAGCTGCAGGAACACCTGGTTGTGGCTGGCCTTGAGCAGGCACGTATGAAAGGCGACGTCGGCATCGGTGAAGCCGACGACATCGCGTTCACCGTCACGCATCGCCTGCCAGGCGCGCTCGAGGTCGGCGATTTCCTGGACGGTGGCGCGCGCGGCCGCAAATTCAGCCGCCGCCGGCTCGATCGCCCGGCGTGCCTCCAGAATGCAGTTCAAGAGGTCGAACTCGAAGATGCGCTCGCCGATCCATTCGAGCACCTGGGAATCGAGGATGTTCCACTCGTCCTTGTTGCAGACGATCGTGCCCACCCGAGAGCGGCCGCGAACCATGCCCTTCGATTCAAGGACTTTCAGTGTTTCGCGGATGACGGTCCGGCTGACGCCATAGCGCTCGCACAGGTCGTTTTCGCGCGGCAGAAAGGAGCCGACCGGAAAGACGTCGGTGCAGATATCCGAGGCGATGGCGCGCGTCACATTCTTCTGAACGCGAGGGCGACGCTGGCCGCGCTCCTCCACGCCGTTGCTGTAGTCCTGCTCTTCCACCGCCGTTTTCCTCCCGCTTCCTTCTCCCTGTCGCTCCATAGCGCAGACGCTTGAAGGCGACAACGCAGCGAAGCACATTATCGTTATACATCACTATATTATTCATCATACAAAGGCAATTGACGAATATGATGATTCATCATACACAAATGTTCACTGCAGGAGGCAGTTCACCAGGGAGAGACATCATGCGCTTTATCAAGGCAGCCATTCTGGCTGGTACCGTCGCCGTGTTCGCGGCAACTTCTGCGTTTGCTGCCGACGTCAAGATCGGCTTCATCGTCAAGCAGCCGGAAGAGCCGTGGTTCCAGGACGAATGGAAATTCGCCGACGTCGCCGCCAAGGAAAAGGGCTTCACGCTGGTCAAGATCGGCGCCGAAGACGGCGAAAAGGTTCAGTCCGCAATCGACAATCTTGGCGCCCAGGGTGCGCAGGGCTTCATCGTCTGCACGCCTGACGTCAAGCTCGGCCCCGGCATCGTCGCCAAGGCCGCCGCCAACGACCTCAAGCTGATGACGGTCGACGACCGTTTGGTCAACGCCGACGGCAGCCCGATCGAAGACGTGCCCCACATGGGCATTTCGGCAACGAAAATTGGCGAAGCCGTTGGTCAGGCCCTTGTCGACGAAATAAAGAAGCGCGGCTGGGACATGAAGGACGTCGGCGCGATCCGCGTTTCCTACGATCAGCTCCCGACCGCAGTCGACCGCGTCGAGGGCGCGCTTTCGGTGCTGAAGGCCAACGGCTTCCCGGAAGCCAACATCTTCGATGCGCCGCAGGCCAAGACCGACACGGAAGCAGCACTCAACGCCTCGACGATCGTGCTCAATAAGAATGCCGGCATCAAGAAGTGGGTCGCGATCGGCCTCAATGACGAAGCGGTGCTCGGCGCCGTGCGCGCGACCGAAACGGTCGGCATTCCCGCCGACAGCATGATCGGCGTCGGCATCGGCGGCGCGGATTCGGCGATCAACGAGTTCAAGAAGCCTGCAGCCACCGGCTTCTTCGGCACGGTCATCATCTCGCCGAAGCGCCACGGCTACGAGACCGCCCTCAACATGTATGAGTGGATCGCCAACGGCAAGGAGCCGGAAAAGCTGACCCTGACTGCCGGCCAACTGGCGCTGCGCGACACTTATGAAGCCGTGCGCAAGGACCTCGGCATCGAGTAAACGCCCCTTGCGATACCATCTGCCCGGCGGCTTGTCCGCCGGGCGTTCCGCTTCGGAGCCGCGCATGCAAGACTTTCTTGAATTCCGTTCCATCTCGAAAGGCTATCCCGGCGTCCAGGCGCTATCGGATGTCTCGTTTTCCGTGCGCAAGGGCGCCGTCCATGGGCTCATGGGCGAGAACGGCGCGGGCAAGTCGACGCTCATCCGCCTGCTGTCCGGCGACCAGGCCGCCGACGAGGGAGAGATCCTGATCGACGGCGCGGCGCAGAGCTATCGGTCCGTGCGCGACGCCTTTCGCGCCGGTGTGATCGTCATCCATCAGGAACTGCAGCTCGTTCCGGAACTGACGGTGGCCGAAAACCTCTGGCTCGGTCACTTCCCCGGCAAGGGCGGCGTCATCGATCGCCGCAGGCTGATCGGCATCGTCGGTGAAAAACTCTCCGAAATCGGTATCGACGTCGATCCGTCGGCCAAGATCGCCTCGCTCTCGATCGGCGAGCGCCAGATGGTCGAGATCGCCAAGGCGGTCATGCTCGATGCACGTGTCATCGCACTCGACGAACCGACCTCGTCACTGTCGTCCCGCGAAAGTGAAATCCTCTTTGCGCTCATCGAACGCCTGCGGTCGAATGGTACGGTGATCCTCTACGTGTCCCACCGACTCGATGAGATCTTCCGTCTTTGCGACAGCCTGACGGTGTTGCGCGACGGCAAGCTTGCCGCGCACCATACCGACATTTCCAAGGTGACACGCGACCAGATCATCGCCGAAATGGTCGGGCGCGAAATCTCCAACATCTGGGGTTGGCGAGCGCGCGACCTTGGGCCTGAGCGCCTGCGCGTCGAAGCGATCTCCGGGCCGAAGCTAAAAACACCCCTAAGCTTCTCGGTCCGGCGCGGCGAGATTCTCGGCTTCTTCGGCCTGATCGGCGCCGGCCGCAGCGAGATGGCACGGCTCGTCTACGGCGCGGACAACCGCTCCCAGGGAACGGTTACCATCGACGGTCAGAAGGTGCCGGCCGACAGCCCGCCGCACTCGATCCGCGCCGGTATGGTGCTGTGCCCGGAGGACCGCAAGTTCGACGGCATCGTGCAGGGACGCAGCATCGAGGAGAATATGGCGATTTCGTCGCGCCGGCACTTCTCGCCCTTCGGCATCCTCGATCTCAAGAAGGAAGCGGAGCTTGCCGAGCGTTTCATCGCCAAGCTTCGGGTGCGCACGCCCTCGCGCAAGCAGGACATCATCAATCTCTCCGGTGGCAACCAGCAAAAGGTCATCCTCGGCCGCTGGCTTTCCGAACAGGGCGTGAAAGTCCTTGTCATCGACGAGCCGACGCGCGGCATCGATGTCGGCGCCAAGTCGGAAATCTATGAAATCCTCTACGAACTCGCCGGTCAGGGCATGGCGATCGTCGTCATCTCCAGCGAGTTGCCCGAGGTGATGGGCATCACCGACCGCATCCTCGTCATGTGCCAGGGCCGCATCGCGGCGGATATCGCGCGCGCCGATTTCGACGAACGCCGCATCCTCGCCGCCGCCCTTCCCGATGTTCCAACCGAGCAGGTTCAGCCGTCATGACTTCCCTAAAAAAACTTCTTCTCGGCGAACAGGGTCTGGTCGTCATCTTCGCCGTCGCCTTCGCCATCGTGGCGCTGACGGTTCCAAACTTCCTGACCGAGCGCAACATGCTCGGCCTGCTGCAGTCGGTCGTGACCATCGGCATCGTCGCCTGCACGATGATGTTCTGCCTCGCCTCGCGTGACTTCGACCTCTCGGTCGGCTCCACCGTCGCCTTCTCAGGCATGGCCGCCGTCATGGCATCGAACGCCTCCGGCTCCATCCTCGTCGGCCTGATTGCGGCACTCCTGTGCGGCGGCTTCGTCGGCCTCGTCAACGGCGTGGTGATCGCCCATTTCCGCATCAATGCGCTGATCACGACGCTTGCCACCATGCAGATCGTGCGCGGCTTTGCACTGATTGCCTCCGATGGCCGCGCCGTCGGCATCAACGATCCGAGCTTCTATCAGCTGGCGCTGTCGAAGTTCATGGGCATCCCGACGCCGATCTGGGTGATGGGCTTCTTCTTCCTCGTCTTCGGCTTCGTGCTGAACCGCACTGTCTTCGGCAAGAATACGCTCGCGATCGGCGGCAATCCGGAAGCTTCGCGGCTGGCCGGCGTCAACGTCTCAAACATGCGCATCTGGATCTTCGCGCTGCAGGGCCTCGTCTGCGCCGTTGCCGGCGTGCTGCTCGCCTCGCGCATCACTTCGGGACAACCGAATGCCGCGACCGGTCTCGAGCTCTCGGTCATCTCGGCCTGTGTGCTCGGCGGCGTCTCGCTTGCCGGCGGTCGTGCGGCAATGACCGGCGTGATCGTCGGTGTGCTGATCATGGGCATCGCCGAAAACGTCATGAACCTGCTCAATATCCAGGCCTTCTATCAATACGTCGTGCGCGGCCTGATCCTTCTGCTCGCGGTGCTGCTCGACAATCTGCGCTCGGCCGCCGCCGGTCGTCGCAGTTAGGCATGACGGACGACATCGTCCTCCTCGAAAACGAAGAAGGGCTCACCGTCGAGGTGAGCCCGCTTGGCGGCGCCATCCACTCAGTCCTCTGGCGCGGGGTGCCGGTGCTCGCGCCGACGCCGACACCTGGCCTCGCCTCGCAGGTGCTCGGCGCCGAAGCCTGCTTTCCGCTCGTACCCTTCGGCAACCGCATCGAGGGCAATGGCTTCCACTTCGAAGGTCGAGACTATACGCTGGCGCCCAATACGGCCGATCCGCTCGTTCTGCATGGTGACGGCTGGCTTCGACGTTGGTCGATCCTGCGCCAGGACCGTCATTCGCTTGCGCTGCACTACCGGCAGGCGGCAAACGCCGCCGGGCCCTTCGCCTACGAGGCGGTGCAGACGATCACGATCGATGGCGCGAACCTGACGCTTTCGCTCACCGTCACCAACCACTCAGCAGGTGCGCTCCCCTACGGCCTGGGCCTCCACCCCTATTTCCCGCGCACGCCGGACACACGCCTTTTTGCCCATGCCAGCCGCTACTGGACCGAGCGGGAGAACCACCTGCCGGGTGCGGAACAATCGGTACCGCGCGGTAGGGACTTCACCTCCGGCGCCCCTCTGCCGCCGGGCTGGCTGAACAATGCCTTCGACGGCTGGGATGGAAAGATGCGCATCGAGTGGCCCGAAGCCGGCCTCGCGCTTTCGCTGGATGCGGACGAGAGCTTCGGTGTCTTCGTCCTCTACTCTCCCTCCTCCGAAGCCGAATTCTTCTGCTTCGAGCCGATGAGCCACCGGCCGAACGCCCACCGGCGGCCCGCGGGCGGCGGTCTCGTCAGGCTGGCTCAGGGCGAAACTCTGGAAGGCACCGTCACGCTGCGGATCCATGCACCGGGGCCGTGAACGACGTTGATACAGCTCTCTCCGCCATTCCCAAAGAAAAAGGCGGCGCCCCATACGGAGCGCCGCCTTTTTTATCTTTGTATCCGCCGAAGCAACGTTACGCGGGCTGCTGCTCTTCGCGCGTCTTCACGAGGCTCCAGACCACGCCCATGGCAATGATCGCGAAGGTGACGCCGAGCGACAGCGCGGCCGGGAACTTCTCGAGCCCAAGGAGATCTGCGACGAAGATCTTCGAGCCGATGAAGATCAGGACCACGGCCAGTGCCGGCTTCAGGTAGCGGAAGCGATGGATCATCGCAGCGAGCGCGAAGTAGAGAGCGCGCAGGCCGAGGATAGCGAAGATGTTCGACGTGTAGACGATGAACGGATCCGTGGTGATCGCGAAGATCGCGGGAACCGAGTCGACGGCGAAGATCACGTCCGCCACCTCGACCATGACCAGCGCCATGAAGAGGGGCGTGATAAACCAGGTCATCTTGCCGGTCTTGGGGTTTACGAGCTTCACGAAGAAGCGCTCGCCATGATGCTCTTCGGTGACGTTGAAGCGGCTACGCATGAAGCGGACGAGCGCGTTGTCCGAAACATCAGGCTCGGCCTCCTTCATGACCAGCATCTTGATACCGGTGAAGACGAGGAACGCCGCGAAGATATAGAGAACCCAGGAGAATTCTGCGACCAGCGTCGCGCCGACGCCGATCATGATCGCGCGCAGCACGATGACGCCGAGGATACCCCAGAACAGCACTCGGTGCTGGTATATGCGCGGGACGGCGAAGAAGGAGAAGATCAGGGCGATGACGAAGACGTTGTCGAGCGCCAGGGTCTTTTCGACCACGAAGCCGGTCATATAGGCAAGGCCGGACTCGGCACCGAGATACCACCACACGAAGCCGCCGAAGCTCAGGCCAAGGGCGATATAGAAGGCGGAAAGCTTGACGCTTTCGGCAACGTTGATCTCCTTGTTCTCCTTATGGAGAATACCAAGGTCGAACGACAGAATAGCGATCACGAGGGCGAAAAAGCTCGCCCACAGCCACAGTGGCGTTCCCAGCCACACTACAGACATGAAGGAAAAGTCCACAGACGGGTCCCCAATCGGCACATGTTGTCGGAATAAGGTCCGACATCGCAAGAGTGCCGAAGCTCTCGCCAGAGGGGCCCGGACCAGCGGGTTGGGCGAGAGATGGGTTAGCGAGTTTAACGGTTCAAGAGCGCGACCACATTTTTTTGAAGAATTTCGAGAAGCGCAGTCGGCTCCCCGATCCGGCTCACAAACCTGGCCCTGTTTGCTCGGAACAAGACGGGGTGTAGCGGCCGCCATGCCTCGCGCTCCCGCTTCGCCGCACCGCCAGCAGGCTCACCACCACCGCCACGCCGGCCACCATGGCTGCGACCGACGGCAGGGCCTGCGGCGACAGGGACTCCAGAGTGAGCCCGCCGACGGCCGTGCCGAGCGCGACGCCTACATGCATGGCCGACAGATTGAGGCCGACCCCCGCCTCCGCGGTATCGGGGCCGGTCGTCATCAGGAAACTCTGCACCACCGGCGAGATCATCCAGCTGATGCAGCCCCACACCATCATGACGGCAGTGAAGGCCCAGGGGGTCGGTGAGGCGAGCGGGATGACGAGCAGGGCCAGCAGATAGGCAAAAGGCGTAATGACGATTGCGCGGCGTGGCGTTGCGGCATCCGCGAGCCAGCCGCCGAGATAACCGCCGCTGACGCCCGCCACGCCGAAGGCGACGAAGGCCAGCACGAGTCCCGCCTGGCCGAGACCGACACGGCCGGTGATGTAGGGAGCGAGATAAGCGAAGAGGACAAAATGACCGCCGATCATCAGTATTGAAACGAGCTGCCCGGCCAGAAGCGGCAGGGATCTGAGATGCTGCCAATAGCCAGACGCACCTTGCGGCCGCCTGCCTGAAGGCTTGAGGCTGATGTAGCAGACGATGAGGATCAGCAGGGCAAACAGGGCGAGCGCCACGAATACGCTGCGCCAACCAAAGAGACCGGAAACGACCATGCCGACCGGAACGCCCAGCACCATCGAGCCGCTGATACCCATGAAGATGACGCCGATGGCGCGGCCACGCATGTCAGGCACCGCCAGTTCCGTCGCGAGCATGGTCGCGACCAGACAGACGGTCGCGCTGGCCATCGCCATGGCAATGCGGGCGATAAACAGCACCTCGAAATTCAGGCTCAGCGCTGCCGCAATGTTGCTTGCGACGAACAGCGCAAGCGCGGACAAAAAGATCGTCCTGCGCTCCAGACGCACCGTCAGCAATTGCGCCGCCGGGGCGCTCAGCGCAAACACGACTGAAAAGACCGCCGTCAACTGACCGGCAAGGCCGACCGAGACGGAAAGTCCTTTGGAGACATCGGGGAGGATGCCGATGACGATGTTTTCGGCGGTCCCGGTTGCGAAGGTCGCCAGAGCCAGAAGAAATAGACGCGGGTTCATGCCACCATCCCCATGCATTGCCGCGTTGCGCGGAAGGACGGTCATCCTTCGCGGTCTTGCGGCCAGTTGCGTTATGGGGTTTCGGGGCGCGAGCTTCGGTTATCCCTCACCGGATTGGTATCACGTCACTCGGCGGTCGAAAAGATGGATCGGGATCGGGGATTGAGTGCGGTCTTCGGCCCCAGAAGTCGGTTGCCATCCGCCCACCTCCTGACGGGCGCCGCCGCCTTTTCTGCAAACGCCGGGAATAGGTTCCTCTCTTTGCCGTTCTTCCTGCATCTGTAATGAGGAGAAAAGCGATGGCACTCGCCCTTCTGAAGAAACAGCAGCCCCGGCTTACCTTTCTCTGCCGCAGGCAAGATGAAGGTGTGATCCCGGCGCCTGTCCGCGCCAAGACTGCACTACCCGATTGGTTCCGAAAGCTGCCGGCCATCGATGAAAACCATGTCTCGCCGACGAGCAGCGGCATCACGGTCAAGCGCTGCATGCCCTTCCTCGATGCCATGGCAACCGGCTGGGTCATCGGGCTTGCGGCAACCGTACGCATGGAGATTTCAGAGAGTGGCCGGCAGGTCGATTGCGGATGGGATTTCGACCGGACGATGGTGAGCAACCACGCGAGCCATCAGGTCGCGGGCAATCCGCGCGCGCCGTTGCCGCCCTGCAAGTTCCACAATTACTGGACCATCCGTACGCCGCGCGGCTGGAGTTGCCTCTTCGTGCCGCCGCTCAACCGGCCGAACGGCGTGTTCGAGATCGTCGCTGGGGTCGTCGATACGGACACCTACCAATCGGAAATCCACTTCCCGTTCTTCGCCACCGGTGCGGACGGATTGCATGTGCTGGAGCGCGGCACACCGATTGTCCAGATCATCCCGTTCCGCCGAGAAACATCCGATCTCGACGCGGACATTCGCGGCGAAAGTGAAACGGAAGGGACGACCCGCCAGACGATCCTCCGCAAGACGCTTGCTTCCGATGGCTGGTACAGAAAGTTCGCCCGCGCCCAGCGCTAAAGCGAGCCTGCCGAAGACGTTTCAGCGCCGCCGCATCCCGCAGCGACGGCGGGGCTTCCATGCCGAACATCCACCACCTATATCATTGAAAAAATTTCGTTTTCCTGGGGAATAAGCATGTTCGACCGACGTTCCCCCCTTGCAGTCAACGAGGCTGTCCCCACAAAGGAGAAACGTGATGAAAAAGGTCCTCGCAATTCTGAGTGCATTCCTGGTGGTTGGCGCGGCAGCACCCGCACCTGCCGTCGCCGACGACGACCCGGTTACACGCTTTCTGCAAAAGGCGACCGGCAACGGCAAGAGCCATGCGCGCTCCAGCCGGGACGATGGCGGAAGCTGGAGCTCCAATCGCAGTTCCAACAGTTCGTCGAACTCTTCGCGGAACTCAAGCTCGAATAGCAGCTCCAATTCGTCGAACAATTCCAGCTCGAACAGCTCGAGCAACTCTTCGTCGAACTCGTCCTCCAATTCGTCGTCGAACTCCTCGTCCGACGACGATTGAGACGCCGCTTCGAGAAACGGAAAAACAGGCCGCAGTGCGGTGAATACTGTCCCTCGCGTCGATTGGCGTGGGGGACAATTCGTTGCGGCGACCACCGATCCAGCAGGGCAATGTGCCCTTAGCATACGCTCCGCCTGAGCTCGGCAAGCAGCGCGTCTGCCGCCCACGTCTTGCGCCCCGTGGTGGCCGCTTCCTTGACCAGCGCGCAAAGCCGTTCATTGACCGGCGCCCGGCGGCCGAGCTTGACGGCGAGCGTGGCGACCGCGCCGTTGATCCAATCCACTTCGGGAAAGCGGCCGGCGGCAAGGTCGTCGGCCATCGAAGAGCGCGCCGTGGCGTCGATCTTCAGCATGCGGCCGGCAATCGCACGGAATGGGGCATCAGGCAGGCGCAGGATCAAGGGCAACCAGTTCGGCGGGAGCGGCGTCAATCGCGCTGGCTGGATGCGTCCCTCCGTGGCCAGCAGCCCCAATGCCTCACGCTGGGCGAGCGCCAGACACTGGCGAAAGCCCCGCGTCTGCAGCTGCTCGCGCAGGGGCAGACCGGAGAGCGCATTGATTGCGTTGTTGAGGTTCATCAGCAGCTTTGCCCACTGAACCGCCTCCATGTCGCGACGCAGGTCGAGATCCAGCCCCGCCGCCTTGAAGAGCGCCGCCGCCGCTGCCATCAGCGGGTCGTCTTCGGCGGCAATATTGCCTTCCGTCGCACGATGCAGATGTGCCGGCCCGGGCGTGGTCACATTGAAGGGAACGATGCCGCGCAGGATCTTTGCGGACGGCAACAAGGCCTGCAGCGTGGCGCTGTTGCCGACACCGTTCTGCAGGCTGAGGACCGGAACACCGGTGCGCAGCACCGGGGAGAGTTCCGCCGCCGCTTCGACCGTCTGCCCCGATTTGACCGTCAGGAGGATGAGGTCGCAACCCGCTAGGGAGGAAGCTGCATCGGAGTAGGCGATCCGCTCAGGCGCGACGAAATCGTCACGCCCATCCAGATCAGTCAGGCGCAATCCTTCCCTTTGCCAGGCGGCACCGCGCACCGTCCGGCCGACGAAAGTCACCTCTGCCCCGCCAGCAAGAAGGCACCCGCCGACAAAGCCGCCGACCGCACCGGCACCGAACACCCCGATTTTCACGACACCGCCCCCTCCACACGCCTAGGAGTATAGGCCGGCATCGCCGCTTTCCAACTCGGTGTCTACGATCGCGCAGGAGCGCGTTGGCTAAGCCAGATGCTGCCGACGACCACAAGGACGCCGACACTCTGAGGCGCACTCAGGGACTGGCCCAGGAACAACCATCCGAGCAGGACAGCCGTCAGCGGGCTGAGGAAGAGAAGCGCTGACACTGCTGCGGACTCCAGTCGCCCGATGCCGCGAAACCAGAGAACGTAGGTGAGCGCCGCGCCGATCAGGCTCAACCAGGCGAGAGCCAGCAGGTTGGGAACGGTCAGGAACGGCACCGGCGGCTCGAAGGCAAGGGCGATGGGGATGAGGAGCAAGCCACCGGCGGTCAGCTGCCACGCCGTCGATGTAAGCAGCGATTCCGTCGACTTCCACTTTCGCGCCAGGACATTGCCGAAGGCCATGGATAGCGCGCCGGCAAGGCCCGCGGCAATGCCGATCTCGTCCAGCGCAGCTTGCGGCGTCAGTACCAGCAGCGCGACGCCGACAATGCCGACAATGGCCGCAACGAGGGACACCGGACGGATCGGCGCCTTAAGAAGGAGCGCTGCAAAGAAAACGACGATCAGTGGCTGGACCGCCGCGACGGTTGCCGCGACGCCGCCCGGCAGGCGGTAGGCCGCGACGAACAGCATGCTCAGGAAAATCGAGATGTTGAGAGCACCGAGCGCGAAGGCGCGGAACCACCAGACGCCGCGCGGCAGCCGTCGGACGATCAGGAGGAGCAGCAAACCCGCCGGCAAGGCCCGCAACAGCGCGACCGTCAACGGCGAAAAGCCCTGCAGGAACTGGGTGGCAACGATATAGGTGCTGCCCCAGATGACGGGGGCAATTGCCGTGATCGCAATATCGGAAACGTCGGTTTTCATGAGAAGTGAAGAACCTCGCCAAGCGGCCTGCGGGGCTTTTGCGGCCAGTTTCCAGGAACGGCGCGGCCGACCGCGAGAAGCATTGTGGGCAATTCGCAGGGCGTCAGGTTGAACTCGCGGATGACGCCCTCGGCATTGAACCCACCCATTGGGCCGCTAGACAATCCCAACGCTTCGGCGGCAAAGATCAGGGTCGCGGCACCGAGACTGGCCGAACGCATGGCCTCATCGCGGGCGACCTTTGCGTCGGCATATTGGGCGCGAACAGCCTCCTTCCAACCGGAAGCCATTTCGGTCGGCATGTAACCGGTGTCGACGAAGGGGCGCAGTCGTGCGGGCAGCGTCTCGTGGTCGGGCAGCAGGCCGCAGATGATGAAGGTCACGGCAGCGTCCGAGACCTTGGCTTGCCCGTGCGCCACATTGCGCAGCCTGGCTTTTCCTTCCGGCGTGCGCACGGCGATGAACCGCCAGTTCTGCAGATTGTAGGCCGTTGGCGCGCGGGTTGCGAGACGGACCAGTTGCTCGATTTCCGCGTCCGCCAATGCATGGGTTGCATCGAACCGATTGGCGGAGACGCGCTGTTCGATGAGGGCGATCATGGGATGTGTCATTCTTTCAGTCCGATCGAATTCTGTCGGACTGACCGTATTGAATTCACCATTCATTGATAATATTGCCATTTAGCAAGAAATAATTCACCAATGGAAAATTATCGTGGATCGCTACACCGCCCTCCAGGTCTTCCGCCATGTGGCCGAACTCAGCAGTTTCGCGGAGGCCGGGCGCAAGCTCGGCCTGTCGCCGGCCGCGATCAGCAAGAACGTTGCCGAGCTCGAAGCCAGCGTCGGCACACGGCTCATCAACCGGACCACACGGCGCATGGCGCTGACGGACGAGGGGAAGCTCTATCTCGAACACGTCGTGCGCGGACTGGATGCGCTGAAGGATGCCGACGCCGCACTCTCGCCCGTCCGCCAGGCGCCGGGCGGGACACTGCGCGTCGCGGCTCCGATGACGGTAACGCTCATGCGCCTTTCCTCCGTCATCCCAGAGTTCATGTCCCGCTACCCGGACCTCAGGCTCGACCTGCACCTTGACGACAGGCGCGTCGACATCGTGCAGGAGGGGTTCGATCTGGCCATTCGCGGCAGCGACAAGTTGGAGGATTCGAGCCTGATCGCCCGGAAACTCGCGGTCATGCCGCATGTCGTCTGTGCGGCGCCCGCCTACTTCCAGGCCCATGGCGAACCACTGGAGCCCGCCGACCTGAAATCGCACAATTGCATCCGCTTCAGTCTCTCGGGGCATGCGGATCTATGGGAATTCCGCAAGGGCAGTCGTGCAGAAAAGGTGACCGTGAAGGCTCGCTATTCGGTGACGTCGAGCCTGGCCGTGCGCGATGCCCTGCGCGCCGGCTTCGGGCTGAGCCTGATACCCTATCCTTATGTGGAGGACGATCTGAAGAGCGGCCGACTGCAGCGCGTGCTTCCCGACTGGGAGACGGTTGAAACCACGCTCTACGCCATCTATCCCTCGCGGCAGCACGTCGCGCCGAAGATCCGGGCGTTTCTCGATTTTCTCGCCGAAACATTCAACCGCCCGTAATCGCGCACCCGGCCGATGGTGCATCGCACGGCGCGTATAGGATCCAGCCTGGTCCCAGTCGACAGAACTTGCACTGTTCCCTGGGGAACATCGGCAAGGCGATGCATCGGTAGGTTACCGGCGCACCTCAACCAGAGCCCGAAGGATCGACCGAATGCGCCTGATTGCCGCCACCCTCTTCGCCTTCAGCCTCGCCGGCTCGGCCACTGCGGCCGATCTCATGACCTTCTGGGACAAGCCCCAGCACGGCGGCAACAGCTTCAATCGCCTCCCACCGGGCGAGGCCTATTTCAAGGCACTGGCGGGTTATGGCGCCACTTGGGTGCGCCTCTCCTACGACAAATGGAAACCGGCAAAGCGCGACTACCTGATCGGCGACGCGGACCAATATGCGGGCATTCCGGCTGCCGATCTCGAAACGCTCAAGGAGACGCTCGACCGCGCAGACAAGGCCGGCCTCAAGGTGGTCATCGCGCCGCTGTCACTGCCAGGCATGCGCTGGGCCCAAAACAACGGCAACAAGTTCGACGGCCGGCTCTGGCGAGACAAGATCTGGTGGGACCAGGCGGCGAACTTCTGGCGGGACCTGGCGCGCGAACTGAAGGATCACCCGGCCGTCGCCGCCTACAATATCGTCAACGAGCCGGCGCCGGAAAAGAACAATGGCCTTGCAGAGCATGCCGATCCGCAAGCGATGCAGGCCTGGTACGACGGAAAGCAAGGCAGCGCCGCGGATCTCAAGGCCTTCTATGAGACTGTCATCGCCGCAATCCGCGAAGTCGATCCGGCAACTCCGGTGATGGCAGATGCCGGCTGGTATGCCGCAGCCGACGCATTTTCCTATTGGCCTTCCGGGCTCGCCGACCTGAAGGTGCTCTACAGCTTTCACATGTACGAACCCTACGCGGCGACGAGCGCGCCCAACATCAAGCGCGACAAGCCCTATGCCTATCCGGGCTCAGTGCCCTTTGGCGAAGGTGAAGAGACCTGGGACAAGGCGCGACTGGCCGGCTATCTGGCAAAGCCCGTGCAATGGGCCAAGGACAAGGACGTGCCGCTCAACCGTCTCGTCGCCGGCGAGTTTGGCTGCATGCGCCGCTGGGCTGGCTGCAAGACTTATCTCGAGGATGTGTTGGCCGTGCTCGACAAGGACGATCTGCACTGGGCCTTCTACAGTTTCCGCGAGGATGCCTGGGATGGCATGGACTACGAGCTCGGCTCGAAGACCGTCGGCTGGAAATACTGGCAGCAGATGGAAGCCAACGAGCGCGACACGACGCCGCGCAAGGCGACGCCGGAGTTCGCGCCGATCAGCCAGCGGCTCGCCGAGGATCGCTGATCGCGTTCCGCCGAAACGCCTTTGAACCAGGGCGTGGCGGGCGGTCGACCCTCGCCGCAATCCGGGTCGACGTCACAAAAGCGCTCTATTGCGATGCACATCACGTCGCAACCTTCGCCCTTCCGACCAGACGCCGGTCTGCTTGGAAAAAGGGCAAGAATCGTTAGAACAACTTTATCCCTGCGAGCACCACGCCAGCCGTGGTGCCGTTTGCAACTTGAGGCATGTCTGTGGACACGACCGGAGCGGCCGTCGCCGACACACGAAAGCGAACCATCTCCCTGTCGCGCACGCTGGCGATCGTGATGGCGGCGCTGGTGGCCCTGACCGCCGCCGTCATTCTCTCGGTCGTCTGGTACATGTCAGCCGGCGCGACGCGGGAGTTGCTCGCCCAATCGGCCCATCTCGGCCTCGACGCCGTCCAGACGAAGATCGGCAGCCGGTTCGCGCCGGTTGAAGACCAACTGGCCTTCCTGGCAAGGGAGGTCGCCGCCGGACGCCTCGATCCCGCCGATCCGCTGGCGCTGGAGCGGGTGATGACCGGCGCGCTTGCGGCAACCCCGCAAGTTCGCGTGCTCTCCTTCGTCAAACCGAATGGCGAAATCTTTGGCGTGACCCAGGGCTCCAAGGGCGTCTTTTCCTTCGCCGACACGATCAGGACCGATAACGAGCGTGCGGAGGTGGACGAGGCGCGCCGCAGCGGCAAGGCCCAATGGGGCCCGGTCTACTTCGTTCCGGATCCGGCGATACGCACCTCGGTCACGAACCGGCAGCAACCGGCAAGCGTCGGGGATCAGTTTGCCGGCGTCTTCCGCGCAACGATCACGGTTGATGCGATTTCGGACTTTCTGCGTCAGATCGCCGTCTCGAACCCCGGGACGACGCCCTTCGTCCTTTATGGCCGCGATCAAGTGCTCGCCCATCCGATGATGGCAGCGGGCCATCCGCTCCTGTCGGCGGAGCACCGGCTGCCGAAGCTTGGCGAACTCGGCGATCCGTTCCTTGCCACACTGTGGGCGGAGGAGCCTCAGACCTTCCATGATTCCGCGCTGGAAGCGCGCTTCGTGGAGGTCGGCGACAAGGATCGCGTCATTCTCACCCGCGAGATCAAAGGTTATGCACCGGCCCCTCTCGTCGTCGGCGTCGAGATACCGATCGAATCCCTGGAGAAGCCGATATGGGACCTCCTGCGCGCCGGCGTAGCCGGTCTCGTGGTTATGCTCGCGGCGATCATCATCGCATGGGTCGTCAGCCGCCTCATCGTTCGCCCGGTCACCAGCATGGCGCATGAAGTCCGCGCCGTCGGCATGCTCGACTTCGCAGCGCTTCATCCTCTGCCGGGAAGCCTCTTCACCGAACTGAACGAGCAGGCGCGGGCCTACAATACAATGCTGACCGGACTGCGCTGGCTGGAAACCTACGTTCCAAAGAAACTGGTGCGCCATCTGCTGGGAAGCGGAAACCTCGCCTCGACGCAGCGAACGGTGACCATCATGTTTACCGACGTGGTCGATTTCACCGCCACCGCAGAAAAGACCAGCGCTGCCGAAGTCGCCGCACTGCTGAACAGGCATTTCGACCTGCTCGGCCAGTGCATCGAGGATGAAGGCGGCACAATCGACAAGTTCATCGGCGATTGCGTGATGGCGTTCTGGGGTGCCCCCGACGATCAGCAGGATCATGCCGATCGCGCCATTCGCGCCGCGCGCGCCATTGCCCTCGCCGTCGCGGCCGATAATGCTGACCGGCTCAAGAAAGGCCTGTCGCCGCTCCGCGTGCGCATCGGCGTCCATTCCGGTCCGGTCGTCTCGGGCAATATCGGCATGAGCGGACGCTTGGCCTACACCATCGTCGGCGACGCGGTAAACGTCAGCAACCGCCTGGAGCAGCTCGGCAAGTCGGTGGCGCCGAACGAAGAGATCGTCGTGCTTCTGAGCGGACAGACATTCGAGTTCCTCACCGAAGACCGTTCGGATCTCACGCCGCTTGGCAAACACTGCCTTTCCGGGCGGACGGAACAGACCGAGATCTACCGGTTGCCGACCAAAGGGGAATAGGCGACAGGATGCGGGCCGGCCGCTTTTCCAACGATGCCTTCGTATCAAAACACCGGCCTCAAAGCCATCTCCATGCCCAGAAGGAACAGGCAGGCCAGGAAGCCGCGACGGAAGCCCTGAGCGCTCACCCGGCTGCGGAGCCGTTGGCCGGCCCACATTCCAGCAAGGGCCGGAACAACGGCGACCCCGGAAAGCGCAAGGGTTTCGGCCCGGAAGGTGCCCTGGGCGCCAAGCCCGACCGCCAGTGCGATGGTCGAAACCGTGAAGGAAAGCCCCAAAACCTGCACGAGGTCATCCTTCGCAAGGCCGAGGGCTTGCAGATAGGGCACGGCCGGAATGACGAAGACCCCGGTGCAGCCGGTCACCAGGCCGGTCAGCGTTCCGACAATCGGCGCCAGCCACCGTTCCTGCCGTCCAGAGATGCGGAACGGTGGAGCGAGCAGCGCGCAGCCGGAATAGATGACGAGTGTTGCCCCGAGCGCCGCGGTGGTCAGCCGCGTGTCGCCGCCGGCCAGCCATGCGGAGCCGAAGAGTGTGCCCGCAACGATCGCCAGCATCATCGGCCAGAACCGGCGCACGAGCGGCAGGATGGCGGATCCTGCCAGAAGCTGCCAGACATTGGTCACGAAGGACGGAACGACCAGCAGGCTTGCCGCCGCGGCCGGAGAAATCAGGGCGCCCAGAGCGCCCATCGCCACCGTCGGCAGACCCATTCCGGTTACGCCCTTGACGAGGCCGGCGACGAAAAACGTCGCGGCAACGGCCAGCAGGAAAGAAAACGACACGTCGAACATGAGACCGGCATATCCGGTTCGCCGGCATAGACAATGCGGAAGTGCCGATGCCAGACTTCGGCTGGTCCGAAGTCTGATTGTCGATTATCCTTGCCGCATGCCCTTCGACCTCAACGATCTTCGCCTGTTTCTCGCCGTCGTGGACGTCGGCAGTATCACCCATGGGGCGCAGGAGGTCGGGCTTTCCCTACCGGCGGCAAGCGAGCGGCTGCGCACCATGGAGGCAGCGGGCGACGTAACCCTGCTGACGAGAGGGCGACGCGGTGTCAGTCCGACGGAGGCGGGCGAGGCGCTCGTCCACCATGCGCGCATGATCATCCGCCAGACGGTGCAGATGCGCAGCGAACTGGGAGCCTATGCCAGGGGCGTGCGCGCCACCGTTCGTGTTCTTGCCAATACGGCCGCGATGACCGAGTACATTCCCGAAAGGCTTGCGGCCTGGATGGCAGCCAACCCGCAGATCGACATCGAGCTGAAAGAACGGCAAAGCGTCGAAATCGCCAGGAGCGTCGCTGCCGGCTTCGCCGAGATCGGCATTCTATCGGATGCGGTGGAGGCGAGCGGCCTGACGCTGGGCCCCTTCGCTACTGACCGGTTGGTCGTGGTGGCCCGGCGCGACCATCCGATCATCGAGAGAACGCAGGTCCGCTTTGCCGATCTGCTCGA
Organism: Ensifer adhaerens; assembly: GCF_020035535.1. Lineage (NCBI taxonomy): Bacteria > Pseudomonadati > Pseudomonadota > Alphaproteobacteria > Hyphomicrobiales > Rhizobiaceae > Ensifer > Ensifer adhaerens. The sequence continues at coordinate 1,654,060 of NZ_CP083350.1, read as the reverse complement.
TGAGCGCTTCATCGGACTGGCGGGCGGCGCATTGCAGGATCACATCGACGGTCAGGCGGTCAAGCTCGGAGCCAAGCTCAAGATGCGCGTGAAGCTCCGCACCTTCGATGACATCTGCCGGATGGCGGGCGCAGGCGTAGGGGTCGGCATCGTGCCGGAAAAAGCCGCCCGCCGATGCCGTCGAGCGGCCGGGATCGCTGTCATTCGCCTGCAGGAAAAATGGGCCGTGCGCAGGCTGTCAGTCTGCATCCGCAGTGACGGGCAACTGACGCCGCCGGCATTCAGCCTGTTCGGCCATCTCACAGGCGATAGACAATCCTGAAGCGCATTTTCTGACACGGAACGCGCGCCGCGCGCAGGTTTGCGCAAAGTTTTAGATCGCCGCTGATAAAAATGCTGCTTTTCGCCGCCTGGAAAGCAAAATTTAACCATACTTCTCCATCTTTTGTCCATCAGTCGTCAAGAAGGGGACAATCCGGAAGTCGCGCAGCGGTGGTCGCTCGCCGGCCTGAGGGCCTTTTGCGTGAATTTCTGGCTTGATTTGCGTTGTTGAGTAAGATCATTCGCCCACAGTCTTTGAATCGTCTGTTGCGTCCATTGCTGATCACTTGCTGCGGCACCGCTCTTGTCGGCGCGGCTGCGTGGTCGCTTGTCAGCATGGCCACGATGGGCAACTCCTTCGCGCATGGTTCGGGCCGCCTGTTGCCCAAGCCGCAGCTCCATTTGGCCGAGAAGACCAAAGAGCGCGCATGGGACAAACATGCCAGGATCAACCAGGCGACGCGGCTCGTCGCGGCGGCCGCGGCACAGCCGGTCGTGGTCGCCAGCCTGGTCCCCAGCGAAGCGCGGTTTGCGCGTGATCCTGAATTCCCGAGAGATGCCGAAATGCTCGGAAAGAGCGCGCGCATCGCGGCGGCCGTGAAGCAGGCGGTCCTGGCATCCGAAAAGCTCGCCAGCAATTCCGCCCCTGCCGCTTCCGCACAATCGCGCCACCAGGGCCCGACGGTGAGCCTACCCGCACCGGAACGCTTCGCTCCGATGACCGCCGGTTCCGCCGACAAGCCGGCAGTGCAGCTTGCCTATGCCACCCCCTCTCAGAGCCACGTGGACGACAACGCGTTTTCCGCCGTGCTGACCGCGCCTGTCGAGGACGATGTCGCAGAGCAGCCGGAACCGGACACGTCTGATGACACGGCCGCGCTGCCGAGCCATGAGGACACGCCATCTATCGGGCCCATGCCGCAATTCCGCCCGCGCAACGAACAGGCTCAGAAGCCGGCGCCCGAACCCGAGAAGCCCGCAGGCAAACAGGCCGAAGTCGAGGCGGCGATCAAGGCCGAGGAGACCGGGAAGCCTGACGAACGCGAAATGCCGGCAAAGCCGAAGGTCGCCTATGCCCGACCGGAAGACCCGACGGAGAACACTTCCGGCACCGGCTTCGGCCAGGCGCTGCGCAACATCTTCGGCAGCAGCGCGAAGGCCGGAAACGGCGTCGCCGTCTACGACATCACCGCCGCCAAGGTTTACATGCCCGACGGCAGCGTGCTCGAGGCCCATTCCGGCATCGGCAAGATGGCCGACAATCCGCGCTACGTCGACGTCAAGATGACCGGGCCGACCCCGCCGCACACCTATAATCTCAAGATGCGCGAGACGCGCTTCCATGGGGTCGAGGCGATCCGCATGCTGCCGATCGACGGAAAGAACAAGCACGGCCGCGACGGATTCCTGACCCACAGCTACCTGCTGCGCGGCAAGCGCGCCGAATCCCATGGCTGCGTCGCCTTCGCCGACTATCAGCGTTTCCTGACGGCCTTCAAACAGGGCAAGGTCAAGCAGATCGTCGTGGTGCCGAGCGGCGGACGCGCGGCCGGCATGCGCCTGGCACAGAACGGCAGGAGTTCCTGACAGGAAGCGTCCGACAGCCGGAGAAGGGCGCCAAAGGACTTCCGCCAATGAGGAACGGACATTAAGATCCGGACCTCACCAGGAGCGAGAACGAAGAGGACCGGGAGCCTGTCATGTGCCGAAACATCAAACCCCTGTTCAATTTTGAGCCGCCGGCCACGGACGCAGAGATCCATGACGCCGCGTTGCAGTTCGTGCGCAAACTGAGCGGAACGACCAAGCCGGCCAAGCGCAACGAGGCGGCCTTCGAGCACGCGGTCAACGCAATCGCCGCCTGCGCCCAGGAATTGCTCAGTTCGCTCGAAACAGCGCAGCCGCCGCGCAACCGCGAGGAAGAAGCAGCCAAGGCACGCGCCAGAAACGCGGTCCGGTTCGCCTGAGAGAGTCGGCGTCCGCAGCTGCTGGCGCCAGTTCACCGCAACCGCTTGGAAGCGCGCCTCATGCCTTGGCGGCGAGCGCGCTCAGTTCTTCAAGGTCGAGGTCGCGCTCCAATTCATGCAATGTCTCGTCGTCGATCTCGCCGGTGCGATGGAGCCGGATGAGTTCGCGCCGCCCGGTTGCGACCGCTTCGAGCACGACATCGAAATGGGCATGCAGGATGGGCGTGTAGTGCTCCGTGCGCGCAGCATAATCGACGATCGACACCGCCCGGCGCTGGTACCGGTCGAGCAGTTGCGGGTGGATGAGATTGCCGCCGTCGTCATAGGCCCGGCTCTGAATGGTCACGAGTTGCGCCTTCGCCATGGCCGCCTCGGCCTGGCTCATACTGAGGCGCGCCTTTTCCGATGGCGGCTCGACGAGCCCCGCCCATGCGATCACCTGCCCGAGGGTCATGCCCTGGACGAGCACCGTCCCCAGGATGACGGCAAAGGACGTGACCAGGATGAAATCGCGGCCGGGAAACCCCTCGGGAATGCTGAGTGCGAGAGCCAGCGTGACGACGCCGCGGACACCGGCCCAGGAGACCACCGTTGCGGCGCGCGCGCCGAGCGGCCGATAGCGCTCAATGCCCAGGGCATTGCCGAGGCGGATGAAGAGGTCCGAGCCAAACACCCAGGCAAAGCGCGCGACGGAGAGCGCCACGAGAATGGCGAGGATCGGCCACCACATGGTGGCGGCGACGATATCGAAGCCGCCTCCCCGCTCGACGACACCGCGCAGCGACAGGCCGATCAGGATGAAGACGGCCGCCTCCATCAGGAAGACGATGACGGTCCAGAACGATGTGCCGCGCATGCGTGTTGCCGCCGAGAGCACGGTATGCTGATGCCAGCTTGCGATCAGTCCGGTGGTGACCGTGGCGATGACGCCTGAGACATGCAGGTACTCGCCGAGCAGGTAGGACGTCCAGGAAAGCAAGGCCGTGGCAGCGATGATCAGATATTCGTCGCCGAGGCGGCGCACCACCAGGACCCAGGCCGTGCCGATGGCGGTACCGATGAGGGCGCCGCCGATCGCCAGCACGAAGAAGCTGCCGACCGCCTCGCTCGCGCTGAAGGCGCCGGTGACGCCGGCGGCAATCGCGAAGCGGAAGAGCACCAGGCCGCTCGCGTCGTTGAGCAGGCTTTCCCCTTCCAGCAGGATTTGCAGCCGCCGCGGCAGCCGCACCCGCTGCAGCACGGCGCGCGCCGAGACCGCGTCGGGTGGCGACACGATCGCCCCGAGTGCTGCGCAGGCGGCCCACGGGAGCGAGGGGAAAAGCAGGTGCGTGACCATGGCGACGACGGCGCAGGTGAAAAACACCGCCCCGATCGCCAGCGAGGCGATGCCGATCAGATGCCGGCGCAGCCGGCCGACGGCGATCGTCCATGCGCCGTCGAGCAGCAGCGGCGGCAGGAAGATGACGAGCACCAGTTCGGGATCGACTTCGATCGCCGGCAGGCCCGGCACGAAGGCGAGCAGCGCGCCGCCGGCAAGCAGCGCCACGGACGGCGGCAAACCGAACCTGTGGGCGACATAGTGCAGCGCGATGATCGCCACGAACATGCCAATCACCAGTTCAAACAGATGTGTCGGTTCCACGCGCTCTGCCTCCACCCACCAGGACGAGGGCATTACAGAACGCGTCTTGCGCAAACGCAATTGCCACGGCACATCGGCGGCGCGGTTTGAGCGGAGAAAAGAGGCATGGCCAGAAAAGAAAAAAGGGCCGACGGAAAACCGCGGCCCATAAAGGTGTGAAGGTCAATAAACCTCCAGAGGGGAACAGCTGCTGCGGCGGCATTGGGAGGAGAACCGCCATGTGCATCAGCTATGTGCTTTATGCCTGATTTTTGACCACCTGGAAAACAATTATTGTGCAATGCAGCTATGCGTGCACTGCACATGAGCAGGCCCGCGCCGCGCTCCGTTCACCTGACACGATCAACGCGGTGTTGCAAAACCAGGCGCCGCGGCACCCGCGGCCAAAGAAAGATCTGGATAAAGGATCGGGACCGGCACAGTGCACCGGTCCCGATGATATATAGCTGCTACACTAACGGTCATGGGATCGACCGCACGTCCATGCTAGAGCGGTTTTCTCGATCAGAAAGCCCGGCTTCATAGCCACCCAAGTTATCCGCATTCTATCCACCGGTTGTTCACAGGCCGATCCTGTCGCAAGACCTTGGAACAGCTCTCAATTTCCTTAGGACTGTGATTTGCGCTTCTTTCCGCCGGAGCGTTCGGCGTTTTCCTCCGCAGACCTCACGTCAGCGACGCAAGACGGGTCTCCGCATCGATCAGGCAGGCGGCGATTGCGGCCACCAACAGCAACCCCGCAAAGGTGCCGATCGCAAGAGCGAAGCTCTGGGCCACCAGAATGCCGATCAAGGAGGGTGCGAGCAGACCGCCAAGCCGCGCCATGCCACCGGCCGCCCCCATTCCGGTTGCCCGCGACTCCGTTGGATAGAGTTCCGGCGTATAGGCATAAAGCGCGCCCCAGGTGCCGAGCAGCGCAAAACTCATGATCAGCAGCGACGCTGCGATGACAGCCGCGCCGTTTGCCACGACGAAAAGGAGGCAGCTTAGGGCGGAGAGGAGACAAAAGCCGACCAGCGTTGGCCGGCGTCCCCATGCCTCGACGCCATAGGCGGCAAGCGCATAGCCCGGAATCTGCGCCAAGGCGATAAGGACGAGGAACCCATAGCCACGAACGAAGCCGAAACCTTCCCCCGCAAGCCGCGGCGGCATCCAGGTGAAGACGCCGTAATACGACACCGAGACCAGGAACCACACGGCCAGGATCAGAAGACTGCGCCGGCGCAGATCTCCCGAGAAGATGCCGACACTCGGTGAGGCCGCGGGAAGCGCGATCGATACGCTCGTTTCGAGCTGCGGGTGACGATTGGCGACGAGCATTCGGTTGACGATGGCTTTCGCCTCGACAGCCTTGCCCGCACGAAGCAGGTAGAGCGGCGATTCCGGAACGAGGAAGCGAAGACCGAGGCCGAGCACCGCCGGGAGGGCGGTGACGGCGAAGATATAGCGCCATGCGTCCGTCAGCTCCGACAGCGCAACGAGCCATGCCGTCACCGCCACGATCAGCGTTCCCACAGCCCAGAACCCTTCGAGCATCACGAGCCAGCGTCCGCGACTTCGGGCCGGCAGGAACTCCGACATCATGGCGTAATCGACCGGCAGTGTACCGCCGACCGCAGCCCCCGTGAGAAAACGCAGAAGCAGCAGAACACCGAAGCTGGGTGCGAAAATCGACAGCAAGCCGAAGATCGCATCGCAGGCCACAGTGACGATCAGCACTCTCCGCCGACCGATGCGATCGGCCAGCCGGCCGAATCCGACCGCCCCGATCAGCATGCCGAGAAAGAACAGGGTACCGGTCTGCAGTGCCTGCGGAACCGTCAAGCCGAAGGTCGCGGCTATGGACGCTGCGGTGAACCCAACGGCCAGAACCTGCATGGCATCCGCCGCCCAGACCAAGCCGAAGATGCCCATCAAGCGGTACTGATAGGGGCCCGTACCGGCACGGTCGAGCGCTTCGTTCATCGTGATCGTCGTCATTTCGTCCTGCCCTGCAAATCAACGCGCGGACACTACGTCGGCGGATCGCACTTGAACAGCGTCCCGCGAAGCGATGAGCAGGCTGGCTCTTGCGCAGGAAGAACGGTTTGCAGCGCCTTGCAAAGATTCTTACGGGAAAAATCCGAAGTTGCACAAGCGCGGGCGCCATACACGCAAAGATGGCTTTCAGCGGCCGGTTTTGCGCTCTCAACATCGGATCGAGGGCAGGCGAATGCACGCATCCGGGCGCCTTGCAGAGCGTTGCAAGGATTCTTGCACCCTTCTTATTGACGGCACGGAAGATTGCAGAAACGATAGATCCTGCAAATGAACTTGCGGGGCCGTCATGACGATACTCGATCGCATTAAGACGCATTCCAGGCGACTTACCGATGCGGATCAGAAACTGATCACGACCATGCTGGAAAACCGGGCGGAGGCTGCGTTCCTGTCGGGCCCGCAGCTTTCCCAGCGCGCGTCCGTCCACGAGGCCACAGCCACGCGGCTTGCACAGAAGCTGGGCTACAAGGGCTTTCCCGACCTTCGCGCGCAGTTGCAGCGCGAGGTTCTTGACGATCAGGACGCTGCCAACCGCATGCGCCGGTCGGTCTCGAAGGTCGAGCACGGCGACTACCTGACCGATCTGATCGCGGCTGAAATCACCGCGCTCGAAACGCTCGCCCGCTCGGTCGAACAGGCGGATATCGACAGGGCCGCCGACCTGATCTTTTCCGCTCGTCGCGTCTTCATCTTCGGGCAGGGCCATGCGCAATCGGTGGCCGGCTTCCTGCAGCGCCGCCTCGACCGCTTCGGCATGACCACCATCCAACTGACAGGGCGCGGCCGGGACATAGCCGAGCGCCTCGTCAGCATGGAGGCCGGCGATCTCGCCGTGGCACTCGCCTTCCGCAAGCAGCCGCAAAGCTACGGCCCGCTGATGCGGCATGCGACCCGTGTCGGCGCGCAATCGATCCTCGTTTCCGATCTGGCCGGGCCTCTGATGGAACCCGCGGCCGATCTGATGCTCGCGGCACCGAGAGGGCGTTCGGGCAGCGAGTTCCAGACACCGACGATCCCGTTTGCGATCGTCAACGCCATCGTCCTGACGATCGCCGGCCGCCACCAGCGGCAGGTCCTCGGCAGGCTGGAGAAGCTGTCGGAGTTGTTCAACGACTTCGACTGACGGGAATTAAAAAGGGAGGAGCAAGAAATGTTGAAAAGACTGAGCAATGCCGCACTTGCCGCATGTTTCGTACTGCCGTCTATGGCGATGGCGTCCGATCTCGACGGCCTGACCCCACAGCAGCTGCTGCCGCTCGCGCAGAAGGAGGGAAGCGTTACCGTCTTCTCGCTGTCGAGCCGCATCGCCAAGATTGAGAAGGCCTTCGAAGAGGCTTATCCGGGTATCGACCTGATCGGCCTCGACATGAGCTCGACGAAGCAGATCGCTCGCGTCGAGGCGGAGCAGCAGGCCGGCGTGCACGCCGTCGACGTACTCTACATCGCCGATACACCTGTCGTGTTCACCAAGCTTCTGGAAGGAAAGCGGATCGTCAACTACGTGCCGCCGCGGGTAACGAACGAGCTGGAGGACCGCTACAAGGCGCCGCTCCTGACCCAGCGCCTCTCGACCAAGGTACTGATGTACAACGAAAAAGCTTTTCCGGACGGTTCGCCCGTCACCAATCTCTGGCAGCTGACCCAGCCCGAATGGCAGGGCCGGGTGCTGATGGTCGACCCGAGCCAACGCGGCGAACTGCTCGACCTGTTGACGGAGATCGCGTTGCATCCGGACGAGATGGCAGCCGCCTACAAGGCGCAGTTCGGCAAGGACATCGAAGTGGAAGGCGATCTTCAGGGCGCGGGCGAACAGTTCATCAAGGACCTCTTCGCCAACGACCTCATCCTTCTTCCCAACAGCGACGTCCTCAACAAGTCGATCGGTGACGTCAACGCCAAGAACCCGCCCGTCGGTTTCGGCACCTATTCCGACCGCCGCGACAACGATAAGGAAGGCTGGGCGCTGCAGATCGCCAACAATGTCGAGCCCGCCAACGGCATCCTTTTCCCGGCCGTGCTGACGGTCGCGGACAAGGCGCCCCATCCGGCGGCAGCTCGGTTGCTGATCGACTTCATGTTCGGTGACGACACGCCGACCGGCGGACCGGGCTTCGAGCCCTTCAACGTTCCCGGCGACTACGCAACCCGCAAGTCGATCGCCGATCATCCGGACTCGGTCAAGCTCGGCGAACTGAAAGCCTGGACGATCGATCCGGCAAAGACGGCCGCCGCACGCAGCCGCATCGCCGACCTGATCATCACGCTCCAGTAACGGAAACCGTCGGTCGGCACGCTTTTCACAACGCGTGTCGACAGATGCCGAGGCTCGCACATGACATCCCTATCGATATCCGCACCATCGGGCACCCGGCTGCTCCGATCGGGCTTCCTCTTGCCGGCTCTTCTCGTTGCCATCGTCGCCATTCTGGTCGTCGCTCCGCTCTTGCGCATCCTCGTCACCACGCTGACGCCCGAGGGGCTTGCGGCGTGGAAGGCGGTGCTCGTCAGTCCGCTGTCGGCCAATCTCTGGTGGCGGCCGCTGCTCAACACCATGATCCTCGGCTTCAGCGTCGGCGCCGGCTGCCTGCTCATCGGCGGCTTCCTCGCCTGGCTGGTCGTGCTGACGGACGTGCCGGGGCGCCGCTTCCTCGGCCTGATGGCGACGCTGCCCTACATGATCCCGAGCTTTGCCGCGGCACTCGCCTGGGGTACGCTGTTTCGCAACTCGCGCCTTGGCGGTTCGGCCGGCTTCTTCGAAACCAACGGCCTCCCCATTCCCGACTGGCTGGCCTGGGGCCTGATCCCGACGGCGATCGTATTGATCGCGCATTATTACTCGCTCGCCTATACCATCATCGCCGCGGCGCTGAGTTCGGTTGGTGCCGATCTCGTCGAGGCAGGCCAGATGGCCGGCGCCAAGCGCCCGCGCATCTTCTTCGGCATCATCCTGCCGGTCGTCACACCGGCGCTGATCGCGGCAACCTCGCTGACCTTTGCCGGCGCCGTCGCCAACTTCGCTGCACCGGCCCTGCTCGGTCTGCCCGTGCGCATGCAGACGCTTTCCACCCGCCTCTTCGGCATGATCGAGACGGGGCAGAACGAACGTGGCTTCGTCCTCGCGCTGCTGCTCATTGCGGTTTCGGCGGTGTTCCTCTGGCTGTCCGATCGCATCGTTTCGGGCCGCAAGGCCTTCATCACCGTGACGGGCAAAGGCGGGCGCACCAAGCGCTTCCCGCTCGGCGCCTGGCGCTGGCCGCTCTTCGCCATCGCCGTCGTCATAGGGCTTCTGACCACGGTCCTTCCGGTTCTCGTTCTGGCCGCATCGAGCCTGGCGCCGCAGAGCGGGGCACTCTTTTCCAATTGGACGCTGCATTTCTGGATCGGCGAAGGCGGCGGCGAGATGGCGCAAGGCCAGGCCGGGATCTTCCGCAATCCGGTGCTGATCGACGCGATCTGGAACACGATCCGCCTCGGCCTCGTCGTCGCCTTCACGACGATGCTGCTCGGCCTCGCGCTCGCCTATACCATCGTGCAGCGCAAGGGCAGCCTGCTCGCAACGCTCCTTAGCCAGCTCGCCTTCCTGCCGCTTTTGGTGCCGAGCATCGCCTTTGCCGCCGCCTACATCGCGCTCTTCGGTGCGCCGATCGGGCCGCTGCCCTCGCTCTACGGCACCTTCGCCCTGCTGGTCATCGCAGCATCGGCGCATAACCTGCCCTTTGCCGTGCAGTCTGGCCGCTCCGTGCTTGGCCAGATCTCCGCCGATATCGAGGAAAGCGCCCGGCTGACCGGCGCGGGCCTGATCCGTCGTCTCTTCGCGATCATCTTTCCGCTCGCGATCCGCGGCCTGTTTGCCGGCGCGATCCTCGTCTTCGTCAAGATGGTGCGGGATCTCTCCCTGGTCGTGCTTCTGTTCACCGCCACCTCGCCGGTGCTCAGCATGGTCGCCTACCGCTACGCAGCCGAAGGCTTCATGCAGTTCGCCAACGCCATCACCCTCGTCATCCTCGTCGTCTGCCTGGCAGCCTCGTTCCTGGCCCATGCCCTGCAGAACCGTGTCCAGAAATGGAAACAACCATGAACGCCATCGCAACCGGCGCCGCGGAAGCCATCAAGATCCGCAACCTCGTCAAACGCTTCGGCGCCTTCACTGCCGTCAAGGACGTCAACATCTCCGTACCCGCGGGTTCCTTCCTGGTTCTTGTCGGCCCCTCCGGCTGCGGCAAGTCGACCCTTCTACGCATGCTGGCCGGGCTTGAAAGCCCGAGCGAAGGGGAAATCGCCTTCGTCGGGCAGACCGTTTCCAGTGGTGCGGGCGGCGTCATCGCCGACGCCGGCCGGCGCAATGCGGGCCTCGTTTTCCAGAGCTACGCGCTCTGGCCGCACATGACCGTCGCCGGCAACATCGCCTGGCCGCTGAAGGTCGCCAAATGGCCGCGGGACAAACGTGAAAAGCGCGTCAGGGAAGTGCTTGCGCTACTCGGCATCGACGCGCTTGCCGAACGTTATCCGGCAGAAATCTCCGGCGGCCAGCAGCAGCGCGTGGCGATTGCCCGCACGATCGCGCCGGAGCCGAGCATCCTGCTTTTCGACGAGCCGCTGTCGAACCTCGATGCCAAGCTGCGCATCGAGATGCGCAGCGAGCTGATGCGCATCCACCGGGCGACCGGAGCGACATCGGTCTATGTCACGCATGACCAGGTCGAGGCCATGACCATGGCGACCCATGTGGCCGTGCTCAACAATGGCCGGGTCGAACAGTTCGGCAAGCCGATCGATCTCCTGCGCGACCCGCAAACCACTTTCGTTGCGACCTTCCTCGGCACGCCGCCAGCAAACCTCATACCGGTCCATCGACTGGATGACAGGCTGCACTTCGGCGAACTGGCGCTCGCGCCGGCAAGCCTTGCGGCCGGCCACGACGCGGCGCAACTCCTCTATCGCGCCGAGGATGTCAGCGTCGGCTCGATCGCCGGGGCACCATCTCTCACGGCCCGTTTTGCCGAAGCCGCGCCGATTGCCGGGCGCACCATGGTGACGGCGATGGTCGGCGACCTGCGCGTCACCGCCATGGCCGACGGGTATTTCACCGCCACACCGGGGGAAGCGCTCCCCCTTTCCTTCATTCGCACACCCGATGCGGTTTTTGCCGCGACCGGAGAAAGGATCCATCAATGAGGCTCATCCTCATGCGCCACGGCGAAACCGAGTGGAACGCCGAGCAACGCCTGCAAGGCCAGGACAACTCGCTCCTGTCGGAGCGCGGCGTCGCACAGGTCAGGCGATTTCGTCCCTATGCCAAGGCGCTGAAACCGGTTCGCATCATCGCCTCCGATCTCGGTAGAACCCTGCAGACGGTCGCGCTCATCGGCCATCCAGATGCACCGACGGACGAGCGGTTCCGCGAACTCGACATGGGTGAGTGGACCGGGCGGCGCAAGCCGGATCTGATCGCCGAACGCCCGGAGGAATATGCCGCCTGGCGCGCCGGAACCTTCACGCCGGCCAATGGCGAAACCTGGGGCGCCTTTCGCGGACGCGTGGCCGAAGGCGTGCATGACTGGATGTCGCGCACCGAGGGGGACCTTTTGATCGTCGCCCATGGCGGCGTCGTCCGCGCCGCCTGCCACGAATTCCTGGATCTTCCTCCGTCGCGCGTCGTTCCCGTGACGCCGGGGACAGCCACGATCCTGCATTTCCCGCGGCGCGGCAGCATGGCCGCACAACTCGAAGGCTACAATATCGGCTCAGTCGCCCCCGACGAATCTGTCGCCGACTAACGCTTGCGACGAGGGCAGTGAGATGAACTCCGGAACTTTGGTTATCCTCGAACTCCTTGGCGGCGTGGCGCTGCTTCTGTGGGGCGTGCGTATGGTGCGCACCGGCGTCATGCGTGGCTGGGGCGACCGGCTGCAGCGCTTCGTCGAGGAGCGCCTGTCGAACCGGGTCACTGCCTTCGGCGGCGGGGTCTTCGCGACCGCCGTGCTCGGCAGCGCCACCGCCATGGCGCTGATCGTGGCCGGGCTTGCAGGTGCAGGCGCGATCTCGGCACCGACAGGCCTTGCCGTTCTGCTCGGGGCGGATATCGGCTCGGCGCTGGTCTCGGCCCTCTTTGCCTCCGGCTCCTCGCTTGCGGCACTGCTCGCCCCGCTCTTTCTGTTCGCCGGCTATGTCGCCTTCAGCGCGTCCAGCGAATTTCGCCCGCGAAACGCCGGTCGCATCCTGATGGGACTCGGCCTGATGCTGATGGCATTGAAGGTGATCGTTTCGGCGACGGCGCCGTTGCGCCAGGCGACGCTTTTTCACGACGTGCTCGGAGCCGTCGCGGGAGAGCCGGCGCTCGGCTTCCTCGTCGGCGCGCTGCTTGCATGGCTCTGTCACTCCACACTCGCGGTCATTCTGCTCGTCGCATCGCTTCTGATGAACGGCAGTCTCGAAATTGCCGGAGCCGTGCCCCTGATCCTGGGCGTCAATTTCGGCGGCGGCCTTCCGGCCGTCAGCGCGACGCTCGACCAGCCACCGGTGGCCCGCAAGCTACCGCTTGCCAACCTCTTCTGCCGCGGCCTGCTGGCGCTTGCGCTGCTGCCCTTCGCACGTGAGGTCGTTGAGTTGGCCGGGCGCGTGCCCGCCGAACCGCTCCATATTGCGGTCGGTCTCCACGCTTCATTCAACCTGCTGGTCGCAGCCGCCTTCCTGCCGCTGTCGCCCGTCGTCATCCGCCTGGTGGAGCGGCTTGTCCCGGCACGCCCTGCCGCCGACGACCCGCTGGCATCCCCGCGCTACCTCGACAGAAGGTCGCTCGAGACACCGGCAATCGCGCTCAGCAATGCGACGACGGAAACGATCCGCATGAGCGAGTTGCTTGAACGCATGTTCCTGATGTCGCTGACGGCGCTGCAATCCGGCCGGATGGAAGGCTTGAAGGAACTGCCCTCGATCGATGCGAGGCTTGGAAACTACATGGCCTCCGTCCACGCCTATCTCGGACAATTGACCCAGGACGAGCTTTCAGCCGGCGACACCGGCAGAGCTCATGAAATCATGCTTTTTGCGAGCAATCTTGAGCATGCCGGCGACGTCATCAAGCTCAGCCTCGCCGACCGGATCCGTGCGAAGGTCAAGCAGAACATTGCCTTCAACGCGAGCCAGCGCGAGGCGCTCGATGCCCTCTCAGCCGTGATTGCCGCTTCGCTCCGGCTGCTTCCCGCAGCGCTTTTGTCGCGCGACGTTTCGGCTTCCGCCCGTCTCGCCGCGCAGAAGGATTGTTTTCGCGAACTGGAGGATGAGGTCGTCGGTCGACATCTCGGCCGCGAGCGCATCGAGGCGGCGGCCGACGCGAAAGGCAATGCGCTCTTCATCGACCTCGTGCGTGACCTGCACAGGATCAATTCCGATATTGCCGCCGCTGGCTACCCGCTGGTTCAGGCAGCTGGACTGTTGAGCAGCAGCCGGATCAGAAACGCCTTACCGGTGGCCGCTCCCGGCTGATCGGGCCTGAAGTCGGGTACGAAAACACGACCGGTGTCTGCGCTCTTCAAGCGGTGGCATTCTCTCGAAAGCCTACGGCCCGTCAGTAGGGCGAAACGCAGACCTGCCGCGGACCATAATAGGGCTGGAACGTATCGTCGTAAGCCCTGTAGGACCGGTAGCGCGCATAGCACCAGCTCGTATGCGCATTGCCGCCGCTATAATAGGTCTGACGGTAATAGCGCGGCGCGTAGTAGCGCGGCGCATAGTAGCGCGGACGGTAGTATGACGGGCCGTAGTAGCCTTGGTCATAGTAGCCCTGGTCGTAATAGCCCGAGCCGTAATAGGGCTGCGCCAGCGCTCCACCGATGATCGCACCGGCAGCCAGTCCGCCGAGCGCCCAGGCCCAAGCGTCGCCGCCGCCGTGGTGATGCCCGTGATAGTAACCGCCGCCATAGTAGCCACCGTGGTAGCCGCCATGGTAGCCGCCACCATATCGCCTGTATTGAACCAGTTGCGCCTGCGTCGCCTCGATCGTCGGGGCGTCCGCTGCTATGGGAAATGCCATGGCTGGCGAAACGCTGGTCAGCGCCGGCACCATGGACAAGGCAATGATCGTTAGCCTATTCATTGGCTTACCTCCATTTTCCCCGCTTATCCCCAAGTATACATCGGAAAAGGCACAGAAGCACTGCGTTTTGACGGTGCTGGCTACCGGCTGTAGCGCGTGGCCGGCGGCCCTTCACCCGAACTATGGCACGCAAAAATCCACGGGCGCGCGTGCCACGGAGAAAATCGTCGGGGACCGCAGCTCAGCCGGCGCATTGGCCCGGGGAAACGCACAAGGTAGCGTCCACTTCTATTATTTCATTTTATGAAATTAAATCATAAATATTATTGCCATTAATCTTCGAATTATGCCGCGCTAATCTCTCTTCATCGGCAACAACCGACGGGCCATAATGGCTCGCAGAATTCCATACCCCACCGGCCGGAGGCCGCCCACCGAGGAGAGAGAAATGTCCAGCAAGCTCGAAGTCCTGACCCCTGTAAACAGCCAGCTGATCTTCATCGACCAGCAGCCGCAAATGGCTTTCGGCGTTCAGTCGATCGACCGGCAGGTGCTGAAGAACAACGTCGTCGGCCTGGCCAAGGCCGCCAAGGTCTTCAACATTCCGACGACAATCACGACCGTCGAAACCGGCTCGTTCTCCGGTCACACCTATCCCGAACTGCTCGCCGTCTTCCCGGAAAACGACATCCTCGAGCGTACCTCGATGAACTCGTGGGATGATCAGAACGTCCGCGACGCGCTGGCGAAAAATGCCGCGAACGGCCGAAAGAAGGTGATCGTCTCCGGGCTCTGGACCGAGGTCTGCAACACCACCTTCGCGCTGTCCTGCATGCATGACACGGACTATGAAATCTACATGGTCGCGGATGCGTCCGGCGGCACCTCGGCCGATGCGCACAAATACGCCATGGACCGCATGGTCCAGGCCGGTGTCGTCCCCGTCACCTGGCAGCAGGTCCTCTTGGAATGGCAGCGCGACTGGGCCCACCGGGAAACCTACGACGCGGTCACCGCCATCGTGAAGGAACATTCCGGCGCCTACGGCATGGGCATCGATTATGCCTACACCATGGTCCACAAGGCAGCCGAGCGCGCCGCGCACGGCAAGACGATCGGCCCGAACCCGGCGAAATGATCGCCGGCCGTAGTGGGAATAGCCGACAACCAGCGGCGGCGACTGCAGGCAAGGTCACATCCCCTACCAGAGGGTCGAAGCGCTGCGCGTGAAGCCGCCGGTATTGATCACACTACGAACTGGTATACGGCTAGAGACGCCGGCAAAGTCGAAAGCTTTGCCGACCTCTCTCCGATTTCGGATGGGCCGTCTGACGACCTGCTCATCATAGCCAGCCATCGAGGCGAAGTGTCCTCACACAAACAGGATGTAGAACGCGTCCAGCGCTCCACGGTCGGAGCTCCTCTCCTCATTCTCACGCTTGACCAGGCGCGTGACGAGAGATGGTTGCCATCGGCCCAAGATCGAACCGGCGCTCGAAACCCATCCCCCGCTAACGCCCAGGCCGTACCGCTAAGCCGAACTTCCGACTAGCTGTAGAGGCTGACCGGCGGTATCCGGCCGTTCAAGGCAAAGTCGCCGACCTCGCGCGCCTTGTAGGCTACGGGGTCATGCAGTGTGTGGGTGCGAACATTGCGCCAGTAGCGGTCGAAGCGATAGTTCCCGGCGGTGGCACGTGCGCCCATCAGCTCGAAGACCTTCGTCGTCACGTCGAGCGCGACGTGGGTCGAGTGAACCTTGGCGGCATAGGCCTCGATCGCCGCTTCGCCACGCGCTTCGGCCGTCACCGACCTCCCCTGCGACAATGCCGCCTCGACGGAAGCTGCTGCCGCATCGGCCAAGGCAACCGATGCCTTCAGGCTCGCCTGGAGCTCGCCGATCCGTTCGAGGATATAGGGATCATCGCCGGCGCGGTCGACGCCCGATGTCACCCAGGGGCGCGTCGTAGTGCGCACGTAGTCAAGCGCCGATGCAAGTGCACCTTCGGCCGTGCCGAGGTAAAAGTTGACGAAGACGAGCTGGATCAGCGGCGTGTTGAACGTCGCCTGGACCGACGGTGGATCGGAAGGGTCGGCGAGCGGCAGGATGAAGTCGCGCTCGTAGACCGGGAAGTCACGGAACTCGACGCTGCCGCTGTCGGACAGGCGCTGGCCGATATTGTCCCAGTCGTCGTTGGTGATATAGCCGGGGCGGTCGGTGGGCACGACGAAGTTGGCAATCTTGCCCTCGATCGCAGCGTTGACGTTGATGCGGTCGGAAACATGCGCGCCGGTCGAAAAGGTCTTGCGGCCATTCAGCACATAATGGCCGCCACGCCGTTCCAATGTGAGGCCGGGATCGCGCGGGTTGACCGCAGCACCCCAGTAGAGCTGCCGCTCCACTGTCTCCGCGCCCAGCACCCAGGCCTGTTTCGGATCGGCCGCCGCCCAATAGACATACTGGCTGTTGACGTAGTGGTAGCCGAGCAGTTGCCCGATAGAGCTTTCCCCACGCGCAATGATGCGCACCAGCCGCAGCCCGTCGATCCAGCTTAAGCCCGCACCGCCAATCTCGGGCGAATGCAGCGCCGTCAAAAGGCCAGCCTGGCGGAGGGCCTCGATCTCTTCGCGCGGCGGCGCACCCACCCGGTCGAGTTCGGCGCCACGCCGGGCGAGATCATTTGACAGCGCCTTAGCACGGGCAAACAGGTCCCGCCGTCTTTCGTCATGCTCTGCGTTTTGCGGGGCCGGTTCCCTGAGGAAGTGTACGTTGTTCATCCGCCTCTCCTTGGTTGAGAGGCGATAATGAATTTATTCTATAGACAATAACAGCAAATGAATTGCGAGTTGGGCGAGAGGTCGAGAAAGTCCTACCGCCTCAGTTCACCGCCGCGGATTAGGCGCCCCCTCTTTCGATGACAGGTGCGGAAGCGGGACTGCCCCATGCGCCGGCTTCAGGCCGACTTCGCGAAATACGGTAGACGCTCGCAGGTGGCAGGTTGAGTGGCACCCAGCGCTGGAAGGACGCTTCGAGACCAAGGCCTGCCAGAATCTGCGGCGAGATCGGGCATCGCGGCCCATAGGTGAACTGGAACAGGCTGGCGCCCTCGGCGAGGTGATGAAAAATTGCCGAGAGGATAGCCTGCACGGTCTGGGCGGGCATGGAAAGCAACGGCAAGCCGCTGATCGCGGCGCCGACCGACTTCACCGTCGGCAGGCTCAGGTGCTGCGCGTCGCCCTCGATCAAGGTTGCGCTCGGATACCGTTTGCGCAAAAGCGTCGCGAAGGCCGGGTTGCGCTCCACCAGGATGAGATTGTTCTCGTATACGCCTTTTCGCAGAAGCGCCCGTGTGAAGGCGCCCGTGCCTGGCCCAAGCTCCAGCACGTTGCCGGAGAACGGACCGATCTCGGTGGTCATGGCCATCGCCAGCCGCCTGCTCGACGGGGCAATCGCCGCGACTTCCAGCGGCCTCGCCGCCCAGGATCTGAGGAAGAGCAGGAAATCAGATGCCGTTTTCTGTTTGATCAAGATAAGCCTCCGCTTTTGCAACGGTGGCCGGTATTGCTCTTCGTCGGAAGTCGCGCATTAACCCGGGTTAAGCTTGGTGATGCCTTCCGCACGAACGCGCGTCGCGATGCGGCTGAGGCCGACCGGCGTGATGCCGAGATAGCCGGCAAGATCCTTCTGCGGGACGCGTGCAACCACCTCCGGTTCTTCGACGATCAGCGATCGGTAGCGCTCCTCTGCACTCAGCGTCAGGAACTGGCGTTCGCGGCGTTCCTTGCGCTCCGCCAGCGTCATCAAGGCGTGGCGGATCATGCGCGACCAACCGAGATCGGTGTCTGCCAGGGACTGTAGCGTGGCGAAAGGAATTCTCTCGAGGCGGCCACCCTCGACCGCAACCGCCGAAAAGCTCGCACGCCCGCTCGGCACCAGCGCCGAGAGGCTGGCAAAGAACCGTCCCTCGAAGGCGAAGGATTTGATCCACTCCTCGCCGTCGGCACGAAGATAGGTAAGCTTCACCAGGCCGCTTTCGATGACGTAAACGTAGGGATGCGGTTCGTCCTGATGGAAGACGGTTTCGCCGGCCTTCACGCTGCGGACGTGGATCGCCTCGGCGAGCCGCTCCGCCTGCGCCAGCGAATGCCCGGCGATGCGCTCGAAAAGCGAAATAGCAGCACCCTGTCCGCGCTTAACCTCGGTTAATGCCATTCCCGTCCTCCGGTTGCAGACTCGACTGCGCAACATCGGGAAATAGATCACATGGCACGTTACGTCGTCACCGGGGCAAGTTCCGGAATCGGTCGGGAAATCGCTCTGCAATTGGCATCCAAGGGACACAGCATCATCGCGCTTGGCCGCGACCGGGAGCGGCTTGCGGATCTGGAATTGCGAGACCGGAGGATCCAAACGCGCGCACTGGATCTCCGCGATCGGGCCGCCGTCATCGCCTGCGGCACCGAAATGATGGCAAGAGATACGATAGACGGCCTCATCAACAACGCCGCGATCCAGCACAATGTCCGCTTCGATGACCCGCACTATGATGTCGAGCAGATAGCGGCCGAAGTCGAAACCAATCTGCTTGCGCCGATGCTGCTGTCGCGATTGCTCCTCCCGAACGGGCGCCCCTTCCTCATCGTCAATGTCGGCTCAGCACTCGCCTGCCACCCGAAATCGACATCGGCGGTTTACAGCGCGACGAAGGCAGGGCTGCGCATGTTTTCGGATGCGCTTTCCGTCCAGCGTCAGGCAACGTCGGTCAGAGTGGTCGATGTCGTGCTGCCGCTTGTCGACACACCGATGACCGCCGGACGGGGACGAGGCAAGGTCAGTGCGGCCTACGCAGCGAAAGAAATCCTGCGTGCACTAGAGGGCGGAAGCCGAAGTCATGTCGGCAAGGCACGATTGTTACGGCTGTTAGAGATCATGGCGCCGGTCGCTGCGGCCGCGATCATCAGAAAGCTGTGAGGCCGTGATCGCCAGGCCGCATCTCGCGATCGCAGGCACCCGGTCGAAGAGCACAACGCGGAGGTCAGCCGGCCTCCGCATCCCTCAAGGCCACGATCTCGGTGGCGTTGTCGTTGGCGGCAAACTGCTCCAGCGTCATGTTGTCGAGGATCGAGGCGATTGCGTCGCGTACGTTGCTCATCGACTTGCGCACGTGACAGTTGACCGGATCGGCGCAGTCGTCGCAGGCCTCGAACGCGGTGCGGCTGGCGCAGCGTATTGGCGCCAGGGGGCCATCGAGCGTGCGGATGACCTGGCCGATGCGGATGTCGGAGGCTGGTCGAGACAGGGAATAGCCGCCGCCCGGGCCCTTCTTCGAGCGCAGGATGCCGGCATTGCGCAGTTCGAGCAGGATCGCGTCCAGGAACTTTTTCGGAATATTGTTCCGCGTGGCGATCTCGGTGATGAAGGCGGTCTCTCCGGGCTCCAGTTGAGCCAGGTCGACAAGGGCCTTGAGCCCGTATTTTCCTTTTTTGGTCAACATGTCACTTCACTTTCCTGAACAAGGAAAGCCGCCACAAGTCCGCGTGCCACGGCATTCGCCGGGGGGCAACGGGTTGTGACGGCCGCACTCTTTCGCTTAGGATGTCCTACACCCAAACCGCACCATTCTCAAGAAATTACGTCAGTTACTGCATAGATTTAGTGATTTTAGAAGGCGCTTTTATGGCAGGGGCGGATTTCCGCTCCCTTGGGCGGGCGGCTTGCCTCAAACACCTGCAGTTGCTTCCCTCAAACGACAGAAAAGCAGGGATCGGAGCCGCCGCAGGACGCCCCGGTTCAGGATCGATGCGATCACACCGTGAGATGCCGGCGCGCCTCTGATGTGTCCAGCGTTTCGGGTGCGCCCTCGTGGACCACAGCGCCCCGGTCGAGGATGTAGACGTGGTCGGCGAGCTCGCGGCAGAAATCAAGATATTGCTCGACCAGGAGGATCGCCATGCCGGTGGAATCCCGGAGATAGCGGATCGCCCGGCCGATATCCTTGATGATCGAGGGCTGGATGCCCTCGGTCGGCTCGTCAAGCACCAGGATCTTCGGCCGTGTCACCAGCGCCCGGCCGATTGCCAGTTGCTGTTGCTGGCCGCCGGAGAGGTCGCCACCGCGACGGCCGAGCATCGAGCGCAGAACCGGGAAGAGATTGAAGACGTCCTCCGGTATCGAGCGGTCGCCGCGCTTCAGCGGCGCATAGCCGGTTTCGAGGTTCTCCATCACGGTCAGCAGCGGAAAGATCTCACGCCCCTGGGGCACATAGCCGATGCCTTGTTTGGCCCGCCGATAGGGCGCCAGGCCGGCGAGCGATGCACCGTTGAAGGCGATGGCGCCGGCGCTCACCGGATGCTGGCCGGTGATCGCGCGGAGCAGGCTCGACTTGCCGACACCATTGCGCCCGAGCACGCAGGTAATCTTGCCCATCTCTGCCGTGATCGACACGTTGCGCAGCGCCTGCGCGGCCCCGTAGTGAAGGTTGACGTTTTCGACGCTCAGCATGGCGCGCGCTCCTCGTAGATTTCCTGCATGAGATGTCAGCGGCCGAGATAGTTTTCGATCACCTTGGGATCGCTGCTGACGAAGTCTATCGAGCCTTCCGCCAGCACCGCCCCTTCGGCAAGGCAAGTGACCTTGACGCCGAGCTCGCGGATGAAGCCCATGTCGTGCTCGACCACGACGACGGACCGGGTCTTGGCGATCTCCTTGAGCAGAACCGCCGTCTCGGCAGTCTCCGCATCGGTCATGCCGGCCACCGGTTCGTCGACCAGCAGCAGTTCCGGCTCCTGCGCGAGCAGCATGCCGATCTCCAGCCATTGCTTCTGGCCGTGCGAAAGGTTGGCGGCGAGGTCGTCACGATGAGAGGACATGCGGATGGTCGACAGGATTTCCTCGATACGGCCCCTGTCTTTTGATGTCAGACGGTAGAACAGCGTCGGGAACACGCCGCGCTTGCGGTTCAGGGCGAGTTCGAGATTGTCCCACACGGTGTGGCTTTCGAAGACGGTCGGTTTCTGGAACTTGCGGCCGATGCCGAGCGAGGCGATCTCCGCCTCGTCTCTCTTCGTCAGGTCGATCTCACCCTTGAAAAAGACCTGCCCCTCGTCCGGGCGGGTCTTGCCGGTGATGATGTCCATCATCGTCGTCTTGCCGGCACCGTTCGGGCCGATGACCGCCCGGAGCTCGCCGGGTTCGATGACGAAGGAGAGCGCGTTCAACGCCTTGAAGCCATCGAAGGAGACTGAGACGCCGTCGAGATAGAGAAGGCTGGTCGGTTTGGTCTGGCCGATTGTCTGGTTCATCTTGCCTACTCCGCCGCCATGGGTTCAACGGCCAGATTGTCCTGAGTATCAGCCGCCCGCGTCCGACGCTCCGCACGCCGGCGGGCGAAGTACGCGCCGGCCGTTCCGACGACGCCCTTCGGCAGGAACAGGGTGACCAGTACGAAGAGGCCACCAAGCGCGAAGAGCCAGAACTCCGGAAACGCCGCGGTGAAGATGCTCTTGCCGCCATTGACGAGAATAGCACCGACGATCGGGCCGATCAGCGTGCCGCGCCCGCCGACCGCCGTCCAGATCACCACCTCGATCGAATTGCCCGGCTCGAACTCGCCGGGATTGATGATCCCGACCTGTGGCACATAGAGCGCGCCAGCGATACCCGCCATCATCGCCGAGACGGTAAAGGCGAAGAGCTTGATGTGTTCGACCCGATAGCCGAGGAAGCGCGTCCGGCTCTCGGCATCACGCACCGCCACGAGCACCTTGCCGTATTTGGAGCGCACGATCGCCGACGTCAGGATCAGCCAGAGCGCCAGCATCAGCGCCGAGGTTGCGAACAATGCGGCGCGCGTCCCGTCAGCCTGGATGTTGAAACCGAGGATGTCCTTGAAGTCGGTGAGGCCATTGTTGCCGCCGAAACCCATGTCGTTGCGGAAGAAGGCGAGCAGCAGCGCATAGGTCATCGCCTGGGTAATGATCGAGAGATAGACGCCGTTCACGCGCGAGCGGAAAGCGAACCAGCCGAAAACGAAGGCAAGCAGGCCCGGAACCAGCACCACCATCAGCGCCGCGAACCAGAACATGTCGAAGCCGTGCCAGAACCACGGCAGTTCCTTCCAGTTGAGGAATACCATGAAATCCGGCAGCAGCGGATTGCCGTAGGAGCCGCGCGCGCCGATCTGGCGCATGAGATACATGCCCATGGCGTAGCCACCGAGCGCGAAGAAGGCCGCATGCCCCAGCGAAAGGATGCCGCAAAAGCCCCAGACGAGATCGAGCGCCAGCGCCAGAAGCGCATAGGTGAGATACTTGCCGAAGAGCGAGACCAGATAGGTCGGCACATGCAGCGGATGATCGGGCGCGGTCAAAAGGTTGAGCGCTGGAACGAGGAGCGCCAAGCCAACGAGGATCGCCACGACAAAGAGGATGCTACGGTCGAACGACCGCATCAGAAACGACGTGATCATGCTTCCACCGCCCTTCCCTTGAGCGCGAAGAGCCCGCGCGGTTTCTTCTGGATGAAGAGGATGATCAGCACCAGGACGAGGATCTTGCCGAGCACGGCGCCGGCATAGGGCTCGAGGAACTTGTTGAGGATGCCGAGCGAGAAGGCGCCGACGAGCGTGCCCCAGAGATTGCCGACACCACCGAAGACGACGACCATGAAGCTGTCGATGATGTAGCCCTGTCCGAGATTGGGCGAGACGTTGTCGATCTGCGAGAGCGCGACGCCCGCCATGCCGGCAATGCCGGAGCCGAGCGCGAAGGTCAGGGCATCGACGCGCGGCGTGCGAATACCCATGGAGGACGCCATGCGCCGGTTCTGGGTCACGGCCCGCATCCGAAGCCCCATCGGCGTTTTCTTGAGGAGGAACAGGAGGGCTGCGAACACCGCCAGCGCAAAGACGATGATCCAGAGGCGGTTCCAGGTGATCGTCAGCCCACCGAGATCGAAGGCGCCGGCCATCCAGGAGGGATTGCCGACCTCGCGGTTGGTCGGCCCGAAGAGTGAACGCACCGACTGCTGCAGGATGAGCGAGATGCCCCAGGTGGCAAGCAGCGTCTCGAGCGGGCGGCCATAGAGAAAGCGGATGACGCCGCGCTCGATCGCGAGACCGACCGCGCCGGTCACGAGAAAGGCGAGCGGCAGCGCGATCGCCAGCGACCAGTCGAAGAGGCCGGGATAGGCGTTGCGTATGACCTCCTGCACCAGGAAGGTCGTGTAGGCGCCGAGCATGACCATCTCACCATGGGCCATGTTGATGATTCCCATGACGCCGAAAGTGATGGCCAGTCCGATGGCGGCCAAGAGGAGAACGGAGCCGAGCGACAGGCCGTACCAGATGTTCTGACCGGCGTTCCAGAAGGCCTGGGTCTGTTCGATCCGGGCAATCGCCGCCTCGATGTCGGGCTTGAGGGATGCATTGGCGCTAGCCAGGGCAGAGGTCAGCACCGCAAGACCGTTGCGCCCGTTGCCTTCGGCAAGCAGTGCGATCGCCTGGCGCTTCTGATCGTCGGGGCGATCCGAGACAAGCAGCGTCACCGCGCGAGCCTCGTCGAGAACCTTGCGCACGGTCCCGTCCTTCTCGGCTGCGATCGCCGTTTCGATCGCCTCGAGCGCATCGGCATTCGGCGTCTGCAGCATGGATTGCGCCGCCTTCAGCCGCGCCCCGGCGTCATCGCTGAACAACGTCAGGCCGCCGAGCGCGCTTCGAACCGCGCGACGCACGGCATTGTTGACCTTGACCTTCTGCATCGCCGCCTTCGGCGCCTCTCCGGCATCAGCGGCGGTCACGGGATCGGTGAGCAGCAGGTTTGCGCCCTGCGCCTTGACGAGGAAGACCTTGCCGTCGGACTTGCGCTGGTAAAGCTCGCCTTCGCCCAGTGCCTGAAGCACGGGAATGACCTTGGCGTCGCCGGTGCTGGCGAGTGCCGAGATGCGACCGTCCATGTCCGAGAGCTTTGCCGCGCCGAGTTGGTCAATCAGTGCGCCGAGATCATCGGCGGCGCGAAGCCCGAGAACATGGATCGAGATGACCAGGCACAGGGCAACAAGCAGGATTTGCAGAATTCGGTACATCACCCTCTCGCTCGGGTCTCGCCGTGCCGCGCGGGCAACAGGCTTCGGTCGAGGTTTCGTGGGAACTCCCTCCGCCCGGCCGCATCATCGGGCGGAGGGTGCTTGCCCCCGGATTTCGTCATGCAAGGATTGTCCGGGCGGCTGACCGCCCGGTTATGATTACGTGATGAAATCAGGAGCCCTTGCCGCCGCACTTGCCGGTGGCAACGTTGAAGTTGCCGCAGGACATCGGCGCGCGCCAATCGGAGATCAGGTCCTTGGAGTCCGGCAGGTAATCGGACCATTCGTCGCCGACGACGAGGCCGGGGGTTTCCCAAACCGTCTCGAACTGGCCGTCGCCCTGGATCTCGCCGATCAGCACTGGCTTGGTG
The DNA here is from genome assembly GCF_020035535.1 of Ensifer adhaerens. Classification (NCBI taxonomy): domain Bacteria; kingdom Pseudomonadati; phylum Pseudomonadota; class Alphaproteobacteria; order Hyphomicrobiales; family Rhizobiaceae; genus Ensifer; species Ensifer adhaerens. The sequence goes on along the minus strand of NZ_CP083350.1, from coordinate 1,629,606 downwards.
ATGTGGTGGTTCGGCATCATCGTCGAATAGCCGCCCGAAAGGTTCGGCACGGAAACGCCGATCATCGCGTCGAGGACCTTGTCCGTATCGGTCGTGCCCGCCTTTTCGACCGCCTTCAGCCACATGTTGAAGCCGATGTAATGTGCTTCCATCGGATCGTTGGTCACGCGCTTGTCGTTCTTGGTATAGGCCTTCCAGGTCTTGATGAACTCGGCATTGGCAGGCGTGTCGACCGACTGGAAATAGTTCCAGGCGGCGAGATGGCCGACGAGCGGCGTGGTATCGAGACCGGCGAGTTCCTCTTCGCCCACCGAGAAGGCGACGACCGGAATGTCCTCGGCCTTGACGCCCTGGTTCGCCAGCTCCTTGTAGAAGGGCACGTTGGCGTCGCCGTTGATGGTCGAGACGACGGCGGTCTTCTTGCCGGCCGAGCCGAACTTCTTGATGTCGGACACGATCGTCTGCCAGTCGGAATGACCGAAGGGCGTGTAGTTGATCATGATGTCCTCGGGCTTCACGCCCTTGGAAATCAGATAGGCCTCGAGGATCTTGTTGGTCGTACGCGGATAGACATAGTCTGTGCCGGCCAGCACCCAGCGCTCGACGCTCTCGTTCTCCATCAGGTAGTCGACGGCCGGGATCGCCTGCTGGTTCGGTGCGGCGCCGGTGTAGAAGACGTTGCGCTGGCTTTCCTCGCCCTCGTACTGGACCGGGTAGAAGAGGATCGAATTCAGCTCTTCGAACACCGGCAGAACGGACTTGCGCGACACCGAGGTCCAGCAGCCGAAGACTGCGGATACCTTGTCGACAGAGATCAGCTCACGTGCCTTTTCGGCAAAGAGCGGCCAGTCGGACGCAGGGTCGACGACGACGGCTTCGAGTTTCTTGCCGAGCAGGCCGCCCTTCTTGTTCTGCTCGTCGATCAGCATCAGCATGGCGTCCTTCAGCGTCGTCTCGGAGATCGCCATGGTGCCGGAAAGCGAATGCAGGATGCCGACCTTGATCGTGTCGTCAGCGGCGAAAGCGCCGTTGAACGCCGTCGTCGACAGGATGGCGGCCAGGAATGCGCCGGTGACGCTTGCCTTGATATTCATCTGATGGAACCCCTCTCGTTCTGGAGCAACTGGGCTTTCGGTGCTTTTCAGCCGTTGCTTGAGGGGATCATCGGCCAGCCACGCTGCACTGCACATACGTCATTCTACGTAGGCGCCGGGGGCAAAGAGGAAGCCGGTCGACGATGGACCGCCGAGGCCGGCACAATCGGACCCCTTCATGCTTGACCTTACCACCGTTGGAAGCTCTAGAACCGGGCCCGCGCTGACGGCAGCCGAGCTGGAGACAGAGATCGATGCGCGCGGCCAGGATGCATCAAGCCCCAAGGGCCCCGAAAGACATGACCTCCTCACTTCACCCGCATTGGGATTTTGCCCGCGAGAAGCGCTCGCTTATCCTGCGCTTCGTCGCCTTTGCGATCCTGCTGGCGAGCCTCCTGCTCGGTGGCAACGAGGGCGCGGAACGCATGCACGCGGTCGTCGTCGTCAGCTATCTCGCCATCAGCATCGCTTCGGTGGCGACGGCGCGCTATCTGCCCGGCCGCACCTGGCTGACGACCTTCTTCGTCGTTCTCGATGCGCTCTTGGTCGCGCTGCTGCTCTATGCTCATATTCTTGCCGGGCCGGTGACGGCGAACCACAACCTGACGACGACCAGCCTCGTCGTCGCCTTCATCCTGCTCGTCCATGTCGGCCTCAAGCTGGAGAGGCGGCTCGTTCTCATTTTCTCCGGCATCGTGCTTGCATCCTGGGCGATGATGCTGGCCCTCACGGCTGCAAGACATGATGCGGCCGGCCCGCTTTCATTGCTGGGGGCATTCTTCAATCAGGATCTCGGCCTGACGGTCAGCTTCGGTTTTACCGCCTTCGCGATCTATCTTCTTGCGCGCGACCATGACCGGACCCGCAAGGAAGCGCTCAAGGCGGATCAACGACGGCACAATCTTTCCCGCTTCTTTTCACCGCTGGTCGTCTCGGCGCTGCAGGAGCAGGGTGATGCGCTTGGCCTGGAGCGGCGCCGTGCGGCGATCATGTTCGTCGACCTGCGCGACTTCACGCGGTTCTCGGAAACAGCACCCGCTCCCGAACTCGCATTCGTTCTCGCCGAATATCGCCAGCTCGTGTCGCAGACGATCTTTGAACACGGCGGCACCGTCGACAAATTCATCGGCGACGGGGTGATGGCGGTCTTCGGTCAGCCGAGGCCAAAGGAAGACGATGCGGATCGGGCGCTTGCCTGCGCGTTGGACCTCGTCGACATCCTGACGGATTGGAAGAACCACAACGCCCTGAACGGCCATCCGGCCCTCGATGCCGGTATCGGTCTGCACTTCGGCACCGTCGTCGGCGGCGTTCTCGACAGCGGCTGCCATAGCGAGTTCACCGTGATCGGCGACGCGGTCAACGTCGCCCAGCGCCTGGAGTCGCTCACCAAGACGCTGCAGGCGCCCCTCGTCGTTTCCGCAGCGCTGATGGCGCGGCTTCAGGCGCCGGTGCCACCTGCGACATGGGTCCAGCAGGAGGCCGTCGTGCTGCTTGGCCGCCGGCTTCCGGTCGATATCTGGTACTTACACCACAAAACTGAAATCGGGGCGCGGACGAGCAATCAAAAGGGCGCCGCGCAGGACACAGCCCGGAGCGAGCACTGACGGCACAGCAGTCATCTGAGGCCGAGCGTGAACCGGGTGGTAAAATCGCCGCCCCACCACATGGGGAAGTTGGTGCCCCATTTGTTGTTGTGAATGTTGAAGCGAACGCCTGAGGAATAGTCGGGCAGGTCCTTGCAGAAGGCCATGAACGGCCAGGCTTGCGGCGCGACCAGCGGCGTGTCGAGGTTTTCGACCACGAGTTCTACACCCGCTTCCGTCTGCCCGCGAACAGCCGTGACCGCCTGCAATTGCGCACCGCCGGCATGGGCGAAATTGCCGGTCGCGTGCCAGTGCCCCATCTTGCGCACGTGCCACGCGGAACGCCCCTCCGGCGTGAACGACAGGAAGCTCGCTTCCGGCATGCGGTTGGCATTCTTGCCATAGAGGGACAGCCGGATATCGAGCCCGTCCTTGCCGGCGTAAAATTCGATGGCGATTTCGGCGGGCGCGCCCATTTGCTCCACCGCTTCTGCCGGCATGGCTGCAACGATGGATGTTGCGGTTGTGCCGCGAAGCTGTGGCGCGTAGGCCTGCGAGCGCGCCTCCGCAACCTTCGCAAGCCCCGGTTTATCATGATCGAGCACGGCCCAGTCCATCCAATGGGTCAGATACGTATCCATATGCTGGCGCACGTCGCTGGCGTCGTAGCTTTCGTAGCGATAGGCAATCAGCGATCTGTTGGCGCCGCGGATCGTTCGCCCATCGGGCGCCGTCAGCGCGGCGACGTCGCCGGTTACCGGATCAAGCTCGATGAGCCAGCCACCGACATCGAGCCGCGTAGCGGTTTCGCTTGCCTCTGGCCGCGTTGGAACCGAAATCTCGGCAAGGGCCGCCTCCGCTCGGGCGGCGTCTTCGCCGTCCAGTTCCGCGACCGCCTGGTCGAGATAGGCCCGCTGCTCCGCCCAGGATGCCTCGGTATAGTGGAAGCGCTGATCGGATTTTCGTGCCGCTTCGAAGGCCGGGCGCGCCCAGGCTTTCTCGTCGCGCAGGAACGATTTGATATCGACGCCGCAGGTGTGTTCGGCGACCAGCGCCAGTTTGCGCCCGAAAGCCTGGCGGCTTGCCGTCATCCGCTCTGCGGCAAATCGGTCGTAGAGCCGCTGCAGCGCCAGATAACGGGCGATCTTTTCCGGGTCGGTGCCGCTGCCGTGGATCCAGCTATCGCCGAGTTCCTTCTCTACCACTGGGAAACGTTCGCGCGCCTCCCACATCAGCTTGCCGTAGTCCTCCAGCGTCGCAGCACGCACGACGGCACCCGGCTCGTGCTTCAGGATCTCGCGATAGGCCTCGGCCGTCTGCGATACGCTCTGCGGGCCGATATTGTCGCTGGTGTGCGCGAAGCTCAGGCCGTCGGAGAGGCCCTCGGGGAAATAGGTCTCGCCATAGGATCGCTGGTACATGACGATGATCTCTTCGCCACCCTGCGCCCGCCAGCGGAAAACATCGGGGATTTCCGGCGGCGGCGAGGCCGAGTTGACGCCGATATGCAGGAAGCGCACGCCGGCTTGCGCCAAGAGCGGCACCATGCCGAGCGTATGTCCGGGCACGTCGGTCATCTTCGCGGCAATCGTCTTCAGACCGAAGCGATGGTCGAGCTCCTGCGCATAGGAAAGACCCGCCTTGAAAAGATCAGGTGACATCAGCTCCGTATGGGTCGTGAAAGGCAGTGCGTGCCAGCGGATCAGCCCCCGCTCGATCGCTTGCTCCAGCCGCGCGACCTCTTCTTTCGAACGTGAATTCAGGTGATCCCAGATCAGCCAGGCACCGGTCGTCCAGATGAACTGCGGCTCTTTCGGATTCTCCTTGAAGAAGTGCTCGCCGGTCTCGATCGCCTGCGGAATGAAGCGCTCGTGATACTGCTTGCGAATCTTCTCTGCGTGATCGGTGAAGCCGATATCGAGATGTGTCTTGAAGACGACGTGAATGCGTTTTCCGGTCATGTTCATTACCTTCAACCGACGGTGCCCCGCACGATCAGGCGGGTGTTGAGTGTCTCGGTAAGCGGCTCGGCATCGGGTGCCCTGAGCCGCATGAGGATGAGGCGGACGAGCGCACGCACGCGCTCTTCGAGGTCGATGCGCACGGTGGTGAGGTTGTAGCTCTTCCAGTGCGCCTGCGGGATGTCGTCGAAGCCGACGACCTTGACGTCTTCGGGCACGGAGAGCCCGAGTTCGTGGCGCAGCGCGTCGATCGCCCCGAAGGCACCGACGTCGTTGGCCGCGAAGATCGCGTCGGCGCCCTCGCCGATGCGAAAGAGATCGAGCGTCGCCTGGTAGGCGGTGTCATAGGTGTAGTCGCCGGCAAGCACGATCGGCGCATCCATGCCGCGTTCGACGAGCGTCTCCTTCAGCGTGCGCTCGCGCTCGGCATTGGCGAGCGACTGCGCCTTGCCGCCGAGATAGGCGATGCGACGGGCGCCATAGCCCTGAAGCAACGCCACCGCCTGTTCGATGCCGTTCTTCTGCCGCACCAGCAGGCGGTCGTAGAGCGTGCCGGAGGCGGCACCCGCGAACTGCTTCACATCGTCGTAGATCACATAGATCGGCACGGCGCGATCGAGAAAGCCGCAGAGCACGTCGGGCAGGATGTTCTCGGTGAAGGCAATCACCGAATCCGGGTTGAAACCGCGCATATAGGTGAGCAGGCGCGGATCCATGCTGAAATCGGCCTTGGCCTTGAAGAGCAGCGTCGCGAAACCTTCCGCCTGCAATGCAGTGGTCAGCGCGTCGATCTCCTGGCTTTCCCAGGGGCTGCAGACATCGGGCACGATCATGCCGACGAGATGCGAGCGGCCGGTGACGAGCGATCGCGCCGCCATGTCGGGCGTGTAGTTCAGTTCGCGCGCCACCTGCAGGATCCGGTCGCGTTTTTCCGGCTTCAGCGAAGCGTTCGGGTTGAAGGCCCGAGACACGGCAACACGGGAAACATTGGCCTCGCGCGCCACCTGATCTGCGGTGGCTCGGGCAGCTTTCTTGTCGGCGCGATCGTTCATTTATCCGTCACAAAATGAAAACGTGTTCATTCACAAAAGAAATCAACTCGGCGATTTCGTCAAGTGGAATAGGTATTCCTTCGATAATCACGGAAAGAACGCTTAGTCCATGTTGACAAAAATGAAAGCGTGTTCATTCTTGGTTACCGTCGGGACGCCGGACCTGGAGGAGGGACGGACTGTCGCAGCCAGACACATAGGTCCTTGAGAGGATCGACCGGGAGGAGAAAACATGCGTACCAGGTTTCATTCCCTATTGCTCGGCGCAGCCGCGGCCATTGCCTTTGCCGCGCCGGTGAGCGCCACCGAACTCAACGTTACGTGCCGCTGCATCATCGGCGGCGTAAACAGCGGCATGGCCGAATGGATCGAAAAGAAGGTCATTCCCGCCTTTACCGAGAAGATGAAGGCCGAAGGCAAGGACGTCACCGTCAAGCTCACGCAGTTCGGCGGCGAGGACGAGCAGCTGACGCAGCAGCTCGCACTCGATTTTTCCACCGGCGCCGGCCCTGACGTCTCGGGCTTCGACGGCTTCCTGATCCCGAGCTTCGTCCAGGGCAATCTCCTGAAATCGCTCGAGGAGGTGGCCGGCCCAGACGTTCCGAAATGGGAAGGCTGGCAGCATATCTCCGACGGCACCAAGGCGCTGATGAGCTACCAGGGCAAGCCCTACGGCATTGCGCTCGGCACCGACGCCCGCATGATCTTCGTGCGCAAGGACCTGTTCAAATCGGCCGGCCTCGATGCCGACAGCTGGCAGCCGAAGTCCTGGGACGAGTTGCTCGACGCCGCGCGCAAGATCAAGGCGACCGCCCCCGACAGCTTCCCGCTGCAGCTCAATGCCGGCGTCTCCATGGGCGAGGCGACGACGATGCAGGGCTATTGGATGGCGCTGCTCGGCACCGGCGAGCAGGTCACCGACGATAGCGGCAAGTACATCGTTTCGAGCCAGGGCATTCTCGACACGCTGAAGCTCTACAAGACCATCTATGTCGACGACAAGCTCGGCGACCAGCGCGCGCAGTTGCTTGCCGACGGCCGCAACCGGACCTTCGCCAATTTCCGCGACGGCAAGACTGCGATGCTGGTCGAGGGCGACTGGTTCTATCGCTCGGTGACAGCGCCCGGCGCCGAATTCGCCGTCGCCGATCGCGACAACACCATGACCTGGAAGAAGATGCCGGCCGCGGCACCGGGCAAAGGCCTGCGTGGCCAGGATTTCGTCACGATGTCCGGCGGCACTGGCTTCGTCATCAATCCGCATACGGACGCACCTGCCGAATCCTGGGCGCTGCTCTCGTTCATGAACAGCAAGGAGCAGCTCGACGCGTTTCAGGAAATCCAGCCTGCCATCCGCATCCGTGACGACGTGGCGATCCCGAACTCGCCGTTCCTGACGGAAACGGCAACGACCCTGCTGCCGATCACCACGGCGCGTCCGAACGACGCCAATTACAACAAGGTCTCGACCGAGATCCAGCGCATGACCGAAAGCGTCGTTTCCGGCGAACTCTCGCCTGAGGACGCGATGGCTCAGTACAAGGCTGCCGTCATCGCCATTGTCGGCGAAGAAAACACCGTCAGCACGCTCTAAAGCCAATGCGGGATGCGGCCGAACGAGGCCCTCATCCCGCTTCGATCCAACGACAGAGCGCCCGGCTGCCATCCGTGGCCGGGCTCCCGATCCAGGATATGGGCATGAAACGCGCATGAAGAAATTCTCCCTGCTTTCGACGCGCGCCGGCGCGCTCTTTCTGGCACCGGCCACGGCCCTCGTCGGGGTCTTCGTCATCATCCCCTTCTTCTGGGTAATCTTCGTCTCCTTCACCAACCGCACGCTGCTCGGGCGCACGGCCGTCGATCCTGACTTCGTCGGCCTGCAGAACTATTTTGCGCTCTTCAATCCGGCGACCTTCTTTACCCGCGGCCAGTTCGGCTTTTCGCTGATCCTGACGATCCAGTTCGTGTTGCTATCGGCCCTCATCGGCCAGGCGCTGCTCGGCCTGCTGCTCGCCTGGCTCAGCCAGACGGTGACGCCCACGCTCAAATCCTTCCTGCAGACCGCGGTCATCGCCGCCTGGATTCTGCCAGAGGTCGTGATCGGCTTTGCCTGGTTCGCCTTCCTCGACTACGACAACGGCACGCTCAACATGATCCTGCGCGGCCTCGGCCTGCCGCCGGGCGACTGGCTGTTGCAGCAGCCGTTCTGGGTGATCGTCTTCTTCAACACCTGGCGGGGTGCCGCCTTCTCGATGATGCTGTTCAACTCGGCCTTCCAGTCGATCCCGCCGAGTTATTTCCAGGCCGCCGATGTCGCCGGCGCCACCTCCTGGCAGAAGCTGCGCGATATCGCCCTGCCCTTGATCCGCGGCCATGTCGTCACCGATCTCATCCTTATCACCATGTGGACCTTCAACGTCTTCACGCCGTTCCTGCTCACCCACGGCGGGCCGTCCTATCGGACCGAAATCCTCTCGATCTACACCTACCGCATCGCATTCAAGGATTTCGAATTCGGCAAGGGCGCTGCCGTCGGCGTCGTCATCATGCTGATCAATCTCGCCTTCGCGCTCGTCTACCTTCGTCTTGCACACAAGAAGCAGGTGGAGGCGGAATGATGCAGAAGAAAGCCCAGAACATCTTCGTGCGGCGCACGATCTTTGCGGCCGCCGCCGCCTTCCTCGGTACGGTCTTCGCGCTGCCGCTCGTCTGGTTCATCTTTGCGCCCTTCAATGCGCGTGCCGAACTCGGGCTTGCGATCCCCTCGCCTTTCACGCTTTCGAATTTCGCCACCGTCTTCCAGAACACGTTTGCCATGCAGGCGCTGCTCAATAGCCTGATCCAGGCGGCGGGCGGCGTGGTGCTGGTCGGCGCGGCGGCGACACTTGCCGCCTATGCCCTCTCGCGCTCGCCGATCCCTGGCAAGGGCGCCGTCACCTATATCCTGCTTCTGTTTTCCTCGGTGGTTTCGGGCTCGGCGGCGATGGTGCCGATCTTCCTCATCATCTCGGCGGCAGGTCTGATCGATACCCACCTCGCCGTGATCCTCGTCTTCGCCGGCGGATTGCTGCCGACGGCGATGTTCATCCTTCGCGATTTCATCGACGCCATTCCGCGCTCCTATGAAGAGAGCGCGATGGTCGCCGGCGCCTCCCCACTTCAGGCCTTCTTCGACGTCGCACTGCCGGTCATAAGGCCCGGCATCGTCGTGGTCGTCGTCTGGGCCTTCGTCAACATCTGGGGCAGCTTCCTCATCCCCTTCATCCTGTTGCGCAGCGACAAGCTGATGCCGGCATCCGTCGCGATCTACTCCTTCTATTCGGAGGCCGGCACGCCGATCGTCACGCTGCTTGCCGCCTATTCGCTGATCTACTCGCTGCCTGTCATCGCCCTTTATCTCTTCGTGAATTGGAAATTCGGTTTCCGGTTCTTCGGTGGCATCAAGTCGTAATCGGAAATCTGTCATGGCCTCTGTCGAATTCCAGAACATCTCCAAGACCTTCGGCGCCTTCGTCGCCGTGCCCGACATCAGCTTCCAGATCGCCGATGGCGAATTCATCTGCCTGCTCGGCCCGTCGGGCTGCGGCAAGACGACCAGTCTCCGCATGATCGCGGGTCTCGAAACGCCGACCTCAGGCCGGGTGATGATCGGCGGCCGTGACGTCACCTATTTGCACCCGAAGGACCGCGGCATATCCATGGTCTTCCAGGACTATGCGCTCTACCCGCACATGAACATCGCCGACAACATCGCCTATCCCCTGAAGGTGCGCGGCGAGCAAGAGACCAAACGCCACGCCCGCGCCAAGGAAGTGGCCGATGTGCTCAAGATCGGCGACCTGATGAAGCGCCTGCCGAGCCAGATTTCCGGTGGCCAGCAGCAACGCACGTCGCTGGCGCGCGCGCTCGTCTATCCGAGCGAGGTCTATCTTTTCGATGAGCCGCTTTCGAACCTCGACGCCAAGCTGCGCCTCGAAGCGCGCGGCTTTCTCAACCACCTGCAGCGCGACATGGGCATGACCGCCGTCTACGTCACCCACGATCAGGCCGAGGCCATGGCGCTCGCAACCCGCATCGCCGTCATGGACAAGGGCCGGATCGTCCAGTTCGCGCCGCCGATCGAAATCTATCGCCGGCCGGCGACGACCTTTGTCGCCAACTTCGTCGGCAATCCGCCGATGAACCTTGTCGCCGTGGAAGCGTCTATTGGGGAGGGAGCCTTGCACCTTCGCGCCGAAGGCCTGCAACTGGCGCCCATCGCCCCCACCGACGTCATCGCCAAGGCGGCGAAGTCAGGCAGGATGACACTTGGCGTGCGCCCGGAACACCTGCGCATCGCAGCCGCAGGCGATCCGAATGTGGTTTCCGGCGAACTCTTCGCCAACGAGAACATGGGGCCGGAGAGCCTCGTCACGTTGGAGCGCGGCGACAACGGTCGCGTGACCGCGCGCATCTTTAGCGACGACGAGATCAAGGTCGGAACCTCCGTCCATCTCGCCTTCGACGCCAGGCACATCACCCTCTTCGACGACAGCGGCGCCCGCATTCCCGCCGCCGACGAGCGCTGAGGCGGCCATGCAGGAATTTTCCGTGCGGATCACCCGGCAGCATCAGGCGGCCGATCCCTACTTCTACCTGCCGCTCGAGGTACCGGAAGGTGTGACGCGCGTCGACGTGACCCTGAGCTATCCGAAATCCGAGCAGTGCATCATCGATCTCGGCGCACTCGATCCGCGCGCGACCGATTATCCGACCAGCCAAGGTTTTCGCGGCTGGAGCGGCGGGGCGCGCGACCGCTTCTTCATCGCCACCGATGACGCCACGCCCGGCTACATCCACGGCGAGATGCCGCCCGGCCAGTGGAAGGTGATGCTCGGCCTCTACAAGATCCCCGAGGAGGGCGCCGAGATTCGCGTGACGGTCGATTTCGACAGAAGCCAGCGCCCGATCGTGCCGCAACCGGAACGACGTTTCCCTGCGCGCAAGGAAGCCGGATGGTATCGCGGCGATCTGCACTGCCATACGTTCCACTCGGATGCGGCCGGCTCGCCCGAAATGCTGCATGCCGCAGCGCGACAGGCGGGGCTCGACTTCCTCGCGGTCCCCGATCACAACACCATCACCCAGCGGCGCTACTTCCATTCGCATTCCTCCGCGGACCTCGTCTTTGTCCGCGCCATGGAAATCACCACGGCCGTCGGCCATGCCAATGTCTTCGGCGTCGACGACTGGGTCGACTTTCGTATGACGAAGCCGGAGCACGCCCACACGCTCGCGCGCCTGGTGCATGAACGCGGCGGCCTGCTCTCGGTCAACCACGACAAGCCGACGATCCCCTGGGACTACGAGCTCCCCGAAATCGACTGCATGGAGGTCTGGCAGTCTCATTGGCTCGCCTGGAACTGGGTTTCGCTCGAGCGCTACCAACAGCGCCTTGCCTCGGGCCTGAAGATCTCGGCGATCGGCGGCAGCGATTTCCACCAGCCGGCGCGACTGATGCCCGAGGGGCCGCTGGTGCTCGCCCGTCCGACGACCGTGCTTTACATGGAGGAGCTTTCTGAAGACGCCGTGCTTGGGGCCATTAAATCCGGTCGCGGCTATGTGACGGAAAGCCCAACGGGACCGCATCTGGAACTCACCGCCAACGGCGAACCGATGGGATCGAGCGTCAGCGGCCACGTTGTGGCCGAGGCGTTGGTTCGCGGCGCCAAGGGCGACCGGCTGCTGTGGCTCGACGCCTCCGGCATCGTCGGTGAAGAGATCATCGAAGCTGACGACTGGACCGCCCACTATGCCGGTTCGCCCGATCGGTTCCTGCGGACCGAAATCGTCGCCGTCGCAAGCCGCGAGACGATCGTCGGGTCATTCCGGGAAGCCCTTCACGGCAAAGGTTTGCCCTGGGAGCTCTCGGAGGACGATCTTTCGAAACAGACGATCCGCCGCGCCATCAGCAACCCGATCTATTGTCGGCCCAACTGACGGCCGCTGCACTCCGCAACTGACCTCATTCTCAGAGTATGAATCATCCGATTTCGGCACGCCCAGCGCCGGAGCCGGATGGCTGACATTTCTTTGCTGCAACGCACATTTTACGATTGCAGCAATTTTAAGCAGAAAACTTCCGTGCTAAGAAAAAAGGCAGAGGCTCCCTCGAAGGCACGTTAGGAACCCCATGGCGGCACGCCAGCGCATCATTCCCGTCAGGCGTGAATACAATCGCTGGGTCGCCAACCAGACGCTTGAGGACTATGCGCTGCGCTTCACCGCCAAGAGCGCCCGGCGCTTCTCCTCCGAGCGCATTTCGCAGACTGCCATCGGCGCGATCTCCTTTCTGGCGTTGGAAGCGATCGGCGGCGCCATCACCATGTCCTACGGCACGACCAATGCGATCGTTGCGATCGTCGTCGCCAGCCTGATGATCCTCACCGTGGGGCTGCCGATCAGCCGCCATGCGATCCGCCACGGCGTCGACATCGATCTGCTCACCCGCGGCGCCAGCTTCGGCTATATCGGCTCGACGGTGACCTCGCTGATTTATGCCAGCTTCACCTTCATCCTCTTCGCGATCGAGGCCTCGATCATGTCGGGCGCGCTTGAACTGGCGCTCGGTATCCCCTTGTGGATCGGCTACATCCTGAGCGCCGTCGTCGTCATTCCGCTCGTTACCCACGGCGTGCGGCTGATCAGCAAGTTCCAGTTGATCACGCAGCCGTTCTGGATCGTGCTCAACGTCCTGCCCTTCGTTTTCATCGCCTTTGCCGATTGGGAGAAGGTCGGCGCCTGGCTTGCCTATTCCGGCATTCACCACGCCTCAGGGCCTCCCGGCACGTTCGCGCCCTTCGATCTCGTCGAATTTGGCGCGGCGTCCGCGGTCATCTTCGCGCTGATGGCGCAGATCGGCGAACAGGTGGACTTCCTGCGCTTCCTGCCGCCCGATGGTCAGCGCAAGCTACATCATCGCATCGCCGTCTTCCTCGCCGGTTCCGGCTGGGTAATCGTCGGCGCCCCGAAATTGCTCGCCGGCTCGTTCCTGGTGGTGGTGGCGCTTTCGGCCGGCGTGCCTTCGACCAAGGCCGCCGATCCGGCGCAGATGTACTACACCGCCTTCGGCTACATGATCCCCTCCGACACGGCAGCACTTCTCCTGATGGTCGCCTTCGTTGTCGTGTCGCAGCTAAAGATCAACGTCATGAACGCCTATGCCGGGTCGCTCGCCTGGTCGAACTTCTTCTCGCGGCTGACGCACAGCCACCCGGGCCGCGTCGTCTGGCTGGTCTTCAACGTCGCCATCGCGCTCCTTTTGATGGAGCTCGGCATCTACCGGCTGCTCGAGGAAACGCTCGGCGTCTTCTCGATCATCGCCATGGCCTGGCTCTGCACGATTTCGGTCGATCTTTTCGTCAACAAGCCGCTCGGGCTCTCGCCGCCGGGCATCGAGTTCAAGCGCGCCCATCTCTATGACATCAATCCGGTCGGCCTCGGCGCCATGGCGATCTCGGCGACCGTTGCGCTGACGGCGCATTTCGGTGCCTTCGGCGAGATTGCTGCCTCGCTCGCGCCCTACATCGCGCTGGTCGCCGCCTTTGTCGCCTCGCCGCTGATTGCCTGGGGTACCGACGGCAAGTTCTACCTCGCGCGCAAGCCGCGCCGAAGCTGGGCCAACCGGACGGACATCACCTGCTCGATCTGCGAGCACCCGTTCGAGCCCGAGGACATGGCCTGGTGCCCGGCCTATGCCGCACCGATCTGCTCGCTCTGCTGCTCGCTCGATAGCCGCTGCCATGACATGTGCAAGCCGAAGGCGCGCTTCAACGCCCAGGTCGCGACCGTCGCCAACACCCTGCTTCCTCGCGTTGTCACCGAAAAGCTCGCGACGCGGCTCGGGCGCTACGCCATCTCTGCGGTGCTGTCGATCGCCGGCATCGGCCTTATTCTCGCGATGATCGCCGATCAGACCGGAGGCTCATCCCCCGAAGTCGCTGCAGTAGTGGAACGTACTGTCGCCGTCGTCTTCTTCGTCTTTGCCGTGCTCGCCGGTATCGTTTCGTGGTTCTACGTGCTTGCCCATGACAGCCGCGTCGTCGCTGAGGAAGAATCGTCGCGACAGAACACGTTGCTGCTGAAAGAGATTGCCGCGCACAAGAAGACGGACGCAGCGCTGCAACAGGCGAAGGAAACGGCGGAAGCGGCCAACCGCGCCAAGAGCCGCTATGTCGTCGGCCTCAGCCACGAGCTTCGAACGCCGCTCAACGCCGTGCTCGGCTACGCCCAGGTGCTGGAGCGCGACGAAACGATACCGCCGGCGCGCCAGGGCGCGATCAAGGTCATCAAGCGCAGCGCCGACCATCTTTCCGGCCTGATCGACGGGCTGCTGGACATTTCGAAGATCGAGGCCGGCAAGCTGCAGGTCTATTCCAACGAGATCAACATTCACGATTTCCTCGACCAGATCGTCGAGATGTTTCGGCCGCAGGCGCAGGCAAAGAGCATCACCTTCGAGCATGAACGCGCCGCCAGCCTGCCGCGCCACGTGAAGACCGATGAGAAGCGCCTGCGACAGATCCTGGTCAATCTTCTCTCCAACGCGCTGAAATTCACCGAGCGGGGCGGCATCCGGCTGGATGTCGCCTATCGCAGCCAGGTGGCGACTTTCACGATAACCGACAGCGGCCGCGGCATTGCCGAGAAGGACCTGCCGCGTATCTTCGACCCGTTCCAGCGCGGCGAGGCCGAACATGTCGGCAGCATGCCGGGCCTCGGCCTGGGGCTTACGATCACGCGCCTTCTGACGCAGACGCTCGGTGGCGAAATCGCCGTCACCAGCGCGCTTGGCGAAGGCACAACGTTCCGCGTCCGCCTGATGCTTTCGGCAGTCGACCGCCCGGCGCTCGCGGCACCGGTCCGGCGCATCACCTCGTATCTCGGCTTGCGACGCACGATCGTCGTTGTCGACGACAATGTCGACCATCGCGCGCTAATGCGCGAGGTCCTGGTCCCCATGGATTTCACGGTCTTAGCCGTCCCATCCGGGGCCGATTGCCTGTCGCTGCTTGCGGACGTCAGCGCGGACCTCTTCCTGATCGACATTTCGATGCCCGGCATGAACGGCTGGGAACTTGCGGGACGGCTGCGCGAAGCCGGACAGATGGCACCAATCATCATGCTGTCGGCCAATATCGGCGACGGCTCTGCGACCGGCGCCTTTGCCGGCCATAACGACACGCTCGCCAAACCTTTCGTGGTCAGCCAACTCGTCGACAAGCTTGCGGTCCATCTCGATCTCACCTGGATCCACGAAGGCGAGGAAAGACCGCCGCACACCGCACCAATGGCCCGGTCGATCATGCGTCCAGATTTCCATCACGTGCAGGAACTGATCCGCCTCGGCGAGATCGGCTACATCAGGGGCATCGAGGCCAAGCTCACGGAGATGGCGCTGGCGCCCGAACATCAATCCTTTGTCGAGGAGGCCCGAACCTATGTGCAGGCCTTCGATCTTTCGGGCTACGACGCCTTCCTCAGGAACGGCACAGAAGAAGGAGGCAACGCCCGTGGCTGAGACCTACGACCGCCGCGACATCGTACTGCTCGTCGACGATTCACCGGAGGCCCTCGGCTTCCTCACCGAGGCTCTGGAGCGTTCGGGCTTTTCCGCGCTGATCGCAACCTCGGGCAATGCCGCGCTTTCGATCGCGGAACGCATCACTCCCGACGTCATTCTGCTCGATGCGGTCATGCCCGGCATGGACGGCTTCGAGACTTGCCGGCGGCTCAAGGCCAACGCCGCCGTCGGCCAGACACCGGTGTTGTTCATGACCGGCTTGAGCGAGACCGAACACGTTGTCCGCGCGCTTGAAGCCGGCGGCGTCGACTATCTGACCAAGCCGATCAATATCGATGAGCTTCGTGCGCGCATCCGCGTCCATCTCTCCAATGCCCGCTCCGCCCAGAGCGCACGGGTCGCACTCGACGCGGCCGGCCGCCATCTGCTGGCAGTGCGCGCCGACGGTGGCGTCTGCTGGTCGACACCACAGGCGACCCGCCTCGTCAATGCGGCAACCGGCCGTGACGATGGCTTGAGCACGGTCACCAAACGCATCGCCCGCTGGATGGAAAGCCGCGCCCGTGGGCCATCTTCGCACGATGAGAGCTTCACGCTCGATCAACCCGGCCAATCGGGCTTGCAGATATCCTATCTCGGTGGCATCGGCCCGAACGAGTATCTCTTCCGCCTGACCGCCGAGAGCCGGCTGACGGACGACGAAATGCTGCGGCAGCACTTCGCGCTGACACAGCGAGAGTCCGAGGTGCTGCTCTGGATCGCCAAGGGCAAGGCGAACCGCGACATCGGGGAGATCCTGGGCCTGAGCGCGCGAACCGTAACCAAGCATCTGGAGCAGATCTATGTGAAGCTCGGCGTCGAGAACCGGGCATCGGCCGCCGTCAAGGCGACACAGGTACTGCACGGCATCTGAGGCGAGACCGGAACATCCGCGGCGCTGGCACGTTCGGCTGGTGATCCAGGCGCCTACTGGTGTACTATCGACACCGCCGAACGGAGGGTTGCATCCATGCCCCGATGGTTGTTGCTTGTCGTCATGACCGTCTTCGCCAACGGCGTTGCGCGCGCGGACGAAGATGCATTCCTGAAAACACTCGGCGGCAACTGGTCAGGCACCGGAACGGTCCGCATCCGAACCAACATGTCGCCGGTCAATGTCACCTGCAGCTTCAATTCCGAAGCGACCGGCCTTGCCCTTTCCATGGAGGGCGTTTGTCGCGGCATGCTCGTGATCTCGCGATCCGTCGATGCGCAATTGCGCTACACCGGCTCGGCCTATAGCGGCTCCTATCTCGGTCCGCGCGGCGGTCGTGCCGGCCTCAACGGCAACCGAAGCGGCGACGCCATCAATCTCACCATTCGCTGGGCCAAGGAGGTCAATGGCGACCGTCGTGCCGACCTGACCTTGCGCAAGATCGGTACCGACGGCATGCAACTGACGACGATCGACGTCGATCCGGCCTCGGGCAAGAGGGTTGTAACGAGCGAAATCAACCTCAAGCGACGATAGCCCGGGATATCCGCCCGCTTCGAGAGCGGATATCCCCCTGTTCGCTCAAGCAGCAACAGCCGTGCGGGCGTCGTAATCCGTCGTCCACTGCAGCGACGGGCGCTGAGCGCAGCGCTCGACCCAGGCTTTCACGACCGCGCTGTCGGGCGTGGCGGCGGGATACCAGGCAAAGGGCGAGTGCAGCAGCAGATCGATCGCCGTATAGCGGTCACCCATCAGATAGGGGCTGTCCTTCAAGGCATCTTCCAGACGCTTCGCCATCTCGGAGGGGCCGCGGAAAGTAAAGTCGAAATAGTGATGGGAAAGCCCGGTTGCCTGCATGATCAGAACCGGCTCGACGACGCCGGCATACCACCCAAGCCAGCTCAGATAACGGCCGCGCTGTGGATCACCGGCGACCGGCGCCATGTTCTTCTCCGGGAAGAGATCGGTCAAATACTGAATGATCGCAATGCTCTCCCAGATCACCACGCCATCATGCACGAGCACCGGCACCTTGCCTTCCGGATGCGGGTTCCTCGGGTCCTTTCTGCCACTGCCGTCACCGCGGGTGATGTCGACGATCTCGATGTCCACCTTGTCGATAGCGTCGAGTTCGCGAAGCAGCGAGATGATGCGCGACGAGCGCGAGCGCGGGGCGTGAAAGAGCGTCAGCATGATGAGGTTCCTCGGTTGCGTTTGGCAATGTGGACCTTATACAGTCGCCCAACTGCCAGTTTTCGTCAGTAGGCTTCGTCTAACTTTCAGCCATGGCCCGTAGTGATCGTCTGTTCCGCCTGCTGCAGGCGCTTCGCACTCTCCCTCCTCCGGTGACGGCCGCCCGCCTCGCCGAAGAGACCGGAGTGTCGCTGCGCTCGCTCTACCGGGACATAGACAGCCTGCGTGCCGCCGGCGCCGTCATCGATGGCGAGCGCGGCTTCGGCTATCGGCTGACGGAGGACATCGCCTTGCCGCCACAAACTTTCACGCGCCTGGAAATCGAGGCGCTGGTGCTCGGCCTTGCCGAGGTGCAGCACATGGGTGAGCCGGAACTCGCGGCCGCGGCGGGCGCGGTGCTTTCGAAGATAACGGCGACATTGCCCGATCGGTTGCAGCGCCAGGCGCTGCATGCCGCTTCACAGGTCTATCGCTTCGAGCGCCGGGATCCACCGGTCGCCGATGTCGGCCTTCTGCGCGAAGCCTGCTGGCAGGAGCGTGCGGTCGTCATCGGTTATGTGGACGCGGGACAGCAGCGGACCGACCGAAAGGTTCTGCCGCTCGCGATCGTCTATCTGGAGCGGGTGCTGGTGCTGCTCGCCTGGTGTGGCCTGCGTCAGGACTTCCGCAAGTTCCGCGTCGACCGCATCGCCGATATCAGAATGACGGACGAGAGTTTCCGTCCGCGCCGGGTCCCAATGCTCAGGGATTTCGTCGCCTATCTGAACGCCGGCGCACCCGAAACGTCGAAGATGACCTTGAGCGGCCAATAGCCAAAACGACGACGCGGCCCGTGTTGCCACGGACCGCGTTCGGACTGCTTCTTGCAGTCATGCCTTGGGAGGCAACCTTATTCGGCCGGCTGCAGCGCGGGCTGCGGAAGGCCTGCAGGCGCGCGACCGCCGAGCGTCGCAGCCATCTGCGCCTCGTCCAGTTCGCCTTCCCACTTCGCAACGACGATCGTGGCGACCGCATTGCCGACGAAGTTGGTGAGCGCGCGGCATTCCGACATGAAGCGGTCGATGCCGAGGATCAGCGCCATGCCGGCAACCGGTACGGCCGGGACGACCGAAAGCGTCGCAGCCAGTGTGATGAAGCCTGCCCCGGTAATGCCCGCAGCGCCCTTGGAGCTCAGCATCGCAACGAGCAGCAGCAGCACCTGGTCGCCGAGCGACAGGGGGATATCCATCGCCTGGGCGATGAAGAGCGCGGCCAGCGTCATGTAGATGTTGGTGCCGTCGAGGTTGAAGGAGTAGCCCGTCGGGATGACGAGACCGACGACCGAGCGCTTGCAGCCGGCCTTTTCCATCTTGCTCATGAGGCCAGGAAGAGCGGCTTCCGACGAGGAGGTGCCGAGCACCAGCAGCAGCTCTTCCTTGATGTAGCGGATCAGCGCGATGATCGAGAAGCCGTTGTAGCGGGCGACGGCGCCGAGAACCAGGAACACGAAGAGGAACGAAGTGAGGTAGAACGTGCCGATCAGCATCGCCAGGTTGGCGATCGAGCCGACGCCGTATTTGCCGATGGTGAAAGCCATGGCGCCGAAGGCGCCGATCGGAGCGGCCTTCATCAGGATGCCGACGAGCTTGAAGACCGGCAGCGTCAGCGCATGCAGGAAGTCTACGACCGGCTCGGCCTTCTGGCCGACCATGGCGAGCGCCAGACCGAAGAGCACGGAAATGAACAGCACCTGCAGGATGTCGCCATCGGCAAAGGCGCCGACCAGCGTCGTCGGGATGATGTTCATCAGGAAGCCGGTGATCGTCTGCTCATGGGCCTTCTCGGCATAGGTCGTCACAGCCTTGACGTCGAGCGAGGCGGGATCGATGTGCATGCCGGCGCCGGGCTGCACGACATTGGCGACAATCAGGCCGATGACCAGGGCCAGGGTCGAGAAGGTCAGGAAGTAGATCATCGCCTTGCCGGCGACGCGACCGACCTTGGCAAGATCGGTCATGCCGGCAATCCCGGTCGCCACCGTCAGGAAGATGACCGGCGCGATGATCATCTTGACGAGGCGGATGAAGGCGTCGCCGAGCGGCTTAAGCTCGGTGCCGAGCGAAGGATAGAAATGGCCGAGCAGGATGCCCGCGGCGATCGCCGCCAGAACCTGGACATAGAGATGGCGATAGAAAGGTGTCTTGCCGCGCGGTTCCGCGGATTGGTCGATAATCATGAGATCCTCCACTGGACCCAGTCCGGCGTCATGCCGGGCCTCCCGGGTCAATTTCCGATGCGCGACAGCTCGGGCTGTCATGAGGATGTCATCTGCAACGGGCGTGCCAGTTCTCCGGAACAGTAGACAAGCCATTGAATCCATGAGGATGTTTGTGCGCGTGGCGCGACACGCACAAAGAGTTGAGCGGATTTCCGCACAGATGGTCTGGAAGCCTGAGCGAAAAAATGCACAATCAGGCCATGTTCAATGCCCTATCCGCGCCCCTCAACCTGGCAGATCTCGACCAGTCCATGCGCCGTACCTGGCTTGCCTTTGCCGGCCTCGCTCTGGCGCTGCTCGTCGCCGGCCTTCTGTTCGCCGGCGAATACGGGCGCAACCAGGCGCTCGATATGGTCGACGCCCAAAGCCGGATCGATGCCAATCTGAAGGCCTCGCTGTTGCGCGCCGTGCTCGAACGCCAACGCTCGACGCCGCTGGTGCTGGCCGACGACGTCGAGGTGAAGGCCGCCCTTTCGACCCGCGACGGCCAGGCGCTGCAACGGCTGAACGAGAAGCTGCAGGCGCTTGCGGCCAACACGGATGCCGCCGTCATCTACGTGATCGACCCCGACGGTGTGGCCGTCGCCGCCAGCAACTGGCGCGAGCCAACGAGCTTTGTCGGCAACGACTACGCTTTCCGCGAATATTTCCGCATGGCGATGCGCGACGGCAAGGCCGAGCATTTCGCGATGGGCACGGTCAGCAAGCGGCCGGGCCTCTACATTTCGCGTCGGGTCCAGGGTCCTGACGGCCCGATTGGCGTTGTCGTCGCCAAGCTCGAGTTCGACGATGTGGAGGCCGAATGGCTCGCCTCCGGCAAGCCCGTCTATGTCACAGACCGGCGCGGCATCGTGCTGATCACCAGCTTCCCCTCTTGGCGGTTCATGACGACGAGAACCATTCCGCGCGATCGCGTCGCCGCCATCCGCGACAGCCTGCAATTCGGCGATGCCTCGCTGCTGCCGCTGCCCTTCCGCGACATCGAGCCGACAAGCGACGGCTCCAGCGAATTGCGCGCGCTGTTGCCGGGCGACAGCGAGCAGCGGTTCCTGCGGGTTGAAACCATGGTTCCGACCACGAGTTGGCGGCTCGAACAGCTGGCACCGCTCGATGGCGCGATCTCCGCGGCAACCCGCGAGGCCCGGCTGATCGCGCTCGCCGTCCTCGTGCCGCTGCTGGCGCTCGCCGCTTTCCTTCTGCGCCGACGCCAGGCCCTGAAGCTGGTCGCAGCGCGGGAGCGCGTCGCCCGCGACGAACTGGAGCGGCGCGTGGCAGAACGAACGCAGGACCTCAGCCTCGCTCGCGATCATCTCGAAACGGAGATCGCCGACCACAGGCGCACCGGTGAGAAACTCCAGGCGGTGCAGCAGGAACTGGTTCAGGCGAACCGGCTGGCGATCCTCGGCCAGGTGGCGGCCGGCGTTGCCCACGAAATCAACCAGCCAGTTGCCACCATCCGCGCCTATGCCGACAATGCCCGTACCTTCCTCGACCGTGGCCAGCAGCAAACGGCGGTGGAGAACCTCGCCAGCATCGCCGAACTCACCGAACGGGTCGGCGCTATCACCGACGAGCTGCGCAGCTTTGCCCGCAAGGGCCGCTTCGTCGCCGAGCCGACCCCCATGCGCGAGGTGATCGAGGGTGCGCTGATGCTGCTGCGCAGCCGGTTTGCCGGCCGCATGGATGCGATCGTCATCGACCTGCCGGAAAACGGGCTCAGCGTTTACGGCAGCCGCATCCGCCTCGAACAAGTGCTGATCAATCTGCTGCAAAATGCGCTGGAAGCGCTGGGTACGCGCGGCGATGCCGAGATCCGCGTGCACTGCGCGGACGACCCCTCTGGCACCGTTTCGCTTGTTGTCGCCGACAACGGCCCCGGCATTCCCCAGCATATCCGCGAGGACCTGTTCACCCCGTTCAACACCTCCAAGGACGAAGGGCTCGGCCTCGGACTTGCCATCTCCAAGGAGATCGTTGCCGATTATGGCGGCGAGATCACCGTCGAAACCAGCGACAAGGGCACCGTCTTCACGGTTCGCCTGAAGAGGGCCTGAGCGATGCAGCCGACCGTCTATCTCGTCGACGACGACAACCACCTGCGCAAGGCGATGACGCAGACACTGGAACTCGCCGGCCTCACCGTCGCCCCGTTCGCCAGCGCCGTCGAGGCGTTGAAGACGCTCGACGCGAATTTCGACGGCATCGTCGTCAGCGATATCCGCATGCCGGGCATCGACGGCCTGGCCTTCTTCCGCCGCATCGAAGCCTTCGACGCGGACCTGCCGGTGATCCTGGTGACCGGCCATGGCGATATCCCGATGGCGGTGCAGGCTTTGCAGGACGGCGTCTACGACTTCATCCCAAAACCCTTTGCCGCCGACCGGCTGGTACAGAGCGTGCGCCGTGCGCTTGAAAAGCGGCGGCTCGTCATGGAGAACCGCGCGCTGAAACGAGCCGCGGAGACAGCCGGAGACAGCCTGCCGCTGATCGGCCAGACCCCGGTCATGGAACGGTTGCGCCAGACGATCCGGCATATTGCCGATACCGATGTGGACGTGCTCGTCGCCGGTGAAACCGGCAGCGGCAAGGAGGTGGTGGCGACGCTGCTTCACAATTGGAGCCGGCGCCGTAACGGCAATTTCGTGGCGCTCAACTGCGGTGCCTTGCCGGAAACGGTAATCGAAAGCGAACTCTTCGGCCACGAACAGGGCGCCTTTACCGGCGCGTTGAAGAAGCGCATCGGCCGGATAGAACATGCGAGCGGCGGTACGCTGTTTCTCGACGAGATCGAGGCGATGCCGCCGGCAACGCAGGTGAAGATGCTGCGTGTTTTGGAAGCGCGCGAGATCACGCCACTCGGCACCAACCAGGTGCGACCGGTCGATATCCGCGTCATCGCTGCCGCCAAGATCGATCTCGGCAATCCGGCTGAGCGCGGCGATTTCCGCGAAGATCTCTACTTCAGATTGAACGTTGTGACGCTATCGATCCCTCCTCTGCGCGAACGCCGCGACGATATCCCGCTGCTGTTCTCGCACTTCCTGACCCGGGCAGCCGAGCGCTTCAGGCGCGACGTACCCATGATCTCGCCGGTGGTGCAACAGCACCTGATGACCCATGCCTGGCCCGGCAACGTGCGCGAACTCTCGCACTTTGCCGAACGCGTGGCGCTCGGCGTCGAGGGCCCACTCGGACAGCCGGTTGCCCCCGCCCAACAGCCCGGATTTGCGCTGCCGGAGCGGCTCGAACGCTATGAGGCGGAAATCCTGAAGGAGGCACTGCGCGCCCAACGCGGCGACGTCAAGGCGACGATCGAGGCGCTCGGCATTCCGCGCAAGACCTTTTACGACAAGCTCCAGCGCCACGGCATCAACCGTTCCGACTACGCCGAGCGGGCAGCGCCGGAAAAGGCCGACCGCTAGCACCAAACTCACTTCCGCAAGCACACGTATTGGGTGCATCTTCATCGACAGGCGAATTCACGCTTGACGTCCCGGGCCGATCGATGGCTATGATCTAGGCATTCACCAGGGGGGTCCCGCAAGGGGCTGAGATTCTGCTGGATGGCCGGCTTGCCGGCTGTGGCGCAGTGACCCGTTGAACCTGATCCAGTTCATACTGGCGTAGGGACGGTGCAGATATCGAAGCCAGGATTCCGTGCGTCCAGCATCTGGCGGAGCGTCTTTCATCCTTCCGGCATCAGAACTGGGTCTCCAATTGCAAACTTGGAGCCTCGTCATGAATATTGCCACAAAACCCGCAGCCCTCTCGGTCACGCAAGGACCGCTTCCTGCCTCCCGGAAAGTCCACAAATCAGGCATCCTCCACCCGGATATCCGCGTGCCGATGCGCGAGATCGCGTTGCATCCGACGTCCGGCGAACCGCCAGTCACGGTCTATGATTCCTCCGGCGCCTATACCGCCGACGATGCCGAAATCAGCATCGAGGCAGGGCTGCCGCGGCTCCGCCGCAACTGGATCGTCGACCGCGGCGATGTGGAAACCTATGAAGGCCGCACCGTCCGGCCCGAGGACAACGGCTTTGTGAGCGGCGACCGGCTGACGCCGACCTTCCCGTTCCAGCACGCGCCGCTGAAAGCCACGGCTGGCCGAGCTGTAACGCAGCTTGCCTACGCCCGCGCCGGCATCATCACGCCCGAGATGGAATTCGTGGCGATCCGCGAAAACCTCGGTCGCGACACGGCGCGTGCGAAGGTCCGTGACGGCGAGAGCTTCGGCGCCCACGTACCCGACCATGTGACGCCCGAATTCGTGCGCCAGGAAATCGCCAGCGGCCGCGCGATCCTGCCCGCCAACATCAACCATCCGGAATCCGAACCGATGATCATCGGACGGAACTTTCTGGTGAAGATCAACGCCAATATCGGTAACTCCGCCGTCACCTCGTCGATGGCCGAAGAGGTCGAAAAGATGGTCTGGGCGACCCGCTGGGGCGCAGACACAGTGATGGACCTTTCGACCGGCCGCAACATCCACAACATCCGCGAATGGATCATCCGCAACTCGCCGGTTCCGATCGGCACCGTGCCGCTCTACCAGGCTCTGGAAAAGGTCAACGGTATCGCCGAGAATCTCACCTGGGAGGTCTATCGCGACACGCTGATCGAGCAGGCCGAACAGGGCGTCGACTATTTCACCATCCATGCCGGCGTCCGCCTGCACTACATCCCGCTTACCGTCGATCGCGTCACCGGCATCGTTTCGCGCGGCGGCTCGATCATGGCCAAGTGGTGCCTTCATCACCACCGCGAAAGCTTCCTCTACGAGCATTTCGAAGAAATCTGCGACATCTGCCGTGCCTATGACGTCTCCTTCTCGCTCGGCGACGGCCTGCGCCCGGGCTCGATTGCCGACGCCAACGACGCCGCGCAGTTCGCCGAACTGGAAACGCTGGGCGAACTCACCAAGATCGCCTGGGCCAAGGATTGTCAGGTGATGATCGAGGGCCCCGGTCACGTGCCGATGCACAAGATCAAGGAGAACATGGACAAGCAGCTCGCCGTCTGTGGCGAAGCGCCGTTCTACACGCTCGGACCGCTGACGACGGACATCGCACCGGGCTACGACCACATCACCTCGGGCATCGGCGCGGCGATGATCGGCTGGTTCGGCACCGCCATGCTCTGCTACGTCACGCCGAAGGAGCATCTCGGCCTCCCCGACCGCAACGACGTCAAGGTGGGCGTCATCACGTACAAGATCGCCGCCCATGCCGCAGATCTCGCCAAGGGCCATCCGGCCGCTCAGGTGCGCGACGACGCCCTGTCGCGCGCCCGCTTCGAGTTCCGCTGGGAGGACCAGTTCAACCTCTCGCTCGACCCGGAGACGGCCCGCAACTTCCACGACGAAACGCTGCCGAAGGAGGCGCACAAGGTCGCGCACTTCTGCTCCATGTGCGGCCCGAAATTCTGCTCCATGCGGATCTCGCACGACATCCGGGCCGAGGCGCAGAAGGGAGGGCTGGAGGCAATGGCGGCGAAGTACCGCGAAGGCGGCGACCTCTACATGCCGCTGGAAGGGGCGACTGGCGCAGCCGAGTAGACGGCAAAGACACGCTGAAGGGGCCAGTCACGGCCCCTTCAGTTCGTGCAGGACTTCCGTCCCGCGCCCCGGAAGGGGAAGCGGTGATCGCCAACGGCCTCATCCTCCGTCATGTTCGGAGGGGCGAGCGCGCGCCATCCGCTCGATCCCATCGAGGAGCGCGCTCGCATCAGCAAAAGGTCATGCGGCTCCGTATGTCCGCGCGGATTGTGGCCGACGCCATCGCGGCGGGGTAGGAAGTTCGCCGCTGTCGGGGCGATGCGGGCAATCCTGTGGGCGTCGCGGCCGCCATAGGCCCCGCACCTTGCGCACCACTTCGCCTGGCACCCGAACAACTTGCCCCCGCATCGATTGAGCGGTATGCAAAGCTCGCGCAAAAGTCGCTGTCGGCGAAATTCATTCGCGATGAGTTGCCGTCCTCTGCCGCGCAGAAGGTCTTGCAGAACGGCGCAAGAACGCCGTTCGCACAAGGAGTAAAGACTTGAGGTCACGCCTGCTGAGACTGACGGCTCTGACGATCGGAGCCCTTGCACTCGCCGGTGACCTCCCGTGCGACGGGCGTTTTGCCGACGGCCTTTCCTGGATTTCCGTAGCCCATGCGGAGGACACCGAGGCCGGCGGCGGGAATGGTGAAAATGGCACGGGCGGCGGCGACCAAGGTGGCGAAAACGTCGAGGGTGGCGGAAGCAACGGTACAGCGGGTGGCGGCGATTGGGGCTCCGGCGATGGTAGTGGCGTGGGCGAAGTGCCCGGCGGGACCGGCGCAGGTGGCGGAGGCGGCGTCATAGACGACAGCGGCCTGACTGGCGGAAATAGCGAGCGCCACTCATCCTCTACGCGCGACGGGCGGGATTACGGACCTACCGGCAGCGTATGGCACGGCGGCAGCAGTTTCCTCAACCTTTTCCGCCGGACACCGGAAGAGCCTGCCGAGGAGAGCGGGCCAGAGTCTTCCACCGGACAGAAGAGCGATGCAGGATCCCGCAAAAGCGCAGGTCACACGAAAAGAGAGCCTTGAAGGGATGCCTGCTTCGTCGCGCCGCAGGATGACGTGCGCTGCTTATCGCGGACGCACGAACGTCTGTGTCTGGATGCTCAGGCCAAGCCCGGGCATGACGGGGTAGAGGGAGGCGCGATGTTGACCCGTTCAATCAACGAACGCGCAACGTCCCTGTCACCCCTCTAGCGACCACTCACCATCCGCTCGACCACATCCAGCAGCACGTTGGCGCCGGCGACGAGCTCATCCGGCTCCGTGTGTTCACGCGGATTGTGGCTGATGCCGTCGCGGCTCGGAACGAAGATCATTGCCGTCGGCGCGATGCGAGCGATCATCTGGGCATCATGGCCGGCACCCGAGGTCATGCGCCGGCTCTTGAGGCCGCGCGCCTTCGCCGAAGATTCGATCGCCGCGACGATGCCCTGATCGAAGGCCACCGGCTGGAAGCGTGCAAGCCGCTCGACGGAGATCGTCACCCCCTCTTCCGCGCCGATACGGACAAGGAAGTCCGCAAGCGCCGTTTCGAGCGCCTGCAACCGTTCCTCGTCCGGATCGCGCAGATCGACGGTGAAGGTGGCACGCGACGGGATGACGTTGATCGCGTCGGGCTCGAAACGCATGGTGCCGATGGTCGCGACACTCGGTGCGTTCGAGCGGGTGATATGCTCACGCAGGAAGAGGCCGACCCGGGCGGCGGCGAGGCCGGCGTCGTTGCGCATCGCCATCGGTGTGGTCCCGGCGTGGTTGGCGACGCCATCGATCGTCACGCGCTGCCAGGAGATGCCCTGCAGGTTTTCGACGGCACCAATCGCCATGCCCTCGCGCTCCAGCACCGGCCCTTGCTCGATATGAAGCTCGACATAGGCATGGGGCTCGAGGAAACCCGGCTCGACATTGCCGGCATAGCCAATCCGCTCGAGTTCCTCGCCGAGCAACGAGCCATCCGTGCCGATGGTCGCGAGCGCCGTCTCCAGCGGCAGGCCGCCGACATAGGCGAGCGAGCCGAGCATGTCGGGCGCAAAACGCACGCCCTCCTCGTTGGTAAAGGCGGCAACGGCGATCGGCCGGGCGGGCGCTGCGCCGCGCTCCTTCAACGTCTCGATCACTTCGAGCGCTGCAAGCACGCCGTAGCATCCGTCATAGATGCCGGCATTGATAACCGTATCAATGTGCGAGCCGAGCATGATCGGCGCTTCCCCGGCATTGCCCCCATCGCGCCAGATGCCGAAGATGTTGCCGACACGGTCGACCGCAACGTCGAGTCCTGCCGCCTCGATCCAGGCGACGAGGCGATCTCGACCGGCCTTGTCGTTGTCGGAGCCGGCCAGCCGGGTCAGCCACCCCTCAGCATCGCGACCAATTTCGCCAAGCTCGCGGATGCGCCCGATCAGGCGCGCGGCGTCGATAGAAGGAAATGACATGTTAGTCCTGCTTTCATGCGGATTTTGGTTCATGGCCGGCTTTCGGCCGGCGCCAGTCTCTGGCGGATAATCTCGGCGTGGTAACGCGCGCCGAGGATCAGGGCGTCGTCGTTAAAGTCGTAACGCGGATTGTGCAGCGGCGCCGACGCTTCGCCGTTGCCGATGAAGACGAAGCAGCCCGGCACGTGCTCGAGAAAACGCGCGAAATCCTCCGAGCCGGTCATCGGCTCGGCGGCCGTTGCGACATTCCCGGCGCCGAACACCGCTTCGGCCGCAGCAAAGGCGTGGCCGCTCAAGGCCGGGTCATTGATCAGCGGCACGAACTCGCGCGTATAGTTGACCTCGACCTCGCAGCCATAGGCATCCGCCGTACCCTTGGCGATCACTCGCATCTCCGCTTCGATCTTGGCGCTGACCTCCGGGCGGAAACTGCGGGCATCGCCGAGGATGCGGGCGAGACCGGGCAGCGCGTTGCGCGTGCCGTCGGTCAAAAGCTCGGTGACCGAGACGACACCGATATCCGTCGGCGACAGGCGGCGCGAGACGATCGTCTGCAGATTGACGACGGTGGCGCAGGCGGCGACCAGCGTCTCATTGCCCCAGTGCGGCCGCGCCGCGTGTCCGCCGACGCCTTTCAGCACGATCTCGAAATTGTCCTCCGCCGACATGATCGCACCGACGCGGGTTTCGAAGCGGCCGACCGGCAGCCCCGGCATGTTGTGCAGGCCGTAGATCTCATCAAAAGGAAATCGCTCCATCAGTCCGTCTTCGAGCATCGCAAGCGCGCCCTTGCCCCACTCCTCGGCCGGCTGGAAGATGAAGCACGCGGTACCATCGAAGCCGCCGTCTTCGGCAAGCATCTTGGCGGCGCCGAGCAGCATGGCCGTGTGACCGTCATGGCCACAGGCGTGCATGGTGTCAGGCTTTGTCGAGCGGTAGGGGAGCTCTCCCTGTTCCGGTATCCGCAGCGCATCCATGTCGGCCCGAAGTGCAATGGCGCGGTTGCCGCTGCCACGTTTCAGCCGGCCGACGACACCGGTACCGCCGACACCTTCCACCACCTCGTCGAGCCCGAACTCCCTGAGCTTTGCGGCGACGAAGGATGAGGTGCGCTGTTCCTCGAAGCCGAATTCCGGATGCGCGTGCAGGTCGCGGCGCCAGGCGGTCATGTCCGTTACAAGCCGGTCAAAATCCATTTTCGCCATGGGTCACCTCCTCTCGTTCGATGTGTTCGCGACGGTCTCGGGCGACAAGCCGACGAGCGCGGCATAACGCTCGGGGTCCGTGGCACCCTCGGTATTGATGACGAAGACGCGCGATTGGGCCGTCAATCCCAGCGCCTCCCGCAGCGCCGGGTCACGGGCAACGACCAGCAACCCGGCCAGACCGACGCCGCCGCTTTCGCCGGACACGATCGCCGGGTCAGATCCTGCGGGCCGTGCCAACCGGTTCATCACCGAAACAGCATCCTCTTCGTCGACGGTCATGAAGGCATCGGCGACGCGGGACAGGATACGCCAGGCGACAAGCGACGGCTCGTAGCATTCGAGCATGGCCATGATCGTCGCCTCGCCATGCGCCACCTTGACGGGATGCCCGGCCCTGGCGCTTTCGTAGAGGCAGGCGGCGCGTGCCGGATCGACGACGACGAAACGCGGACGCTCCGCGCCATAACGTAGTGCCAGATGCCCCGCGGTGGCAGCGGCAATGCCGCCGACGCCCGCCTGCACGAACACATGGGTCGGCGGCTCCTCCATCTGCCGCAACGCCTCGCTCAGCAGCGCCGTGTAGCCCTGCATCACCAGGCCGGGAATGTATTCGTAGCCGGGCCATGTCGTGTCCGAGACGACGGTCCAGCCATTTTCATCACAGACCCGCGCCGCCTCGCGAACGGAATCGTCATAGGTCCCAGCGACCCGGACAATCTCGGCGCCATAGGCGGCGATCGCCTCGATGCGAGTCTCGCTGACGCCCGCATGCACGAAGATCACCGATTTGGCGCCGACCAGGCGGGCGCCCATGGCGACCGAGCGCCCGTGATTGCCATCGGTGGCGCAGCCGAAGGTCAGGGCGGCGGCGATCGCCCGAACCTCGGGCCGGTCCAGATCGTCGAGACCGATGCTGCGCTCGAGACGCCGTTCCGCCTCCTCGATCACCAGCCGGATCACTGCGTAGGAGCCACCAAGCGCCTTGAAACTGCCGAGACCCAGGCGGTGACCCTCGTCCTTGACGAAAACGCCGGCAATGTCGAGTTCGTGCGCCAAAGCGGGCAAGGCATGAAGCGGCGTCGGCCGATGGTCGGGGCGCCGGGCAAGCTGCTGCTCGACATTGGCGGCGGCCGTCAGCGACAGCATATCCGCATCCGCGGTCAGCAATGGATGGCCGAAATCGGCGTGGGTATTGGCAAGGAACATGGTGCAATCTCCGTAGGCTGGCGAAAATCTATTTCATCACAGCCGAGAAATGCGCTCTAAATGACCGGCGCAAATGCAAGTTTGTAAAGCTAGTCGATGCGCAGACGCGTGGTGTTCCGCTCGCGGCCGCTGCAAAGGCATGAACAGAAAGGCACCGGATGGCCCCCTCCAAGAGACCAAAGGTCGAACTGGATCGTTTCGACCTCGCGATCCTCGCCATCCTGCAGACGGACAACACGACGCCGCAGCGCCAGATCGGCGAAGCGGTCAATCTCTCGGCGCCCGCCGTCCAGCGGCGGATCAAGCGCATGGAGGAAACCGGCGTCATCCGCGCCAATGTCGCGCTGATCGACCCGGTCAGCGTCAACCAGGCGCTGACGATCCTGGTGGAAGTGGAGGTCGAGAGCGAGCAGATCGCCCTGCTCGATGCGGCGAAGGCGGCCTTCACCGCAGCACGCGAGGTGCAGCAATGCTACTATGTTACCGGCGACGTCGATTTCATGCTCGTCGTCATCGTCCCGACCATGGCCGAATACGAAGCCTTCACGCGGCGCATGTTCTTCGGCAATCCGAACATCAAGCGCTTCCGCACTTTCGTGACCATGGATCCGGTGAAGGTCAGTCTATCGGTACCGATTGAAGCATCACGCTGAGATGCGTGCTTACTTCGCGGCGAGCGCTCTCTTCTCTGCTTCCGCATCGAGCGGCTGCCCGGCTCCAATCGAGGTCAGAAAGGCGTCGACGGTTTCGAGCGACGAGGCGGGCGCGTATCCGTCTCCGCCTCCCGGCTTGGCGACGGTCAGCCGCGTCTGCCAGATCGACGCCTTCCGGCATGCCACGGAGACGAGGGCGGGTTGGCCGGGTTGGGTCAGTTCGTATTCGCGGCAGAGCTGCCCGCCGGCAAGTTCGAATGCCGATACCAGACGCACCGTCCCCTGCCCTTCTCCAACAGCGACTTCTTCGCCTGAAGCTGCCTGGTCGAGGATGGCAGACAGCGCCGGGTCGACAGAGCCAGCCACATGAACGGCACCGGTATCCGCCAGCCCACCACCGCGAAGCAGGTAACCGCCGGCACCACCGACGACAACGAGCAACGAAGCGGCGAGCGCCATCAGAAGCCTTGAGACATTGCGCTGCGGCGATGTTGCCTGATCGGTTGGCCGACGAAACGCCACGACGTTTTCAGCACCGGATGACGGCGTGTCAATGGCGCGCTGGGCGTTCGCCGCCGCCGCAGTGGCAGCCATGGCGCGCACCTTTTGCACCAGCTCGTCCGGCACCGGCTCGGCAAGCACCGGCTTCAACGCTTCGCTAGCGGCCGCCCGCGTCTCCATGAACAGGGCGACGCGCGCCATCAGCTCGTCGTCGCTCTCGAGCGCCGCTTCGACACGGCGCGTCGTCTCCTCGTCGAGCTCGCCATCGGCAAACGCCATCAGGATTTCATCGGTGAATTGCGCGTCGCTCATCTCGTCCCGCCTCTCATATCCTGTGAACGCGCGAGCGGCGGTTCTATTCCCGTTGCCTCGGCGAGATTCTTGCGCGCCCGGGCAAGCCTGCTCATGACGGTGCCGATCGGAATTCCGAGCACCTCGGCCGCCTCCTTGTAGGAAAGCTCCTCTACGCAGGTAAGCAACAGCACCTCCCGCTGTTCGAGCACAAGACCGTCGATCGCGGCGGCCACGCTCTTCAGCGCCATGCGTGCTTCCGCACCGGCCTCGCCGGAGGGAACAGCGAGCTCCGCCTGCGCCTCGATCTCTTCGGTCGGCCCGGCAGTCTTCTGGCGGCGGAGCTGGTCGATCCAGAGGTTGCGCAAGATACGGAACATCCAGGCGTCGAAGCGTGTGCCTTCTTCGAACCGTTCGGAGCCGGCAAGCGCCTTTTCGCAGGCCGCCTGCACCAGATCGTCGGCGACGTCGCGCGAGCGGCAAAGCGAAATGGCGAAGCGGCGCAGGTTCGGCAGGAACGCGACGAGGCGCTCGCCGAAAGCGATGGTCGGATCCGTCATGGGGCGTTCCTTTCGGCGCTGCGCGTCACCCATGGGGGAATAATTTGTTGATTCATCCGTTGAGCGATATGTGAAGCACACGCGAAAGTCACCATCGATAGTCCTTTCGTTCACGGTAAGCTGGTGTCTTCGGACGTCTTGCAGATGAGGAGAGAGCCTTGAAGAGACGCTTGTTTCGAGCGACCGCCCTGTCGTTGTGCGGCCTGGCAACGGGCGTCGGCGACCTCTCCCACCTTGGCAGCAACGGCGATGCCGGCGCGCGTTTCCCCTGGGTCAGCGCGGCCCAGGCGGACGACGACGATGGTGGCGGCGATGATGACGATGGCGGCGGTGGCGGATCATCCCGCAGCTCTAACGATCGCGGCTCGGGTGGCGCCTGGCGCGGCGGCGGCAATCTCTTCGACCTCTTCCGCCGCGCGCCGGAAAAACGCGCCGAGCGGCGTCGGCCACCCGCCCGCCGCCCGACCCACGCGCCGAACGAGATCATCGCCCTCGACCTGAACGAGGCCGCCGTCCAAAGCCTCGTCACCCGTGGTTTCACGCTGAATGCACGGGCGCCGCTGGCCCTCTCCGGCAACGAGATCGTCAAGCTCGGCATGCCCGGAGGCATGACACTTGAGGACGCGCGCCGCCAGATGACCGACGCTTCTCCCGGCGCGATCACGGATTTCAATCACTACTTCGAACCGGACGAGAGTACCGCGCCTCCCGCACCGTGCGCCGACGGTGGCTGCGCCCTCGTTCGCGGCGCGATCGGCTGGCCGGATGCCAACGCGGCCTGCGTAGCCGCGGGTCCGATCGGGCTGATCGACACGGCCATCAACCCCGCGCATCCTTCGCTCAAGGGCGTCAAGCTCGACATCTTCAGGCTGGCGGCGGAAGAGGCGCCGGAGTCCGGCCGCCAGCATGGCACCGCGGTCGCGGCACTCATCGCCGGCCGCCGCGATAGCCGCGCGCCTGGGTTGCTCGGCAATGCCCATCTGATTGCCGTCGACGCCTTCCAGCGGCGGGGCGGCGAGACGGATATCGCCGAGACCTACGATCTCGTGCGCGCCATCGACCTTCTGGCGTCACGCAATGTCACGGTCATCAACATGAGTCTTTCCGGTCCGCACAACCTGCTGCTCGAAAGGACTGTCGCGCTCGTCGCCGAAAAGAACATCATCCAGGTGGCGGCGGCCGGAAACGATGGCCCGCGGGCAAAACCCGTCTATCCCGCCGCCTATCCGGCGATGATCGCGGTCACCGCCGTCGATCGCAACTTCAGGCCCTATCGTCGTGCAGGACGGGGCGACCATATCGATGTCGCGGCGCTCGGCACCAGCGTCTGGACCGCGGCGTCGATCGAGGGGGCAGCTCCCCGAACCGGCACGTCCTTTGCGGCCCCCTTCGTCACGGCTGCCGCTGCCATCCTGCGGGCATCGCATCCAAACCTGTCGGCGGAAGAAGTCGCAAAGCTCGTCACGGAAACGACGCAGGACCTCGGCGCGCCGGGCAAGGATCCCGTGTTCGGCTGGGGCGTGCTCGATGCCCGTGAGCTCTGCCGTTCCTGACGGCAAGCAGACGTGAGGCAAGCGGTAGCGAGAGCTCCGGCTTTTGCCAGTCCATGATTGCGGCGGAGGGGCAGAGCATCCAGCATGGGCGCGTCGAGAACGAAACGCCGCGCAAAATCCCCTTCGACGCCCAGCCCGGAAATCCAGGCAGCCGCCGACCCCTCCCATCCATTTGACATTTGACGATTGGTCCTCGTGATCGGTCCTGCGCTTGCGAAGACCGAGAGGACAACCTTGGCGATTGCATGACGGTAGCCGCGGCGCGGCTCCGGCGGGAGATGGCAGCGCCGCCGTCCCGCCAGAGCTGTGGCGCTTCGTCAGGCGGCAAGTCCGCGTATGTTCAGGAGCATGCCGACGCGCACCATGCGCACGGCGTCTTCCGCGGCGCGCACCAGCAGCTTCGGTGCTGCGTTGATGGCGTCGTCTAGAGTGCACGGCGCCTTCAGGATCGAGGCGAAAGCATCGATGCCATGGTCGAAGTTGAGGGTCACGCCCTTGCCGATCGTGCCGGCAAGCGCGATGACCGGGCGCCCCGCATCCCTGGCTCTGTGGCCGACCTCGGCCGGCACCTTGCCGAACGGCGTCTGCCCGTCGAGGCTGCCTTCCGCGGTGATCACCAGATCGGCCCTGCCGATCATGCTGTCGAGGTCGAGGTAGCGCATGACGATGTCGTAGCGCGGATGCAGCGCGCCGCCGAGCAGGCCCATCACAGCCGCACCGAGCCCTCCGGATGCGCCCGCGCCCGGTGCGTCGCCGACTTCGACGCCAGTCGTCGCCTGGATGGCGGCGGCATAGGTCTCCATCGCTGCCGCGAGCAGCTCGACCTGTTCCGGCGTCGCCCCTTTCTGCGGCCCGAAGACGCGAGCGACACCGCGTTCGCCGAGCAGCACGTTGTGCCAGTTGACGGCGGCATCGATACGGACATCTGCGAGCCGCGGGTCGCGACCCGAGATATCGATGCACGCCAACGCGCCGAGCGCCGCACCACCGGGCGCGAGCAGCCTGCCGTCGCCATCAAGCAGCTTTACACCGAGTGCGGCTGCCATGCCGGCGCCGCCGTCATTGATGCCACTATCACCGCAGCCGAGCAGGATGCGACGCGCACCGGCGTCGAGCGCTGCCCGGATCAGTTCACCGACGCCGTAGCTGGTGGTGATGCAGGGGTTGCGGCGATCGCGCGGCACCAGCCGCAAACCGGCGGCGGCCGCCATTTCGATCACGGCGGTGCGTTCGGATTGGCCACCGAGGAAACCGAAATGCGAGGCGACTGGCTCGCCGAGCGGACCCGTCACGGTGCGTTCGTGCAGGCTGCCGCCGGTAATCGCGACGAGTGCCTTGGTGAAACCTTCGCCGCCGTCGACCATCGGCACCTTGATGACCTCGGCCTTCGGGCAGGCGCGCAGCACGCCTTTCTCGATGCAATCGGCGGCTTCCTCCGCCGACAGGCTTTCCTTGAAACCGGAGGGTGCAACCAGAATGGTAAGTGTCATGTGACAGTCTCCTTGCACTTTTGTGACAATGCGGATGCAAGGGAGAAACGCTGTCTCAAGGCGTTTATTCCGGGGCGAAATGAGAAATCCGACGCCTACGGAAAGAAAAACAAAGAGCCGGCGCGAAATTTGCGCCAGCTCTTAGGAATGAAATTATATCAATAGTTTATTTTCAGACGGAGAGGCCCGTCACCGGCCAGATCACCAGGGCAAAGAGCGCCAGCAACGCGATGAACGGAAGAGCCAGCATCAGCGCCAGTCGCAGCAGATCGGAGGGACTGAAAGCGGGTGGCTCCATGCCCCCGAAGAGCGCGACGGGCTTGGCCGAAACCATCAGCGTCTGACAGTAGCCGCTACCAATGGTTGTCACCATGATGAGGCAGGCAGGACTGACGCCGAAACCCGCCAGCGGCAGCGCCACCGCTGGAATGAGCACGGTCGCCCGCGCCGTTCGCGAGGCAATGACGATATGGGCAAAGGTCGCGACGGCGATCGCAAGAAGCACCACCAGCCACGCCGGCGGCTTGCCGATCTGGCTGAAGGCGCCGATCAGGCGGTCGGCAAGCTGCGTTGCCGTTCCTGTCGAGAGCAGGGCTTCGCCGATGACGAGCGTGCCGGCAAGGAACAGAAGCAGGTTCCACTCGACCCCTTTCAGCGCCTTGCGGAACGGCATGCCGGAGACCTTTTCCGATGCCAGAACCAGTGCGCCGATTAACGCTACGACCGGTAGCGCGATGCCGTGCAGGTCCGAGGTCGCGAGCGCCGCGACGATGGCCGCGGTCACGGCGAGGATCATTTTGTCCCGCACCGCAAACGGGCGCTTCTGCGTTGGTGGCGCCGAAACATCGAGACGCGCGAGGCGATCGGTCTCGTCGAGAAAGCAGCGCAGGATCAGGCCGCAGGCAATCAGGCACGTCAGCAGCGCAAAGGGTGCCGCCAGCAGCGCCCAGCCAAGAAAGCCCGGCGCCTCGCCGCCGCTGCGGCGGATGAAATCGACGGCGACGAGATGCGCACCGGCACCGGTCAGCGACGCCGCCGCCGAGAGCAAGATTACGGAAGGAAAGAGCAGGGCCAGCGCGCGGGTCACGCCGGGGCGGCCAATGGCCGAGGCAAGCCCAAGGAAGACGGGCATGAAGATGGCAGCCCGCGCCGAGGTCGAGGGAATGACGAAGGCAGTCGCAAAGATCGTGAGCGTCACCACCCAGAACAGTCTGCGCACGTCGCGAAACGGGGCGAGCAGCCGGAAGGCCAGCCGCTCGACGAGGCCCGATGCCTGCAGCACCGCCGCGATCACCGATGCCGTCAGCATCAGCCAGACGATATCGTTGCCGAGCGCGCCGTAAACCGCCTGCTCGTCGACGGCACCGGTGACGGCGAGCACTGCCGCACCGCCAAGCGCGACCGGCGTTTCCGGCAGGTCGAAGACCGTCCAGCAGACGAGCGTCGTCGCAAACACCATGAGCGCCAGCCGCATCGGAAGCGTCAGCCCATCCGCGGCGAGGAAGATCAGAACGCCGGCAAAGGCCACGAGCATTGCGCCGACGAGCAGACGTACCTCGCTCACCGGCATGTGACCTTCGATGCGGTCCCTCCCCACGCTCGTCATGGCCACGAGGTCTTGATCCGAAGCGATCACCGGGCTGGCGGTCATGGCTGCGCTCCCTTGTTGGCACCGGGCTTGGGCGCAGCAACCACGCTGCACGAAAGCCATCGGGCTGATTTCGTGGGAGGGAAAACGGAGCGCCACAGCGTTTATTCCCATGCCAAGGGATTTTTCTCGCCGCCGCACCCAAGCAACGGCATCGCCAAAATCGGCGGCATTTGAGCGAGATCAATGCCAGTATGCCTGGTCGGCGGAGACTGACTGTTGGACGATCTCTTTAAAAAAGGAGAGCCACATGTTGATCAGAGAAATGACGCGGCAGGAATGTCTCGACCTTGTCGCTGAGAACCATATCGCCCGGCTGGGGTGCACCAGGGATGGCCAGGCCTATATCGTTCCCATCCAGTACGCTTTGGCAGCCAACCGGCTCTACAGCTTCTCGATGCCCGGGCAGAAGATCGACTGGATGCGTGCCAACCCGCGCGTCTGCGTGCAAGTCGACATGGGAACGGACCGGCAGAACTGGCGAAGCGTCGTCATCCACGGCCGCTACCAGGAACTGCCTGATACGAAACAATGGCACCGCGAGCGCATGAACGCCTGGTCTCTGCTCGAACAGCGCATCAACTGGTGGGAACCGGGCGGCCTGAAGCCAGGCGAGCAACCGGTTGCCGGCACGTCCCCGCATCTCTTCTTCGAAATCGAGATCGACGAAGTGACCGGACGCGCCGCCTCTGCGGGCTGACGCCCCTCGGCGCGCAGGCAAATGCTGCGCGCCCCACGCGGCTCCGCCGGTCAATGCGCCATGAGCACGGGGACCACGGCGTTTTCGAGCATCGAACGGGTGACTCCGCCAAAGACACGCTCGCGCATTCTGGAGTGGCCATAAGCCCCCATGACGATCATATCAGCACCCACATCGGAGGCGAACCGATTGATCACGTCGTCAACCCGATGCCCGCCACTCGGCAGGCGCTCGACGGAAACGGAAACGCCGTGCCGGGCAAGATACCCGGCGATATCGGCGCCCGGTTCCTCGCCGTTCTTGCCATAGGCAGAACGCGGGTCGACCATCGTAACATGGACGATCCTGGCGCCAGTCAGCATGTCGAGCGCTTCGCGCACCGCGCGCGCCGCTTCCAGCCGGGAGTTCCACGCCAGCACCACGGTCTTCGGATCAAGACGTGCCGGCTTGCCCTTGGGCATGATGAGGACCGGCCGGGCCGAGCTGAACAACGTCCCGTCGATGGTGCGTGAGCGCAGTTCCGGGTCCAGCATCAGACCGTCGCCGACCAGCGTCAGGTCCGCGTAGCGGGCACGCTCGCCGATCTCGTCATCGGCCCAGGCGGCTTCGGTATATTTCGTTTCGACACTGAACGAGATGCCTTCCCTGGTGAGAACATCCGTTGCTTTCGCCACGCAGGAATCGAGCTTGTCGACATCGCGCTGCCGCTCGTTCAGCCAATCGATGGATATGGCGGCTGCGTAGTCGCCGATCGGCGGAGAGGCAGCGAGCTTGACGATCAACAGGGAAAGGTGAGCGTTTGCGGACGCGCAGACCTGTGCTGCCGCGCGCAGATGCTCTGCGGAATGTTCGACGCCGACGACGGCGAGAATGGTCTTGTATGTCATCGCGTTTCCTCCTCGCGACCGGGCCTAGGGACTGGATCAGCGTAGGCAGATGCGCGCCCGGCGACATTGATCCCCGTCAACAGAGATCACGGAGATAGGCGTATAATTGGGGAGGAACTCCACGCTCGCGGCGGTCCTGAGCTATTGCACCAGCATTCCCCTGATGCTGGCCGGGCGGTGAAGACCATCACAGCCTTCACCGCCAAATCACTCCACGAAATCGGCCGGCCTTCGGTGCAGGACGTTCGTCGTCAGGCCCCACGGCGCGCAACGAGCGGCACGTAATGCTCCAGCTCCGGCGCCGGGAAGTTGAGCGTCGCGTTGATTTCTGCCGAACGGTAAAGGCCCATCAGCATCTCGACCACGGCAAGGCCGTCCTCGAAGGTTTCGAGCGGCTTTTCGCCCTTGCGGAAACACTCGACCATGTGGCGGTTCTCATCCGTGTAGCCATAGACGCCGGCCTCATCCTCAAGCACCGGCATCAGGCCCTGCTCGGCGTTCTGCTTCTCGACGAGGTCCTCGCCTTCCGAGCCCTTGACCTCGCGCGACATAAAGATCTTCAGGCCGGTGGAGAGCGAATTGTATTCGAGCGCATATTCCGGCCCGAGCAATTCGAGCTGGATGCGCAGCCCGGCGCCGACATAGGCCCAGGAGGTGGTCGCCTCGATCATCAGTTCGTTGCCGTCCTGGTCTTCGAGCGTCACCGTGGCACGGG
This sequence comes from Ensifer adhaerens, assembly GCF_020035535.1. Classification (NCBI taxonomy): domain Bacteria; kingdom Pseudomonadati; phylum Pseudomonadota; class Alphaproteobacteria; order Hyphomicrobiales; family Rhizobiaceae; genus Ensifer; species Ensifer adhaerens. Next base: position 1,590,532 of record NZ_CP083350.1, on the reverse strand, counting down.
CGAAATCCTCGGACGGACGATTGCGATAATCGACCTCGCTGCCGAAGCGATTGCGCAGCTGTTCGGCGTAGTGCGGCCGTGTCCACTTGAGATTGGCGACAGTGCCGTTCACCGCCTTGATCTTGAGCGAATTGCGCGGTGCACCGGGCGCCGTCAGCAGGTAGCGTGCGACCTCGACGCTGTGGCACATCATGTCCGAAAGCACGCCGCCGCCCTGCTTGTCGCCCTGCCAGAACCAGGGCACGTGCGGGCCGGAATGTTCCTCGGCCGCCCGAGCAAGATAGGGGCGGCCAGTGGTGGAAGCCGCACGCCGCCAGATGATCTCCTTGCCGCGCAAGACCGGCGTGCAGAAGACCTGGTTTTCGAGATACCCATGATTGAGGCCGGCATCCTCGGCCAGCGACAGCATCTCGCGCGCCTCGGCGACGGTGCGGGCAAGCGGTTTCTCGCAGGCGACCGCGACGATTTTGCTGCGGCCATCCTTGATTGCCTTGTGCAGCGCACGCATGACGTCGAGGCGGGTATAGTTGGGCGAGAGGATCCAGACCGCGTCGATGTCGTCGGCGGTCAGCAGCGCTTCCAGACTCTCATGCGTGCGGCAGGTGCCGAGACCGAGGGATTCGACCTCGTTTGCAAACTTCTCCCGGTTTTCGGCCTTGCGGCTAAAGACGCCGGTGACCTCGACATTGCGCACACCGATCATCGACTTCAGGTGGAAATGGGCGATGAAGCCCGATCCGACGAAACCCACGCGCAGCGTCTGCTTCGGTAGCTGTGTCATTCTCTTCTCCCATTTATCGATTTTGGTAACGGCGGGATGCGGGCGAAAAACGCACGCGGCTTCCTCGTCGCGCCCTGGCTATTTACGCGGCGGCGCGGTGCTGCCTCGGATGTTGAGCGTGGTCGGCAGGACGATGGCTGGCTCCGCGGCGACGTAACCCTCCGAGAGGATGTTGAGAAGCTGCGACATCGCCGTGCGGCCGATTTCGGCGCGGGGCTGGCTGACGGTCGTCAGCGGCGGATAGAAGGCCTTACTGAGGTAGAGATCGTCGAAGCCGACGACCGAGACATCGCCGGGCACGTCGCGGCCAAGCCGCCGCAGCGCATGGATCGCGCCATAGGCCATCTCGTCGTTGGCGGCAAAGATCGCGGTCGGCGGCTCCGACAGAGCGAAGAGGTCCGCTGCACGCGCCTCGCCGCTTTCGAGCAGATAATCGCCCCGAACCTCGTAACCCTCGGGGATCTCAAGGCCGGCGGCTTTCATGGCGGCGCGATAGCCATCGCGGCGATTGAGCGCCATGACCTCCGGCAGCGGACCGGCGATATGGGCGATGTGGCGGTGACCGAGCGCGATCAAGTGCTCCACGGCGGCGCGCGCCGCTGCCGCATTGTCGATCTGAACATGCGGGAAACCGGATCCCTCGATCATTTCCAGCGCGATAACGACCGGCAGATGCGATAGGTCGGCGCTTTCGCCCGGCTGCGGTGGCGGCAGCTTGCCGGTCATCAGGATCATGCCGTCGGCATGGCCGTCGCGCAGCATGTTGAAATATTCGACCTCGCGGTCCGGGTCGTTCTCGGTGTTGCCCATCAGAACGGCGTAACCGGCTTCGCGTGCCGTCGCTTCCACGCCCTTCAGAATCTCCAGATAGAAGGGGTTGCCGACGTCGCGCACGACAAGCAGCACCGACATCGACCGGCGAGTGCGCAAGTTGCGGGCGCTGACATTGGGGCGGTAGTTGAGCTCGCGGGCAAGCGCGTGGATCCGTTTGCGTGTCTCGTCGGTCACCAGCGACGAGCCGCTCAGCGCCCGCGATACGGTCGCGACCGAAACGCCGGCGCGTTCTGCGATGTCCTTGATCTTCGGCCGCTCGCTCATGCCCGCATCGCCCTCCCGCGGCCGTAGAACAGCATGAGCAGCAGAAGCGTCGCGCCGAACACCATCTGGCGGCCGGACTCATCGATATTCACGGTCGTCAGGATGCCCTGGAGGATGACCAGCAGCAGCGCGCCGGCCATGGTGCCGGTGTAGCCGCCCTTGCCGCCGGCAAGCGAGGTGCCGCCGAAGACGACGGCGATGATCGAGGACAGCATGTATTGCTCGCCGACATTGGCGAAGGACGAACCGGAATAGCCGAGTAGGCAGAGCCCGGCGATCGCCGCGAACATGCCCGAGATCATGAAGAGACCGATGCGCATGAGCCGAACCGGCACGCCGGCCATGTAGGCGGCATGCTCATTGGAGCCGATCGCGTAGATGCGATGAGCGAAGACGGTGCGATTGAGCATGAAAGCCATGAACAGGCCGATCGCGATCCAGAGCCAGATGATGCCGGGAATGCCGAGCGCCAGCGGCTGGGTGACGAAGGCGGAGAGGCCGGGGGCTGCGCGGCCCGAAGGGATGCCCTGGCGGATGACGACCAGCAGGCCCTGCAGCACACCGAGCATGCCGAGCGTCATCACCAGCGGCGGGATGCGCAGAAGCGTGACGCCGAGGCCGTTCAGCAGGCCGAAAAATGCGCCCGCCGCGAGGCAAGCGAGCACGGCCGGCAGGATGCCGCCATCGGCCCCGTTCATGACATTGCCAGCAATGATCGCTGAGAGCGAGACGACGCCACCGACGGAGAGGTCGATGCCCTCACGCCCACCGAGAATGACGACATTCTGGCCGGCGGCGACGATACCGAGCAGCGAGGCGACGATCAGCAGCCGCAGGATCTGGTCGGCCGAGGCAAAGCCCGGAGACAGGCTTTGGCCGAGAACAAGCAGCGCGACGATGAGGATCAGCGCCACGACCAGCGGCTGTTTGAAGAAAGCGGCAACCGAACTCATGCCCGTGCCCTCCGACCGGCGAGTACGCCGGCCATCAGGACGATCAGAATGGCGAGGCCCTGGACCAAGTTCTGCCATTCCGACGGCGTGCCCATGAAGAAGACCAGCGAATTGACGAGGCCGATCGTCAGCGCGCCGAGGAGCGAGCCGACCACCGTCGTCCAGCCGCCGGCAAGGGCACTGCCGCCGAGCACGACCGCGGCGACGCTGTAGAGCGTCATCTTGCCGCCGACCAGCGGATCGCCGCTCGCCGTATCGCCCGTCAGGCAGAAGGCCGCGAGCGCCGAGAAAAGACCGCAGAGCAGATAACCCCTGATGCGGACCGCAACCACCGGAAGACCGGTCTGATAGGCCGCCTGCTGATCATCTCCGACGGCCAGCAGTTCGGTGACGATGCGCGTGCGCGACAGGAGGAAAAGCAGCACGGCCAGCGCCGCGAGCACGTAGAAGACGAAGGGCAGGCCCAAGAGAGGGCCGCCATAGGTGCGCCAGAACAAGGCCGGCGCCGGTGTGCCGGCGACAGGCATGACATAGAGCGCAAGGCCGGTGAAGAAGATGCTGGTCGCAAAGGTCGCGACGATCGCCTGCAGCCGAAGTGCTGCAACGACCAGTCCGTTGACCAGCCCGCAGGCAAGCCCGATGAGGACGCCGAGCGCGAGTGCGAGCAGCACCGCGCCCGCGCCGCCGCCCCAGCGCTCCATCAGCACGACGACCGCGACATTGACCAGCGACAGCGTCGCTCCGGCGGAAAGGTCGATATCGCCGGCGGAAACGACATAGGTCTGGGCGATCGCCAGCATGACGAGCGCCATGTAGGTGCTGAGCAATCCCGACAACGAGCGGAAGCTCAGGCTGTTCGGCGAAAAGATTCCGTTCAGCGCCAGGAGCGCTATGAGGATGACCAGCGCCGGCAGGAACGGGTAGCGCTCGAGCCAGGAGCGCAGGCCGCCGCTCCTTGGCGAAGAAATGTCTGTCGCGATCGATGTCATCATGCGGCCTCGTATGCAGCCTGGTAGAGATTGTAGCGGGTGCGATCGTCGCCGGTCAGCTCGCGCGTCACCGAACCACCGTTGAAAACGAGGATGCGGGTGGCATTGCCGAGCAGCTCGGCATCCTCCGACGAATAGAGCAGGATGCCGAGACCCTCGGCCGCCAGCTGCCGGATGAGCGCGAAGAGATCGGCCTTGGCCTGGAGGTCGATGCCCTTGGTCGGGTCGTCAAGCAGCAGCACGTCGGGACGATCGATCAGCCAGCGGGCGATGATCACCTTCTGCTGGTTGCCGCCCGAGAGCGAATTGATCGGATGGAAGAGGCTCGCAAACTTGGTGTGCATCGCCTCCAGCGCCGGCATCGCCTTGTTCTTGAGGCTCGAGGGCCGCGCGAGCATCAGCCGGTCGCGAAGATAATGGATCGGCGTGACGTTCTCGATGATCGGCCGGCCGCTGATGACGCCGTCGCGACCACGGTCGCCGGAGACATAAGCGCAGCCGCGGCGGATGGCGTCGCGCGGGCTTTTGGCATCGTAGCGTTGGCCTCCGATCGTCACCTCTCCGGATAAGACGGTGCCTGCGCCGAAGATCGACCGGAGCAGCGCCGACTGCCCCTGGCCGTGCAGGCCGCCGAGGCCGAGGATCTCGCCCTTCGCCACCTCGAAGCTGACATCGCGAAAGCCTTTGCCCGAGAGGTTGCGAACGGAGATCGCCGCCTGCGTCTGTGTTTCCACCGCCGCCGGTGCTGACGACCTTGCAGCCGGCATGTCACTCGCGCCGCCGACCATCAGCCGGATGACCGTTGCCGGATCGGTGTCGGCGAGCTTCAACGTCTCGATGGTCTCGCCGTCGCGGATGATCGTCACGCGATCGCCGATCGCGGTGATTTCGTCCATGCGGTGCGAGATGAAGATGATGCCGCGCCCCTGCGCTTTTAGCCCACGCAGGATTTCGAAGAAGCGATCGACCTGGGCGCGGTCGAGCGCCGAGGTCGGTTCGTCGAAGATCAGGATCGGCGCTTCGCTGGCGAGCGCCTTCATGATTTCAACCAGTTGCCGCTGGTCCGCCCGGAGATTGCCGACCAGGGCCTCCGCGTAAAAACCCTCGCCGGCGACTTCGGCAAAAAGCGCGATGTAACGCGCCGCGCGCGCCTTGAGGGCCTGGCGGTCGATGAAGAGGCCTGCTTTCACCGGCAGGGCGGAAAGGCAGATGTTCTCCTCGACCGACCGATGGCTGGCAAGGCTGAGCTCCTGATAGAAGATGCCGATGCCGGCGGCGCGCGCTGCCTGCGGTCCGGAGATCATCACGGGCTTGTCGTTGATCAGGATCTGGCCCCCGTCGGGGCGCACGCTGCCGGCGATGATCTTGCACAGCGTGCTCTTGCCGGAGCCGTTGGAGCCCATCAGCACGTGCACCTCGCCGGCCACGATCTCGAGATCGCCGCGGCGTAGCGCCAACGTTGCGCCGTAAGCCTTGCTCACGCCGTTCAGTCTCAGTTTCGACATCGGCTGTCGCCCATCATCTTGGTTGGTTGCCGCATCATCATGGAGCCACGTATCAACACCGGCTCCGCTGCAGCGATCTTTCATGCCCGATCGGCCTTAATCGGCAACGGTCGGCGGCATCAGTCGCCGGGCAACTCGGTGTGAGCCGCCCGGCGAAACCAGTGCTTACTTGAACAACGCCGTGGCGTCATCGATCGAAAGTGCGTTGGTGTAGGAGTAGTAGCCCGGCTTGCCATCGAGCTGCTTGGCGGCGTCGCCAAGGTTCTTGCTGTCGATGAACGGGATCGGCAGGTACATGGCGTTCTTGTATTGGCCTGCCGTTGCCGGCTCCTTCAGTTCCTTGCCCTGCAGCATCAGCACCGCGACGTTGAGTGCGCTTGCCATGACCCCGGGCGGGTTGACGGTCGCGCCGGAATTCAGCTTGTCCTTGACCCAGAGATCGATGAAGTCCTTGCGGATTTCGCCGGTCGCGGCGATCTGGCTGGACTTGCCCGCATCCATGATCGACTTCCAGGCGCCGGCCGCCATGCCGTCCTGAACAACGACGCCGTTGATGTCAGGATAGGTCGCAAGGATGTTCTGCATCGCCTGCTGGCCCTGGGCCTGATCCCAGTTGGCGTTGACCTCGTTGACCACCTGCAGGTCCGGATAATCCTTGAAGACGCTCTTGTAGCCGGCAACACGCATTTCGTTGGCCGGATGGCCGGCGACCCCGTTGATGGCGACCACCTTGCCCTTGCCGCCGAGCGTGTCAGCCAGCCACTTGGCGCCCGCCGCACCCCAGGCCGTCTGGTCGATGCCGACATAGGTCGCATCCGGCGAGGAAACCTCGGCGTCCGTCGCGATTACCAGGATACCGGCTTCCTTCGCCTGGGCGAAGATCGGATCGAAGGCGGTCGGGCTGTTGGGGTTGATGATGATGGCATTCACGCCTTCGGCGATGAAGTTGCGCACGTGCGCAATCTGGCCGGGCACGTCGACATTGGCGCTCTGGACGGAGACTTCGACGTCGACGCCTTTCTCCTTCCACTTCGCCGCGGCCTCCTTGGCCTCGTCGATCATCTGCGTGCGCCATTCACTGCCGACCCAGCCGTTGGACAGGCCGATCTTGAAAGTCTCGGCATTGGCGAAAGAAGCGGAAATAGCAATGGTTGCGACAGCGCCGAGCGCTGCGGCGATAAATTTCTTCATTAGATCCTCCCAAATCTTGCGAAAGCCATGAAGCCAGAAAATGTAATCGATTTCAATGGACATTTTCAGGGATTTTTCCGGGGTTTACCTTTCTGTCCGAAAATCCGACGACCGCGCCCGCGAGGAGGTCTTCGGCCCTATCATAGGCGTCACCGTCTTCGAGGAGGAAGCGGTCGCGCTCGCCAACCACATCCCAAAGGCCCCACCGGCGCTGCCTGGATCCGCTCCTCCCGCCGCGACGGGCTGATGGCCGATACCCAGACGAACAAGACCGCTGAAAGCCCCGCCGTCGTCTTCGGCTATGCGGCGGAAGCGAGGCCAGTCCCTGAAACGAGAAGGGGCCGGCAAATGCCGGCCCCTTTTTCATGTTCGCTGCGCCCTTCGATCAGGCTGCACGGCTCCAGCTGTCGCGGCCCGTCTGCGCCTCGAGCTTGAATTTCGCCAGCATCGTGCGCAACTGACGGCTTTCTTCGGCGAGCGTGCCGCTGGCGGCCGTGGTTTCTTCGACCATCGCCGCGTTCTGCTGGGTCATCTGGTCCATATGGTTGACCGAGGTGTTGATCTCCTGCAGCGCAGTCGCCTGCTCGCGGGCGGCGGTGGCGATCGTGTTGACGTGCCCGCTGACATTGTTGACCAGGGTCTCGATCTCCAGCAGCGCATCACCGGTAGAGCGCACCAGCGCCACGCCGTTCTCGACCTCCGAGGCCGAGCTGTGGATCAGCGTCTTGATCTCCTTGGCAGCATTGGCCGAACGCTGGGCGAGTTCGCGCACTTCCTGGGCGACGACCGCGAAGCCACGGCCCGCCTCGCCGGCACGCGCCGCTTCGACGCCGGCGTTGAGCGCCAGCAGGTTGGTCTGGAAGGCGATCTCATCGATGACCGAGATGATCTGGTTGATGCGGTTCGAGGAGTCCTCGATCCGCCCCATGGCGTCGACGGCGCTCCTGACGATCGCGCCCGAACGGCCGGCGCTTTCCTTGGTGGCGCGCACCATTTCATGCGCCTCGTTCGCCCGCTCGGAAGCGGTGCGTACGGTCGAGGTGATCTCGTCGAGTGCGGCTGCGGTCTCTTCGAGGGCAGCCGCCTGCTGTTCCGTGCGCTTGGAGAGATCGTTGGCGGCCGAGCTCAACTCGGCGGAGTTGTCGTTGATGGTGCTGGCAGCGCCACGCACGTTCTGCATAGTCGAGCGCAACGTCACCATCGTCTGGTTGACGTTCCGCTGCAATTCGGCGAAGGCGCCGTGGAACTCGCCGCGCATGGTCTGGGTCAGGTCGGCGTCGGCAAGGGCCGCAATGACCCGGCGTACTTCGTTGACCGTCTGGTCGACGCTCGAGACGAGTTCGTTGACGCTCGACGCAAAGCGGTTGAGGTCGTCGTTTTCATAGTCCTTGGTGATGCGGCCGGTGAAATCACCGGCAACCGCCGAGGCAACCACGACGCTGATGTTGGACTGCAGGTCGCTGCTGCGGGCATGCAGTGCGGCTTCCTGCGCCTTCATCGAGCGCATGGCGATGCCGTTCTTGCGGAAGACTTCGACGGCGCGTGCCATCTCGCCGATCTCGTCCTGGCGGGAAACATCCGTGCTATCGCCGTCAAGCTTGCCGTCGGCAAGTTCGCTCATCGTCGAGGTGAGTTCGCGGACCGGCATGACGATACCGCGGCGGGCAACGACGAGGCTCACGCCGACGCCGAAGAGGACGCAGGCCGCAGCGGCGGCGGCCAGGATGGTCATCGCGACGGAGGAGGAGTTAAGCGCTTCGGCGCGGGCGGCCGCCAGTTCGTCGCCGGAATAGGTGCTGTAGGTCTTGACCGTCGCCGTCACGGTCTTCTGGGCCTCAAGCGCCTTGTCGAGCGCCGCCTTGACGGCGGCAGCATCCGTGCCCTGGCTTGCGGCGACGGAGACCATCGCCCGGATCTCGTCGAAGTAGCTGTTCAGTGTGATGCGGATATCGTTCAGCAGCTTGTCTTCGGCGTCGTCGGCAACCGCCTCGATCTTCGTCACGCGGCCGAGCATTTCCTCGGCGCGCTTCTCGGTTTCCAGACCGAAATCGGCGGCCTTCTGCGGCGCTGCGGCAAGCTGATAGGTCATGCGGCTGATGGCGATGATGTCGACGCGCAGGTCCATCGCCTCGCGCGCCGCCTCTTCGCGGGCACCGACATCGATGATCGTGGCGCCGAGAGAGGAAAGACCGCGCGCGCCGGCGAGCGCGATCAGAATGGAGGATATGCCCATGACCACGACCACAAGGCCGACCTTGGTCAAAATCGAAAGGTTCTTGAACGTCACTGCCGTGACTCCTGTGATGTCGCGATCGCGTTGCTGGGAGGACATGGTCAGCCATACCGGCGGGAGGAGGACCGGCTGTTTGCTGCGCCTTCAAGGGGGGAGGAACCGGAGCGCGCACTGACCAATAAGTACTTAGTAATTTCGAATTTAAATTAGGGTTAAAAAAGCGATCGCAGCTTTTCGCAGGTGCAGCAAAAACCGAAGGCGGCAACAAACGAAAAACGGGCGGACGATCGCTCGCCCGCCCGCAGACCACCGCAGCAGTCTTGGGAGATTGTTATTCCCCGGCTATGGCCGGCCGTAGCCGCCGCCCGTCGGCGTCACCACCGTGAAGGCTTCGCCGGCTTCGAGAACCGTATGGGCGCAACCGGACAGTTCCTCCGTCCTGCCGTCATTGCGGCGCACAAGGTTGCGGCCAAGCTCACCCGGGCTGCCGCCCTTGATGCCGAAGGGCGCCACGCGGCGGTGACCGGAGAGAATGGCGAAATCCAGCGTCTCGCGGGCACGGATCGTGCGCTTCGTGCCGTTGCCGGCATTCCACTGGCCACGGCCACCCGAACCGACCCGAATGTGGAAGTCTTCGAGCACCACCGGGAAGCGGGTTTCGAGGATTTCCGGATCGGTGAGGCGCGAATTGGTCATGTGGGTGTGGACCGCATCGGCGCCGTTATAGCCGGGACCGGCGGGCGCGCCGGAGCAGATCGTCTCGTAGTACTGATAGTTGTCGTTGCCGAAGGTCAGATTGTTCATCGTCCCTTGCGCCCCGGCCTGGCTCTGAACCGCGCCGAACAGGCAGTTGGTCACGGCCTGGCTGACCTCGACGTTGCCGGCGACGACGGCGGCCGGATAGCGCGGCGTCAGCATCGTGCCCTCGGGGATGACGATGTGGATCGGACGCAGGCAACCGGCATTCATCGGAATGTCCGCTTCGACGAGGACGCGGAAGACATAGAGAACCGCGGCGCGGGTGACCGGCGCCGGGGCGTTGAAGTTGTCGCCGCGCTGCTCGGATGTACCGGTGAAATCGACGGTTGCCTCGCGCTTGTCGCGGTCGACGGTGATCTTGACGGCGATGCTGCAGCCCTGGTCCATCTCGTAGGAGAACTCGCCATCGGGCAGCTGGTCGAGCACGCGGCGCACGCTCTCGGCGGCATTGTCCTGGACGTGGCCCATATAGGCCTCGACCACGTCCTCGCCGAACTGGGCGATCATCTTCTTGAGTTCGGCGACGCCTTTCTCGTTGGCAGCAACCTGAGCCTTCAGGTCGTTGACGTTCTGCAGGATGTTGCGCACCGGATAGCGGGCGCCGTTCAGCAGCGCCTCGAGTTCTGCCTCGCAGAAGCGGCCGGCATCGATGAGCTTGAAGTTGTCGATATAGACGCCTTCCTCCTCGATGTTGGTGGCAAGCGGCGACATCGAGCCCGGCGAGATGCCACCGATATCGGCATGGTGGCCACGGCTGGCGACCCAGAAGCGGATCTCCTTGCCGGCATCGTCGAAGACGGGCGTGCAGACGGTGAGGTCCGGCAGGTGCGTGCCGCCGTTATAGGGCGCGTTGATCAGGAACACGTCGCCGGCCTTGATCACCGGGTTCTCGCGGATCGCGGTCGCGACCGAGGCATCCATGGAGCCGAGATGCACCGGCATGTGCGGCGCATTGGCGACGAGATTGCCGCGGTTGTCGAAGACGGCGCAGGAGAAATCGAGCCGCTCCTTGATATTCACCGAATAGGCGGTGTTCTGCAGCGTCACGCCCATCTGCTCGGCGATCGACATGAAGAGGTTGTTGAAGATCTCCAGCATGACCGGATCGGCATGGGTGCCGATCGCGCTCTGCTGCTGCAGCGCCTTCACGCGGCGAAGCACGATGTGGTCCTTGGCGGTCAGTTCCGCCTGCCAGCCGTCCTCGACGACGATGGTCTGGTTCGGTTCGATGATGATCGCCGGACCGTCGAGCCGTTGGCCGGGCGCGATTTCGGCGCGCAGCAGCACCGGCGCATCGTGGAACTGGCCCTGTGAATAGAAGCGCGTGCGCCGCGCGACATCCGGCGCGCCCTCTGTGACCGCTCCGCCTTCGCGCTCCATCTGGGCGGCACCGCCGCCGACCGTCTCGACCTCGACGGCATCGATGACCAGCGCCTTGTTGTCGGCGACGAAGCCGAAGCGACGCTTGTGCAAGGTCTCGAACTCCGCGCGAAGGCGGGCGATATCGTCATGCGCGGGGAAGGTCGCGTCGACCGCAAGCACCGTATCGGTGCCGGCATAACGGATATGGGCGCGCAGATGCGTGCGGATCTCGTCGCGGGCGATCCCTTGTGCTTCGAGCTCGCCGAGGCACTCGACTTCCAGCTCGGCGCCAAGCGTGCTGAGAGCGGCCGGCGCCTGGTCGTCGAGCGCAACGCCCAGCGCCTTCTGGCGGGTCGAGCGGATATCGGCAAGCCCCATGCCGTAGGCCGAAAGCAGGCCGGACATCGGGTGCACGAGAATGTTCTTCATGCCGAGCCGGTCGGCAACGAGGCAGGCGTGCTGACCGCCGGCGCCGCCGAAGCAGCTGAGCGCATAACGGGTCACGTCATAGCCGCGCTGCACGGAAATCTTCTTGATCGCTTCGACCATGTTGGCGACGGCGATGCGGATGAAGCCGTCGGCCACATCCTCCGGGCTGCGGCCATCGCCGATCTCGGCGGCCATTGTCGCGAAGCGGTCACGAACGGTCTCGACATCGAGACGCTCGTCCTGGTTCGGGCCGAAGAGCGCCGGGAAGAAATCCGGCAGCAGCTTGCCGAGCATGACGTTTGCGTCGGTGACCGCGAGCGGGCCGCCGTTGCGGTAGCAGGCGGGGCCAGGATTGGCGCCGGCCGAATCGGGGCCGACGCGGAAGCGCTCGCCGTCGAAGTGCAGGATCGAGCCGCCGCCGGCGGCAACCGTGTGGATCAGCATCATCGGCGCGCGCACGCGCACGCCGGCAACCTCGGTCTCGAACGCCCGCTCATATTCGCCGTCGAAATGGGCGACGTCCGTCGAGGTGCCGCCCATGTCGAAACCGATGACGCGGTCGAAGCCGGCTGCTTCGCCGGTCTTTGCAAGGCCGACGACGCCGCCGGCAGGTCCCGACAGGATCGCGTCCTTGCCCTGGAACATATCGGCCGCCGTCAGGCCGCCGGACGACATCATGAACATCACGCGTGCGCCGGTGCGGGCAACGTCGAGCTCGCCCGAGACCTGGGCAACGTAGCGGCGTAGAACCGGGGAGAGATAGGCATCGATGACCGTCGTGTCGCCGCGGCCGACATATTTGATCAGCGGCGAGACTTCGTGGCTGACCGAGACCTGCTCGAAGCCGAGTTCGCGGGCGATCCGAGCGACGACCGCCTCGTGCTCCGGATATTTGTAGGCATGCATGAAGACGATGGCGACGGCCTTGTAGCCCTTGCCCTTGAGGTCTTCGAGGGCAGCGCGCGCCTTTACTTCGTCGAGCGGCTGCTCGATCGTGCCATCGGCCAGCACGCGCTCATCGAGTTCGACGATGTCCTGGTAGAGCGCTTCCGGCTTGATGATCTCGGTCGCGAAGATCTTCTTGCGTTCCTGGTAGCCGATCTTGAGCGCGTCGCGAAAACCCTTGGTGGTCACCAGCGCGAGCGGCTCGCCCTTGCGCTCGAGCAGCGCATTGGTGGCAACGGTCGTGCCCATGCGCACTTCGCCGATGAGGCCGGTCGGGATCGCAGCACCGGTCGCAAGACCGAGATGCAGGCGAATACCCTGGACGGCGGCGTCGCGATAGGCTTCCGGATTCTCCGACAACACCTTGCGCGCATGCAATGCACCCTGCGGGTCCCGGCCGATGACATCGGTGAAGGTGCCGCCACGGTCGATCCAGAAGTCCCAACTGCCGGTTTCGCGTGCGCTCATTGTCCATCCCTCTCGTTCGCGAGCCGCATCATTGTGCAAGCCCGGAAATTCATCAAAGCAGTTCGTTGACAAAATGTCGATAAAATGATGACATAAAATCGTCAAGATGAGGAAGAGCTGAATGACGAAGAAGGCTGAGGAGAGCTTTGAAGGTCGGGAATGGGCCGGAAACGCCCTGCCCGAACATCTGAAGCCGGTCGCGGCCATCGGTCCGATCGTCTCCTCCGCGCACCTTGCCGAAGGCGGCTCGCCAGGTCTCTCCGAAGTGGAATACGGGCTGATCCTCGCATCGCACGCCTTTCATCGCTGGATGATGCGCTGCATGGCTGCTGCCGGCGTCCCCGGGCTTTCCCCCATCGAAATTCTGATCCTGCACACGATCCGCCATCGCGATCGCGGCAAGAAGCTCGCTGACATCTGCCTCGTGCTCGATATCGAAGACACCCATGTCGCGACCTATGCCATCCGCAAACTCGAAGCCGCCGGCCTGGTGACGACGGGCAAGGAAGGCAAGGAAAAGACCATCCTCATCACCGACAAGGGCTCGGACGCCTGCACGCGCTACGCTCAAATTCGCGAGCGCCTGCTGGTCTCCTCCACTGCCAAAGCACGTCCTTCCGAAGAGACGCTTTCCGAGATCGCCGCCGTCCTGCGTTTCATGTCGGGCGCCTATGAACAGTCCGCGCGCGCCGCGACCACATTGTAACAAGGAAGACCGCGTGACCGTTGATATGCCTGCGCCGCTGCTCGCCGTTGAGAAGCTTTCCGTCGCCTTCAACGGCAATTCCGTCGTCGAAGACCTGAGCTTCACGGTCACGCCGGGACGTACGCTCGCGATCGTCGGCGAATCCGGCTCCGGCAAATCGGTGACCTCACTTTCGATCATGCGGCTCGCCGACATGATGGGCGGCCAGTTCCCGACCGGCCGCATCCTGTTTCGCGGCAAGGACGGCGAAGTCGACCTGACGCAGGCCCCGCAGAAGACCATGCGCGCCATCCGCGGCAAGGAGATCGCCATGATCTTCCAAGAGCCGATGACGTCGCTGAACCCCGTCTTCACCATCGGCGACCAGGTCGCCGAGGTGCTGATGCTGCACGAAAAGATGACGAAGGCCAAAGCCCTTGTCGAGACGCGCCGCCTGCTCGACATGGTGCGGCTGCCGGACAGTGCAGAACTCATCGGCCGCTATCCGCACCAGCTTTCGGGCGGCATGCGCCAGCGCGTGATGATCGCCATGGCGCTCGCCTGCCGGCCGAAACTGCTGATCGCCGACGAGCCGACGACGGCGCTCGACGTCACCATTCAGGCGCAGATCCTGACCATCATCCGCGACCTGCAGAAGGAACTCGGCATGGCGGTGATCTTCATCACCCACGACATGGGCGTCGTCGCCGAGATGGCCGACGACGTCGTTGTCATGTGGAAGGGCCGCAAGGTCGAGGAAGGCCCGGTCGACGAGATCTTCGCAAGCCCCAAGCACCCCTACACCCAGACGCTGCTTTCGGCCGTGCCGAAACTCGGCAGCATGACCGGCGAGGAATTCCCGAAGCGCCTGCCGCTGACCATGATGGTCGACGGCGAACCGAAGCGCGTCGGCGATACCCATATCCAGCGCACCGCCCGCTACGACGCAGCACCGATCCTGTCGGTGCGCGATCTCGTCACCCGCTTCGACGTGCGCAAGAACCTCTTCGGCAAGGCGACGCACCGTGTGCACGCCATCGAGAACGTCAGCTTCGACATCTTCCCGGGCGAGACCCTGGCGCTCGTCGGCGAGAGCGGCTCGGGCAAATCTACGATCGGTCGCACGATCCAGCAGCTCCAGGCACCGACATCGGGCGAGATCCTTTTCGGCGGCCGGCCCGTCTCGGCCATGAGCTACGCCGAGCGACAGAAGCTGAAGCAGGAAATCCAGTACATCTTCCAGGATCCCTTTGCCTCGCTCGACCCACGCAAGACCGTGGGATTCTCGATCGCCGAGCCGATCCGCACCCATGGCCTGATCCTTGGCGAGAGGGAAATCGAGAAGCGCGTACACGAACTCCTGGAGCGCGTCGGCCTGACGGCCGCGCACGCCAAGCGCTATCCGCACGAGTTCTCCGGCGGCCAGCGCCAGCGCGTCTGCATTGCCCGGGCGCTCGCCTCGCGCCCCAAGCTGATCATCGCCGACGAGGCGCTTTCGGCGCTCGACGTCTCCATCCAGGCGCAGATCATCAATCTGTTCATGGAGCTGCAGGAGCAGGAAGGCCTCGCCTATCTCTTCATCAGCCATGACATGGCGGTGGTCGAGCGCATGAGCCACCGTGTGGCCGTGCTCTATCTCGGCCAGGTCATGGAATTCGGCAGCCGCGCGCAAGTGTTCGAGACGCCGGCTCATCCCTATACCCGCCGGCTGCTTTCCGCCGTCCCGGTCGCCGAGCCCGGCAAGGGCCGCGAGCGTGCCATGCTGGAAGGCGAGATCCCGAGCCCGATCCGCCGTGTCGGCAACGAACCTGCGGTGCTGCCGCGCAAAGAGATCGCCCCTGGCCATTTCGTGGCCAAGGACGCGTAAGCCGCTTTCTTTTCTTTTGAAGAAAGCTGTCGAAACAGGAGTGAGTAAATGATCAACAAAAAGGGGATCCACGCCGCCTTCATCGCCCTCGCGATGGCCGGCAGTATCATGACCGCCGCCCCGGCTTTTGCCGCCGGCACGCTGACGGTGTCGTCGCCGCAGGATCCGGGAAGCTGGGACCCGGTCGACACCTTCCTCGTCAACTGGGCATCCGTCGCCACCAATATCTACGACGGCCTCACCTATCGCGGCCCGGACCTCAAGCTCGTGCCCGGCCTTGCAACCTCGTGGGAAGAGCTCGACGGCGGCAAGCGCCTACGCTTCACGCTGCGCGAAGGTGTCAAGTTCCACAATGGTGAGCCCTTCAACGCCGAAGCGGTGAAATTCACTTTCGACCGCCTGCTCGGCGAAGAAGGCTCCAAGGGCCCGCAGAAATCCAACTATGCCGTGATCGAGAAGGTCGAGATCGTCGACGAAAAGACCGTCGACCTGGTTCTCAAGACCCCGGATCCGGTGCTGCTCACCAAGCTTGCCGGCTATGGCGCGATGATCGTGCCGCCGAAGTACATCCAGGAAAAGGGCGAGGACTATTTCAACGCCCATCCGGTTGGAACAGGCCCGTTCAAGTTCGTCTCCTATGAGCCGAAGGTCGGGATCAAGCTCGAAGCCTTTGCCGACCATTGGGGTGGCGCGCCGAAGCTTTCCAACCTCAACTACCGTTTCATCTCGGAGCCGGCGACCGCCGTTGCCGAACTGCAGGCCGGCCGCGTCGATCTCGTCATCCCGCCGACCATTCCGATCGGCATGATCCCGACGATCCAGGACGACAGCAATCTGGAGATCGTCACCAGCGCCGGCCCGACGGTCTATGCTCTGCGCTTCAACACGCGCGACGGCATCACCAAGGATCCGAAGGTCCGCAAGGCGCTGATCCTCGGCGTCGACCGCGACACCATCATCCAGTCGATCCTCGGCGGCCAGGCAGACCCGATCGCCAGCTTCCAGGGCAAGCTCTCCTTCGGCTTCGATCCGACGATGAAGCCGCTGCCCTATGATCCGGAACAGGCAAAGGCGCTGCTGAAGGAAGCCGGCGTCGCGCCGGGTGCCTCGGTGCAGATCGACGTTCGCGGCAACGAAGCGACCTTCAACGAGGTCGTGCAGGCGATCGCGAGCTATCTGCAGCTCATCGGCATCAACGCGACGATCAAGCCCTATGAAACCAACGTTCTCCTGAACGACATCATCCCCGCCGGCAAAACCGGCGCGATGTTCCAGCAGTCTTGGGGCGGCTGGACGCTCGACTACGACAACACGGCGTACTCGATGTACCACTCCGGCGAAAAGTGGAACCCCTACGACCAGGATCCGGAGCTCGACAAGCTGCTCGAATCCCAGCGTTCGATCACCGACCAGGCCAAGCGCGAGGAGATCCTCAAGCAGATCGCCAACTACGCCGCCGACCGTGCGCTCGAAATGCCGCTCTACAACCTCAACGCCATCTTCGGCGTGAGCAAGCGCGTCAAGAACTTCGTGCCGGTACCGGACAGCCGCCTGCGGCTGACGGATGTGACGGTCGAGTAAGCAAATCGGTCCGCCGCTCCACCTTTTGAGGCGGCGGACCATTCTCTTTAAAGGGCGGGTCACTTGGCCGGATTTCTGATCAAACGTTTTCTGCAGGCGGTCTTCGTCGTGTTCGTCGTGACACTGACCGTCTCCTATGCCATCCGGTTTACCGGTGACCCCGCGCTGATGCTCGCGCAGGGTGCGGGCAGCGTGACCGAGGCAGACCTCGTGCGCATCCGCGAGGGGCTCGGCCTCAATCAGCCGTTCCTCGCGCAATATGCCGATTTCATCAAAGGCATGTTTACCCTCGATTTCGGCCGTTCGTTCCTCGGCGGCACCCCGGTTTCGCAGCTGATTGCCACGGCACTGCCGGCAACCATGCTGCTCGCCTTCACCTCGCTGATCGTTTCGATCCTCATTTCCGTTCCGCTCGGCATCCGTGCCGCCGTCGCACGCGGCAAATGGGCCGACCAGGCGATCCGCATCCTGTCGCTGATCGGGCTTTCCTTCCCGAACTTCTGGCTGGCGATCATGCTGGTGCTGTTGTTCTCGATCGTGCTCAAATGGCTGCCGCCGAGCGGAATGGACGGTTTCGCGAGCTTTATCATGCCCGCGCTGACCATGGGCATCATCCTGACGGCGACGAACGTGCGGCTGGTGCGCACCGCCATGCTCGAAACCCTGCAATCGCAATACATCATGGTTGCCCGCGCCAAGGGCCTCAGCGAAAGCAAGGTGCTCTACAAGCATGCGCTTCGTAACTGCGCGATCCCGCTGATCACCTATTTCGGCCTGCAGTTCGGCGGCCTGCTCGGCGGCATCGTCGTCGTCGAGCTCGTGTTCAACTGGCCGGGCATGGGCACGCTCGCCTTCGATGCGGTCGCGTCCCGCGACTATCCCGTGCTCCAGGCGGTCATCACCGTGCTCTCGCTGATGATCGTGTTCGTCAATCTTCTGGTCGATATCGCCTATGGCCTCGTCGACCCGCGCATCCGGACGGAGTGAGCCGATGACGACCAAGGCTGCAAACTCCCGTTTCGCCCGTTTCCGCAATCTCGAATTCATCCTCGGCGCGCTTCTGACGGGTGGCATCTGCCTCGCAGTGCTCCTCTCCGGCGTGCTGTTTCCCGGTGGCGTCGACAAGATCGACCTGATGGCGCGGCTGACCCCACCCTTCGTCAACTGGGCGCATCCGCTCGGCACCGACCCGCTCGGCCGCGACGTGCTTGCCCGGGTGGTTGCCGGCGGCAAGATCTCGCTGCTGGTCGGCCTGACGTCGGTCGCCGGCGCTGTCGTCGTCGGCGTCGTCATGGGGCTCGTCTCGGGTTACTATCGCGGCTTCTGGGACATGCTCGTCATGCGCTTTGCCGACGTGCAGCTGGCGCTCCCCTTCATCCTGCTCGCGATCACCTTCATCGCCATCGTCGGTGGCGGGCTTGGCAATACCATCATCCTGCTGATCGTGTCGCAATGGGTGCAGTATGCCCGTCTCGTGCGCGGATCTGTGCTGTCGCTGCGCGAACGCGAGTTCATCCAATCGGCCCGCGCAATCGGCGTGCGCGACTACAAAATCCTGTTCCAGCACCTGCTTCCGAATCTCATCGGTCCGGTCATCGTGCTGATGACGCTGAACGTCGCCAACAACATCCTGCTCGAAAGCAGCCTTACCTTCCTCGGCCTCGGCGTCGATCCGCTGATCCCGAGCTGGGGCGGCATGCTGGCCGACGGCCGCACCTACCTGCAGAACGCCTGGTGGGTCAGCGTCTTCCCGGGCCTTGCAATCCTGCTCACCGTTCTCGGCCTCAATCTTCTCGGCGACTGGCTGCGCGACAGCCTCGACCCAACCGGTAGAACCTCACGATGACGACGATTTTCGAAGGCGCCTTCGAGCGCACGCTCGCTACCCTTCTCACCACCTACGGCAAGGAAGCCGCGCGTGGCACCAAGCTCGAAGCCTGGCTGTTCGACGATGCCGCCAGCCGCAAGGCCGCCGAACAGAAGCTCGCAAGCTTCGGCGTCAAGGCGGCGCTCAGGAGCGCCTACAAGCCGCTGCTGCATTTCTTCCTCGAAGAGGTCGACCGCGCGGCGCTCGCCAGCGTCGTCGTCCGCTATCCCCAACATGAAGGCGCCCCGCAGAACCGCTTCCTGCTCGAAGCCTATCCGCTCGCCGCCATCGTCGGCGATGCCGAGATAAGCTTCGAGGCTGGCAGCGCCAGGCCTTTCACCTACGATGTGGCCCTGACTTTCCGCAGCGGACGTCAGGAAAATCACGCGGTATTCGCACCGAACCGCATCCACACCGACTTCATCGGCGAAACGCTGCTGTCGCCGACCGGCTGGATCCGTCTCGACGAGGGCTGCGACAAACATCGCGAATGCCATCTGGAGACCGATTACGAGCGGCTCTTTTCCGGCACGATGCGGGCGATCGCCGATCATGCCTGGGGCGACAGCGAGCCCTATTTCGAAGAGCTCAACATCCGCGTGACCCTGCCGATCACCGACTTCCGTCTGCCCGTCGGCGAAGAGGTCATCAGCCTCCGCGAGGCTCTGCACGAGGATTTCTATTTTTCGCTGCTCGAAGTCTTCCAGAAGAAATCGGGTCGCCCACTCGGCGACCGCGGCCTGAAGCCCGGCCAGATCGTGCCGGAGATCGTCTTCGGCGTCGGCAAGCCGACCGTCATCGTTGAGACCCGGCCGCTGCAGGCGACGGATGTCGACGGCGAGGCCCAGCCGATCGAGACGGCCGAAGCGCCGCTGACGGTCGCTCAGATCCATGCCGAACTCGCCGCAATCGAAGGCCAGCCCTTCGAGGCGCAGTCGCGCGCCGGCCGCGCGGTGAAGGCCCGCTATCGCAGGGGCACCGATGCACCAGTCATGATCAGCGGCGGCCAGCATCCGAACGAGACGACGGGCATTGTCGGCGTGCTGCGCGCCGCCCAGACGCTCGCCGCCCGCGCCGACAGCCACTTCACCATCTCGCCGCTTGAAAACCCTGACGGCTATGCCGTGCACCAGCGGCTGCGGGTGGACAACCCGCTGCACATGCACCACGCCGCACGCTACACAGCACTCGGCGACGATCTCGAATACCGCACCGGTGCAGCACTCAACGAGCGCGAGATCCGCAAGGAGGCCGAGCGGCTGACCGGCGCGCAGCTGCACGTCAACCTGCACGGTTATCCCTCGCATGAATGGACGCGGCCGCTGTCGGGCTACGTGCCGCGCGGCTTTGCCATGTGGACCCTGCCCAAGGGCTTCTTCCTGATCATGCGCCATCACGCCGATTGGGCCGATCGCGCCGAGCAACTGATCGAAGCGGTTACCTTGCGGCTTGCCGCCGTCCCGGGGCTGCTTGCGTATAACGATGCCCAGATCGCGCTCTATGAGACCCATGCCGGCGAAACCGGCTTCCGTATCATCAACGGCTTCCCCTGCATGATCTCGATCGACGACCGCCACACGGCACCGCTGACGCTGATCACCGAATATCCGGACGAGACGATCTATGGCGATGCGTTCATCGCCGGTCATGAGGCCCAGAAGGAAACGGTTCTTGCTGCCTACGACGCGTTCCAGCGGATGATGGCCATCGCATAAGGCCTTGCGGGGCGATGGCACCCAATGCCGCCGCCCCGACATCGGCGCCTGGCAGCCACGTTCCCGTAATCCGACACCCTCGCCACCGAATACGGTAAAGCCCGACTGCGCCGCATTGCCGGGTCCCAGCCCGTGCCGCTAGAACCGGTGCACGCTGCGCACGCATGCGCCGCAACGTTGCTGCAATCCTGGTCGCCCAGACGTTACGCAACATCTATCGTATTCGGAGAATTCAATGCGCCTGCTCCTTGTCGAGGACGAGCTGGAAATGGCGACGGCGCTCAGCGCCGCGCTCGCACGCTACGACATGATCCTGGATCATGCGCCAACGCTCGACCATGCATTGGCGGCGCTCGCCAATCACGTCCATGACGGCATCATCCTCGATCGGCAATTGCCCGATGGCGACGGGCTCTCGTTGATCCCACGTGTCCGGGCGCTGAAGTCCGGAATTCCCGTGATCGTTCTGACCGCGCGTGGCGCGGTCGACGAGCGTGTCCGCGGGCTCGACATGGGTGCCGACGACTATCTCGCCAAGCCCTTCGCGGTGGAGGAACTGTTGGCGCGCATCCGCGCTCTGATGCGGCGCTCGCCGGATATCGCCCCCATGACCGCACGCATCGGCAAGCTCGTCTTCGATTTCGACGGCAGGCAGGCCCAGGTGAGCGGACAGGTGCTCGACCTGCCTCGCCGGGAACTGCTGGTCCTGGAAACGCTGGCGCGGCGCCAGGGCCGCACAGTCCAGCGCTCGACGCTGGAGGAATCCGTCTACGGCTACGATGACGAGATCCAATCCAACTCGCTAGACGCTCATGTCTCGCGGCTGCGCCGGAAGCTTGCCGAGTCCGGCGCCGGCGTTGAGATCCACAGCATCCGTGGCGTCGGCTATCTGCTGAGGCCCACCCCATGAGCACGTCTTCGGTCAACTCGTTGAAGAAGCGCCTGATCTGGCAGATCCTCACCTTTCAGGTGCTGCTGCTGATGGCGGTCATTGCCGGCTTCATGGCCTTGCTGACCCGCGCCGATCTCGGCGGAAAGTTCCTCGATGCCGACGCAGCGTCGGTCGCGGCCGGCGCGATCCGCTCGCAACCCGCGGGCGGGCTGACGCTGGTCGAAACACCACAGTTGCTCGCCATGCGAGCCGATTCTCCTGATTTCTGGTTCGTCGCGAGAGACGCACGGGGCGCCATGATCCGCAGCGGTCCCGTGCCGGACGCCTATAACAGCATTGGCGAACATCTGGATCGGATCGCCTTTGGCGACATGCGGGATAGCGTCGAGCCCTACACCCTCTCGTCGATCGTGCGCTCGGTGACTACGGAAGACGGAACCTTTACGGTGCTCGCGGGCGGCGGCCGGCTCTGGAGCGCATCCTTCGCGGTCTTCCTGCTGGCCAACCTTCTGCTGCTTCCGATCGTGCTGATCGTCGTGCTGATCCCCGCCCTTGCCATCCCGATCATCGTCCGGCGCGCCTTTGCCGGCCTCGCCGACATGGTCGATCAGGCCAAGAAGATCGACGTCGATCGCCGTGGCGCCCGGCTGCCCGATCACCGGGTTCCCGGCGAAGTGCGTCCGCTCGTCGAGGCATTCAACGGCGCGCTGCAGCGACTGGACGAGGGATACGAACGGCGGCAGCGCTTCATTCTGGATGCGGCACATGAACTCCGTACGCCGGTCGCCATCCTGCAGACGCGGCTTGAAAGCATGGACGCCGGGCCGCTCAGAAACCGCCTGCTGATCGATTCCAATCGGATCGCCGGACTTGCGGAACAGTTGCTGGACCTGGAGCGGATCGATCGCGACGGCGCGGACTTCGTCTCGCTCGACCTGGTATCGCTCTGCCGCGACGTGGCCGCCGATCTGGCGCCACTCGCGCTTTCGGCCGGTTGTGAGATTTCCTTCGCACCGGGCGTCGACCAGGCGCTCGTGCGCGGCGACGCCGGCGCCATCGAGCGCGCCGTCACCAACCTCGTGCGCAATGCCATCGAACATGCCGGCGGCCTCATCACCATCCGCGTCGAACGCGGCGGCGTGATCGAAGTCACTGATGAAGGTCCCGGTATTCCGGAACGCGAGCGCGAGCGGATCTTCGAGCCGTTTCACCGCCTGCAGCCGCGCGACCATGGTGCGGGCCTCGGCCTGCATCTGGTGAGCGAGATCATCGGTCGCCACAAGGGACATATCTCCGTCGTCGATGAGCCCTCGGGCGGCGCCTGCTTCCGCATCAACCTGCCTGCGGCGTAGGCGGGTCCGGTGTGGAAGAACGTGGTTAACATATAATTAATAGTAAAATCAGCAACTTAGTTAATTTGTGCAATGTTGACGCAATCCGTGGAGCCGACAAAGGACGGGCATCTTCCAAGGTTCGCGACCGCGCTACCCGGCACGAGACGCGAAACGGGAGAACGAAAGCGCCGAGAAGGGCGCCCTATCCAATCCACGGAGCAACATCATGCGGCATTTCAGCAAGTTTTCGATCTGGTCCAGTCTCACCCTGCTCACCGTCCTTGGCGCACAGCAGTCCCATGCGGCCGACTTCTCTGCGCCCGATTATCAGGATCCGCCAGCCTTTAGCTGGAGCGGCGCCTATGTCGGCGCGCATGGCGGTCTCGGCTTCACCGGCAGCCCCAATCCCTTCGCCGATCGCAACGGCGTCGCGCTCGGCGTCCAGGCCGGCTACAACATGCAGGCCGGTCCCGGCATCGTCGGTGCGGAAATCGAGGGTTCCTATCTCGGTGACACCGAGCAAAAGGTCAACGGCGGCAAGCTCAAGGAAAAGTGGCGCGGCGCAATCAAGGCGAAGGCCGGCCTGACCTTCGACCAGACGCTGGTCTACGGCACAGCAGGCTATGCCATGACCAGCTACAAGAAGGGCGGCGGCGTTCAGAACGACGTCGGCTTCAAGGGCGGCTACCTGCTCGGCGCCGGCGTTGAACAGGCCTTTGCGGGCGGCCTCTCGGCCAAGCTCGAATACAACTACGTCACGACGCCGGATGTCCGCACCAGCACCGTTTCAGGCTCCAGTGAGAAGGACATCAACAGCCACGTCATCAAGGCCGGCATCAACATGCGCTTCTGACGGCGGCTTCGGCTTGCCGAGGCGTTGCCCTCCCAGCGACACTCCCGATAAGCCAACAGTCTGGCCGAAAGCGGACTTGCAATTGCAGGCCCGCTTTCGGCAAACCATCACTCCGCCGCTTCCCGCGCCAGGGGTTCAGGCGTTGCCAGCCGCCGCCAGATCGGCGCCATGGCGGCGGCGATCTCGCCATAAAGCGTAAAGCGCCTGTCGTAGTGCGCGGCAAGCGCCGGGTTCGGCCGGTAGTGGCGCTCGGTCCTGACCATCGCCACAGCGCCCGCAGAGATGTCGGCAAAGAGGCCGATGCCCGCACCCGCCGTGATCGCTGCGCCGAGCGCGCCCGTCTCCCGCGAGCGCGCGACAGTCACCGGTACATCAAGCACATCGGCAAAGATTTGTGGCCAGATCTGGCTGCGCGACCCGCCGCCCGAAAGCACCGCCTCATCGAAGCGTGCCCCGGCTGCGCGTAGCGTCGCGATATGCTGGCGATGGCCGAAGGCGACGCCTTCGAGGACGGCGCGGACCAGATGCCCCTTGGTGTGCCAGCCGGCAACGCCGTAGAAGCCCGCCCGGGCATTGCCGTCCTGCTGCGCGCCGTAGAGAAACGGGTGGTAAACCGGATCGTTCGCAGCCGGCTCGATCTCAGCCGCCAGCTGGCAGCAAAGGTCGAAGGGCGAGCGGCCATCGCTGCCGTCATGCGGAAAAAGCTCTCGCACCAGCCATTCGAGATTGGCGGCCGACGTCGCACTTGCCTCGATCGCCATGTAGCGGTCTCGATCGAAGGTCGAGAACATGAAGATCGGATTGCTCAGATCCGGCTGATCGATGATGACTTGGTTGATGCTCCATGTGCCGGCGATGATCGACGCCGCACCCGTGCGGGTGACGCCCGAGCCGATTGCCGAGGCCACCACATCGAAGAGACCGCCGACGACGGGCGTGCCCGCGGCCAACCCGGTCTCAATTGCCGCCTCTTGGCTAACCCGGCCGACGACATCGGCGCTCTCGGCAAGATCCGGCAGCAGGCCCATGCAATCGCCGAGACCGTAAGCTTTCATCAGCGCCGCATCATAGCGACGGCCGGCAACGTCGAGCAGGCCTGCGCCGCTCATATCCGAAACGTCGCTGACGCGTGCGCCTGTTAGGCGATTGACAACGAAGTCCTTGCAGAGAAAGACCGCGCCGATCTTCGAAAACTGTTCCGGGCGATGGCGCTTCAACCAGGCAAGCAGCGTCGGGGTCTGCGACGGCCAGGGCCGCTGCCCAGCGATCGGGTAGGTCCGATCGGCGACGCCTTCCGCCTGCCACTCTTCGACGAGGCCGGCCGCGCGGGTATCGAGCGACTGGATGCCGAGGAGCGGTTCGCCGTCGCGGTCCAGCGCATAAAGGCCATTGCCATGGCCGGCGCACCCGATCGCCACGATCTCGCTCGCATTGATTCCAGCACGTTCGATGCAGGCACGGATCACCACCTTCGCGTGGCTCCAGAGCTCGCCGAGCCCGCGTTCGACATGGCCCGGCGTCGGCACATGGCTGTGCCCCTCCTCTGCTGCCATCGCGATCTCGTTGCCGGTGCGATCGAAAATCACCGCCTTGATCACGGTGTTTCCGACGTCGATGCCGAGCAGATACTCTCTCATAGGTGAACCCCTCCCAAGGTCCTCATCCATTCGCTGAAACGCCGCCGACGTTCTCGCAGCGGCAGCGTTTCCTTTCGTACCAGGCCATCGCTGCTTCTAAAGCGCGATGCCGACCGGCGATATCAACCGCGCTGATAAAGCGCGTAAGCTTCCTCGCCACCGGCATCCTCATGGATGATCGCCATCAGCCCGCGCACGACAGCGCTCGGATTGGCGTGCTGGTAGATGTTGCGTCCATAGACCATGCCCATTGCGCCCTGGCGCATCAAGGCCGCAGACTTGTCGAAGACGTTACGCAAGTCCTCCTTGCCGCCGCCGCGCACCAGAACCGGGCAACGCGCCGCCTCGACGACCCGGTGGAAATCCTCGGCATTAGTGGTCGGGTCCGCCTTGACGATGTCAGCGCCCATCTCGCGCGCAAGCCGGGTCAGCGTCACGATCTTCTCGGCATCGCCATCGACCATATAGCCGCCATGCTCGGTCACCGGCTGCATCACCAGCGGCTCGATCATCAACGGCATGCCGTACTTGTCGCAATCGGCCCGCACGCGCGAGATGTTGGCGACGCATTGGCGGAAGAGATCGGGCTCGTCCGGCAGCATGAAGAGGTTGACGACGACGCAGGCCGTGTCCATCGCCAGCGCGCCGATCAACGGTTCGGCCTCGTTCTGCAACACGGCCCACATGTGCCGGTGGCGGATGCGGTTATAGGGGTTGCCCATGTCGAGACGCATGACCAACGCCGGCTTGTCCTTGCCCGGCACCTCCTGCAACAGATCCGCCTGGCCAAAATTCATCTGGATCGCATCCGGTGCGGCCGCGACCAGCGCCTTGACCACGGCTGACATGTCTTCAAGACCATTGAGGAAGGATGGTTCGTTGCAGACGCCATGATCGATCGCGACGTCGAGGCAACGTCCACCGCCGAACAGACGGTTCATCCGGACCTTGCTGTTGTTTCGCATAATGCACTCCTTTGTTCGTTCCGTACGGATAGGGTTTCCTCGTCGACGCCATGGCGCTCGACGAGAAGGGCAAGAAATCGCTTACGTTCGACCGCGACACGCGGCGGCGACCATTGCTTTTCGATGGCAAGCAAGGCGAGCACCGCATCCACCATGTCGAGCGAGAGCTCGCCGGTGATTGCCAGCGTCGTGCGGCGCAGCAGCAGGTCCTCGAGATGTTCGACGGCTTCGCTGCGGATCAGGTATTGCAGCTCGCGCGCGGAGTAATCCGGATGCGGCAAGGCATGGTCAGCGCCGGCGGCGATGAGATCGGCAACGTCTCGGGCGCCCGTTCCATAGCGGACGAAAAGCACTTGCATGCGCTCCCGCGAAAGCCCGGTGGCTGCCGCAACATCATCGACCCATCGGTCGCGAACGGAGGGATAGTCTTGCCCGCCACCGATGGCACGTTCTCCAGTGCTGACATGGCGCTGTTTTCCGAGCCGTTCCAGGGTGAGGTCGGCCGCCATTTCGCCGAAGGAGCGGAACGTCGTCCATTTGCCGCCGATCATGCAGAGCACCGGCGGACCGCCCTCAACACTCTCCACGAAGGTGCAGAAATGGTCGCGCGGGATGCGACCGGTGAAGCTGTCCTGGCTCGCCGGCAGCGGCCGTACGCCCGAGAACTGGAACACCACCTCTTCCGGCCGGACGCGGATGTCTGGCAGAACGAAGGCGAGCGACTGCAGGATGTAGTCGCGCTCGTCGGCTTCGCAGCGCACGGTTTCGGGATCATCGACACGAATGTCCGTTGAGCCCACCAGCACCTTGCCGAGATAGGGAAAGAGGATGCAGATGCGGCCATCCTCGTTCTCGTAATAAATCATGTGGCCGTCGAGCGCGTCCATCAGCTCGGCATTGTCGATGATCAGATGCGAGCCCTTGGTGCCGCCCATCAACGGGGCCGGCTTCGACGTTGCGGGAAACAGTGCGCCGTTGGCGATATCGATCCAGCCGCCGGTGGCGTTGATGATGAGGCCGGGCTCGATCGCAGCGACCGCGCCGGTGACATCGTCCTTCAGTTCGTAGCGTCCGGGTGCGGCCAGCGTCAGTTCGGCGTAGTTTAGCGCCTGGGCGTGAGAACCGGCGGCAAGCCCGTCCTTCAACAGCTCGATGCCGAGACGTTCCGGCTGGCTGACCCAGGCGTCGTAATAGGTGGCGGAACTCTTGATGTCGGGATTGAGCGCCGGCCAGCGGGAAAGCGTGGCGCGTCGCCCGCGAAAGGCATGCTTCGGCATCAACGCGCGTTTGCGCGTCAGGAAATCGTAGATGCTGAGCCCCAGCTTGACTGCGACAGCGCCGCGGCGGCTCGGGCGGCGCGTCAGACCCAGGAAGCGGACGGCGCCATTGGCAAGCCCCGAGAAGATATCGAAGATCGGCACCGTGGTCGGCAGCGGTGCCACGTAGTGCGGCGCGTTCTTCAGCAGCCGGTCACGCTCGACCAGCGATTCCCTGACCAGGCTGAACTCGCCGTTTTCGAGATAGCGAAGGCCGCCATGCACCATGCGCGACAGCGCCGCACTAGCACCCGAACAGTAGTCGTGCTTCTCGACGAGCAACACATTGACGCCTTGCAGCGCCAGCTCGCGAAAGACGCTGAGGCCGTTGATGCCGCCGCCGAGGACGCACACGTCCACCTTCGGGCTCTCGGCGAGCCCGTTGAAAATCTCTTCACGGTTCATGATGCCAGCCCGTTACCTGTCCATGTTCGCCAGCTTCGCGGCGATCGACGCGTCGATTGTCGAACGGTCGTCCTCATCGAGCCGGATCGTTCCGGCCCGGGCATTGTCGAGCGCCTGTGCTGGATTGCGCGCGCCACAAAGGGCAAAGGTCACCCCCTCCTGGGCAAGCGTCCAGGCAATCACGATCTGAGCGATCGTCGCGCCATGCTTATCGGCGATCGGCCGGATCGTTTCGGCAAAGGCCGCAACCTTCTCACGGTTGCCGACCGAGAAGCGCGGGTTGTCACGCCGCTGGTCATCGCCGGAAAACACCCGCTCCGGTCCGATACCGCCGGAGAGAAGACCTAGCGCCAGCGAGGAATAGCTGAGCGTGGCGACACCGTTGCGCCGTGTCAGCGGCAGCAGATCCGTCTCGATCTCGCGATCGATCATGCTGAAGCGCTCCTGGATCGCGTCGAGTCCGCCGATCGCGATGTATTGCTCCAACTCGCCGCGCCCGACATTGCTGGCGCCGATCGCCTTGATCTTTCCCGCCTGGCGTAGCTCTTCGAGTGCGGCCATCGTTTCCTCGATCGGCGTCGTCGGATCCTGCCAATGGGTGATGTAGAGGTCGATATAGTCGGTGCCGAGCCGCTTCAGACTCTGCTCGACTTCATGATGGATGGCATCGCGGCCGAGGTAGCGATGCACAGGCTTGCCGTCTTGATCGAAGAAGTGCCGCCCCTTGTCCGTATGCCAGACGAGCCCGCATTTGGTGGCGATGATTGCCTTGTCGCGGCGACCGGCCAGGGCCTTGCCGACGATCTCTTCCGAACGCCCGAGGCCATAGGCCGGCGCCGTATCGATCAGCGTCACGCCGGCGTCGAGCGAGGCCTGGATCGCCGCGATCGATTCCCGCTCGTCCGTGCCGCCCCACATCCAGCCGCCGATCGCCCAGGTGCCGAGCCCGACGGCCGAAGCCTTCACGCCCGATCGGCCGATCTCCCGCATCAATTGATCCCCGTTCATGCCAGAAGTCCCTTTTCGCTTGCCATGGCGAGCACGCGCTCGCCGGTCGCCTCGTCCGTCACCAGCGTATCGAGGTGGTGTCCCCGCATGACGCTGAGGATCGGGCCCGCCTTGTTCGGTCCGCTCGCCACGCCGATCTTCGTCGGGATCGAGGCGAACTCCTCGAGCGTCAGCGACACCAGCGAACGGTTGAGGCTGTAGTCACAGACACGTCCCTCATCATCGAGCAGATGGGCGAGCAGTTCGCAGCTTGCGCCGGAGCGCTCGATCGCCGCCCGGTCGGTGCTCGAGGACGGATGCAGGTCGTAGTAGCTCGAGTCGTCCGAAAGGATAGAACCGATGCCGACCACCGCCACCTTCGCCTCGCGCGCCCTCCCGAAGACATCCGCCACGGAGCGCATGTTGATCAGCATCGCCCGCTCGGCAGCGCTGTCGGCAAAGAGCGGCGCGTGGATCTGAAAGGAACGTCCGCCGAGCCGATCGGCCATCAGCGTCGAGACATGGTTCACATCCGTATAATGCTTGCCCTGGACGCAGCCGGTCGCCGGGATTACCTCGACATCGAAGCGGCGCGGCGCCTGCAGCCCGGCAACAACAGCGCTGACGCCCTTGCCGCCGGTGATGCAGATGGTGTCGCCGTCACCGATCTCTTCGAGCAACAGCCGGGCCGCCGCCTCGCCGACCGCCTGGAGGGCGGTCTGCTGGTTGTCGGAAACCGTCGGCACGACGATCGCCCGGCGGATGCCGCCGATCGCGAGCAACTGCTCTTCCATATCGACCAAGGGCTCGATCGGCGACTTGATCTTGATCTCAACGAGGCCGAGCTGGCGGCCGCGCTTGATCAACCGGTTGACGGTCGGCTGCGAGATGCCGAGCCGGTCGGCGATCTGCGACTGGGTCAGCCCCTCGAGGAAATGCAGGACCAGCGCCTGGTGCATTTGCCTTGCGACGACGAGCTCTTCGCGTGCGCCTGAAACCGGGGACAAAGTGGATTTGGCAATCGGCATGGTCAGGCGGCCTTCCGCTTGTGCAGCAAGTGGTCGATGGAAACGGCAGCGAGCAGAATGCACCCCTTGATCATGTCCTGCCAATAGACGGAGACGTCGAGCAGGATCAGCGAGCTGGTTACGACCGAGAGCAGGGCCATGCCGAGGATGGCGCCGAGAATCGTACCCGAGCCGCCGTTGAGCGAGGCGCCACCGATAACGGCCGCGGCGATGATGTTGAGCTCCATGCCGACGCCGAAGGTGGGCGTCGCGGCGCCGAAGCGCGACATGTAGATGACGCCGGCGACACCTGCGAGCGTTGAGCAGAGCACCGTCACCCAGAACTTCACCTGCTTGGTTCTGATGCCCGAATAGAGCGCCGCCTTCTCGTTGCTGCCGGTATAGAAGACCTTGCGGAAGGCGGTCGCCCGGCGCAGCAGGAAATCGAACAGGATGACGACGGCGACGAAGATCAGGATGACATAGGGAACGCCGTGGAAGGTGCCCTGCCCCACCGCCTTGAAGGAGGCCGGCAGCGTGAACAGCGACAGCGGTGTGCCCTTGGTAATCACGAGGCAGAGACCGCGCACGATGACCATCGCGGCCAGCGACGTGATGAAGTGGTTGAGCCCGACGACGGTGACGAAGAAGCCCATGATCAT
This sequence comes from Ensifer adhaerens, assembly GCF_020035535.1. NCBI lineage: Bacteria > Pseudomonadati > Pseudomonadota > Alphaproteobacteria > Hyphomicrobiales > Rhizobiaceae > Ensifer > Ensifer adhaerens. The sequence continues at coordinate 1,560,046 of NZ_CP083350.1, read as the reverse complement.
GCCGATCACGCTGCTGGCGAGGATGCCGACCAGCGAGGCCGTCCAGGGATCGACCCCGGCCAGGAACAGCGAACCGGCGAGCACCATGGCGAAGCAGACCACCGAGCCGACGGCAAGGTCAATGCCGCCGACGATCAGCAGGATCGTCATGCCGACGACGACAATGCCTTCGACCGAGAAGCTCATCAGCATGGCGCGCATGTTGCCAAAGGTCAGGAAGTGCGGCGAGGCGAAGCTCATGATGATACCAAGCGCCAGGATGATCGCGATCAGCCCGGCCTCCCGCATCGTGCCGATGCGTTTCCAGGCAGGCGCCTGCCTCTCGGTTGCAACCATCGTATCCACTGCCATTTCCGCCTCCCCGGCTCTTTCCGTTCTTTCAGGCGACATGGGCTGTCCTGCCTGTTGCACTCTGATCCGTCTGCGTCACGCCGGACGCCAGGCGGATCACCGCCTCCTCACTCATTTCTCTGTCGCCAAGCTCGCCGGCGATCGCGCCTTCGCGCACCACCAGTACCCGGTCGCAGAGCCCGAGCAGTTCCGGCAGCTCCGACGAGATCACGACGATGCCGATGCCGCTTTCCGCAAGCTCGCGCAGCAACCGGTGGATCTCGGATTTGGCGCCGACATCGATACCGCGCGTCGGCTCGTCCATCAGAATGACTTCAGGTCGAACGGCCAGCTGCTTGGCGATCGCCACCTTCTGCTGGTTGCCGCCCGAGAGCGACGACACCGGCATGTCGATACCGCCCATGCGCACGCCGAGACGGCGGACGAAATCGCGGGCGAGATCCGCTTCAGCCCTGGCGTTCAACAGCCCGAGCGGGCCTGTCAGCGTCTTCAGGTCGAGCACGGAAATGTTCTGGGCGATCGACAGCTCGGTGAAGACGCCGGACCCCTTGCGATCCTCCGACAGATAGACGATGCCGGCATTGACGGCGTCCCGGTAGTTGCCGATACGCTGGACCTTGCCGCGCAGGCTCACCTCGCCCGTCGACTTTGTCCTGAGACCGCAGATCGCTTCGGCGATCTCCGTGCGGCCGGACCCGATCAGCCCGCCGATGCCGAGGATTTCGCCGCGTTTCAGCTCGAAGGAAACATCATCGATCCGGGTTCCGTCGCCCAACTTGCGGACCGAAAGGATGGTCTCGCCTGAGCGCGCTTCCACCGCCTGCTTCGGCGGATAGAGCTGGCTGATCTCGCGGCCGACCATGCGGCGCACGACATCGTCGGGCGTCACATCGGCAATATTCTCGGTGACCACATGCCGCCCGTCGCGAAACACCGTGACGCGGTCGCAGAGCGAAAAGATCTCGGCCATGCGGTGGCTGATATAGATGATCGAAATGCCCGCGGCCTTGAGGTCGCGGATGATGCCGAACAGCGCCTGGGCTTCGGCTTCCGTCAGCGCCGCGGTCGGCTCGTCGAGGATCAGCACGCGGCAATCGAGCGTCAGCGCCTTGGCGATCTCGACCAACTGCTGGCTGGAAATGGCAAGGTCGGCGACCTTGCGGCGCACGTCGATCGGCGCCAGCCGGTTCATCACGCCTTGTGCTTCGCGCTCCAGCGCACCGTAGTTCATCAGCGGCGAGCGGCGGCGGTTGGTGGCGGCCATGAACATGTTTTCGGCAACCGTCGCATCCGGGCAGAGCGCGATTTCCTGGTGGACGAGACCGATGCCAAGCGTCTGGGCGATCGCCGGCGAACCGATCCTGACGACCGATCCATCAACGAGAACCTCGCCGTCGTTTGGCTGCAACACGCCGGCAATGATGTTCATCAGCGTGGATTTGCCCGCGCCGTTTTCGCCGCAAAGCGCATGGATTTCTCCGCGCTCAAGCCGAAAATCCACCTCCGTCAACGCCTTCACCGCACCGAAATGCTTGGTGACGCGCCGGACCTCCAGAACCGGTTGTGCTGTCATGCTGTCCTCCACCCGCAGTCCTGGCTGCCCGGCAACGACCGGGCAGCCAATTCATGGATCCTACTCGTCGATGCCCTTGGTGCCACGACGCTTCAGGTACTTGTCCCAGTAGAAATCGTCGGCATTTTCAGCGGTGACGATGGAAAGACCATTGTCGACGAAGGGAATGCTCATCGGGTTGAAGCCGGAACGCTTGGCGTCGTTCATCGGGTCGATCAGCTCCGGGTGCTTGGCCATCCACAGAAGCATGAAGCCCATATAGCCCTGCATGCCCTGGTTCGGGTTGATCGAGCCGAAGACTTCGCCGGCCTTGATCATGTCGAGGATGTTGGCGTTGACGTCGGCGCACATGACGAGCACCTTGCCGCCGCTTTCCTTGCTGGCCTGGGCAGCACCGATCGCCGAGTTGGCTTCCGGCATGAACACGGCGCCGAGATTCGGATTGGCCTGGATGAGGCTCATCAGGCCCTGATAGGCCTTGTTCGGATCCTGGTTCGAGGCGGCGCGGCCGACGAGTTTCATCTCCGGCCACTTCTCGGCCATGCGGTTGACGAAGGCGGTGATGCGCTTGTCGTGGTTGTCCTGGCCCGGGTTTTCGAGCACGGCATATTCACCCTTGCCGCCCATCTTCTCGGCGATTGCGTCGGCGGCGTAGGTGCCTTCGCGGGTATTGTCCGAGGTGATGAAGGAGACGCGTTTCGACAGCGGCGAGTCTGCGGCAAACGTGACGACCGCCGTGCCCTGGTCGATCGCCCGGTTGATCGGCTCGATGAACGGGTCCGAGTTCATCGGGTGAACCAGAATGCCGGCCGGGTTCTGGGCAAGCGCCTGGTCGAAGGTGGCGATCTGCTTGTTGACGTCATATTCCGGCGTGCCGGTATATTCCGTCTCGCAGCCGAACTGCTGGCCGGCCTGCTTGAACATTTCATAGACCGGGAACCAGTATTCCACGCCCGACACCATGACGTTCATGACGTATTTTTCACCGGGCTGGCAGCGAAACGGGTTCGCCGTTTCGGCGTTTGCCGAACCTGCCCAGAATGAAGCTGCAATGACCGCCAGAGCGGTCGTGCTGAGAAATTTGCGCACGCGTCCTCCTCGAGGCCGAAGCCCCTCCAAAAAACCGATAGGGCCGTTTGCTTGCGGCCGCTGAATGTATGAGTTCGCCGGAACTCCTCCTCGACTTCCGACGATTGCGATTAAAACCGTGGACGCACGACCTGTCAATATAATTCATAGCATGAATAATAATTCATGCCTGATGTGGAAAACAGAGAAGACGCTCTTCAATCTGCTGTCATGGGGATCGGCTAGAGGGCGCCGATGGCAACCCTGCAACAGATCGCTTTTCATGCCGGCTGTTCACTCGCAACCGTTTCGCGCGTGCTGAACGGCGAGGGCCCCGTCAGCGACGAGATGGTGCGGCGCGTGCGGCGGGCCGCCGCCGAATTGGGCTATCGGCCCACAGCCGCAACGGGGCGCACCGCAGGCCGCAGCCAGCCTGTGGTCGGCGTGCTGGTGCCGAGCGTCACCAATCCGGTTTTCGCAGCTTCGCTCGGCGGGATTCAGCACCGCATGCAGGCCGCGAACCACGGCGTTCTCATCGCCCAGTCCAACTACGATCCCGCACTCGAGGCACGCGCCGTGCGATCGCTGCTGGAACAGCGCCCGACCGGCCTGATCCTGACCCTTTGCGATGCCCGCACCAGCGAGGCGCTATCGGCGGCACTGCCGCCGACGGTGCTCCTCAACAATCGGCCGGTTGCCCGCTTTGCCGCCGCCGTCACAGTCGACAATCATCGCGCCGGCTACGAGCTGACCCGGCATATCCTTGCGCATGGACATCAGCGCATTGTCGTGGTCACCGGCCATTTCCATTCTTCCGACCGGGCGCGTCTGCGCTACGACGGCTACACTGCCGCCATGCAGGAAGCGGGTGTTCAACCGATCGAGGCGATCGAGATCCCCTTCGTCGACGGCTACGAGAACCTCGACCTTTGTGCCGTTGTCGCCCATCATCAACCGACTGCGATCATCGCCTCCAACGACCTGCTTGCGCTCGGCGTCATCGCGGCGCTCCGCCGCCAGGGCCTGTCCGTGCCCGACGACGTCTCGGTCGCCGGCTTCGACGGCATCGCGCTTGGGCGGTTGATGAGCCCGACGCTCACCACGATTTCGATGCCTGACGGCGACATGGGGCTCGCCGCTGCTGCCCTTCTGCTCGACATGGCCGAGAATGCGTCGGGCTGCCGCCATCTGACCCTTGAGAGCCGGCTCTATCCGGGCGGGACGGTCCGCCGCCTCGGCTGACCGAAAGCAGACGCCGCCCGCGGAATTTCTTCCGGGGCGGCGGCAATCCTCACAAGAGACCGGATCAGCTGCGCGGCAACAGGCTTTCGACTTCGGCTGCTGCCTCGTCCAGCGCTTCCTTTGACGTCGCCGTCTGCTCGACGATGCGCGACAGGTTCTCGACGATCGTCTGCGTGACCTTCACGCCGTTGCTGCCCGGGAAGGCATACCAGGGGCGCATGCGCGGCATCTGCTCGAGGCCGGCGCGAAACAGCGGGTTTTCCTTGTAGAAGTTGGCGAGATACTCCGGCGACGTGGCGGCAAGCGCGTTGTTCGGCACGTAGCCGGTGCCGGGAACGACGACCGAGGCGCCATAGGGACCGGCGGCGAACTTCGCGAACTTCCAGGCGGCCTCCTGCTTTTCGGCATCGCGCGTCAGGATAACGACAGCATTGCCACCCGTCGGCAGCTTGCCGTTGACCGGGTCGATCAGCGGGATTTGGGCCGTGCGCAGGTCGAACTTGTCGCCGACATTCTTGATCGTGTTGCGCAGCGCGCCCGTCGTCTGGAAGGCAAAGCCGATCTTGCCGGCAACGAAGGCCTGTTCGCCAGCCTGCTTGGTCAGCACCGGCAAGCCGCCTTCCTTGACCATGCGGTCAAGCACTTCAACGGCCTTCTGGCCCTCGGGACCATTGAAGGCAACCTTGCTTTCGTCAGCACTCAGCATGTCGCCGCCGGCGCCGAAGAGCAGAGCCGAGAACATCCAGTCGTCGCCCTGCCAGCGGAAGTCGATGCCTTCATTGCCGTCGCCGAGCGCCTTGATCTTGCCCCCGAGCGCGATGACCTCGTCCCAGGTCTTCGGCGGGTTTTCCGGATCGCCGCCGGCTTTGCGCACCAGATCGGCGTTGTAATACATGATCGGGTTGGAGGTCGCGAAGGCAAGGCCCACCTGCTTGCCGCCCACCTGGGCGAGTTTCAGTATGTTTTCCGAAAAGCCCTGTTCGGCCATGTTGCCGTCCTTGGCGATGAACGGGCCGAGGTCGACGGGGATGTCGCGCTCGTTGACCATGCGCAGGCGGTTGAGGCCGATGAAGGTCAGATCAGGCATCTCGACCGTACCGGCCTGACGCATGATCGTCTGGATGCCTTCCTCATAGGTCGCGGACGGATTGGCGAAGGTGATCTTGATATCGGGGTTTTCTTCCATGAATTTCTTCGAGATCGTGTCCATCACGTCCTTGAAGAAGCCGGGCATCGGATAATGCACCGTCAGCTGGGTCTCGGCGTAGGCGGGTGCGGCGATGATCAGCGATGCGGCAGCCGCGGTGAAAAGCTGTCTCAGATGTGTCATGGGATGCGCTCCAGGTTGGACCGTTCAGCCTTTGAGACCGGTCATGGTGATGCCCTCGACGAAGCGTTTCTGCGCCAACAGAAAAGCCGTCACGAGGGGAAGGGTGATGATGAGAGTGGCGGCCATCAGCGCGCCGTAGTCGTCGCCAGCTTCAGCCGCGCGGAAGTAGAGAAGGCCGAGCGGCGGGGTCGCATAATCCTGGTTGGTGACGACGATCAGCGGCCAGAAGAGATCGTTCCAGTGGGCGACGACCGAGAAGATCGCGAATGCCGTGATCGCCGGCCAGGCGTTGGGCACGATGACGCGCGCGACGATGCCGGCCTCCGACATGCCGTCGAGCCTTGCGGCGTGGATCAGGTCGTCGGGCATGGCGCGGAAGAACTGCAGAAACAGGAAGATCGCAAAGACCGAGATCGAGAACGGAGCCACCAGGGCCGTGTAGCTGTTCAGCACGGAGAGCCTGTCGAAGGCCACGTAAATCGGCAGCGCCGTCGCGTGGATCGGCACGAGCAGGCCGAGCATGACCAGCACCATCATGGTGCGGGCGGCGCGGAACTTCAGCTTCGTCATGGCATAGGCACAGGGGATGGCGACCACGATCTGGATGACGAAGATCAGTGCGCAGACAACGACGCCGTTGAAGAGCAGCGTCGACATCGAGACGCGCGACAGCGCCTTGGAGAAGTTCTCGACATAGGACCACTGCTCCGGGATCAGCGACAGCGACGAGGAGAAGATCTCGCTCTGTGCCTTGCCGGCGGTCGAAACCATGAAGATGTAGGGCGCAAGGAAGATGAGAGCGCCAAGTGACAGCACCGTCAAACGGGCGATACGGCCAAGCGAAAGAGCGTTCGTGGTCATGCGTAATGCACCTTCCGGTCAAGCACGCGGTACTGCAGGAACATCAGGACGACGAGGATGGCGAGGAAGACGACGGTCATGGCCGAGGCATAGCCGACGCGCAGATAGACGAAGCCCTCCTGGTAGATGGTGAAGAGCAGCACTTCCGATGCCTTGTTCGGACCGCCTTCGGTCAGCGTCTTCACCGTCTCAAAAACCTTCACCGAATTGATGATGCTGATGGTGGTAACGAACAGCGTCGTCGGCCCGAGCATCGGCCAGGTCACCAGCCGGAAACGATCGAACCAGGACTTGGCGCCATCGACTTCAGCCGCGGCGTAAAGCTCGCGTGGGATGGCGGTGAGGCCGGCCAAAAACAGCACCATGTTGAAGCCGACGGACTGCCAGATGCCGATGATCGAAAGGCCGTAGAGCACGGTGCTGGAGGCGCCGAGCCAGTTCGGGCCGGCAATACCGAAGAGCGCGAGGAAGGTGTTGATCGGGCCTATGGTCGGGTGGAAGAGGAACTGCCAGACGGTCGCCATGGCGACGAGCAGCGAGGCGACCGGCAGGAAATAGACGGTGCGGAAGAATGCCCTGCCCTTGGTTTCCGCCTCGATCAACATGGCGATCGAAAGCGAAAGCACGATCGAAACCGGCGTGACGATCGCCGTATAGACGACTGTGTTCCAGAGCGACCGACGGAAGGTGCGATCACCGAAGAGTTCGGCATAGTTCTCGAAGCCGACAAAACGAAAGCTGCCATAACCGAGTTCGAAGTCGGTGAAACCGAGCACGATCACGGCAAGTGTGGGCAACAGGATGAAGAGGAAGAGCAGGAGGACCGCCGGCAGCGCCAGGAGCCAGGCAATGCGCGCCTCGCGCACTGCGGGCTCGGCGATCGCCGTTTCGAAGGTCGCGACACTAGCCATGGATCTTCTCCAGGGACGTTGCTACCGTGATCGGCTCGGCCTGAAGACGCGCGCCTTCCTGGTCGAAGAGCATCGCCCGCTCGGGCAGGAACTCGACATCGACGGGCTGGCCGATCGCGAGCGCCGCGGCCTCGGCAGGTGCCAACTTGGCGGTGACCGCCTCGCCGATCGCATCGAGACGGGCGTAGACGATGACTTCGGACCCTAGGAACTCCATGCGCTCGACCCGCGCAGTCAAGCGGCCGGCGCTTGCCACATGGAAGCGGACAAATTCCGGGCGGATTGCGAGCTTCACCGGCGCATCCGGCGTTTGCCCCCGGTTCGCGAGCAGGGCGAGATCGCCGAAACGGACGATGCCTGCGGCGTCACTGCGGGTCGCAAGAACGTTGATCTTCGGCTGGCCGAGGAAGCGCGCGACCTCGATATGAGAGGGGTTGTCGTAGATCTCCTTTGGGCTTGCCAATTGCAGGAGATTGCCGCCGATCATCACCGCCACCCGGTCGGCCATCGAGAGCGCCTCCGACTGGTCGTGGGTGACGTAGAGCGTCGGCGCGCCGGCGCGACGGTGCAGGTCGACGATCTCGCCGCGGGCGTGGACGCGCAGGTTGGCGTCGAGATTGGAGAGCGGCTCGTCCATCAGGAACACGGCGGGGCGGCGCACCATGGCGCGGGCGAGCGCCACGCGCTGGCGCTGACCTCCGGACATCTGGCCAGGCTTACGGTCGAGCAGATGGTCAATCTTCAGCGCGCCGGCCATCTCCTTCACCTGACGCTGGATATCGCTGCGGATCTGCTTTTGCCCCGGCAGGAAATTGCCGATGACCGGCAGGCGCTGCACCGCCGTCAGGCGCCGCATGGCGAGCGGCACGGCGATGTTCTCTCCCGCCGTCAGATGCGGATAGAGCGCATAGGACTGGAAAACCATCGCGACATTGCGATCTGCCGCGGCCATGCGGGCAACGCTCCGGCCGCCGATGACGATCTCGCCGCTGTCACCGTGGTCGAGCCCGGCGACGATCCGCAGAAGCATGCTCTTGCCGCACCCGGAGGGGCCGACAAGGGCGATAAACTCACCGGCCTCCGCCACCAGGCTGACGCCCTTCAGGATCGCGTTGCCGCCATAGGACTTGGTGATACCCTCTAGCGAAAGCACGCTCATTGCGCCGCCTCCACAAGGGGCTTCTTCTTCGCCGCCTGCGGATAGACCTCCTCGACGATCGGATCGAGCACGTGGCTGACAAGTCCCGGGACGGCGACGATCTCGCTCGAGACACCGGCATCGGTGAATTCGTGCACGACGGCGCCGACCAGCCGCTCTCCCGGCATCGGCCGCTCCAGCGTGTCGATGATAAAGGAGGTCGGCGGCGCCCAGACGAGCGCCGTTCCGGCATGTTCGCCCTTCCAGGCCCAATGCAGGTGGCCGCTTGCATGCAGCGCCACGTCGGAACCCTCGATCAGATCGAAGAGGCGCTGGCGCTGGTGGGGGCGAACGCTCCAGTATCCGGTGTCGCCTTCCTCTGGCGCGTCGACGAAGAGCGGCTTGTGGGCGAAGATCGCCACTTGGCGCCCGCCGTGGCTCCGCAACTGCTCCTCAAGCCAGGCGAACTGCGTTTCCTCTTCCTCATCTTCGAAGCCGAGGAGCAGGCTGTTGAGCCCGATCAGCCGCCAGCCCGCGTGATCGGAGACCCAGTAATCCGGTCCGGCGAGGCGGCGCCAGCGGGCAAGACGCTCCAGGTCGACCGGCTGATGCGAACCGGGCAAATGGCCGACATCGTGATTGCCGGGCACGATCAGCACCGGCATCGACAGCTGGCCGGTCAGGTCGAGCGAAAAGGTGATGTCGTCTTCGTGGTCGGCGCCGTCGATGGTCACGTCACCGGTGTGAATGACGAGATCAGGTGCCACCGCTTCGATCCAGGCGCGAAGCGGCTCCCAGTTGTCGTTGAAATGGCTCTTCAGCGGGCTGAGATGGGTGTCGCTGATCTGGACGATCTTCATGGAAACGGCCTCCGACGATGGCTTCAAGGCGTGCGCGTCGGAGGGCTTCGGTCTCCTCTCCGGCTGCGGTTGGCCGCAGTCTTTAGGGAGCTGCCATGTCAGTTTGGTAACAGCCGTTCTCAGCTGATTTTCAGTTTCTCCATGAAAGTTTCACCTTCATCCGATAGCGCCAACCGAGGGTGGTTTCGGCAAAACAACCTGCAAGGGAAATCGTCCGTCGGGGCTCAGCCCGAAACGGACCCCTGCTCCCCCATCACCGACGAAAGAAGCGCGTTCGACGCATCCGCCTCGGCGATGATCCAGTCACGAAACGCCTGGATCTTCTTCTGCCGTCGGCTGCCTTGCGGATAGACCAGCCAGTAGGCACGCCCGTCGCGAACCACATGGTCGAACGGCCGAATCAATCGGCCGCTCCTAAGTTCGTCCATCAGGAAGGTCGAAACGGCGATGGCAATGCCATGGTCGTTGAGTGTCGTGGTGACATCCATCGCCTGGACGTCGAAGATCAGCTCGGTACCGTTGCTTGCCGGCGGTTCCACCCCCGTCTCGATCATCCATCGCCGCCACCAGCTGGCATTGCCGAAGCGCCGCACGCGCAGCACGTCGGAGGGATGCCTGAGCTGGTGCTTTTCCAGGAAAGAAGGCGTGCAGACCGGCATGTAATCGATCGGGAAAAGCGGAAACACGTCGTTGCCGGGCCAGTCGCCATTGCCGCTGCGCACGACAAGATCGATCGCATCACGCTTGAAGTCGATCAGCTCCGTCGACATGTGCACCCGAATGCTGATGTTCGGATGGGCCGTCTGGAACGAGGCGAGCCTGGAGCCGAGCCAGCTCGACACGACGGTCGGCAATATGGAGATGTGCAGGTGGTGTTCGGTCTTGTCGGTGATTTCCGAAAAGGCCGCCCCGAGAAGGTCGATCGCCTCCGTCACCTTCGGCGCCAGTTGCCGCCCGGCCGCAGTCAGCCGCACCTCGCGCGGAAGCCGGACGAAGAGCGGCGTGCCTATGCGCTCCTCCAGCAGCCGGATCTGGTAGCTGACCGCCGCCTGCGTCATGCCGAGTTCGTCGGCGGCGCGGGTGAAGCTCAGGTGCCGTGCCGCCGCTTCGAAGGCACGCACCGCACTCATGGGAGGAATCTTGCTCATGGCGTTGAGATAAGCATTCTTTATGCCAGCATGCGAGAAATCGCTTTGCGCGAAGCGGCAAAAATCCTCACTTTTTTCGCGAACACAACAGCAAAAACAAAGAGGATAGCAATGCTTAGCGCGCTGCGATCGACGATCCTTCATGTCCTGAAACGGGCCGGGAACGTGCTCAACCCAACCATCGCCATCGATACCTTCAGCGAGTTCCAGTTGAGGGATATCGGCCTGACGCGGGACCACGAGAACATTCGGGCGCGCGTCGGCGACGTTGCCGATCCGCGGCACTGGCCGAAGGACGACAATGCGCAGAAGCCACAGCCCTCACCGACGCGGGACTGCGGCAACGCACCGCGCGTGGCGAGGGCTTCACCTCGCGCCCAACCCGGAGAAAACAAGGACGTCAGCATGTCGCTCTGCGACTGACGGGGCAAAAACAAATCTCAGCTGTCGCAATCTGCCACCCTGCCAGGCGCCGGATCGAATGAGCAGAAATTCGCTCTGGCGCGTCCTAGAATATCGTACCTTCGTAGGTGACCGGTAAGGGCGCGAGCGCGCGGCGTCGAAGCCGAGAGCGCCCCGCCAACGGGCTTTGCCGCGCCCCCTCGTTTAACGTCTTGTTATCCACACGGCGAAAGAATTCGCCCCCTCACCCGGGCCGGAGGCACCTCGCACCTATTGACGCAGATGCGCGATCAACTACTATATGTAGTGTTCGAGGTTCTTCCGATTCGCAAGGATTGGGAGCTAAGACGGGAATACGGTGCGCCGGCGCTTTCCGCCCGGCTATGCCGCAGCTGCCCCCGCAACTGTAGACGGCGAGCGACTGTCCGGAATTGGACCACTGAGGCATGAGGCCTCGGGAAGGTCGGGATGGAAGCTTTGACCCGTGAGCCAGGAGACCTGCCTCGAGCAACATAAGTCCACGGGCGGGGTGTCCGGAGGGGTTGGGTGCGTTACGGCAGGATGAGCCTGCCGGATCGTCTCGACATCTCCCCGGCAGCCTGTCGAAAGCTTCGGGGTGAAGTCATGTCAGTTTCTTCCAGTTCAGATCCACCTTCTGCGGACGGGTGCGCGTTGTTGCGCGCCTGATCGGAGGGCCGCGCCCTGAAAACTCGCATCCGCGGAATTCCTGAGCGCCCGAGCAATACGAGCCGACCCGGTTGCGTAACCGACCTTGGGTCAGCTTGACGACGTCAACTCCGGTCAAGGCGACCGGGGAGCGATGTTCCGTGTCCAATCGCCAACACCACGGTTCGCGTTCGCGCGACCCGACGACTTTTTGCGCCCATTTGCGAGACCCTCACGAGGAACCCATGTCGATCACCGTCTACAGCAAGCCCGCCTGCGTCCAATGCACCGCCACCACCCGCGCACTCGACCGCCAGGGCACCGATTACCGCCTCATCGATATCTCCGAGGATTCCGATGCGTTCGCGCTCGTGCAGGGTCTCGGCTACCGCCAGGTCCCGGTCGTCGTCGCCGGCGAGCGCCATTGGGCCGGCTTCCGCCCGGACATGATCAGCGCACTTGCTTGAGGGCTAGCGATGGGGCTGATCGTCTATTTTTCCAGCCGCTCGGAAAACACCCATCGTTTCGTCGAAAAGCTCGGCCTTCGCGCAACCCGCATACCGCTCAACGAAGGTAAGGGTTCGCTTACGGTTACGGAGCCCTATGTGCTCGTCGTGCCCACCTATTGCGGCGACGACGGCCGGGGCGCCGTGCCGAAACAGGTGATCCGCTTCCTGAACGATGCGGGCAACCGCTCCCACATCCGCGGCGTGATTGCCGCGGGCAATAGCAATTTCGGAGCGACCTACGGGATCGCCGGCGACGTGATCTCGGCCAAGTGCCGGGTGCCCTACCTCTATCGGTTCGAGCTACTCGGGACCGAAGCGGACGTCGCCAACGTCAAAAACGGGATGGAACGATTTTGGACGTCTCAACACTCGAACGCCCCCTGAAGGCAACGGAACCGGCGCTGGACTACCATGCGCTCAACGCGATGCTGAACCTCTATGACGAAGAGGGGCGCATCCAGCTCGACAAGGACCGGCAGGCTGCGAAGCAATACTTCCTCCAGCACGTCAACCAGAACACCGTGTTCTTCCATAACCTTCGCGAGAAGCTCGATTATCTGGTGACCGAGGGCTATTACGAGCAGGAGGTTCTCGACCAGTATTCCTTCAACTTCGTGCGCGACCTCTACGATCACGCCTATGGCAAGAAGTTCCGTTTCCCGACGTTCCTCGGCGCGTTCAAATACTACACGTCCTATACGCTGAAGACCTTCGACGGGAAGCGTTACCTGGAGCGCTACGAAGACCGCGTCTGCATGGTGGCGATGACGCTGGCGCGCGGCGACGAACAGCACGCCCGCGATCTCGTCGACGAGATCATTTCCGGCCGCTTCCAGCCGGCGACGCCGACCTTCCTCAATGCCGGCAAGAAGGCTCGCGGCGAACTCGTCTCTTGCTTTCTGCTCCGGATCGAGGACAACATGGAGAGCATCGGCCGCGCCATCAATTCGGCGCTGCAGCTTTCCAAACGCGGCGGCGGCGTGGCGCTGTCGCTCACCAACATCCGTGAGATGGGCGCGCCGATCAAGCAGATCGAGAACCAGTCCTCCGGCATCATTCCTGTGATGAAGCTGCTCGAAGACAGTTTCTCCTATGCCAACCAGCTCGGTGCCCGCCAGGGCGCAGGTGCGGTCTATCTCCACGCCCACCACCCTGACATCATGCGCTTCCTCGATACCAAGCGCGAAAATGCCGACGAGAAGATCCGCATCAAGACGCTGTCGCTCGGCGTCGTCATCCCCGACATCACCTTCGAGCTCGCCCGCAACAACGAGGACATGTACCTGTTCTCGCCCTATGACGTGGAGCGCGTCTACGGCGTGCCGCTCACCGAGATCTCGGTGACGGAGAAATATCGCGAGATGGTCGAGGATGCCCGCATCCGCAAGCGGAAGATCAAGGCGCGCGAATTCTTCCAGATCATCGCCGAGATCCAGTTCGAAAGCGGTTATCCCTACATCATGTTCGAAGACACGGTGAATCGGGAAAACCCGATCGCCGGGCGCATCACCATGAGTAACCTCTGCTCGGAAATCCTGCAGGTGAGCGAGGCGAGCGAATTCAACGACGACCTCTCCTACGCCAAGATGGGCAAGGACATTTCCTGCAATCTCGGCTCGCTGAACATCGCAGCGGCGATGGACTCGGCCGATTTCGGCAAGACCATAGAGACCTCGATCCGCGCGCTGACGGCCGTCTCGGATATGAGCCACATTTCGCCGGTTCCCTCGATCGAGAAGGGCAACGATGACAGCCACGCGATCGGCCTCGGGCAGATGAACCTGCACGGATATCTCGCCCGCGAGCGCATCTTTTACGGCTCCGAGGAAGGGATCGATTTCACCAACATCTATTTTTACACTGTGACCTACCACGCGATCCGGGCCTCAAACCGCATCGCCATCGAGCGTGGCGAGAGCTTCAAGGGTTTCGAGAACTCGAAATACGCGTCGGGTGACTATTTCGACAAATACACCGAGACCGAATGGCTGCCGGCGACCGAAAAGGTGAAAGACCTATTCGAGCAGGCGGGAATATCCATCCCGACGCAGGAAGACTGGCTGGAGTTGAAACGGGCGGTGATAGCTGGCGGCCTCTACAACCAGAACCTCCAGGCCGTGCCCCCGACGGGCTCGATCTCCTACATCAACCACTCCACTTCCTCGATCCACCCGATCGTCTCGAAGATCGAGATCCGTAAGGAAGGCAAGATCGGCCGCGTCTACTATCCGGCCGCCTTCATGACCAACGACAACCTCGAATACTACCAGGACGCCTACGAGATCGGGCCCGAGAAGATCATCGACACCTATGCGGCGGCTACCCAGCACGTCGACCAGGGCCTGTCGCTGACGCTCTTCTTCCGCGACACGGCAACGACCCGCGACATCAACCGTGCCCAGATCCACGCCTGGAAGAAGGGCATCAAGACCATCTACTACATCCGCCTTCGGCAGATGGCGCTCGAAGGCACGCAGGTCCAGGGCTGCGTTTCCTGCGCGCTGTAACCTCGCATTCCAGCAACGGCACATACTGCCCCTCACCCTGGCCCTCTCCCCGCAGGCGGGGAGAGGGGACGTGCCATACCAACGGCCCAGATGCGGCCGGTCCCTACGATGTGGGACGGTGCGGCATTGTCCCTTCTCCCCGCAAGCGGGGAGAAGGTGCCGGCAGGCGGATGAGGGGCCATACCCGCACCGCGTAGATGTGGGCAACTCCCTCACCGCACGATGAGGCACACACGATCACAAAGGTTTAACGACATGAACATGCACGCCAAACCCGCAAGCCGCGTCCGCGCCATCAATTGGAACCGGATCGAGGACGACAAGGATCTGGAGGTCTGGAACCGCCTCACCGGCAATTTCTGGCTGCCCGAAAAAGTGCCGCTCTCCAACGACATTCCCTCCTGGGCGACGTTGAAGCCGGAGGAGCAGAAGCTGACCATCCGCGTCTTCACCGGCCTCACCTTGCTCGACACGATCCAGAACGGCGTCGGCGCCGTCAGGCTGATGGAGGATGCCGCCACCCCGCATGAGGAGGCGGTGCTTTCCAACATCTCCTTCATGGAGGCGGTGCACGCGCGCTCCTATTCCTCGATCTTTTCGACGCTGTGCCTCACGCCGGATGTCGACGACGCCTATCGCTGGTCGGAGGAAAACGAGTTCCTGCAGAAGAAATCGGCGCTGATCATGGGAGAGTACGCCTCCGGCGATCCCTTGAAGAAGAAGGTCGCCAGCGCCTTCCTCGAAAGCTTCCTGTTCTATTCCGGCTTCTATCTGCCGATGTACTGGTCGAGCCGCGCCAAGCTCACCAACACCGCCGACATGATCCGGCTTATCATTCGCGACGAGGCGGTGCACGGCTACTACATCGGTTACAAGTTCCAGCGCGCGCTGGAACACTTAAGCGAAGAACGCCGGCAGGAAATCAAGGATTTCGCCTTCGACCTGCTGCTCGAACTCTACGACAACGAGGCGAAATACACCGAGGCGCTCTATGATGGCGTGGGGCTAACCGAGGATGTGAAGAAGTTCCTGCACTACAACGCCAACAAGGCGCTGATGAACCTCGGCTACGAGGCGCTGTTCCCGAGTGAAGCCTGCAAGGTCAATCCCGCCATTCTGTCGGCCCTGTCGCCGAATGCCGACGAGAACCACGACTTCTTCTCCGGCTCCGGCTCCTCCTATGTCATCGGCAAGGCGGTGGCGACCGAGGACGAGGACTGGAATTTCTGATCGGACAAGCAGGCACAGCTCTTCGACCCTGGCGTGCTGCCGGCCCCGGCAGCACGTTGACTGCCGGCGTGCAATCGCCTAGATAACGCGCCGATCCGTATTGCCGCGGCTGCTGAACCCGAGGCTACGGAGAACCACCATGTCCACCCGAGACAACCCTACCGTCCGGAACGCTGTCGTTTCCGGACATGCAATCAGGTCCGTCGTCGCGATCGACGAACCTGAGCACCAGCGTGCGCGCGCACTCGGCGATCTCGCAACCGCCCTTCCCTCGCCGGAGGCCCTGGCGGCACGGGATGCTGTTGCCGGTCGCATCGTCACCACGCCAGACTTTCATCCCGGCAAGCCCGTTCCGGTCGGTGTCGTCGCCGACATCGAAGGCGCCGTCATTCCGCACCTGATCGGCAACGACATCGGCTGCGGAATGCGCATGATCGTCCTCGACAGGATCGGCGAGAGCGACCTTGGACCCGATCTGGAGAAGCATCTGCGCCATGTCTTCTTCCAGGGCGGCCGCGACATCGCGCTGACCGGCAAGAACCGTCACGCAATACTCAGACACGGCGTGCCTGGTTTGCTCGAAAGCCTTTCCGGCGAGCGGCGCGGCTTGCTTGCCCGCCTTGATCTCGCAGCAGCCTGGAACGATGTGGCTCGCATGTCGGATGACGGCAACTTCCACGCGGACAGTATCGATCCCGATTTTGCCGACTATGCCGCGCCCGATGATCGACACCGGCACGACGCCATTCTCGGCACCATCGGTGGCGGCAACCATTTCGTCGAATTCGGTATGGTCGAACGCATCGCCGATGGCGGCTTTGCCCACCTCGCAGGGCTGAAGGCCGACAGCGTCGTTGTCGTCGTCCACTCCGGCTCGCTCGATTTCGGCCAGCGGATCGGCACGGCGACGCGCGAACGGACGTGCCTCCAGGCGACGGGTGCTCGCGATGGCATTCTGTCCCAGGCACGCGACTGCGATCTCTACCGGCGTTTTCTCAACGGCCACGCCAATGCGGCCAACGTCGCCTTCGTGAACCGGTTCCTGATCGGCCTTGCGGCGGTGGAAGCCCTGTCGCGCACCATTGGCCGTCAGGTCGAGCATCGGCTCGTCTACGATGCTCCACACAACACCGTGTGGGAGAACGGCAGCACCGTTCGGCACCGAAAGGGGGCCTGCCCGGCGCGCGGAACAACGGCTCTGAAAAGCTCGCCTTACGAGTGGACTGGCGAGCCGGTCATTTTGCCGGGTTCGATGGGCGACGGCACCTGGCTGCTGCGCGGCCTGGGATCCGAGGAAGGCATGGAGTCCTCCGCCCATGGCGCTGGACGTCGGCTTTCACGCCGGGAGGCGAGAGTTGCAAAGACGACGCTGTCCGGCCTGCGCGTCGTCGGCCCGATCGACACCGAAGATCCGATAATAAGGGGACGGGCAGATATTCTCGCGGAACTGAAAGGCCGCCTGAACGAAGAAGCACCGGCCGCCTATCGCCCGATCGATCAGGTGGTGGACCCGATGGTGGCGGACGGCCTGGTGGCCCGCGTTGCCCGGATCCGACCGATCCTGACCATCAAGGGGTAGGCAAGAGAACACCGGCGAAGCCAGGCCTCGCCGGTGTCTTCCTGGGTCAACAGCAGGCTGTTTCTTCGGGCTACTCCGCCGCCACCACCCGGCTGCGGCCGATCGTTGCCTGGGTCAAGAGGAAGGCAGCAAGGGCACAAGCTGCGATCGCGCCGGTCATTGGCAGGGCCGTGCCGTCGAAGAAGAGGCTCGCGACCACCATGGCAACGGCGGCGGTGACGAAGTGCAGCGTCCCCATCAGCGCCGAAGCCGTGCCGGCAATCTCGCCGTGGTCTTCGAGTGCCAGCACCGCCGAGGTCGGGATCACCAGGCCGAGCACCCCGTAGCCGACGAACAGGAAAGCGGCCATGACGGGCAACTGGTTGAAGCCGAGGCTCATGACAACGAACATCGTGACCATGGTCAAAGCGAAGGCGCCGACGGCGAGATGCATGACCCGAACCAGCCCAAAACGCTCGCCGAGCCAGCCGGTCGCCTGCGACACCGCGAAGAAGGACACGGCGTTCATCGAGAACGCGATGCTATATTGCGTCGGCGTCAGCCCGTAGTGGTCAATGAGCACGAAGGGCGAGTTGGCGAGATAGACGAGGAACCCGGAAATGCCGAGCCCGCCGATGAAGGTAAGCGTCAGGAAGTTACGGTCCGAAAGCAGCAAGCGGTAGGCGGCAAGCGCGCTTGCCACGCTGCTGCCCGCACGATCCTTTTTCGGGCGGGTCTCCTGCAATTGCGTCGACAGGAGGATCAGGCCGATAAAGGCGGCGACCATCACCGCGTAGAAGACGCCGCGCCAGCCGTAGAACTGGATCACGGCGCTGCCGGCAAGCGGCGCCAGGATCGGCGAAACGCTGAAGACCAGCATCAGCAGCGACATCAGCCGTGCCGCCTGGACGCCGGTGTGCATGTCGCGGACGACAGCGCGCGGAATGACCATACCGGCGGCCCCACCAATGCCCTGCAGGAAGCGGAAGGCGATCAAGGTCTCGATGTCGGTCGCAAGCGCGCAGCCGATGCTGGCGACGGTGAAAAGGCCGATGCCGAGATAGAGCGGCGCCTTGCGGCCCCAGATATCTGACAGAGGGCCATAAATGAGCTGCGAAATGGCGAAGGAAATGAAGAACGCGAGCAGGCTGAGCTGTACCACGCCGTTTTCGGCCGCCAGGTCTCTGCCGATCGACGGTAAGGCGGGCAGATACATGTCGATTGCGAAGGGACCGATCGCCGAAATCAGACCGAGGACGATGGCCGTGCGGAGGAAGGACGCTGTCATGGCAATTATCTTTCAGAAATCGCGACAAATGTTCCGGCGCAAGGCCGGCATCGCTGCCGCCAGGATTGAAACTCGAAAGATGACGGTCGTGCCAGGATCGAACGTTGGGAGACGCATCCTGCGCTGACTACTTAGTCCATTAATTTGGACACAAGTGTAAAATTAGACACCATTGTCTAAATCGTCAATGGGCCTTATCTTCGCTCCATGAAAAAACATGACCCCGCCTCGCCTGATGTCCGCGTGCAAAAAGGGCAGCTTGCGAAACGCGTCTCGATCCTCGAAGCCGCTGCAGACGTTTTTTGCCGCGAGGGCTTTTCCGGTGCGAGCATCGACGAGATCGCCGCCGAAGCCGGCGTATCGCGCCAGACGGTCTACAACCACTATCGCGAAAAAGAGACGCTGTTCATGGCGGTGATCCAGGACATCATGGATCGCACCAACGGCGTGCTCTTTTCGATCCTCGCGACCTTCCCTGAACGCGCCGACAATCTCGAAGAGGACCTTGCCGCCTTCGCGGTGCGTCTTAACAAGAACTGCATCTGCAACCAGGACGCAAAGTTCATCCAGAAGCTGATCGCGACCGAAGGCAATCGCTATCCGCATCTCTTTCAGTTCTGGCGCGAACAGGGGCCAGGCAAGACCGATCGTGCGCTGGCTGCACTTTTTGCGCGGCTTGCGCACCGGGCGCCGCTCGATATCGATGATTTTGACCTCGCCGCCCGGCAGTTCATCGCGCTGATCAAGGCGGACCTGCAGATGGGCGGGCTATTCGGCGAGGCTCCAGGCGAGGCCGAACTTGAGGAAAGTGCCCGCAAGGCGGTTCAGACTTTTCTGCGGGCCTATGGCCGACCGACGGGCGAGCAGAAAACGAGCAAGCTCGAAGCGCAACGTTGATTTCGCGCTTGGGCGATGGCCGCCCGGTCAAAACCAGGCGGCGGTAGTTTCGGCTGAAGGCCTGCCTATCGGGTGATTCGAAAGCCGTTGACACCCTCCGGCGCTTCGACGAATTCAGCAACGACCTTCGAAACCCATGCGGCCGGCGGGCCGTCATGCAGGCGCTCGAGCATAAGGGTGACCGCGTCCTCCGGGCCGCTGATCAGAGCGGCAACCGAGCCATCGGCCTCGTTTCGAACCCATCCGTCGAGACCGAGCTTCTGCGCCTCGTCCCGCGCCCAAACCCTGAAGCTAACACCTTGTACCCGCCCGAGGATTCGGACCAGCGCCGTCCTGTTGACCTTCGTCATGATCTCGTCTCCGTCGCCGTTTGCCACGCTATCTGGCGCAATGCGGGATAAAGGCAAGCCATCCCCGCTGCGAACTTGAACAACCTCGTCCCGCCACGCCGTCGGGCCAGCGACGAACGGTGACGAGGTCACCTAAAATTTTCTCGTTATACGTTTATTTGTTTGTTTGCGTATTTTTAAAAATTGACGCGCGCAAAGTTTTGTGGTTTTTACGCCTTCACCAAGACGGCGGCGAGGGGACCTCGCCAGCTTGGATCGCGATACGAAGGCCCACGCCGTTTCCAGGGAGGAAACCATGAACATGTCCCGCATTCTGAAATCGCTCGTCGCCGGCACGGCGCTCTCGCTCCTCGCCTCCTCGGCTTTCGCCGACGGCATCGGTGCGTCGCTGCTGACGCAGCAGCATCCGTTCTACATCGAGCTCGCCGACGCGATGAAAGCCGAGGCCGAAGCCAAGAACGTCAAGCTTGAAGTCTCGATCGCCAACCAGGACCTCAACAAGCAGCTCGCCGATGTCGAGGACTTCATCGTCAAGGGCGTCGACGTCATCGTCATTTCGCCGGTCGACAGCCAGGGCGTGCGCGCCGCGATCGAGAAGGCCGAAAAGGCCGGCATCAAGGTGATCACCGTCGACGTTCCGGCCAATGGGGCGACCGTTACCTCGCATATCGGCACCGACAACTTCACCGGCGGCGTCAAGGCCGGCGAGCTGATGGCCAAGGTTCTCGACAACAAGGGCAAGGTCGCCGTCATCGACTATCCGACGGTCCAGTCGGTCGTGAACCGCGTCAACGGCTTCAAGGAAGCGATCGCCAAGCATCCCGACATGGAGATCGTCGCGATCCAGACCGGCATCACCCGCGCCGAAGCACTGGCCGCCGCCCAGAACATGCTGCAGGCCAATCCTGATATCACCGGCATCTTCGGCTTTGGCGATGACGCGGCACTTGCCGCCGCCGTTGCGGTGAAGGCTGCGGGTCTCGAATCCCAGGTCAAGGTCATCGGCTTCGACGGCATGAAGGAGGCCCGCGACGCGGTCGACACCAACCCGGTCATGGTCGGCGTCATCCAGCAATTCCCGGACCAGATGGGCAAGCAGGCGGTCGACACGGCCGTCAAGGTTGCCGCCGGCGAGACCGTTCCGGCCGAACAGCCGATCGTTCCGGGCGTCTACACCGCGAAGTAAGTCCTCCCAGGACTGCCGCCGCCTCAAGGGCGAGATCAGGAAAGTGTGTGCGGTTGTCCGCCCGCATCCTGCTCCGATCGAAAGGCGGCGGCAAACATCGGGGTGCACGCCCCGGCCCTTGGCCGGCGGCGTCCCCTCGGCTGACCCGAAGGAGGCCGCCATGCATGGTTCGAACACGGATACCATTCTCGAAATCGACAACGTCACCAAATCCTTCGGCCAGGTCGCGGCGCTGAAGGGCATGCGCCTCAAGGTCCGGCGCGGCCGGGTGCACACGCTGCTCGGCGAAAATGGTGCCGGCAAATCGACATTGATGAAGATCCTCGCGGGAGTACACGAGGCAACCTCGGGAGAAATCGCCCTCGATGGGCGCGCCTACCGGCCGCGCAATCCGCAGGATGCCGCCGCCCTCGGGCTCGCCATCGTCTTCCAGGAACTCAGCCTCTGCAGCAACCTGACGGTGGCTGAAAACATTCTCGCCACCCGCGAGCCGCGCCGCTTCGGCTTCATCAACGACAAGGAGCTCGTCGCCAGGGCCCGCGCGATCGTCGCCGATCTCGGCCTGCCTATCGATGTCAGCGAGAAGGTCGGCAATCTCTCGATCGCCCAGCGCCAGCTGGTCGAGATTGCCAAGGGCCTCAGCCACGAGGCCAAGGTCGTCATTCTCGACGAGCCGACGTCGTCGCTCAGCGACAGCGAGGCCGAGATCCTCTTCGACATCATCGCGCGGCTGAAGAGCCGCGGGGTCGCCGTCATCTACATCTCGCACCGCATGGAAGAGATCATGCGGCTCAGCGATGACATCACGGTCATCCGCGACGGCGAATATGTCTCCACCCATGATCGCGACGACGTCACCATCGAGGCGCTGATCGCGCTGATGGTCGGCCGGCGCATGGACGAAATCTATCCGCCAGCGACGCACGAGCAGAAGGCGGATGCCACGCCGGTTCTCTCGGTCGACGGCCTTACCCGCGACGGCGAATTCGAGGACATCTCCTTCGACATCCGGTCCGGCGAGATCCTCGGTTTCTTCGGCCTCGTCGGGTCCGGCCGTTCTGAGGTGATGAACGCCCTCTTCGGCATGAAGGCCGCGACCGGGACTGTGCGCTTCGAGGGACAACCGGTCCGCTTCCGCTCGCCGGCAGAGGCAATTTCGCGCGGCATCGGCTTCGTCACCGAAAACCGCAAGGAAGAGGGCCTCGTCCTCAGCCACAGCGTCGGCTGGAACATCTCGATGGCGGCCCTTGCCGACTTTACCGGACCGCTCGGTTTCACCCGCAAGCGTGCAGAACGCGAAGCCGCTGCCGCGGAAGTCGGGCGACTGGCGATCAAAACGCATTCGCTCGACACGCCATCCGGTTCGCTCAGCGGCGGCAACCAGCAGAAGATCGTGCTCGCCAAGTGGCTGCTGACCCGGCCCAAGGTGCTGATCCTCGACGAGCCCACCCGCGGCGTCGACGTCGGCGCCAAGTTCGAAATCTACAAGATCATCCGCCAGCTGGCGGCCGAGGGAACGGCGATCCTGCTGATCTCCTCCGAGCTGCCGGAGGTTCTGGGAATGAGCGACCGCGTCGTCGTCATGCACGAGGGCGTCATCGGCGCAACGCTTTCCGGCACCGACCTCAACCCCGAAACGATCATGGCGCACGCAACGGGATTCCAATCATGACACAGCAATCCGAAGCCCAGGCCGCTTTCATGCGAGCCCTGAAACAATATGGCGGCATTCTGCTGTCGCTGGTGATGCTCTGCGTCATCTTCTCCTTCCTTAATCCGCGCTTCATGTCGGTCGTCAACTTCATGAACATCCTGCAGCAGGTGGCCGTGGTGGCGATCGCCGCCTTCGGGATGACCTGGGTGATCCTGCTTGGCGAGATCGACCTTTCGGTCGGCTCGATCATTGCGGTCGCCGGCATGGTTGGAGCGCAGTGTTTCACCTTCGGCCTCGGCTTCGCGCCGGCGCTCGTCATCACGCTTCTTGCGGGCGCGCTGATGGGGATGCTGAACGGCGTGCTGACGGCAAAGCTGCTGCTGCCATCCTTCATCGTCACCGTCGCGACCATGGGCATCTACCGCGGCATGGTCAGCCTGCCGACCAACGGCGCGCCGGCGATGATCGAGAATTCGACGTGGACCGCCATCGGTACCGAAAGTTTCCTCGGCCTGCCCATCATCATCTGGGTCGTCGCCGTCCTCTTCCTCGTCAACCACATCCTCTTGAGCAAGACGAGCTTCGGCCGCCGCGCCTACCTGACGGGCGGCAACCGCGAGGCGGCCGTCTATTCCGGCATCAAGGTGGACCGGCTGAAGATCACCATCTTCATGATCTCGGGCGTGATGGCGGCGATCAGCGGCGTGCTTCTGTCGTCCCGCCTGTTTTCCGCCCAGACCAATGCCGGCATGAGCTACGAACTCGACGCGATCGCGGCGGCCGTGCTCGGCGGCACCTCGCTTGCCGGTGGCGTCGGCACCATGGTCGGCACGCTGATCGGCGCGCTCATCATCGGCGTCATGAACAACGGCATGAACATGCTGTCGGTCCCCTACTTCTACCAGCTCATCGTCAAGGGCCTGGTGATCCTGATCGCCGTTTGGCTCGACGTGCGCGCCAAGCAGGCAAAGCGCTGATCTTTCCGAAGAGACATAACCCCATGCACAAGATACTGACGATCGGCGAAATCCTCGTGGAGATCATCGCGACCGAAAAGGGCGACGGCTTTCGCCAGGCGACCCCTCTGATCGGCCCCTACCCCTCGGGCGCGCCGGCGATCTTCATCGACCAGGCCGGCAAGCTCGGTCAGGCAGCAGCAATGATCTCGCGCGTCGGCGACGACGACTTCGGCCATGTCAACCTCGATCGGTTGAAAGCAGACGGCGTCGACATCTCGGGTATATCAGTCGATCCGCTCGGCACCACCGGCAGCGCCTTTGTGCGCTACCGCGCCGACGGCAGCCGCGCCTTCGTCTTCAACATCCGCCACAGCGCCTGCGGTACGATCAGGCTCGATAAGGCAACCCGCGCGCTGGTCGGAACCTGCAGCCACCTGCATGTGATGGGCTCGTCGCTCTACGCCCCGAGCGTCGTCGAGAGCATCATCGCCGCGATCGAGATCATCAAATCGGCCGGCGGCACGGTCTCCTTCGACCCGAACCTTCGCCCCGAAATCCTCGACAGCCCCGGCATGCGCGAGGCGCTGCAGACGGTGCTCGCCAAGACCGACGTATTCCTGCCGAGTGGCGCGGAGCTCTTCCTCTTTACCGAGGCGAAGACCGACGCCGAGGCGGTTTCGGAACTGCTCGCCACCGGCATCAAGGTGGTCGTCGTCAAGCGCGGCGCCGATGGCGCGAGCTACTTCGATCGCGAAACGACGCTCTCGCACCCCGGCTTTGCGGTCGAGGAAGTCGACCCCACCGGCGCCGGCGACTGCTTCGGCGCGACCTTCGTCACCTTCTGGCTGAACGGGGCAAAGCCCGCTGAAGCGCTGGAATTTGCCAATGCCTCGGGCGCGCGCGCCGTCATGATTTCCGGCCCGATGGAAGGCGCCTCGACGCGAGCCGATCTCGAAACCTTCATCAACGCGCAAAAGGGCTGACCGCCATGCAACAGAACCTGCTGATCGACATCGCCCGCTGGTCCGAACGCCCCGGCCCGCGCGGCATTCCCTCCGTCTGCTCGGCCCACCCGCTGGTAATCGAAGCCGCCATGCTGCGCGCACGCGATGAAGGTGCCGCTCTGCTGATCGAGGCGACCTGCAACCAGGTGAACCAGGACGGCGGCTATACCGGCATGACACCCGCCGATTTCACTCGCTTCGTCGCCGAGATCGCCGATCGCGTCGCCTTCCCCAAGGAAAAGATCATCCTCGGTGGCGACCATCTCGGTCCGAACCCGTGGAAGCATCTGCCGGCGGATGAGGCGATGGCCAAGGCCGAGACGATGATTGAGGCCTATGCGAAGGCCGGCTTCACCAAGCTACATCTGGACACCAGCATGGGCTGCGCCGGCGAGCCGGTGGCGCTGCCCGATGCGGTGACGGCGGAGCGCGCAGCTCGGCTCGCTGCGGCCGCAGAAGGTGCCATTCGCGGAGGGAATGGCGTCGCCCCCGTCTATATTATCGGCACCGAAGTACCGGTTCCGGGCGGTGCGCTGGAAGAGCTCGACACGCTGGAAGTCACCGCACCCGAGGCTGCGATCGAGACCGTGTCGATACATCGTCAGGCCTTCGAGAAAGCTGGTGCTGCCGATGCCTTCGGGCGGGTCGTCGGCGCGGTGGTCCAGCCGGGCGTCGAGTTCGGCAACGAGAACGTCATCGCCTATGACAGGGCGAAAGCGGCAAAGCTCAGCGCCAGCCTGAAACAGCTCGACGGCGTCGTCTTCGAGGCGCATTCGACCGACTACCAGACGCCGGAGGCGCTGCGCGCTCTTGTCTCCGATGGCTTTGCCATTCTCAAGGTCGGCCCGGGCCTGACCTTCGCGCTGCGCGAAGCGCTTTACGGCCTCGACCAGATCGCCGCCTTCCTCTTCCCCGAGGCTCGCAAGCAGACGCTGGCGGCGGTCACCGAGACCGTGATGCGCGAGGAGCCGGCGAACTGGGGCAAGTATTACCACGGCTCGGCGGAAGCTCAGCGGCTGCAGCGGCATTTCTCCTATAGCGACCGCATCCGCTATTACTGGCCGCACCCGAAGGTCGCGGCAGCCGTCGAAGAACTTCTCGCACTGCTCGACGGCGTCACCATACCGGAAACGCTGATCAGCCAGTATCTCCCCGGCAGTTACGAACGCGTACGCGATGGAGAAGTCGCCGCCAAAGCAAAACCACTGGCTCTTGCTGCCGTCGACAGAGTTCTTGAGGATTATTTCATGGCCTGCCGAGCGTAAGGCGGCATGCGGAAAAGTGTATGCGGTTTTCCACCCGCATCCCGCTCTTGAGAGAAGCGGCCATGCATTCGGTGAATATTTGCCGGCCGGTACTGCCTATCCCCGAGAAATGAACCTATAAACGAAATCAAAACAATATGGGGCACAGTGACCGTGGACAGACAGATCAAGACCATGGAGGATTTTTCGGAGTTCGTCGGCTTGTCGCGCCCGACGGTCTCCAAATACTTCAATGATCCGGGCTCGGTCCGCAAGAAAACCCGGGATGCTATCGAGGCGGCGATCAAGCAGTCAGGTTTTCGCCCGAACATCTTCGCCGTCAACCTCAACCGCCGCCGCACCAATATCCTCGGCGTCATCGTTCCCAACTCGACCGACCCGTTCTACATGGCGCTGACACGCCGGATCGAGCACATCGCCAACCAGGCGGGTTTCCTCGCCTTCGTGCTCTCCTCCGACGGGCGGCCGGAGATGGAAGAACGGGCGATCGAAACCTTCAAGTCGATGAACGTCGCCGGCGCCATCATCGCCCCCCTCGGCGTTCAGTCGCATCACAAGACGCTGTCTGCACTCGGCGCGAGCATTCCGCTGATCTATGTGGACTCGCCGCTCGACGACAGCTCCTCCTTCGTCGGCACCGACAACCGCCAGAGCTTCCGGCTGATGGTCGACTACCTCTGCCGCTCCGGCAGCCCACCCTGCTACTTCGGCATGCCGCCGGTCAACAACAACGCACTCGCCCGGCGCGACACCTATCTGGAAGCGATGCAGCAGCTGAAGATGGAGCCGACGCTGGTCGAAACCACGCCTAACGCCGCCTGGGATTTCGAAAAATTCGGCTTCGACGAGACGCTGCGCATCCTCGGCTCCGGCGGCTTTCCGACGCAGACGGTACTTTGCGCCAACGACCGCGTCGCCTTCGGCGTCATCGCCGCCGCCTTCCAGTCGGGCCTCAAGGTCGGCCGCGACGCCGATGCGGACCTGCGCGTCGCCGGCCATGACGATCACCCGCTGTCGCGCTACACCTGCCCGCCGCTGACGACGGTGGCGCAGAACTACAACGAGATCGGGCGGCTGGCGATCGAGCTGCTTCTGTTCAAGCTCGGGGAAACCACCGACGACGGCGGCGCCTTCCCCGAGGACGAGCGCATTCTCTTGAGCGCCGAGATCATGCTGCGCAGTTCGGCCTAGCTTAATCGGCTCGACACAGGTTTACGTCTTCCAAAAGAGCCCGGGCCGAGCCGGCTATTCAGAGATCAGGACCGGCGCGCGAGTGCGAGAACTTGGTCGGTTGTCAGGATATCGCCGAAGGTGTCGTCGATCGTCGCCAGCGACGAGCGATGCAGCACCGCATGCGGAACGACGTCTCCATCCCCCGTATCAAGATCGCGCGTGGCGCAGGCGTCCGAAGCGACGATGACGTTGAAGCCGAGCGGCACGGCATCGCGCGCAGCACCGGCAACACAGGCATGGGTCATCAGGCCGGTGATGACGAGCGTTTCGACGCCTTCCTGCTTCAGCCGCACACCGAGATCGGTACTGGCAAAGACGCTGACCGACGACTTGCACACCACCGAATGGCCGGCGGCCGGCTGAATATCGCGATGGATCGAAGACGTCTCACTGTCTTCGGCAAAGACGGGGCTGCCGGCCGGCGTGACATGCTTGACATGATAGACCTTCATGCGCTCGGCATCGGCGCGCGCAATCAGCCGCTTCGCATTGGCGAGCGCCTTTTCGCCATCCGGGATCGGCATCCGGCCCACAAAATACTCGTTCTGGAAATCGATCGCCAGCAGTGCCGTCGTCTTGGGATCGAGGCTTTCGGGTGCAGGCGCGCCGGCAATCGTGCGGATGGTCGGGTGATGTGTCATGTGACGTTCCTTTCGCGTTTCGATACCCGCGAACATCACCAAAGCGGAGACATGACGAAAGTGGCCTAAACGACAATATGTGATAGGTTCTGGCCAAATTTGAGTGGATGAGTATCGGCCGGAACATGCACACCATCGCCATCGTCGCTTTCGAGGGCATCAGCCCTTTTCACCTTTCGGTGCCCTGCATCGTCTTCGGCGATGACCTTCTGAAGCTCGGTGTGCCACGTTACCGCCTGCTGATTGCGGCCGAGAGAGCCGGCACCATTCGCACCATGTCGGGCTTCAGCATCGAAGTGGAACACGAGCTTTCCAGGCTATCGGAGGCGGACACGATCGTTGTGCCGGCCTGGAACGATCCGAACACGCGACCGTCGGAGAACCTGCTTGAGGCGCTACGTGCCGCGCGCGCCCGTGGCTCCCGGCTTGTCGGTCTCTGCCTCGGCACCTTTGTGCTCGCCGAAGCCGGCCTGCTCGACGGCCGGTCGGCTTCGACGCACTGGGCCTGGGCGGATGAATTCGAGCGGACCTATCCGCAGGTCGCCCTGAACCGGTACGCGCTCTATCTCGACGAAGGCGATATCCTGACCTCGGCCGGAACGGCCGCCGCGATCGACTGTTGCCTGCACATCGTGCGCAACGACCACGGCGCCGAAATCGCCAATCGCATCGCCCGCCGACTCGTCGTCGCGCCGCATCGCCATGGCGATCAGGCGCAGTACATCGAGGCGCCGCTTCCCGCCCCCGGCAGCGGCGATCCGCTTGGCACGACGATTGCCTGGGCGATCGAACATCTCGACGAACCGCTTTCGCTCGAGCGCCTGGCCGAACACGCCGGCATGAGTCTGCGCAGCTTCACCCGCCATTTCCGCAAGAAGACCGGAACGACCTTCACCCACTGGCTCCTGGCTCAGCGGCTCGCCGTTGCGCAACGGCTGCTCGAAACCGGCACCTGTTCCGTCGATCACGTGGCCGAGATGGCCGGCTTCGGCTCCACCGTCTCGCTCCGCCAGCACTTCACCCGGGTTTTCTCGATCTCGCCGGCAAGCTATCGTCGGCAGTTCCAGAACAAAAAGTCGTCGTATACCGTCGTTTCAGATCGCAAACCTTCTGAGGCGACCGCGATATGAACAGGCTGGATTGCAACCCGGACGACGTTGAATTGGTGCGGAAAACCACACCAGAAGGCTTCGGCGACTGGATCGCCCAGAAAATTGAATATGAATTCGCCGCCCGGAAATTCCTTGAGCGGATTCCCGCCCCACGCGTCCTGCTCTCACCGCTGCTGGACGCGATGGCGGCCGGAGATACCCTGTGGTTGTGCCGTAGCAAGCAGAGGGGCATGCTCCATGGCAATGAGGGCGTCGCCCTGGTTCGCGAGGGACAGCCGATCCTCTACCTGCGTGTGATCCAGCGCTGAGAACATCAAGCCAGCATCGGCCGCGTCTTCGGCTGTCGCACAAGGAACGCCGGCAGCGGCACGGCAACCGCCGAAATCCCGGCCAAGCAGAGGAAGAAAGCCGAATCGCCGAAACGCTCCGCAATCCAACCAGCGCCGATGCCACCGGCCGGTCTAGGCCCGTTTTGCCGACAGCATGTGCTCGACGGCGCTCAGATCCGACGCGATGCGCTCGATCAACAGCCGCACCCGACGTGGCTGCACGCTCAGCGGCGGATAGACGATCTGCAGCCCGGTCTCACCGACCGTAAAGTCCTTGAGCAGTTCGACCAGCGCACCGGACGCCAGGTCTTCAGCGATGTCCCATGCCGATTTCAAGGCGATGCCGTGGCCGGCGCGGCACCACTCCGCCACCAGCCCGCCATCATTGGCGACGCGTCTGCCGCGCACCATGACCTTGTGTGGCTTGCCGTCGACCTGAAAGGCCCATTCGCGGTCGAGATTGGCGCCGAAGCGCATGATGATGCAGTCGTGACGGGAGAGGTCGTCCGGATGCTCCGGCCGGCCCATGGCGTCGAGATAGGCGGGCGCGGCGCAGACGACCCGGCGGTTTTCGCCGAGCGCGCGCGAGCGGAGCGTGCTGTCGGCGAGAACACCGTGGCGGATGGCAAAGTCCATGCCCTGGCCTACCAGATCAAGATAGCCGTCGGTGAGGTTGAGATCCACCGTCACGTCAGGATGCTCGGCAAGGAACCGGTCAAGGATCGGCACGATATAGCGCCGCCCCATATCCTCCGGCGCGCTCAGCCGGATCGGCCCCGAAATGGTACGCGTGCCCGAGCGGATGCCGCTCTCCAGTTCATCGGCCTCCGCCAGCAGCCGGCGGGCGCCGTCCACCAGCAGACGCCCCTCCTCCGTCAGGCTGATCGGCCGCGTCGTTCGTTTCAGAAGTGCCGCGCCGTAATGGGCCTCCAGCGCCGCCAGCCGCTCGGACACGGAGGCGGGCGACAATCCCTTTTCGCGGCCTGCGGCGGAAAGCCCGCCCTTTTCGACGATCAGCAGGAACAGGGCCAGATTGTCGAGCAGCATCTTTCGTCTTCTCCGAATTATAATTTTGGATCTAAGCCAATTATCCGGATGCGCCGCAAGAGCTAAGTTTCCTCTTGAAAGGAGACGCGTCATGCAGCTCGACCACGTCACCATCCGCACGGCCGATATCGACGCAACGCGTGCGTTCTTCGAGACGGTCTTTGACCTGACTGTCGGTGAACGTCCCTCGGCGATCCGGCGCATCCCCGGCCGCTGGCTCTACGCCAATGGGCAGCCGATCGTACACATTATCGGCAGTCACGGTGCGGGCTTCGACATTGCTGCCGAGGCGATCGATCATGTCGGTTTCCGGCTCGAAGGCTACGCGACGTTTCGCGCGAGACTCGACGGGCTCGCCATTCCCTATTCGACAATGGACCTTCCCGATATCGGCGAGCGCCGACTGTTCCTGCGTGCGCCCGGTGGCCCCTTGCTCGAAGCCGTCTTTTCCGAACCCGTTCCCGCATTGTCCCTGGAGTATGACCATGACCTTCACTGATAACACCGTCTCCGTCGTCATCGGCGGTACCAGCGGTATCGGCGCGGCCGTCGCCAAGGCCCTTGCCGAACGCCCGGGCCGGGTGGACATCGCGAGCCGCACCACGGGCCTCGACATCGCAGATACGGCGGCGGTCGCCGCCTATTTCCAGCGATTGGGGCCGATCGATCATCTGATCGTCACGGCCGGCTCGTCGGCCCCCGGCGGCAAGGTCACCGACATCGACCTCGAAGCAGCCAGGGCCGCCTTCGACGTCAAGTTCTGGGGCTCGATCCTGCTTGCGCGCGAAGCGGCCAAAACCATCCGACCCGGCGGCACGATCACCTTCACCTCGGGCTTTCTTGCCCGCCGAACCGTCCCCGGAACCTTTGTCAAGACGGCGATGAACGCCGCGCTCGAAGCATCGGCAAAGATCCTCGCCAGAGAGTTGGCACCGCTACGCGTCAACGTCGTCAGCCCCGGTCTGACCAATACGGAAGCCTATGCAGGCATGACCGGCGACGCGCGCGGGGCGATGTTCGATCGCGCCGCCGCAACGCTGCCGGCCGGCCGCTACGCCGAGCCGCAGGACATCGCCCTCGGCTACCTTTTCGCGATCGACAATCCCTCCGTCACCGGATCCGTCATCGATATCGAAGGCGGCGCGCTCATCAACTGACTTAGGACGCCCGAAGACTTCCCTCGCAGGCAGGACGCCGCCTATTCTTGGCCCGTCATCGTCGCTACCGCTACGGGCCGAGAGCGTTACGTAACTGCAGACCGTTTACCCGCCACAAGGAGCAAACCATGAAAGCTGTCGCCCTCACCCGCTATCTCCCGGTTTCCGACCCGCAGTGCTTCCTCGATGTCGAACTCCCGAAGCCGGAGCCCAAGGGGCATGACATTCTGGTTGCCGTCCACGCCGTCGCCGTCAATCCGGTGGACGTGAAGATGCGCGCGCCCAAGGACAAGATCGAGGCAACGCCGCGCGTGCTTGGCTGGGATGCGAGCGGAATCGTCGAAGCGGTCGGCCCGGATGTGACGCTGTTTCAGCCAGGCGACCGCGTCTACTACGCCGGCGACCTGACGCGATCGGGCTCCAACCAGCAATACCAGCTTGTCGACGAGCGCATCGTCGGACGCAAGCCGAAGTCGCTGAGCTTCGCGGAAGCCGCAGCGCTGCCACTGACGACCATCACCGCCTACGAAGCCTTCTTCGATCGGCTCCGCATCGACCGGGACGGTGCCGATCGCGGCCAATCGATCCTGATCGTCGGCGGCGCCGGTGGCGTCGGCTCGATCGGCATTCAGCTGGCCAAGCGCGCCGGACTTACCGTGATCGCCACCGCCTCGCGGCCGGAAACCATCGCCTGGGTCGAGGAGCTCGGGGCCGACCACGTCGTCAGCCATCGCGAGCCGCTGGTCGCGCAGGTTCGGGCACTCGGCTTCACCCATGTCGACCATATCGCGATCTTCAACGACATGCGCCATTGGGACGCTGCGGTCGAGCTCATCCGGCCGCAAGGCGGCATCGTCTCGATCGACAACACCGACGTGCCGATGCCAATGGCCGGAATGAAGACCAAGGCGGCAAGTCTGCATTGGGAGTTCATGTTTGCCCGCCCGATGCATCAGACACCGGATATGATCGAGCAGCACCGGCTCCTGTCCTTCGTCGCCGACGAGATCGACGCCGGGCGGCTGAAGACGACGCTTGCCGAGGTGCTGTCGCCGATCAATGCGGCGAACCTGCGCGAGGCGCATCGGCGCATCGAAACGGGTGCTGCCAAGGGCAAGATCGTCATCGAAGGTTTTGGGGGCTGACCGCCCAGCGAACTGGTTTAACTGAGATCGCTCGCGGCGACAAAGATTGCGGCGAGCGCCTCGAAACCGGCCTGGTCCTCAGCATCGAAACGCTCTGGCGTCGGGCTGTCGAGATCCAGCACTCCGAAAACCTTTCCGTCCTTGATCAGCGGCACGACCAGTTCCGAGCGCGACGCCGCATCGCAGGCGATGTGCCCTGGAAACGCATGAACGTCTGGAACCAGCATCGTCTGCCGTTGCGCGGCGGCAGCGCCGCAAACGCCTTTGCCAACTGGTATCCGCACGCAGGCGACCTTGCCCTGAAACGGCCCAAGCACCAGTTCGTCGTTCGGCCGCAGGAAGTAGAAGCCGGCCCAGTTCAGATCCGGCACGAGATCAAATACAAGGGCGGAGAGATTGGCCGCATTGGCGATGAAGTCGCGCTCGTCGTGCAAGAGCCCGCCGAGCTGGCTTGCCAGTTCGCGGTAGAATTCGGACTTGTCGCCCGTTTCGATTGTCTTTGCGGCAAACATCTCTCACCTTCCAGATCTCGGCATCATGCGGGCGCGCCTCGCGAGGCAACCCGCCATCGGGCATAAGCGACCGCCATGTACGCACAGCAATACCACGAACGTTCGCCCTGATGAAATTGCGATCACTCTGCAGAATCGATATATCCATTTAAATATATCGATTCTGCAGACCGTCTTTTCAGGCCAATGCCACACTTTGAAAACACCCGAAATGCACGCTTTGCCGGTTGATGACGGCGAGCTGCGTGCAACGACGTCGCAAATGCAAGGAGTACGACCGTGTCCTACGAACTCATCGTTTCCCAGGGGCGGATCGCCGACAGAACTACGGGCGCAATACCAGGGGCCGCGCTCACGGCGGAAGCACTGAGCAAGCGCCACGGACTGAAACCGACCTCCGTCGGCAGGCCGTCGCCGGCGAGGCAAGACGATTGGTCGGCGAGCCTGCCTGAGGCGAGGGAGACATTGGCCGGCCTGCAACAGGCGCTGGCAGAAACTATGCGGCGCGGTAACCGGCCGCTTCTCGTTGCCAATACCTGTTCCGCAAGTCTGGCGACGTTGCCGGTCCTTGCCCGGGAACATGCCGATGCGGTCTTGCTCTGGATCGACGCGCATGGCGACTTCAACACACCGCAAACCACCGAAAGCGGTTATCTCGGCGGCATGGTGCTCGCCGCCGCCTGCGGTCTTTGGGACAGCGGACACGGCAGCGGACTGAACCCCACTCAGGTCGTCATCGTCGGCGCGCGCGACATCGATCCTGCGGAGGCGGATCTGCTGCGGCGGGCAGGCGTCCACACCCTTTCGCCTGCCGAAGCGACGCCGGAAGCCCTTCTGCCGCTGATCGGCGATGCGCCGGTCTGGATCCACGTGGACTGGGACGTGCTCGAGCCGAACCATGTACCGGCCGCCTATGCCATCGGCGACGGCCTGCTCCCGCAGAGCTTGCGCGCCATTTTCGAAAGCATCCCGAGACAGCAGATCGCCGGTATCGAGCTTGCCGAGTTCGAGGCCGCGCCGGACGATTTGAAGAATGCATCCGCGATCGAATGCCTGCTCGATATCGTGGAGCCGCTGCTGGTTGTTCGCTGATCGGCAGTGACAGGCACGAGCGGCGCGCCCTCAACCATCCGTCTCCGGATCGGCCTTCACCCTTGTGATGATCTCGCCGAGCACCAGATGCAGCGCGTCGCGGTAGCCATTTCGGGCTGACGGTCCGCTCTCGGCTGAGGTCATCACCACAGTCAGATCAAGGCTCGGCACGATGTAGAGCATCTGACCGCCATAACCCCAGGCGAAGTGCACCTCTTCGCCAGCGATCTGGCGCTCGAACCAGCCATAGCCATACTCGTCGCCGGAGAAGCGCGAATTGGTGCGGTGTTGCCAGGACGCTGCGATCCATTCGGCCGACAGCAACTGCTGGCCTGAAACGGTACGACCGCCACTGCGGTAAAGCTCGCCGAAGGCAAGCAGGGAGCGAGGGCTCATCGCCATCTGGTTGCCGCCGAGATAGATGCCTTGCGGGTCACGATCCCAGGCCCCGATGCGGAAACCGTCGAGCGGCGCCAGCCAATCGCGCGCCAGGGCGAGGGTCGACTTGCCGCTGACCTTCGTCAGGATCGCAGAAAGCAGATGGGTCGAGGCGGTGGAATAGAGCATCTGTCCGCCCGGAGCATCATCGAAGGGCTGGGCAAGTGCTGTGCGCACCCAGTTTCGGCTGGCGACCCATCGCCCGTAGTTCGGCCCCGACAGCCGGCCGAGCCCGGCCTGCATCGACAGGAGATTGCCGATGGTGATGTCATTGATGCGCGGGTCTGGCGAAGCCGGCAGGTCGGCCTTGAGGATCGGCGCGATCTTCTGGTCCGGCCCTTCGAGCAACCCCTTGTCGATGGCAATGCCGACCAGCGCCGAGATGATCGATTTCGATGCGGATTTGATGTTGGTCGAGTCCGTCACGCGGTTGCCGCGATAGCCGCGCTCGGTGAGGATCTTGCCGTCGCGGGCAACGATCACGGTCTTCAACGGCTCGAGTTCCGGCCGCTTAGCCAGTTCTTCCAGCAAGGCCGAAACCGGCGGCGACGCCTGAGCGGCGGCCGGCAAGACGAAGAGCATCGAGAGAACGAGTGCGGGTGCGGCGAACCGCAGGAAAACAGCAGCGACAAATCTGGTCATGGGTCAGCATCTAAGACGGCCCGGCGCCGCCGTCATCCATTGCACGACCATCTCACGGCGATTTGACAGGTGGGTGACCGCGGTGCGCTGGCGCTGACTTCAGTCCGCCGGGCGCCTTGCGAAGGCTTCAACGAAGCGCGCCAGGCTTTGCTCGACGAAATCAGTGACCGGCACCCGCGGGTCGAAACTCCACCACAGCAGCGATCCCTGCCATTGCGACGCCATCAACAGCCCCAGACCGGGGGCCGCCGCAGGAAGATCGGCGAGGCATTCGTCGAGTACGGCCGAGAGCACGTCTCGCCACCTGGCGCCACGGACACGCAGCACGGGATCGCGCAGATCTTCCCGGAGTATCCGCAGGTCGTCGGCATAGCTGTCAATACCGCCATAGTCGCCCGAGAGGCCGACGAGCAGCGCGACGGCGCCCTCGGGCGTTCGCGGCACCGCTGCCATCAGTTCCGCCGTCTGGCGGTCGAGGCCGTCCCATGCCTGGATGAGTGCCCGCTGGATCAGTTGCGTCTTGTTCTCGAAGCGCTGCACCAGGGTGGCGCCGGAAAGGCCGGTGCTTGCGGCGAGTGCCGCAAAGGTCAATCCATCAGGGCCATGCGATCGCATCAGCGCGAACGCTGCCGACAGCACCTCTTCGTCTGGCATCGTTTTCGGGCGTGGCATCTTGACTCTCATTTATAACCGAACAATCATTTATATATCATCACGTCGATAGAACGGCCAGACATCTGATTGCGCTCGCTTGGTTTGTCGCTATGAGCGCTGATGTAGGCGATCCGCTCCGATAGTTTTGTCCTCCTTCCGTCGAAACGACATGTTGGCGACGTTAGCGAGGAGGAGGCCGCCAGAAGCAGGGGCTTCTTGATTTCATTGGGCAACCATACAATCCGAGCAACGATCACCACGACGGGGCCACTATCTCCGTCGCTGCGTCAGCGACTCACTGCTGGCTACGGATCGCTCGAGGGTACGTCGGCCCCACACTGGCGGCAGAATGACAGCGGTCCTGGCTACGATGATTTGACATCTCGACCGTTGTCGAGGTTCCGTTGAACTCTTTTCGGCCAAGACAGGTGTCGGACTTGATCGCCGCTCTCTTCGGGCGAGGTAACAAATATTTAGCATCTCGGCTGATAGGAGCAGCCCGCTGTCGTAGGGAGTTCCAACATGTCAGGCGTTGGCTTCAGACTCATACAACGACCAGAAAAAGGGGCGGGCCGCCAAATCGACGTTTACTATTTCGCTAAGCGCAAAAGCGGCGCCGATGTCGAAGGAACGGATCTTATCGCCATACTCGCTAGTCTCGCCGACGACTCTATGCGGGAGACCATTGAGGACGCGTTCGCAAAACTTCGGGCGCTTGCGGTAGCCGCTTTCGAGAAGGGACTGAAGGCCGCCGAACTTGAATTCTTGTTTCAACTTGACCTTTTCGAAGGCTGGCATTTTCAAGTCGTCGGCTTGGATCGCGACCGCCGGTTGACTTTCAAAACAACGAATAAATTTCGCGAGCATCTGGAGGAGGTGTACCATATCCCGCCTCTTCCGAAAGGCGCTGAAAGTGGTGCTCTCTAGTCCACCACGTCTCGCCTTTGAGCGCACGAAATAGACGCGCGTTCTCTAGAAGATGAGGGTTGCTCTCATAATATCCACCTTCAGCTCTGGCCGCAAACTGGATCAATTCATCCTCCTCGACCAGCAAAGCTCCCTCGCCGAACTCGGCTTCGATTTGCGCCCAGCGGGATTCGATATCCTCCGCTAGCCGGAAAAACTTTGATCACTCTTGTGGCGCGCGGCTTTGTTCCTCGGATATCCTCCTGCGTAGGCGAAACAAACTGCCAGATGCTACCGCGGATCGAACGCCTTCGACAAAATAATGCTTGTCAAAGAACGGTCGCGTGACGCCGCTCCGGTTTGGTGTCGCGTTTCCGAAAGCTGTCATAGCACACTCCTTCAGGGCTAAATCAAAGGAAGTGCCATTCCTTCGGTCGCAGTGAAATTCATAAAGACACCATTTGAGTGAAGCCGATCCGCCACGTCTCTATTGCATCTTTTTGTTGGACTCGAACGCAACGTAGCCAACCATGATATGATTCTGTCCCCGAAATTTGTCGGCGGCAAGTTTTCAAAAATCCCAACCGTTTTCCCCCTAGGTTCCCTTTGCGGCCAACCAGAGTCACTTTCACGGCGCTCTCACCCGATGAGTTGGCATGGTAAAGTGGGTGCGACGTTATCGTCCAGGATGCGCCATGTGACGAACCGTCGGCGCAAGTCCGTCGTCGAAAACCGTAACCGCATGAACGTGTTTCTTCCGCAGTGATCTTTAAAATTGTCTACCCGGATCGTTCTCGGCGCTCCGGCGTTGGCGCTTACCATACATCCGGGTGCCTGGATCGGCGGCAAGAGGAGCCGACTGGTTGTCGATCCCCCGTGCGCCAAGGCAGCCAGATGAAATAGTTTGACTGCTTCTCGACTTGGAGCGAAAGGCAAGATGATGTCCTGCACCAGCGGAGGACCCTGCCCCGGCACGAAAGAAGGCATCATAGAAGGTGTACGACTTCTCAATGTTTGAGACGCCGAACGACGCATGATGGAGCATCTGTGCTGTCCTTATGGACTGATGTGCGAAGAGAGCGGACCGAATATAGTCCGCACTTCACGCCTGAAGCAACGCCGTATTGTAGCGCTCCTCGCAGCACAGACCTACACGCCAAGCATCCCCTGCCGCAGCTTATTGGCGGATTCTGCGACAAAAGCGAGTTCCGCCTTCGAGTTCATGGTATCGCGGGCATGGCGAAGCGCCGGACGTACCGCGTCGATGGACTTTCCAAACTGCGCCATCCACGGATATCGAGGCACCATCCAAAGATGAAAGTGGTGCGACGTA
Organism: Ensifer adhaerens; assembly: GCF_020035535.1. Taxonomy (NCBI): domain Bacteria; kingdom Pseudomonadati; phylum Pseudomonadota; class Alphaproteobacteria; order Hyphomicrobiales; family Rhizobiaceae; genus Ensifer; species Ensifer adhaerens. The sequence continues at coordinate 1,521,848 of NZ_CP083350.1, read as the reverse complement.
TCCTCATTGTAAAAATAGTAGACGTGCTCGATACCAAGCTGCTTTGCCTGCTGCCCCCTCAACTTCTGAACGAGGGGTAGAAACTCGGATGTCTCAGCAGGAGTCATATCAGTCAAAAGCTTGAAATGACGCTTCGCAGCGACGATAACTTGACCGGGCACGGGATAAGCGACGTCCTGGTGAGCATGAAAATACTCGGTCTCGAATATTGTCCCGCCAGGAAGCGGCTTGCGTCCCGACGTCAGTTCACAACTTAAACACACACTTGTAACCTGGTGATCGTCCATATCGGGAGTTGTTCGAGGTTCACGCTTGCCTTCCAGCAACATCAGTTTGACCGGCCCAATTGTCAACTTCCGAAGGCGCTTAGCACGGCGGCTCGACTGCGGCGTCTACCAGTTCGAAGTACCGGTTCACAAAGGACAGGAACCCGGCGAGGACGGTGATCGAATTTAGCGCCTCTGGTCTGAACTCAATCGAAACGCGCTGGGCCGTCTCGCTTGCAGCCCGGGCTGGTTTGATCGTTATAGTGATTTAATTGGTCGAGAACGTTTGAAAGAGGAAAAATGCTGAACCCTGCTCTCCGTGCAATCCTTGGCGAACTCAGCGCTCGCGAACCGCTTTTCCATCATCGGGAGCTTGGCACCAGCCGCGACGACCTCCTCAAAATGACGGTCGATGATTTTTGGGAAATTGGCGCAAGCGGCAAAGCCTACGACCGAGAATTTGTCATAGAGAACCTTTTGGAATTTTACAAAACCCCGGAGCCTGAAGGCTGGTCATGCTCGGAATTCTCCATTCGCCAGCTTGCGGAAGGTCTTTACCAGCTCAACTACATCTTGCAGCAGCCGGATCGGAGAACTCGCAGAACGACACTCTGGCGGAAAAATGCAGACACATGGCAAATTGTCTTTCACCAAGGTACCGTCATAGCTGAATAGCCCAAACCTAAAGCACCGGGTACCTAGACCCGGTATACGGACAGAAGAGCAATGGCTTCGTCTGTCGGTCGCACATCGCCAAAGCTACGATAGATATTGTGGAGCGTTGCGTTGTGGTCCTGGTCGCGGCTGGCAGCCGTCGCGTCAACCACGAAAACTACCCGGAATCCGCTGGCATAGGCATCACGGGGCGAGGACTCGCAGCAGATGTTCGTCAACGTTCCGGTGATGAGAACCGTGTCTAAAAATGCCCCCTTGGGTTTTCCAGAAAAGTGGGTATTGCACGCCAATTTTAAAAAGTCACTTCCCGAACACTGCATGAAAACAGCCATCTAGTGGCGCAGAAGCTGCTGCGGCTAAGGACGGTTTAGCTGGCGGTTCGTGGTGTCAAGGGGGTGCCGTGGTGTCGCTCCGCAGGCTGCGGGCTTTGAACCGTTGGCATCAGCGCCCCTCGTGGCTGGGCTTTACCAGAGTCGAAGGCTGACGCCGAGCATCTATCCGGGTCCGTATGTGGGCTCGAGCCGGAGAAGTCGCGTCGAAAGATCACTTGCGATCGACGCCCTGTCATGCCGTGCGAATATGCTCGGGAAATCGGCAATCCACCAAGGTCAGCGCGTCAGCGGTGTAGCAGGAAGGCGGTCTCATCCGCGCCGACGTGTGAGCGGCGACAGCCGAATACATCAACCATTGACTTTTCCATGGCCAGAACCTATACATTGTATAGGAAACTGGAGAGCAAGATTGTCGAATGTAGTCGATTTCGGAGCGCGAGAATCTGAGCAACCCAAAAAAATGTCGCGCGGTGAGTTTCAGAAACTCGTTCGCGATTTTACGATCAATGGCAAAGTCCAATACACCAGACACGCTAAGCAGGATCATCCAGAACGGAAGATCACAACGACCATGATCCGAAACTGCCTTCTAAAAGGAACAGTAATTATCGATCCTATTATCGATATCAAGGGTAATTGGAAAGCTGACGTGCACCGCCATGGAGCAGGACAAGAGTTGACCGTCCCAGTTGCCATTATTTGGGAAAAGCACGTCCTCGTAATTTCGGCGATGTAGTAGCTCGGGCGGGACAAGGAGATGAAGATGTACCATTATATTGAATGCGGTCTGGACAATGTCTACTTGGCATCTGGGTACACTGTCGAAGATACGTCCGGCTATGGAGAGACTTTTTCGATAGAAGATATGGTAGGCCTGCACAACGCCATCGGCGATAGCATCGTAAGGCAGCACCGGACCATGAATGGTGCTGAGTTCAGATTCCTTCGTTTGGAGCTTGATTTCTCGCAACGTGGACTTGCTGACCGCTTGTCGACCAACGAGCAAAGTATTGCGAAGTGGGAAAAGGCCTCAAATAAGCCGGTCTCCAATCGTGCGGCGGAACGGCTTCTGCGCATCATCTATGCGAACAAGAAAAAGGATGAGGAACTGAGTCGCTTGATCGAGAGTATTACCGAATCTGACCAGTCACTTGATGCTGAGCAGATTCAGTTCCGCCACGAGTCTGATGGCTGGCATACGGCGTTAGCCGCTTAGCGGAATCTTTCGCGGTTCCTTTGGAAGTGTGTCCGCTCCAAAGAGCCGACACATTTCTTGCATCGCGGAAAACGACTACGTTGAATGCGCGCTCTTACCTCTCCGTTGGCGCTGCGTCCGTCCATACGCTCCGACAGATCCTCTTAAGCCGAATCGCTATCGCCGTCCTCGCGTCGGCTGTTTAAAGCTGACTGCGGACCGAGCCCGGTCCTCCGGCGTCTGCGGACGACATCGCCAACTATTTGCCCCAGCATCGACCATTTCACTGATCTTCAGGTGGCCATTTGCCCAGCCCTCCACCGGCATCTCCTTGCCTGTTTGAGGGAAACAGATGAAATGGTGCCCATGCTTTGTCCGGTGCGGCCTTATTGGATGCATTCAGCAGTTTGAGCGACCGTCGCACATAATCTCTGCAGCGTTCTGCCATTGCCGCCTGTTACTCTCACCACTTCTTGCATCAAGATGCTCTCCAAACTGAAGGATCAGAGGGGCAAAATCGAGAGAGTGGTCGCTCGAACCGGTCATCATTCGGTCGACGAAAGCCCGAAGGCCATGGCTTCGAGTCGAGGCGGTCGTCGTCTGGCCGATGAACGTTTTGCGAAGCCGTTGCGCCGAATGGATTATGCCGCTACTTTGGCACGAACCAATCGTTGGAGAGTCCGATGTTGAGAGATAAGCCCGGCTGGGTAACCGACTACTAGATGCCGCGCAGGCATGAGCGGCGCGGCCGCGACTTCGCGCATATCCAACCGAAGCGCTGCTAGACGAACTGCGATACAAAGAATCTTGTCTTAGGCCCGCAGAAAGCCGCCTGTCTTCTTCGATGGACGAAACCCAGCAGCCGACGGCGATAGTTGCTGCCTCCCCGTCTTCGCAATTGGTCCCGTCAGAAGCATATGTTTCCAGTCACGGATCAGTCAGCGTTTGTAAGCGCGCCGATTGCCAAATTTTCACTGATCGAAAAGTGGGCCAGTGACAGCGCTGCCTAATACCAGGCATGCATGTCTACAAGTTTGCCAGTATTATTCCATTTCGGACGTAGCATTTGAGACGAAAGCCCCCGATGACGGCCTGCCACGAGATCACCATTGGAAACGCATCGAACTTGAAACCGGCCATTAATAGCCAATAGTCCGAGGCGTTTCCGAGATCGACGACGGCCCGCGAAGGCTCTTCAGTCATATGCTCCAACGATGAAACGCACTTGACCTGCCACTGAACTTTCATCCAGCGGCGATTAGAGCCCCGGCGGTTTTCGATACGCCATTTGGCGCGGTGGGAGCAACCGGCGGAAACGCGTAGCCTTCATCTTGCGCAGCGTTGGAGCCGGTTGCGGCGATGGTCCCGGCATAGTTGGCCGGGGTCTGATATCCGAGCGATGAGTGTGGCCGGAAATTGTTGTAATCCTCCGCCCATTCGGAAATGGCGCTGCGAGCGTGGCCGAGACCGAAGAACAGGCTCTCGTTCAGCAGTTCGTCGCGCATGCGGCCGTTGAAGGATTCGACGTAGCCGTTCTGCATCGGCTTTCCCGGCGCGATGTAGTGCCATTCGACCTTGTGCTCCTTTGACCAGGCGAGGATCGCGTTCGACGTGAACTCCGTGCCATGGTCGGAGACGATCATGCCGGGCTTGCCGCGCCGTTCGATAAGCGCCGTCAGTTCGCGGGCGACCCGACGCCCGGAGATCGATGTGTCGGGGATTGCCGCCAGGCATTCGCGCGTCACGTCATCGACGATGTTGAGCACGCGAAACCTCCTTCCGCAGGCAAACTGGTCGTGGACGAAATCCAGCGACCAGCGGGCATTGGCCTTCGCTTCGACCAGGATCGGCGCACGCGTGCCGACGGCACGCCGTCTGGCTTTCCGCTTGCGGACCGACAGCCCTTCCTCGCGGTAGAGCCGGTAGATGCGATTGACGCCGGACGGCTCTCCGTCTCGCTTGAGCAGGACGAACAGCCGCCGATAGCCGAAACGCCGTCGCTCGTTGGCGAGGTCGCGCAGTCTTGCCCGCAGTTCGACCTCCGGCGGCCGGCAGGACCGATAGCGCACCATCTTCCGATCAGCGGATATGATCTGGCAGGCCCGCCGTTCCGAAAGACCCATCACGGTCTTCAGATGCGCGACGGCTTCGCGCTTGGCGGCAGGCCCTACCATTTTTTTGCCAGAAGCTCGCGGAGCGCGGCAGCGTCCAGCATCTGCTCGGCCAACAGCTTCTTCAGCTTAGCATTCTCCTCCTCGAGCGCCTTGAGACGCTTCGCCTCGGAGACCTCCATACCGCCGTATTTGGCTTTCCAGTTATAAAAGGTCGCTTCCGAAATCCCGTGCTTGCGGCAGAGCTCAGCCACCTTCGCGCCAGCCTCCTGCTCCTTCAGCACCGCAATAATCTGCTCTTCCGTAAATCTCTGCTTCTTCATGCGTCCGTCCTTAATCAGGCCGGACTCTAATCCAATCTGGAGGAAATTACCCGTGGCAGGTCACACTCGGCAACGATTGCGGCGAGATCTTAAGTGAGACCAAATTCCCATTCAGACCCGCGCGCTTGTACACTCAATATCGAACCGAGGTATTCCCGGTCCAGCGAGACTAACTCGCACGGCATTCCTACGGTTTTCTTCGATGCGCTCGCGAACTGATTGGGCTTTTTCGTCAAGCGCCTCGACGGTTACATTGAGCCACTTTACCGCCTCCATCGCAGATATTTCACCCAACGCGTATAGCTCGAGATATTTCCGCCAATAAAGGGGATGGTCTTCCAATCGCAAATTTGAGGAGCTTGTTGCTAGGATCTGAAGCGCCCTCCCAATAGCCGAAAAAACGTCAGTGCTGGTCATAGAACGCGAAGGAGTCCCAAGCTTCCATTCTTCGATATGCAGCCAGTCCGCGGCGTTTGACTCAGTGAAAGCCGTCAGTATCCACACCTGTCCTGAGGTCTCGAACTTCCAGTCGTAGTTATCCATCTTGCCGTTGGCAATTATCGCAGTAGTAGAGAAGTCGAGATCGGTAATTCGGAAGGACCGCAGGTTCTCAAACAGGTTCCGGATTTCGTCGGTAACTATGAAACCGTCAAAGGACGTTGGAACACCTGCTTCTTCGTCGCTGACCCAAATCCAAGACATAACATACGCGCCGAAATCGTACCGGTCGATGATGCCCGAAGTTTCTATGACCAACTCGTCCTTGCCAGCAGCTTTTTCTTCCGCCGCCTTTGTGAACGCTCCTGTCTGCCGATGAGGCCTTACCCTCAACCTATCCGCCAGCGGGCCTTCGCCCAGCGCATCTATGACTAAGTCGATTTCGTCATTTGAAAGCTCAACCCACATTTTTTAGTCTCAGTAAACGCGATACTATGAGTGTTCGGTCGATTATTGGCCGTGTCAACTCCTGTTCACATCGTCGCGCTTTGATGGGCGATTAGAAGATTTCGCCCTAGCAACGGTGGGTGTCTATGCGCACCCCACGCTTACTCAGCCAGAATTACGCGGGTGATGCCGAAGGGGTGAGCCACAGTGGAGAGAGACAATTTGCCGTCCGATACTTTTGAGATCCCTACCTTCGATGCGCCGCGGGTTTTTCATCGAGCCAAAAGCAGGTGATCGCCGCGCAAAGGTCATTTGCGGTAAACTCAGGCTATCCGTATTTTGCTAAGGACATCCTGAGTTAACTTAGGATGTCTTTTCCAATCAAAGGTGGAAGCTGGACGTCCCTTTCACACAGCAAGTCGCAATTTCCAGCGGCGCTCGATGATCTGCTGGGAACCTTGTCAAGATTGTCGCGGACAAGGATCTCACGGGTTGGGGTGAAGCCAGCCCTTAGCCGTTGCCACGACGTCAGGCATTGAGTGGTGTGTGCCATAGTGAATGATATGTCTCTCGCTGAGAAACCAGTGACTCCAATCCGCCCGCCCCCCTATCCACGCGCTGCCGATCTCAAATCCTGCACCATCTTGCTACGGCCCCGAATCGGCCAGAAGCAAACGCTTTGCGCCCACGAAAAGTCAGTTCACCATTACTCAATGTGGGGCCGGAGTAGTGGACAGTATGAGGACGATAGAGGGATGTGGTGAGAGACTATCGAGTGTGATCGAGCGGGATCGTGCGGCTGCTGTTAGCGCCGCCAAGCGTTTCGCCATGGAGCGGAATGACTTGATAGAAGACGTTTTGGGTGCGGATGAGCAAATGATCGAGTTGCTTTGCGGTGCAGATCATCGGCTTTGGCAAGCGCAGCTAAGCAGAGCAAGGACGAAGGTTTTGTCCGCTTGCGCATCCTCAATCCTCTTCATGACGCTCACGTTGCTCTGCCTCGGACAGATCAATTCCCACGGACCATCTTTTGAAGCGCTACTCGCTGCTCCAGGAGCAGTTCTAACTTCTGCGTGCTTATCGAACACGCTCATTTGGATGAGAAGTTCGGTGCGGGAGCTGCTCACCTTGAGGTGGAGCGGAAAATCAACTCACTCCACGGCAATCGTTAACGCATGCATTGCGAATATCTGCTGTGTCGGTGGTAGAGGTGTGTATTCTCCAGGGAAAACGACTCTTGACCCAGATGGCTTCACCGTAGGCTTCGCGGCTTTTTCCGACATGGCGCAGACGACCCTTACAATAGAGCAAAGGTTCACCAAACTTGCCCTACGCTCGGAAACTGGAAAGAATTTCCGGTTCATTCTTTTCAACCCCGCCGACATCGAGCGAGCACGTGCTGCAAATGAAAAATTGAACTCATGGATTAACGTGCCGGTACATTGAAAAGATCCCCTCTCATCAGCGCTTCCATTCTTGCACTCTCATTTCGGCCTCTAATTTCTGGCGTGATTTCTCGACCAGAGGCTACCGTCTCTAAAGCCTCGGGCGAAAGGAAGCTTTCGGTCAGGAGGCAATCAACAAGTCTGTAAAACATTACTTTCTGCGAATGAATGATGCCACCGAGGCCCAATAGGGTCTTCGACGGATTCAGTAGCCGTGACCGAGCTACACCCGCCCGCACTAAAACGGCGATATCAGAGGGCCCTTGACCGAGAAGACCCAACGGCCATCCACTCCCATTACCACATACGAATCTTGCGCGCGAAAAAGTCCGTTGATCAAACGTATCGTCTTGCCGCGAGTGCGTTTTAACGTAAGTTTCTGCAGCCCATCCAGCTAGCGAAAAGTCAATATGCTCATCGTCGCTCAGCCTGTTTCCTTTTTCTAGCCCATTGGACGGCAGCGTACTTTCCCCCATCATGATACTGACGAATTTCAACCGCACGCCATAGCGCCGGGCGAATACATAATGTCCAATCTCATGAGCAGCGTTCTTTAGTTTTTCGTTATCAGGCATTCAACAGGTCTCCGTCGCAACCGGACCCTACCCGCACGCTCTTACCCAATGGTGAACCCGCCTAAACGTGCGTCCACGTCGCGTGAATAGGTGCTCAGCCGCAGCGGCTTTTCTCCCCGCCGAAGCCTGTGTCAACTTGCCGACGACGGATCCTATCGCTTCGAGGACAGTCGAGCCAATGAGTGCGTTGCACGGACTTGAACGGCCATCGCCGCATTCTGCAAGTGGCCGGGTACGCCGCCTCCAACAAGCTTGTGCGTAAAGATCAAGGCAATGACGGCGTCACCTTGACGGAGACCGTCGAGCGCATGGTGAAGCTCGGGGAGATAGAGGAAATTGTTCCGAGCCAAAGCTCCGAGGCTCGTGTCGCCGCGCGTCACCGGATCGCGCTGCAGCGATCGTCAAAGACCTCTTCACTCTCTGGCAGGCGACCGTGCCGCGTGTCTCGGGTAAGTCGAATCTCGCGGACGCTCCGTTATGGCATCTCGCGTCGTGACATCTTCGAGCGCTTCCTGACCGACGGCCGCATCGAACGTTTTGCGAAGCTATTGCGCCGAATGGATCCGGCCGCTACTTTGGCACGAACCAATTCTTGGAGAGTCCGATGCTGAGAGATAAGCCCGGCTGGGTGACCGACTACTAAATGCCGCGCAAGGCATGAGCGACGCGGCCGCGACTTCCCGTCATATCCAACCCGTCGAAGAGCCTGCGATACAAAAATTCGTGGCTTGGGCCCGCAGAAAGCCGCCTCGCTTCTTCGATGGGACGAAACGAAGCAGCCGACGGCGATAGTCGTCGTCGCCGCCTTTCCATCTTCGCAATTGGTCACGTCAGAAGCATATGTTGACAATCGTAAGCATATGCTTCCAGTCAGGGATCAGTCGCCGTTTGTAAGCGCGCCGATTGCCAAATTTTCACTTGAAACCGGCCATCAATAGCCAATAGTACAGTCCCGCAGGATGGGCCCTCCGTTGTGAAGTCGGCTTGAAGATCGTGCACGATGTTCGGAAGGAATCCCGTCTGCTTTTTTTGTTGTTGGCTAAACCGGCACCGGCTAGCAGCAGTATTGAATCAATAAAATGATGTGGCTACCGTGGCCAAGTATGCGGGAAGTGGAGCATTTGAGGCGATCTCTTTCATTTCGGCAAGGAGCGCAGTCCGGTCTTCATCATTATCATGCGGCTCCCTGATCGTTGCATCCAGACCATGCAGCATTTCGAACAACTCGCCGTAAAATTCTTCGGCGCGTGCACGTTTGTCCCGGTCGTAATCCTCAATAATTTCATGTACTTCGTTGAACATTTAGGCCTCGCTTTCCTACGGAGCCTATATCCAATTCAATCCGTCCTCACGTCGGTTCGGTTGCCATAGTTAATGTAGGGAGTACGCGCATCTTATCCCTGAAGCTGCCGCCGAACTTCAGGGTAGCGTTGAGCAATCGGATGCGCTCGTCGGCTTTCGGATCAAATCCGGCGTTAATGAGACGGATGGAGGCAAGAGCCTTCGCGTGCAGTACCGTCAGCTCAAACATCAGGCACAGAACGCGAAGCTTGTCACTGTAATGCTTTGCGATGAACGCTTCGCCTTCCTCTGCCCAAACTTCCGGATTTTCTTGGTACATGTCGTAGGCCTTAACTAAAACGGCTCCAGCCGTCTGCAATCCGCCTTCGTTGAGCTGAACGACACTTTCGAATTTCTTTATCTTATGAACCGCCATATCCAGCAATTCTTCTATAATGGTTTCCATCTCTACACTCGGCTGCGTATTGCCTCTTTGGAAATTGGAATCCGCTTTCTGCCAGAAGTAAAGCGCCGAAATTCTCACCAGCAAGTCGCGCCGAAATGGCTCACGTCTAGGTTCTCCCGAGGATCGATGAGCAAGACAGCCACACGCTCACGTGTGATTGCCACTGGTCTCCCCCAACTCGGCCTTGGTATGTGAATAGCCAAACAACACCACCACCTCTGCTCTATAGGCGCTCATGATGGACGAGGCTTGAGTCTGCGGACCGGCAGCGCTTCCACATGTTGAACCTCCCGGTCAGCAGTATACGGCACTTCGATCTCCCACGTCCGCATTCGTCGGATGGCCTCTTCACCAGAGATACCAAGCCGGATCGTAACGATCCGTAGGCTGAGGGCTCCTGCCGACCAACCCTGCAGGACCGTCCGCTCATATTCCGGATGTTCCGGGCTAAAATGACTATTGTCCCCGTTTCGGAAAATATCGATGGCCTTCAGAATGCAACAAACGGCATCTTCATCGGACATATAACCCGCTTCGAAACCTGTCACGGATGGCCAAGATTCCTCGTGCCACCATCTCGGTGATCGCGTAAATCGTTCGTTGCCGCCCACTTCGAAACGCCAGTAACTGCCGCGCGCACGAAAATAGAAATGATGTCCGTCTAATCTTCCTTCTGCCTGCACGGGCGTCCAGCCTGACAGGTGGTACAATTCGAAGCCCTTAAGCCCTTCCAGAGCCCTTCGCGTATCTGCTGAGAGATGCAGCCGTTGAAGGTCGAAGGGAGCGTCTTCAGGATCGTCGAATTCCAGGCCGAAACCGGCTTGTTTCATCACACGGAAAAACTCCGACACACCCCGTACCACCGTGGGGGGTGCCCAAATGATATCATCACGAATGTAACCTGCCTCGTCAGCGAGTTGTTCGACTTCTCGCCTGTCTTCCGCCGACATCTTCTTGAAGGTGACCGCATACGTGCAGGAGCCATTGCTCCAAAGCGGCTTTAGAACGAGCTTGCTGGACATTAGATTTTACTCCTTTGGGTGCGCTCACATACGTTCTGGTTCAAAGTTCGATGACGAAGCCGGGGCGATATCCGTTTTTGCCGCGCTCATGCCGATAGCCGAGCGGGTTGCAGATCACCCGCGTATGCCCTTCGACGTAGTCCTGGAACTGATGGATGTGGCCGTGAATCCAGACATCCGGCCGCCCGGTTTGGATGACATCTGTGAGATCACTGGCAAAGGCAGCGTTGGTGGCATGACCCTTGTACTGCTTCAACAATGATCGTGGAGACGGCGCATGGTGGGTTAGGACGACGGTCTTGCCGGTCCAGGATCTTGTCATTTCACCAGAGATGAACGCCTTGCTTTCTACATGTCGGCCGATGATCTCGCGGCTCGTGATAAGCTTGGGCATCCCCTCACGAAACGGAGGCGAGCCATAGATTTCGCGGAAATCGAGCATGTTTCGTCGGCAGAAGTGGACGGCTGCCTCGGCACGATCAGGAAGCGGCAACTCATCATCGATGCCCCATGGAATCTGATAGTCAGTCCAGAGCGTCGCACCAATGATCCTGACGTGATCGATTTCGAGCGTTTCGTTTTCCAGTGGATGGATGTTGCATTCGTCCGTGCCTTCGCGTGCTGCCGATAAGGCACCGTCGATGGTGTTCCCGTAGTAGTCGTGGTTCCCAAGGACCACGACGACCGGCATTGTTGGAGCGATCCGCCGTTTCAGGAATTCGAGACCGAACGCAAGGAAGCCGGAAATGTCGCCTGCGCAGACGCAGATGTCGGCTGGAGGGATGTCGAATTCGGCTGTCATATCGGCATGTGTGACGTGCATGTCACTGATGATCCACGCTTTCATGGCGGTAACCTTCAAGAAGCTGGGGGAAAAGGGGCGCTTAATGCAGGCGCATCATTGGCCGCAGGAGTACTAGACTTCAGGCCACGGTCGGTATGCGTGGGGGCGGCGTTGAGCTTAGCCGCCATCTTTGCGACCTGATCAGCAGAAACTTTCCCCTTCGCCACCAGCTCGTCGGCAATAGCCTCAACGAGTTTCAGCTGATTGCGGATAATCTGCCTCGCTCGCTCAAATTCGGTCCGGAGTAGATCGTCCACCCAGATCGCGACGCTGGGGTCGTGAAGGCGAAGTGTTTCAAGGTCGCGGTCGCTCTTCGCCAAGCTATGACGAAGCCGATTACCCATGCCCATAGCGCTCTGTAGCATCGTGGCGATCCGGGTTGCTTGCGCGAGGTCAGAGTCCGGCCCTGCGCCAGCTCCGTCACTCACTGCCCCAAGGAGCACCTGCTCGGCAGCAATCCCCGCCAGCAACACCACAATGCGATCCCTATAGGTTTGCGCGGTGCGGTATCCGACGTTGGGTACCTCGAAATATGCGCCACCACCCGGGACCGTCTGACTGTCGTTCCTAGTATGATCGATGATCATCGCACCGTAGAACGTGCCATGGTCAAGCGCGACGACCGCAACGGTATGGCCTGCCTCATGCACAGCAAGCGCGCGACGCAATTCGCCCGTGATCGCCACCATTTCTGGCAACGATTTCATAATGTCAGCCACCCCCAAGTCACGCTTAGCCCTTCGGGCAAGCCGTTTGGCATCTCGGGCCACCTTCGCGAGATCAGCTCCAGAAAACCCATCGGTGGCTGCCATCAACGTTGGATGATGTTTTCTCGGCAGTGATTGACCAAGCTGTTGTTGAAGGATGGCGATCCTGTCTGTCGCAGTTGGGAGGGGAATGGCCACGTGTCTATCCAATCGCCCAGGCCGCAAGATGGCAGGATCGATACGATCAAGAGCATTGGTCGCGCCAATTACGACGACGCCTTCGCGTCCATCAAGGCCATCCAAGTGTTCGAGAAACCCATTCACCACCTGTGTGCTGTAGTCTTTGTTATCTGCCGAGAAGGAATTGCGGTCGCCAAAACTGTCCAATTCATCACAGAACAGAATGCAAGGCGCACTTTCCTTCGCCTTTTCGAAGTCGGTTCTCATGGCCTTTAATAGGTCACCAAGGTGACCTCTTGCCTGCCATCTAGCCAAAGATGTCGCAATGATCGGCACATTGCATTGTCGGGCAAGAGCAGCAGCAAACTGCGTCTTGCCAACGCCTGGTGGTCCTGAAAGAACGATACCGGCGTCGACTTCCGACCAATCGATCTGACCTCGCTGCCAATCGATGAGGTCCTGGGCAAGCTCAAGTCCCCAGTGCTTTGCTGTTCCGTAGCCGAACATGTCCTGCAATGGCGGGAGGCCTCCCCTCTTCTCCGTCGGCTGGCTGACAGCGGCGGCGGAAGCCTCTGCCAGCCGCGCCAAAGCAGATCTGATTGGACGACCTCGCCGTAACGCAGCCCAAACATGCGGCAGTGGATAAGACATCGCGGCTTTCGCTTCGGAGGGAGTGACATCGATCTGATAAGCGATCCGGCAGCCGATCCGAAAATCCATGGCCGAAATCGACGGGATGTCGGCTTCGACGTCAACTTTCAGGGAAACTTGAAAAGGAAGTTCAGCACCCTGTTCCCTCAAAATCAGAAGGCGACGCTTTCGGTTGCAATCCCCTTCCATCTTCTTGAGGATGGTGCGCGGCTTATCGGTAGCGGCGATCACCACGTAGGCCATGTCGTCTCGGTCAACAGACAAGCGAAGCAAGAGACTCTCGGCGCATGCATCGTAATCCTCGCCCGACTGGTCTGAGGGAACGTTCAGCAGAACCACGCAGTCCGAGCCTCTGTTAAAATCGCGAGCCTTCCTGAGTGCACGTCTAAGTGTGCAGTACAACGCGGCGTCCTGTGGCGTTTTCAGTGAATGCTTTGTTTTAGGCACAGTTATCCTCCTCGCAACCTGAGGTGCGAACTTCAAACAGGGGAATGTTGTGTGATGGGCTTAGCCGCGATAGCGGCGAACAACTGTCTCGGGTCCGATGAGCGCAGTATCGAGATCAATCTCGATGAATCGACCGACGACCATGTTTGCAAGACCCAGTATGGGCTTGGACTCCTGGAACACGGAGAGGCTCTCAGCCAGGGTTAGAGAATAGTGCTGATCCAGAACGGACAACAATCTCACCCGGTCTCCCAAGCTCACTTCACCACCAGAGCATTGCAACAGATCTTTGCAATTCCTCAGACGGATAGGGTCAATGTCTCCGCGCGACATTGTCCGATACGTGAACCCTTGACTGGTGACCGCTTCCGACACCCATTGGGGCGGTCGGCGCTGCCCAATCACATCGATCACCAGAACGTCGTACTGACGTTCGGCGACGAAATCGGGAGAATAGGTATCAAATCCATGGCGAAGGTGCAGAGACCGGCAGTTCCAACTCGAAACTGCATCTTCAAAATCCAGCAAACATGCAACATCGCGAGCCAACTGGTCCCTGGCGATGAAGCGGCCTACACATCTGCTAAATTTGGGTTGGGAGAGAATGGTTTGCGACGTACGTGACGTCTTGCCAGCGGGCAACGACTGAATACTCATCTACACAACTCGAATAAACACGCAGTTGACTACAGCCTCTCTCGAGGCGGCGGATCAGCGGGATATTCGTATGATGCTTAGAGTCGCGTTTTCCATAATCAGAACAGATAGAGAACAATATCGAGCCTGTCAACGGTCTTTTTTAGAGGAGACTATACCGACGGTCAGCCTATCACGCGGTCTGGGTAGCAGTCCTGATCTCCGGCATCGACCTGGAAACGCCGGGAGCCTGAACGGAAGGGACGGGTCCAAACGTCGGTGGGCAGCCCACCTCAGAAGGATCTTCCAATCTCGGCCTGACAGGCGTCGACCTACGACAAATCAACGTCAACTCTTTCGGGGTTCGCCGCTTGACGGTGACGGAAATCCGCTCCAGCCTTGTCGCTATCGTTACTCGGAAACATTTTTATGGGAATTTACAGCATCGAGAACACCTACTGCGCCACCGTTTATGTTCAGGCAAACACCCTGAGGGATGCGAATGCCAAATTAGAGGCGCTGTTGGGAAAGACAATCAACGCCTGTGACAAGGCCTGGTTTTCGGAGGCTCAGTTTGGCACGCCGGAGATGCCCGAGCTGAGTTTCGCTACGGCATTTACGTCCTACGGCCCCAAAGACGATGCGGTGCTGAACTCGGTGACGAACACCGAATTTGGTAAGAAAATGGAGGCCGAGAGCCGAGGAGGTAAGTCTCGCCTATTGCCTAATATTGACCGGAGCAATTTCAGCGGTAAAGGCATGTGCGTTTACTGGTGTGATGTCGAGCTGGCCTCTACGGTGTTCTTCCGAGCTAAGGACGATATTGAAGCAACCGAGAAGCGGGTTGACTTGGAGGACTGGGACGTCGATCTGGAGTACACGCGTACTTGGTTGTATCCCGAAGCCTTGGACGATCGAGACTTTCCGTATGCGCTTTCTCCCAACTTTGCTATCCGTGCCCGGAAGGGATGCGAGCTGGGATTGAGATGGCCGGAAAAAGAACATGTAGAGGCAGCAAGCCCCCTGGCAAAGGCGGTTAGCTCTGTCGCGGTTCCTACTGACGATCCTCCCAGGCACACCTCAAGTGCTGATGGAGCGGTGCAATACCTCGCGGAACGCCTCAGGAAGTACAGTACCCACTGTGGCGGGCACTTCGCATCCATGATCGTCGAGCACGCTCGGATGCTCGTCCTCCGATGGTGGAAGCATTCGGTGTAGGGTTCCCTACCAGGAGCCAAGGGCGCTCTGATCATTGAATCCGCGCCTGGATTTCAATTTGGCCCCCCTCACCTGCTCGTTTACGATGAGCACGGTCAGGTTGTGGGCGCAACCGCTAGATGTCTCTGACGCGAGATAGCGCGAAGATTGCGTGGACGCCGGGGCCAATCGCTTCTGCTTTAAATCGATTGTTTGAACCGATGCCATGGCGGCTAGTGGCTGCCCTCGACAAAGGGCCCGTCGTTACAGTGCGCGGGGCTCGGAGGCGACGCCAGCGCGCAGCTTCTAGCGGATCTGCGCCAGGAAGTTCACTAGAAGTCGCCACCACTTCACTAACGAATTCCACTACCAGTTAGTGACACGCGGCAGGAATGTAGCGCCTGCAACTGCCGTGGACTGCGGCCGTCCATCCGCTCCGATAGATCCCGTCACGAAGCATCGTTATCGCCGCCTCACCTCGGTAATTTAAAGCTGACTGCGGGTAGAAGCCCGCTCCTCCAGCGTCCGCGGACGATGCATCGCCAACTATCTGCCCTAGCATTGACCATTTCGCTGATCATCAAGTGGCCATTTTGCTTAAGCCTGTCGCGGGCAATTTCCTTCAGAGCCGACTGACATTCCGAATTGCAGGCGTAAATGCCTTCTTGTTGGTTGCGGCCGACGAGTGTCGAATGCCTAATAGTACAGCGCGGCCTGCGCGAATGTGTGGGCCCTCCAAGGACAACAAAATGAAAGCAGATTCTTCGTGTGATTTTCTGTCTCCAGACGGCGCTCTTATTGTGGGGACATCCGAAAAAATATTTGCAACTGCTTCGATCTCCGGTATCGATCCGACAACTGGGGAGCCCCTGTACTTCGGAGGAACCGAGGTTCATTGGGATACCCAGAAGACTCTTGAACGTGGGGGTAAGATTCTCTTCGTTTGCTCGGAGGGCAACGAATGGACGTTCGACCAGCTAGTGCCCGCTTTGACTTATGAGCCCGAGCAGTCCCCTCTTTCGCTCCGCTAGTCGTATTCCGATGGAGGCAGAAACGGTGTTCGCTGAAGACTCTTTTCAGCGTTCCGCCGTCATCGCATCGTGCGTCAACAACGATCCGCTTCTTGGCGGCGTCAACGTTCTGCCAGCCAGCGATCTTCACCCACTTCCCAGGTTCAAGATCTTTTGTCGTACTAAGAAGTGCTCGGGGTCTAATGTTCATACCATTTAGAATGGCGCATTGTATGATGGTCGGACAACTTCAGGGCCGGTGGTGAAATCTGCCAGTTCGTCCCATTGTGCGCCTCCCTGAACTATTCTATTGCCGACCGGCCAGATTTCGGAGCTCGCAAGTGCCCGGTGTTTACCGCGGTAAGCTGATATCATTCAGCACCCGTAAACGACAGATCTCAGCGAAAACGGCTTGCCGAGGTCAAGGCGGACCTCTCCCGAGATGGCCAACTGCATGACTGCCGTGAAGATCAAATTGGTCTCTTTAAGGAGCACTGGCTTCTCTTGCGACGACCAACGGATCGATTGGTGGACAAACTCTGCCGTCTCTGAGATGGCCTGGATTGTAGCTGGAAGCCTGGCGCGGCGGACGACTTCTCTTGCACGGGCAAGTGACGTCGGCTCCGTTCCGCGGGCCGCGTGGCTCCACATTACGCGCAAGTTTGACAGCCGCGGCTCGATGCGAACGGAACGTTCGTCAAGGACCGAGTAGGCGCAGTCTAAACGATTGCGAAAATATCGAACCCGCTCGGCCACACGCGCTGAAAAACAAGAGTCAACCTGCTCTGTTAACGGGACGAAATCGCTGAAGACGACACTATGGTCGCGAAGCAAGATTGCGATATCGGGAATGTAGTCGGAATTGCCGGTTGCGCTTCCGTCGAGCCTCGACAAGCAGGAGATCCCCACCGGATACGGAGCAAGTCGCACGACTTTTGGATCAGTGTCGAGATGCAGTAGCCCATCGGCCATCAAAGGCGAATGGGCCTTGATGAGGCCGGTCGAAGCCTTGTCCGTCGGGAACGAAATGCGCCTCCGACGGCCAATTTCTCGAACAGGGCTATGTCCGTCGGCAAAAATCTCTTTAAGGAGAGGGTTTACGCAAACCATCGCGACCTCCTGCCCTCGTCTCAGCTGAAAAACCGGCATGTCGAAGCGCGGTCGCGTTCGCTGCCAGGTACAGATACGGATGAGAATGCGTCTTCAACATAGACCTCTCGCGTTTCGTCGCAGCAGAAACCGGCTGGTCTCGGACATCCACGTCCCCGGTGCTGCTAGCGGAATATCTCTAGGCGTAGCGATCTCGGGCCGCCTTTGCAGTCAGGCAAAAGCCTCCCTACGGCGCATGGGAGTTGTGGTCGCGCGCACGTCTGTCACCTTGGGTGTGTTGGCAGAAGGTGGGATGAGGGTCAGCGAAACGGCTGACCGACGTATATGTCAGGCAGCCGAAATGGCGGAGAGGTCATCCCTCGGCGACGTTCCTATTCGAACTATCTGTTTCACGTTCGACCTCGTTCGTTGCGATTGGTGCGGGAGCGCATCTGCTATGGCCCGCGCGAACAACGCTATCTAGCCTGTTTCCGTGTCCCGCGGGACAACAAGGTTAAAGTTCATCGAGAATGACTACCAAAGTCAAGGACTCCAGGGGCAACCGTTAAGATATGGTTAACGCGCCTGTGGTCGGGATCCAACTTGGTGTGGGTAGATATGTCGACACCCGTCGAACAAATTTCCCTCGGCAAAGGCGCTAACAGTCAGGTAGTAGCCGCATATTTTGAGATGCCGTTTATCGCGCGCCCTCGTCTGATCTTGCAAGAGCAGCCAAGCTGGCCACGATAATGGAAATGTTGGGCATCGGAGCATCGATCCGTCATTGTGCGGCGACAGATGACAACGCCTTCGAAACCCTTCGACGCGGCGATCCAGACTGCGGGAACGTATCGACGCGAGGGTTGCAAAGGAATCCACCCGGGCAAAAGAAATTCTGGAGAACGAGCGTCCTGCCCTGCTTGCGCTCGCAATGGAGTTATTTGAACGTTCAACTCTCGATCAGGAGAAGGTGGGTGACATCATGAAACGTTCGAGCCGAAGGAAAAAGGTGATTTGACGCCGAAAACTCGCGATTAATCGGCGAGGTATTTCAAGATTTAATCTTTCTCTTTGGACGGAGAGAATTCCTTGTGTGGCAGAGGAAAGAAAACCGACAGCAAGGAATTCATACCGAAAATGCCTCCTAAAAAACGCATCAGCAAGAGATCGCCATCCGATGAAACGCTCCACGCGGAAGGTATCGCAATCAAGAGGATGCGCCAGAAACAGAGCAACAGCATTCTCGCGCTCGTCGACAAAATCGATGCCCTTTGCAAATCGCACGGAGCGGCGAACATCATTCCCCTCCTTCGGGACTGCGGCCTGAACGATGATGAGATCGCCACCTTCATGGCGATAACGCCGAAGCTGGGACGTCACAGGGATCGGATCACGAAACAGGGTCTAGGTTTCGATGGAATTCGTGCACTCGTGCATGCCGATGAAGAAGCCATCGCCCAGGCAATGAACCTGGGCGATGCCGGTGGCCGTCTGGGCGCAAGCGAACTGGCGCGCCTTCGTGAAGTTCCGGAGAGTGTGAAAATCTCCGATATCGATGCGGTTTATAAACTTCGGGATGAATGCTTCAAAGCAGAATGCGTTCGCATGGCCGAAAAGCGCCAGCACTCATTCACCACGAGGACGAAGAAACTGCACTTCGCTATGGAAACATATGAAGCGAATCTGAGGTATGTGCGCCGTTATTATGAGACGGTCGATAATTATGATTTACTCGCAGAGATGAGCGATGAAGAAGTTGCTGCGCTAGAGCAAAAAGGCGCAGTAGTCAGCGCGCTTAGGGAAACGTTCTTCGTAGAGAAGGAAGAGGAAATTGTTGCTTGCGCGAAAAGCCTTCTGAACGAATTTGACCATTTATTCCCAGGACGGGCGATACCTAAGTCAGAGTGGGGCCTTGTCGGGAATGACAACCCGACGCTCAGATATTTTGCGGAAGCAAGACAAGCACTTGTGGCGCTTCAGGCAGGCGGATTTCTTGGTGGCTTTCCTTCCGACGCTTCCGAACACGATCAATGGGACGCGCTGTCATCCATTGCCTACCTCGCCGGAGTTCATAACGACAGCACTCTCTCGCAACGCTTCTCGCCAAGACCGGTCGAAAAACTGAATGCCTTCATTGTGCGCGCAGCGAGCGGAGTCGAAGCGGTCGGCCTGGATGCTGCTGGTTTCCGTCTTCGAGCAACCTACACTTCGATGTCGCCAGGCAGACCGAGAGGCCGGTCCATGACGCCTTCCGGACGACAAAAAGTAGTCACATATACGAAGGAAAGCGCTCCAGAGGTAGACTTCAAACCTTTGACGCTCGAACAGCCTGGAAGACGGACAATTCCAAACGCCTGGAACTTACGGCGCTTTCAGATCGATTACGACGGCCTCTCCTCCGATCTAATGGGCGAGATCAACCGCTTGGGCGGCCAAGAGGTCCATCTACTTGCGGCAACGCTCAGAGACCAACCGTTCAAGGAAAGAGGCAGAGGCGAAGACGACGAACGTCAGCAGTTCGGCCATGCGTTCCAATTGCTCCGGGATATCCGGCCAAAAGCATTCTTCTTCGAATCTGCGTCAGAATTTCTGGGCCCGAGACACATTCCCTTTCGCAACAGACTGGCAAGCCAGGCTGAAGAACTTGGTTTTGCTGTCGCAGATTTCGGCCTTAATGCTTCGATGCTCGGCGTCCCGCAGGATCGCCCGAGATCGATATTGATGGGGGTAGCGAAGGAATACGGGTCGCGACTTCGGCCACCGATCCTGGTGAACCCGATACATCAGACCGTTGGAGACGCCATCGCCGATGTTGCTTTCGGTTTTCTGCCGGAAATCGAAGCAATCCCCGAAGGGTCACGTACGCCAGACCAGATTAAATACCGAAAATGGGCGCGGACATGGCTGTCCAAACACGGAAAAAAGATCGCACCCGATGCGTTGAGTCTCATTCGCGGAAGTTCTGACACGTTCGACAAATGGCACAAGTACGGCTTCAACGACTACGAAAGACACATTGTCCGACCTCGGCTTGAAGACCTGCAAACCGATTCCGTGCCTTTGTCGCTACAGATTTTGAAGAGGCTGCAGGGTATTCCAGACGATTGGACATTCCTTGGCTCTGAGCGCGCTCAAATGGCACAGATTTGCGAAACGACGCCGCCGGTGATCTATCGCGTCATTGGTCACGCTATCCACGCCGCCCTCACAGGCGAGGACGTGGACATCGATCAAGCTGCGCGACTGGCGCTCGACAGTAAACGGTGGAAAACAGCATCGGGCTTCCGCAGCATGGCACAGAGCCAAAATCCGGCTCGTATCAGGGCGCTGGAATGGCGTGAGCATATCCTACGCGAGGAGAAAGGACCCTGACCTGCGCAACGGATCAGGGTCTGTCGTGATCAGAAACCTAGGTCAGGAATGTTGCGCTCCCGCATTTCCCTCCAAAGTATCTCCCTGACGTTTTGAACGCGGATATAGGAGATCTTTTCAACTTCTTCGTCGTTGATCATGAGCGTGGCGTCAAAATTGGCAAACTCGATGCGCCACTTGTCAGCGCCGATGTCAAAGTTGATCGAAAGGACGCCATCGGCCGCCCTTTTCACCGTTATCGGACTATCAGTTTTGTCCTGGATGGTTTGCTCAATATCGCGAAGAGTTTTAACGAAGTCGGTGTCGTCGATCAGGCCAGGATGCGTGTTCCCTACGCGCAGAATCGGATACTCCTTCAGATATTTTGCGATTTCGGCGAATATCTCATCGGTGTCTCCGCGAAATTTCGGGGTATCCGATGGACAGCCCCATTCGACGAACATCCAGTCGCCAAACCCTAGGGGTTCTTCTCCGACATCCTTGATCCTCAGACATGAGCCCTTCCAAGGATTGGGGGTATCGGTGAAGACTTTATCGTCGACACGTATAGTCACTGTATGATGCAGACTGCCATCTTCGTTTTCGAAGCAAAAATCCTTTCCAGCGACTGAGTTCCTGTCGTATCGCGGTCTCAAACCAAGCTCTTCGAGCACGGGCTTCAGCTTTTCTTGAACCTCGCCAAGTCTTTTCAATTTCAGAAATTGCATCTTCAGGGGTCTCCAATACTGTCGCCCCTATCTGATCGGCACGAACTTGCATGGGACAACGTATCGATCCCGAAGAAACGAGTTCACCATAATCCAAACCTTGATAAATCATTATCGACTTGTGTGGACTGGTCCGGTAGGCAGCGTCATCCGCTGGGGCGGCTTTGGAGAGTCCTACTGTCGTTCTTCCGAATACCCACGCAAGCGCCCGGCGCTTAGGCTAACTGCCTCAATGACTGCTGGCGTGCACGCGCACTCCATGGTCTTCCAACACACGACCGTCCTGCGATCGAGCCCTCGCAACATGTCGGCCCCGAGTTGAACATCTTGGGACTGCGAATTTCAATCTAAATGAGTTAAGTGCTCGTTGCTTTCCGCACGAGCGACGTCCGCAAAGATATCGGATTACCTTGTCATCGCAATGTAAACGGTGTCCGGCTCGCACCTTGACTGGCATTACTAGCCGAAAGGCGACTATGCACCAATGGTCGTCACTACATTAACGTTTACGAGCGGCAAAAAGCCAATAAAAGAAGCCGAAGAAAGTCGCAGCCACATATATGGGCGCGGCGGCGGCAACAGTGTAGTTGGGACATGCCCGTCCTGTGCAGTTTAAGAGATAGAATCCGAAGGGAATCGCGTTCGCAAGGAGCAGCACCATAGGCAGAGACGGGCCCACGATTGCTGTTCCAGCTCCAAGCAGCGGGACGAAGACGACGGCGGCTATCAAGACAAAAAAGCCGATGGCCGCACCCCATACTCCAAAGAACAGAAATCCAAGACCGGTCAAAATTATCGGGCCCGCGACCAAGCCGAATAGGCTTCTCATTATGGCTGCACCTCGACAACTTTAAATCGATCAATCCTGCTATCACTGCAGTTAAAATCTAGTTTTCTATCGCGTGGTGGGTGGAACGGAACGAAGGCTTGGCGATCAAGGGATCAGACTCCAAGAAGTTGCGCCGCGAGCGTGAACATCACACCCGCCGCTTCGCTTGCTTGTCGGTTGCGGCCGAAGAAGATCAGATGTCTTCGGATTTTAGCAATGAGCCAGGCCCGTACCTGCACGGTTAGCCTTTCAAGGACAACAAAATGAAAGCAGATTCTTCGTGTGATTTTCTGTCACCAGAGGGCAATCCTATTGTGGGGACCTCGGAAAAAATCCTGGCAACGGCCTCGATATCCGGTATCGATCCGACGACTGGGAAGCCCCTATACTTCGGAGGAACCGAGGTTCATCGGGATACGCAAGAGACGCTGGAACGCGCGGGCAAAATTCTCTTCGTTTGCTCGGAAGGCAACGAATGGACATTCGACCAGTTGGTTCCGACTATGAATTATGAAGCCGAGCTGTCCCCTCTGCCGTTTCGCTAAGTCGTTTTCTGATGGAGACAGTAGTGGAGGCATGTGGGGCTTGTTACGCTCCAGGTCCAAGCCCTGGTTGGTATGACCTTTCGCAGACGCTGGAGAACGTTTTCTCCTAGGCGCACAGCCAGGCGAACGGCCTCTCAATTTGATGTTTATATGAATGTTATCTAATATACTTGCGGGCGGTCTGTAGATGGTAGCATCACATGGATGCGCGAAGACGACGTGTGTGCTCTGGCGCTCGCTGACGGGCGATCATCAGCATCGCCGGGAACCGCTGTGCTCCGTCCACATCGCCTTCCCCGACTCTGGATCGAAGGAGAGCCTCATGTCTAATCCCAAGTCCCCAAACGAAGTCGATGTAATCGTCGGTCGCAATGTCAGACGCATTCGTAACATGCTCGGCATGTCCCAGGAAACGCTTGCAACCAAGCTGGGTTTGACGTTTCAGCAGGTGCAGAAGTACGAGAAGGGAACCAACCGGATATCGGCAAGCAAGTTGGTTGCCATATCTCACGCGCTTGACTGCAGCGTTGGCCAGTTCTTTACCGATGTCGACGCGAGCACAAATACTGTTCCGATGCCTAATGTTAGCATTGCGGCCCTCAAGTTGGCGGGTCACTTTGACAAGATTGCGTCGTCTTCCCAACGCGATGCCGTCTCAAAACTGGTCGCATCGCTAGCACGCCACGGCGCAGCGCACACCCCCCTTTCGGAGGAATGATTGCGGACTACGGGCATCCGATAGCAACTTCACGCTCGCGGGCCATATCCAAAGGTTGACGGACGCACATAGCGGTTCGCTTTGCCTTACCTGCAAACGCTTCCTAGCCTGTTGAACGGTGCGTCTCGCGCGCCAGTTCGGCGGAGGCATTAGGGAACTCCAGGAGCCGGATGTGTTCCAACGGGGGTCTTCGGCATTGGCCGCTGCGGCGATACCAATCCAGTTGGTATTGAGGTCGATGCGAGACAGCGTCCTTTGACCGGCACGACAGGACGGCGACACTGCGGGTGATTTGGCAGATCCATCGGATCGAAGGTCACGCTGATATGCGTATCGCTGATCGAGAAGCTGACGTTGATCCGGTCTGTTTAGGTCTTGTTGGCGCAGATGTCAGCCAGTTCTCACATGATCATGCCCCGGTTTCCGCCCACCTGAGCAAGCCATTGGCACAAGGGGCGACAACCCGAAGCCATAACCGATCAGAGTCTCGCTAAACTGGAGTTGTCAAAAAGATACCTTGAGTTGATCATTTGAGAATGCCCAAGATTGCTTCACCGGAAGGGAGCATCTGGTTCTCCAACTCTCCGGTCTTGCCGACGATACGCACGCCCTGCAGATAGGAAAATAACGCAAGTGCGGTACTCGCGGGATCGACGTCATGGCGAATTGAACCATCCAACTGCCCGTCGCGGATGAAACCTTCGAGCCGCGTGACGAGCTCACGATTGTGTCCTGCGACCCTGTCGGCGATCTCGGCATCGGAAAGAACCAGTTCCACGGCGGCGGCGATGGCCAGGCATCCACGTCTGCCGGTCTCGCCACAGGCGGACATGACATAGAAACTGATGACGTGGGCAACCTTTTCGCGACCGGTGGAAGCTGAAGACAATGCCTGTTCCAGCAGGTCAGCTCGGACCTGCTTATAGCGATCGTAGGCAGCGACGAAGACGTCACGCTTGTCCTGAAACGCTTTGTATAGGCTGCCGGCAGTCAGTCCCATTTGGGCTTTCAGTTCTGCGATGGAGGTTCCGTGATAGCCCCTCTCCGAAAATGTGCGGATCGCCGCGTCCAGAGCTTGGTTCATGTCGAATTCGCGGGGCCGCCCGACGGGGCGATGGGAGGTGCTTTCAGCATTCATCGCGTGACCTGACCTATTAGAAAAGGTTCGTTTCCTAACGGGCCACGAAAAAGGGAACTTGGTCAAGCCCTTGCCTGTGGGCCTTTCGGCTAGATTTGATAGATCTTCGCAAAAGAAGGGTTCCTCATCTTGCTCGTCGACATTACTCGTTCATACCCAGCATAATCAGCGCGAGCTTAGATCGGACTCGTTCGCCGCTGATGAGAAGTCCACGCCATTCCTCACCCCGGAGCAGTCATTACTCAGTCCAACAGGCATCGAGCTTTTTATAGCAGCGAGGGGCAGCGAACGCGGCGCGGATGCTTTCGGACCAAATGTCCCGCGATCATCGGCCGTAGGAGGTGCCTAACAAGGTTGCTTTACGGGCCATCAGACCTGAAGAACGAACAGAACCAACTCCAGTCGACTTGCACCCAAAAACGATGAGCCACGATGTCAGCTTCGCCCATTCGAGTGACCCGCTGATGATTGCAGAGTACGTCGCTGAACTCCCTCCACACTTTCGACCTTCCGAAGGCGATCAACTGGAGATCCTGGCGCGCTGATAACCCGGTGGTGCGACGCTCCGATGCCCTGACAGATTCTAACGACATGGCGGTTGCCGCGTTGCCATGTGCGCGGCGCAGCGTTTGGAAGTGCGATGCCTACTACCTAAACTACGCGCTCGCCGCTTGACGGACTGAAATTTTTTGGCGGACAATAGTGGATCGAAATAAGTTTCTGCGTACGCCCATGCTCCCAACACATCTACTCACCGTCACGAATGACTATCTCGCCGGTCGCCTCCCGATCGCCTTTGAAGAGGATGTAGACGCTATCCCTTTCAACCCTATGCCTCATCTCAGGTATGTGGGACGGTACATTTCGACTGGTCCTGACGCTGCGATTGCGTTGACGCGAAGCGGCATTGAATGTTTTGTCGATGGAGAACCTTGCAAGACGGAAAATGCGTTCACCAAGCTCGTGGGTGGGAATAGCTCACACTTACGTGGGGCTTGGGAGGATAATAGACTGCAAGACGATGACACGGTCATTCTGACGGGCAGATGGCATCGCCCCGAAGCCGACCGCGGTCCCTTCGATGAACCGCCGCTTACGAACACCGGCCGTTTTAATATTTACGTCATCCACGTAGTTAATCCAGAAGGTTCAGTCACTTCGAAGAAGTTCGACCAGCATATCCTCGAAGACAGTAGCGTTTGGAGCGACATTTCGATCCCAGTGATGGGCGACATCAACACATGCTTCTTAGCGGAGCTGCATGAGCACGCGGAGACGATGCTGGAAACCGGAACCGACTACGGTCTCCGAACGCCTTTTGGAATTATGCTCGCCGACGGCGTAGCTTGGTTACCGTCAGATCCTGGATCACCAGTCATCTTCTCGACGCGACCGCGATCCGATGAGGATCAACGGCTGCATGAGTTGAGCCTCGAGGTTCGGACCTGTCCAAGCATCAAATCGTATGAAGTCTTCGTCGACGGCGAGCCTGAAGGAGTTTACGAGGCAGGAGACAAGCGCTGGGCGCTCGATGCATATGCAATCGACTGTGGCTACTACAAGTCAATGGAGCAAATGCGGCTTACAGAAGACGAAGATCACCCTGTCGAGTCGTACTATAGGCGCTATCAAGTAGTTGAGATCGCGGAAGACGTTCTTGCGATGCGTCATGAACGGGCGTTGGAGCGCGCGCGTAGACTTGAAGAAGCAATTGGCACACCGGCGCGTGTTCCAGATATTGTGGATGCGGGTTACGCTGAATTCTTCGCTTTGCAATTTAATGACACTGACTGGAACCCGGAATACAGGTTCTTCGATCATCGTGATCGCGAAAGTTGGCGCACGACGATGATGTCTCAGTGTCCGGATGTTCCTGATCAGGATGGCGTTCTCAAGCAGGGTTACGCAAGTGCGTGGATCGAAAGCGAAGGACATCCATCCGAAGAAATCGGGCCCCATTCGTATCGCCTTATCTGCCTCCCAGATTGCAGCTTGGATTTGAGGTATATCCGCGCCCTAAATCGCGAAGCCATTTAATGCTTGACGATGGTGAGTGACCTTAAGTTGATTTGGGCGAACGGCTGTATTTAAATGTAAAGCGGGCAACCCCCACACGGCGGCATCGATGGCGGTGAAAGTTGCTTGAGATACGTCCGATCTTGAAGGCGGCCTCCGCGATGACAGGTAGGCCTCTTCCTCCCGCAGTCGCATGCGGCCCAGACGACCGGCCCGACAACGAACGCGCCTGACATTTTAATGTACTAGGAACGGACCTGCAAAGTGCGGTTTGTTCGAGCCGTCCGCCGTGGTGGCATCAGAACCGGAGCGCCCGGTTGATTCTCAGCTTTGTCTCTTCACCTTCTCGTTGACGCCGCAGCTCTTCTTTCGCCCTGTACTCCTCTTGTTCAGCCTCTCGCTCCAGATTGCGTTTCAACACCTGCGTAGCGGTTGGAAGCCATTGCTTGAAATGATCAAGCACTTCTTGAACAGCGCCATCTCGCACCGAAATTCTGGCCTCCGCCCCATTGAAAGTAAACGCAGTGGGTGGGTAACCCATAACTGCCGAGAAATTTCCCATGTCCTGTATCGCGGCAATCCATTTAGAATTAACGGGACGATCCAAGACTATCTTTAGAATGCCACCGTCCCATACAGCGTTGACAACACTTGGCGGCGCGAGCGCAAGCGGGTCGGTTACGCTGCCGACAGGAACGACAATTTGCTTAAGAGCATCAAGCTTTTGTCTGTTCACCGCCTCAAACCGATGGCGTTGAATTAGGCCCTTCACATCTCCTACTGACTTCGGTCTCTCGTTCGGTCGCTGGCGGATCATCAGGTCCACTACAGGATCAAGAAACCCAAATTCAGGGGCGAGCGATGCGATGCTCACGTAGCCAGAGCCGTGCGGGGGCGTACCGGTAAAAAGCTCATTCAGCATCATGCCCAACGCATAAATATCGGCTGCAGCGCCTACTGTAGCCCCCGGTGTGCGCTGTTCTGGAGCAGCGTATTGAAAATTCGCGAGGCGCTTTCCTGGCGGTGTCTTCACCGGAGTGACAAGAAAATCCTCGTTGAAATTTGCGACACCGAAATCCGCAATGGCAAGACGCTTTTCTCCATCAAGCGCCAGGACGTTCTCGGGCTTCAGGTCTCGGTGTGTCGCGCCCAACAGATGGGCGGCCTCTACCCCATCGAGTATCTGACTGAAGATCGGCAACACATCGTTTGGTTCGATACCGCGTTCAATCCAGTCGCGCAGGCTGCCGTCATACCGGGCCATGACATAGAATGGCCCTGCCAGACTGGCGTGCTTCGAGAGGCCATGGTCACTGACGGCGACAAGGTTCGCGTGACGGTTCTTGCTCAGAAAGCCGATCTCGTTTTTGAATCGCCGCCGCTTATCTTTATCCTGGTGAAGCAAGACCTTAACCGCAACTTCCATTCCCGCTTCGTCGCGCCCGGCATAGACCCGCCCTGCTCCACCTTCGCCGACGACCTCAGTCAGAATGTAGGAATTGAATGCTGTTTCGACTTCAATCGCCTGCTTCAGTAGACTCACGAGCGCCTCCGTTGGTTCGGTAGCAGTCAGATAATTGGACCAGTATATCGGGTCAATATCAGAAAATAGTCAACAGCGCCGCTATCGGCATTGACAGAAAAACCACCGTGACCAGCGGAACTAAATTGAATTACACTTGGTCCTGTCATTTTACGTCACCCCTTGGACGCTCTTCCAAATTGAAAAAGCAACTGCCTAATCTCTTGAGAGAAAATTATACTTATGGACAAAATCACGGAATATCGGACAAGTTCGATCCAATCCAGCTGTCCCACGCCATCTGAAACATATAAAACTCCGAATAAATTGACGACAGTAAGCATCCACGCAAGAGTTTTTACCGCAATAACAAAACCTCTATCATCAGCACGACCGAAGGAAAGAACATAACTACGATCTCTGATGACAACCAGAGCTGACGCATACGCTATTATAAATATAATATACTGAGTCACGAGCGCAGTTTTGATTGAAGGAAACAGTGACATTAAAAAAGAACTTATATTTAATATGGACAGTACGATATAAAACAATACAGTTAAGATCAGCCTTGATTTTTGTTCACCTATTACGATGTACATAGCCTAACGCTCACACTTTTAGTCGTCTTGGTCGATCTGTGCGAGGCTCAGGCTTCACATCTGCGCCCCCAGCAAATCGTGAGGTTGTCGCAACTACGGCGATATGTAGTGAAAAGATATCGCGCGCCGCAAGCCAAAAGTGAGATGGCGGCATCATAATCGAGGCGGAAATCCACTTAGATAAACGCCCGAAACGGTTCAGACACACCGAGCCACCTCTCATCTTAGGTCCAAGATGGCCGTGTTTCCCAGTTGGCCGGAAAGCCCATTGAAGAAGGTTGGACGTGCCTACAGCTATTTACCAAGCTTTTTAGACGTTCCCCCCATTGGCTCTCTGGGAAAGTATTTTTCAGCAATAGGTTCATTGCTACCAGTCGTGGATAAAGTTCATTTCGGTTCGCGTTCAAGAAATCTTGCCTGTACGCGTTTGGCCCTAACGCAAAGAATCTATTGAGCTTCGTATTCCAAAGTTGACCATGGTGTGCGCATTGGTTTCGCAGGAACGAAATGGAATGAAACCACGACACTAAGATTTTTTCATCGAAGCCGAATACCACCTCTGCCAGCTTTCTGTTAGGCAATTTGAGTGCAGCGTAAAGACGAGACAGCACACCGAAAGTCAGCCGCTCCATTACAGTCCAACTAGCAGGAAGCGGCGGCGTAGTGTAGTGCGCGTAGTAATGCTGAAGCGCGATCCACTTGGTCTTAGTCTCGGGGCCGGTCTCGAATATTATCTTTTGCTGACTCTGAACGAAGGGAATATGCTGGTCAAAATGTGAGACGTCCATGTACCAGTGTGGATCATGCGTGATGCTGATTTTTGACGATAGCGCAGCTCGGAGGGACACTTCAATTCGTTCGATTCCGTCTAGCACAAGCAAACGAAGGTGTCGGTCGAAATCATATAGCTCGATTATATCTGAGAATTTTGTCCCGATGAAAAAGCGCTTCGTAGCCGGGACTTGAAAGTTACGCATATAGATCAAGAGCCGGTAATAGCCTATGGTTTCTAGTGCCCTTGTCGCAGATGTTGGGTCGTCGATACGAAGTCCCTTGTTCCAAAGCGCCATGAGCAACTGCGGTTCAGGCAAAGCAATTTTTTTATAATGCATAACGAACTCGTTTTTGGCGCACTGCTACGCTAGGTAACACTAAGGTGTAAAAAAAATGTCGCCATTTCCGTTGACATTTCCAAGCCAGAGCACTAGGGTCTGTATTGACAACACCCCCCACGCCTCTCGAAGAAGCGCACCAGGGGGGTTCTTTTTTGCCTGCACTTAGGAGGCAGTCGGGTCCCTTGCGGAAGTCGATTGGGTGACTGGCTAAAAAGACCTTCGCACCGGAGGGGATCATGCAGAGCGCACCGCGCGGATCAGCTTCACGACGTGAGACTCGTCGATCCCGACATCCACGCGGATCACTGCGTCGCCGATGATGATGTCCACAGTGGAGCAGTCGCTTCGAGCCGTATCGACGACCGCCTCGGCTTTCAGACGGGCATTGCGGCGCCACGTGAACAACTGCGAGGGATCAATGCCGATGCGTCCCGCCACCGCGGAAACGCTCGCCCGTATGAAGCTACGCAGCTCGCTCCGGACGAATATTTGGCGCGCCGCCACCACCGATTCCACGGCCGGGTCCGCCAGCGACACGACCCAGACACTTGAGCGCCTCGCAAATGGATGGCCCAGCAGCGATATTGACGCGCTCATGCCGTGGAACTACGCCGCCTGAACGGCCCCAGCTTGTCGCTTACGATCGTAGTAGCGAGCGTTAAGGTACTGCAGCCCCGTCTCTGGATCGAAGCGCTCGCCGATGTAGCCCTTCTGCGTGCGCATCGCCGTGTTGGTCGGTTCACCATATGCGGCGTAACCGTTCTGCTCGACTAATCGCGGGCAACCATTGTGAATCCATCGGCCACTTATTCGGCCGTGAATGGGATAAGAGCGTTGCCGTCCCGGAACGTCTCGACCAAATGCACGTTGTGGAGCCCTTCCCAATATCGTGGGTTTATGTGCTCGAAAACGATCATCTGAAATCCCTTGCCCATTTCATTTGCCGTCGTGATGAATTGATCCAAAAGCTTCAGGGCTAGCTTCACCTTTGCAACGTCGCTCTGATTGACATCTTGATCGTCGTCACCCCAATAAGGCCTAGAGAACTGATCGATGATTAAGAATGGGGCAACGTGAATCCCATCGCTGCGCATGATCATCTCATGCAGTCCCAGGAATAGAAAAAGATGAAGGAACATATGATTTGAGCTGCTTCCGACGTTCTCTGTCGACGCAGTCTTAGGCTTCCGTAGATGGAGTTTTTTCTCACCGTAGTTGAAAGCTGATCGGTAGTTACCATAATTCCCTAGCGCAACCTCGGTCAGGGCAATGTAATCCTGGATCACCTCATCGAGAGCTTGCGTGAAATGGTCTTGCCGATCATTCGCTGGCAGAACCATCAGATCATCGATCTGCGCTTCGATTTTCGCGATCTCGGCGCTATTGTCAGCAGCTGTTTTCACGTCCTGATCGGCATACAATTCAAGCTTCGCCTTGGTCTCGCCGATAAAAATGTACTTTTCTTTATCTGTTCCGAAACCGTCGATGTCTGAAGGCAAAGCCTCAAGGTCTTTCTGAAGGCGCTGTCGTTCAGTTTCGAGACTCTTGATCAGGTCAGCGACATTGCTGTCGAGAGGCGTCCTTTTGGCGGTTGCCGTTTTAATCTGCTGCAAACCGTTGGACAGGTTCTGAATGATGTCATCGAATACGGAGGTCCGTATAGTCTCTTCATAATTCTCCCACAGGTATTTAATCGGCTTGAGGCTATCCGCCGTGTCGGTCAGCGTCGATTTATGACGAGCATATTCCGCGGTGAATTTTTGGAGACCTCTGATCTTTCGCGAAACTGCATAGAGCTGCGACGACATTTCTTCATATTGTGCCGAGACGTGCAGCTCGGGACCGCTCTCCATCTCGTTCACCATTCGCTGCAGCACGACGATGGATGCATCCGCGTCTGAATCGTCAGAAACCAGGCCGTACGCCCTGCCCTGCGCGATGGTTTCCGCAAGTTGTGCGTGGAACTGCGTGCGCTTTTCGTCCGTCTTAGCCGACAATTTTTCAAGGCGCACCAAGCGGCGCTCCAGCTCGTCGCGCTTCTCTCGCTTCAGGATGTTTTCAACAGTGTCGATTCCGACAGCAATATCGAATATGCGCGGCAAAGCCTCACGGTAGCGATCCTGATCTTGCTTATCGAAGAACTGATCGCTGTGGGTGATTATGTTTTGGGAGATAGTGTTGAACAGCAGAAAATATCTGAGCGAAATCCGGGAGCCCGCTTGCAACACACTCCCACCAAACGGGATTTTGACATCTTGGTCGATACCAAACTCAGCGCTTAGGAGCTTTTTCAAGGCACTCTCGTTGATGTTGGCGGTGGGCACCATATCTGGCCAGTCGCCAACGGAAGAGAAGTAATAGCTTGACGAAGGTGTTGTTCCTACCGGGGCTCGTCGCGCAAGGGCGTAAACCCTGTCGTTCACATGGATGCGCAAGCCATACCAACGCACGTTTTCATTGATGATGCTTTCCGAGATGCGGTGCTTGCTCGCGAACAGGCAGTAGTCGATGATTTCGAGTATCGCCGTCTTCCCGGTGTGACTGTCACCGGTGATGACATTTATTTTGTTCGGGAGGAAGGTGATCGTTCGTCTTTGTCCGCTGGCAAGCCAGAGGTGAAGGCTTTCGATGTAGAACTTCACAGCTCGATCCTCGCATTGAGGTAAAATACGTTAGCATCGCCAGAAATCAGGGCTGCTATGTTGGCGGAAGCACGCTGAATGCGTTCGGCTCGTTTACCCATGGACCTATCGAAGGGTATGGGAAACTTGATCAGCACGCCGTCATCTTCAAGCCACACAATGCCAATCTCCGCGAGAAACTGAAGAGCATTCACCGTCGCAGTGATCGAGCCAAGGTAGCGTTCGTTAAAATTGGAAAAGTTTCCAATATTATCGATCAGGTACTGCTCAAAGCTGACAACCCGAAAATTACCGTTGGCGAGCTGTTTCACCATATCGCGGTGCGCAACAATCGGCAGAATAAGCGCGAGTTTCGGAAGCGTCAGAAATCCCGCATGCTTCAGCACCGAGGAAATCGCGAACGCATTGATCGCGACGTTGTTGTAGTATGCGCTAAAATTCAATTGTAACGATCTTTCCAGTTGCTCACCCAACCGATAATCGGCCGATCAGAGAGATCATAAAAACCGCCATTGCTCATTGTAATTGGAAGCTCTTCCGAGGCAAGCTTAAGCCTTCTCTGCCGAAGGTCGGCAATGATTTCGCGGCCCGAGGCCATCTCATCGCTACTGGCTTTCTGCCCAGGATAAGCTGCAAGAAACCTGTTCTCCCACAGGGTTGCCGCCTCTTCCTCCATCTCCTCGACTTCGGCGAGGGTGATATCACCGTCTTGAACCCAGCGATCAACATGGTTGCGAAAATTCAGACGCCGGGTAGTGAATTTTGCATGGAAATCAACGCTGTCGATAGCGACGTCTTCAATGTCCAGCAATTGCTTGATGAATGTCTGATCTTGAAGGTTGTCCGGCATCACGGGCTGGAAGGTCCGAAACGGCAGCCCCCCGCTCCGGGCCTTATCAAAAAACCGTCGGTATTTTAGATTGAAGTCGTCAAAGCTGATCGTGATCTTCTTCCGCGCCTTAACGGTTTCAAAGGAATTCGCGCGGACTTCAGAGTCGACAGATCGGAAAACGTCATCGATCCTGGAGGGGTCGATCTGCTTTGCGGCGATGGACGCTTTGCATTCTGCAATAATCTGATCCCGGCCCAACGCGAATGACAGCTGCTCAAAAAACTTTGCGGACACGGCAGGATCGAGCTTGAGGACATCATCGATGTAGCCCTGGATCGTCGCGTCCTTGGTGCCCGACTTGATCGACGTTAAATCTGCAACGAGCGCTGTGTGGTTCTTGGCACCAGCTTTGAACGCAGCGATGGACGCCAAGAGTACGTTTTCATCATTGTCGGTCTTATTGGAGGCCAGCAGAAAGCTGGTTTTCCTAACGTAGGCGAGCTGGTCGGGCACGTTTGAGCGCCCGTCGGCCGGATCGACAATCAATTTGCACCAATTGGAAATCGACTTCCATAGATCGGAGTCCATGGTTGTAAGGTTCTTTGGAAGACCTTGTGCGGTCGTCTGAACGGTATGTTTCAACTGAACAAGTAGATTTGTGCCGTCAGGACGTTCAATATGAACGTCATCGAGAACTTCTAGGCCGGCGGTCTGGCCGCTCTTTAGATTCAACAATTCATTCAGAAAGTAATAATATTGGTAGTCGAAACCAATCGATTTATCTTCCGCGCTAGTCGTATCGGCGCGCGACCTTCCGCTCATGGCAAACCTATAATTTCACAAACACGTACCCAAAGTTGCTTGAGACACATCTAGCAGCTGCAAATCGCTGCTTCAACGTGCTTGAAGCTTTAAGTCGAGTTTTCATACAAAAGAACACAACTATTTGAATAACGCAGCGCTTCTCCCCTCTTTTCCCGTAATTCGGTCACCGTTCATCGCCCGCCTTCATCCCTCCTTTGTTTTCATAAAAGATAGCTGCGAATTCTCGCCTTTCCGTGGGTAGTCCCGTTCGGATTTGGCCACCATGTTCCGAGTTCGCAAACGCGACAATATCGTCCTGGCTGACACCGTCAGCAACGCGACCGATCTTCCCAGCGAAAAGACCAAGTTCAAAAACCGTGTTGTCTCGAGGTGCAGACTGTTCTTTGCGGACAGCCTCGAACGGCTGTCTTCTATTCCAGTCAATACCACCAAGATTAAACCACGCATCGCGTTCTACCAGAACATCTCAGGAACAAGCCGACGAAGTCAATCGCAATTTTTGCGCGGACGCATTCTCATGGTTCGTAAGCCGAGGTTGATGGGGTCTATCCACCCTGCCCTTGAAACTCCAGGCGCTCCAACGCCAAGTCAACGGGCACATTTGG
Source organism: Ensifer adhaerens (assembly GCF_020035535.1). Lineage (NCBI taxonomy): Bacteria > Pseudomonadati > Pseudomonadota > Alphaproteobacteria > Hyphomicrobiales > Rhizobiaceae > Ensifer > Ensifer adhaerens. Next base: position 1,487,043 of record NZ_CP083350.1, on the reverse strand, counting down.
AGCCACGGTTATGTCGTCCCATGCCCTCAATGGGTTGTACGCCCACCTGACCGCGTTCTGAAGGACTCTTTGTACGTTGTGGCTGTGGTAGATTGGGTATGTTTCGTGCCCCGGTGAGAAGTAGAAGATTCGTCCGCCGCCGCGCTGATATGTGAGACCCGAGCGGAACACCTCACCACCTTGCAGCCACGAGATGAACACTGTCTCTAGCGGCTCAGGTACGCTGAAAGGCTCACCGTACATCTCAGTGTTGGTCAGCTCAAAATATCTGTCGAGTCCTTCGGCTATTGGATGGTTCGGGTTAATAACCCAGACCCGCTCGCGCTCTCCAGCCTCGCGCCATTGGAGGCTGCACGGCGATCCCATCAGTCGCTTGAAGATTTTAGAATAGTGTCCGGAGTGCAGTACAATGAGTCCCATGCCCTCCCAGACACGCTTCTGGACGCGTTCGACAATAATATCATCTACATCCTCGTGAGCCTTGTGGCCCCACCAGAGTAGTACATCGGTCTCCGCGAGCCTTTCCTCCGTCAACCCATGCTCTGGTTCCTGAAGAGTCGCGGTTTTCGGTCGAATTCTATGATCCTTTTCGAGAGCTGAAGCGATCACAGTGTGCATACCCTGTGGGTAAATTTCAGCAACGACTGGGTCGGTCTGCTCGTGGATGTTTTCACCCCAGACCAAGGCACGAATAGACATAGAAAATTCCCTCAAATCTAGATACTTACGGTTCACGATGGTCGCGAGACCAATCCCTTCCCACTATTGCAGAATATCGCCGGAGGAACCCGCGGAGGCCCTTTCCATTTCCTCAACGACACTCGGCCGTTTCATGGACCTGCCCTTTGCATCGAAAAGGTGGATGCGGTGATCTGGCGCGGTTAATCCAATCACATCACCCTTTGTAATTCGCACGCTTCCATCCACCTTCGCGATCAGGTTCCCCTCGTCGATGTAGACAAGCTGGAATTCTCCGAGTTGCTCAACAACCGACACTGTTCCTGCCAATAGGCCATCTCCCGCGGGCACGATTTCGAGGTCTTCCGGCCGGACCCCCAAGCTGAGTGGCGTCCCGGGAGATAGGTAAGGAAACTCGGACATGATCCTTGACGACCGCCTACCCGGCAATCCGATTCCCCCGTCGCCGCCGACGGTGCAAGGTAGGATGTTCATGGCGGGTGAACCGATAAACTCAGCCACGAACTGGTTTTCGGGCTGATGATAGAGTTGCATAGGCGTGCCTATTTGCTCGATCCGCCCTTGGTTGAGGATCACGATCCTGTCAGCCAGTGTCATCGCCTCGACCTGATCGTGGGTCACGTAGATCATGGTCGTTCGATCCATGCTTTCATGCAACTTTGCGATTTCTATGCGGGTGGCTACCCGCAACGCCGCATCAAGATTAGAGAGAGGTTCATCGAAGAGAAAGACCTTCGGGTCGCGGACGATAGCTCGCCCAATCGCTACGCGCTGGCGCTGGCCGCCCGAAAGCTGCTTGGGGAGACGATCCAAATATCGGTCGAGTTGCAGAACCTCAGCAACTTCACTCACCCGCCGATCGATGTCTGGCTTACTGACGCCCGCGAGCTTCATACTGAAACCCATGTTTTCGCGAACTGTCATATGTGGATACAATGCATAGGATTGAAACACCATGGCGATGCCGCGGTCGGATGGAGAGACGTCGTTCACGACGCCTCCATCAAACTCCAGCGTGCCCTCGGTGATCTCCTCCAGCCCAGCGATTATGCGAAGTAACGTTGATTTTCCGCAGCCGGATGGACCAACGAAAACCACGAACTCGCCGGTTGAAATATGAAGATTAATTCCGTGTAGAACCTCGTTATCGCCGTAAGATTTTCTTACGTTATTAAGCGTGAGCTCCGTCATTTCACCTTCCAAATTTAGTTCGTTCGTGTCTGGTGCTTGCTTGGCCTTGAACGCCCCGAAGCGGCACCCCAGGGACGCTCACCTCCTCGTCAAAGCGAGGTGAAGCATGTAATTCAGCGAGAAAGTGCCGCAATCTTCACAACTGAAGACGAGGGTTCGCCTCCCGGCCGCGGTTTTCAGGCTCAATTCGAAACTCGGCACCCATGCTCATTTCGAGAATCCTGCAGTCAATCCAGCCACGACGTATCGCTGCAAAAAAAGAAAGACGATAATCGGCACAAGCATGACGATTGTTGTACCGGCTAGCATCGCGGTCACATTGAATTGAAACTGCGCCTTGAACGTCGACAGGACCACCTGAACATTTGAGTTCTCCGGGGACGGCGCGAGTACAAGAGCGAAGAGAAACTCGTTCCAGATGTTTATGAAGACTACCACAGCGACTGTGACTAACGCGGGCCGCGAGAGTGGGAGGATGATATGGTACAAGAGTTGGAAATAGTTAGCTCCATCCACGCGCGCCGCTTCTTCCACTTCGGTAGGCAGCCGGACGAGATAGGCCCGAAGAATCAAGAACGCCAAGGGGAAGAACAGCGCCACGTAAAAGAGCGCCAAACCAACGCGACTATTGTAAAGACCGACTTTCAACATCAGGTAGTATTCAGGCACTATTAGGCCTACGATCGGTATAGAGAGGGTCAATCCAAACAGCGTGACAATCGCCTCCCGCCCCGGAAACTCCATCCTTGCAGTGGGATAAGCGGCCAGTAGCCCAACGAACAGTGCACCCAACGTCCCAACTACGGAATAGAGCAGCGTATTCACCAGTGCGTTTACGAGGTTCGCATCACTCAAAAGATCCCGATAGCCGTCGAAGTTGATACTCCTCGGGATGACCTGCCCCGAATAGATTTCGGGGGGCGTGGAGAATGACGAGACGATCACCCACACGCCTGGTGCAAGTGCCAAGACTGTCATGATTGACAATACCGAGTAAATGAAAATTCTGCCGATGCGTCCAAGATCAGTATTAGTCATCACATTTCACTCTGATGGAGACGGAATAAGCGGCGTACGCTCACGATAATCATGATGCCCAGTATAACAGTCACTGTACCGATCGCGTTGGCGTAACCCCAGCGGTCGGCGACGTACTGACTGTAGCCATATGTCCCCAGGCTCGTTGTTTGGTCGGCAGGACCACCTTTGGTCATGATGTAAATTACATCGAAGAGTTTGATGGTTCCGAGCAGGGTGAGCAGCAGGCATGTTCCGATGATATGGCGAAGCAAGGGAAGCGTAATCTTCAACTCGCGCTGTAGCCACGTGGCCCCGTCGATACTCGCGGCCTCGTAGAGATCTTTCGGAATTTGATCGATCTCGGTAGCCACTAGGATCATTACAAAACCGAACACAAATACATAGGTGGCGACCACCGCAGGCAAGGCGGTATCAAAGTCGAAGAGCCAGTCACGATGATTGAACAGGCCGAACCAACCAAGGACAGTATTCAACAGCCCGTACTCGGGATTATAGAAGATGGAAAAGGTCAGCGCGAATGCCGGGCCTGAAATGACCACTGGGATAAAGAGCGCCGCGCGGTAAAATTGCCAACCGCGCAGTTTCTGGGAAATGAGAATACCCGCGAGCACACCAAAGGGCACCTGAAGGAAAACGGTACCCGCGCAGTAAAGCAGTGTATTTGTAAACGCTTTCCAGAAGGTAATGTCCCGCGCTAGTTCGACAAAGTTTCCGGTGCCGATCCAACTGAACTCCCTGAAGTTCCACGACATCGCAGATGTCACGATTAGTGTCACCAATGGGACAACATAGAATACGCAGAAGAGAATGAGAGCTGGCGCTAGCGAGATCGCAATTCCAAGTCCCATTCCCGGTGGTGAGACTGGAAAGTTTCTCCGCGCCCGCGTTCCTCTATCGTGATTTGCCGTCGAAATTATCGTCACGCTACTAACTCCGATTCTAGAAGCTGGGCGGCGAGCCGCCCGGCTGCCAAACTATTTTCGCGTAATCGACTGCGAGAGGCGCTCAAGGAACGCTGTCGTTGTCATTCGATCTTGAACATATGCCGGCCAATTGTTGGTCCAAGCTTCAGGAAAGCTGGCCGGCGTCAGAAACTGGGGATACGGATATATGTGAGCAGCGTTTTCGGATTGCTTGAAAACCGGTAGATAAATGGGATCGAGGACCTGCACTAATTCGCTATCGCTGAGATCAAGCTTGCGAGCCCAGGCACCCCCCACATTCTTGTATTTCGTGACCTGCTGCTCCTTGCTGGTCATAAATTTCATGAAGGCAGTAACCGCTTCAACTGTCTCCGGCGTCCTAGCCCCGGATGCCCAGGAGCCGGTGCCCGCCACCACCACAAGGCCGTCTCCGGGAAACGCCGAGTACCCGACCTTGTCGTATAGCCCCGACACAGCGTTCTTGCCCTTAATTCCTGAGGAAATTTCCCAAGGGCCATTAGCCAGCATTGCGGCGCGACCGGTGACAAATTGATTGTCAGCCGAGAAGAAGTCACCCGAAAAGGCATCCGCGTTGACGTAGCCGTCTGTATGAAGCTTCTTGAGCCTTTCTGTACCCTCGATGACTACCGGATTGGTCGAAAAATCACCTTTCAGGATACCAAACTTGAGGAATTCCGATCCCGTGGGCTGCGTGCCGATAAGGTTCGCCCACCAAAGAAGGGTAACCCACTGTCCGTCCATCGCAATGGGGGTGACCCCTGCTTCCTTCAGTTTGGCGCAGGCGGTAAGTAATTCCTCCCAGGTTGCCGGATAAGCTTGCAGACCCGCTTTAGCGAATAGTTCCCTGTTCCAAAACATCCCAATCGCATCACGGAACGACGGAATGCCCCATTTGTGACCTTCGCCGTCTGAAAGACTCAGGAATGCGTCGGGATAGAAGCTTTCTCGCCAAACGGGATCCGAATTCAAGATTTCGGACCATTCAACCACCCGCCCACTCTTCGCAATATCGGCGATCACGTAGCCGCTTGTCCAGAAGAGGTCTGGCAAGCTGTCACTGGATGCAGACCTCTTGAAATAAGGAATGGCCTGCTGCATGTCGTTGATACCGGCAAATGGCACCTCCTCGATGCGGTATTTGCCTTTGAAGGCCGCGTTGAACGCCTCCTTCATACGATGGGCTTCCGCGATGAAGATGTCCGTCTTAGAATCTTCACAGCCCGTGCAAGTGATCACGACCTCTTCGGCGCGAGCGAATGCAGGCACCGAGAGATTGGATAGGCAAAACAACGTCGCTGCAGCAACACTCCTCGTTAGATAACTCACGCTCATCTACTCCTCCCAACTGTTGGATAATTCCACGGCAAGTGATTTGCCGGTCATCGTTTCGCGGCCATTTCCTCGATACGTTTTGAAGATTGCACCCCAGCGAGCAGGCCGACTCGATCCGGGGTAGCGCGCTGGAGGTCTACCGGTTGCCCACCGGCCACGATCCTTCCCAAGTCCTCGACGATCATTCGACCGATTAGCTGGCGCCCTCCCTGAACGGCCGCAGCGCGATGTGGAGAGAGGATGACGTTCGGGTTCTGCCTAACCGCATGGTCGTGCCGCAGTGGCTCTTCTGGGAACACATCAATAGCTGCTCGTATGCGGCCACTCGATGCTGCCAGACAGAGCGCATCAAAGTCGACCAAATGAGCGCGACTGATCAAGACGACCAACGTACCATCTGGGAGAGCGGCAATTGCGTCTCGCCCGAGAATCCCCCTATTTTCGACAGTCGGAGCGGCCGTGACGAACAGAAGCCGACCGGACCGGATCAGTTGATCGAAGCTAACTAGGCGAACTCCCGACTCTAATGCGACCTCATGATTTACCCAAGGATCGTATGCGAGAAACTCCGGCTGAAATGGCAGACAAAGCCTTGCGATCTCTCGGGCAATTGAGCCAAACCCAAGAAACCCGATCTTTGCCCCATAGAGCGTAAAGTCGGTAGCCGTATTGTCGCTCAGCCAGTGCTCGCCCCCTGCCCGAAAGGCCTCATGCTCGGAGACAAGACCGCGCGCGCCACTGAGCGCCATTGTCAGGCCCATTTCAGCGACAGAGGCACGGAAGCCGGGCGCGCAACAAAGGACGTCGATCCCGCGACCAAAGCAAGTATGATAATCGATTGAGTCTGGAAATGCTCCCGCGACCTCAAAAATCGCCCTCAGTCTTCCAGCCCTCTCGAGAGCCAACGTATCAAGTCGCGGAACGGCTGAGATGATGAAATTCGCTGTTGGCAACGCCGCAGCGAATAATTCAGGCGGCATGGGTTCGTCCTTGCCCCAGACAATATCGTACGTATCATGAAGACGACGGAGATCTGGGTCTGAGAAAAGTTCAGAAAGCTGCCGCCAACTAGGATCCAGAATTATGACAGGCTTACTCATAAGTTCCCCTCCTCCCGCTGAATTCACGGTTCAGGAATTGCCATGAAGTCGATCGTGTTCGACGCCACCTAGATCGGCTCTTGAATCGCGATTTGAGCTCACTCCTAAGCTCACGCGCAGCAAGGATCCTCCCGATCACCCGCCCGCTGTAACCGTTTCCACTATTGCTGTAAACGGTTACAGTCCAATTGTAAACGGTTTCTTTTTGCTTCCATGCGAGGTCGATATGACTTAAATGTGGGGCATGCTGAAAAATGAATTGACGTCAAAAAGATCAACCATCCGAGATGTCGCAAAAGCGGCAGGGATGTCGATCGCCTCCGTATCAAGAGCGCTGAAGGACCCCTCTACCGTACGCCCTGATACACGGGCCAAGGTGCTGACCGCCGCCAATGAACTTGGGTTTCAGGTCAATCGCTTGGCCGTGGATTTCCGTACGGGACGCACCCACACACTCATGGTCCTTGTTCCGAACATAGCAAACCCGTTCTATTCCGAATTCTTCAAAGGTATTGAGGAAGCGGCACGATTAGCCAACTACCTTGTGCTCATTGCCGACACCGCAAGCGACGCATTCAGAGAGGCCGACTACTTCAGCATGCTGACATCGGGCAAGTGCGATGGCCTCATAGCTCATATCGGCCGCTTTCCTGAAAATGTTCTCGAATTGTTTGCGGGCGAATCTGCAGGGCGTTTCCCCATTGTATCTTGCAACCGCGATGCTGGCGTAGAAATCCCGACAGTGGGAATCGACAACTATGGCGCGGGCCGACAAGCCGCGCTTCACTTACTCGCTCTTGGCCATCGTCGTTTCGGCCAGATCGTCGGCCCAATGGAATACGAAGAATGTAAGGCAAAGCACGCTGGCTTCGTCGATACACTTCTCGAAGCGGGCATCTCACACGCCGAAGAGTGCCAAGCGCCAGGAGATCTAACGATTGCATCAGGCCGCGCCGCAGCGAGAAAACTATTCGGCCTGCATACGCCACCTAGTGCACTCTTTATCCATAGTGACGAAATGGCTCTTGGAGCCATCCAGGAATTGCGCTCGTGCGGCATCAATGTCCCTTCAGACGTCTCAGTGGTCAGCTTCGACGATGTAAATTTTGCGAGTGCAGTTGCGCCGGCCTTGACAACGATCCGAGTGCCACGCAGGGAGTGGGGAGCGGCCGCCTGCAGACTGCTTCTCGCTCACATGGAAGGCAAGGAGGCGCCAGAAGCCCGGACGCTGACTGCAGATCTCGTTGTCAGGGAGAGTACCGCAGCACCATCGTAATCGAGCCTCCCGTTTACCGGCCCATTCCGTGTCGGAACCTCGGCTAACCAATATCATCAGGCCCGCGGAGGAGGCTCATACCCGCGCCACCCTGGTATGGGTCCGGCGCTGTCTACGACGCTACCGCCTCGCTACGGATGGCCGCCTTCTTGCCGCACCACTTCCTGGGATGTGATCGCGTGTTCACAGGACACCCAGAAGATTTTCGATGCATTGGCTACTTTCAGAGGTCCTGTGCTAACCGAGCAACCGGTAGGCCCGACAACTCGCTTGCAATAGATAACGCAACAAGATGAGGCAGGTTGTAGGCGCCCATACTAGCTTTCAGCTTTTCAAAGCGATGTTCGACCGTTCGATGCGACATTCCCACTCGATGGGCGATTTCCTTTGTGGCATGCCCTTCCAGCAGCATCTGTAGCAAGTTGCGATCAACGTTATCAACGGGTGGAATGGAATTGGCTAAGGGTAGCAGGAAACCTATCTCGACATAGCCAACGCACCAACCAGCGGTTTGCTGCGTCCTGTGCGGCAATAGAAGCCATTCCGATGCAATCTGTAATCCGTCTGCAACGAGCAACCGCCTCGCCGCCGTAGGCCGTTGCTGCCGTTGCGCATCTCGACAGGCCGGTATCAGCTCTTGTTGCATGAATTCCTTGCCCGGAAATCCGAAGTTGCTGTTGACCTTATAGGGGCCGACTATCTCCAGATCGGAGTCATTTCGGAGTACGCATACCAAGGAATTGTCGGGACGATATTGTGTTACCGCGTTGAAGACGCTCTGCGCGGTCGTTCCTCCATCGACAATCCACGCATCGAGCAGCTTTTGAAAGCTTGACCGTTTCCGCTCCCTCACGAGAATGACTTTCTCGGCGAAAACGACCGTTTTTGTCATTCGCAAGGCATTACCTTTGTCGAAAGCAAATTTCCTTGCCACGCTTGTTTCATGATCAGCCTGCAGCCGAGCGGCGGATACGGTGGTTTTTGTCAACGGCGGACGTTTGCAAGGAATTCAGATGAAAATCGGATACGCCCGAGTGTCAACTCTCGATCAGCACCTCGATCTTCAAATAAGCGCGTTGAAAGCGGCTGGTTGCGAACGGGTGTTCCACGATCATGTTTCAGGAACTCAACGCAACCGTCCCGGCCTTTCTGCTGCACTCCGCATGGCCAAGCGCGGTGATACGCTCGTGGTGTGGAAGATGGATCGCATTGGGCGGTCACTGGTTCACATGGTGAGCCTCATTAATCGGCTGAGTGTCCGTGGCGTTCGATTCTCATCGTTGACTGAGGCATTGGATACCTCTTCGCCGACAGGTCTCCTTATCATGCACGTCTTGGGAGCATTCGCCGAATTCGAGAAGTCATTGATCCAAGAGCGCACTCGCGCTGGGCTCGCGGCTGCCCGGGAAAAGGGTCAACGCTTGGGTCGACGTCCTTCTCTTACCGAGGAGCAACGCGCTGAAATCAAAGAAATTGTGGCCGCGGGATTGGAAGTCCCAGGGGAACTAGCCAAACGCTTTGCTGTTCATCCTCGCACCATCCGGCGATATCTCGCTCAGAATGTCCGCGGATCGTAATCCGGGGTCACACTACTGGCCCTTGCCCCTAGCGGAATAAAGACAGGATCGTCTGCGGCGCGTTGTTCGCGAGATTCAGGGCCTGAACCGACAACTGTTGCTGCGTCTCCAGGGCCTTCAGCCTAATCGATACCTCATTCATGTCGGCATCGACAAGACGTCCTATCCCTTTCGCTAGGGTATCCATCAAACCTTTATTGAAAGCATCCTGAAGCGCCATCCTCTTCTGAGCCGCTCCGACAACGGACATGCCGTCCGTAACAGCTTGGATTCGCTCGTCCATTTGGCCGATCAGGTGCCCGTAATAATAGTCGCGGTCCAAGTTTTCAAAAGCTATCCTGACCTCAGAATTGCGCAAGGTATAGATATTTTCATTCCTCTTCACTTCCCCTCCCGCATCGACGTAGGTCAGAGGAAAGATAATATTGGCACTCCAAAGGAAACCATCGAGGTACCCTATGTTTTCCGCACCAACGTGATTCCACATGTTGTCGTTCGTCCGGTTGTAGTTAACCATTACAACGTCTTTGGCATTTAACGACAGGGTCTGGATTTGACCATTGGCATAGCCAATCGTGAAATCTGTCTTCGCCCCCGGAAGGACTGGCTCGCTTTTTTCATTTTTTAGCAGATTGACGCCAGAGAAGCTCGCAGACTCGACAATCGAATTGATCTGCTTCCAGTGCTGGTAAATTTCGGCATCGACTTTGGCTACCTGAGTATTGTCGTAGACCGCGTCGGGCTGGAAGTCGGTCCAATTGGAAAATCCGTCAGTTTTGGCCAATGGCAGGGCTTTAGCCGTGATAATCAGGTTACGGATGGTAGTCATCTCTTCCCTGATGTTGTCCATACCTGCGTACGTGACATCAAGAATTGCGCTTCCAAGACCGATGCTATCGGCAACGGCGCTCATGGCGGCCCTATCGGACCTCATCGTGGTGGCAATCGACCAGTAAGCGGCATTATCTGCAGCCGTCGCTACGCGCATACCGGAAGAAATCTGCTGCTGTGTTCTGTCGAGACTACCGCTGATCGACCGGAGAGTCGCGAGGGCAGCCATTGCGCCGTGGTTTGTATGTATGCTCGTCATGAAATGTCGCCGAATATGAAAGATTGTGGAGGCGGCGTCATCATGAGCCGAAATGCCAGCGTCGTGCTGATGGGTCATTTTTTGGCGATGATGGGTTAATGGGAAGGCGACAACCGGAGGGGGAAACTACCCTCTTGTCGTACAAAGCGTGCTTCCGCATTTTGGAGCCTTCAGACGAACGGTCGCCGGTCCGCCCAATCGCCAGACCCCTGGCAGCAACTTGGCCAAACCGTTCGCTGAAGGCAAAGAAGGGGATATTTTTCGGATAGGGCCGCGCCGCTATGCAACGCGGCCTTCTTTACACATGTAACCTACCGTTACACGGGTTGCTTTACCCCGCTCCAGAATGGTTCCAGGAAGATGTCGATGGGCGTTGCTCCGCAGCCTGTGCAATGCCAGAGATTCATTGCCATCGTGCGGCCATCATGTACGCCGTCACAATGCAAGCAGTACCATTTGTCAGCCAAGCCCCGATCGAGGGGGTGACGCGCTCGACCTTGCTTGTCGGGCATAGTCGAGCGCCGCGGCCAGTCCGAGGCCACCTCCATGTGCATTCTGCGTGCACGGATCGTCAGAAGTTGGGTGGCACACTCAATGAACGCGGGATCAAGTACTGCAACAGACTTGACGCGCCCTTCCAGCCGCCGAAGCTCCGGCTTTGCTGAAGGCGGCTGGTCAAGGAGGATCTCCCAACCTTGCGAACCAAAGGCAACGCTGAACTCGTCGCCGACCAGGTAGAATTTATGACCATCAAGTTCGCCATGAAGTTCATCGGCTTCCATGGGCTTTACGCCTACGGGAAGCCAATGTGTGAAGACCAGCCGGTCATCGAACGCGCTTAGCTCTTCGGTTTGATCAGCGCCGGAGGTGCCCACAATGACTGAAAGTAAGTTTTGCAGTTGCTCTATTTGCCTGGGATCAGGCCGCCAGCCCTGTTTGTAGGCTTCGGCGAGTCCGCGCCAGTTAGCTTTGCCCACTTCACGGGCAACCAATTCCAAAGCATCAATATGCTGGAGGCACCGCAACCGAGCGAGTTTCTTGGCGAGGGATTTTAGGGTCGTGAGAGTATCAGTGGCCATGACGATCCATTCCTTGTTGTAGCGAATCCAACCGGGTGCCCACTGCCGACCGGACCCGTCCGAAGGAACGGTGTCAGTCTTGATCACAAAATACGCATTGCCTCGGCTTCGCGTGATGGGCACACCGGCCTACGCGTCAGGCCAGCTGCATCCTGCCGCGACAGCGGTCCGGCGTCAATGCGCATTCCTCGTCGCCGCAATTGGCGGCCGCGGAAGCTCGGCGCTTGGCCGTAGCAACAATGGACCGACGAGATACCTAACGCGTTCTATCGCTGCCGCCAAATAACTCCGGGAGTTAGTTGACCGCCAGTTCGAAAGTTTCGCTCATCAGCAAGCCTCTTGATCCCGCAACACAAGCGCTCAAGCTATCATAGGCAGCAGCGCGCCCGATTTCTTGGCGTCGCCGTAGAAGATGCGGGTGTTGTCCTTGTAGAACAGCGGGTTCTCGATGCCGGAGTAGCCGGTTCCCTGGCCACGCTTGGAGACGAACACCTGTTTGGCGGTCCGCCTTCAGGCGTCCGGGTCTCGCACGCTCGTCGGGAGCAAAAGTCTCATCCCCGACGACCTGCTCGTGCGGTGCAGTACGGCAATGCGCTAGCCGCTTTGTACGATCTCCTCGCCATATCAGGCAACGCGCAAAAAATGATACGTGAGGACGTTGGCCGGAAATCATCCGCGCCCGGACGACTCCACCACCCCACGCACGGTCACGCCCCCGCCACAACCGTCTTTTCAGTGAAAGGTCTTAAACGCCATCAGAGCTACAATGGAAACTTCTTCCGTGACGCTCATCGTTGCATTGCCGCAAAAGAATTGTTTTAGCACAAGGAGCATTTGTTCCCGGGCATCGTTTCGAAGCAAGTGGAATTCTTGCTTCAATCACGCATAATAATTATCAACTGCTAATTATTAAGCTCAGGTGACTCCTGTCAACGGTGCTTGCCTGCATTGGAACGGTCAGGGGATGGTCGTGTCACGGCCGGTCGAGGCAACCGACTCCAGCCGTTCCGCGAATTCACGGCGCAATGTCCTCCGAAGGGCTGCGGCATTGTATCGCTTGATGGCAAGCTCGCCGGTTGGCTGGAACGAAGGGACAGAAACAGGGAGTCCCACACCGTCGACCGCCACCATCGTGAAATAACAGGAATTGGTGTGTCGCCGATGGCCGGTTCTGATATTTTCGGCTTCGACACGTATACCAACCTCCATGGAAGTTCGTCCTGTATGATTGACCGACGCTCGAAACGTTACCAGTTCACCAACGTTGATCGACTCTTTGAACATGACTTGATCAACAGAAAGCGTGACCGCGTACTGCTTTGAATAGCGTGAGGCGCAGGCAAAGGCGACGCGGTCAAGGAGATTTAGAAGCGCTCCTCCGTGCACCTTACCGCTGAAATTTGCCATGTCTGGCGTCATTAGGACCGTCATTTCCAATTGGCGCGGGTCTGGCTCAATCAGTGACACGTGAAATCCCCTTCATTTTTGGCTGTACGATTTAGCCAGGCCGAAATGCATAGAGCGACCTGACGCATTGGTGTTAGCGCTTACCGGCGTCGGCACGATAGCGACAGCCACCACAAGCACCTACGCCCACCATCAAGCCTGCAATCAACGAAGACAGGATGAACTGCGCATTGTTTGATCAAGACTAGTGACTAAACCCGGCCGAGGTCTCGAGTGATGCGGCGAGGCCGAATTGAGATTATCCGCCGGCGATAGGGCAGGATAGGCCGCACGGCGAAGATGCCCTGTTGATGATACGCTCGCTTTTTGGGGAGGGCGAAAACCTTGTCGCGTCGATAACAACTGTAGCCGAGCTCCAGAGCTTTCGCCCCTGCGACGAAACTGACAAGTCAGGAATTCAAGCATGTAGGCCGAAAACGTTCTGCGGGAGTCCGTAGCTCGGATCACGTTGCCCGCTCGGCAACAGTCTACGCAACGGGCTCGAACAGATCGCGATACTGCCGGGGCTGGGATCGCAGATATTGGCCCGGAGCACGGATTTTCTCGCCAAAATGCGCGGCCGCGTGCCACGGCCAGCGGGGATCGTAAAGGATTGCACGAGCGAGCGCGATGAGGTCGGCATCGCCCGTGCTCAGTATTGCCTCCGCCTGCTCGAATTCCGTGATGAGCCCTACAGCTACTACAGGTATGTCTATTTCCGATTTGATAGCGCGTGCGAAGGGGACCTGGTAACTCGGTCCTATTGCAATCTGCTGATGATCAACTAGCCCACCCGTGGAAACGTGGATAGCTGAGCATCCGCGCGCTTCGAGTGCCTTACTGAACGCGATCGATTGTTCGACATCCCAGCCACCTGCTGCCCAATCAGTCGCCGAGATCCGCATTGTGACTGGACGATTAGCCGGAAATGCTTCGCGTACCGTTTCAAATACCTCCAAAGGAAATCGCATCCGGTTTTCCAGGGAGCCGCCGTACGCGTCACTGCGGTGATTTGAAAGTGGCGACAGAAACTGATGTAGCAGATAGCCGTGAGCGCCGTGAATCTGTATAGCGTCAAGGCCAAGAGCAGCCGCACGCTTGGCGGAATCACCGAACGCCGCGCGTATGCCCAAAAGATCCGATCGGTCGAGTTCTCGCGGAAGGGCGTACTGAGCTCGAAGCGGTACCGGACTGGGAGCCACAGTCTGCCATCCACCTTCTTGATCCTCGGCAATTTGCTCCCCTCCTTTCCATGGGACCTCGGAGGAAGCCTTCCGCCCAGCATGTCCTAGCTGTATGGCAATCGGCGTTTCCGACCACCTGCGAATTCCGGACAAAACCCGATCCATCGCTCGCTGCGCGTCATCTGAGTAAAGGCCGACATCGCCGTATGAGATGCGACCTTCGGGAGATACGGCAGTGGCTTCGATTGTCACCACTGCAGCCCCGGAAAGTGCAAGATTGCCCAAGTGCATGAGGTGCCAGTCGTTCATCTCTCCATCCACGGCCGAGTACTGGCACATTGGTGCGACGACAATACGGTTTTGCAGCTCGAGCGACCCTAGTGTTAGCGGTGAAAAAAGTTTGGTTCTGGCCATTTGTCCTCCTGCGTCGGCTGATCCGACACCGTCAGCTTTCAATTGCATTCTGTGAATTGCATGAACGTCGTCTCGTCACTGTCCTGTGAGCGCCGTCATGGGAAGGTAATCAATTATTTTATCAGTCGATAAATATCTTAGCCGATCGGCCGTTGTCAATGAGTTGCGTTGGAAAAGGGGGAACACTCGTCCACTTGGTTCACACACGAAAAGGCCGCGTCGTCTGGCCGATACCGCTTAGTATCGCTTGCCTTTCTCCAACACCGAGAGGTGAGCGAGTAGCGACGACAGCCAGGAAAGGTACAGCGTCATGGATGATCGCTCCGCCCTTCGGACCGCACCGCCGATGACCAGTGCGTGACCATATCTGCTGCTCGCTACCAGAGAGAAGCCCAGCATGGTGGTTTTTGCGTTCGCGGAGACGATGAAACAAGTCGAATATGTCGGAAACATTCCAGTGGATACGATTTCCAGGCGCATTGTGCATGTGCGCAACTCTCAAGTTCTCCGTAACCGTGAGGGAGACCTGACGTCGGGCAATGTGGCCTAGATGCACCCGCTTTAAGGTGCCCGTACGATCGATGCCAGGATCCGCGCACTACAAACCCTGTTCTCGCAGGAAGAGCGCCCATAGCGCTTGGCGGGCTTGCTATCAGAACGAGCGGAACCCCCGCTCATTCGCGCCAACCTGATTGCCGCAAACGCTTGCAATTTGCCGGTGAAGAGGTCGCGACGGCAAGGCGCAAGCTCAGATCGCCGCCGTCCGCAATCGGGCGCTGACTGAAGAGATTGCTGCCCCGCGCGTCCGAACGGTCCAGCAACGAAGAAATCCAGTCGATCGACATGTGAATTATATTTTCCTCCGAATGGACCTCACGAGTCATAATGCGGAGTCCAGACAAAGCGCGATGTCGCCGGCCCTTCCACGCGGCCGGCGGTCTTCCAAAGCCCGGCGAATTTTTGCCGGGCTAATGGTTACTGACGCACTACCGCGCGTTCGAACAGCGTTCAGCTACTTATTCTGGAAGCAGTTGTACTTGCCGTCCTCACCCTTCTTCCAGGGATACATGACGTAGTCCAGACACGTGATGTCGCGCTTTTCGTCAGAGCCGAGTTCGCCGGTTGCGGTCGGGAACGGACCCTTTGCCTTAATGACGGCGACTGCCTGCGGATGGTTGAGTCGAAGTGCTTGATGTTTGGTGGAATTCCTCCACCGTCGGCACCTCCCTCTGGGACGACCCCGTAATGGACATCCCGGTATTGACGTGTGCGGCTTTGTTCCGGGGCCAGTAGATCGGCGACTACTGCCCCAGCCACCGGTATTCGGCGATCGAAGCTTTGCCAGACTTCTTGTCGTAGAGACAAACCACATTGACCATCTTCTTCGTCTTAGGGCTCTTTTCGCGGAGCAGCACTGCGATCTTCCCGGTGACGTCATCGAAGACGACTGGCGCGGTGGCTTCGGGGGACACCATGCGAGACTGGCCGATGCAGGTTCCGTTCGCCTTCGCGAAGAGGGCATTCCAAGCTGCATCGCTTGAGGCATTGGCCAGCGGCGCGAAGGAAAGCAGGCCAACGGCTGCGGTAAGGGTGGTTTTCAGCATCGGGAAAGTCCTTAGGTTTTTCGAATCGGGCCGGACGTCGGCCCCACGTTGTTCGCGGCAAACGATGGCAGCATGAGGGCTTCGCCTGAGTGTTCCTGGTTGGCAATTGAGGTCGTCGATCTTTTTATGAAGTCCCCGCCGCCGGAGCTTAGTTCCAAGAATTTTGCTCACACGAGCGCAGGCTTTGGCCGCTCTGTCAAAGAAGACGCCAATGCTCTTGAAACGGAAGGATGGAAACAATTCCGAACGTCAGTTGGCGTCCGCTCTGTCGAAGTTGTCTTGGTTCATGCACCCAGAAGGTTGGACAATCTTCGATAAATACGTCGGGGCAGCTGTGATTGGCCAGGACGGATCAGGGTTGGCCCAAATGTCGGCATTCTACCAAAAGCTCGCGCCATCCTGGGAGGCTAGATCGAAGGAAGTGTGCGGCGCGGCCGAGCTGGCTGGTTTTCACCCCTTCTTGGGCTATAGGATCATTGACAAATATCTCTACTGTCATGGCCTGGGTATGTATCGCGAGCCAGGTCAGGTAAGGAAAACATTCAGGCTCATCGCAGCTTCAACGCTTGAAGATAAGCTATCCCGCCCCGCGGTCGAGGAACACCGACGGTCATTGATCTGGACTTTGGAAGCCTTTGGCGATCCCATTGTAGGAAACCTCCGCAATCTTGCGGACATCGTCGGAAAAAGCTTGTCCGAGTTACCAGTCTTCAAAGCCGCGACCAGGTAACTATGCTGGGAGACCGATCCGCTATTGAAAACGCTTCATCAGCTTTGCGTACACCCAACCTGTGACCGCTTGACCTGTCACAGGGTCAGAAAATTCGACCAGAATCCAGTTTTCGACGGTGCCAGACACGACAACGATATTGCCTTGCTGCAACTTTCCAAGCAATTGGGCAGTCTTATCCGGGGCTGCTCTTATATTGGCAGTTCTGACAGCGACTGCCTTCGAAACCTGTTTCGTTGCCTCTTTAAGAGAGGCCGCAATCTGGTCGAGTTTGTCGAGCTTTTCGCCATTTCTGTTCAATTGTTCGACGATCGCCGTCGTGCCATCGGGCTTCGCCATGTCTTCTATGTGATGCGTTTCCGCCTGAACCATGGTCAGGATCGATATAACTATCGGAACTAGGAAAAAAATAACCTGCAGGAGCGAAACCTTCTGCGACGGAGTCGTTGCGTTCGCTACTGCACTTTCAATGGCTTCAACCAGCCTGTTCACCTGCTGATCGAAGTCGTTTACGGATTGTGCTGGACGAGACTCCATCTCATCGAGCAATCCCACGCCACGCAATAGCAGGGATTCCTCGCCGGCCTGTTGCCAAAGCTCTCGATCTGGAACCAACCGCAACGCTCGGCTAGCTACAGCGGTGATCTCGGCCAAAGAACGGTCGAGGTTTGGTGGCGGGGAGATGAGTAATGACGCGGATAAGGCGGCGGCCATGGACGGGGCCGCGAGCGCTCTCATATCGTCCTGCATCGACGATACACGTGCAAGAATTTTGCCGTATGAGCTTGTAGGCCCGAATGCTAACGATTGGTGTCTTTGAAGGTCTTCCATGAAAGTTTTCATGGGAGCCATCTTGTCGGCCAGCTCCTTCGAGAGATTTCCTACGCTATCTATGCCGGAGATTTTTCCAACTGATGCGACGCGCTCGTTCAAGTCGCGCATCGTTTCTGTCATTTTCTCAAGGGAAGTAAGCGCGAAAGCGGACTTAAAGCTCCGAGTTAAGACCTCTGCGGTTTTTATCTCTGTAAAGCCCGGAAACCTTGTCTGAATATCCATCATTCTTGGAAAACTGCCCTCGGCAAGTTTCGAGAACGCGGTCATCTCCTGTATCCGTTTGCCTAGAGCAAGTGTCGCTGAGTTCTGTAAATTGAACCCGGCGGACAAGCCCATTGCCAGCCTCTGCGCGTCGATTGCCTGTTCTTTCAGCTTTTCTAAGCCACCTGTTGCTGCAGCAAGAGTGGCGAGGTCAGATCGGGCTTGCTTGATTTGTCTGGCTTCGAGGGGGCGGATCAAGCTTGTCGGCTTTCGTGACACATCGACGGAGGGACTCTCCAACTGCGAAATTTCGTTTGATGCCTCTGGCTGCCCGTTTTTTTCGTCGTCTTCGGTCACTTGCACCCACCGCTGTACCGTGTTTGCATTTAGATACGCGTACCTTGCATCCAAATGCAACCCAACGCCGGGTGCAAGCGGCGTTAGCCGAGTTTGCCACCTACTCCTAGCTAGAGCCTTCACAATCGATGAGGATCGCTGGTGATCAGCCTCGCTCCAGTCGTCTTCATCCTGGGCCCAGTGGCCAAGTCAATCCCGAAGATTGGCCGCTGAACCAGGCTCAGTGGATGCGATGACACGCGAACTCCGTTTTGGTGCCAGCGTCGATCAATACCACAGTTTGGCCTGGCATGATCTCTACCCGATGTTTCCAAATGATTCTCTAGTCTATCGATGCCCCGCGAGTTCCAGCAGAGCAACGCACCGCTCATTTTCGACAAAGCCTGTTTCCACCGCCTCGGACGGCAACATGTAGAGGACATGAAGAGGAAGCTCCTCGCCCGCGTTCGCCAGTTCGGCTTTCAGCCGCACCAAGGGCTCACCCGGCGGCCCGACGACCAGAATGTCGATATCTGCGCCGACGCCCCGCAGAGACGAACCGAACATGTAGGGTTCGAATCTGGTCATAGATGGACAAGATGAGAGAATGAGGGAAGCCACCTCAGACGCTGTCATCAAGCTTTCCCCATATACTCCTTGAAATCGTCCCACTTCAGTACCTCACACCCAAGATCTTTTGCTGCGCTGATCGCCTCCAAAGTTGGGCTGCCGTTAGGATTGATGTTCCAAAATACATCCACCGCGCCGAACCGATCCCAAAAAGAGCGCACCGAGTCGGCAATTGGCTCATACTCCAACAGCAAGCCTACCCTCAACGTCCGACCACTTTTCACGGTGATGTCGTATAACCGGTCATAGTGCCGCTGGATGCCTTTTACGACGCTCTTGGTTTGCAACAGTAGTCTGTGTGAAAACCTGAAATCCTTGTGTGGGGCCCCCCTAGCCTTGCCCGCCTGCGAAGCAGTAGCAAGGGTACCGGGGGTTCCCCATCCAATTCCGCGCTCTTCGAGGAATTGGATCGATGCACCATGCCAAACGCACTCTTTGCGGTAACCACACAGGAAATCGATCTGCGGGCTCTGTTGTAAATAGAGTTCGGCTATTGTGGCGTCAATTTCCCTCGCCCCGGAAATGGCAGCGACAACGTCGGGCTGATGCATCACCGTTAACTTAATGATGTCCCCGCCCAGGGGTTCAGCTGTGATGCCTGCGTAGGCCTTCGGAAGAAAGTCCAGGGCGTAATTCACCTGCCAACTCATGCGAAAATGGTCTCCATCGCTTCCGGGAATCTTATAGTACCCCCAGCTTCGCCACAAACGTGGCGTGCTGTCAGCCCTCGGACATGCTCTCGATATTCGGCAAACGTCTTCCCTTCATCGTCGGACGCGTGACGCAGATTTGCTTCAATGATTGCCTGAATCCGATAATGATTGGGCAAAATGACGCTCCGCATACGATCAGTCCATGTTATGGCAGTCGTCGACTCGGGATCATATTCAAACTCTGATCCTTCGGAAGGCGCAAACTTTTCCCAGATCGCTTTATTCTGTGCCAAACCTACGGCAACGGCGTCGCGAACGTCGCGGCGGTTTTCGTAGGTAATGATGCCTTGCTTGCGTGCCAATGCACCGAAATGGTCTCGCTTCCAACCGAGCAATGTATCGCGAGGATAAGCTTCAGGATGCTTGTCGACGATGGTATGGCATGTCGGGCACAGCAAAATCAGGTTCTCGAACGAGTCGACTTCAAAGTCGCCGTCTGGTCGCGCTTCATAACGAGGGCCGGTATCCCCGTGGGGTATGACGTGCGCCATCTCAGCGATATGCTTCAGGCCACCCATCTCGTCAGGGAAAAGCTTGCCCAAGCAGCGCTGACAGTGGCCCGCCGCGTCTGCGAACAAACGGAGTTTCGTTGGAACGGGAATGGCATCGCGCTTTGCCATGGGGGCCCTCTGGATTACTCTCATGAGATGGCATTAACTCCCAATCAATTCAAGCCCTTGAGCTGCACTCCCGGCCGAAACCCGTTGGGCATGTAAATTCCGATTCAATGATCCTTGAGTTACCGCCATCGTGCGATCACGTTGGCGATTGTCTCAGACCGACCACCTTTGATTTTGGTCCCTGCCCCAGTGTAGAGGACTCGATTGGCGGCGCGCTGCAATTATATATTGACAACTTTTGTCATGTTTTTTAGTCGTGCTAATGAAACGGACGGGCTTCTGTTTCAAAAGAGCTAGCCAGCCAATCGGAACGCGCGTCGGCGAGCCAGCCAAGCTCGAGATTTTTCGAAAGGATATATCGATGATTGACCGTCGTTTTCGTACGGTTCTTTTGGCGTGCGCCGCGTTTGCCGCCGTTTGCCTCCCAAAGCACTCCCAAGCACAACAACGTACGACTAACTCAACTGCTTCCGCCGCCACTAGTCAGGAGACGACCCTGCAAAAGATTGTGGTAAAGGGGAAGCGGCTCGTACAGGAAGGCTCCGTTTCAGACTCCCCTGCCACCACGGTTACTACAAGGGCTACCCTCGAGAAGAAACAGGTCGATGAACTGAAAGATTTTGGAAACACCGTTGATCCCAGCGTTACATATAACGAGGCGTCGAAGAGCGTTAATATCCGAGGGTTGGAACAGGATCGTGTTCTAACTTTAACAGACGGGATCCCGATCCCATACTTCTTTGACGACGTTTACCGGTTCGGTGGCGGAGCCGATACGTACGACTTCAATTCCCTGGCTTCAGTTGATGTCCTACACAGCGCAGACTCAAGCCGCGCTGGCTCTGGGGCATTGGGCGGTGCATTGGTACTGAATACGCTTGAACCAGAGGATCTAATCACCGATGGGAATAGCTACGGTGGACAGATAAAATTCGGATACGCGGGATCGGATCGTTCCCTCACGGCTGCAGGGGCTGTGGCCGCCGAAATCCGAGACACTTCTATTCTCTTCCAGTCATCCTACAAACGAGGGCATGAAACGAAGACCGGCGGCGACGTCGCCGGAACCGGCGTTGCGAGGACGATCGCAGATCCGTTGCGCTATTATCAACGCAACTACTTATTCAAACTACGTCAGGGATTGGAAGGTGGCCACACGATAGGGGTCACCGCCGAACATTACAGCCACGATTCGAACAAAGATTTCCGCTCGTATTCAGGATACAGGACAGCGACCGGTTACAGCTCTTACAATTCCATAGTCGAGATGACCCGTGACCGTGTTTCGTTGGACTATGAATACGAAGCAGAATCATCTGACAGTCTCGTAGACAGCGCTTTTGCAACTCTATACTGGCAGCGTAGCGCCCGTGATGAAGGGACGCTAGGAGTTCGAAAGACTGCTCCTCTTGGTGAATACGACCGCGTCATGCAGAGCGGGGAGCGCGACCTTGGCTTTAAGGGATATGCTAACTCCGCGTTTGAAACTGGAGCTCTCAACCACGAACTTACCTTCGGTACGGACTTTCAGTTTTCGCAAACAGATTACTATCTTTTTGGCATCGACAACTGCGCCACAAGTCCCTCAGCGGGTTGCGCCTTTTACCATACAAATCAGAACTACGCTCCTGATGTGAATTCGTACAAGTTCGGACTTTACGCCGATGACAAGATCAGCCTCGGTGATAGCCAGTTTTCGCTGACACCTGGTGTTCGGTTCGATTGGTACAAGCAGGACCCGCAGGAAACGGCCGGCTTCGCTAAGGATCTGCCCGATGGGCAATCCGGAACGCATTTATCGCCGAAGGTGCGTGCAAGTTGGACGCCATCACCTGACTCAGAGCTTTACGCGCAGTTCGTGACCGCGTTCAAAGCTCCCAGCACCTATCAGCTCTATGTGGACTACGATAACCACCCCTACTATCGGTCGATCGGGAATCCCGAGCTCAAACCGGAGAGTAGCTGGGGCTTCGAGGTCGGAGCAAATTTTGGCGATGAAGATCAGGGTGCACGGATTAGCGCCTATAGCACACGATATCGAAATTTCATCGATAGCACCGGCTTAGATAGAACCATCGATCCGTCCTATTTACTGGGCGTGCAGACTTACGAAAACAAGGAAAATGTTCGGATCTCCGGTGTCCAGCTCGAGGGCCACCAAAAATTCGCAAATGGCATGCAACTTCACGGCGCGCTCTACTATGCGAGAGGAATGGACCTCGATGACGACTCGCTCCTCGCCTCCGTCGCGCCTCTGAAGGCCATAGTCGGTGTCGGCTACGAAAAAGAGACGTGGGGCACCGACCTAACAATGGTCGCTTCCGCCGCCGTTTCGGAAAAATCGCAAGCGAGCTCCAAGCCGCCTGGATATGGAGTTATCAATCTGACTGCCTGGTGGCAGCCCGAGCAGCTTTCGGGGATGACCGTTCAAGGTGGGGTCTATAACATCTTCGACAAGACCTACTTTGATGCGCTCGAAGTCAAAAATGTCACCACGCTGACAGATCTATATTCTGAGGCAGGAAGATACTTCAAAGTCGCGGTCTCGCAGCGCTTCTAACAAATGATGGAGGGCGGAGTCCTCCAGACCTCACCGCCCTCCATCAAGGTTGCAACGCGAGCGAGGCTTGAAGGTCGGGACGTTGTATTGCAGAGAATGCCTGCTGGAGGGTGCTAAATTGGTCGTGGTCACCACCCGGTTTGCCGGGGCCCGCGCTCCTGTTCGACCCTATACGGGACGCTATATCGATGAGTCGGAGCGCGTGTGAGAGCAACTGCCGTCATCTAACACGCGAGCGATGGATTAGGGGAAAGGAACTTAAAGGTGCTTAGGATGCTAGAACGACCAGCGTCGCTATAGTCCAAAGGATCTAATCAACTGCGATAGCCGACCGATCCCACAGGACGCAACGGACGGTCGGCTATCGCGACTTACACCCTGCAAGTATCGAACTTTCCCGGCTGTTGTTGCTTGCAAGTGCCCACCTAACACTAGGGAGTCGCCCTACGAAACAAAAAAGGAAAACCTATGCAAACTATAGATGACACGCGAAAATCCCGCTCGAGGAGGCCCAAGTGCCGCGGATTAGAGGCGGTCGCAGCCGAGAAGCTAGTCGGCAGTAACGTTGGCCGCTCGCTTGAAGCCCACGACCTCCTTCAGACAGACAGGAGGCTTGTTTTAACGAACTGCATCGGCGGCGGCATAGAGGCAGTCCTTGGACCAGTGATCAGTGAGGGTACTATCCGCGTTGAAATGGATTCCATACTCCGTCGGTGGCCGAAAGCCTTATCTACCTATCGACAGTGGGCGTCCGAGGGGTTGGTCAGACCGCTGAAGTACACAAGCCCGTGCACCGATTTGTGGATCGTCCCAGTCGCGCATATTGACAGCTTCGACCGCGGACCAGAGCTATTCGAGGGGCATTTGCCTCAGTTGCGGGAGCTGCCACTTGACGATCGAGCAGCGGCGGCCAGAGCGTTACTGTTTTGGAAAACGTTCGGCCATTGATTTGACTTCGCTCCTCACCAATCATAGCCGGGCGAAACACATGATCTCAAGCGCGAGGTCAATGTTCGCTAGTCAATCGACTACAACGGCAACAAGCTTCTTGCTTATCATTGTCAGCTTATAATCCGCATCTGGGTTATTGAGCATATCCAACAGGGCGGATGTGTCGGACCGAAAACGGCATTCGTATAGTGCCATCGCCGCTTCTATATGGTCCTCCTCTGGCAGCGCTCTTTTTTCATCACGCAGTTCCTTCGCCGCGGCCTTGCACTCCTCTAAGGTCGAGGTGAACGAAAGCGAGGCGTCGCTGCCGGGCGCAAGCTGAAAGCCATAAAGTATGTGCATGGGGAACACTCCTGCTTCCTGATGCACGAACGACTAATGCCAAAAGCGCCGTCGCGATAGTTGGTGAATCCTACAATGTATTGAAGCGGGTGACCTGCCCCCCAACGTTTTATCCGGGGCTAATACAGTCTCGACGCCAAATGGCACGGTGCGAGTAATCGGCGGAAAGGCGCAGCGTGGTTTGGCCAGCCGGATTATTCATCCGTCCATCCGCGTAGCCGATCCCACAAGCTCATTGAACTCGTAGAACACAACCTCTACTTTGAAAGGAAACTCGAGCGAGGCTCTCTTTAGAGTGCGTTTGATTTGATGCACCCTAGGATCATTCACCGGGTAATCCAGTGCTATCGCCCACACCATGGTTACTGAGCGAGACTGATTAGCCAGAGAACTGACGAAAGCGGCAACCTTGCCCATCTCCCGTTTTGCGGTCGCCAAACTCGGTCCCGACTTTCGATAAAACTTCGTCTCAACGATGACTACCGAGTCAGAAGTAATCGCAACGCCATCGAAGCCGATATTGGGAAGCTTGGCTGGGGAAACTCCTCGCGCCAGCGAAATTCCGCGGTCTTTCGAGTACCTGGCTATAAGAAGTTCTTCGGCGAGAAGTGCAGGGGAACTCGCCAACAACGGCTTACCAGGTTCGTCCGCGCCGACAAATGTTGGCCCGTCCTGAGCGGCGGCATCCTCCAGACTCTGCTCGGTCGTTGCTTCAGATTCCGTCGCTTCGATGTTAATCTTTTCGAGGCGGACGCTAGGCTTACTTTGCTCGAACAAGCGCTCAAACGAATTCGGATCACTGTAGTCTGAGGGAGCGTATAGCACGACATGGTTGAGTGCCAGCGTGGTAAAAAAGATGCCAACCAAAGCCGTTGGAAATAGCATCAGAAACCAGACGTATGTATACTGGATATCTTTCTCAAGGAACGGCAGTATCACGGTTCCACTAACTTCAGCGAAGCCGGCGAATGCGGCAATAACGGTCAGTGGATTTTTGATGTGACCGATTTTTTCAATCATTATATATTACACTCACAAAGATTACTGGCACTATCACCGACCAACGCTTTAATTGCTCTCGATCGAGCAAACTTATCTCATCTTCGTTATCAACCTATCACCCCTTCACGTAGTCGGACCGAGCAAACGCCGTTCAAAATTGAACGTGGCAAGATCGTTTATGTCTAGTTGACAGGCAACCTGCCAATCTAGCCTGACGGGCATCTTAGGTTGAGATTATCATTCAGATGGCCCCTTCACGGTGACGATGGACGGCCAAGTCGGCCCAAATGACGTCAGCATTTGCGTGGAAATCTCGCGGCTGCGCTCCGCCGCGATAGGAATGCAGTGCAAACCCTCCTTTTCGAAAATTTCAAGCGAATCCTTGACCAGGCACATGACCGGCATCCCTAGCGCCCCAAAGAAAGCACTCCGACGCCTGTCACCAGCGGTCCGCGCTGTTTTGCGGAACTATGTAGCAAATGCGACAGGATTTCAGACCAGCTAGTGGTTTGGCTTTCGTCTAATGGCGGGCCTTCCAAACCTCTGTAGCTGTTTCTTATGCCCTTACGCATCATGGAGTTGGCCCGAGGCCATCTTCTCGGTCGGTCGGCCGTAAGACGAGAACATCGACAACGGTATTGCAAAGTGCCTGTCGCCAAATGTCAGGACCTTGTCGCCAAGATAGATGACCAAGCCCACAAAATTCCACTTTTTGGCCGGGCCGGTTTTGAACGTATGGAAGTTCTTGAAGTCGCTCGCCGAAATTGTAGATGAAGCCTTCATTTCGAAGCCAACCAAAAGGTCGCCGTTCTCTGCTATTATGTCCACTTCCGCCCCGTCACGGTCCCGCCAATGGAATAGCCGCCACTCATCTTGTTGCAGGGGAAGACATTTAAGTAGTTCGTTGAAGACATAGGTTTCTACTAGATAGCCGAGCGGCGTTTGATCCTTTCCAGGATCGAAGTCTGTGGCCGTCAAACCTCTTAGAGCAGTAGCTATTCCGGTATCAACGACATGAGATTTCGGATGCCTGATGTCTCGTCCTGCTTCCCCCGATGCCCACGCTGGCAGTCTTATAACCAGCGACAATCGTTCAAGAATATCTACATATTGTCCGGTCGTCTGCCTTATCAGGTCGATCTTGTCCCCAACGCCGTTAATGTTCAATTCATGGCCAGTCCGAACCGCCAATTGATCTACTAACCTCCGCATGGCGTCGGTTCTCCGGATTTTCATCACATCCGCAACGTCCCTATCCACGATAGCGTCTATGTACTCTCTGTATCGACGCTGACGGGAGCGCTCAGGAAGCGGTCGTATCTCTGGATATCCCCCACGGATGATGCGGTCGACGTATTCCGCTCGTGATGTCGGCTGGCAAGTCGGCAGCGATGCCATTTCCGCGCCTTCCTTGGCCCATTGGAGCAAACGACATGGTTCCACTCCAGCGATTTCAGCTGAACTCAGTGGGAGCATTTTCAGCGTCTGAACGCGTCCTGTAAGAGAATCTGTGACATCAGCGGAAACAAATATGTTCGACGATCCTGTGAGTACGAACTGGCCCATCTTCCGGTTCTCATCAACAATCCGCTTTATCGTGAGTACAACACGTTTGGATCGCTGGACCTCGTCAATGATTATTGGTTCTCCCCGTGCCAAAGATACCATAGATTGAAGTTGCCCTTGAGGATCGGCCTCGACCGCTGCCAGCATGCTCTCATCATCGAGTGATACAAAATAACCTTTGTTTAGCATGTCCCGAACCAAAGTCGTCTTCCCGGTCTGCCGTGGCCCTATTAGGTTGACCACTCGCGCACTTTGCAGTGCATCGTCAATCTCGGACTTCAAGTGTCGGTCATATAGCTTCTCTGTCATTATAGCTCGCTCCAGAACTAAAAAGTCACTTATTTTAGTACGTTAGGCGCAAGGTGACCGTCAAGGGACCATCCGCAAAATGTTAGTTAGGAGTGTCGCGGAATGTAAGATAGAAGTTCCGCAAAATGTTAGTCAGAGAAGCCGCAGAATGTTAATTTGAATTTCGCACATTGTCAGTTAGAAGCTCCGCAGAATGTTAAACATGAATGAAGTGAGAGTGTAAGCACGAGCAGATGTCAAGGTGAGAAGACTAAACCAACCGGCGGACATCACTCCTTTTAGTTGAATTGCTCGGCCGCCCGCTTTATGGCATTTGCTACATAATTCCGCTGTTTTGAGTTTTTCGCGTGTAGGACGGCAACGTTAAATCTCGTTAAGCATATATACCCGAAAAGGTTGTTTCATCACCTACAACTACGCCTAGTGAATCGAGCACACCAAAAATCAAGCTGTAAACTAGGCCGCAGGCGATGACATATTTTTGCCTTAGGCGAGTTTGATCCATCCCCTCCGGACTGGAAAGCAGCAACCTACCGTGGAGACCACGAGCTTCAATGTTGTCCACGGGGGATCGTCTGAAGGTCGCGTTAGAAGCCAAGGGTGTTAAGAAGCAAATGGCTTTTGCGGCCCAAATCGGCGTCAATGACTCCGTAGTCAGCCGGTGGAAGCGGGGACAAAAATTGACGCTTCAGAATGCCGTCAGAATTTGCCAAGCTCTTGATATCTCCCTCGATTGGCTCGTTCTGGGCCGAGGCACAATGGATGCCCATCGAGTATCTAAGGATCTGGACAAACTTACCCTGTTCTCCGGATCTGCTGATGGCATTCCGGAACCTATTGTAGCCGCCCTCATCACGGTAACGGAGGCAATCCGGGCCGAGTTCGGCCCGGATCGTTAATAAGTCCAATTTAAATCGAGACGAACCACAATTCTCCGTCAGGCATGACGCAATTCAACATGAGGCCCCGTGTTTGCTGCACGCCGTTTAGGTTGAAGGTGACCAGGTATTGCTTTTCGTCATACAGCGGACTGAAGACGTTAGGCGCAACTGCCGTGAGCTGCACAAGTGGATGATTTTCCGTATAAAAGCCCGTGGCGGCAGTAGCGAATGTCGTAGTTTTTGACCAATTTGTCACAATGATATTTGTCACTGGAGTTGGCGCAGTAAGCCAATCAGCGCTGCCGGAGCGTGTGCCAATTCGACGAGCTGTTTGGAGCGCATTTGCCCCAGGTGACTTAGGAAAGAGCAGTTGCCCAACTTTCATGGTGTCGAGCTTGACTGAGTAAGTTTCCTTGTCTTCGACAGTTATGAACAGGACGCGCTCGTAGCTAACGTCCACCTCAATTTCAAGTGACATGGGAAGAGCAAACATCAGCTTTCCGGTCGAACTGTCCTGGAAAGCGAAGAGGATCGCATAGCTATAGGTGGTCTTGTGGCTAGTCTTTTTTTCCCAGAAGATCCACGCGTCGCCCGACTGTTCGTCGAGGTTAGTGAAGGCGTCCGTTATCGCGGCAGTCATCTGGGCAACCGAACTCGCTCCTAGGGCAACCCCCATTACTTTCTTTAACGTCTCGAGAATCTGGTTGATCATTGCAGACACAGCGCTGTGCTGCTGATTGAGCGTTGTCTGGTGGGTATTAAAGATGCCGATCTTGTAAGGTTGGCTTTTGACATCGAGGCTTTCGTTGTAGTTAGCGATTAGCTCTCGCGCTTTTCCGGGGATGAACCGTCCGCTTGTATTGTCGATAGCTCCGTTAAACAGCGCAGTCAGCGAAATCGCTTGAGTAAGGTAGTCGATGTCATCAATGGCGACGATCTCCTGAAATTGCTCCGCTTCGTCCTGCGTTGTATTGATGAACACAACGGGTGACTTTCGCGGACGCATAGCCCGTTTCGATCCATGAAAACCTTGCTCAACGGAGGTCCTAAGCACTTCGTTCATTGCATCTTCTCCTTGTTTCGCGACCGCTGATTTGCAGCCATTGCGAGTATAGGAGAGAGTTGCCGGAGGTGCTGCGCTCTTGGTTTGCGTGGCGGGCAATTAGTTTGCACCGGGGGCAACTAACTATCATTGACTGTCCGGCTTTCCCGCGCCAGCGCCGGCACAACGGGTGAATTACGCTTGCGACGCAATCCGAGGAGCCCTGGATTCCAAGCGCCGCGAGCGTGTGTGAAGCAAGGGGGCTACTTCCGCTCGGCTTGGTACATCGGTCAGCGTCATTCGTGAAAACAGTCGGGCCACCCAGATCATGTACGGAAAAGTCGGTACTTTCTGCACCTAACTCGATGTCTGCATAGATGTGCCCACGGCCTTAGCCCCGGGGCAGCGATCTACTGTCGTGACCCTGAAAACGCTTCGCGATTGAGAAAGGAAAATTCGGTCGCTTCATGCGCCATGGCTCCACTCTAAACGAATTGTTCTTTATTTGGCGACTACACCTGCAATTCTGAGTTTAATTTTCATTTTGGATAACGCCATGTTGATAAAACCCATCGCCCTGACGCTGGTACAGCTCTTGGGATCCACGAACGAGCAGTTCATTATTCCCTCGTACCAGAGGCGTTATTCCTGGAGAAAACAACAAGTCTGGGAATTGCTCGACGACATTCACCTGATCGAAGGCACGGATACGCACTTGCTTGGAAGCATCGTGTGCCTGATCGGTCCGCACAGCCCGTCTCTCAACGAACTTGAGCTAGTCGACGGCCAACAGCGCTTGACAACGCTTTGCATCCTGTTGGAGTGCTTGCGAGAGCGGTTCGTCCAACTTGACCAAACCGACATGGTTCACGATATTACCCGCCTACTTACCGCGCGCGCGTTCGGTGGTCCAAGTCAACCGAAGATCAAACTGGAGACTTTGGACGCAGATGATTTTCGAAGCCTTGCGGGCAGCAACTCCCAGAATTTAGATCATCCCATCGGCAATCGCACACTTCAGGAAGCTTTCCTGCGGACGCGTGAATGGCTTAGCGGATACGCCG
The DNA here is from genome assembly GCF_020035535.1 of Ensifer adhaerens. Classification (NCBI taxonomy): domain Bacteria; kingdom Pseudomonadati; phylum Pseudomonadota; class Alphaproteobacteria; order Hyphomicrobiales; family Rhizobiaceae; genus Ensifer; species Ensifer adhaerens. The sequence goes on along the minus strand of NZ_CP083350.1, from coordinate 1,457,285 downwards.
ATGACGAGCTCAGTCACTTCACGTACAAACTTCTGAACCAGACAATCATTGTCCGCTTGGACGTCAGTGACGCGAAAGACGCGTTCAAGCTTTTCGAAACAATCAACAACCGCGGCCTGAAACTCAGCGCGACTGATCTGATTAAAAATTTCATGCTGGGAAATGCAGCGCGCTTTGGTACTTCAGAACTGGAAGACGCCAAGAAAAGCTGGAGTAAGCTAACGGCATACTTAGATGGCGCGGATTCGGATTCGTTCTTCCGGTATTTCCTGATTTCAAAGCTGCATACCCGGCTTACTATGTCCGGTGTGGTGTACCAGTTTCAGGCTTACTTCATGAATGAGGTCGCTGAAGCTTCGAAACTCCCTGACCGACACTGGTACGCCTATGAAGAAGAATGGGAGGACGAAGAACAAGTAGAAGACGAAGGCGCGGGTGAGACCACGAAGCCCAGTCTTGAGCCTCATCCGAAGATGAGCTTCAATGAATTCCTACATCAGCTGGTCCTAGCCTCGAAGGCGTACGGAGAAATCTTACGTGCCGAGACAGGAATTCCAAAGATCGACCGACATCTGCGGCACCTCCGGCAGATTAAATCAGCTCAGTCGTACGGGTACTTGATGCACCTGCGGACAGGCGGTATCGATGAAAAGACCTTCGTAAAGGTTCTCAAACTCACGGAAAACTTCATCCTCCGTCGACACGTATGCAGGGAACGAGCAAACGAGACCGAAAGTTTGTTCGCCCATCTGTGCGCAGTGGATCCGCGAAATCCGCTGGAGGACACGATCATTGCGTACCGCGAAGCATGCCCGGTTGATGAGAAGTTTCGTGACGAATTCAGAGTTGCGCAGTTTACCTCCAACATTCTCGAGAGAGCGCGGTACTGCCTGGAGCAACTCGAGTTATCGAAGCACGGCGATCACCTCGAGCTCGGGATTCTTGGAACAGATGCGGTGCACGTCGAGCACATTATTCCAAAGCAGATTAAATCAAAAAAGAGCAAAGACGAATTCGGCGATTGGCCAGCATACCTCGGCGAACGTGCTTTGAGTCGGCACCCGCAATATGTCCACCGCATCGGAAACCTGACCCTGTTTGCGGGTACTTTGAATATTGTGGCGTCAAATAACCCGTTCACATATAAGAAGGGTGGATACAGTCAGTCATCAATTCTCATGACAAAGGAACTCGCGCGGGAGAACGACTTTCGCTTCAAGGAAGTCGAGGCGCGTTCTGCCGTATTGGCCGAACGCGCGGTCCTTCTTTGGCCCGCACCTTAATAGCTACCTCGCCGGGTTATGAAACAGGCGAATAAATCACACTAGAAAACGCTTTCGTTGCCTTGCGTCGGGACGTGCCTCGTCCCGACGTGTTGCAGAGCATCAACAATGCGGTTTAAGTTGCGGTCTCGTGAGCGTAGCCAATTGGCATGTTCGCAAAGGCCGAACTCTACCGAAGGATCTGGAGAAGCCATTGGCTGCGCATGACGGCAATCAGTCATCGACAACCTCGATGTGAACTGAGGTAAATGTCTTCTGGATCTGCCTACCCGATCTCATAGCAGCGGACGACCGGCTTCTAAAATTGAGGTCTTTTCATCGATCTTAAACGCAGAGAAATCGCACGCGGGCCAGTCCGAACTTGAGCGACGTTCCTTGCTCAATGAACAGATTTAGAGCGAACGAGTTCATAGACTTGCCCCGTCAATGCGTGAGAAGGCAGCAAGAACGGTGCGCTCCGATTGCATTAGATAGGCTTCGAGTGCCGTCGAAGCTTCGGCCAACATTCCTGCCTCCAGCTTTTCGAGAATAGCCACATTAAGGTCAACATAAGGAGCATGCAGCAGCTCAGGATCCGCGAGCAAGCCGAAGCTGAGACGCAACTCTGCGGAAATCTGGGCATAGAAAGCGTTCAAGCGCTCACTGTCCGCGAGTTCGACGATCGCGGCATGAAACTTCATGTTTTCGCTGCCGACCACGCGCCAGTCTCCGGCTGTTCGAGCAACCTTCGCACGCTCTACGGCCGAGCGCATACGTCCAACCGCTGGATGGTTGGGATAGGCTCTCGAAACTGCCTGACATTCGATTACCCGCCGCACACGATAGATATCAATAATCGATGCCATGCTGGGCGTCGCTACGAACACCCCCCGATTTGGTTGATGCCTGAGCAAACCTTCCTTCGTCAACAACCGGAAAGCTTCACGGAGCGAATTCCGCGAGACCTCGAGGTCGGCACTGAGTGCCGGCTCGGACAGGCGCTGGCCGGGCTTAAACTCGCCTGCAATCAGCTTGTCTCGTATATCGGCCGCTAGCCGCGGCGCCAGTGCCGACGCGTGATTTTGCTCAGCCATCAGAGCCCCCTTATGCATTTGAATCACCCTCCCCTTGCGCATCGATATAGCGGTTCGGTTCGAATGGGAACACATGAGGAAATTTGTAGTCGGGAGACCGAATGCTACCGTTCGATAGGTTTAGTGGCTTCAATAACCCAACCCCTTAAAGAGAAACGAAATTGCAGTCCGCTCGGTCTGATTTGTTCGCTCAACGATCGTAATAGATAGTAGAACGTTACAATAATAATCGTTGAACAATCTTGACAGAATTGTGAAACGTGTCACCGTAGCGCCCATCAACACCGCGGCTAGCCCAGGATGCTCGGGGAGGCAGTCCGCTAATATGGAGGGGTTTATGGAACAACCAGCGATTTCATCCGCCGGCGCCGCGTCGCCGCCAACGTCAGTCAAGGCGCGTCGCGCGGCCTTGATGGCGGCAATCTTTCTGATGTCAATGTCGGCCGTCGGTCCTGGCTTCATTACGCAGACCGCCACATTTACGGTGAAGCTTGGAGCGGCATTTGCCTTCGGCATCCTAGTTTCCATTCTGATTGACTTCGTCGTCCAGGCAAACATCTGGCGGATCGTCACCATTACCCGGATGCGGGCCTCCGACATTGCCAATGCAGCGATACCTGGCTCTGGCTATTTCCTTGCCGTACTCGTCATAGTCGGCGGACTATTTTTCAACATCGGCAACATTGGCGGTGCCGGCCTCGGCTTCAACGCCATGATCGATCTCGATCCGAAGATCGGCGGCCTCATTGGCGCACTGGCGGCGATCGGTATCTTCCTTTCGAGGCGCGCGGGCGTTGCAATGGACCGCGTGGTCTATGTGGCAGCTTTCATTAAGCTCGCCCTTATTCTTTACGCGGCGGTCGTATCCGGTCCGCCGGTAGCGGAAGCGCTGCGCCAAACGGTCCTGCCCGATGTCATCGACTTTGCAACGATCACCACCATCGTCGGCGGCACCGTTGGCGGGTACATCACCTATGCCGGGGCGCATCGCCTTTTGGACAAGGGCACCGTTGGCGTTGAAAACCTCGCTGCCGTGAACCGGGCAGCACTGAGCGGCATTGCGATTACCGGCGTCCTTCGTTTCATCCTGTTCCTTGCCGTCCTCGGCGTCGTCGCCAGCGGTGTCGCCATCGACTTGACGGGCAAGGCGGCAAATCCGGCCGGCCAGGCGTTTCAAGCTGCTGCAGGGAATCTTGGTCTTCGCCTCTTTGGCGCAGTCTTCCTTGCCTCGGCGATGACCAGCATCATCGGAGCTGCCTACACGTCGGTCTCGTTCCTGACCGCGTTCAAGAAGGATATGACGGAACGCCAGCGCCACTTCGCCACCGTCGTCTTCATTGCCGTCTCGCTGATCGCCTACATGCTGATCACTACCCCGCCGGCCGCCATGCTTGTCTTCGTCGGTGGCTTGAACGGCCTCGTCCTGCCGGTCGGCCTGTCGATCTTCATGTACGCGGCCTGGGCCCGTTCCGACCTGATGGGCGGCTATCGCTATCCGCGCTGGCTGCTGGCGCTCGGCGTGTTCGTCTGCGGTATCACCTGGTACATGGGCTACAAGTCGATCGGCCCGATCTTCGCGCTGCTTTCGGCCTGAGTGCAATGAGCTAAGGTGCGGGCGGCCTTCCGCCCGCATCCCCGCCCTAACGCGTTAGAATCGATCACGTTCTTGGACCGGTCCGGGCGAAATCAGCGTGATGCAAGGAGATCCGACATGACTGCCATCGATCTGAACAGCGACCTTGGCGAAAGCTATGGCGCCTGGGGCATGGGCGACGATGCGGCGATGCTTTCCATCGTCTCCAGCGCCAATGTCGCCTGCGGTTTTCATGCCGGTGATCCGCTCGGCATCCTGAAGACGGTCAGAGCGGCCACCGAAAAGGGCGTTTCGGTCGGGGCCCATGTCTCCTATCCCGATCGCGTCGGCTTCGGCCGGCGTGACATGGATGTCACTGGCCCGGAATTGACCGCAGACGTCATCTACCAGATCGGCGCGCTGAAAGGCGTTGCCGCCGCTGCCGGGGTCGCCGTCACCTACGTCAAGCCGCATGGCGCGCTCTACAATCGCATTGCCCATGACCCGAAACAGGGTCAGGCAGTGATCGACGGCATCAAGGCCATCGACCCGGATCTGGTGCTCATGGGCCTCGCCGGCGCATCCATCCTCGACCTCGCCCGTAGATCGGGCCTCAAAACCGTCGCCGAGGCCTTCGCCGACCGCGCCTATACGCCGGACGGCCAGCTCGTCTCGCGCCGCGAGCCGGGCGCCGTGCTGCACGATACGGGCGTGATCGCCCGCCGCATGCTGCAGCTTGCCCGTGAGGGCACGCTCGAGGCGATCGACGGCTCGACCATCAAGATCGATGCGCAGTCGATCTGCGTGCATGGCGACAGCCCCGGCGCTGTCGTGATCGCTCGGGCCATCCGCCAGGCCTTCGAGACGGACGGCATCACCGTCCGCTCGTTCCTGGCCGTCTGAGCAAGACCGGGAGGAAACGATGATCGCGATTGAAAACCTCGGCCACGTCGATGCCGGAGCGGCACGGGCGGCGCGCGAGCGCTACCGCAGCGGCCGCGTCGAGCCCACCTCCGGGGTCGCACCCGGCTTCACCCAGGCAAACATGATCGTGCTGCCGCGCGACTGGGCCTTCGATTTCCTGCTCTACGCCCAACGCAATCCAAAGGCCTGCCCGGTGCTCGACGTCTCCGATCCGGGTTCGCACGCGACTCTTTTGGCTCCGGGCGCCGATCTGCGCGCCGACTTGCCACTCTACCGCATTTGGCGCGACGGCAAGCTTGCCGAAGAAACGGCCGATGCGACGGCCGCCTGGGCGGAGCATCCCGATCTCGTCAGCTTCCTGATCGGCTGCAGCTTCACCTTCGAGACCCCGATGGTGGAGGCAGGCATCGAGATCCGCCACATCACCGACAAGTCCAACGTGCCGATGTATCTGACCGACAGGGCCTGCCGCCCGGCCGGCCGCCTGCATGGCAACATGGTCGTGTCGATGCGGCCGATCAAGGCGAACCGGGTTGCCGACGCAGCGACGATCTCCGGGCGTTTCCCGGCCGTGCACGGCGCGCCTGTTCATATCGGCGCACCGGAAGAAATCGGCATCAAGGATCTGTCACGGCCAGAATTCGGCGATCCCGTCAGGATCGAGCCAGGCGAGATCCCGGTGTTCTGGGCGTGCGGCGTGACCCCGCAAGCCGCCGTGATGGCGTCGGGCGTGCCCTTTGCCATCACCCACGCGCCGGGGCATATGTTCATTACCGACATTCCCGACACCGCCTATCACGCCTGAGGATCCGATGCGTTTCCTGCCCGTCAACCTGACGACCCTGTTGGTCGAACTTGCCGATCTCGACGAGACGCTGGCGCTGTTTGCGTCGCTCGAAACCGATCCGGTGGAAGGCATCGTGGACATGGTTCCGGCTGCCCGCACGCTGATGATCCGCTTCCGTGCGGGAAAGCTCACCGCGGAGACGCTGGCCGGCGAGATCGCCACCCGTGACCTTTCGGCCCGTATCGCGCCTTCCGACCAGCTCGTCGAAATCCCGGTTCGCTACGATGGCGAAGACCTTGCCGATGTGGCCGAGCTGACCGGTCTTTCCATCGAAGAGGTCATCCGCCGCCACACGGAGAGCACTTTCACCGTCGCTTTCTGCGGCTTCGCGCCGGGGTTCGGTTATCTTGTCGGCGGTGATCCCGCACTGCAGGTGCCGCGCCGCCAGAGCCCGCGCACCCGGATCCCGGCCGGATCGGTCGCGCTCGCAGGCGCGTTTTCCGGTGTCTATCCGCAAGCAAGTCCCGGCGGCTGGCAGATCATCGGCACGACCCCGGAGAAGATGTGGGATCTCTCGCGCGATCCGCCGGCACTGTTCCAGCCCGGCCATCGCGTGCGCTTCTTCGATATGGCAACGCGGCCGGTTACGGCTTCGCCTGCACCGGTCAAGGCTGCCGCCCTGCCAGGTACCGCGACTGCAGCGGTCACGCTGAAGGTGCTGGCAGCACCCATGCCGGCATTGTTCCAGGATCTCGGCCGCTATGGCCAGACCGGCCAGGGCGTATCGTCCTCCGGTGCACTTGACCGCGGGGCGCTGCAGGCGGCCAACCGTGTCGTCGGCAATGTCACTGGTACGCCCTGCCTTGAAATCATCCTCGGCGGCTTTTCCTTCGAGGCGTCCGGCCGGGCCGTCATTGCTCTCACCGGCGCACCCTGTCCAATCGCAATCCGCGACGCCACTGGCCGCACGTTCAGCGCGGATACCTATCAGCCGGTCTCGCTGGAGTCCGGCGACGTCGTCACGGTCGGCCAGGCACCGTCGGGGGCGCGCAGCTATCTCGCCATTCGCGGCGGCTTCAAAGTGAAGCCGGTGCTCGGTAGCGCCTCGACCGACACGCTCGCCGTCGTCGGTCCGGATCCGGTCACGGCGGGCGCCGTGCTGATCGTCGAGGAGGAAAGCGGGGCGCTGACGAGCGTGTCGCTGACAGAAGCGCCGGCCTTCGCCTTCCCCGTGCCCGGTGAAACCGTGACGCTCGACGTCGTCATGGGTCCGCGCAGCGACTGGTTCACCGAAGCAGGCATCGCCAGCCTCTCGGGCCAGCTCTTCCAGGTGACGCCGCAGTCGAACCGCGTCGGCATCCGTCTCTCGGGGGAAACTGCGCTTGAACGCAAGGACAAGGCGGAACTGCCGAGCGAGGGGACGGCGACCGGTGCCATCCAGGTGCCGCACAGCGGTCAGCCCGTGCTCTTTCTCGCCGACCATCCGCTGACCGGCGGCTACCCGGTCATCGGCACGGTCGCCGAATATCATCTCGATCTCGCCGGGCAGATCCCGGTCAATGCCCAGATCCGTTTCCGGCCCGTGACAACGTTTGCGGATGTCCGGCCCGCAAAGGCCTGAGACCGCGGCCTGGCCGCCCCAATATAAGTGAGGATACACCCATGCAGAAAGTCCTGATTGCCAATCGCGGCGAGATCGCAGTGCGCATCATCCGGGCCTGTCGCGACCACGGCCTGCAGTCGGTCGCCGTCTATGCCGATCCGGACATGGACGCGCTGTTCGTCAAGCTGGCCCACGAAGCCTATGGCCTTTCCGGCAGCCGTCCGACCGAGACCTATCTCGATATCGCCAAGCTGATCGACATCGCCAAGCGCTCCGGCGCCGATGCTGTTCATCCCGGCTACGGCTTCCTGTCCGAGCGGGCCGAATTCGCCCGCGCGGTAATCGATGCGGGCCTCATCTGGATCGGCCCGGACCCGCATGTCATCGAAGCGCTTGGCGACAAAGTCGAGGCACGCCGCATTGCGCAAAGTGTCGGTGCGCCCCTGGTTGCCGGCAGCGACGGCCCGGTCGAGACCGCCGCCGAAGTCATCGCCTTTGCCGAACAGCACGGGCTGCCCGTAGCCATCAAGGCGGCCCATGGCGGCGGCGGCCGTGGCCTGAAGGTCGCCTGGAAGATGGAGGAAGTGGCGGAACTCTACGATTCCGCCGTGCGCGAAGCCAAAGCAGCCTTCGGCCGCGGCGAATGCTTCCTCGAGCGGTTCCTCGATCGCCCGCGCCACATCGAGGCGCAGGTGCTGGCCGACAAGCACGGCAACGTACTGGTGCTCGGCACCCGCGACTGCTCCTTGCAGCGGCGCAACCAGAAGCTCGTCGAGGAGGCACCAGCGCCGTTCCTCACCGAAGCCCAGCGCCAGTCGATTCACGATGCCGCCAAAAAGATTTGCGCGGCCGCCGGCTATGCGGGCGCGGGCACCGTCGAGTTCCTGCTCGGCCTCGACGGCACGATCTCCTTCCTCGAAGTCAATACGCGCCTGCAGGTCGAGCATCCGGTGACCGAAGAGACGACCGGCATCGACCTCGTCATCGAACAGTTCCGTATCGCCGATGGGCTACCGCTCCGCGTGACGGAAACGCCCGCACCGCGCGGCCACTCGATCGAATTCCGCATCAATGCCGAGGATCCCGGCAGGGGCTTCCTTCCGACGCCGGGCGCCATCACCGCCTTCGAGGCGCCGTCCGGCCCCGGCATCCGGCTCGACAGCGGCGTGACCGCAGGTTCGACCGTGCCTGGCACCTTCGATTCGCTGATGGCAAAGCTGATCGTCACCGGCGCCACGCGCGAGGAGGCATTGAGACGCGCCCGCCGCGCCCTGAAGGAATTCCGCATCGAGGGCATTGCCACGGTTCTGCCCTTCCATCGCGCCGCGATCGAGACGGAGGAATTCGTCGGCGAGAACGGTTTCAAGGTGCATACGCGCTGGATCGAGACCGATTTTGCCGACCGTCTTGCCGCAGCTGCCCGGCCCGAGCCGGTGGCCGACCAGCATCTGATCCGCACCCATGTCGAGATCGACGGCAAGCGCCACGCGCTCGGCATCCCGGCAGCGCTGCTTGCCGGCCTCGGCGGGCTTTCCGGCGCGAGCGCTGCCCCGGTTGCAGCAAAGGTTGAGGATGCGGCGAGCATTGCCGCGCCGATCTCCGGCACGCTGCAGGCCTTCAAGGTCGAGGATGGCGCAGAGGTCTCTGCCGGAGATCTGATCGCTGTGATGGAGGCAATGAAGATGGAAACCCAGGTCGCTGCACCGCAATCAGGCAAGATCCGGATCAGTGCCAAGGCGGGAGCCTATTTGCAGGCTGGAGCTGAAATCGCTCGCTTCGAACCTTAGGCCACGGGACTTCATTGTTCATTAACCAGTAAAACTCCCTGACTCTCTCTTTGGTCACAGGACCGGGAGGACGGAATACGCCAATTCGACGGCCGGAATCTACACCGGAACGCTGCGGAATCGTTGTCCGAAAACCGCGTTGATGAATGCTACCCGACGGCTGCGGAGTTTATCCGTCGCTGTACGCTTCAGTACATTCCATGGAAAATCCGCTCCTCCAGAGGTCTGAACGGGATGGCCCTCTTAAAAGTTGTTCAATGATACTCGGAGAAAAGAGGACTGCAGCGTCAGCAAACGGCGGAGCGTGCAGGCGTCTCTTTGTAACGGGGTTGGCCGTGGCAAAGCGGGATACTTGCATTGTGTGCAGCGTCTGTGAATTCGAGCTCTCAGACGGAAAGCCCTGGATTCCCTACCATTGAATCTGGTTTTTTGCCTTTTCATCCGTAAGACTGACGCGCTTATGGCACCAAGATACCTCTGTGGCGGCTCCCTCATTATCGCAGGCTGCGTTTGCTGAGCGATGCTTTTGCCAAAACAGACTTTGCTCGCTCCATCACCGGACGGTCAATCATCTGTCCATAGAGCTTATCGGAATTTCCGTCTTGAGACGAATGCAACACGCGTCTTGCCCACGCAATCTCCTCATCCGAGACGGAAAAAGCAGAGAATATTGGTGCGATCTGGCGTGGGTGCACGGCTAGCTTTCCGCCGAAGCCCAGGGATTTCGCATGCAACGCGTCGTCCTTGATGGCCACGGCGTCGTCGATTGCAACGGTTACACCATCGATCGGCGATTGTCGGTTTGCTAAACGAGATCGAAGAACCAGTTCGGAACGCGCTGCCAGCAAGGCTAGGCGCTCGTGGCTACTGCCGATATCGAGAGCAAAGTCGATCGACCCAAAGGCCAGACATAGAACAGCATCGTTGGCGAGTACGTCAGTGAGGCTGACCAACCCCCGCGCGGTCTCAATTAGCGGGATCAGCGTGATTTGTGATCCGAGCATCGCCGTGACCTTTTCAAGATCGTCGGCTCCTTCCGTCTTCGCCACCATCACCGCAGAAGGCGGGTTGGCGCAAATCGCTTGCAGATCTTGATCCATAAAGCCGCTGGACGCGGCATTGACGCGGACGATCTCGTACACGGACGTTTCAGGTCGCCCGGCGATCGCCTTGCGCGCAATGCCTTTTTCATTGTGACCCACGGCGTCTTCAAGGTCGTAGATAACGGCGTCGGCACCCGAGGCTGCCGCTTTCGGGAACCGATCCGGCCGGTTCCCGGGCACAAAGAGCGGCGCAAGGAGAGATGGTATCATGCCCACTTCGCCGTTGCCGTCATGGTCACGCCCCCCTGAGCGTTCTCGCACCAAAGATCGACGCTTTGCCTATTTTCCTTCGCGTTGAGCGTGAAGGTTTGTCCGCTGAGAAGCGGTTCGACGCCTTTGAAGGAAAATCGGTGCGGACGCTCGCCATCCCGAAGCGTTCTGGCATATTCGAGCAGCAGAGAGGCCTGCAACGGTCCGTGCACAAGAAGCCCTCCATAGCCTTCGACCGCAGTTGCATAAGGTCTGTCATAGTGAATGCGGTGGGCGTTAAAGGTCAACGCCGAATAGCGAAACAACAGGACCTCGCTTGCTTCAACCGCCTGTTGACGGGTCGCCTGTGCCTTTTCCACCGGCGCTGGACGAGATGTCGGCGTGGCGCTTGGCGAGCGATACACGATTTTCTGGAGTTCGCGCAGCGTCGGGCCGCGCACCGTCGACCAGTCATGGAGAACGGTCACGAACACCAATGTACCGGTGCGCCCCTGTTTCACCTCGACGTCTTCGATGCGGGAGCGCCGCGTCACCATGTCCATCAACGCGAGATCCGAGAAGAATTCGACGTCGCTGCCGGCCCACATTCGTCTTGCAACTGGCACTGGCGGCAGAAAGTCGCCTCGATTTGGGTGGCCGTCGCGGCTGAGATCGGATTGCCGCGCGAGTGCCGGCGCGAGGCACCAATGAACCGAAGCCGGGATCGCGGTCGAGGACATTGCCCCATCCAACGTTGCGCGCAAACCATCGACGATCCGTGGCGTGAGAACATCTTCTGCTTCCTGTTCACGCCCGATCCAGCTACGCAGGAACGCTAAATCGATGGGCTCATTTTGCTGAAAGTGAAACTCCTGGTCTTCCATGTCAGACCGTATAGTTCAGGCCGAGCCGACCGCCGTCGGGGTAGATCGTCTGGCCGGTAATGTAAGAGGCGTCGTCACTTGCGAGGAAAGCGACGACACTCGCGACTTCGGAAGACTGACCTCTGCGTCCGAGAGGCGTGCGCGACATTACTCGGCGCTCAGATTCCGCATCCGGAATGACGGCGGCGGCAATTGCAGTGTCGATTGTTCCCGGTCCCACACCGTTAACCCGAATATTGTGCTTCGACAGCGATATCGCCGTAACCTTGGTCAACTGGTTTAGGGCGCCCTTGGAAACGGCATAGGGGATTTGGTTCGGTATGGTGATAACGGCATTGACGGAGGACATGTTGATGATCGAGCCCGTCGCGCGCGGGACCATATGCCGTGCGGCCTCCTGCGTGAGCAAAAAAGCGGACTTCAGGTTCACGGCGAGGACGCGGTCGAAATCCTCTTCTTCGAGGTCCAGGAGTTCAGCGGCGTGGATGATACCGGCATTGTTGACGACGATATCCAGATGTCCGAACGCTTCCAGCACGGCGGAGACTAGCGCTTTTATATCGGCTTTCTTCGATGCGTCAGCTACCTTATACGGCATGTCCAGTGCGAGAGCCGTCTCTTTCAGCTTCGTCTCGTTGATATCCGACAGGAACACGCGTGCGCCTTCGGAAGCCAGACGTTCAGCAATGGCCTTTCCGATCCCCTGAGCAGCACCGGTGATCAAGGCGGTTTTTTTGTCTAAGCGCATTTTCGTTCCCTCTGTTTCGTTCAGATGACATTTCTTTCAATCACGGGCTTTCTATCCTCAATGCGCGCCCAACCGAGCGCCGAGACCTCGATCGTGCTCGCTATTCCATTCTGGATGATTTCAGCGACACTCAGGCCGACACCCGGTGACTGCATGATTCCATGGCCGCTGAAACCGGTTGCGAAAACGAGGTTTCGCAACGCACTATGAGCGCCGATGATCCCATTATGATCGAAAGTGTTGAATTCGTAATATCCAGCCCAGGCTCCCGTCATCTTAATGGATTCGAAAGCCGGAACGCGGGACGCTAGCGCAGGCCAGAGGATTTCATCCCACTGCGTGTAATCGACTTCGAGCGGCATGTCGTCCGGGTCCGGATCGGGAGAGATGCCACAGATGAACTGACCCTGCCCTTCTGGCCGGAAGTAGACACCAGAACTGTCGACGACCAGGGGGCATTTGTCGATCGGACTGCGGCAGGAAAAGGAAAACACGCTTCGAACACGCGGCCTGACCGGAAGATCGATCCCCACCGACGCCGCAAGCGGCGCCGACCAGCAGCCAGCTGCGAGCACGAACGTATCTCCAGAAATCTGGGATCCATCCTCGAGCTCGACGCCCCGGATACGGTTGTCCTTTTCGAGAAACCCAATTGCCTTTGCACTGACATAGGTGCAACCAAGCGCCTTGGCCTTGCGAACGAAGCCTTGCAGAAGGCCGTATCCGTCAAACCATCCTTCTCCGGCCAGCCCAAAACACGCCAAGGATATACCGTCGTGCGACAGCCAGGGAAACCGTCTCCGGATCTCATCCTGCTCCAGCAGGACATTCTTTGCCCCGCGATCCAATTGGATACGGTGGTTGTCGCGCATAGTCTGCTCTCCGGCAGGTCCGGCGATCAACAGGTAACCGTTCTCGTGAAAACCGACATCCGGCTTCTCATCTCCCAGGGCAAGCACCGTCGAGGCCTTGCGCAGGAAGTCGACGCCGAATGTGGAAAGATCGATATTAGCGGGCGTGGAAAATTGCTGGCGCATGCCGGAAGCCGACAGGGCCGAAGAAGCCTTTGCATAGGTCGAGTCGCGCTCGATGACGATGATCTCATCTTCGTTGTCCGGTCGACTGGCAAGAAAATACGCAGTCGAGCTACCCATGACCCCGCCGCCAACGATCACGATCCTGCGTCCGGATGTCGTCATCGATTTGCTCCCAAGGAATGTTTCGACAGACCAGGTCAAGCGCGCACCAGCGCCTGATAGGCTTCAAGCAGGTCCCGCGTCGTAGGGCCTAAATTGAAGGTCATGGAGCCGATACGCGATACCGGGACAATCTCCGCCGCAGTGCCGGTAACGAAAATCTCCTGTGCAGTAAGCAATTTTTCCAGGGGCAGACGCTCTTCTGAGACCGTCAGACCACGGCTGCGGGCAATCTCGATGACCGTCTGGCGCGTGATCCCGTTCAAGAACGCGTCGGCAATCGGCGTGACAAGCGTTCCGTCGATCATTGTGAAGATATTGGCGGCTGTTGCTTCGGCGACATTGCCTTGCCAATCCATCATGAGCGCGTCGTCATATCCCTCGTCGAGGGCGGCATGTTTGGCGAGTGTGCCGGCCATGTAAAGTCCGGCGGCTTTGGCCTGAAGTGGCGCCATGGTTGGAGCTTGCCTCTGCCAGGAAGACAGAGCGAGTTTGACGCCTGCCTCCGCACCGTCTTTCTGAAAATAGGCCGGCATCGACCATGCAGCGATGGCAACATGAATGCGGGAAGCGGGTGCGGAAACCGACATTTGCTCCGAACCGCGCCAGGCGAAGGGCCGGATATAGGCGTCACGGAGTCCGTTCGCCTCTAGGACGGTCTGCGTCGCCGCCCTCAGCACCTCTAGCGAATGGGGAAGCGCATACCCGAGCAGACGAGCACTTTCAGCCAGTCGGACCAGATGTTCGTCGAGCTTGAACGACTTGCCGTTATACGCACGAATGCCTTCGAAAATACCGCTGGCATAATGCATGGTGTGATTCAGAACGTGGCACTTCGCGTCTCTCCACGGAACGATATCGCCGTCCACCCAGATCCAGCCGTCGCGATCTGCAAAATCATTCGCCATTTTATTGCCTTCCTTGGGAATGGACCGTTTGCTCGAACGGCTGCAGCGGTACGGCGGCATCACCGCCCCGCAGTGCCGTGTCGACTAGGGTCGACTGATCCTGCTCATGCAGTCCGTGGAAACTGCCTGCGGGCGAAGCCGACGCCTTTCTCGCAACAACCCGCAAAACCGGAAGGTCCCAGCCGGCATCGCGCAACACGGCTTCCAGCCGTGGGCGGACGTAATCGAGCGCTCCCATGTTTTCCGGCTCTTCCTGGAGGAAAACAGGCACTGCCGATGTCTGGTTTTTCAATGTTTCGACCAATTCCGCAACCGGGAAAGGCGCAAGCTGCTCGATGCGAACCACTGCAACGTGATGGAGGTTGCGCTCGTCACGACGCGCTTCGAGGTCGTAGGCAATCTTGCCGCTGCAGAAGATCACCAAAGTTGCCGACCGATTATTTGCGGGCTTGCTGGTAATCACCGGGAGGAAAGTCGTTGCGGCACCGAACGCCTCCATTGGAGACACGGCAGCGGGATGTCTCAGGAGCGCTTTCGTGTTCATGATAACCAGAGGACGCTTTTCGCTTCGCTTTGCCTGTGCGCGCAGCAGGTGGAAATAATTGGCGGGGGTGCTCGGCATGGCCACGTCGAGATTGAACGGCTGACTCAACTGTAAAAACCGCTCCGTGCGCGCGGACGAGTGTTCAGGTCCTTGCCCATCCAGACCATGCGGCAGCATCAGAACAAGATTGCTGTCGATATTCCATTTTTCCCTACCGGAAGAGACGAACTGATCGATGATGATCTGTGCGCCGTTAGCGAAGTCTCCAAATTGCGCCTCCCATATGACAAGGCAGTCGGGGCGGGCGAGAGAGTAGCCGTATTCGAAGCCGAGAATCGCGTATTCAGAAAGCGGACTATTGCGAACATCGAACATCGGCCTGTTTGCATTCACACGCGCGATCTGGAGATGCTGCTCGCCGGTATCGACATCGGTCAACATGAAATGTCGGTGCGAGAAGGCGCCTCTCACGACATCCTGGCCGGTCAATCGGACGGGTACGCCTTCAGCGTTGATGGTCGAGAACGCAAGCGCTTCGGCGGTCGGCCAGTTGATACCCGTCCGCATGAGGTCCGCACGTCCGCGCACGATCCGCTCAAGTCGGCGATCTATCGGCACATTCGCGGGCGGTTCCGACAATGTGAGCAGAAGATTGGAAATGTCGGCAATGTCGACGCCGGTATCTTCCGGCGCGGCCGGCACCGCTATGACAGGCTCGGGAACAGCCTTTGGTGTGCCGAGATCTTTCTTGACCGTATCGAAGACCGACAGAAAATGATCGGCATAGGCGGATTTCCACCCTTCAATCACATCGGCAGTCGTAAGCCCGCGGTCGACAAGATCTTTGGCGCAGATGTCAGCGAGGTGTGGATGACCGTCGATAGAGTGGTAGAGAACGGGTTGCGTGAAGCGGGGCTCGTCAATCTCGTTGTGACCGTTGCGCCGGTAGCAGACGAGGTCGATTACGCTGTCGCGTCGGTGCAAACAACGATAGTCGGCAGCAATGTCCGCGGCTTTCGTGACTGCGTCCAGCACGTCGCCGTTCGCGTGCAGGATGAGACTGTCCGTCGCCTTGAAGGTGCCCGTGCAGTATTTTGAAGTGCGTGCTTCGGTTGGATTGGTCGTAAAGCCGATCTGATTGTTAATGACGATATGAATGGTGCCGCCGGTGGAATAGCCCGACAAGCCGGTTAGCTGAACAAGTTCCGCAATCGACCCCTGCCCGATAACCGCGGCATCGGTATGCAGCATGATGGTCGCGATTTTTTCTACGGAAATATCCTGCAATCCACGCGCCTTGCCGAGAACGACGGGATTAACGGCCTCAAGATGCGAGGGGTTGGGTAGAAGGTCGATGGCAATCTGGCGTCCATCGCCAACAGCGACTGCGCCTTGCCATCCAAGGTGATAGGGCACGTCGGCGGCCGTTTGGTTGCCGAAAGGATGCTTGCCCGAAAACTCTGCGAGGGTCAGGGACAAAGGGCGTCCTAGGGCGTTGCTGAGCAGGTTTAGACGGCCCCGATGCATCGTCCCGATGACGACCTTGTCAATGCCCTGGGCCGCAAGCCGCCATAAAATCCGTTTCAACAGTACCACGACAGCTTCTGCGCCTTCCGCACCAAAACGCTTTTTGGCCGTGAACTTTGTTTGCATGAGGCGCTCGAACTCGCTCGCCTCAATGATGGTCCGCCCGATCGCAACAGGATCAACCCACTGAGCCTCATAGGTCTCAACTGCCAAGTATGCCCAATTACGCAATGCTTCGTCGTCGATATGCTCCGTTTCGATCCCCAGGCTGCCACAATAGAGATCCGCCAGAGCCGCATACTCCGACGCCTCGGCCCCCGGCGCGATCGATGCGGCGCGTTGCGAAGGTGTCGTGGCGGAAGCACGCCCGGCGATCGGGTCGAGTAGTGCGGCGAAGTGCCCTCTCTGGCGCAGACGCTGCCGGATTTCGGCCCGGGCCGAAGGAAGCAATGGCTGCTCGTCGAGCAGGCTGAGAGCCAGGTGCCAAACGGGATCGACGGTGCTTGGGTCCCGCTTGAACCGGGCACTCAATTGCTCGAGGTAATCGAGATTTTCGCCCGTGAGCAGAGAGCCGAGGCTCGATGAGAGAATGCGATCGGCCGACATGAATTTTTTCCGTTGCGTTCGGCTTTTGTCCCTCAAATCCGTGCAATTGTCTTTAGGAGGAAGCTTCTATCAGTTATGCTTTTTGGGCATGGATGTAATGCAATGGGGGTGCCCTTTATGAAATTCGACGAGCTTCGCTACTTCCTGAAGGCGGCCGAAGTCGGCAGCATGTCGCGAGCGTCCGAAAGCCTCGGGATGACCCAGCCGGCGCTCAGCCGCCAGATCAGGCAACTGGAACAGGAGCTGTGCAGCGAACTGTTCTACAGGCATGGGCGCGGGGTGTCGCTAACCCCGTCCGGCAGCAAGCTAAAAGAGGTGGCAGTCCAGGTTCTTGAACAGCTGGCACTGATCAGCCAGGAGATCCAGGAGGATTCCGCCAAGGAAAACGGGGTTGTTGTTCTAGGGGTGCCGCCGTCGATCGGTGCCACTTTATGCGCGCCGTTATCTATCGGGTTTGCAAAAATATATCCCGATGCGCGCCTGCGCGTCCGCGAAGGTTTCAGCGGCAGTTTGAGTGAAATGCTTGAAGCGGGACAGCTTGACCTGGCAATCCTTTACGATGCCCGGCGTCGGCGGGACTTGCTCGTCAGCCCCCTCATCCGTGAAAATCTCTATCTGATCACTCCGAGAAACGGTGAGGCGCGAACGAATGACGCCGGGTGGGACGAAATCCGACATCTCGGCCTTATTCTTCCAGGACCGGAAAATGGCATGCGCCGCGTGATTGAGCGTGCCGCCAAGGATAGTGGCATTTCCCTGAACGTCCGCCTCGAAATCGATTCCGTACCGGCCATTCGCCAACTGGTCGCATCCGGCGCGGGCGCGGCCATTCTGCCCTTTGGTGCCGTGCATGCTGAGGTGCGTGCGGAGCAGCTTGATGCACGCATCGTGCGGGAGCGAGGAATGGAGGCGTTACTCGTGGTCGCGACACCGCGCAACAAACCCGTGACCCGGACCGTCCGTGCCCTAGTCAAGCAGATCGAGGTGGAGACACTCAACTGTATCCGCTCCGAAATTCTGAGAGGAGAGTACCGGCCGAGCGCGGTAGAACAGGATTCGGACGCGTAGCTGTGTGGGCTCTGCCTTTTAGGCATAGCTGGTTAAACCATCAGGTATGATCGCCATTTGTGTTTTTGGTGTAGGTTTTGTCGGGCCTCATGCAAAAGAAGGGTGGCATGTACGAACTCTTGAGCGGATTGCGGATCATTGAGATTTCAGCGTTTGTTGCCATGCCGCTATGCGGCAATACCTTGGCGCAGCTTGGCGCCGAGGTCATTCGCGTAGATCCTCCAGGCGGCGGCGTCGACTATGGCCGATGGCCGCTCTCGGACCACGGCGGCAGTATTTACTGGAGCGGGCTGAACCACGGAAAACGGTCCGTCACCGCCGATCTGCGGACGCCGGAAGGTGAGGCTTTCGTCCTTGACCTCATCGGCGACAACGGCATCGTCATCACCAATCTTTCGCCGGCATTCTTAACCGACGGCACATTGCTTGCAGAGAGACCGAAAACCATTCTCGCGACGCTGGAAGGCTTCCCGAGTGGACGCACGGGCGTCGATTACACTATCAATGCCGCCTCCGGATTACCACTGATCACAGGCTCTGACCCGACTTCGGGGCCGATCAATTCACCGTTCCCGACCTGGGATATGCTTGCCGGGCTACACATCGCGCTGGCGATCGTCGCCGCGGAACGGCGGCGGCGGCTTGAGGGACAAGGTGCCTGGATCAAATGCGCCTTATCCGATGTCATGCTGTCAGCGATGACGACCCTCGGTTTTGTGGGCGAAACCGAGGTCGGCGGCAGCGTTCGCCAAGCTATCGGCAACAACATTTTCGGGACCTTCGGACATGACTTTCAAACCGCGGACGGGCGCCGGTTGATGGTTGTTGCGCTTACGCCCCGGCAATGGCAGGAACTTTGCAAGATCACTGGGACGATGCAGGCCTTTGCCGAACTCGAAACCGAATTGGGTTTCGATTTCAAGCTGGAAGGCGATCGTTTCAAGGCGCGGGACAGGATATGCGCAGTTTTTGCCGACTGGTTCGCAACACGCAACCTGGACGACATTGCGAGCCTTTTTGAGCCGACGGCCATCTGCTGGCACCCCTATCAGACGATCGATGCCTTGAGAAAACCGGGCGGACTCATCGAAGAAAGCGCCATATTCGAACGAGTCGTTCATCAGGGCGTTGGCGAAATCTGGACATCGGGTCCGGTGTTTCGTCTCGATCGAGAAGTGCGCGGAGCGGTGAAAGGCAGCGGCACACTGGGCGCGGACACCGATGCGTTTTCGAAGAACGCGCCTCAGGAGAACGGTAAATGAAGATCGATCTCAACGCCGATCTTGGGGAAGGCTTTGGCCCCTACCTGCTGACCGACGACGACGCGCTCCTTAGCATTGTGTCATCGGCAAACATCGCCTGCGGCATGCACGCGGGGGACCCGTCGACAATGGCTCGTGTGTGCAGGATGGCCGGGGACAGGGGAGTGGCGATCGGGGCGCACCCGGGTTATTCCGATAGGGACGGTTTCGGCCGACGCGTCATCCCGATGTCAATAACCGAGGTCGAAGCATTGGTCGCGGTTCAGATCGGTGCGTTGCAGGCGGCGGCCGCCTTGTCCGGCAACAAGGTCCGCTATGTTAAGCCGCATGGCGCGCTGTATACGCTTGCGGAAAAGAACGGGCCGGCCGCAGACGCGATTTGCCGCGCAACCCATGCATGCGATCCGAGCCTCGTTGTCGTGACATCCCCGGGGTCCCGATTGCTCAGGGCGGCTGACGATTTTGGCCTGGCTACCGCCGTCGAGGGCTTCGCGGATCGACGTTATGAGCCGGACGGCTTTCTCGTCTCCAGAAATAAGGACGGTGCTGTCATAGACGATATCGACGACATTGCCGATCAGGCGTTCAGACTGGCGACGGGACAGGGGGTGATCACCATCGATGGCACGTTCGTGCCGATGGTAGTGCAAACGATCTGCCTGCACGGCGACAGTCGCTCGGCGGTTGAGGCGGCAAAGGCGGTCCGCCAGCGTTTACAGGCTGAAGGCGTTTTGATCGCCCCCTTCCTGAAAGGGGTGTCATGACGGTCCACCAACAATATGAGAGAACGATCGGCAGGGCTCGTTTTCTGCTCGCCGGAGACACAGGTGTCGTCGTCGAATTTGGCGACCGCGTCGATCGCGAGCTCAGCGAAGCGGTTCTCCAACTCAGATCCATTCTGATGGCTGCAAAGCTCCCCGGCGTGCTGGATCTCGTCCCGTCCTTTCGCTCTCTCCTGGTACAATATGATCCGCTGGTGTCGGATGGGCTGACGATAATCGATGCGATCGTAGTTCATATGGACACACCAGTCGAACTCGACACACAGCCCAGAACCTGGGAGCTGCCTGCATGCTATGACGAAACGCTTGCGCCCGACGTCACGGATGTCGCCGATCGCCTGAACATGTCTGTCTCACAAATCATCGATCTGCACAGCGCGCAGGACTATTCCGTCTATTTTCTCGGTTTTCTGCCCGGTTGCGCGCTGATAGGCGACCTGCCGAGCGAATTGGAATTGCCGCGCCGGACAACGCCAAGAGTTCGGGTGCCCGAGGGTTCCCTGGCCATCGCGATGCGACTAAGCATCGTCTATCCTCTGGTGAGCCCCGGTGGGTGGCACCTTATCGGCAATTGCCCGTTGCAATTCTTCGACCACCGTGCCACCCCGCCGAGCCTTCTTGCTCCCGGTGACAAGGTACGTTTCAAACCGATTTCGCTGAGCGAGCATGCCGCGTTATCGCAAGAGCGATCCACGGGACGCCTCTTCGCGGAAAGCGAAAGGTTCTTGAGAGCGTGAAGGCAAAGATCGTCATAGATGTGCCGGGGCTTTCCACCACTGTACAAGATCTCGGGCGATGGGGTCTTCAGGGGCTTGGCGTACCCTTGAGCGGCGCGATGGACCCACTCGCTCTTGCCGCGGCGAATAGCCTGGTCAGTAATCTTCCCGATGCCGCGGCGCTCGAGATCTCCTACGCAGGACCGACCTTTAAGGTTCAGGAAAACAGCGTTCGCTTGGCCCTTGTCGGCGCCGGCGCCTGTTTAAAATTTGATGACGGCAGGATCATTCAGGCCAATCAAAGCGTGACGGCCCATGCCGGCGACACAGTATTCGTGCAGGCTTCCCGCGCGATGCCCTTTACAATCCTCGCGGTCGCCGGCTGTCTAGACTTGCCTGAAACGCTGGGAAGCCGCTCGACCTACGCGCGCGGTGCATTTGGCGGATTTGAGGGCAGAGCGCTGAGATCCGGCGATATCATAACTGTCACCGGATCAATTCCGGATCCGACGGATATCGAACTCTCCGGCAACATTCCTTATGGCGAGGGTCCGATAGGTGTGTTGTTGGGTCCGCAGGCCGATTACTTCCATGCCGAAAGTATCGCGCAGTTCCTGTCGAGCGAGTACGAGGTCACCACAGATAGCGATCGTATGGGCATGCGACTGACGGGACAACCACTCCAACATGCGCGTGGGTATGACATTGTCACGGATGGCGTGGCCAACGGCTCCATTCAGGTCCCCGGTAATGGCCTGCCGATGATACTCTTGTCCGACCGGCAGACGGTTGGAGGCTATCCGAAGATCGGCACCGTGATATCGCGCGATCTTCCTCGTCTTGCTCAGATGCGCCCCGGCCGCAAGATCCGGTTTCAGGCCGTCTCTTTGGAAGAGGCAATTGCTGCGCGGCGGGCACAGGCGAGGAGCATGGATATGCTGGTGCAAGATACCAGGCCGGTTGGCCGTCCCGGAACGGTGAACATCCCGCGGCTGTATACGGACAACCTCATCAGCGGCGTTGCAAATCTCGATAGTGATTATCATCGCCTTGGCCACGTCGAATAAGCATGCGCGAGTGCAGGCATCGACCCTGGAATGACTTGAAGTTTTCAAACAGATCGGAATTGCAAAGCGATGACTGAAAACCCGGAAACCGAGACCGCCGGTCGCGTGAAGCGCCTAGAGGCAGCTGTCGAGGCGCTGGTGCGGAGGATCGAACCGGCGATCCTGAGGGCTCGCGAAAAGCAAGCTTCAACCGAGGGGCTCGGGCAAGCCGAAAGCCATGGCCTCGCCTGGTTTGCAACGTACGCGTCGGCACTGAGGGCGATCGTGCAATATGGTCTGGCGCTCGAGCGATGCACGCGTTTGACGGAAATCGAGAGCCTCCTCATAGCGATCGGCGGCGGAGAATATCTCGACCAAGTCCTTGGTGGTATTCCTATGAGCCAGAGCGAATTCGCGCGCACACGCGATCTGCTCTCTCCTGATATGTTTGAGGCGCTTCTTGCGGACGATGACATAAGGAATGCGATCCAGCACGGAAACACGCCAGCGAACAGATCACGTCTGGTGACAATATGGCGTGAGGCAAATACCGATCCTCACCTCGGTGATCCTGCCACGGACGATACTGTCGAGGCCATCCGATTAGAAATGCGCAAGTTCGTCGCCAACGAGATTTCCCCGCATGCGCATTTCTGGCATTTGAACAACTCCTATATTCCGCAAGACGTGCTAGATCAACTCGGGGCGCTTGGCGTATTCGGCCTCACCTTGCCGGAAGAGTATGGCGGCTCGGGTCTGTCGAAGGTCGCCATGTGTGTGGTGACCGAAGAACTGTCTAAAGGGTATCTCGGCGTCGGTTCACTCGGCACGCGGTCGGAAATTGCCGCTGAGCTGATATCGTCTGGCGGGACGGAAGAACAAAAAAGAAAATGGCTTCCGCTAATCGCATCCGGCGCATGTGTTCCGACCGCCGTATTCACCGAGCCGGATGTCGGGTCTGATCTCGCATCCCTGAAGACAAGGGCATCGCTCAAGGACGGCTTCTATGAAGTCACCGGAGCAAAAAGCTGGATCACCCACGCCGGCCGGGCGAACCTGATGACCCTGCTTGTTCGAACGGATCCGGACGACAAAGGTTATCGCGGGCTGTCGCTGCTGCTAGCGGAAAAGACCGCTGGAACAGTCGACGCGCATTTCCGGGACGAAGGCTTGTCTGGCAGTGAGATCGAGGTGCTCGGTTATCGGGGGATGAAGGAGTTCGAGTTGTCCTTCGATGCTTTCCGAGTGCCCATGGCCAATCTTTTGGGAGAAAGGGAGGGCCAAGGTTTTAAGCAACTGATGCGCACCTTCGAAGCCGCTCGAATACAGACGGCCGCACGTGCCGTGGGGGTCGCGGAGGCAGCGTTCTCGCTCTCCTGGCGATACGCAACGGACCGGGTGCAATTCGGACAACCTATTGTGCGTTTCGATCGTATTTCCGACAAGCTCGCGATGATGGCGGCAGAGATTTTGATCTGCCGCCAATTGGTCTACGCTTCCGCGCGACAAAAGGACGCGAACATTCGATGCGATGTGGAGGCCGGCATGGCGAAGCTTCTGGCCGCTAGGGTCGCATGGGCCTGCGCTGACAGTTGCGTCCAGATCCATGGCGGCAACGGCTTCGCTCTCGAATTCGAAGCCAGTAGACTTCTTTGTGACGCAAGAATCCTGTCCATATTTGAAGGCGCGGCGGAAATTCAGGCAGACATCATCTCACGTGGTCTTCTTTCGACTAAGTAAGCGCTTCGCGCCCTCGATATGCTGGTTTCCCTTCGCCGATGGTCACGACATTCGGCAGGGGTATCCGTCTGTCACCACTTGTAAGTGCGCGAAAGCGGACCTCGTCATTACCCGGCGGAAATTCCGGCTACGCTTTTCACTGGACCGCAAGCGCCAACCAGCCCTAGATCTCCTCGTGTTTCCGACTGTCAACCCATAGCCAAAAAGCGCTTCCATCCACAGCTCAGCAAAGCGTTCTGCGCTAATCACACCTTGCGTCACCAACTCGTCGGTAACCAGGTCCAGCAGCAACTGCTGATCACTCAACAGGCTGTTGAGGGGGTGCCCTTCGCCGGGGCGCGCGAGCCACCCGGCAACTACGGCCTACAAGGATTACCGCGATGTTTTATCAAGAGAGCGTGCAATGTTGAGAGACTAGCAAGCAACCACACTGGTAACTCACAACTAAGACAGGCGACACGCCACAGAATTTCGCCGCAAACTGCGTTGACCTCCAACTCTATTGCAACCCAACGCCCTTGGTTCATTTCGCGACGGGAACACTTCTGTCGTTAAGTCCGCGTTCGGCCGATCTAGCGCATGTCGTTACCAAGCAAAAGTGCCGGTCTCACCGTCTTTACGGAGCAATAGCGGTTTATTAGCCGTCAGACGTGGGCGGTCACACTGAACGCGTATCCGCCTCTTCAATATCCACCGGGCTCTCTGGATAGTACGTATTGTGAAGATCAATCAATGCTTTGCGGAGTCGTTTTTCATCAGCCTGAGTGCCGTATGCAAACAGCAGCGGCTGCAGCCAGTAGCCGATGGCCTCCCCGAACTCCAAGCGAGCGTTCTGCAGATGAATTTGATGACTCAGCTGGATACGGCTTAAGCGAAGAAAGAAGTGTGCGACCATAGAAATGTAGATCCACTGGTCCATTCCCTTTCGACTAGAAAGATTTTCCCGGACCTCCACAGCTTTTTCGCGGCATTCGCTGATTATAAGGTCGGCCCAGTTCCGCGCGGTGATAAACTCCTTTGAGTTCCATTCGTGCGAAAGCTCGATAAGTCGAGCCTGTAATACGTACTGCGCCTGAATTACATTATTCTCTTTATTAGTTTTATCAAGATGATCAAGATTCTTTCTTGTGAAACGAAGATTTTTTGACGTATACCACAGACCAGCTGCGACGAATACCGCCATAGCTATCTGACTCCAGAGGTAGGCTTCATTAAGAGGCATTATCACTCCCAATTTTTATAACTGCGACTAGGAGAATTTTCTCTTGATAATTTTCAGACAATAGGGGCGGTGATGAGTGAAAAACTGCACAAAGGAGATCACAACCATTTTACGTTGTAAATGAAAATCCAACTATGGAAGGTTCAATAATTGCGAATTTTCGCTTGCAGGTGTCGCGACCGAATTTTTAAATCGCAGCTGTAAACGTTTCAGGTAGAAATAAGACGGTCACTCAACTTGGCAATCATTGACTGCGCTCGGCGTTTTCCGAGACCGTCCAGAAAATTGAAGCCGGGGACGTCCAAAGTCGCGGGCGGGTGAGCAAGCGTCGGAAATGGCGACTTAGCTCACTAGAGACTCGCCTCAAAACGTTGGGCGAAGTTACCTCTTTTCCGAAACGCCGAGCCGCCTGCCTACAAAAGATAATTTTGCATGAGTATTTTTATTCGGCAAGCGATCGACAGTGTGCAGAGAAGTCCGGCAAAATCTAAGATCTTCTACCGCCTGCTCGCACGCAGTAGCGCGGCATACGTCGGGATCGGCCGGTCGAGCAAACGAATGTTTAAAATGTAGGAATGGATTTGTAGGCCGGTAAGGATGCCATTGGATTGAGAGCGTCCGGCAGATTAAGTTCGCCGGCCCAAGCGAGCGCCATTGAAGACGAGGGGTCTGCTGCAAGAAAGGATAGCCTCGACCAATGGGTCTTACGGCTCGGCGAACGGTTTCGAGAATTCTGCGAGAAACTCTTCCGCCCGGTACTGTGCTAGGAGCGCTAATAGGCGGACGTCAGTTTTGATTTTCGGCACTGTGGCGTTCAAGCTCAAAAGCGTCTGCACGGCAACCTCCTTCGAATAGGTTGGTACGCCCCTAGGGGAGAGCTCGCAAGCCGTCCTCAGGCTCTCGGTAACCGCGCTGAGGCGCTGATTGACATCGAACGGCAGGTTCCGCTTCATGTCCGGCTCATTAAATGGTTTCAAACTCTCATACAAAATGTGGAGGCCATTTAGTTTCCAGTTTCCGGCGCTCGTTAATTGAACCCGACCGTCGCTGAGCAATGTATACAACTCGCCGCTAGTATGCCGGTCTAGCATCGCAATATTTGGCTCCACACTCCTGGACCAATCGAGTAGTGCGCGTGCGGCACTAATTTCCAAGGCGCGCGCATCCCTGCGAGCCTCAATATGCAGCTGTCTTCCTTGCAAATCACTGTCGCGCATCTGCCGCACCGTCACCCAGGCCGCGCCGACGGCCAATACACCGGCAATCAGCGTTTGAAAGTCGTAGATCAGGTTGCGCAATGGATCCTCTCCGTCACGCTCGTGGGTCGCCGGTCGATCGCCAAACAGCACCGGAAACACTAGCAGGCCCCCTGTCACGCACATTGCCGCGCCGAGGAAAGCACCTTTCACCTTTTTCATAAGTTCCTCTCCAGTTCGGTTTTTCACGATGAACGGGCGCGCGCAGGCGCTATGATTGGGAGACGAATTTTGAATCGCAATAGCCAGGCACCCGAAGTGGATAATGTTTGGGTTTGCATAAGTTCTAGCTTCGGCTGTGAAATGGTCAGAACTTTCTCAGGAGAGAAAGGGCGATCCCGCCTCGGGTGAGCGGGCCTCCGTTACTGGTCTGCAACGTCACGACGTCTGATGCGTATCTCAATCCGTCTCCGGGTTTCGACATCGCCAGCTTCGCCGCGCGTCAGTGTGTCGCCGGGCAGGATCAGTTGGGCCGCCGAAAGGGGAAGCACAGTGATCCCATCTAGCGACTTGTTCGATTTGAGAACGTTCGCGACCGAGATCGCTCTCGCCAGACCTAGTCCCGCGTTGTCAGCTGGCTCTAGCGACGTTACGTTCTTGTGAGCCAGGAGCACGTCGATGGCGTTCTTATCCATGTTCGATCCTGCACGAGAAATCGGCTGTTCGTCCGTGTGGCCAATGATTTCCACGATATCCGCGCCGTAGGCCTGCAAGTTGCTCGCTATTTGGTCGGCGATGGAGCTGTTCAATTTGGTCGCGAACGCCACGGTCAACTCGGCACTGCCTGAGCGGAAGTAGTTGTTGTTAGCCTCGCTGAGTGTGATGATTGGCGGCCACTCGTGTGGCTTCGAAGGCTTTTCAAGCGACGCCAGTTCTTTCGCTTTGGAATCCAAGTCCTGTCGCAACCGAGAAATTTCAGCCAGTGCCTTCAGATGCTCGTCCTGCAGACGCTTTTGAGACGGAATGGCCGCCTGAAGTTCTCGGTAATCTTCGAGCATGTCAGTGACCTTGCGGACGATCTCCTTCGGGTTTTTGTCGGAAAACTTCACAGCCAACGCTTCGACGGCTTTTTTGGCGAGCACCAGCTCACGCCACTCGTCGTCGGACTGGTCTCGTCCGGCGGCGGCAAGCTGAACCTGCATCTCTTTGATCTGTT
Organism: Ensifer adhaerens; assembly: GCF_020035535.1. NCBI lineage: Bacteria > Pseudomonadati > Pseudomonadota > Alphaproteobacteria > Hyphomicrobiales > Rhizobiaceae > Ensifer > Ensifer adhaerens. The sequence continues at coordinate 1,430,302 of NZ_CP083350.1, read as the reverse complement.
TCTGCAGCTCTTCGGCATCGTGGCTCTTGGCCAGAACCTGCTCCTCTGCACGGGTCGCTCGCTGCTCAGCCTCCGTCGCGCGCTGCCGTTCCTTCGAAATAATCGCGGCGGCCACAAGCAGCAGGCAGAACACGACGAGCAGCAACGATTCCGCCATTGTGAAGCCAAGGATGAGCCCACGATTGTAGCCGCGCCCTTCGGCACCTGCGATGGTGTTGCTCATCGGTTCCAGATGCTCCACCGCGACTTGTCAGGCTGCGGTTCTGCTGCCTCAATGGCGGCGGTGGTCATCTCCGGCACCGTGATGGCGTCCTCTCCAGCCGGCGCCGGCATGATCGGCCTGGTTTCCGTCGAATCCGCCGCGGGCTTCTCCAAGGCTTCTACAGGCTCATCCACTACTGACGCGGACTCTGCGACAGCAGGCACGGCGACAATGGCTTCGACCTTCGCCAGCGCTATTTCGATACGGTCGCTCTGAACTGCGCCCCGCTCGTCGCGTTCCGAGCTGCGAAGCTCGAGAGTGTTCACCACGCCGGCGAGATTCCTAACCTGCTCAGCCGTGTTGCGCTCCGCATCAAGCATGGAGCGGACTGCGTCCATTGCCTCCCGGATCTGTTCGGACGCCTTGCCCAACGCCTCGGCGGACGAACCCACTGCGGCGGTGGATCCCTTAATGTCCACGGACAGCGCGTTTAGCTGTGCTGCCACCTGCTTGAACGGACCGATGGCGGTGATCACCTTTTTGGCCGTATCGCGCGCTGCCACGGTGTTGGCTTCGATCGACTTCACGTTGCCGTCAACCAGGTCTTTCAGAGCTTCGATCGCGGGAGTGACGTCTACGCGCAGGATTTCGTCGGGAGACCTTGCGATCGAAAACTTTGCCGTCAGGCTTTCCATCGTACTCGAAAGGGCATCGGCGCGCTGGACGACTTGCCCGACCGACTTGTCCACCTGTTCCGCGACCCGCTCGACCGTCTTCACATTCTTGTCCGCGAGTTCGGCAAGTTGTGCGTGCGTCTTCTCGAGCGTTGCCAGCAATTTCTCCGAGGTCTCTTGAATAGTCTGCGTAGCCTTGACGGACATTGCTTCGATCGACGCCCTGACGGCTTCCCCGTTCCTTTGCGCCTGCCTGGCGATCTCCTCGAAGCCTTCCGACAGCATCTGGTTGCTGGTGCGGCGGTAGCTAGAAAACTCGAGTGCAGATGTGTCGAGCTCGGTCCTGACGCGCCGCGTCATCTCGGCAAGCTCGACGCGCACTGCCGTTTCGATGTCGGCCGGATCTCGCCGCATCTGGTTGTAGAAGATGCGAAGCGCGATGCCCGTGATCGTCGACACGATCGCAATGCCGAAGTTGCGCACGACGTCCTCGATCGAGGCCTCGCCCGTGAACTTGTAGAGCGAGATACCGAGGCTCGCGAGGGTGAAGATGAATCCCATGTAGTAGAGATTGTCACCGGCCTGTTCGCTGCGAACCCTGAGGCCGGGCAGCAGGTTGAGCACGAGATAGACGAGCATCAAGACGATCGGTATGGTGGTGACGATCGAAATGTCCAAGTCGTATAGTTTGCCAAACCAGATTACAGCCGCCCCTATGATCGTCATCAAGACGAAGAGACAAATCGGTCCGTGATCGCGGACGAACGTCCTCATGTCGATGTTACCCATCACTCAATCCCTGCAAGTCGCTCGTAGCCGATGAAGCCGCCGCCGTTCGCTTTCACCCAGGCCACCCAAAATTCCGGAAGGTCTTTCACTTTGGACGCTGCCTCCCGCTGAAATGCCCAAAACTTGACATCGATCCCGTCGAGCGGGGTCCTGAACCTGTCGCGCGCGGGGCTTTTACGGAACGCCTCATAATCGGCACCCGATTCGTAGATCGAGAACGCGTCCGTGTTTTCCATCATGTCGGAAGCCACATAAAGTTGCTTGGAGGTGCCTTCGAGCTTGGCAGCTGAGAAGCTCTCGATCACGATGCGCTGGATGCCTGCCAAGATCGGCGACGACTTCGACTCGCTGCCATTGCCAATGGTGTCGGACAGATCCCGCAGTGGCTTGTTGAAGGCCTCTTCCCAACGCTGCTGCTTCTTTCTCGGGTTGGATGTCCAAGGATCCGCGGTTGCACCGTCGCCCGGGTTGCATCCCCGGTAGGTCCGCTCGAGCTTCCCTTCCTTGTCTGTGAGAGCGTAGACCTCCAGCAGCCCGCCGACTTCGATCTCCGACACTGTCCGTTCGAACTGGCGCTTCAGGTCAACTTGCGTGATTTCCGAGATTGGATCGGTCAGGTCGAGCAGTATCGCTCTAACGGACACCGGTCCTGTCGCGGGGCATAGATCGTCGTCAAGCGCCACAGCTTCTCCAGCCCGGATCTTGAGCATCGCATAGCCTGCAACGCTCAGGAACACGAAGGCCATCAGGCCGATGATGCCGACTATCGCCCACGGCGACCCGTCTTTTCTTCTACGCCTGCGCCGGGCCATTGATCGTCTCCGGGAAAAGATTGTCCAGTTGGTGATAGGCGGTGACTGCGGCTTCGAATTCCGCGCTGATGCGCTTCATCTGGTCTGCCATTTCGGCTTGAGCTGCTTTGATGCGTTCGCCCAGTTCCTTGTCGCTCCAGTCGTCCGACTTATCGATGGCAGGCTTTCGCCGATCGAGGCTGTACTGCGTCGAAAACCGTTTGGGCTGATGTTCGGTGCGGGTGGCTCGGTTGGCCTCCCTATAGGTAGCGAACAGGCGCCGACCAGAGACTTCGAGATGGTTCTGGTGCTCCGAAAACTGCTTGATCATCCTCGTACGGCTGTCGATGATGGCAGCGCATTCCTTCCGGCGTTGAGAAAGAGCAAGGATGATGCCGTCGACCTTCTGATTGTGGTCGTCGCGGATGCCCTTCAGCTGATCGATCAGATCCGCCTTCCGATCGATGTAGTCGTCGCGCGCGTCGATGTACCGGGTGTAAGTGTCGGCATAGCCCGGATACGGGTCCTTCATCAGAAGAGAGTCGATCAACGCGATCGTAGAGAAGAGGACGCCGCTGGCAAACAGCACCCACGAGTCGATATCGTTCATGACCAGTGGCGCATTGGTCAGGCGCTCCATGACAATGCGGCCGACATCCTCGAACGCCGTGGCGGAGACTTCACGATAATGGGCCATCACCAGATTCAACCCCAACGCCACCGTCAGCCAGGCGGCGATGCCCAGCAGGCCCACCAGCTTCCACCAGAGCGATCGGTGCACGATCCGCGGCACGACGAAAAGACCCAGCACGACTGTCGAGACCACGTTCGCGAACGCGAACGCAAAGGCGTATCCGATGCCGCCGACAAGGCCTTGGTCGTTGCCCTTAGCGAGGTAGATGCCGTTCACCATCGTTTCGACGATCAAGAGGGCGAGAATGACGCACCACTTGAGGATGGTCGCCATCCGCCCTTTGGTGCGGGCAACCCTCAGCTCAAGACCGTTCAGCTTGCGGAAATTGGCAAGCTCGACATCCGACTCTCTCAGATCCTTCCGAAGGCCATGAAGCTCGTCGCGCCCCGTGGCCACGTCGGCACGGAAGTCATCGACGCTCGCATTGTTGACAACTTGGATTCTGTTGAAGTGGCCGTCGAAGTCGAGGTTGCGCAAACGCGTACCGTAGGTGCTTAGATGCCCCTCCAGTAACTGGTATGCGTCGTCCCGCAAGCTTTCGATCCGTTCGGCTATGCCCCTCTCGACTTCGTCCTGATCGCGCGAGTCCTCTTTCGGCGTGTTTGCTTTGCCGTTCCGCGTGCCTTTTTCTTCAAGCTCCAGGGTCCGTTCCAGCTTGTCGACGTCGAGCGGCGGGAACGGATCGGTGGTGACGCGGAAATCGTGGTTCGATTCCCGGACGCTTTCGAAGAGCTTGTTTAGCGAGTCAAATCGAGGTGCCATTATGTTAATCCTAAGATAGAGGTGCGGCTACCGCCCCCACATTGGAGGCCGCCAACCGGCTGAAACGGCCTCGTCCTCCGAGCAGAACCAGCGTTCGCCGCTGGCGGTATTGATCTTGGTTTTGGCGTAGTCCCGGGACCATGGCGCGTGATAGATGCGCTCGCCCTGACGATTGACGTTGCCTTTGATTGGGCACGCCTGGTTCGGCGACTGAGATACTGCAGAAGCCCACTTCGAAGCGCGATAGTCCCAAGGTGTCTCGGTTTCGGCCTGCCAGACGCCCACTTGGGCCTGCCGGGCCTCTTGCTCTATCTGAGCGTAGTCTTCGGAGTACTTCCGGAATGCCCAGGCCAATCCAGCGCGAACCATGGCGGAATTGATTTCGCTCCCGTCGGCGAAGCAGACGGCTATCACACGCCCGTAGGTATCGCGGCCTTTGGGTTCACATGTGACATCACGGCCCTGGACGAGATCTTCGATCTGGCGGATCGCGTCTCTGCCACATGGCCAAGTACCGCCGCCCGTGGCGCTGCAGGCTTGGCCTGCTTCCGGTGCATCAATTCCATGAAGCCTGTAGCGAATGCCACCGATGTCCAAGGTGTCCCCGTCAACAACCCTGGCGGCATCGCGTGATGCCGCGGTGGACGCGGCAAGTGCCCATATGGCGATCAGTAAGAATCTACAAATTTTTTCACGCCCCTATCCCTTAGAATTGGTGGTTACTGCAGGACGCGGGATTTTTCAACTATAAGTAAATTAAGATTTTGTTTACGGTAAACGAAAGGGCCAACGAGCCGAACGGGGCTGCTCCCTAGAGCGCGTAAGGATGCCCCCATGCCGAACCGACGCCCACGTCTTCAGAGGTCCGACAGGGAGTAGCCTTCCTGTGAGCTCGACCCGTCGCTGAAAATCTGCGAGATCGTCAAGGAGTTCCCGCTCAGACTGAAGCGGACAATCTCGTCGGCTGGATTGTCCCGCCACCTGCCCGTATCACTGGCCCAGATCACGCGATCTGCACTGAGCTTGCAGCGATACCGCCAAACCGAGCCGTCGTTCGAGCGGGTGTAACTCACCCCGACGACGCCAGTCTCGAGCGGTCGCGTCGAGATAATCGACGGCGGCCTACCCATGATGGCGGCGATGGATGCTTTGCATACCGCCTCGGTATGTTCAACCGTGATGACAGGCGCAGGCAGGATAGTTTCGGCGGCAGCAACCTTCACACTGGCGGGATGCACAACATTCCTGCGAACGTCCTGCGAATTTGTGTCCTTTCCAGTGAGATATCCGCCGACGATCATCAGACCGACAACTCCCGCGGCCACCCGCCACCAAGAAGGGAATGAATCCTTCCTGGGCATAGGCCTGCTGTTCGTCACAGGCACTTTTGCGAGGAGAGTACCATGCTTGAGCAGGTGCGATTTTGCAGCGACGTATTCGTTAGGGGAGAGTTCACCAGCCTCCCGCAACTCTAACAATTGCTCGAGTTCTGCGAGCGTCTGTCCGCTTCGCCTTACTCCTCCGTGTGAAGATCCAGCCATACGAATGTGGTCAGCGCCCTTAACGAGGGATCGCAGGTCTTCGGTATCGAACGACTTAAATTCTAGATGGTCATGGCTCGTGTGAAAAATCGCCACCGAGCGGGTCATTTTCGTTTGGAACTCAACCGAGTTGATGCGGTCGAGGTTTATTGCCTGAAAGAAGGACCCGACAAAGCCGCTTCGTACAAACGAAACTCGATGGTCTGTGAGTACGAGGATGCCGTGATGCGCGGGCCCCTTACCAAAAGTCGCCCCGATCCAGCCATCGACAAACCCGATCACTTCCTCGTTCGGCATTTTGTGGTGTTCTCGGAAAAAATCGATGTGCTTCATCGGGCGCTCCAGTGCAATCAGAAGATTGTAGAGTCCGAAACGAAGCAACTAGTTAACGGCTACACAGTACGCGGTGGAAAGCGACCTAAATGCCCCACGAACAACTGGCGTCATCGTTCATATAGTGGCTCAAACCAATGTAGCCAAACATCTGCGTTTTAGGGCGGCGAGGCTCGGATCACTGCGGTCTCGAGGCCGAGGCAGGCCGACCTCTACGACGTCGCGGATGCGACCAGGGTTGGCCTCCATGACGAGAACGCGATCCCCTAGGTAAAAGGCTTCTTCGACATCGTGCGTCACGATGACGATCGACACCTTGTTCTTTTCCCAGATCGACAGCAGTTCGTCCTGAAGCCGCATCCTCAGGATGGAATCCAGCGCGCCGAACGGCTCGTCCATGAGCAGGACTTCCGGCTCCTGTGCCAACGCACGGGCTATCGCCGCCCGCTGGGCCATACCGCCGGACAGCTGCCGGGGGTATGCCTTTGCGTAGTCAGCCAAGCCGACGAGGCGAAGATAGTGGTTCGTTCGATCTCGGCGCTCTGCAGCCGAGAGGCCGGAGTTGTCAAAGGCCAGGTCAACGTTTCCCTGGACCGTCAGCCATGGGTATAGACGGTGGTCTTGAAACACCATCCCAACTTTGGAGAAGGAAGTCGTGCTCTGGTCGCCCCAGGCGATGGTGCCTCGGTACTCAGCATCGAGGCCGACGACCAGCCGGAGGAGTGTGGACTTGCCGCACCCGGATGCGCCAACGATCGCGATGATCTCGTTGTGTTCGACCTGCAGATTGATGTCCTTGAGGACCTGACGCTCGGCGCCCTCAAAGAAGTAGCTTTTGCTGACATGCTCAAGCGCAAGGGCGTTCATCGGGCTTCTTGGCTCCATGGTGATACTTTGCCGGTTGCGAACCGGACTGCAGCAGATAGTGCGACGCCGCCTGCAGCGAGCGCAAAGACGCCAACGAGGACGATGTCCATCCTGAACTGATCGCGAGCGCTTGCGATGTAGCTGCCCAGCCCGAGGCCATTCCCGATAGCATATTCAGCACCGACGGTTCCTATCCACGCAGATAGGACAGCGATCTGCAGCCCAACATAGATGCTGGGCAGCGCGGCGGGCAGGTAAAGCTTGCGCGCCCGGGTCCATGGTTTGAGCCTGAGCGTGTACGCCGCTTCGACCAAGGGCACGGGAGCCTGCCTGACTCCGTGTTCCGTTGCCAGGAACAGGGGAAAGAACGTCGACAAAGCGGTGAAGACAAGCTTTGTGCTCTCGCCGTTTCCAAACCAAGCCGTAAGCAAAGGGATCCACGCAAATAAGGCGACCTGTCGGATCGTATGAACGGTTGGCGCCAGTGCGAGGGCGGCGGTCCTGTACATCCCCGCAACGTACCCCAGCACCAAACCAATAACGCCGCCAAGGATTCCTCCCGACAGCACACGGGCGATGCTCGCGATCAGAGCCATCCAGAGTTCCCGACCAGAGTGATCGACGAAAGGGGTGGCAACGACTTCGAGGGGGCTTACCGCCATGGGGCCGGACAGAATCCCGGTCGATGAAGCGATCGACCAGATGAGCGCAACGACCAAAGGCAGAACTGCGCCTCGAGGAAATTTGGCTATTCGTAGATAACGATCAGCCATTGGCGCCACTCCCTTGACGAATGAGGATTTCGGCTCGCTTTAGAAGAAAGTCCAATGCGAAGCCAACGACGCCGACGACAATCATGCCGACGATGACGATGTCGAGCTGAAACAAAGTTCTCCCCCAGACCATCATGTAGCCGAGGCCGTCGGTTCCCGCGAGCATCTCCACCACGACCAGTGAGACAAAAGCCTGGCTGAGCGATAGTCGGACACCGCTGGCAATGAAGGGCGCGATCGCTGGGATGGTTAGCTTGAAGAAGCGGGTACTTGCACGAAGACGCAGCACGTCGGCAACTTCGGTCAGGCCCTTGGGCACGTTTCTCGCGCCTTCGGCGGTACTGATTGCCATCGGCACGAAGCACGCCTTGGCGAGAATGACGATCTTCAGGCTCTCTTCGATGCCGAGAACGAGGATTAGTATCGGCAGCCACCCTAACGAAGGAACAGCGGCCAGAGCCCTGAAGGTTGGTCCGAGATAGGCGTCTGCCGTCTTCGACCTCCCAATGAGCAGCCCGAAAAGGAAACCAAGGGACGCCCCTATCAGGAATCCTTCGGCTATGCGCCGGAAGCTGACGATCGCCGCTGACAAGATCTCACCGCTGGCGACGAGATCGAGGAAGGTCTGAAGGACCCAGTTCGGCTGCGGCAACACTTGCGCGGACACCCAACCCTCCGTGGAGGCTACCCCCCAAAGTGCGAGCAGCCCCGCGGGCGCTATCAGAACGAGAGCGGCGCTGACGAAGAACGACTTGAGCCGAGCGAGCGGCAAGTCCGGTACGCCGCGAGCGACGCGGACATCATCTTCAGCACCGATCGTTGCCATCAACGTTCCAATCAGTTCTGAAGCGCGCCAGTGGCGGAACGATCAGGCCACAGCGCCTGGAGGTTCAGCGACTTGACGGCATTGTCGACATAGGAGCGATCTACCCATCCATCGAGATCGACGTCGCGGCGAATGAGCTTCTGCTCGCGGTCGAAGGCGATGCCACTCTGGTAGCGGGAGACGAAAAAATCGTCGAGACGAGGATTGTACTTCGGCCCGAGAGAACTCCCGGCATTCGACTTGCTGATGACTTCGACCGGCGATCCTGCCCGTGACCAGATCTTGAAGGCTTCGTCCCTATTCTTGTCGTCCGCAACCCACTGGGCAGCCTTGACGAAACCAGTCACAACCTTCTGAGTGGCTTCCGGGTATTCCTTGCGGAACCTGTCGGTCACAAGAAACGCGCCGAAGCCATCGCCGGAAGCTCCGGCGTCCGAAGACTTGTAGAAGATCTTGGCGACGCCCTTGTCCTCAAGAGGCAGCAGGAAGTCGGCGCCAAAGACAGCGTCCACGCTCTTAGCCGCGATCGCAGCAAGCTGATCGGCATTCTTGAGATCGACGATCGTGATGTCTTTTTCGGACAGCCCGGCATTCTTCAGCGCTGTGATGAGGCCCCAATGGATGATGGTCGCCTTCTGGATCGCGACCTTCTTGCCCTTGAGATCCGCGATCGACTTGATGTCGAGGTCCGGACGCGCAGCTCCGAAGATTGTCGTGCCGCCATAAGAGGCCAGGATCACTGTATCCAGGCCGTTCGCCTTGCCGATGATATTAGGCACCGCGCCATACGATGCGAAATCGAGCTGGTTGTTGGAGAGCGCCTCGTTGATGGCTGGACCGGTCCCAGTAAAGTAGGTGAACTCGACTTTCGTCGGCGTGCCCTTGAATTCATCAGCGATGAATCCCTTGGCGTCGGCAATGGCCTGAAGTCCGACGCCGAAGGGCGCGCCAAAGCCGAAGCCGACGTCGCCGAACCGGATGGTAGTGGGTGCCTCTTCCGCTCTGGCAGCCGCAGCGCCCAAAGCGATTGTCGCCGCCACTAGAAGGTTCGAAAGTAAGCGTTTCATAGGTCTCTCCATTAGGGTGTAATCGTTCCGGTCTCGAAGATTCGGTAGCTCATGTCGCCAGCGGTCCCCCGCGGCTTCGCATTCTTCCACCCCATCTCGCGCCGGAAGCTCCCCATGATGCCTCTCGCGACCAGATCGGCTTCGGTCGAGCCCTCGATCGCTTCCGAAAGGGGTGACACGTACAGGGCGTCCGTTGGGCAGAAGAGTTCGCACAAGAAGCAAGTCTGACAGTCGGATTGCCGGGCAATGACCGGAGCGCCATCAGCAACGGCGTCGAAGACATTGTCGGGGCATGCGTCGACACAAAGGTCACACTTGATGCAGCGATCCTCGCTGACGATCTCGATCATGATGCTGCACTCAATTGCTGCTGGGGTTGGAAGGATGCCCAGATGTCCTCGGTCCCGCCTGAGTCGATAGAGCGTACGAGCAGCGGATTGGGATCAGGAAAATCCTTACGCCGCTGGAGGCCTCTGCTTTCCGTGCGAAGGAGGGCGCTCTCTGTCACCCACCGCGAGGTAGCGATGAGCGCCTCGGTCTCACGGACCTTCGCCCGAACTCCTGAGCGCCACGCTTCGTCGTTCCAAAGATCTGCCAGGATGCCGGAAGCCTTCGACAGGGTCTCCTGGCTTCTGAAGTAGCCGCCGTCCAGCGGCAGGATCTGCTGTCTGGTTTGGTTGATCACGCAGTCGAGATTTGCACCACTGGGGGACGATGGTGGAGCTTCACGCTGGTTGGCTGAGCGAGCTTTCCTCGATGCCCAGTTCGCTCCCAGCGAGCGCACATAGGTCGCGGCGTCCTCACCAGCCCATGACCCGGTCGCCATCGCCCAGCTTGAATTCGGACCGCCGCCGCCAGTCGACGCTCCCGACATGCCCTGCCGGGTCGCCGCGTCTCCGGCAGCGAATAGGCCGGGCACGGTCGTCGTGGACCGGTCGTCAATCTTGAGGCCACCCGTTCCACGTACCGTGCCCTCGTGCCGAAGCGTGATCGGGAAGCGCTCCTTAAACGGATCGATGCCCATGCGGTCGAACGGTACGAAAATGTTCGGCTGGCCCCGACGGAACCCTTCCTGCAAACGTGGTGACGCCTTGTCGAGAATGGCGTAGACCGGGCCACGGATGAGTTCGGTCGCCACGGCGTTTTGCCGATCACCTGGCGCGGTAAGAACGTTGCCCTCCTCGTCGCTAAACGTTCCCCAGAAATAGACGACGCCCTTGGTTACGCTCGAATAAGCAGGTGATATCCCGTACTGCGCTGAGAACTCCATCCCCGAAAGAACGGCGCCAGCCTCGGCGGCAATCAGGTAGCCGTCCCCAGTCAGGTTGTTTGTGCCAAGCGCACCGCTGAGGAACGCGCAGCCACCCGTGGCGATGACAACAGCCCCGGACCGAATTTCCAAGGTCTCGCCAGTTCGTCGGAACCGGGCGATTGCTCCCGCGACGGCACCATCCGACACGAGTAGTTCCTCCACTGGACAGTGATCGATGACCTTCACACGCGCCTTGATGAGCTTCTGGCGCATGAACCGGAGGTAGTCGGGCCCGCGAAGCATGCCGCGATAGGGTCGCCCATCCTCATAGCTCGGGAAGTCGTAGCCCCACTCAGCAAGGAGATCGAGGTTCTCAAGCGTCCGATCGAGGACACGCTCCACACGCTCGGCCTCGGTGAAACCGTGCCCCAGACGAACCCGTTGTCCAACCGTTGCCGCACGCTCTGCAGTGCCGCGCCTTGTGTAGATGGTCGTCGTATTGCCTGCTGCCGTCGCGCCGCTGGTGCCGATATAGCCTTTGTCGATCAGCACCACACTGGCCCCGTTTTTGGCCGCGTTCCACGCAGCCCAGCAACCCGCGGGTCCGCCCCCAACCACTAGGACGTCGGTGTTAATTCTGTCTGCTGTCTCGCTCATGGACCCTCGCGTTTCCCGAAAAGACTACAAACCCCGTAGAAAATATCGAGAATTGGTTTGCTAGTTTGAATGACCTTGCGAGAAAATTTTTCCGTCCGGCTCCCTGCGCCGGAATAGTGAGGCTTCTCGGCATTCACCTTTATCTTTTGACTTGCGCTCAGGTGGCCGAGACGTGTCGTTTTCCATTAATCGCGAGACTCCGCGCCCAATGTTCTCAAGATACCGCGGTACGTAAATTCAGATTGAGCACTTAATTTGAGAAGCTGGCTCGGATCGGCAGTGAATGTGAGAACCGCCACCTTCGAAAACATGGCTGCCTGCGGCCAAGCTTCATCGGAAGATTCCAGCCAGATCGGCAATTGAAAACCGATCGAGATAGGTTTGGACTTCAGACAACCTCATGCGCTGCCACATCCGCTGAAATTTAGCGATGAGGCCGTTCGACCATACTCGCAGACGCCGTATAGTCTGCTGGTGCAAGTATTGTAAATAACAAACATAAACTGAAAGAAATCAACATAATTTGCTAGCTGCGTCATTTGATATTCTATCGCGTCGAATTCATCATAAATCTATAATACATAAATTTAAACAAACATATTAAATACAATATGAAATGTATGCATTGCAGTTCCGGCACATAACTTCGTAATTATTGACTCTATTAAAATTACTCTTTCGTCTATTACATATACATAGGAGAACGCAATCGTCGCGACTAGGGTAAACAATACTATTGATACCCCCCACAGAACCAAATATTTCTCCTTGCTAGACCATGATCGTCGGCATTTGGATTCCCACATTTCCTTGAGAGTCGCGCACCGGCTGAATTCAACACGTGTACATTGGGCGGACGATGCAAGTAGAGCCACTAATTTGGTGCAATAATAATATATGCAACCTAGTGTTATTTGTGGAGGCAGTGCACGCCGCCACTCGAAGCGTGCATATGCACTTCCCCGGGGAAGGCTAAGCGGCGACCTCCCACAGCACCTTCCGGCTGAACTGGCCGGAGTGCCGAACGATGGACTGAACATCGTCAAGGTCCCTAGACCGGTCCTCCGGCGACCGTCGCGTTCATGTTATCTGCGAGCTCGGTTCCTAGATCGCTTGCTAAGCTCGAATCCGGCTCAGCCAAGAGACCGACGAGATCGGCCAATGAAATAAGACACACGGCCGCATCGCGCTCGATTGAAAGCAGGTGTGGCGTTCCGGCAATCGCCCCCAAGGATAGAAGGAGCAGGCGCTTTCGAGCCTCGCGCAGTGGCAGCGGGGGACCAGCCTCAAGCGCAATTCTGATTCTTTTCCTGCGATCGTCTTGCATCGCTGCCCCCACTTCAACGATGAAAACGTCGGATGGTCGTGTCCGGCCCTAAGACGGCCTCGTCGAGGTCGACCCAAATAAAGCGGTTCAGCACAAGCCAGGAAATGCCTGTCATTGGCTGGACCTCCCTGAACAACGAGAAGGTATCTGAGATGGTCATCGTGCCGCTCTCCTCGAGCGCCGCCAGTAATCGGACGCGATCGTTCAACGGAGTGCGATACCTGGCGTACCGCAACATGTCCTTCGCGTTCTGGAGCCGGGAACCCCTCTCGATCTCGCAGCGAGGAATGAATCGGTAGTTGATCCCTAGACGCTCAGTCGCGGCCGCGACATCGGGATGGCCCTTCATTTCGACGGCGTCGACCACCGCCCAAGTGCCGTCCTCGTAGTGGACGATGAAGTCAGTGATGTGCGGGTGTCCGTTCACCGGAAATCCGAACCCAAGGCAAGACCACCCGACCACGCTATCATCGACGTCGAGCAGACACCCCAAGTCACGCGCGAGCTGGCTGCGAAAAGCCGAACCGCCCTTACATGACACGGTGGCGCGAGGAAAGAAAACATTGGCCGCGGCTTCGCAGAACGCAGCGTCGAGAGCAGAAGGGTCGATTGCGAGATTGTCCAACATCGCACGAATCCATGACACGAGAGTCCTTTGCCGCCGCGGCGGCGTTCAAGGTCAGCGTCTTGGGCGTATTCGTAGGGTCGGCACCATCCGGAACAAATACAGAACATATTCGTGGGCGTCAATGGCCCCTCATTCGATCCAGGCGCAAGTCGCAAGTGGCGTTCGAAATCCCAGCCAAGAGTGCGAAAAATCGAATGCCTTACAGACTCCCGCCAAAACGGCCACAGCTTACGCCTCCCAACGTTGTACGTAGCGGCACAAAAGAGGACGCTGGCGGCCTTTCAGCATTCGCCGAGGGCAATATGTTCGCTCAGCGGAGCGCACGCCCTTTCCGGTGTCGGAGACAGGCGCCGCCAAACGGCCGAATCCACTAGGCTTTGAGCTGGCTCTGTCGAACCGTTATCCGCGCGATGAGGCCCATAGGGTTGAAGTCGACTTCCACCGACCCCGCGTCCGGAGGAAGAGCTATTGAGAAGGCGGCTGCCAAAACCGCGACGCTGCGGGGATGGGTCGACCGGCGGCCCGCCCTTCTCACACCATTGGATCACCAATGTATCGCCCACTATGGAGGCCGCCACCGTCACGCTGCCTGTGGCCGTGCCAAGAGCTCCATGTTTGACAGCATTCGTGCCGAGTTCATTGAAAATCAGGGCGAGCTTCGCAGCAACTTCGGGCGTTACCCCGACACAGGGTCCGGTTACTTGGATGCGATTTCCAAAGGGGAGCAGAACCGTGCGAGCCATAGCCAGGACATCCTGGTGTCCATTCCCGTCCATTGGCGCCGTCAAAGCCGCCCCCAGAGCGACAAGTCGGGAGTCGAAAAGTCGTCTCTGTTCCTCAGGACTGCCGCCGTCTTTGAACGTCATGCTGGCAAGGGCTTGAACAAGCGTTACCACATTGGCGGTCCGGTGAACCATTTCGCGAGCGTAGAGCCTCGACGTCTCCTCCGCCGCTTTCGCGCGGCGAGCTGCTTCACCCAGTCTTTGTATCAGGACGATGAGCATCGTGGAGACGAGTCCATAGACCGCAGTTGTAAACCACCCGGCGCGACTGAGGGCCAGCGAGTGAAGCGGCGGAACCCATAAATAGGCAGCCACCAACCCGCCAACCAACATCGTCGCCGCGCCTGCAGACGGACCACCAAGGTAAGCGGCTAGAGCAACGGCCGGGAAGAAGGTTATGAAAGGCACACCATCCACCACCGGGTCGATCAGCATCCGAAGCAACGTCGCGAGAACAACACAGGCCAGCGCGACGAGCGCGCTATAGGAAGCGGGGCGTCTTTCTTCGAAGTGGGGACGCATGTGGACTTTTCTCATGGCTAGCCACCGATACTCAATCGCTCAGGCCGATCGAATCATTCTCAGAGTTCTCAGGAACCACGATCTCAGGGCCCTGGCCTTCTCGGTCAGTGGCTCGCGCGGGAACGTCCCAGATCCACCCAGACCCGCTTATTGCAACTTGAAGATACGCGCGCCGGGGCCGAAAACAAGCTGACAAAACGGGTGACTGATCCAACCGCGTGTGTACATCTCCCACGCCCGCGATATCGGAATCCTCGGAACCCAGCTACAAGGGCAACGCACTCTTCCGGATTCTTGGGAGGTGTTGCGCGGGCCGCGCCGACGTGCGCTAATTCGGCGAACTCGAACGGGTCGTAACTCGAACCTCGCAGCTGTTGTTCCGATTTGCCGAACGATTTCGATCTTTTTTCCGAACGACCGAACTATCGTTCGAAATCTCGAATGATCAGGAGTGTTTAGGTCGAAATCGTGAACGGAAGAGCTGCTTTTGACAACGAGAGCACGGCAATTCACGCTTCGTCTGAGCGACGTCGAATCATTGCAGGGTTCAAACGCAAGCCGAACCGCAGGTTTGAGTTCTGCACAGCGTTCACCAAGGATTCGTGGTTCCGCACCAAAAATCCAGATGGACAACAATCTTCGGGTTATTCCGCCTGGATATTGTTACACAACTTCTTGGAGAAGGATTACAATCCAATCAAAGACACGGTAAGTAGGGTCCAATGGGAATCTACGCCCTGGGAACCTGATGGCCAAACTACTCCAGATCTGTCGATCGGCCAGCGTCGGCGCTACCCTTTTGAGTGTCTGGGCGATTGTATGCGGCGAGCTGCCCCGGGCCCGGGCCCAGGCCATCGCGGGGCACGCGATAGGCGAAGATCGCTCAAGCCTCGGATCTGGACTGAGAGTTTCTTCGAACAAGCCGCTCGAGGGCCATACGACCGTGGAGTTCTCCACTCCGAGCGGCATAAAGCTCGCGGCAACGTATCAGGATAGCTCGAAGAGGGTCGTACAGATCGAAGTTGCGCGCCCCCCGATCATTCCTGGGGCATCTGGACAGTTCGGCAACTTCAAGTTCGGGGAAACTAGCCTGTCGGATATCCGCTATCGCTTCGGGAGCAAGGGCCTCTTGTTCACCAGTAGTCCGCCTGCCGCAGCGACTATCGATGGTGGCGTGGCAATCGTGAGTTCCTACGAGATCAGCGGATCTAACGTCATCGTCTCGTTCACCTCCAAGGTCTCGGCCACGTCGCTGGCTGACCTGAAGCAGCGGTTCGGCGACGATATGTACGCGGATGTCGACGCAGTGGCCACTCTCGAGTCCACCATCATCGCGGACGCCAACTACCTAAAGCTCGTTCGAGGCGGCAAGATCGTCTACGACGTGGGCTATACGCCTGTCGTCTGGGAAAATGCCACTGCGGCGGCTGACGGCGGCCGACAGATATCCTTGGCGCGCGTCTCTCCGGCACAACTCCCCGTCCAGAGGATTTACAAGGGACCTGTCAACGCACCGTACTTTACAGACGCCTCGGCACGAAACTTCCAAACGCGAATTTCGGAAGGCATGGCAGCCGGACCCGCGTTCGCAGGTGAATATGCAGTAATCCAGGTCGGCTGTGGCAACGGATGCTCAATCGCCTTTGCCGCGAGTGTCCGAACAGGAGAAGTCACCCGTATTCCCGTTGACGACGAGGCCGCCCTGTACCTTGACCTGCAATACCAGATCGACAGCCGGCTCTTGATCACCCAATCGGCAAGGGGGGAGGCTCGCACATGCCACCTGCAGTTCTTGACCTTGGATGATGGCGAATGGATCTCGCTGCTCGACCACGAGATCGGCCCCACCGATTCCTGCTACAAATCAATCGCCCAAAATCTTCAGAACTGACCGAGACCTGCACAGAATGCATAGCACAGAAACCGAGAGAATTCTGACCATCGAACCAGAACTGCGCCCATGGTTGGCGGACGCCATCGTCCGGTTCCGTTATCTCCATCCCGAGACGCACTTGCTCACAGACGACCAATCGGTGACGCTCACAGCGCCGAGCGACCAAATGGCCGGACTGGTTCAGGATCTCATGTTCTGTCTCTACCGACAGAAAATCTACAGCGAAACCCTCCCGCTTAGGACTATGCTGATTGAGGGAGTGACAGGATTTGTCGGTCGTTCCTCTTAAATTCCGACCCCATACTGACGGGCTTCTGATTTTTGCAGACGACGTTGGTGGATACTTCAAGTCGGACCATGCCTTCTTGCACCGCTACGCATGCGGTCAACTGACATCCAGCGACCGCGCCTTTTTGAGCACCAACGGCCACGCATACGACTCCGTTGGCGATCTCTCTTTTTCCGGGTACGAGCATCGTTTTGCCGAGCGGTTCTATCTTCCGCGTGAACTGGACTACGTAATCCTGGTCCCTTCCCTCAGATGCAATTTGGCCTGTGGGTACTGCCAGGTGTCGCGTGTCAACGAAAACACTCCTGGCTTCGACTGGGAAGACGTGACACTCGAGGCCGTCATCAACTTCCTAGACAGCCTGACTGCGAAAAAGATCAAGGTCGAGTTCCAGGGCGGCGAGCCGCTGCTGCGCCTCGACATCATTACGAAGGTTCGAGAGTTCTGCAGGCAGCGGTTCGAGGCATGCGAAATCGTGATCTGCACAAACCTGCAGGAGGTCAGCGGCCCTGCCTGGGATTTGTTAGCAGGGCCCGATATCTTCGTCAGCACGTCCTTGGACGGCGATCGGATCACTCATCAAAAGCAGCGGACGGTCACCGCGCCAGCAACCGATCAATTTTTCGCAAACTTAGAGTTTGCGGTGGGCCATCTGGGGCCGGAAAAGATCTCAGCCCTGCCAACGATCGATCCGCACAATGCGCCCTCCCCTCAAGAGGTCATCAATACATATCTCAGCTATGGCATCCGATCGATCTACCTGCGTCCCGTGAACCATCAGGGCTTTGCCAGAAAGAAGTTTGACGCACGCACGAGCGCTGCTACTTGGAATGCCTATCATGCCTCGTTCATCGATGCGCTCATCGAACACAATTGGTCCTCAGATGTCGCCATCGAAGAATACTATTTCGTGCACTGTCTGCGGCGAGTGCTGAGATCCGGCCACAACGGTCATGTGGATCTGCGCAATCCCAACATCGTCGGACACAGCTACGTCGTGATCGATTATGACGGAAAGATATACCCGACAGATGAAGCGCGAATGGTGACTCGTGTGGGGCAGTTCGATCTCTCTATGGGTGATGTTTTCGCAGGAATTTCTTCCAAAACGATCGACAGCCTGAATGCGGAAGCTCTCAACAACTTCCATCCGGACTGCGTGCACTGTCCATACCAGGCATTTTGCGGGGTCGACCTTGTCGATGATATTTCTCGTTACGGCCGGATCGATCTCCCGAAACACCTGACCGACTTCTGTCAGCGCCACATGTCGATTTTCGACAGGATATTCGCGATGATCTATTCCGACGATCCCAAGGTCCAGAAGACCCTGGCCCTCTGGTCAGGCGCCCCGCGCTTCGATCCCCTGCTCGCCAAGGTGCACAAATGATAGACCTGCGTTTGAAGGTCGACCCATTGCCGATCGACGAGCCATTGATTGTGCGGTTGCAAGCAGCGGGATCGCCTGCGCAATCTGAATCCGACGCGACCCTGACCGAAGTCGAGGGCGACCGCCGCGAGTACGAACTCAACGGCTTCGCATTTGCCGTCTATGGCACCGGTGACAGTGTCGACGGCGACGTCCTGATGATGCTGCCCGGCGAAACCACCGCGCATCGCCTTATACGGGCCGGGTCGGGACACAACACGTTTCTGGTGACCGAGCAATGCGATCAGCTATGCGTGATGTGCTCGCAACCGCCGAAGAAGTATCACACCGACCTATTCGAGCAATTCGCCCTTGCGGCGTCGCTTGCCCCCCAGGGCGCCATGATCGGTATGTCGGGCGGCGAGCCATTGCTGCACAAAGGGCGGCTCTTCCGCATGCTCGAGGACGTAAAATCTCAGCGACCCGACGTCGGGTTTCATATCCTTACAAACGCACAGCACCTTTCAACGGCTGACCTGGACACGCTTCAGCAATTCGACCACGAACGGGTGCTATGGGGCGTGCCGCTCTATTCGGCCACGCCTGAAAATCATGACCGCATCGTCGGCAAACCGGGGGCATTCGCCAACCTGGAACGTGGATTGGGTGTGTTGATGCGCGCGGGCGCGTCGCTAGAACTTCGCTCAGTCGTCATGCGCCAGAACTGGCACGATCTTCCTGCTCTGGCAGACTATGTGTCCACCCGCCTCAATTTCCTGACGGTCTGGGCCATCATGCAATTGGAGCGGATCGGGTACGCCCGCATGAACTGGAAAAAGACATTCCAGGACACCTCGACCGATTTCGAGCAGGTAGGCCGGGCGCTCGATATCGCGACCGCCCGCGGTCTCAAGGCGGCTCTCTATAATTTTCCACTCTGTTCGGTACCGTCCGCCTACCGGGAATTCGCACCCTCGACAATCTCTGACTGGAAGCGAAAATATTTAGACTTCTGCTTGAATTGCAGCAGTCAGGAAACTTGTGGTGGTTTCTTTGAATGGTATAGTGAGCCCGAGGGGTTCGCATCTCTGGGGCCATTATGAAGTCTAGACTGTTTCTAATCCCGTCGCTTCTCGTGGCGGGGTTCTTGCCTTCGAAATCCGATGCTATGCCGATCGGTGAAATCGTATCCAAGAAGGAACCTGGAAATTCGGTGCTGGAGCGCCTCAGGCTAAAGCATGTTTTCACGCTTGCCGGGCATCGATCGCACAGTTCGCACCGCTCTCACAGATCCCACTCCAGCCACCGTTCGAGCAGCGGTGGCGGCTATAACTACAAGCGATCCAGTTCGACGGTCTATTCTACGCCGTCCTCGGTCTACTCGGCCCCCTCCACTGTCTACTCGGCTCCCTCTAGTTCCGTTACGACCCAGCCTTCAGTTTCCGCAACGCCCGTTTATCCGCTCACGTCGGATCCCGCGACGGCTGCACCGCTCAAAACCCTCCCCGGGAACACTGCGAAGTTCAAGCGCATCGTGATGCAGGTCCAGACGGCGCTGACGGCCTATGGTTACTACAACGGCCTGATCGACGGGCAGGTCGGACCTGCCTGCAAGAAGGCACTGGCCGCGATGCAGACCGATTACAACCTGAAGGTCACCGGAACCATCACGCCGGATGTCCTCAACACCTTCGGCATCGCCGCGAACTGATAAAATCCCAACGAATTCTGGAGGCAGACCCATGACCAATCCCTTTGAACAGCAACCCTTCGAGGGCGCCGAATTCGTCGACAATCCGGAGCCGCGTTGTCCTTGCCTTCTGCTGCTCGACGTCTCCGGCTCGATGCGAGGCGATCCCCTGAAGGAGTTGAACGACGGACTCGTCCAATTCAGAGATGAACTTTACGCAGACTCCTTGGCAGCCAAGCGGGTGGAAGTGGGCATAGTCACATTCGGACCCGTTAGCGTCGTCAACGACTTCGAGGGCATTCACCACTGGAACCCGCCGGAGCTTTCGTCACAGGGCGACACTCCGATGGGTCGTGCGATCGAAACTGGACTGGAAATGCTGCGCAGGAGAAAAGACTCCTACAAGCAGAATGGGATTTCATACTACCGTCCGTGGGTTTTCCTCATCACCGACGGCGCGCCCACCGATGCCTGGCATGATGCCGCGAGTGCGGTGAAGGTCGGCGAAGGCGAGAAAGCATTTTCGTTCTTTGCCGTCGGCGTCGAGGGTGCCAACATGGAAGTGCTGTCACAGATTTCGGTACGTCAACCGCTGGCGCTGAAAGAGTTGCGCTTCCGGGACCTGTTTTCGTGGCTTTCGAGCTCCCTGGGTTCCGTTTCCCATTCGAACCCTGGGGATTCCGTTCCCCTCTCCAATCCGGCCACTCCGGATGGTTGGGCATCGATTGCATGACCACCAGCTGGCGATGGGCAGGTGCACGCTCCATCGGCACCTCGCATGTGAAGACTGAGACCGCGTGCCAGGACTTCGCATCCGCGAAGCTGTTCATCCGGCCCGAAGGTCAGATATTGGCCGCAGTGGTTTCGGATGGGGCCGGAAGCGCATCGCACGCAGAGACCGGATCCAAGCTCGTGTGTATCTCGTTCCTGCGAGCGTGCCGTGAGTTCTTGATTGCAAAGCCACTTGAAGAACTGACCGAAGACGACGTCTGGGATTGGCTCGATGAAGTCCGCGAGGCCATAAACACCAAGGCTACCTCCCTGGAATTGCGGCCGCGCGACTTCGCATCGACCTTGGTGGCGGTTCTCGCCGGACCCGAAGCCTCGATCGTGGTCCATATTGGCGACGGCGCGGCGGTTTGGCGAAAGCCAGGGGCCGAGGAATGGGAGGTGCCCTCGTGGCCTTACCATGGTGAATATGCGTCAACGACGGTATTCGTGACCGACGACCCACAACCGCAACTCAGCTATTTTCGAATGAACGAGCCAATTCATGAGTTCGCATTGTTCTCAGACGGTATCGAACGCCTCGTCCTCGAACAAGCTACGAGAACGGCTCATGCGCCGTTTTTCAACCGCATGCTGGCTCCCTTGAGGACTTCGGATGCCGTCGGCCTCGACAAGCATCTGTCCGCGGCATTGAAGGACTACCTCGACAGTGCAGCAGTTCGTGAGCGGACCGACGACGACAAGTCGCTAATTCTCGGCGTGCGAACATGACTACCGCTATCTCTTCCGATGGAAGGCGCCTGACGCTGGGCAACCTCATCGCAAAGGGTGGCGAAGGCGCCGTGCATCATGTCCTCGAGTCTCCCGACTTGGTCGCGAAGATCTATCTGCGCGGCAAGGCTGGAGAACGACGACAAAAGGTCGAGGCCATGGTGGCGGCCCGCCTGCATTTGAACTCCTCGTTCGTCGCGTTTCCGATCGACACCTTGAAATCGGAGCGCGGCGAATTCCTAGGTTTCACCATGAAGAAGGTGAACGGCTTCAAGAGCGTCCACGATCTTTACGGACCTGCGAGCCGGAAGACCGAGTTTCCGACCGCAGACGCGAAGTTCCTGGTCAGGGCCGCTCTCAATCTCGCCTCCGCCATAGCCAGCGTCCACGCGACTGGGTGTGTAATCGGCGACATCAACCACTCAGGCGTACTCGTTTCCGACAAGGCACTCGTAACGCTCATCGACAGCGACTCTTTCCAGTTCCGTTCGAGATCACAGGTTTACCGCTGCTTGGTTGGGGTTCCCGAGTACACGCCGCCAGAGCTTCAGGGCGTGTCGCTCGACAGAACTGACCGCATGCCCAATCATGACAATTTTGGGCTTGCGGTCCTACTTTTTCAATTGTTGTTCCTCGGCCGCCATCCCTTTGCCGGACGGTATCGTGGCAAAGGCGACATGGATATCCGGAAGGCTATTGGCGAAGGGCGGTTTGCTTACAGCGGGCGTCGCGCGGAAACCTTGATGGAACCACCGCCCTACGTCCCGACGCTCGATGACTATGGGACTGAGCTGGGTCGCGCATTCGAAACAGCCTTCCGGCTGCCTACCCAAAGCAGCAACGGTCGCCCGCTCGCGTCGGAATGGGTGAAACTGCTCACATCGGTCCAGTCCAATCTCAAAACCTGCGCGTCCGACACTGCGCATTCCTACTCCGCCAGCCTCTCCACCTGTCCATGGTGCTCGATCGAGCGGTCAATGGGCCGCTCGTTGTTCGTGGCACAGTATTCACCCAGCGCCCCGGTCATGGACATCGGCAAGCTGCTCAATGCCATCCGCGGCATACCAGCACCGCCTTCGCCCCCCGAGCCGGAAAAGTTGGTCGAGCCACTCTTGAGCCTGACGGTGTCACCTGACGGTCAGCAGGCTCGATCGGCAAGAACAATCACCGTCATGGCTGGCGTCGCGGCAATAGCAATCGGTCTCTACCTGATGACCGCCGTCCACGGTTTTTGGGGTGTCGCCCTCATGGCGGGGGCTGGCTTCATGACCCTCAGATCCCTTGACCTGGAACCGATGTTTGCCGCCGAACATGCCATCGCCAAGTCAATGTGGGACACGCAACGCAAGGAGTGGATGGCTCGGGCCGGATCGGCTAGGTTCGAGGTAAGCAAGACCCACTATCTCCGTTTGGCCGCCACTCATTCGGAGTTGCCGGCGCAGGAGCAAGCGCAACTGAAGGCGCTCGAGCAGAAGAAGCGGCAACTCCAGATGCAGAAGCATATGGAGTCGCATTTGATTGAACGCGCGAAAATCCCCCGCATCGGGGCTGGCCGCAAGACGACCCTTGCATCGTTCGGTATCGAAGATGCGTGGGACGTCATCCAGCGCCCGATTACGAATGTCCCGGGCTTCGGCCCGTCGCTCGCTGCTGAACTTACAACGTGGGCGCGTGCGGTGGAGCGCAAGTTCGTCTTCAACAACTCCGTACCAACGGACCCGCAAGCCATTCAACAGATTAAGAGCGAGATCGGCAGAAAGCGTGCCGAGCTCGAAAGGGAGCTTAACCGAGCGCCCGACGACCTTCGCCGCCTGGCAGATGAAGCCCGCGCGCTTGTGACGTCGCCGCCGCAAGAGCTCGTCGAAGCCTACCGACGGCTGAAGCAGCTTCAGCTCGACATGGGGACGGCGTGATCGATGGCCGCGTCCTACCGGAACCTCTGGATCATTGTGGGGATGACTGTCACGGCGACGGTGCTCGCGAACATGTCGGCAAAGCCCAAAAGCCGGACATCGCCCAACTTCGAAGTGAGCCAGCGAGAGCAGAACCTACCGTCGACTAGAACCACGAGCGAGACGTCAAACACGTCGCCTCTGCCTACGGTGAGGACCAGAAACCCAGGAACCGGAACTCAGCCAGCAAGCACGCAGCCTGGGAGCGTAAAGGAGTTCAGAGACATCGATGCCGAGTTCAAATCGTCGTTCGACACGGCGGCGCGCGTAGCGCTCGCTTCACCCACTGTCCAAACGCCCGTACCAATCGAACAGCCCGTCCCCGAGACCGCTCTACCGTCTCTGCAGACCCGAGAAATCCAATCGGACCCCAAGGTCTTCGACCTTGAGACGCAAACCCCGCTTGATGCTGGAACTTCTACATTGGGAACGGGGCTGACCAGTACGAATCTGAACATGCGTGAGGGCCCTGCGGCTAACTACCTGCTGGTCGACACCCTGCCAACTGGCGCTGTCGTATCGATCCTCGAGGAAGAGAACGGTTGGCTGCATGTCCGCGAAGTCTCAAGCGGACGGCAAGGATGGGTAAACGGAAGCTACATCGCGAGAACGCGCGATTGAACTTTGCGGCTATAAAAAAATTTGAATGGCGCGAACGTCCGTGTTCGCGTCAATAGATGGTTGCGCCGAAACGGGGACTTGGCGGCAATCGTTGCGTTTGAGCAGGTTTACTCGAATACTCTTAGAGCTGCCCACTGGCTTCGCGTAAATCAAGCAACTCTTCAATCTCTGCGAAGGCCCCACCAACACCAACGCATCCTCGGGCGATCGCATTTAAGCGGATGTGGTTGACACCGTTGACAAGAGAGCGCAGGTCGGTGGTGTTCAGCGAACTGAATACCAGATCCCGACGATAGCTCGTATGGAAAGTCGCGACGACCCGCATCATTCTTGACTGGAACTCAACCGATCTGATCCGGTCTAACTCTGTGGCTCGAAAGCAAGAGCCAACGAAGCCGTGGCGGACGAATGACACCCTGCAGTCCGTGAGGACTAGAATGCCGTGGTGCTTGGGATTGATGCCCGACGTTGCGCCATTCCAACCAGCGACAAACCCAATTACTTCCTCGTTCGGCAATTTATGGTGTTTACGGAAGAAATCGATGTGGTTCATTGGAGTCCTCGGGGGATGTGGACCTTGCAGATGTCCACTCGCGAGCAGCGGCTTGGTCGAACGCACGTGACAAGAAAGGCGGTGAGGGGTTCACCGCCTTTCCGTTTCTGAGCGGGCGAATTGCAGGGACGTCGCTCAGAAAACCTGCTTGCGACCGATTGAGCCGCGCCGGCAAAAAGCTACTCACGACGCACTGGGAGACGCGGATACAAGGTTTCACTCTCGGTGTCGGACTTCATGCGGCGGGGGGAAGAATGCTCGGAACCAGGATCCTGTTCGACTGATGCAACAACCACCCGGTCCGTCGAAGTGCATCGACATAGATGAGCCATTCGGAATTCGCCCAGAGTTCCGAGCGGAGCCTCGCTCTCGCTTCGATGCTCTCATAGGACCACATGTGAACGAGCTGATTAACATCGCCAATCTCTACGGTATAAAACCCGATCAGACCGCCCAGAATACGAGTTTGAACGGCCATTCCCATGTGCTTGTAGAGGTCGAGGTAGTCGTTAACCCGAGTCGGCTGAATGGTATACGTACGCTCATCGATAATCATGAAGTATGCCTTTCCGCTTCGTGGTCGGCCGCGAGTACGGCGCCTCGTTCGATATATCGCACCACGTCAACAAGACCGTGCAGGTGCGTTTCATAGGAATCAGAGATGAGAATGCTCGCTCCGCGACCCCTGAGCTTCGCGAGTATCTCCGCGAGCCGCTGGACGAGTACAGGCGCCAATCCCTCAAACGGTTCGTCGAGCAACAGGAGCCGTTGCCCGCCCATAATTGCGCGAGCGAGTGCGACGAGCTTCTGCTGGCCGCCCGAAAGCGCTAGACAAGGTCGATCCTTTGCCACCGCGAGTTCCGGAATGAGCGTGTATATTTCCTCGAGTCGCTCTGTGGTTGCCTCATCCCGTGTCGTCCACCCTGGAAGGGCTATATTCTCCCCCACGCTGAGTTCTGGAACAAGCTGCCGGTCACCCGGCATGTAGCCAATGCCGTGAAATACCCGCCTGTGCGGCGCCACCTTTGTGAGGTCGAAGTCACCAAACGTGACGCTTCCGGTCACCGGCAGAGCGCCCATCAGCCCTCGCATAAGGGTGGTCTTTCCGGCCCCGTTTGGGCCGACAAGCCCGCACACCACGCCGGACTTCACGCTGAATGATGCATCCTTTACCACAGCAAGCGGCCCAATATGTACCGTTAACCGTTCAACATTCAAAGTGGTCATGCGCATGCCGTCCGTTTGCTCGAACCGATGATGAACTCACGAATCTTCTCTCGCGATAGTACGTCGGCCGCGGTGCCATCGCCGATGATCTGTCCGTCGTAAAATGCCAAGACACGATCTGAATAGCTCCGAACGATATCCATATCGTGCTCAACGAATACAATCGTTGTCCCGCGCGACTTCAAAGCACTCACTGCTTGCTGCATTAAGCCATCCCGTTCGTCTAACGACACGCCTGCCGTGGGCTCATCGAGAAGCAGCAATCTTGGCCTGCTCGCGCACGCCATCGCGATATCTAGGATTTTGCGAACGCCCTGCGCCAACTCGCCCGCAGGAGAATTTTGATACTGATCAATCCCAAATGCCTCCAGTAGTTCCCGTCCCTCTGTCGCGATCTCTGGAGCGGCAAATCGCTTGCGCACAGCAGCGCCCAGTTTGGCTTTACTTTGAATCACGGCGGCAGCTGCGCACACATTCTCGAGCGCGGTTAACGCGGGGAATATTTGGGCAATCTGAAACGAGCGCGAAATCCCCAAACCCACCAACAAGCGCGACGGCACCCCGGCTATATCTGTACCACCGAACATAATCCGGCCCGCAGTGGGCCGAAGATGACCCGTTATCATGTTGACGAAAGTCGTTTTCCCAGCGCCGTTTGAGCCAATTACTCCGACGACCTCACCCTCGGCGAGGTCACAGTCAATCGAGCGAGCTGCCACAACGGCACCGAAAGATTTTTCCAGTCCCCGAACGGAAAGAAGATGCTGTGTCATGACTGCACTCTCCTCCGAAACATCCGAACCACGAGAGCGCCAATACCTTGCGGCATGAAAAGAATGGTTAGGAGCAGCACAGAGCCCAATATTAACTGCCACGCCTCTGGTACCAACGACATTGCGGTCGATCGCAGCAGAACAAACAAAAAGCTGCCGATAATGGCTCCCGGCACAGACGTTGTTCCTACAAGGATCGTGACAAAGACGAATTCGCCAGAAGTGGTCCAATAGGCAAATGACGGGTCTACGTGCCCTATAGAGAGCGCGGTCAAACCACCGCCTGCTCCCGCCAGAACTCCCGCGATAATGAGATTGAGGTGTACGAGCTTCCCGACCGAAAAGCGCATATACTCAATGCGAACCTCGTTTTGCCGTATCAACCCCGACAAGTTCCCGGCAACGGATTTTAGGAACCAAGTGATCCCCCGGGCAGCAAACACAGTCAGCACCCATGCAAGCAGGAACAGCAAAGTAACATAGCTGGAGCTCGTGGGAGCTGCCGTCAGGAACGTTGCGGTCCCGACATGAATGCCATCTGTGGAACCAAAATACTGCGACTGCACGAGAACGCCGTAGAGGATCATAGAAAGCGCTAGACTTAGCATCGCGAAAAAGATCTCGCGATAGCGTGACAGGAGGCATCCGGCGACTGCCGCCAAAGTGCCCGAGCTTATGGACGCTATGATTAGAAGCAGAAAGGCATCAGTCGTCAAACCAGCACGTACGGCCAGAGCCACGCTGTAAGCGCCTGTCGCAAAATAGAGAGCTTGGCCGAATGGGACTAGACCAGATCGCCACAGAACCAAAAGGCCCAGGACGACCAATCCAGTACCGGCGGCGACCGTTGCCAACGAAAGCAACCAGACTGGGGCCGCAACGGCAACAACGGACAAACCTAAAGTGGACATGAGAAGGAGGAAGAATTTGTCTCGCATAGCTAAATCACCCTCGGCTTCGATCGTGTGAAAAGCCCGTACGGGCGAACTGCAAGAACAGCGGCCATGACGAGATAGACGACAAACATCTCGATAGACGGTACAAGATGGACAGCGGCAGCGCGGAATACACCTACAAGCAGAGCTGCCGCCAGCGCTCCTTGGATTGACCCCATGCCACCAACAGCAACTATCGCAAACGCAATGACAATGACTTCGACCCCCATGCCCGGCGCCACTGAGATCTTTGGTGCTGTGAATGCCCCCCCGAGCGCAGCGAGGATAGATCCCGCCACAAACGTGGCGACAAAAACCTTCCGAACATCGACACCAAAAGCGGTTGCTGTCTCTCGGCTATAAATGACCACAAAAAGGATCCGACCGAACTTGGTTCGATGAAGAAACCACCACAGACCCGCAGCCATAACCGCGGCGAGAATGATCAAGGCCACGTCATACCGGGCGACGACCAAGTCTCCAATCTGCAACGACCCCAACGCCGTGTACGGCGCATAAGCGAATATCGTCTGCCGCCCAAAGACCATTAGCAGCAGGTCCTCAAGAATAAGAAAGATAGCGAAGGTCGCTAATACCGCGATGATTTCGTCGCGGCTATACAGCTGTCGCAGCACGATCCGTTCGAGCAAAAGACCAACGACGCCGCCGGTAAGGACGGCGGAAAGCGCCATGATCACGTAGACCCAGGCGGCCGGAAGCCCAGATTGGGCATAAGCCCCAATAGCTGCCGCAGCGGTATACGCGCCAATCGCATAAACCGCGCCATGAGCGACGTTCAAAATCTTCATGACGCCACAGATCAACGTCAGTCCAATAGAAATGATGAATAGCCAAGCGGCGTATACCAGCCCGTCGGCAAGAATGAGGCCCAGTGTCATTAGATATTCCCCTTGTCGGAGCGGCAGGAGCAGCTGTCGGAGGGCGCGTAACCCTTGCCCTCCGACCGAAATGATCGGCACTACGAGCTCAGCACTTCGCGCCGGGCATTCCCTTTTCAAGCCACTCCGATGCGGTCATCCCATCTGGCGGATTGACACACATCGCGGGAAAGACTTCGACGTCGGTGACTTTCGGTTGAGATGAAGCCCTGTCAAAGGTGTAGACGCCAACCGGAACATCCTGGACAGCTTGATGCCCGCCACCGATAGCCATTTTGATTGTTCCACCCGCTGCGTCATACTCCATGTACCGGAATGCGTTGGCGAGCGCCTCGACTGGCGGCTTTCCCTCCACGTTAGCCCCGGAAGCTTTCTCCCAAGCTGCCTTCACGCCAAGGATGCTCTGGAACATCTGGTATGCGGGGAAATTGGGCCGCACATTGTATTTCTCGTAGTAGGCCTGTTGAAACCAGTTACTTAGCTGATTGTCTGGAGCAAGATTCCCGTTTGCTCCTCTCGCACCTATGATCGTTCCATCCGGCATATTTTCAGGGTGGCCCGGGAGCATCTGCTCGCCAACAGTGAACACAAAGGGGCTTCTGAGTGGCAGCCCTCTGGCGGCACCCTGCATCGCCAACGTTTCGAGGTCACTGCCCCAGAAACTGGATTGGACAACGGTTGATCCGCTTGAAAGCAATGCGGAGATCTCTGCGCCGTAGTCACCCGCAAACAGCTTAGTGTATAGCTCTTTGCCAACAGCGGCTTGAGGGAGCAAGGTTTTCATCGCGAGATTGAAGTCACGCCAGTTTTCTTGGCCCCAAGAATAATTGTTGTTAATACCGGAGTAGACCTTCATCTCCGGGAAACGCTTGGCAAGGTAGCGAGCGGCCGCGACGTTATCCGATGTGGTGTGGGGTGCAGTCGCAAAGCTATATTTGTAGCTGTGCCCAGCGAACAAAGACGATGTTCCACAACCGTAGAGAACGGTAAGAGTGTTCAATTCGTCCGCGATCGGAGCCACCGCGTGGCAGTTCGCAGACGAAAAATATCCCAGGACAACGTCCACCTCGTCGCGCTGAACAAGGTTTCTGTATTCCGTAACGACTGATGCAAGGTTTCCTGACTCGTCGATGTATTTCGCGTCGATTACCGCCCCATTCAGGCCGACTTTGTTATAGGGGGCGGGCAAAGTCCCCGCATTCAACGCCTCGACGACCAATTCGGCAGCATTCCGACTGGGCTCACCCACTGAGGCCGCGCCCGGCCCACTCAAGAAAAGCGGGAAACCGATTTTGACGGCGTCTTGCGCCGAAGCGCTACCGAGAGAGCACCAAAGAAAAGCACCACCAACCAACAGTTTATAGGCTGGCCCTGCGAATGAGATGAAACCTGACTTCATGTTCCTAAATCCCTCCCAAGATTCTCGATTATCGGAATATGTTATCGATTATTGAAAACTATAAAGCTGTTCCGTCAATGTCAAGGGAAGTCACATTCGCGGATTGAAATAGAGCGCGCCTAGCTAGAGAGTTGTTGAACCCCGGAGCGAGGTGTTTTCGAATGGTGCCCATCGTTTCCATCAGGCGAAGTCAGCAATTGGCCCGGCGGACCGCGCAGGCGATGGAACTCGCGTAGCAACGCTCGCCGCTGGAGCGTCAGGGGTACCTTCTGAGGGCAGGGAGACGTAGCAAGTAGTTCAGCCGCTATGTGACTCTTGCACTAATCCGCATCCAAAAGCCCCGCGCGTGACGAAGCTTTTGGTGACGTTCCTTATACTCAGCTCGCAAAGTCGTTACGGAGTAGATAGAAACGGCATTCGGAATGTAAGCGAACGCATCAATCTCTACCGAATGTCCACTGCGACTCGTAGATGTTGAGACCGAAGCTCCAAAAAACGTTGGTCGCGCAGGATCCGAATCCTCCGCGATCCACTCTGTTCAATCTATGGATTTGTTGACGAACGGCACAGCGATCAATGACCCCAAACAACTGACTGCTCGTGTCGCTTGATCAAGGTCTTCAGGTTTCCGAATGCAACTTCGACATACTGAGCAAACTGATCGACCGCTGGCATGTGTAGTGCATCACCTCTGCTGAGCAAACCAAGGGCTCGTTCCGGGTGAGGTATCGAGACCGGGAGTGCTGAAACTGATCTGTCGTTCCTAAGTGCAAACACTACGCTGTGCGGCATTATAGCCAGCGCCTCGGAACCTCGAAGATAATGAGCGATGCTCATCAACGAACCGCCAGAGTAACGAATTTTGATGTCCGTCCCGCCGATAGACAGCAGCATACTCCGGAAATCGACCAGCAGAGGGCTCCCCGGCGGAGGGGATATCCAGGGATACTCCAGCATATGGGATGGCTCGAGATGCCGCTTCAACAGAAGCGGATGTGTGACGCTACAAGCAACTACATTCCGCCCCGGCATTATCGGGCGAAAGACTAGTCCAGACCCCTCACCCAGCAAGTCAAATGGACAGATTGCAAGGTCGATCTGATCCGCGTTTAACGCAGCCCGCAGATCGGAAAAGTAGCCGTACGTGAGGTCCACTCGTACATCTGGATGATTATTCTGAAATTCAGCTATCATCGGTGCAATAAGAGCATCCATAAAGAACGGCGTCCCGCCTACTCTCACGACACCGCTCTTCCCGATCCGAAAGCTCTCAATCGTGTCCGAGGCCTTGCGAGCGGCATTCAGGATCGCTTGACCATGCTCAGCCAGCGCTCTGCCGAGCGGTGTGGGCTGCAATGGTCTCTTCGACCGGACGAACAATGGTTCTCCGACCCGCTTTTCTAACAGTGAAAGGGTTCGAGAAACTCCTGGCTGTGCAAGACCCAGCAAGGCAGCACCTTCGGTAACGCCTCCGGCCTGAACAACAGCAGCGAGCTGCATAAGATGTCTCTCGTCGATCTTCATAACATAAAGCCATATAGTTTCTGAATAAAATGATCAATGCTGCCGAGATCCCGCCTTAGAGTGGCATGAAGTTGATCCCGGAGAAGCGAATGGTGTCAGGCCGTAATATGTCCCCGTTCACCGAAACCACCGCTTCCGCGGTGTTCGCTAGCCGGTTGCCGTTGAGTACACAGGACCGGTTACCGCTGCTGGTGGCGGCTGTCGCCAAGAGTGCACATGATCTAATAAGAGACTTCAGACCCACGAGGGCTGAATGGGCGAAGGCTATTGAATTCCTGACAGAAGTGGGCCACGCCGCTGACGAGCGCAGGCAAGAATGGGTGCTGCTTGCCGACCTGATTGGCGCTTCCGCCCTTGTAGAAGAGATTAATTCGCGACGCCCCAAAACGGCGACTCCAAACACAATCCGCGGACCGTTTTTCCGGACCGATGCACCACAACGAGCGATCGGCAGTGAAATTTCGCTCGATCGCATCGGAGACCCGCTTTGTGTCTCGCTTCGCGTTGTTGACCTCGACGGACAGCCAATTCCGTCCGCAATAATTATAACCTGGCAGGCGAACTCTCAAGGCTTCTACGAGAACCAGCAACCCGATCTGCAACCCGAGCACAATTTGCGAGGCAAGTTTTGCACGGATGGGGATGGTCGCATCAATTACCGAACAATTATGCCTCGGGGTTACCTTGTACCTCGTGACGGCCCGGCAGGACGGCTGTTGGCTGAAGCTGGATGCTCGCTGTTTCGGCCTGCACATATTCAATTCGTTGTAAGCGCCGAGGGGTTCGAGACTATTACCACACACATTTACGACAAGGATGATCCCAAACTTCATCTGGATGCACTGTTCGGCGTCAAACCCGAGCTAATTCGGGACTTTCGACCTAAGAGTGGTGACTGCAAATCGAAGCAACTCGACTTCACTTTCGTAATGGTACGCAAAAAGCCGGAGACTTTGTAATGAGCCTTTCATTCACCTACACCGGGAACCCGGCACATATTGTTTTTGGCGACGGCGCCGCAGCGAAGGTCGCAGACTGGGTCAAGCGCATCCAGTGCCAGCGAGCCTTAGTTTTGTCCACGCCCCACCAACGCGGTGACGCCCAATCGTTGGGAAGCGCTCTCGGAGAACTTGCCGTTGGACTGTTTTCAGGCGCTGTAATGCATACCCCCATCGACGTCACGGAAATGGCCCTGAAGGCGGTGACCGAAACGAATGCCGACTGCGTGGTATCTCTCGGCGGTGGCTCGACAACTGGCCTCGGCAAAGCAATTGCGTACCGCACAGGTTTGCCGCATATCGTTATTCCCACCACATACGCTGGATCTGAAGTGACACCAATCCTTGGTCAAACCGAAGCGGGGCGCAAAAGGACTGTAAAAGATCCCAAAATCCTGCCTCAGGTCGTGATATATGATCCATCACTCACCACCGGATTGCCAGTCGGGCTGTCAATGAGCTCCGGCCTTAACGCGATGGCGCACGCCGTCGAGGCTCTTTATGCGCAGGACCGCAATCCGATCTCAACGCTTATGGCAACAGAAGGCTTGCGGGCTTTTCGGTTCGGTCTTCCCGCAGTTATCGCAGACCCGTCCGACCTGACAGCACGAGCGAACGCTCTTTATGGCGCCTGGCTGTGCGGCACCGTACTGGGGACGGTGGGCATGGCGCTTCATCACAAGATTTGCCACACTCTCGGGGGTTCGTTCGACACGCCGCACGCGGAAACACACGCGATTATGCTACCGCACACCGCGGCATTCAACGCCGTCGCTGTACCAGAACTCCTTCAGCCTGTGGCCGAGATCTTTGGCAACTCGGTTGGTGGTGGTCTTTGGGACTTCGCAAAATCAATCGGTGCCCCATTGGCTCTTCGCGATCTTGGGCTGACAGAGTCAGATCTGGACAAAACTAGCCAGATTGCAATTGAGAATCCGTATTGGAATCCACGACCAATCGAGCGCTCCTCGATCCGAGAATTGCTGCAGCGAGCGTGGGATGGAGTTCGTCCCGAATAGCAAGGCGGACCACGTTCGCCGGAGAAGTAGACGGTCAATTCCTGGTTCCGGCTCAACACCGTCCAATAGCTGACGGCGGTGGGTCCACGGTTCGGGCTGCCTACCCGCGAAGCCACTTGCCCGTACTCGCGGTTCACTTCACGTGCGCTGCGGTTCGGGATCATGAATCGCCACCGGAAAACTACTTCATCAAGGAGGAGCAAATGCCTGATATCACAACAGATGTACTGATTGTCGGAACCGGCCCTGCCGGATCGGCCACTGCCGCCTTGTTGTCAACTTATGGCATCCGAAACCTTCTGATAAACCGCTATCACTGGCTTGCGAACACGCCCCGCGCACATATCACCAACCAACGTACAATGGAGGTGTTGCGGGATCTAGGAAGGGACGTCGAGAAGGAAGCCTACCTCTTCGCCACTGAACAGGATCTCATGGGCGAGAACGTATTCTGCACTTCCATCACGGGTGAAGAGATAGGCCGCATCAAAAGCTGGGGAACTCATCCAATTTCCCGCGCCGAGCACCAACTTGCCTCTCCCACCGAGATGAACGATCTCCCTCAAACCTATATGGAACCTCTACTCTTCAAGACGGCATGCGCGCGTGGCACGAACGCTCGAATGTCGACCGAATATGTTAGACACGAGCAAGATGGAGATGGCGTCACCACCACTTGCTTTGATAGATTGACGGGAAAAGAACTCACAGTTCGCTCAAAGTTCCTGGTGGGCGCGGATGGCGGCAATTCAAAAGTTGCGGAACACGCAAACCTCCCCTTCGAAGGAAAAATGGGTGTCGGAGGCTCCATCAACATACTCTTTGAGGCCGACCTTTCGCGTCACGTCGCGCATCGTCCTTCAGTGCTGTACTGGGTGTTGCAGCCGGGCGCTGACGTTGGAGGTATCGGCATGGGCCTCGTCCGCGTCGTAAGACCGTGGCACGAATGGCTGATCGTTTGGGGTTATGACATCAATGAGCCTGCTCCAGAGATCACAGACGACTTTGCGGTCAAGATTGTGCGAGACCTCATAGGCGACCAAGGGCTGCAACCGAAAATCAAATCTGTTTCGACTTGGACGGTCAACAACCAGTACGCGACACGGATGTCAAATGGACGCGTCTTCTGCATGGGCGATGCAACGCATAGGCATCCGCCATCGAATGGGCTCGGTTCCAACACCTCAATCCAAGATGCCTTCAACCTGGCTTGGAAGTTAGCAATGGTAATCAAGAACCAAGCCGACATCGGTTTGCTTGACAGCTACACCGAAGAACGAGCGCCAGTTGCCAAGCAAATTGTCAAACGAGCCAACAAGTCGATCGAGGAGTTTAGCCCCATATTCAAGGCTCTTGGCCTGCTCGATTCTATCGATCCTGTAAAAATGCAGGAGAACATGGATGCGCGTTGCAATGACACCCCTCACGCGGCTACCCAGCGATCAGAGATCCGGAACGCGATCGCGCATAAGGTCTACGAGTTCGGAGCGCATGGGGTCGAAATGAACCAACGCTACCGATCAAAAGCGATTGTAACCGACGGGCAGCCTGAACCTGTTTTCTCCCGCGATCCAGAATTGCATTATCAAGCTACATCATGGCCGGGCGCGCGGTTGCCACACGTCTGGCTATTCAATATCCGTGGCGAGAAGGCGTCAACTCTCGATCTATGCGGAAATGGCGTGTTCACGATCTTCACCGGTCTTGGTGGCGATAGCTGGATGGCCTCCGCGGAAACAGTGGCGGCCGAACTTGGTATTCAGATCGCTGTCCATAAAATTGGCCCTCGCCAAGAATGGCAGGACCTTACCGGAGATTGGTCGCGATCGAGCGAGATTCGGGATTCCGGCGCAATTGTGGTGCGACCGGACCACCATGTCGCGTGGCGTAGTGAAGCGGCAATCCCGCACCCAGAAGTTCAGCTTATGCGAGTTTTCAAAACGATCCTTAACAAGTGAGCATTCTAATGATTACGCAAGAGAACGGGTTCTTCACCGAAGAAGATTCAGTCGAGGTCGTCACCAGCCGAAACAGCAACGCGAAAAGCGAACGGTTGAAGCAAGCTATGGATGTTGTAATCCGTAAGCTGCACGAGGCTGTAAAGGAAATCGAGCCTAGTCAGGAAGAATGGATGGAGGCCATTCAGTTTCTTACGCAGACCGGCGCAACCTGCAATGACTGGCGACAGGAATTCATTCTTCTTTCTGACGTTCTTGGCGTATCGATGTTGGTGGATGCAATCAACAATCGAAAGCCATCGGGTGCGTCAGAGAGTACGGTTCTCGGTCCATTCCACGTAGCTGAGGCGCCAGAGTTGCCCATGGGCTCAAACATCTGCCTCGACCAAAAGGGTGAGGACATGTTTATCCAAGGGTTGATCCTCGATACTTCCGGTCAACCTATCGCCGATGCAGTAATCGACGTTTGGCAGGCCAATGACGAAGGCTTTTACGACGTCCAACAGAAAGGGATTCAGCCGGATTTTAATTTGCGAGGGGTATTTCGAACCGGAAAGGATGGACGCTACTGGTTTCGTGCAGTGAAGCCCAAATACTATCCAATTCCAGACGACGGGCCCGTCGGTCAGCTTTTGAGCGACCTGGGAAGACACCCCTATCGACCGGCTCACCTGCATTACATCATCAAGGCCGTTGGGTTCGAAACTCTAACCACCCATATTTTCGATCCCAAGGACCCTTATATAAACTCCGACGCCGTATTTGGAGTAAAGAGGAGCTTGCTTGCGGAATTTGTGAAGGTAGATGATCGGACGCGTTCGGTGGCATATGGCTTTGAAGGAGACTTCTGGGAAGTAGTGCATGACTTCGTGCTGGCGGAAGAGCGTTGACCGTCGGCGCGGTGGCAGCGGACATCGAGTGAGAAATGGCTTCCCCCGACGACGGTCGTAACCGATAGTAGACGGCAAGTTCCCGGCCCTTCAGAGCCGGGAGCATTCACTCGGCCCAACGATCAGGATCATAAACAACGGGTAGGTCAAACTCACGAGTGGCCAGGTTTCCGTCGGCGCGGCCTCGGGCTACCCTAGCGATCTCCCGTGCCCTCTCGGTATTTGCAAGGCCGAGGATTGCACCGAAGCTTTCAGCGTAGTCACCGATCGGTGGCGTCGGAGAGCGTTGATCGATCATCTGCTTGGTTTTCGCGATTGATACTGGATTGAATGAGGCGACGCGGCGCGCAAGGCGGTCGACATAGGCGTCGAGCTCAGCGTCCGGAATAGCACGATTGATCCAGCCGTACAGTTCCGCTGTCTTCGCATCGAAGTCTTCAGCGCCGAGTATGATTTCGAGTGCGCGGGCACGCCCGACATGCCTCGGTAGCCACTCGAGCCCGCCGCCTCCGGGGAGGAGCCCGAAGCCGACTTCAATTTGGCATAGCAGGGTGTTTTCGATGCTGGCGAAGCGCAGATCTGCCGAAATCGCCAGCTCGCTGCCAATGCCCCGAGCGCGGCCCCGAAGCTTTGCGATAGTCAGCGCGGGGGTCGATGACAGCCACTCCGCGAATTTCGGCCAGTTCTCGACGACGTTGGCAGCCCCGGGAATGTCAGGGATGATCGCAAGCTCGCTGAAGTCAACATGAGCTATGAAGAAGTCCGGATTGGCCGATTCGATGATCACTACTCGGACGTCATTGGCTGGATCGTCGACATATTGCTGCAGCAGCCTGAACCCGGCGAACACGGTAGGCGTGAAAAGATTGAACGGCGGATTGTCAATAACCGCACGCGCCACCCCAGGCCACGGGTTAGTCACGCGCACCGCTTGCGACTCCGTGAGGGAGGGTTGCCGACCAATCGTTGTCTCAGCGCTCTCGATTGATTTTGAGGTCATAACTGGCTCCTTATTTGCTATTTCTCGTGAATGCGGCGATATAGTCCGCACTTTCTTGCGGATACTGCTGATGCGGACCGTGCCCTGTTTCCGGGAAGGTCACGACCCGAAGCGTCGGTAGTTGCCCAGCTAAAGCGGACCAGTTCTCCACCGGAAAGATAATGTCGTGGTCACCACCAATATGAATGACCGGGATCTTTGTGGTCTTGAGAGCTCCCAACACTGCATCGGCCGGGAACATCGGATTGCGCGGCGCATCTCCTAATTGCGTACCGGCCCATTCCACTGGAATTGTCGGCGAAAGGTCAGTTGTCCGCTCTGCGATCCGTCGCTGGGACTGCTCTGCGGCCAGCCGGCTTGCAGCCGACCTTGGCTCGAAGAACAAGGCAACAATATCTTCTAGATCGTTTTCTCGCTTTGCCAGTTCATAGAACAGGGCTTCACCACTCTTAACGAGTTGCCCGGGTGGCGTACTCCCAATCAGCACCAAGTGACTGACGCGTTGCGGTGAAGTCGCAAACAAGATTTGCGCAGCAATCCCGCCTAATGACCAGCCACCAACGACGGCTTTCTCGATGTTCAGGGCCGTGAGCAGATCGCCCGCGTCCCGAGCGAGTGAAGCCGGATCATAGGTGCGATTTCCGGTGGAAGCGCCGAGCCCGCTATAGTCGAAGACGATAACCCGGAACCCGTTGCTGGCAAGACCATCGAGGAATGCAGGATCCCATGAATCCATGGTACCCCGGAACCGCACGCAGAGCAGTAAGGGTGTACCTGAACCAAAATCTCGATAAGCCAGGCGGCGATCTAACACCTCTACGTATTGGGTCGGAGCTGTTCTTGCTGCTGACACTTCATTTCCTTTCTCCCGTCGGCACGGGGCATGGTGATAGTTTACATGATGGCTATCATGTGACCTGCCACGGGTAATTTCCTCCAGATTGGATTAGAGTCCGGCCTGATTAAGGACGGACGCATGAAGAAGCAGAGATTTACGGAAGAGCAGATTATTGCGGTGCTGAAGGAGCAGGAGGCTGGCGCGAAGGTGGCTGAGCTCTGCCGCAAGCACGGGATTTCGGAAGCGACCTTTTATAACTGGAAAGCCAAATACGGCGGTATGGAGGTCTCCGAGGCGAAGCGTCTCAAGGCGCTCGAGGAGGAGAATGCTAAGCTGAAGAAGCTGTTGGCCGAGCAGATGCTGGACGCTGCCGCGCTCCGCGAGCTTCTGGCAAAAAAATGGTAGGGCCTGCCGCCAAGCGCGAAGCCGTCGCGCATCTGAAGACCGTGATGGGTCTTTCGGAACGGCGGGCCTGCCAGATCATATCCGCTGATCGGAAGATGGTGCGCTATCGGTCCTGCCGGCCGCCGGAGGTCGAACTGCGGGCAAGACTGCGCGACCTCGCCAACGAGCGACGGCGTTTCGGCTATCGGCGGCTGTTCGTCCTGCTCAAGCGAGACGGAGAGCCGTCCGGCGTCAATCGCATCTACCGGCTCTACCGCGAGGAAGGGCTGTCGGTCCGCAAGCGGAAAGCCAGACGGCGTGCCGTCGGCACGCGTGCGCCGATCCTGGTCGAAGCGAAGGCCAATGCCCGCTGGTCGCTGGATTTCGTCCACGACCAGTTTGCCTGCGGAAGGAGGTTTCGCGTGCTCAACATCGTCGATGACGTGACGCGCGAATGCCTGGCGGCAATCCCCGACACATCGATCTCCGGGCGTCGGGTCGCCCGCGAACTGACGGCGCTTATCGAACGGCGCGGCAAGCCCGGCATGATCGTCTCCGACCATGGCACGGAGTTCACGTCGAACGCGATCCTCGCCTGGTCAAAGGAGCACAAGGTCGAATGGCACTACATCGCGCCGGGAAAGCCGATGCAGAACGGCTACGTCGAATCCTTCAACGGCCGCATGCGCGACGAACTGCTGAACGAGAGCCTGTTCTTCGGTCTCGGCCACGCTCGCAGCG
This sequence comes from Ensifer adhaerens, assembly GCF_020035535.1. Lineage (NCBI taxonomy): Bacteria > Pseudomonadati > Pseudomonadota > Alphaproteobacteria > Hyphomicrobiales > Rhizobiaceae > Ensifer > Ensifer adhaerens. The sequence goes on along the minus strand of NZ_CP083350.1, from coordinate 1,391,362 downwards.
CCATTTCCGAATGGGCGGAGGATTACAACAATTTCCGGCCACACTCATCGCTCGGATATCAGACCCCGGCCAACTATGCCGGGACCATCGCCGCAACCGGCTCCAACGCTGCGCAAGATGAAGGCTACGCGTTTCCGCCGGTTGCTCCCACCGCGCCAAATGGCGTATCGAAAACCGCCGGGGCTCTAATCGCCGCTGGATGAAAGTTCAGTGGCAGGTCACATGTATTATAAATGTCACTCGACATATAACGAGTCAACTGAACAGCGGAGATAAAATGCGGGTTAGTCGGCAGCAGGCGGAAAAAAACCGAGAACACGTAATCGATGTCGCAAGCCGCTTATTTCGTGAACGGGGTTTTGACGGAATCGGGCTGTCCGACCTTATGAATGCGGCAGGACTTACGCGGGGAGCCTTTTATGGGCAGTTTCGATCCAAAGCTGACCTTGAGGTGAGATCGAGCGAAAGAGCTATCAATGAAAACCTCTATAAGCTTCGCCAGGCGGTTTCTGCCGATGCCGCGCGCCCTCTACTGGCCCTAGTGACCTACTACCTATCGACGACACACCGCGACGCGACAGCGGGCGGGTGCGCGCTGGCTGCTCTTGGCCCGGATGCTGCGCGAGAAGGCCAACACGTGCGCTCTGTCTTCACCTGTGGAATTGAGGCGCACCTGGAATTGTTCCGAGACGTTTTAGGTGCATCGGCGAAGCCGTCGGGCTTCGACGATGCCGTGGGGGTCCTTGCAACCCTGGTTGGCGCAATTGTGCTGGCGCGAACGATCAACGATGACGCCCTTTCAAGAGAGGTTCTCGCGGCAGCCACACGGACTCTCGTTACGCATTATTCTTCAGAGCTTGGATCGGACACGAATGCATAGTCTTGATCGAATACCTCAGATGCGTTCCGCACCAGTCATCTCGCCATGACCGCTCGACGCATTCCGAAGGTCGCCGCTTCGACCCGGTTCAGCTAACGATTGCGGCTCAAGCACACAATTAAGCTGCTCTCTGCTAAGAAGCCCCTGCTCGGACACCAGGTCAAACACACTTCGTCCCGTCCGGTGTGCCTCCATCGCAACCGACGTCGCATTCGCGTATCCGATGTACGGGTTGAGCGCCGTGGCGAGACCTATGGAATTTTCAACGGCCTGCCTGAGTTGATGGCGGTTCGCAGTGATCCCTTTCACACAATTCAGTTCTAATGTGCGACACGCGGCTTCCATATGATCGAGACTATTGAACAGACTGTATGCCATTACTGGCTCAAAAGCGTTGAGTTGGAGTTGTCCCGCCTCGGCAGCAAACGAAATCGTTACATCATTGCCAATCACTGCAAAAGCAACTTGATTGACGACTTCGGGGATCACCGGATTGATCTTGCCGGGCATGATAGATGACCCGGCCTGCCGTGGAGGGAGCGTTATTTCGTTCAGACCGGCACGAGGACCGCTTGAGAGGAGCCGAAGGTCGTTGCAAATCTTCGATATCTTGACCGCAGTTTTTTTCAAGGCTCCGGACAGCTCAACGAATGAGCCGCAGTCTTGCGTTGCCGCCACGAGATTAGGTGCGGTGAGAAGTTCAATGCCTGTAAGCGCGATAAGCTTTTCGCGAACGAGGCTAGCATAGCCGGCCGGAGCATTTATCCCTGTTCCGATAGCTGTTCCGCCCAGATTAATCTCGCAGAGATGATTGGCGGCTTGCTGAAGCCGCAAGCGATCCTCTTCAATCATATGTGCATGAGCGCCGAACTCTTGGCCCAGAGTCATCGGCACTGCATCCTGAAGCTGTGTTCTCCCGATCTTAACAACATCGGAAAACTCACCTGCTTTTTCTAAAAATGCTCGAGCTAAAGACGCAAGAGTTTCACCCAATCGTCGCGCTGCGAACCACGCCGCAATCTTCAGAGCAGTTGGGTAAACATCGTTCGTGCTCTGGCTCATGTTGACGTGCTCGTTGGGGTGAATGACGTCGTATTCACCTCGACTTCTGTTCATGAGTTCTAACGCGCGGTTGGCGATAACCTCATTGGCATTCATGTTCGTCGAAGTGCCCGCGCCACCTTGAATCAGGTCCACAACGAACTGGTCGTGCAGTTTACCTGAGCGGATTTCGCTGCAGGCCATGCATATTGCCCGCATTCTTACCTCATCCAGCCTGCCAAGTTCTCGATTGGCGAGCGCGGCGGCTTCCTTGATTGTGGCGAGTGCGACGACAAGATCCGGCAACGAAGCGATGGTTCTCCCCGTGATTGGGAAGTTCTCCATCGCGCGCAGTGTGTGAATGCCGTAGGAGGCAGACGACGGTACGTCTCGCCAGCCAAGAAGATCATGTTCTTGGCGCGTCACATTTGACATAAGAAGACTCCTCAACCGGAACATCGATTGACGTCATTGTTGAAGCGGCCCGCGTTCGTCTGGCGAGCTCACGAAACGTTCAGGCATCGGTGCAAGTTTCGAAACATGAAAAGCATCCATGTAGCAAACTCTGCAGGGGGCCTGTTCATTCTCGATTGATGCAGATGACCTTCGGCTGGGTCATTTCCTCAAAAGCGAATCGAACGCCTTCACGGCCCATGCTTCCGTATTTCGATCCGCCGAAAGGCATCGCGTCAAACCGATAGTCCGAAGAGTCATTGATCATTACGCCGCCGGCGTCGATGCGGGCCGCCGCATCAAGCGCGTCGGACAGATTGTTCGTGAAAATACCGGCGTGAAGACTGTATTCCGGCGCATTGGCCAACTCAATTGCCTGGTCGAGTGTGTCGAAGGACGCGATCATGACTACAGGAGCAAAAACCTCCTCGTGCCAGAGGCGGCAGGAGAGCGCCGTACCTTCCAGTACTGTCGGGTGGTAGAGCGAACCTTCACGGCGATTTCCACAGAGTAAAATCGCGCCGCCGGCAACAGCTTCATTCACTGCGAGCTCAGTTCGCTCGGCAGCCTGCTTCGAAATCATTGGACCAACGTCTGTGTCTTCGCGAGACGGATCGCCGGCCTTCAATTTTGCTGTCATCGCTACAAATGCATCGCGGAACCGCTCATAGATCGCGGATTGAACAAGGATCCGTTGGGTGCCGATACAGTTCTGACCGGCCGCCCAGAACGCACCCGACACGCAAGACTCGACCGCCGCGTCGATGTTACAGTCGGCCATGACGATGACTGGGGCATTGCCGCCGAGTTCCATGGCCATTTTCTTCAGGCCTGCCGAGCGCGTGATCGCCTCTCCCGTGGCAAACCCGCCGGTGAATGACACCATGCGAACATCACGCTCCGCGACGATCGCCTTACTCAGCTCTGAACTTCCGATTGCCAGTGTAATTATCTCTTCTGGCAATCCTGCCTCAATGAGAGCATCCACGAGGGCGGTTGCCGAAAGGGGGGTAAGCTCTGAAGGCTTCAATAGAATCGAATTGCCGCCTGCGATCGCCGGACCCAACTTGTGAGCAACCAAATTGAGTGGATCATTGTATGGCGTGATGGCGACGACGATACCGAGCGGTTCGCGCGTGAACCATCCCTGACGTTTTTCAGAACCTGCGTAGGCATCGAAAGGCACGACCTCGCCAACATTCCGCTTCGCCTCTTCCGCTGACAGCTTCAACGTGTTGACGCAACGCGACACTTCCTTGCGTGCTTGCACGATCGTTTTGCCGGCCTCCTTGACGATAGTTTGGGCGAAAGTGTCCGAGCGGCTGTCGATAATCTGCGCAGCCCGCTCGAGGATGCTGGAGCGAAGGTGCCGCGGAAGTTCGCGCGAACACGCGGCCCCCCGACGGGCTCGCCCCATGAGGTCGGCAATCTCATGCGCGCTGCTTACGTTGACCGAGCCAACGATAGTCCCATCGAAGGGGCTGAACACAGACATCGTCTCGGAACTTCTTACGCGGAGTTTGGCAGCAGTCATGGCGCTTCCTTCTGTTGCGCGTGAGTGCGCAATTGAATGGTGTCATTCAGTACGGATGGGGGCGTGACGAAGGCACGCAGTCATTGTGGTTCATAGGACCAAAGGGCGACCGGGTGTCGCCCGGCCGCCATCCATTCAGATCCTCTGACCTTCGGCGACCAATTCGTCCATGATCGCGCGAACTGCGCCTTCGGCGATCGAGACAATTTCGTCGATTTCAGCCTTGGTCGTTACAAGTGGCGGTGCAAAGCCGAGAATGTCGCCGTGCGGCATGGCACGGGCGATGAGACCGCCTTCTCGCGCAGCCTTGGAGACCCGTGCCCCCACTTTTAGGGACGGGTCAAAGCGTTTCTTGGCATCACGATCAGCGACAAACTCGATCGCACCCATCAACCCGACACCGCGGACTTCACCCACGATCGGTAGCTGAGCGAATTTCTCCTGCAGCTGGGCCTGGAAATAGGATCCCACCTCCCGTGCATTGCCGGGCAGATCTTCCTGTTCGACGATGTCCAGCACCGCATTCGCAGCCGCCGCGCCGATTGGGTGGCCTGAATAGGTGTAGCCATGCGAAAAGGCCCCCACTCGATCGGCGCCGTCCTCGAGCACTTGATAGACTTTCTCACCGACGATCGAGGCGGATAGCGGGAAGTATGCGGAAGTTAGCCCCTTTGCGATCGTGATCAGGTCCGGTTCTATACCATAGTGTAGTGAACCGAACATCGATCCAGTGCGCCCGAAACCCGTGATTACCTCGTCGGCAATTAGAAGCACATCATGCTTCTTCAGAACCGCTTGAATCGCTGACCAATAGCCTTCCGGAGGCGGCGTAATGCCGCCCGTACCGAGAACAGGTTCTGCAATGAAGGCGCCGACGTTGTCCGGACCGAGCGTCTCGATTAGTTGATCGAGCTCAGCCGCGCGGCGAGCCGAAAATTCGCCTTCCGTCTCACCGGGGGTAGCGCCCCAGTAATGGTGCGGAACACCCGTGTGGACGATTTGCTGAACCGGCAGGTCCATATGGTCGTGGTAAAAGCTCATGCCAGTCATCGAACCGGAGATGACGCTGCAACCATGATAGCCGCGCTCACGGGAGATGATTTTCTTCTTGGTCGGATTTCCGCGAAGATTGTTATAGTACCAGACGAGCTTGGCGTTCGTCTCGTTGGCGTCGGAGCCCGACATGCCATAGAAAATCTTGCTCATCTTACCAGGCGCCATCTTCACGAGGCGGTCAGAGAGGATTGCCAGTTCGTCCGTCGTGTGTGCCGCATAGGAATGATAGTAGGCGAGACGGAACGCCTGACGCGAGATAGCTTCTGCCACTTCGGTTCGCCCGTACCCGACGTTGACGCAATAGAGCCCCGCAAATCCGTCGATTAGCTGGTGGCCATTCGCGTCCTGGATACGAATGCCTTTGCCTGTCTCGACAATAGTGGGATCGCCAAGTTTGCCCGTTGCAAAATCCTTCAGCTGCGTGAACGGGTGCAGGACGGAGTTCCTGTCCTTGTTACTAATTTCAGATACATTGATGGTCATGGCACTTCCTCTCGAATTTCGGGTCTCTGCAACGAGTTTGGGATCAAGTGATCAACGCACGCAAAGGCGCGCTTGCGGCGTGGCACGAGCTTCTTGGCGTCGGTTGGTTTCTTCCGGTGCTGGGATAGTATGAGCAACCTAACGTTTTGGAGTTGCGAATTTGACCCGGAGCGCGCATTAATCCTGCAATTTTTGTTCATTATCGCAGGTTTTCGCCATGGAATTGGACCGCATTGATATCGCCCTCCTAGAGGCAGTACAGAAAAACAATCGCCTCACGTCCGAGGAGCTTGCCGAAATGGTGAACCTGTCCACGACGGCGTGCCAACGGCGCCTCAAGCGTTTAAGAGCCGAAGGCGTGATTGAGGCAGATGTGTCAATCGTTTCACCGAAAGCGGTGGGCCGTTACGTCACAATGATCGTTCTGGTGTCGTTGGAACGGGAACGGGCCGACATCGTGGATCGCTTTAAGACGGCCATTCGCAACACGCGCGAAGTGATGATCGGTTACTACGTGACGGGTGACGCTGACTTCATTCTCGTAATCACCGCGAAGGACATGGAGGACTACGAACAATTCACTCGACGCTTCTTCTACGAGAACAACGACATTAAGGGCTTCAAAACTATGGTGGTGATGGATCGGGTCAAAGCAAGTTTCGCCTTCCCCATCGACGGCTAGGTCGACCACAGTTCGGAACTCTGTGTGCTCCAAATCGCGTTCTAGAATTTGGGTTCGACTTCTCCTACTGATCGGTAAGCAGCGATCACTGTGTTCGCCATTAACATCGCGATCGTCATCGGACCGACACCTCCGGGAACGGGTGTAATAGCGCCAGCGACCTGCGCAATCTCATCATAGCATATGTCACCGACCAAGCGGCTCTTTCCTGAGTCGCTATCCGACACAAGAACACGGTTGATGCCGACATCGATGACCGTCGCACCTCGCTTGACCCAATCAGCCTTAACCATCTGAGGGCGTCCGACGGCGACCACAAGAATGTCGGCATCTCGACAGACTGAAGCAAGATTCTTTGTCTTCGAGTGCGCAACCGTCACGGTCGCGTTCGCTGCAAGAAGCAGCAGCGCCATCGGCTTGCCGAAAAGGTTGGAACGGCCGATGACGGTGGCGTTGAGCCCCGACAGATCCTTGCCATGAATGCGTTTCACCAGAAGCATCGCGCCAGCCGGGGTGCAGGAAACGAGTCCGGTCGATAAGTCGCCAGTGGCTATCTTGCCGGCGTTCACAATGTGCAGGCCATCAACGTCTTTCGCTGGAGAGATCGCCGATATGACCGGCTCGGCGTCGAGGTGCTTCGGCAGCGGTAGTTGCACAAGAATTCCGTGAACTGTAGAATCGGCATTCAGCCTCGCTACCAATTCCTCCAACTGATCCTGGGTTGTTTCTCTCGGTAGACTGTGTTGGAACGAGTTGAATCCGCACTGTTTGGCCATCTTGCTCTTGGCTTTTACATAGGCGTGACTTGCAGGGTCGTTGCCCACGATGACCACAGCCAAGCCCGGCGTGACGTGTGTCTGTAGTTTCAAGGCGACCGTCGCTTCGGATACCCCCGCGGTAACGCATGCGGCCACTTGCTTACCATCGATCACTTGCGCCATTGTGGCCTCGCTCTTTGCGTAGATGAGTTGTTTGGGACTGCTCGCGACATCGGCACGTTGCTTCGTGTCTCACAATTGAAGATCACAGTCGCGGGCTTGGTGATGCGCGGGGCCGCACATCACAGGTTTGAAGCAGGCTGACGCGCTCTTTTGGCCCCAGTATAACTCACTGACGACTGGCAGGAGCACGTCCTGTTTGCCGCAAGGCCGTGCCTGCGGCCCACGCTTTCAAGACGCCATTGGGCAGTAGACTCTTAAGTCATGCGGTGATCGCACCGCTGAGTGATTGCCGGTATTCCTGGATATGTCGCCACGCTTCAGCCCATGCGCTCGGAAGCGTAGGAACCCGGGCTCGGCGGGAAGACGACGACGCGGTTGCCGTTGATGAAGCAGCGGTTGTGGATATGGGCGTGCACGGCGCGGGCGAGCACCTGGCTCTCGACGTCGCGGCCGATCGAGACATAGTCTTCGGCGCTCTGGGCGTGGGTGATGCGGGCGATGTCCTGCTCGATGATCGGGCCTTCGTCGAGGTCGGCGGTGACGTAGTGCGCCGTCGCACCAATCAGCTTCACGCCACGCTCATAGGCCTGCTTGTAGGGGTTGGCGCCCTTGAATGACGGCAGGAACGAGTGGTGGATGTTGATGATCCGGCCCGACATCTTCTTGCAGAGCGCGTCCGACAGCACCTGCATGTAGCGGGCGAGCACGATCAGCTCGGCGCCGGTCTGGTCGACGAGCTCGAGCAGTTGGGCCTCGGCCTTCGGCTTGTTCTCCTTCGTCACCTTGATGCAGTGGAAGGGAATGTCGTGGTTGACGACCACCTTCTGGTAATCGAAGTGGTTGGAGACGACGCCGACGATATCGATCGGCAGCGCGCCGATCTTCCAGCGATAGAGCAGGTCGTTGAGGCAATGGCCGAAACGCGACACCATCAGCAGCACCTTCATGCGCTCTTCACCGTCGCGGATTTCAGCATTCATATCGAAGCGCTTGACCACCGGTTCGAAGCCGGCCTTCAGCTCGTCGAGCGTCACGCCTTCCTGGCTGATGAAGGTAAGTCGCATGAAGAACAGGCCGGTTTCGAGGTCATCGAACTGCGAACTGTCTGAAATGTAACAGCCCTTTTCGGCGAGATAGCCTGTCACCGCAGCAACGATGCCACGTGACGATTTGCAGGTAATATTAAGAGTAAGAGATTTCACCATACGCTCCTCGCCTAGTCGACTGAACGGCTGATCGCCAGCACGCTGACACAATCTCCGGATTTGACGAGACCGGGGAAATGGCGAGCGACAAGGATGCCGTCCATCTTAGCATGCACGTCCAATGGTTCAACGCCGGTGCGGCCTAGCGGATAGATACGGGCGACAACCTGGCCGCTCTTCACCTGGTCGCCGAGATCGACGAACGGCTCGATAAGGCCGCTGTCCTCCGCAAAGCAAAAGCAATTTCCATCCGGCATGTCGAGCCACGTGGTTTCTGCGCTTTCGACAGTGCCTTTCAAGATGCCCGCCGCCTTCAGCACGTTGGAAACGCCCGTCTTGGCGATGGCAGCACTCCTCGCCGTCGCCGTCCCGCCACCGCCAAGCTCGGTGGTGATGAAGACCTTGCCCATCTCCTCCGCGGCCGTGTCGTACATGCCGACGGCATCGATCTCCAGCATCTTCATAGACCATGGGGCGCCGAATGCCCTGACGAGGTCAAAGGATTTTTCCTCCTGTGCCTTATCCAGCAGGATGTGGGCCGCGCAGAAGGGCAGGAAATCGAGCGTCTTTCCGCCGGAATGAAAGTCGAGCACGATATCGGCAAGCGGTAGCAGCGTGCGCTGGAAATAGTCGGCAATCTTCTGGGTCACCGTGCCGTCCGGCGCGCCCGGGAAACTGCGGTTCATGTTTCCCTTGTCGATCGGCGAGGTGCGGGCGCCGGCCAAAAAGGCCGGATAGTTCATCGCTGGCACGATGATCACGCGACCCGTGACGTCGTCGGCCTTCAGCGTGCGGGCGAGATCGAAGAGCGCAATCGGCCCCTCATATTCGTCGCCGTGGTTGCCGCCGGTGAGAAGGGCCGTCGGCCCCTCCCCGTTCTTCACGACCGTCACCGGGATCATTACCGAGCCCCAGGCGGAATCGTCGCGGCTATAAGGCAGACGCAGGAAACCGTGCTGAACGCCTTCGGCTGAAAAATCCACATTGGCGGAAATGGGCGATGGCCTTAGATCAGACTTAGTCATCAGATCAATCCTTCACATGGAGCTTGCGCGGCACGTTGGCGAGGCACTCGACGCCGCTCTCGGTGATCAGAATGCTCTCGGTCGTCTCGAAGCCCATGTCCTCGAGCCAGAGCCCGGTCATGAAGTGGAAGGTCATGCCCGGCTTCAGTTCGCTGCGGTCGCCGGGACGCAGGCTCATCGTGCGCTCGCCCCAGTCCGGCGGATAGGACACGCCGATGCCATAGCCCGTGCGGTTGTCCTTCACGATCCCGTACTTCTTGAGCACGGCGAAGAAGGCGTTGGCGATATCCTCGCAGGTATTGCCGGGTCGCGCTTTTTCGAGGCCTGCCTCCATGCCCTCCAGCGTGGCCTTTTCCGCGTCGATGAAGGCCTGCGTCGGTTTACCGAGGAAGACGGTGCGCGAGAGCGGCACGTGGTAACGGTGATAGCAGCCGGCAATCTCGAAGAAGGTGCCCTCGCCTGTCTTCATCGGCCGGTCGTCCCAGGTGAGGTGCGGTGCAGAGGCCTCCACGCCCGAGGGCAGTAGCGGCACGATCGCCGGATAATCGCCGCCGATGCCGTCAACGCCACGGGTTCCGGCATCATAGATTTCCGCGACCAGATCGCATTTGCGCATGCCGGCCTCGATCTTGTCGAAGATGCGCTCATGCATCTTTTCGACGATCCTTGCGGCGTTGCGCATGTAGCCGATTTCCGCCTCGCTCTTGACCGCGCGCTGCCAATTGACGAGGGCGGTCGCGTCGATAAAGCGGGCGTTCGGCAGGTGCTTCACAAGCGACGCGAAGGCGGCGGCGGAGAACCAGTAATTGTCCATCTCCACGCCGATCGTCAGCTTGTCGAGACCGCGTTCGGCAAGCTTGGCCGATAAGTAATCCATCGGGTGGCGCTCGGTCGACTGCACATAGTGGTCCGGATAGCCGATGATGTTTTCGTGCTTGAGGTAGGCGGTGAACTTGGCGCCGTTGGCATCCTGGCCGCGGCCATACCAGATCGGTTCACCCGCCGGCGGCACGACGACGCATTGGTGCACGTAGAAGGACCAGCCGTCATAGCCGGTCAGCCAGTTCATGTTCGACGGATCGCTGACGATCAGCACGTCGATGCCCTTGGCCTCCATGGCTTTCCGCGTTTTTTGAAGACGCGTTTCATACTCCGGAAGTGAGAACTTCAGGTTCGCTTGTTTCATCGGTTTTTCCTCTATACCCGGCGAAAAGCCGGTCTCAACTCTCGAAGAACGTGCCGGTGCCCGTCGCAGCCGCGCGGGCGGCAGCAAGCGTTGCGATGGCCGTGTCCTGAATGCCCGTGCCGGTCAGGTCCGCCACGGTGATCTGCTCGGGGCCGCTACGGCCCGGCTTGCGCCCGGCGACGATCTCGCCGAGTTCGGGGAAGATCGTGCCCTCCGCCACCAGACCCGCTTCGATGGCATGGTGGAGTTCACCGAGCCTGCGCGTCTGCTTGAGGCTGTCGGCGACGTAGAGGCCGACGCCGGTGACAATGGCGGGCTCGATCTCGTTTTTGTGCTCGGCGTCCGACCCCATGGCCGTGACATGCTGGCCAGGCTGGAGCCAGTCGGTCCGAAGTACCGGTGTTCCGGACGGCGTGGTGGTAACGATGATGTCGGCGCCATCGACAGCGGCGCGGCCGTCGGCCTCGGCACGAACCGGAAAGCCGAGCTTCACCGTCATGTCCGCTGCGGCGGCCTTAGCCTTTGCAACGTCTCTTGCCCAGACGCGTGCTTCGCGGATCGGCCGCACGAGGCTTAAGGCCTCGAGCTGCAACCTTGCCTGCATGCCGGCGCCGAAGATGGCGGCGACCTTGGCATCCGGGCGCGAAAGGTGCCGAGCCGCAACGGCGCCGGCCGCGGCGGTCCGCACATCCGTCAGGTAGCCGTTGTCGAGCAGCACGGCCTCTACCAGGCCAGTTTTCGTGGAAAGCAGCACCATCAGGCCGTTGGTGCTCGGCAGGCCGATCTTCGGATTGTCGAAGAAGCCAGGACTGATCTTGATGGCGAAACCATCGAGACCGGGCACGTAAGCCGTCTTAACATCGACCTCGCCGCGCGCTTCGGGAATGTCGAGCCTCAGGATCGGCGGCATGGCGACCGCCTTGGTAGCAAGCGCGCGGAACGCGTCTTCCACGCAGGCAATAGCTTCAAGATCGAGCGGAACGATGCGCCTTAAATCTGCCTCGGTTAGAATTTTCATCGTCGTCATACTTCTTCCTCCTTAAACGGATCGATCGCGCCGTTGATGACCCGTCGGTGCAGGTCCATATCGACATTGCGACCGGACAGGATGACTGCCACAGGCCCGTCCAGCCGGCCCAGCCGACCGGAAAGCAAGGCCGCAATGCCGACGGCCCCTGCCCCCTCGATCACCTCGCGCTCTTGGGAATAAGCATGCCGCATGCCGGCCGCGATCTCGGCTTCAGACAGCAAGATCACGTCGTCGAGCAGCGCTCGGCACATTTCGAAGGTCACGGCGTTATCGAGGCCGATGCCGCCACCGAGGGAATCGGCAAGACTTGCCACCTCCTCGACTTGCACCGGCCGTCCCACGTCAAGGCTCGCCTTCATCGCAGCCCCTCGATCCATGGTGAGGCCGATGACGCGGGCCTTCGGTGACCTTCCTTTCACGGCCGCGGCCACACCGGCTGCAAGCCCACCTCCCGAAAGCGGCACAAGCACTGTCATCACGTCCGGCATCGCGTCGACGATTTCAAGCCCGAGCGTGCCCTGGCCGGCGACGACGTTTGGATGATCGAAAGGCAGCACCAGCACGAGTCCGTTGTCGGCGGCTAGGCGGTTTGCTTCTTCCTGAGCGTCGTCCTGCGATTTGCCGACGATGCGGACATTGGCGCCGAGGCTGCGAATCTCAGCGACTTTGTTGTCGGGAACCAGATGGGACATGCACACCGTCGCATTCGAGCCCTGTAGCTTTGCCGCGTAGGCAAGCGCGCGTCCATGATTGCCCGTGGATGCAGTCACGACGCCACGGGCTCGCTCTTCGGGCGTCAGTGACAGAACCGCATTCGTAGCGCCGCGCAACTTGAAGCTGCCCGTCCTCTGGTGATGCTCAAGCTTGAGGCCAATAGGCGCGCCACACAGCTTTGTCAGTGTAGCTGATTGCACGAACGGTGTGCGGTATACGTAGCGCTCTATACGTTTCCGCGCTGCAACGATGCTCTCCAGTTGGATCACAGGCATTCCTCCAACCATTCTTGGATGCTCTGAGCGAAGGTGCGCGGTACTATGAATTCACCGTCACTTGCAGAAGATCGCATGAACAGCACGGGAATACGGTGCATCGACGTAAACGTTGCCACACCTTCGCTCGCCTCCCAGTCGATTGCGAGGCATTTCGAAACGACGCGCCGCAGGTTCGCCGCACCGACCTTTATGCGTATTCGGCCCTCGCTGAGATGTAGCGCACAACCTAGTTCTGGCGGAATGCTCAACTTGAAAGGGGCGTTCGCCGAAAAGACCCAGAACCGACCAGGTCGCGCGCGCGCGATGGTGAGGTCACCATGAACCGTTATCTGGCCTGTCTCGGCCGGCAAGGGGCCTCCGATATCCTGGGCGACTTTCGACTCGAATGCAGATAGCTCGCCGGCCCAGGCGTCCAATTGGACAATGGGGCAGTTTGAGACAGTGACTGTCAGACTCTCGGAGCTTTGAAGCTTAGGCATGCATGCGTTCTCCGGCAGGGTCTAAGAAGATAGGCGAAACTATCTTGGCTCGAACGATTTCGTTTTTCATTGGGTAGCTCGCTATGATGTCTTCACCAGCGACATCCGCTGCGAGCAAACCGAGACCGATGGAGCATCCGAGTTCAGGGCTGAAGGTCGTCGATGTGACGCGTCCGCGGCCATGCCCCGTCAACGGATCTCCAGGTGCGAATAGAAGCGCGCCACCGCGAAGTCGTTTTCCGGTGTCGATGCATTGCAGGCCCACAACTCGCTGCCGGTTTGCCGTTTGGAAGGCTTCACGGCGGCTCAAGGCCTCACCGACATAGCCGGTTCGCTTGGCGACCATCCGCCCCATGCCAAGATCCGCCAGTGTCGTCCTGCCATCGATTTCCGGGCCGGCGACATGGCCCTTTTCGATCCGTAGCGCTCCGAGCGCTTCGACACCGTATGGCTTCAGGCCACGGCGCGACCCGATGTCGAGTATATGTTCCCACGCGGCCGCTCCTTTCGAGGCACCGACATAGATTTCATAAGCCCGCTCACCCGAGTAGCTCAAACGCAATATCCTGAGCGCGCTACCCTGGAAAGTACCTTCTGTCATGGCCATATGAGGCAACGCTTCACCGGAAACATCCAGCCCGTGGAACGCCTCCGTCAATATAGCGTGCGCGTTGGGGCCAGCGATGGACATCCCAGCCCACTCGTCAGTGATTGAGGAGACCGAAACGCGCAGATCCGACCAAGCGCTGTCGAGCAGGAATTCGAGCCAGGAAAGAACATCCGCTGCCTTTGCGGTTGACGTCGTCATGAAATAGCGGTCCTGGCCAACACGCGTCGTCGTTCCATCGTCGAATACGATACCGTCGTCACGTAACATCACGCCATAGCGTGCCCGGCCGAGCTTGAGGCTCGCGAATCCGTTGGCATAGACGCGGTCAAGAAAAGTGGCCGCATCCGGTCCCTGAACATCGATCTTACCCAGTGTCGATATGTCCATTAGGCCCGCTTCGGTACGGACGAGTCGCATCTCATTGACGTAGGCCGCGTTCACATCGTCGCCGAATTCCCGGAAGAACCAAGGGCGCATCCAGAGGCCAACTTCAACCATCTCCGCGCCGTTTGCGATATGCCAATCATGCATGGGCGTACGACGAACCGGACGGAAATGCACACCGATTGCCCGGCCCGCCAGAGCGCCAATTGCCACTGGCGTGTAAGGTGGACGGAACGTGGTTGTACCGGTTGCCGGAACCGTTGTCCCTCGCAATTCAGCCATTGCTTTCAACGCACTAATATTACTGGTTTTTCCTTGATCCGTCCCCATTCCGAGCGTCGTGTACCGTTTTAGATGTTCGATCGCTTCATATCCTTCGCGCTGGGCCAACTGGATATCATCGAGTGTTACGTCCATCTGAAAGTCGATGAACGCCTTGCGTTGACCAAAGGCCGGCTTGTGGACTGCGCCGGGACCGGTGGAATCGGCGATGTCTGGAGCCGCCAAATCCGCGATCTCTCTATGGTAGCCGACAGCCGCTGCAGCAGAACGACCAGCTCTAAGCCCTTCCATGACTGCCTGTGTTGTGGCCACGCTCCCTGTGATTGCGCCGGCGACGAATTGCCCCTCGGGTAGTTGACCTGGCACAAATGCGTCGATTTCGGACCGGTAGGTTGGTTTAACGCCTTGATGCGATGTCAGGTGTAGGACGGGGGACCAGCCGCCTGACATGCCGACGACATCACAGTCAATGCTTGTTGTTCCGCTCTTGCCCGAAAATTGGACAGAGCGAGTGGCTAGTCCACCCGTTACGTTGCGGATGTGGGTTTCAAGATGAACCTCGGCGCCGGCGTTTCGCACCCTGTCGAGCAACACCGGGTTCAACGAGGGACGCGTGTCCGCAACGGTAACGCGCACACCCTTGCTAGCAAGCTCGTACGCCAGCGCATAGGCGTTGTCATCGACGGTGCTGATGACGACGTTGCGACCGGGCAGGATGGCAAATCGGTTCAGATAGGTCCTGATGGCCGAATTCAACATCACACCGGGTCGGTCGTTGTTGGAAAAGACCATTGGGCGTTCGATGGCGCCTGTGGCGAAGACAATTTTCTCTGCACGCAGCAACGTGAAGATTTTCCGGGCATCGCCGGGTTTGGTCGCAACTGGATCGGCCTCTTCTAGGAGCGCGAGAGAATTGCCGTCATAGTGGCCGAACGCGACTGTTCGGTTCATGACGCAGACGTTCGGCATCGTTAGCAAGTTGGTCCGGACGGCATCGAGCCATGTGGTGGCCCCGGGTTCCGACAGGAGTTGGCCGCCCAGTTCGAAATCCTGTTCGATGAGAACGACACGTGCTCCCGCCTGTGCGGCCGCAGTCGCCGCCGCGAGCCCCGCCGGGCCGGCACCCACGACGGCCACTTCCGTGAAGTCATCTCGAGCGCTGTAACTGTCCGGATCTACCTCAATCGTTCCACGGCCCAGGCCCGCCGCCTTCCGGATGAAGTGCTCGTAGAACATCCAGGCCTTGCGGGTTGGGCCCATGAACGTCTTGTAATAGAAGCCTGAGGAAAGAATCGGGCTGAAGAGTCCATTGATGCTCTGCAGGTCGAAGCGCAGGGAAGGCCAATTGTTTTGGCTGAACGCCTCGAGACCCGAACTGAGCTCGGCGGTCGTCGCAGGAATGTTCGGTTCGCGCCGAGCCCCGCTGCCGATGGTGAGCAGCGCGTTGGGTTCCTCAGCGCCGGCGGACAAGAAGCCCCGCGGCCGGTGATATTTGAAGCTGCGCCCGACAAGCGTGACGCCATTGGCCAGTAACGCCGAAGCCAAAGTATCACCCTTGTAGCCGGAAAATACCTCACCATCGAAGGTAAACTTGAGAACCTGCGAACGATCCAGGTGTCCGCCGGATGGAAGTCGCTTTTTGTTCGACGTCATGCCCGCTGCTTTCTTGCAAATTCGACCGAGCTGATGGAATGGGTTACGGTGTCACGTTCGACTACGAGCCACTGGCGGCATCCAAAGATATGCTGCCAGTATTCTTGGTGCAGTCCTTTCGGGTTCGGCCGAACGTAAACGTACCTAAACCACGCTTCCTGGTCGGCGTTGTCATAGGAGGGCCGTTCCACGGTAGCATCGCCTCCATAGCGAAACTCCCCTTGGTCGCGAACACCGCAGGAGGGGCAGGCAATACGAAGCATTTGTCATCTCCTATTGAAGCCATGCGAACGGGCCTGCTCCGGCCTCATCAATCATGTGTCCCGTCCGGAAGCGGTCGAGCCTGTAGCAACGGGTGAGTTCGTGTGTTTGGTCGGTCGCCAGCATGTGCGCGAAGCACCAGCCTGACGCAGGGGTTGCCTTGAAGCCGCCGTAGCACCAACCGCCGTTCAGATAGAGGCCGTCGACAGGTGTCAGCGAGATAATCGGACTAGCGTCCGGCGTCATGTCCATAATGCCCCCCCAGTGGCGAAGTAGACGCAGCCTGGAAATATTCGGCATCAGCGCGATCGCGGCTTCACAAACTTCCCGTAGCACGCCTGTGTTTCCACGCTGGGAATAGGAGTTGTATCCGTCTAGGTTCCCACCAAAGACGAGCCCGCCCTTGTCCGATTGGCTCAGGTAAAAGTGGTCCGCGCCATAGGCGATAACGTGGTCAACGAGTGGCTTGACGGGCTCAGTCACGAATGCCTGCAGCAAATGGCTTTCGATCGGCAGTTCCAGACCAGCCTTCTGGCCGAGAACCGAGGTGTGACCGGCCACCGCGAGCCCTACCTTTCCTGCGCCGATGCGCCCGCGTGTGGTCTCGACGCCGACAATTCTGTCTCCGTGCCGGATGAAGTCTGTGACTTCGCATCCCTCGATAATATCGACGCCATGGCCGCTTGCGGCGCGAGCGTAGCCCCAGGCGACAGCGTCATGGCGCGCCGTCCCCGCCCGTCCCTGGAATATCGCACCGTGGATGGGAAATCGTGCCGTTTCGGAAAAGTCCAGATATGGCACGAGCTTGCGTACTTCTTCTCGATCGAGAATGTCCGCATCGATTCCATTCGAGCGCATAATGTTCGCACGGTGGCTGAACGTGTCCATCTGATCTGCGGAGTGCGCCGTTACCAGTTGGCCGCGCTGGGAGAACATGACGTTGAAGTTCAGTGCGCTCGACATTCCCTCCCAAAGCTTCATCGAGAATTCGTAGAATTGGGTGTTGCCGTCGAGCAAGTAATTTGAGCGAATTACGGTGGTGTTGCGACCAACGTTCCCGCCCCCGATATAGCCTTTTTCGAGAACCGCAACGTTCCGAATCCCATGGTTTTCGGCGAGGTAAAAGGCGGTGGCGAGGCCATGTCCGCCACCTCCAACGATGACAACGTCATAGGAGGGTTTCGGGACAGCCGCACGCCAGGCGCGCTGCCATCCCGTATTGCCAGTCGCCGCCTGGCGAAGCAATGAGAAAACGGAGTAACGGCCCATGTTCAATTCCCTATCGAACAATCGGACCGAGAGGCGTGCGGGTTAGCACCTCTGCGCCGGTCTCGGTCAGGAGGACGGTGTTTGAGATGAAGTCGTCGCCCTTGCCCGTACCCATCAGCCACGACAGGATATGGAAGCTCATCCCGGTTCTAATTTCGAGATCGGAATCGTGGCGGAGGCCGGTGACCGTGTTGCCGCCAGTCCAAGACGGTGGCTGACCGATGCCGACGCAATAGCCGCAGTGATGCCGCCGGTAGTGCGAGAGCCCCACATCATCCACAACGCCTTGCCATGCTCCATAGACATCGCGGGCACGCACACCAGGCTTCAAGGCGCTTAGCACCGCATTGAACGCCTTCGCTGTGACTTCGGCCATCCTTGCGTCCGCGTCGCTGACGCCTCCAAGCCGCACCAAACGGCCGAGAGGTGCATGGTAGCGAGAGATGCAGGCGGACAATTCGAGGAAGACAGGATCACCATTGCGATAGTTCCCACTGCCCCAGGTCGTGTGTTCTTCACCAAGTCGGGAAGCCGGGCGAATGAAAGGACCGAAGCCTGGGACATGCCCCCCGGAACGGGTCATAGCGGCGATACATTCCGCTGCCACGTTGCGCTCCGGAACGCCATCAGCAATTGCCTCAATCGCCGCAGCCGTCGCCACATCAGTAATCGCCGCCGCCCGACGCATCAGCGCTTGCTCCTCGGCGCTCTTTACCAGCCGGAGTTGATCCACAAGGTTTGAGACATCGCTCCATTCAGCGTATGTCAGTGTTGCCAGGCGTGTCGCAAGGCCGTGGCTCAAACCCGAGGTCCAGAATTCGAGGCCCAAGCGCCTGCCGGTAAAGCCCAAATCGGCAAGGATCCGTGCGGCAAGGTCGGCCGCGGTCTCACTGTCGGGGTGGCCGCGAAAATCGGCCGCTCGAACATGATTTTCGATAGTGACGCGCTCCATGGCACGCGTGATCAGGATAGGCCGCCCCTCAAGTGGCACGATAAGGAGGTGCGGCGCAAAGTAGCCCCAATGATCGAGCCCCGTGAGATAGAAGACATTCTCCGGCGAGGCGAAGATTGCGGCTTCCAAGTTTCGCGCGGCGATTTCGGCCCGCACCGCACCTAGACGGCGCGCGATCTCGCCTTCGGTAAAGGGATTACCGTCCATGTCGATCTCTCTTACTCTCCCGCATCTCGCGGGCGCTTTGGGTTGTGGTCTGCTTGCAAATATGAAGGAGGCTACGCAGTCGTCTGCCCAACCTCGCGGTAATTGCAATCGGCACGTTTCTGTCTTCAGATTGAGACGAACCGATCATCGCGATCTAGTCGATGACGATCAGTTCTCGAGGAGATGAACAGAGTTTCTCTCCGCCTTTGTCGGTCACCACGAATGACTCGGAAATTGCCAAACCGAAGTCTCCGAGCCACACTCCCGCCATGAAGTGGAAACACATCCCCGGCTGGAGTTCGGTCTTGTCCCCCGGCCGCAGGCTCACGGTTCGCTCACCCCAATCTGGGGGATAGGCGAGTCCTACCGGGTAGCCCACACGGCTTTCCTTTTTGAACCCGCGGCTGCGAAGAACGTTCTGCCAGGCCGCCTCGACCTGTTCTGCGGAGTTGCCTGAGCGCGCGGCATCAAGACCGGCGTCCACCCCGTCGACGATCGCCTTGGCTACATCGAGATAGATCTGCGGGGGTTTACCAAAATGGACCGTGCGGGTAAGGGCGGCATGGTATCGCCGCCGGACACCGGCGATCTCGAGGATGGCGAGCCCAGTGTCGGGAAGTGGATCTTCAGTCCAGGTCAAATGCGGGGTCGCTGTTCCTTCGCCGACTGGCATCAAAGGGCAGATCGCAGCGTAATCGCCTCCTAAGCCGTCCACTCCCTTGATCTGCGCATGATAGAGTTCGGCAATCACCTCGTTCTGCGGCACGCCCGGCCGCATTTTTGAAATCGCCCGTTCCATCGCATGCGAGCAAATGACTCCGGCCTCGCGGATTAGCACCATCTCGGCATCCGACTTGATAAGGCGCGCCCAGTTCACGAGATCTCGATTGTTGCAGAAGGCGGCGCCCGGGAGACCCCGGACAAGGTGTTCGTGGCAACGTGCCGTATAAAAGTGCGCGTCCATCTCGACACCGATCCGCGCCCTTGACCACCCTCTTTCACGTATCAGTTGCGCCAGTTCGTCGTACGGGTGCCCGTCCGGATTCTGCACCAGATATTCGGAGAACGGCACGATATTGCGCGACGGAAGCCCTGTGGTCAGGATTGCGCTCTTTTCGTCTTGGGCGCGACCGAACCAGATGGGCAGCTCCTCATCGACATGAACGAGCACGCACTGCGGGACGTAGAACGACCACCCGTCGTAACCTGTCAGCCAACACATGTTGGCCGGATCCTGACTAACAACGACGTCTATATTGGCTGCTTTCATCCGTTCCTGCACGGCGCGAATGCGACGGGAAAACTCCCCCTTAGAGAAAACAGGCGATCTACCCACGACACTCCTCCCACATCAAGTCTATCTAGATGTATACATCAAAGAAGATTCGATGCAAGACAAGCGATGAAA
The DNA here is from genome assembly GCF_020035535.1 of Ensifer adhaerens. Taxonomy (NCBI): domain Bacteria; kingdom Pseudomonadati; phylum Pseudomonadota; class Alphaproteobacteria; order Hyphomicrobiales; family Rhizobiaceae; genus Ensifer; species Ensifer adhaerens. The sequence goes on along the minus strand of NZ_CP083350.1, from coordinate 1,371,349 downwards.
TTCCGCGCATTTCGTATTTTTTTATCGAGATCTTGTCAATCAAGGGAAAAGATGTACACTTCTATGGCCTCGGAAGCGCCAAGTCGCCTGGGGATTAACGAAGAAGGGGAACACATGTCGAAAGCAAATATCTCTCGTAGGTACGCCCTTAAGGCAGTCGTGCTTGCGCTAGCGGCCACTTCCTTCGCGGTGAGTGCGCACGCGGAATCTACTTTGGAACGGGCCCGGGCCGCGGGCTACATCCGTATCGGCTTTGCGAATGAGGCTCCTTTCGGATTTGCTACACCAGACGGGAAGCTTTCCGGCGAGGCACCAGAAGTGGCAAAAGCGGTATTGAAAAGAATGGGCATCGCGGAAGTCGACGGCGTTCTAACGGAGTTCGGCTCTCTTATACCAGGGCTAAAAGCCGGGCGCTTTGATATCATTGCAGCCGGCATGTTCATCAATCCGAAACGCTGTGGAGAGATTGCCTTCTCCGAGCCATCCTATGGCATAGGCCAGGCAATGCTCGTGCCCAAAGGCAACCCCAAGGCCATTAAGGACTATTCTTCCTTCGCTGGTCATGACGACCTAAAGCTCGCGGTGATGGCAGGCGCGGTCGAAGGCGGTTATGCCAAGGATGCGGGTATCGCGACTGGCCAGCTTGTAACGCTACCTGACCAGTCGAGTCTTGTCGCGGCTGTCCAGTCTGGCCGAGCCGATGCCGCTGCTCTGACCGCGCTTTCCATTGCTGACATGGCAAAGAAGGCGGAAGGGGTCGAGTCGACGGAGCCGTTCGGGGAGGTTGCCGGTAAGTCCGTAAAAGGCCACGGCGGCTTTGGCTTCCGCAAGGACGATGTAGATTTCGTGGCGGCCTTTAATAAAGAACTCGCTGCCTTCCTTGGCACGCCTGAACACATCGCGCTTGTGGAGCCATTTGGCTTTGGAAAGGGGTATCTCCCGAACAAGACGACCAAAGAACTCTGCGCCGGCGAATAAAAATACAGATGGTGGCGCAACTGCGCCGCCATCCTTCGCGCCTGATGAGGGAACAAGATGTGGATTCGTATGCTGGCCGCCATGCTCGCGGCCACACTCAGTATTATCGCTCTACTTTCGTTAGACGGAGAGTATCGCGTCTTCCTACCGGGGCTTCTCGAAGGCGCCATTCTGACAATAGAAATCACCTTGGTCGGGGCTCTGGTTGCGATGGTTATGGCTCTCCTCGCTGCGCTCGGCAAGCTCTACGGACCTATGGCGGTGCGCTGGCTCGCCATAACTTATATCGAAATTTTTCGCGGTACTTCCGCGCTCGTGCAACTCTTCTGGCTCTATTTTGTGCTTCCGCAGTTCGGGCTTTATTTAAACGAGTTTACGGTTGCCGTGCTGGCGCTCGGCCTCAACATAGGCGCCTACGGAGCGGAAGTGGTTCGCGGCGCAATCGTGTCCGTAGCACGAGGCCAGTGGGAAGCTTCCACCGCCCTCAACATGTCGAGGCCTCAGATGCTCAGGCGCATTATCCTACCGCAAGCCTTTGCTGCCATGATTCCGCCGTGGGGCAATCTTTTCATCGAGCTCGTCAAATCGACATCGCTCGTGTCCCTCATCACCTTGGCGGACCTGACGTTTAAGGCTCAGCAGATGAACCAAACGACCTTGAAGACGGTTCCGATTTTCACACTGGTGCTGCTAATGTACCTCGCGATTTCGCTTACGGTCACGATCGTCATGCGCGTGCTTGAGCAACGTACCGCCATCGGAATTGCACGCGGAAAGGTCGTCTAATGTGGGACTGGGCATTCACTTTTGATATTATCCCCGTTCTTGGTCAGGCGGCAATCGTCACCGTGCAGGCCACCGCCCTCGGGTTCTTAATCGCCGCGATCCTCGGTCTATTTCTCGCCTCTGCAAGGCTGGCATCTCCAGCGGCAGGTGTCGCCGTTACAATCGTGGTTGAGCTAGTGCGCTCAACGCCACTTTTGATCCAGATCTTCTTTCTGTTCTTTGTACTACCGAAAGCGGGTATCGTTCTCGATGCTTTCACTGCAGGTGTAATCGCCATTGGCTTGCACTACGCCGCATACTGTTCGGAGGTGTATCGGGCTGGGTTTGAAAGCGTTCCGAGGGGCCAGTGGGAGGCTTCCATTGCGCTGAATCTCTCGCCCTGGCGCACGTTCCGAGATATTATCCTCCCTCAAGCTCTCCCTCCGGTGGTTCCAGCGTTGGGAAATTATCTCATCGCGCTCTTTAAAGAGACACCCTTACTGTCGGCGATAGCTGTGCTTGAGCTGATGCAAACCGCAAAAATAATTGGATCGGACACCTTCCGGTATACCGAACCTGTCACGCTCGTTGGCGTCTTTTTCCTGGGAATGAGTCTGGTCTCGGCGGGCCTGGTGAGGCTGCTCGAATCCTGGTTGCAGAGGAGATATTGATAATGAACGAAATGCCAATGGTAAGATTCGACAACGTTTCCAAGCGCTATGGCGCGCTCACCGTGCTTGATAGCCTCAATCTGGATATTGGGCGTGGCGAAAAAGTATCTATTATCGGTCCTTCCGGCTCTGGAAAGACAACCGTGCTGCGCATGTTGATGACACTTGAATCCATCAACGATGGCGTCCTATGGGTCGATGGGGAGCCGATGACCCACGTTCAGAAGGGCGGCCAACTTGTTCCCGCCGACGCGAAGCATATACGCAAAATTCGCGGAAAAATCGGCATGGTATTTCAGTCGTTCAATTTGTTTCCACATATGACCGCTATCGGAAATTGTATCGAAGCTCCAATGACGGTTCTCGGATTGAAACGAGCTGAAGCTGAAGAGCGTGCGGCTGAGCTTCTTGATATGGTTGGGTTGTCGGCAAAGAAAAATCATTACCCTTCCCAGCTGTCGGGAGGACAGCAGCAACGGGTTGCCATCGCCCGTGCCTTGGCGATGCGCCCAAAGATCATGCTATTTGACGAGGTCACTTCCGCGCTCGACCCCGAGCTTGTTGGGGAAGTCCTTAATGTGATACGGAAAATTGGGAATGAGCATGAACTAACAATGCTGATGGTGACCCATCAGATGGGCTTTGCAAAGGAATTTTCGGATCGGGTGTGTTTCTTTTATCAGGGTAAGATTTGCGAACAAGGATCGCCCGCTGAAATCTTCGGGAATCCTCGAAACGAAAGGACGAGGCAGTTCTTGAACGCTGTCTTGGAAGCGGGATAATTTTGCAAACTGAAGCATCCGACAGCACGGCCACTGAATCTCTCCAAGGTGTTTCGGCCAAGGAGAGATTTGAACGGATCTACTTTGCCATTCGCGACCGCATATGCCTGCTCGAGTACACGCCCGGCAGTCGACTATCGGAAGAAGAACTTGCGAAGGAGTTCTGCACGAGCAGGACGCCCGTGCGACGAGTGCTTGCGAGACTCGAATCCGAGGGCCTAGTAGAATCGGTTCATGGCGTCGGAACAATCGTCACCGACCCAGACATCAACGAACTCGTTCAGATTTACCATCTACGGATGGAGTTAGCCGTTCTCGTGGGCAAGCTTTCACCCTTGCCCCGTAGCGCCCAGGACCTAGATCGCATTACGAAGCTAATCACTCGGTGCGATACCGAAATGCAGAATCCGACACAAAGAGCGTTTCTCGAATTGAATATGGCGTTCTTCGCGGAAATTCGAGCTTTTACTGGGAATCTGCCCCTACGGGAAATCAGTGAACGGCTTTATTACCAGGTAGTGCGCGTTGTCTTGAAAATGATGCCAAGGCTTGGGTTAGCGGAAGAGTTTGCGGCCTTCCGAAGCGAAATGCAGGCCGTTCGCGCGGCCGCTGAAATTGGAGACTGGGAGGCAATCGGTCATATACGACGAGCACACATCTCCATGAGCTTTCATCGGATGATAGCTTATGCCGATCTATCCGATTCAAATGCGCCGAACCCATCTCAATGAGTTTAACTGCCGCCGTAAGGGAGTCGGCAGCCAGGTGCTACAAACCACCGACCCCACCCGCACACTGTTGGCTTACTGTTCGGGCGTTAAACGAATGCCGTAATATTATTCACGCCAGCCATACACCGCCAATATTCCCTGACGCAAGACATTACAATCTCGATTGCATTTTTGCCAAATCAGATGCGCAAACTTGCCGTTTGATATTTTAGTTGATTGGCAACCACCTTGTATCCGCCGCCTGGTCGATCGAGTGCTCGGGATCGTGATCTAAGGGCTCCCGATTGACCCGAAATATACAAACGGGCGGGACCGGCCCTACGACAATCGAAGCTGAGCTTGCGCAGCCGCCCAGTCGGTTTTCCGGCGAGCGGTTTTGCCTGCTCATCGGTTCTCGGGTATTTTGGAGGAGGAAATTCTTATGTTTCATCATTGTGAACAGCCGGGATTCGCGATCGCAGTCGCCTTGTCTGTCGCTATATCCCAAGTGAATCCTGCACTGGCCGCCTCTAGTGCACCTGTCGAAGCCGAACACGGCATGGTGGTCTCGGCTCATCGACTCGCTACCGAGGCTGGGGTTCAGGTACTGAAGGATGGCGGCAATGCTGTCGATGCGGCGGTTGCGGTCGGATATGCACTGGCTGTTGTCTATCCTGAAGCAGGCAATATTGGCGGCGGCGGCTTCATGACGATTCGCATGAAGGACGGCAAGTCCACATTCATCGACTTTAGAGAGCACGCACCGCTCGCTGCGACGCGCACAATGTATCTCGACAAGGATGGCTATCCAGTCGCGGGCGCTAGCCTTGATGGGTATCTAGCGGTTGGCGTGCCCGGTTCGGTTGCTGGCTTTGAATTCGCTCGCGAGAAGTACGGCAAGAAGTCCCGGCAGGATCTGCTCGCGCCGGCAATCACCTTTGCAAAGGGTGGATTTACGCTCGACCAATATGGTGCGGCGTCTCTAAATCAAGATCGCGATCGCTTGGCAAAGGACGCGGCTGCTAAAGCCATTTTCGTAAAGGGAGACGGGAAGCCTTTCGAGACCGGAGACAAGCTGGTTCAGGTGGATCTTGCCGGATCGCTCGAAGAAATCTCCAAGCACGGCGTGGACGCTTTCTACAAAGGCGAGATTGCCGATGCTATCGTCAAGGCAAGCGATCACAAAAACGGCATTCTGAAGAAGGCCGATTTTGAACAATATGCAGTCCGCGAGCATAAACCTGTTGAGTGCAGCTACCGCGGTTACGATATCGTCTCGTCGCCCCCGCCAAGCTCGGGCGGTGTCATCATTTGCGAAATTCTCAATGTCCTCGAAGGTTATCCGATCTCGTATCTGGGCTACGGGTCTGCCGAAACCGTTCACCTGATGGTTGAGGCGATGCGCCACGCTTATGTGGACCGCAACACCGCCCTTGGCGATCCTGACTTCGTGCAAAACCCGGTCTCAAAGCTCCTCGACAAGAACTACGCAGCTGAGATCCGCAAGAAGATTGAACCAAACGTAGCCGGCGTTTCCGCGGCGCTGATGCCGAAGGGTATGGGCGAACACACGGAAACCACGCACTACTCGATCATTGACGACGAAGGCAACGCCGTTGCGGTCACCTACACCCTGAACGGTTCGTATGGCGCCGGGGTGGTGGCCGACGGAACCGGTATTCTTCTAAACAATGAGATGGACGACTTCACCTCCAAGCCAGGAACGCCCAATCTTTTCGGCCTGGTTCAAGGTGAAGCGAACGCCATCGAACCGAAGAAGGCTCCGCTGTCGTCGATGAGCCCAACCGTGATTTCCAAGGACGGTAAGCCGTTCATGGTGATCGGCAGCCCGGGTGGCTCGCGGATTATCACAATCACGCTTGAAGCGATCATGAACGTCATTGATCACGGCATGGACATCCAGGAGGCTATCGATGCTCCGCGCGTCCATCATCAATGGCTGCCCGACAATGTTATCGTCGAACCTTATGGCCTGTCGCCAGACACCATGAAGATCTTGGCTGGAATGGGTTACAAGGTTCAGAACGACCCTAACTGGCTGCAATGGGGACAGGCAGCCGGTATTATCGTTGGTGGCAAGAACCTTGCTGAAATCAGCGCTGGTAAAGGCGCACGCTATAATGGTGCCGTAGATAGCCGTGCAGGTGCTGGACTCGCCCAGGGCTACTGATCTCGTGCGAAACAGACGGCCGGCAAGTGGCCGGCCGTCACCAAAGAGCGTTGCCTCAGGCCCGAAAAGTTGGGCGATCGAGCGATCCGAAGCGCTGCCAACGTGACAAACGGATCGAGAGCTCTTCCGAAGTTGGACGGCGGCATCAAACACGATGCTCAATCGACTTCGCCCGACGTTCTCGCCGTTCCGGAACCTATTTGACGAACGCCTTGCCGAGCCCCATGGCCCGCTCGACGATCATGATCACGCCCAGCGTCAACAGGATTAGGAGCGCCGATGCCGCGGCAACCAGCGGGTCGGCCTGGTTGTAGACGTAGTTGTAGAGCTCGACTGGGAGCGTGCTGATGCGTGGCCCGGTGAGAAACAGCGTGATCACCACCTCATCGAACGAGACAAGGAAGCATAGCGCCGCGGCGGCCACGATTCCCGGTGTGAGCATGGGAAGCGTGACGCGGAAGAACACCGTCAGTGGTTTGGCACCGAGCGTACGAGCCGCTTCTTCGCAGGCTCCGTCCTGGGTGCCGAGTGAGACAGCAAGGACACGCAGTGCATACGGCAGCGTCACCACCAGATGGGCAAAGACAAGCCCCGGCATGGTGGCCAGCAGGCCCAACGAAGCAAAGACGATCAGGATTGCGAGGCCGAGAACGATCGTCGGCAGCAACAAGGGTGCAGTAAATAGGTTGAACAACAAATCACGGCCGATGAAGCGGAGCCGTGTCATTACCCAAGCGGCCGGCACCGCGACGGCGATCGACAGCAGAGTTACCATTGACGCCAGCGACAGGCTTGTCCAGAACGCTTTCAACATCTGGCTATTGGCAAAGAGCGCAGCATACCAGCGAGTTGACCAGAAAGTCGGCGGGAAGCGCAGCACCTGATCTCCGGAAAAGGAGAGCGGAAAAACCAGGATGACCGGCGCAAGCAGATAGACGAACAGCAGGAACACTATGATGCGCATCGGCCAAGAAGTCTTGTGAATTTCCATGAATATACCTCCTAGTCCAGGCGCCGCAGCACGGCGGAATAGGCCCAGAGCGCCGCCCCGAAGACGATGAGTACGAGGATCGAAAGCGTCGAGGCGAGCGGCCAATTGAGTGTCACGATGGCCTGGTCGTAGATCTCTGTCGCGAGCAGGAAAACACGTCCGCCACCCATCAGTTTGGGCGTGATAAACGAGGATACGGCCAGCACGAAGCAGAGCAGGCATCCGAGCGCGATACCCGGCAGGGTAAGCGGGAGGATCACCTTCCAGAAGGTCCGGGCTGGCGTGGCACCGAGAGTGCGCGCGGCCTCTTCTACACGGGGATCAAGTCGCCCGAAGCCAGCCATCAATGCAAGGATCATGTAGGGCATCAGGATTTCCGTGAGGCCGATAAACACGCCTTTGATGTTGAACATCAGGCTCGGCGCCGGCAGGCCAAGTGCCTTGATGGCGGTGACGACTGGGCCGTCATCGGTGAGAATTGCGATCCAGCCATAGGTGCGGACGACCGCAGAGGTCAGGAGCGGCGAGATCACGAGGACGGTCAGAAACGTCCGCCAGGATCCGGAAGCGCGATGCAGATAAAGCGCGATCGGATAGGAGGCGACGAGGGTGGTCAGCGTGATCGCCAGGCTGATCCAGACGGAGTTGAACACCAGCTCAAGATAGAACGGGTCGCTCAAAAGCCCGGCCCAGTTCTCCCATGTGAAGACATTCTCCATGCCACCGCCGATGCGCGCCCTGTTGAAGGAATAACGCGCGAGGTTAAGCACCGGCAGGATGAAGCCGACCGCATTGATCAAAGCAATTGGCAGCAGCAGAATGACTGCAAGGTTGCCGTCGCGCCAATGGCGAGGAAGGGCGACAACTGTGCTCATTGGCCGCCCACCGGATAGACGAGCGTGTCTTCTGCCGACCAGTTGAGGGTGACGCGGTCGCCGGCGGCGAGAGCATTTCGGCCGCGCCGGGTGGCTTCTTCGACGACAAACTCTTCGTCCCCGACGCGCACGCCATATTGTACGAGATCTCCGACGAATGTGATGTTCGATACGCTCCCCTGGACCTTGTTGTCCGTACCGTTGGCCTCCTGGAGATGGATGCGATGCGGGCGAACGAGAACCTCCACCGAGCCAGGCGCAAGCTTGGCTGCGGAGTGGAGCTGCTGGCCCGCAGCCGCCAATGTGCCCTCGGCAGTGATCATACCTTTGAGGCGGTTCGTACGACCCACGAAATTGGCGACGAAGGCCGTTGCCGGACGTTCATATACCTCCGTCGGAGTGCCGAACTGCTCGATATGGCCGTTGCGCATGACCACAACCCGGTCGCACATCGAGAGAGCCTCGACCTGATCGTGGGTCACGAAGACGGCGGTGATCCCGCTCTGCTGTTGAAGGGTACGGATCTGCACGCGCATCTCATCGCGCAGCTTCGCGTCGAGATTGGACAGCGGCTCGTCGAGGAGCAGGATCGATGGTTCGACCACAAGAGCTCGAGCCAATGCGACGCGCTGTTGCTGGCCGCCCGACAGTTCTTTCGGCTTCCTATGGGCGAGGTGGCCAAGTTGGACCATTTCGAGCGCTTCCGCTGCCCGTTTCTCCGCCTCGCGGGCCGGCATGCCCCGCATTTGCAGTCCGAATTGCACATTCTTTGACACATTCATGTGCGGGAAGAGCGCGTAGCTCTGGAAGACCATGCCCATATCTCGGTCGTGGATGGGAAGGCGCGTGATATCGCGCCCTCCCACCATGATGCGGCCTCGGGAGGGATTGTTGAGTCCGGCGATGATCCGGAGTGTCGTCGTCTTCCCGCATCCCGAAGGTCCGAGGAAGGCAACCATTTCGCCCTTGCGGACCGAAAGATCGAGCGAAGGGATCACGTTGACGGCGCCGAAACTGACACCAATTCCCTCCAGTTTGAGATGCTCTCGAGGAGCGGACGACGTGGGCATGGGCAACTCCTGGATCTGCATCAGCGGCTGAGCGGAATGACGCGGCGGCGCCACTGCTCGGTAATGGCATCTCGGATCTTGGCGACCTCTAGCCAATTGATGTCGATCATCCTGTCCATCGCCCCGGCAGTGGTGCGATGGAGCGCCTGGTCCGAGATAAGCGGTACGGCCTTGGAGTTGGTGGGAGCGTAAAACATCTGCTCGGTGAAGGCGGCTTGCGCCTCCGGGCTCAGCGCATAGTCGATGAACTTCTTGGCGCTTTCGCTGGCAGGACCGCCTTTGACAAGGCCGATCACGTTGATCTGGAACCCGCTGCCTTCTTGTGGCAAGGCGACGCCCAGCTTGCCGTTCGAAAGATCCGAATAGACCTGGGCGCGGGCATTCCAGCCAATGCCCATCGCAGCTGTGCCGCTGGAGATTGGTTGATATGCGTCAGGACGCGGCTCCCATGTCTGGACGTTGGGTGCCAACTCCGCAAGGCGCTTGATACCCGCGTCGACACTCTCCATGTAATTCGTACCACCAGCCATCTTGTCAGTGACAATGGTCAGCGTTGTGCCTTGAATGTCCGGCACGGCGGGGATGGACACCTGCTTGGCATATTGTCTATCCCAGAGCGCGTTCCATGAAGTGGGCACCTGGTTGACCTTGTCGGTATTATAGAGAAGCACGAGGTTGTCGAAAGTGACGCCAACGGCGTTGACCCCTTCCACCTTGGCCTGCGGATAAAGGTTCGCTAGGTGTTTTGTTACCGTGTCATCCATCGGGGCGAAGATGCCTTCGTCGGTGGCGGCCTTTGCTACCGATATGTCCATGATGGCGATATCAATCTGCGGCGAACCGGCCTGAGCGCGCAGCGTTCCCAACATCTGAGCAGAGTTGGCTGTGCCATATAACTCAACCGTAATATCCGGATTGGCTTTCATGAAAGGCTCGACGACGGCCTTGGTGTATTTCTCCTGAAAGATGCCTGCGTAGACGGTCAGTGTCACCGTGTCAGCCATCGCCACGTTTGCGGCTAAGGTAAAGCCAAGCACCGTAAGTCCGGCGCGGGCTGCGAGTTTCATTGCGGTCATCAGATCTCCTCCACTCTTAAACCGAAATTATTCGTACGACTGGGTCACCTCAGGCGGCCGATGCCTCCACGATCTTCGTTGCGCCGGAAATGTCGGGCAGTTTTTCGCCCTTGCGTAGTCTTTCCAGCAGCACGAGCTCGCTCTGCTGCATGCCGATCGCTTTGTCGACGGCCCATTCAGCCTGATCGGGCGCGAGCACGAGCACGCCGCTCTCGTCGGCAATGATGGCATCGCCCGGATTAACCGTCTGGCCCCCGACCGAGACCGGTACGTTGATCGCGCCTTCGAGGCCCAGAATCTTGGTCGTGATCGGCGAGGGACCGCGGCACCACATGGGCAGGTCAACACGACGGATTTCGGAGAAGTCGGTAGCAGGTCCGTCGATGACGGCTCCGACGATACCTCCGAGCTTCATCGAGTGGGTCACGACGCCACCCCAACAGGCGTGCTTGTTGTCGCCGCAGCGGTCGACGACGATGAAATCGCCCGGACGCACCAGTTTTGTGAGGTAGTGCAGAATGGTCGAGTCTGCATGGGGCAGGCGGACGGTGACCGCAGTGCCGCCGATACGCTTTTCGGGCAGGACGGCGCGCAATTCACGATCCATGAATCCCGAATGCAGGAAGTGGCCGACCGTTGCGGTCTCGACCTGTTCCATCTTTTTGATGAGCGCCGGCGCCATCTGCTTCGGCATGGGATTGACGACAAACATGATGCAATTCCTCAGAGAACGTGGTGCTGGGCGACAGGGATGGCACGGCGCACGTCGCCGATGCGGCTGAGGTCGAGCTTGGCCGTGGCAGCGCCGGTGCCATCGGAACATTGCGCGACCATGTGGCCCCAGGGATCGATCACCATCGAGTGGCCCCAGCACCACTTCCTGCCCTCAGCATGGGCACCGGCCTGGCCGACGGCGACGAAATAAGTCTGCGTTTCGATGGCGCGGGCGCGGGCGAGCACTTCCCAATGGTCCTTGCCGGTCATCAGCGTGAAAGCGGCGGGAAGCACGATGACGTCAGCGCCCTTGTCGCGGAGTGCCCGGAACAGTTCGGGGAAACGGATATCGTAGCAGATGGCGCAGCCGACGGTCGTCTCACCAACTTTGTAGGTCACCACATCCTCGCCGCGGCCGATGGTATCAGACTCACGAAAAGAGACGCCGCCAGGCGCGTCGACGTCGAAAAGATGGATCTTGCGGTACTTGGCGATTTCGTTGCCGGCGGGACCGAACACCACGGTGGCGTTGTAGTGGTTGTTACCCGCCTTCTCGACCATGGATCCGCAATGGAGGGTTACGCCGAGTTCTTTCGCGAGCGCGCTGAATCGCTTATAGGTCGCGCCCTCAGGAAAGCTCTCCCCACTGCCATGGACGGCATCGCGTCCTTCGCCGAGAAAGGCGAAATACTCCGGCAACACCACGAGGTCCGGCGTTTCCTCTGCCGTCACCGTCCGCACCATGCGCTCTGCGTCATCGAGGTTCTTGGCCTTGTCGGGGCCGGAATTCATTTGCACAACACTTATCTTCATCGATGTCCTCCAAGTCTCAGTCAGGCCATCGTCGGGCCTTGCGAGGGGAATGACAAACGATAAAGAATTGTCGTTCGTGATAGAAAAAACTTATTGTCATGCCTTAAGCTGAAATGCCGGTTGTATCGAGCGACGCTTCCCGCGCGATCACCGAAAGCATTGACGGAATTAGGTTTTCTGGATCGTCTACGTAAACGGCATGAAGCTTCAGAGCGGGAAAGTCCGGTGTGATCGAGAGCCGCTCAAGCACTCCGTCCGCCACCATCGGCGCCACCATTGTTAACGGCAGTAACGCGACGCCGACACCGTCGAGAGCGAGCTTCGACATCGCCGAAAGCGAGTTGGAGTTGGAGATCACCGGCGGCTGGACCCCGAGTTCTTCGAACTGACGGAGCAGCCAGATATGCGGCACGCTGTTGCGCGAGAAAGTGAGCACCGGATAGCCGGAGAGGTCCTGCAGCCGCAAGTCCAGGCCTCCGAGCTTGAACGAGGGGGCGGCGACCCACACGCATTCCATCGTCCCGAGGTCGATGTTCTTGAGGCCGGGGCTCAAAACCGGTCCCATCAAAAGGGCAAGGTCCAACCGCCTGTCGCTGATCTCTCGACCGATCGCCAGCGACGTGTCGACATTGAGATCAAGTCCGAGGGCGGGAAAACGCTCCTTCACCCGCTCGATGAACCTCGGCAGCCAAGCATGAACGATGGAATCGATCGTTCCGATCGATACCGTTGCGCGCAGATTTTGAGGGCTGCCGATCGCGACCTTAAAACTGGTCGCCGCCTTCAACAGTTCTTCTGCTGGCTGCATGGCGCGCTGGCCGATGGTCGAGAGCCGCACGCCACCCGGCATCCGGTCGAACAGCTCGCAACCCATCTCCGCCTCCAGGCTCGCGATGCGGTTGGAGATGGCCGCTTGCGTGGCGTTCAAGCGTTCAGCGGCTGCGCGAAAGCTTCCAAGCCGCGCGACCCACACAAATGTCTCGACGAAACGCAGATTCATCGGCGGTCCTCATTTCCAAGCAGCCGCGCCCCCGGGCAAAATCGCAAGAAGCCATCGCCATTTGTGTCTTGCTCACGGATCATGAAAGTCTCTGCCGCCGCAGTAGCGAATGCACCACACGGGGGTCGAGAATGGTGGGCCAGCATTTAACCTGCATACGCCGCGACTTCAAGCTGCTCGCCGCCGCGCCTCAGCAGAGTGCAAGTCGGGAGGCGGCAAGGCGAAGGTGACCCCAGGGCCGACAATTCCGGGTCAAGATCTCAGGCCGGACCCCGGTGTTCGAGCAGAGACCCATTCGGGTGGGCCCCGGCGGCATAACCGCGTTGGCGCGGTCCTTTGGTGCCACGCGGGATCAACTCCGGGCAGATTTGGAAAGAAGAATTACATTTTCCAGACTCGTCAGTTCATAAATTATATAGTAGACCTGCGAGTCTGATAAATGGAGAGGTTCATGGACGCCCTAATCACATCCGTGTTGACGCACCCGCACTTCGCACTCGCCGGTAAGATCGTCTTAACGTCCCTTTTCTGGATCGCCGGTCTGTTCGGAGTGTTCAACTTCAACGCTGTTGTTCAAGAAATGGTCGACGTGGGACTGCCGACGCCACAAGCCTTCGCAGTTGCTACGATCGCCTGCCAGCTCTTCGGATCGGCTCTAATCATTACAAACGTTGCAGGACTCGGTTGGGTAGGCGCCATTGCTCTGGCCGTGTTTACGCTGCTCACCATCCCATTTGGCCACGCGTTCTGGCAGTTCGAAGGCCCTAAACGCATGCATGAATTTCAAATTGCCCTGGAGCACCTTACGGTGGTTGGCGGCTTGGCTCTGGCCGGGATCCTCTCAGTGAAGTCCTGAAGTTTAAGCGTGGAGCATTCGAATGATTGACGAGAAACGCCCCCGAGGTCGGCCACGGGACGTTACGAAACGGACCGCTGTTCTAGATGCCGCGCGAACACTCTTCTTGACGAGAGGACCCGAAGCGACACTTGATGAGGTGGCAGCGTTGGCAGGGGTCGCGAAGGCGACCCTTTACGCAAATTTCGAGGACAAAGACAGGCTAGTTGAAGAAGTCATCCGGCGTGAAGCAAATGCGACAATTCTGGACGACGAATTCGAATCCATCAAAGAAGCGGAGATATCGGCTGCGCTGATTTCGTTTGGCATCCGTTACGTGGAATTTATCAACAGCCGTGACCTTCTTGGATGGGATAGGTTGATCGCCTCGATTTCAAACCGCTCTGATCTCGCGAGACGGGTTTTCGATATCGGTCCCGGTCGAGCGCAGCGGCTTCTCAATCAGCTGATTGCGAATGCCGCTAGCCGGGGCGATCTAAATGTCGAAGACGTTGAAAGAGCAGCCGACGAACTGACAGGCCTTTGGCTCGGTTTCGTGAACCTGGAGGTCAAGTTGGGCGTACGCCCACCTCTTACGACCGACGAAATTCAGCAGAGAGTCATGCGCGGGGTGTCGATCTTCCTAACGACTTACCGGGCATAAGGCAGTCGGCGTGCCATTTTCTGCCCCATACCGTTTCTTTGAGTCAGGCCCTTCAAGTGAAGCCGCAGAATTACGATAGCGCTTGCACGGCATGGCGACCTCAGTGTTATCGTCGCGGGATCTAGATCTACTTGTCATTGGTTTCGATCAGAATTGCACCGCGTCCGTTTCGCGAGTCCTCACCGAGGCCAATCTAAGACCCCGTGCAATAGCATCGACCGCGGCATTCAGTATATCCGCGGTTTGCTGTTCGGTCCGTCTTAACATCCGATCGATCAAACCGGCGGTTCCAATGCTGTACATAATTCCAATTGAGGGCAGAGGCACAGGTACTGCGATGGCCCCCACGCCGCTCTCCATCTCACTCCAGCACGTCGCATAGCGCCGAATACGAGCCCCCTCATATTCAGCCTCGATTTGTATCCGATCCGTTTTGCTGTGTTCCGTTAGTTTAGGAAGCGGCTCAGATAATGCCTTCTCAATAATTTCCGGTGTTTGGAAAGCTAAGATCGCTTTAGCGGATGCTGCAATATTAGGGTCAAGCGAATGTCCTGGAACCACGTAACTGCGCAGTCCGCCACTTGGCGCCGCCCAGGCTATTGAAACAACCTTGTGACCCACAAGACGCGTCAGAAAGCACGTATCCCCAATTTTGTCCGCCAGTCCATCAAGAATCGGCTGCACCGCGATCGCGATTTTCGCACTTTCGCTGCCCGCGTGGAGGAGACGTACCAGACGGTTTCCTAGCTGATAGTTCATTTTTTTTGCCCCTCCTCCAGCGACAAGGCCGGCGGAGAGCAAGTTCTGAACAAGTCGATGGGTCGTCGGAATGGGGTACGCGCAAGCTTCGGCAATCCCTTGCACGTTAGCTCCGTTTTCCAGAAGGGCTATATTTTCCAAGACTTTAAAATACCGCTCAAGCGGCGAGTCTATTTCGCTTTTCGTCAAAGTGATGAACTCCGATTTGGACTCCAGAATACCTGAGCTCCTTTGCCCTTGACAGATAGCTTTTTGCGGAGCTTAATCTCGATTATCGAAATCATATCTCGATTATCGATAATAGGGAGGAAATCAAAATGTTTATTGGAACACGCCATTTTTGGCGTGCGGCCTCGTCGTTGTTTGCGGCCGCACCCCTGCTGTTGACATCCGCATTTTACGTACATGCCGACGAACCCGGAGTGGATCAGCAAGCCATTAAAATTGGCATTCTGGGCAGCTTAACTGGACCGGCTGCTGTATTTGGCACGGGGAACCTGGCGGGAGCGACCCTCGCTTTCGAGGAAGCGAATGCCTCTGGCGGCATCAATGGACGGAAGCTGGAATGGGTATCGCTGGACGACGAGTCCTCGCCACCAAAAGGGATCGTTGCTTACAAGCGCCTCGTCGACCAGGAAAATGTATTCGCCATTTTCGGGCCATCGTCGAGTGCGGTAGGCCAAGCGCTTGTACCGACGTTCAAAAGCACCGGGACACCGACTTTTGCAACGATTTTCTCTACTCCAGCTGTCACAGAACCGCCGATCGACAACGTCTTTCGTTCCGGAACGATGAGTGATAGCCAAGCTGGTCAAGCAATAGCCGACTATGTGATTGATCATCTGGGCGCGAAGTCTGTCGCTCTAATCCGCCAATCCGATGAATACGGCCGACACGGCGGCGACAGCGTGGTCGAGGAGCTCGCCCATCGGAAGATTCCGTTGGCAAGCGAGGAGCAGTTTAACGTCACCGACACTGACTTCACTTCGCAACTAACCCGCATCGCTCAAACCACGCCAGACGTCCTGGTGGTCTACGGATTCCCGAATCCGTCCGCAATCATCACGCGTCAGGCGAAGCAACTTGGGCTCACAGCAACAATTATGGGGTCCAATGCTGCAGGCAGCAGGAAGTATCCCGATATTGTTGGTGAAGCTGCTGCGGGGACCCACAACGTAGTAACTTTGAAGACGCTTCCCGAAAGCACCGAGGGTGAAGCAGCCGAGTTCTCCTCCAAATTTGCCGCGCGCTTTCCTGACCTCGCCCGTCAAGGACGACCGGATCTTGCCGACGTGCTGGCATATGGCGGCGCCCACGTCTTCTTGGAGGGGCTAAGGCGTGCAGGCGACACTCCCACGCAACGCGGATTCATCTCCGCCTTGGAAACCATCGAAAACTTCGAGGCGCCATTCATTTTGCCAACGACGTACGGCAAGGGAATCCGCGAGGGTAACCAAGCCGCCCGAGTGGTTGAAATCCAGCCCGACCTAAGCCGCAAGCTCCTTCCAGTGGTCCTGACGGCACCTAAGGAAAACTCACAATAAATGTAAGCCACCAAATTGGAGGAACCCATGGAAACGCAGCTATTCGGAGACGACTTCGCAGTCGGAGACGTCTTCGAAGGTATTCCACACGAGATTGGCGACGAGCAGTTCAACATGTTCGCACAGCTAACCGGCGACAATCATCCGATCCACTATGACGACGCCTTCGCCGCGAAAACTCGTTTTGGAAAGCGCTTGGCCCACGGACTGTTGCTCGTCTCGATGACGGCACTCGGCGCGACTCCGATGTCAGCCCGTCTAGAAGACGCACTCGTCGCGTTCGTTGATCAAGAGTTTCGGTTTCTAAGACCGGTCTTCATCAACGACGTACTCAAAAGCCGGTTCGAAGTGATCTCGGTCATCCCGAAAGCGGCCAACACGAAGTCATTGGTGCGCTTCAAAGTTGAGCTGATCAACTCTCGCTCCGAAATCGTGGTGGAAGGCCACCACACATATCTCCTGCACTGCCGTCTGCCACTGCAAAAGGAAAGAACGATCTAATGGCCTCCAGAGAATATCAAACCGTTCTCCAGTCCTTCGACTGGAAAGAGGCTCGAGCGGCGCTTGGTTGGAACGAAGATCGCACGGTTTCTCTCGGCGATGCTCTCGTTGACCGTCATGCGAACAGCGGTCGGACGGCGCTCATTTCCGCTTCCATCGACGGGACTGAGACACAAATGACGTTTGCCGAATTGGCAAATGCTAGCAACCAGTTTGCCAATCTCCTCACTCGGATGGGCATCGGACCTGGAGACAGGGTCGCCGGTCTTATGCCTCGTGGACCGGAAGTATTCATAACTATTCTCGGAACGCTTAAAGCCGGTGCCATCTACGTCCCCATATTTACGGGCTTCGGTCCGGACGCGGTCGGCTACCGTCTCGAGCAATCTCAAGCGAAACTGCTGATTACCGATCTCGAGTATTACGACCGCATCCCCGGCGATGCCTCGGTAAAAAGGATCGTGGTCGCTCCCGCCAATAGCGAACCGGCAGGCACTTTCAACTTCCAGACCGCGTTGGAAGAGGAGGAGCCAATCTTTACGCCGGTTTTGCGCGAAAGAGATGACCCCGCAGCAATCATTTACACCTCAGGTTCGACCGGACAACCCAAGGGAGGAACGCTTGCTGTCAATTTCTTGGCCGCGATCAATCCATATATCGTATATGGTCTAGGCCTCACCCCGAGCGACATCCTGTGGTCCACCGGCGATCCAGGCTGGGGTTATGGTTTCGTCTGCTACCTTGGCGCACTCGCAATGGGCGCTACTGTCCTCACGGTTAGGCAGAACCCCTCGGCGGAGCAATGCCTCGCGGTCATCGATCGCTACGACGTCACGAACCTGGCTACGACGCCAACGTTGTTGCGCAGCATCATGTTGCTCCCCCACGAGAAGTTTGGGGCGAAGAAGCTGAAGTTGAGGGCGATTTCTAGCTGTGGCGAACCGCTGAACGCAAAAGTTATCGACGCCTTCCGCCAGGCACTTGATATTACCCCAATGGATCATTTCGGAGCCACCGAATACGCTCTACCCATCGGCAATTACAATGCCATCCCGATGGAAGTCAAAGCAGGATCTATGGGGCTTCCCTCACCCGGCTATCGCATGGCGATTATTGACGAGCAAGGCAATGAACTTCCCGTCGGCGAAGTCGGTTTCATAGCTAAGCGAGCCGATGCCGACTGCCGGTATTGGCTAAAATATTGGAACGACCCTGCTGCCAGCAGCGCTTTGCTTATTGAAGGCTGGATTGTCACACGAGATCTCGGTCGCATTGATGAAGAGGGATACTTCTGGTTCGAAGGGCGAGCCGACGACATGATCAAGAGCTCGGGCTACCGCATCGGCCCATTCGAGGTCGAGAGTGCATTGCTCAAGCATCCAGCGGTGGCTGAAGCTGCCGTCATCGGTCAACCCGATGAAATGCGGGGGCAGATCGTCAAAGCATTCGTCGTCCTAAGAGACGGATTCACCGGCACCGACGAACTCAGCGAAGAATTGGTCACGACGGTCAAGACGAATGTCGGTCGCCATCAATTCCCGCGCGTTATTCAGTACGTCGATAGCCTTCCGAAAACCGAAACCGGCAAGATTCAGCGCTTCCAGCTCCGTGCGAGGGCATCATGAACACCAAACCCTTCAAAGCACTTTTCTCAGATCAGCCTTGGAACCCAAGGCTGACATATTCGCCGGCGGTACAGGTTGGAAACTTGATTTTTCTCTCCGGCACCACCGCAGGGGACGCCGAAGGAAACCTGATCGGCGCGGGCGATATTGTTGCACAAGCGCGTTTCATTTTCGAAAAGTTCGAAGCGGTGCTTAAGCTTGCCGGTGGTGGGCTATCCAACATCATCGAGACTACAGACTATGTCCTCACATTGGACGACTATAACAAAACCGCTGCGCTCCGAAGAGAACTGTTCGGGGGCCCGCCGTGGCCTGCATCCACAGGGGTCGTCGTGAGCGGGCTGATACGTCCCGGCGCGCTGATCGAAATCAAAGCCATCGCAGCGCTTGGTGATTGAGATGCTTGGACAATTGCTCGTCAGCTCCATCACCTCTGGAGCTGTCTATTCCCTAATTGCTCTTGGCTTTGTGCTCATTCACAAAGGCACGGGCGTAGTACACTTCGGTTACGGGGATCAAGTTACCTTTGGCGCCTATGCCGTATTGATTGGCCAGGCCCTCATCGGTTTGCCTTTCTGGCCAGCGGTAATTCTGGCGCTTTTGGCGTCCGCTCTTCTCGGCGCATTGATCTATGGCACGCTCATGTGGCCATTGCGGAACTCCACGCTCTTGACCAAGATCATTGCGACGTTGGCGGTGGGCACTCTTCTTCGAGAGTTCCTCCGGGCCTATATGGGACCGAGCGCTTGGCCCTTTCCCTTCTTGCTCTCTCCCGCACCGGTCCAATTTGCTGGCCTTTATCTGGTACCGGCGAACCTCGCAATTGTCGGAGTTTCGCTCGTACTACTGTTTACTCTGTTCTTTCTTTTCGAAAGGACGATCGTTGGTAAAGCCATCGTAGCCGCATGCGATAACCGTATCGGTGCGAGCTTGGTGGGCGTCCGAGTATCATCGGTTTTTTTGGCCATATGGATCCTCGCGTCGCTATTAGCGACGATCGCGGGCGTTCTGGTCGCTCCCCTGCTGTCGTTATCTCCAGATATGGGCTTGATTGGTATCAAGGGGTTTACGGCCGCCATCCTGGGCGGGTTCACAAGCCTCCCGGGCGCGGTTATTGGCGGTATCACGCTCGGTGTGCTTGAAGCTCTTGCGGGCGCATACATCTCAACAGCTCTCAAGGACGTGATCACTTACGGTATCCTTATCGTCGTAGTCCTCGTGAGACCACAGGGATTGCTGGGTACGCTCGCAGTTAAGAAGGTATAGCGAGATGTCTTTTCGAATCGCGCCACTCATCGTCTGTGCGCTGGCGTTTGCCGCCGCGCCCTATTTCTTGCCCGAGTTCAATCTGTACCAGGTCTGTCTCATCGCCGGCACCGCGCTGGTCGTCTTAGGGCTCGTCGTAGTAACTGGTTTCGCCGGGCAGGTTTCCCTCGCGCAAGCCGCGTTCGTGGCACTTGGGGGTTATGGTTCCGCGGTGCTCCACAGCTTTTGGGGCCTCCCTCTCTGGATCGGAATACCGCTGGTGTCGGCAATTGTGGGATTACTAGGTTTCGTTTTGGGCCTTTTAACGCTGCGGGTGTCGGGTCATTACCTCGCCCTGGTTACTATGGCACTCACGGCGATCGTTCAGCTTGGCCTCATCTATAGCGATCCATTGACTGGCGGCGCCGCAGGCATGCCGATGCCATCCTTCGAAATGTTTGGATTTACATTAAGCGAAGGTCGACAACTCTACTTCGCGATCGTACCGACGACGGCATTCTTCTTCGTCATTGTTCATAATCTGCAGAACTCGCGGTATGGCCGAACTCTTGCTGCAATTCGGCAGAGCCCAACCGCTGCGCAAGCGATGGGCATAGACGTACTTCAGTTCAAGTCTCTTGCGTTTGGCGCGAGTGCGTTTCTAGGCGCGTTCGGTGGCGGCATACTGGCCGTTTTATCAACGTATCTCGATCCCGCGCAGTTTGGCATCCCGCAATCCGTCTATTTCCTTACCGTAGCAGTGGTCGGTGGCCTTATGTCACCGCTCGGGGCAATCGTTGGCAGCGTTGTATTCGTGTTCCTTCCGGATTTCCTGCAAAGCTTTCAGACATATCTTGGTTTGGTTTTCGCGCTGCTTCTGCTTTGCTTCATCTTGCTGCGCCCAGATGGCCTGATCAGTCTTTGGCAGTCCCCTCGCGGCCTAGTCCGCATGATCCGTACGGGAGGAGCCAACTGATGGCAAACGATATACTGAACGTGGATTCCGTCACTGTTCGCTTCGGGGGCATTGTCGCCCTTAACCAGGTTTCCATCGGAGTAAAAACGGGAACGATCCAAGCGGTAATTGGCCCAAATGGGGCAGGCAAAAGTACTCTTCTGAATGTTGTGACCGGACTATACCGCACTACAGCAGGTAACGTGAGCTTCGCCGGCGAAAGCATTTCCAATGTCCCTCCCCACCAGATAGCTCGGATGGGTATTGCGCGTTCGTTTCAGAACACGGAGTTGTTCAGCACGATGAGCGCTCTCGATAACGTGATGATTGGCCTCGATCGGCATTTTGCAGCGGGGACATCGAGTTGTGCTTTTCATACTCCTAACTGGCGTAGATCAGAGGCCGCAGCGAGAGAGAGAGCGAAAGAGCTTCTTGCGCTAGTGGGCCTCGAGGAAGATGAGGCAACCGCTGCTGCGACGTTGCCGTTTGGGAAACAACGGCGCCTCGAGATTGCACGTGCGCTCGCGACCAGTCCAAGCCTTCTATTGCTCGATGAACCCGCGGCTGGGCTACGTGCCGCCGAAATCGAAGCACTTAACCAGATACTCCTTGGGCTCCGTGACCAACATAAAATGACGATTCTTGTAATCGATCACGTAATGGCGCTCGTGATGGCCATCTCTGACCGCGTAAGCGTCCTAAGTTTTGGAACAAAGATCGCTGAGGGCACGCCAGACGAAGTCCGGCGGTCGCCAGAGGTAATCAAAGCATATCTTGGGGAGAAAGCTGCAAATGCTCTCAATTCGTGACCTGAGTGCTAGCTACGGCGCCAAGGATGTCCTTCATGGGATTAGCCTGGATGTCCCGCGCGGAACAATCGTAACAATTCTGGGAGCAAACGGCGCCGGTAAATCGACATTGATGAAGGCGATCGTCGGTCTCGTCTGTCGCACTACTGGTTCCGTTGAAATTGATGGAAAGCCACTACCCAATGAAACGCCGGACCGCGCCCTTCGTGCGGGGGTCTCTCTCGTACCCGAACAAAGAGAGCTATTTCTGGATCTTAGCGTAGCGGACAATCTACGGCTCGGAGCCTTCCTTCGGCGAGGAGCAAAGGACCATGCGTCGGAGCAGGAGCGATTGCTAGAAATGTTCCCCAATCTTCGCGCTCGTCTCAACCAACCAGCTCGCGCTCTATCCGGCGGCGAACAGCAAATGCTTGCGATTGCGCGAGCGTTGATGGGCCGACCGTCCTACTTGCTACTGGATGAACCGTCGCTCGGCCTCGCCCCAAAAGTCGTCACTGAAATATTCGAGGTAATGGAACGTATCTGTACAGAAGGCACATCTGTCTTGCTCGTTGAACAAAACGCTTCCATCGCGCTCGATATCGCTCACTCAGGGTATGTACTTGAGCTTGGCGAGATCACGCTTTCTGGACCTTCCGAAGCACTGAGAAGCTCGTCCGTCGTCCAGACTTCATATCTGTAATTCGCAGCGGCAGGGCTGTCCTGCGATAGCGCAGCCCGTGACGAACATAAAGAAAGTAGTGGTATGGTGAAACTTTTCGAACCATTCAAACTCGGAGGGATTGAACTCCCCAATCGCCTGACCATGGCACCCCTCACCCGCAATCGGTCTCCGGGCGCAGTGCCGACTGCACTCGCCGCAAAATACTACGCTCAGCGGGCGAGCTCCGGTCTGATTATCTCCGAAGCAACGGCGATCAGCCACGAGGGCCAAGGCTATGCTGACGTCCCCGGACTCTATGCCGAGGAGCAAATCGCAGCATGGCGATCAGTGACGGAGGCGGTTCATGCGCACAACGGCCGCATATTCGCGCAGCTATGGCATGTAGGTCGTATCTCTCATACGAGCTTGCAGCCGGGCAATGCTAGTCCCGTCGGCCCATCTGCCATCCGCGCGAAGGCTAAAACGTTCCTCATCGACAATCTTGGCAATGGAGCGTTCATCGAAACCTCCACGCCGCGCGCTCTTACACTTGAAGAAGTCAGGCGTGTCCACGATGATTATCGCCGCGCTGCCGCAGCCGCCATCAACGGAGCCGACTTCGATGGAGTCGAACTCCACGCCGCCAACGGATATTTGATTGATCAATTCCTTCGATCGGGTAGTAACAATCGGACCGACCAATACGGCGGGCCTGTAGAAAATCGCGTGCGTTTTCTTACGGAAGCAGTCGATGCCATCATTCAAGAAATTGGCGGAAGCCGGCTCGGCGTTCGCTTGTCGCCTATGACTCCATCGAACGATATGCACGACATGGATCCACAGCATTTGTTCGAAGCAGCAGTGCGTCAGCTCGCAAAACGCGATATCGCTTATGTCCACATCGTCGAGGGCTCAACGGGAGGGGATCGCGAGTTCGAACAAGCGGGGCAAACATTCGACTATAGAGCTCTTAAGGTTGCCTATCGTAACGCCGGGGGTCGAGGAGCGTGGATGGTCAACAATGGCTACGATCGTGAAATGGCAGTCAGGGCCGTCGAGTCTGGCTACGCCGACTTAGTGGCGTTCGGGCGATTGTTTCTAGCGAACCCCGATCTGGTGGCCAGGTTGGCGGGCGGACATCCACTCAATCCGATGCGCAAGGATGTTCTATATGGCGGCGGAGAAGTTGGCTATACGGACTACCCCTTTTTGGCAGAAGGGTGATACCTTTGCCTGCCTATGCCGGGCTCGCGCACTTCACTCCGAAATGCGGGAATAAGCACGCTGTGCGTGGCGCAGAAATCGCTGGACGATCGGACTGCGGTCATTCTGTCGCCACGCCATGGTGACGACAGTCGACAGCATTGGGCTGACGCTACGGTAGGCGACGCCAGGAATGTTCAGCCTTCTTACACAATTTGGTGCCAGAGCAACTCCTAACCCGCATCCGACGAGCGCAGCAATAGTCGACCACTCGGTCGCTTCCTGCCCGATAAGCGGCTGGAAACCCGATAGCCTACAAGCGGCAACTATACGGTCATAAAGCGCAGAACCCGACTGGCGTGAAATCAGGATAAACGTCTCGTGTCCGAGCTCGCTTAAATCAACCGTATCGAGTTTCGCCAGTGGGTGATTTTCTGGCAGGACGACCATTAGTGGCTCCTCGATCAACGGTCGCGACTCCAGTGACTGCACCGAATACGTCTCACGCAAAAAACCAATATCAATGTCCCCCATAAGCAAACTGTTCACTTGGGGCTGCGACGTCATCTCATGAAATGCCAATGTGACCTTATCGTTTTCACGTCGATAGGTTTGGAGAACACGCATTAACTCTGTTAAAGCCAATGACGGATTGATCCCGATCCGCAATACACCCTCCTCGCCACGCGCCGCACGTCGCGCGCTATCAAGGCCGTCCTGGGCTTGTTCCAAGATTTTGCGGGCCGTATCAACAAGACTCTCTCCGGCGGCCGTGAGGACTACTTTTCTCGTTCCTCTATCGAAGAGTGTAAAACCAATCTTACTTTCCAAACGGCGGATTTGCTGGCTGAGCGGGGGCTGAGCGATTCCAAGTTTCGCAGCGGCCCGTCCAAAATGCCCCTCTTCCGCGACTACGATGAACGACCGCAACTGTCGCAAATCGAATTCGGGCTTTCCCGCCATTTCATCCACCTCCCCAACGAGCGCCTAGTTGAGTATCGATGTTGTTAATAGACGCGGCAGCTGGCGACCGAAAACTACGATCGCCAGCTTTCGCAAACTAGGCCGAGACCTTTGCGTACCCAACTACGCCCTTTACCTCAAGGAATTCTTCGAGCCCGAAATCAGCATATTCGCGCCCGTTGCCAGACTGCCGGTACCCACCGAACGGCGCGCCCGAGTCCCAAGCAGGGTAGTTGAGGTAGATCGTTCCGGCACGCATGCGGCTCGCCACCCTCTGCCCTTTCGCAACATCAGCCGATTGCACATAAGCCGCAAGACCGTAGATTGAATCGTTAGCGATCCGAACGGCGTCATCCTCGTCCGCATAACCAATGATCGACAAGACCGGACCGAAGATCTCCTCTCGTGCAATTGTCATATCGGGAGTCACGTCCGCGAAGATTGTCGGACGTACGAAATAGCCGCGATTGCGGTCGTCTGGAAGTCCGGGCCCACCGGCAACAACCGTGGCGCCTTCCTGGATACCAATCGAAATCAGCCCTTGGATCTTGTCAAACTGAGTCCGATTTGCCACCGGCCCCAGGTCGCTCTTTGGATCCGAAGCCGGGCCAACACGGAAGTTAGACGCCGCCTCACGGGCGACTTCGACCACTTCATCGCGTCGCGACAACGGAACCAGCATGCGGCTGGGAGCGTTGCATGACTGCCCACTGTTTCGGAAAATCGCCGCCACGCCCTTCCGGACGGCTTCGGGGAGATTTTCATCATCGAGAATGATGTTGGCCGACTTGCCGCCCAATTCTTGGTGCACCCGCTTCACAGTGTCGGCCGCTGCCTTAGCCACGAGGACGCCCGCCCGAGTCGAACCCGTGAAAGAAACCATGTCGACGTCGGGGTGGCGGGAAAGGGCATCGCCTACTACAGCGCCAAGTCCATTGACCAGGTTAAATACGCCCTTGGGAACTCCCGCTTCGTGGAGAACCTCGGCAAAGATCAGCGAACTGATCGGAGACACCTCGCTGGGCTTCAGAACCATGGTACAACCCGCGGCGAGAGCGGGAGCCACCTTGCAGGCGATTTGGTTCATAGGCCAGTTCCACGGCGTGATTAGCGCGCAAACACCAATTGCCTCCTTGGCTACCAGGGTGGTGCCGCGCATCTCAGAGAAGCTGTAATTCTCGAGCACCGAGATGATCTTCTCGAAATGCGCAAGCCCCATGTAAGACTGCGTTTCGATGGCCAACTTCAGCGGCGCACCCATTTCCCGGGTCAAAGCGTCCGCGATGTCTTGACGCCTCGTTTGGTACACCCGGACAATATTTCTCAACAGCTCCAAACGTTCAGAAGCTGTCGTGGCCGAATAGCTGGCGAAAGCTCGGCGGGCGGCCTTTACAGCACGGTCGACATCTGCCTCGCTACCAAGGGCGATGCTGGTAAACGCCTCTTCATTGGAAGGATCAATAACTTCAACCGTGTTGACCGCCGTGTCGACCGCGCCGGCTTCTCGTGCCGGTTCCACCCACTCACCGTCAATGTAGAACTTTAGGTTCTGTGTCATTTTAGATTTCCTTAGATTTTCGTCGCCCAACTCACGCTGAAGCGACGGCAGGCTTCAGTCCGACGATCGCCTCGATTTCGAGCTTCATCCCGGGGAATGCCAATCGGGTGACTTCGAACAGAGTGCTCGCAGGACGAGCGTCGCCGAAGTATTTCTTACGCAGCGGATTGATCTTGTGACGGTCGTCGACGTCTGTCAGGAACAACGTTACCTTTAGAATATCAGCGAACGTCGCATTCGCCTGTTTAAGGATCTTCTCCATTGCCTGAAAAACGGCCTCGGCCTGGAGTTCGACGTCACCCTCACCGACAAGCTTCTGGTTTTCATCAAGAGGCGCCACGCCCGAGATGAACAGCAGGTTTCCAAAGCCGACAGCATCACAATAGTGGCTGATAGGGGGATTTAGGCCCGGGGTCATGTATTCGATTTTTTGAGCTGCAGATTGCGCCATTGGTGGCCCTTCTCAAATATGTCCATCAGGAAATTGCGCGAGCGCAGACCAAACGTACAGGCCCCCATGGCGTGCGTAAAATATCAATCATGGGGTAAATTGAGACGGCAGGAGATATGAAAGACCTACAGTTTGATGAACATATCAATATCGTTCACACGAGATATTGGACTCACGTTGGAACACGCAGCGATATTGCCCCAGAATTTTCGTGGGAACGCTTGATATGCACTATGACGCGACTGACAACAATCACGGACTAAAATACGACCCTTTCAAAGCGATCGTCGCGCCAAGACCAATTGGCTGGATTACGACGATGAGCGCTGCAGGGGAAATAAATTGCGCTCCCTACTCGTTCTTTAACGCAGTCTCAGATTCTCCGAATATGGTCGCCTTTTCCAGCCGAGGCATGAAAGATTCCGCAACGTTTGCGGAGGAAACAGGCGAATTCACATGTTCGTTCGCGACTTTCGAATTGCGTGAGCAAATGTATCTCACCTCAATGATGTTGCCGCGCGGCGGCAACGAGTTAGAACATGCAAGCTTAGAAGCTGCGCCCTCTAACTTTGTAAAGCCTCCACGCGTTGCAGCGGCCCCGGCCGCATTAGAATGCAAATGGCTGTCAACTACTCCGCTTCCATCTCGGGCCGGCATTACTGAGTACTATCTCGTTATCGGCGAAGTTGTGGGTGTCTACATCGACGACCGCTTCATTCAGAATGGCTTGGTAAACACCGCGGGTATGCGGCCAATCATGCGGGCTGGGTACGACCATTATTTTTCCGTCGGCTCAGATCAGTTGTTCCGCATAAAGCGGCCCGACGACAATCCAATGGCACCGGTTCTTACGCGTCCGTGACTTAGACAACTCGGCCTGCTCGGGGGCCGCGCACAGCCTTGCTTCCGATAAATCAACCACCAAACGGGCTCCATAGCACGCCCGAAGAACTATATGAGGGATGAAACAATGAAGACCATTCTCGCGGCCGGTGTAACCGGCGTCTTGCTTACTGCAACCCCGACGCTGGCAGACATCGCGGTATGTGTGACGGTGTCTGCGACCGGGCCAGCAGCCTCTTTGGGAGCTCCACAGCAGGCAACCGTTTCCCTGCTTCCAACTGAAGTCGCCGGTCAGAAGATCAAATACATCACTTTTGACGACGCCAGCGACCCAACAGTGGCCACCCGCAATGTACGCAAATGCATTGAAGAACAAGGTGCCGACATCCTCGTCGGTTCTTCTCCCACCCCACCGACTATCGCAATTGCCGGTGTAGCCGGAGAAACCGAGACGCCCTTGCTCGCCTTGTCCCCAGTGACTTTGCCCGAAAAGGCAGAGCATTGGACATTCCGATTGTCTCAGCCAGTGCAACTTATGGCCGCCGCCCTCATCGAGCATATGAAAGCCAACGACGTTAAGACGCTGGGTTTTATTGGCTATTCGGATGGCTACGGCGAGCTATGGCTTGATGTCATTACTCGTATGTTGGACGGAACTGGCATCAGCCTTGGTCCTGTAGAACGTTATGCGCGGACAGACACTAGCGTTACGGGCCAGGCTCTAAAGTTGGTCGCTGCCGCACCGGACGCGGTCCTTGTTGCTGGCTCCGGAACTCCAGCGGCGTTGCCGAACCTAGCGTTAGCCGAGCGTGGCTACACCGGCCAAATCTACCACACACACGGTTCCGCAAGCGTCGACTTTCTTCGGGTAGCAGGTGCCACAGCGGACGGCACAATTCTTCCGGTCGGTCCGGTGATGGTTGCAGCCCAGCTTCCCGACGATCATCCATCCAAGACTTTGGGAACAAAGTATACGGTGGATTACACGGCCCAGCACGGCGAGAATACACTATCTCCTTTCGGCGCGTATATGTTTGACGCGGGTCAGCTGATCCAAGCGGCAGTGCCAGTTGCGTTGAAGACTGCATCGCCAGGCACACATGATTTTCGA
The DNA here is from genome assembly GCF_020035535.1 of Ensifer adhaerens. Classification (NCBI taxonomy): domain Bacteria; kingdom Pseudomonadati; phylum Pseudomonadota; class Alphaproteobacteria; order Hyphomicrobiales; family Rhizobiaceae; genus Ensifer; species Ensifer adhaerens. The sequence continues at coordinate 1,343,004 of NZ_CP083350.1, read as the reverse complement.
ATGGCACTCCGCAACGCCCTTGAGAACATCAACAACGTTGTTGGTGTAAATGGCACGTATAGCATGTCTCCTGAGGATCACGATGGCCGTGATCAGCGCAGTCGTGTTCTCGTAAAGGTACAAGATGGCGCGTGGGAATATCTTCACTAGTTAGATCATTCCCAGAACTTCTCCCGCTTCGACGCCTCAACATCGGGGACGCCTACTTCCTATGAACTCCAGTATATTTCTCTTTCTCCTCCAGGACGGTGCGATCAACGGCGCAATTTACGCTCTGCTCGGCGTCACACTGGTGCTTGTTTTTACAGTGACGCGTGTCATCCTGGTTCCTCAGGGTGATCTGGTTGCATTCGCTGGATTGACGCTGGCCGCCCTGGAGGCCGGCGTCGTTCCACAATCAGTTTGGCTTCTCGCAACCCTTGCAGGCATCGCGACGGTAATGGATCTCGTTCAAGCGCTTAAGGAGAGAAGCATTTCCAAGGCTCTTAGAGCGACCTTGGTGAATTTGGTGCCAGCCGCAATTGTCATAGGCGGCGTCTTTCTGCTAACGCCAATGCATCTCGGATCCTTGGCGAACATGCTGATGTGCGCAGCAATCGTTATTCCGATGGGCCCGTATGTTTACCGAGTAGTATTTCAGCCAGTTGCTGATGCCTCCGTGCTTCTCTTGCTCATCGCTTCGGTGGGCGGCCACCTAGCATTAACGGCGCTCGGCCTAGCTATCTTCGGTCCAGAGGGATTTCGAAGCACACCATTGTTCGTCGGCTCCATGAAAATCGGTGCCCTGACGGTGACCTATCAAAGCATGCTTGTAGTAACCACAGCGCTCTTTTTGCTAGCTGCGCTGGCTGCTTTTTTCGGGCGGACGTTCGTCGGTAAAGCTTTGCGCGCGTCGGCCATAAATCAGCGCGGCGCGCGTCTGGTAGGTGTTTCGCCACGACTATCTGGTCGCATTGCCTTTGGCATGGCGGCAGCCATTGCGGTTGTATCTGGAGTGCTGATCGCCCCAATGACCACCCTCTACTACGACAGCGGATTCATCATTGGTCTCAAAGGATTTGTAGCGGCAATTATTGGTGGCCTCGGCGCGTACCCAGCGACGGTGTTTGCAGCGTTTGGCGTCGGAGTGTTGGAAGCATTTTCTGCGTTCTGGGCGAGCGCTTACAAAGAAGTAATCGTATTCTCGTCGATCCTTCCAATTCTCTTATGGCGCTCTTGGCGGACGAATCCGCACGAGGAAGAGTGATATGAATAACTTTGCAAAATACGGCTTTTCCGCCTTTGTTCTAGTAGTTTTGCTGGTCCCGCTGCTCCCTTTTGTCCCTCTCTACTGGGTCACCCTTTCAATTTTTATCGGCCTCGCAAGCTTAGTGGCGCTCGGCCTTGTGGTTCTAACTGGCGTCGGGGGCATGACGTCATTTGGCCAAGCGGCCTTCGTAGGCTTCGGCGCTTACACAACCTCCTTACTTTCCACGTCGTTTGGATGGTCGCCCTGGCTAACGCTTCCTGCCGCATTGGCTGTGACTGGCCTCGCTGCTTTCGTGATTGGTGCGATTACCGTACGCTTGTCGGGACACTACCTCCCTCTGGGAACCATCGCCTGGGGCATCTCATTCTATTTCCTGTTTGGCAATATCAAGTCGCTAGGCGCATACGACGGCATATCGAGTATTCCGCCACTTAGCATCTTTGGTTTAGAACTTGTCGACAGCAGGCAATATTACTATGTCGTCTGGATTGTAGTTCTCCTTGCGCTGGCCGGGACGGCTAACCTGCTTAACTCTCGTGTGGGCCGGGCAATGAGGGCTCTTCGAAATGGTTCCATGGCAGCAGAGTCGGTCGGCGTCGATGCATGGCGCGCAAAATTAGTCGTGTTCGTATATGCGGCGCTGCTGGCAGGATTGTCGGGTTGGCTTTATGCCCATTTCCAGCGTGCAGTCACACCAGGCGTTTTCAGCATCAACGCAGGCATTGAATATCTGTTAATGGCAGTTCTGGGTGGGCCGGGCCATGTCTATGGAGCGGTGTTGGGTGCCGGTATAGTTATTCTCTTGAAGAATGCTCTACAGGACATTCTGCCCATCGTCTTCAGCGCTGATGGCAACTACGAAGGCATTGTTTTCGGAACTCTACTGATTATTGGCTTACAGCTCGCCCGTAATGGGTTGTGGCCGCTGATGATTGCTTGGCTGAAACCCATACAACGCATTGTCGCTCCAGCATCTCCTATGCCGGTATACGGCTTTAAGAAGACGACGGGACCGCTACTCGTGGTTGAAGAACTTCGCAAGGCCTTTGGCGGTCTGATCGCCGTGAACAATGTATCCTTTTCGGTCGCGCAGGGTCAAATTGTCGGCCTAATCGGCCCGAACGGAGCTGGGAAGTCGACGACTTTCAATATGATAAGCGGCGCGTTGGACGCCACTCAAGGCCGCGTCCTGATTGACGAACAGCAGATATGCGGCCTGTCAGCCGTCGAGGTGGCCAAGTGTCGGGTTGCGCGGACTTTCCAACACGTCAAGCTATCCCCGCGTATGTCGTTGCTGGAGAATGTCGCCCTTGGAGCACACTTGAAAGGTCGGAAGGGTTACCTCTCTGCAATCCTACGCCTCAACCGTGCTGAAGAGGCTGCCATTTTCGCAGAGGCAGCCCACCAGATTGATCGCGTCGGGTTAAAGGATTGCATGCACAAATGCGCTGACGAACTCGCGCTCGGGCAACAGCGACTAGCCGAAATCGCCCGGGCGCTCATGCTGGAGCCGCGTCTGTTGCTCCTTGATGAGCCGGCCGCTGGACTTCGGCATCTGGAAAAAAAGGCATTGGCAAAACTTTTAGCCGATCTGCGCAGCGAGGGTATGAGCATCCTCTTGGTCGAGCATGACATGGACTTTGTGATGGGCCTTACCGACGAGATCGTGGTCATTAACTTTGGAACTCGGATCGCTGGCGGAACACCGGAGGCGGTTCGAAAAGATCCTGCTGTCATCGAAGCTTATCTTGGAGCGGCGCTGTGATGGATAAGCAGGCAATACAAATGCAGGTTAGCGGGCTTTGTGTGAACTACGGGCGTGTCCCGGCGGTGCAAACAGTATCGCTTACCATCAAGACCGGGCAAATAGTCACCGTCATCGGGGCCAATGGCGCAGGAAAAACTACCTTACTTGCTTCGCTAATGGGCCTGTTGCCTTCAGACGGTATGGTCAGCTTTCAAGGCACCGATATTCGTCGTCTATCAGTCGAGCAGCGCATGTCCCTTGGCATCAGTTTGGTGCCCGAGCAACGGGACCTTTTTGGCTCTATGACGATCGAAGATAATCTCGACCTCGGCGCATTTCGTCGTGGCCGCGCGGATCTACGCCGTAGTAAGGAGCACGTCTTCGCGCTGTTCCCTCGCCTGAAAGAGCGTAGGCAGCAAATCGCCGAGACCCTGTCTGGTGGAGAGCGGCAAATGTTGGCGATGGGTAGAGCGCTGATGGCGCAACCTCGGCTTCTGATGCTGGACGAGCCTAGCCTAGGCCTCGCGCCGTTAATTGTTCGCGGGATCCTTCAGACTGTCGAGAAGCTGAGAGATGAAGGCGTGTCGATATTGCTTGTCGAACAGAATGCCCGAGCCGCACTGCAAATCGCGGATTATGGGTATGTGATGGAACTCGGACGGATCGTCATCGAGGGCGATGCGAATAACCTCGCAACCGACCCCCGCGTCGGCGAAGTCTACCTCGGGGGCGGAAAAGCCGCTGCGGAAGCGGTTAACTGAAACTATTTAACCGCGCTCTGGAGCACCTCTCCAGCGTCGAATCCCACGAATAGGAAAGCGCCTCACGTATGCGGCGCTATCGCCATCACTTCCAATCGAAAAGAGGAAACTTCTATGGAAATCAACCGCCGAACGACTTTGATTGCCGGAACAGGTGCCGTCCTAGCACCGTTGGTGGGCTTGCCTTCGCACGATGCCCAAGCGGCTCAGGCGATCGCTGATGCGCAGGTTCCAGGCCTGTTGCGCAAGCGCATTGGAGAATACCTGGTTACAGCAATCGCGGATGGCTATCTCGATCTGGGCCAGGAACTGTTCTCCGGGATTAGCAAGCGTGAGATTGACGAACTTCAGACCAACACGTTCATTCGACCTGGTCCGATACGCGCGGCAGTGAGCACCTATCTTATCCAGAAGGGCGACGTTGCAATCCTCATTGACAGCGGCGCAGGGGATCAGCTCGGAGAGACCGCGGGTAGGATGCATGGCAATCTAGCTGCGGCCGGTGTTCGGCCCGCCGATATCACTGCGGTTTATTTGACGCACATGCACCCTGACCATATCAACGGTCTCGCAAAAGACGGCGAGCCGCTGTTTCCCAACGCGCAGCTAGTTGTTCATCAGACAGAGTTGGCCTTCTGGACAGATGAGGGAAACACATCCGCCGCCCCCGATTTTGTCAAACCCTACTTCCTAGGCGCTCAAGCTACCGTCCGCTCCTACAACGGCCGCACGTCTGTCTTCTCTGGCAACGATAGCGACGTGGGCCACGGCCTTCGGTCAGTTGAGCTGCCGGGGCATACGCCAGGCCACAGTGGCTTCCGTCTTTCATCCGGCACTGATGATCTTTTAATCTGGGGCGACATTGTACATGCACATAGCCTCCAGTTCGCGAGGCCGGAATGCTCAGTCGGGTTCGATGTCGATGCGTCAACAGCTGTCCAGACGCGTAGGAAAATATTCGAAACCGTAGCAAGCGAGGGAACGTTAGTCGCAGGCATGCATCTCGATTTTCCTGGCTTTGGACATGTGCGCGCAGCAAAGGTGGGCTACGAATTTGTCGCTCAGCCTTGGCCGTACGACCTCTGATCGCTGAAACCCACGAGAGCGTTGCGGGACTCTATGAATGCGCATAGAGCCCGTGACATCTTCAAGGCGCTTTCTCAAACACATGCGATTCTGCTACCTTAAACATCTCTACCCCGCGCAAAAGTCCGGCATTAGGTAGCAAAAGCCACCGACAGCGATCTATCTAATTGAATTAGAATAGCAATTGCGACATCGCTATTTGGTCGCAGCCTTCGTCTTGAAAGCGCGCCAGTCCGCTAACCCCCCTATGTCGTTAACTGCTCTTGACATTCCCGCATGACGGACCCTGCCTTCCGAGCTACATAGATGGAGACGGATCGGTTTATGGTAAGCGGTGTTGCCCTCGCTCCTTGTCAATCAAGCACACCGCGACTGTGAGCCACGAGCGGCAAATGGAATGTTCTAGGGGCATGAAGCAAGGTGATGAAGCCGCACCTACCGTAGTTCTGGGCCTTTTAAGGCTCGGAGCGCTCTTCGGAGTCATCGCGGTTGTCGCTTACTCCTTCTGGGACTTGTACAGTGAGTCAGCAGCCCTAAATCGTCTCGCTGCGACTGCTAAAGGCTATCATTACACGGAAAGCTGCGATGCCGAAGGCAACCTCGTTTCTTCATTACCAGCCAACTGCGTCGACCTGAATCATTATGTCTTTATCGATGGCCCTATTATGAAGGCGATCCGCCGGAACTGCGCTGGAAAGTCGGCAGCGACGCTTACTTTCGAGAAGGGCAAGGTAGCTAGGACGGAAATAAATAACGTTGAGAAGATGTTACAGTTCCGCGCTCGCAACGGAACGAATTCCCCGTGTGGGCCATATCGTCAGAAGACAGGAGGCACCAACAGCAAGGCCAGATGACCTTGTGGGGCCGACTGCGGTCTCTGGTAGTTTTAAACGCTCGAACAATTTCAGGGCACGCAATCGCGGAGATCGCCCGGATCGCCACTAAAAGGCCTTCGATCTCCCGTCAAAAATTAACCATTTGATCCTCCCTCGATCGACTTCTGCGAGAAGCAGAGGTAAGAACCTGGGTCATGTTCAGGATGATACGCATACAGCTCTGATCTCCCCGCAGCCGTTTTCGGCCGCCGATCCGCTGTGCCTGCCGTCGACTTTCTGGAGCCTGAACATGAGCCTCATCGCCACCGCCGCCGTTGCCCATCGCTCCCACGCTGAGGTGTTGACCGTCAGTGTCTTGGTCGGGGGCTTGGAAATACGCCCGACCTTCCTCCGGATCGCGGAGGGGTTGAGCCATGGCGAACCCCGAAGATACGCCCAAGGGCCAGCACTTCCTGCTGTCGCCAGAGTGCCGAACGCTGACAGTGCTCGATCTCGCCAAGATGCGGGATGCGACAGCCTACGACTGGTTTAAGCGCCTGCGCTGGCACGAGACGGAGGGCGTGCCTTACTGCCCCCAGTGCGGGACGGTGCGGTGCCACACGATGAGCCGCAACCGCTTCAAGTGCACCGAGAAGACCTGCAAGGCCGTGTTCAGCGTCACCTCAGGCACGGTCTTCCATGCACGTAAGCTAAGCTTCAAGAAGATGCTCATCGCCATCTGGTTCTCGGCGAACTCGGTGAAAGGCAAGGCCGCGCTCCAGCTCTCGCGCGAGATCGGTGTTCAGTACAAGACCGCCTGGGTCCTCCTGATGAAGCTGCGCGAGGCGATCGCCTGGCGCAGGGAGGAGATGGTGCTGGATGGCGAGGTGGAGATTGACGGCAAGTACGCTGGCGGCCACATCCGTCCTGAAAACAAGGCCGAGGATCGCATCGACCGCCGCCTCAAGAAAAACCAGAACATGAAACGTCTGTGCGCTCTTGCGATCCGCCAGCGCGGACTGGGAGGCCAGACGTTCACCCGGATCATCCGAGACGAAGACAGCAACGCAGCCTGGGCGGCCGTTCGAGATCACGTGTCGCGGGAGGCGACGGTCTTCGCTGACGAGCATGGCAGCTATAACGACCTGGCTGGCTTGAACAAGCTGGAGCGCGTCAACCACTCAAAGGCCTATCAGACCGACGATGGCACGAACACCAACCAGGTCGAGAGTTTCTTCTCGCGGGTCCAACGGGCCTATGTCGGCATCCACCATCGGTTTTCGTTGAAATACTTCGACTGGTACGTGGCCGAGCTCGCATGGCGCGAGGATTGCCGACACGTGAGCAATCGCAGTCATACGTTCCAGGTGCTGGGCCAGGCACTGTCTCGCCCGACGTCACGCTATCTGTGTGGGTACTGGCAGGGCAACAAGCCGCCGGACCTGATCTGGGAAGGCTAAGCGGCGACCTCCCACAGAACCTTACGACCGTCGAACTGGCCGGACTGCCGAACGCGTCCCGCAGTCGTCAGTTGGGTAAGGACCGCTGACAGGCGGTGTGCGATGTCTGAGAGATTGGCTGGCTCGCTCGCGATGCCGATCTTGACTGCAAACTTCGCTGCGCAGTCGGTCACCGAAATCGGTTCCCCTGCCTCGCGCAGGACCTCCAAGACGGCTTGGCGCTTGTTTACGCCGTTCATGGCCGCTTTCACCTCGGACGACGACGGCTTGGCCTTTCGAGAGCGGTTACCCTGTTCAGGTCCCGTCAGCGCCGATCCCTGATAGTCGGGCTCGTAGCTCATGATGACGCGGTCCAGCGCTCTCATCAGCTCCTCAATGTCTACCCGCTCCCTTTCAAGCTGCTGCAGCCTGTCAGTCAAGGCGGCTCGCTTCTGCTTCAACTCGTACGCTACACTCATCCGAGGCTCCGTTTTCACCGGAAACCAGGGTAGTCGGGATGCAATTTCAGGTCTGGTGGCTTTTGCTACCTAATGCCGCAAAAGTCACTCGCCGCGTGCTGACGATGCTCGACTAGCCGTACACCTCAACGGCACTAGCCAGAACAGGCGTTCCTTTGGCAAAGGAATGGTCTGAGAAGACCTTCACCAGGAAATTTATGGTTTGTTTGATCCGCTTTGAGCGCGCTAGTTCTTGTCGGAGTACGAGCCAGAGCTCAATATTGCAAAATTCATTATCGAGCTGAACCAGACCCGGGCTTTGCTCGGCGAAAAACTTTGGCAGTTTCGCCACACCCAGACCGGATTCGCAAAGTTGTCTAAGTAGAATATAGCTGTCCACGCGGCAGGTGAGGTTTTCCGGTTGCCGATACAGCTGCTTTTGCCGCTCATCCACAAGCATAAACTCGTGATCCCGATGCCAAAAATCTGAAGCCATCGAGATAACGCTCATCTCCCACCTTGGAGTATCTTTGTTCGCCTCAAAGTAGTCCCGCGAGACGTAATTACCAAACGGGATGTCAGCTAGCTTTCTTACTCCACTCGAACCCCGTATCGGGCGGGCGGCCCTAACAGCGAGGTCGACGCCCTCTTTTTCAAGATCGACGAACCGCGATTCGGTCGTGATATCCAAAACAATGCCAGGGTGTTCGTGACGAAATCTCTTCATCCCATCGATGATTAAGCTCGCGAAAATATCGAGTACCGTTATCCGAACGAGGCCTTCCTCATTCATCTTTTCGGAATGCGATCGGAACTGGGTCGCGCCCGATTCCATATCGAGAGCCGCATTCAAAAGATGCTCGCATTCGGGCAATAAAACGATCCCGTTGGAGTCGCGGGTAAACAAGCTACTGCCGATGCTACTCTCAAGCGCCTGTATCTTGCGTCGGACTGTTGAGATATCCATATTTAGGGCCTGAGACGCCCCCTCATAACTACGGGCCCTCTGCAGCGCGAGAAAAACCCTCACAAGCTCCCAGCTTTGCATCTCAAGCCTTCAGTCTAGCCGCCAATTCACTTCAGCGGACTCCTTTCAAAAAAGTATACGTCTGAAAGCTTAGATATCAAGCACGATGCGGCTCGATATCGCCCGTGAGCAGCACAACGCAAACCGAGGATTCTCCGTTCTTTCTGCTTGCGTCTGGTAAGAATCTTTATGATCGGCCTCGCCGTCGAGCAACGGAACCATGCACGTCCCGCAAATTCCTTGCTCACAAGATACCGAAATCCGCATTCCGCTTTCTGAGAGAGCTTGCGCCGCTGTTTGATTTGCGCGGACCGTTATATCGCGGGCGCTTCGCTTGGCATGTATGACGAACTCTCGCGCGTCCGCACCGGGACCTAGGGCCTCAAAAGTTTCGTAGTGGACGTTCTCGCGCTTCCACCCAAGTTCTTCAGCTTTCTCCCGAATGTAGTCCATAAATCCGCTAGGCCCGCAGACGTAAAGGTGCGCACTGTCAGAAGGGTCAGCGAGCGACTCATACGGATTGAATGTTGTTTTCCCGTCGGCGTTATCAAAATGCCAACGAATATTGCTTCCGAACGGAGACTTACTTAGCGATTTATAAAAAGCCGCATGGAGTTTGGAACGCGCACTGTAGTGAAGTTCGAATGCGGCTCCGAGGTCGGACAGGCGATAAGCCATTGCCATTAGGGGCGTGATGCCAATCCCACCGCCTATCAGGATCGATTTCGCCGCGTCCTCTCGCAGCCGGAACGCATTGCGAGGCCTACTTATTCGACACTTTTCACCCACCTTTAGCGCATGCATCGTCCGCGAACCACCGCGTGATTTGTTTGCCAGCATCACACCTAGCCGATAGATATCACGCTCACCGGGCGCATTGCATAGCGAGTATTGACGGGTTAGTCCTTCCGCCAAATGGACATCAACATGGTCACCGGCGGCAAATGGAGGCAGAAGCTCGTCCGTAGCGCTAGCAAACTCAATCATAGCAACGGATGCCGTCTCGCGAGATCGCCGCGTGACCACAACATCCAGCAAGTCTGAGGATCCATTTACAGATCCCAAGTTCATTGGTGCTTCTAACATTTTTCTACCATTTTGGGTCGCAGAGAGTGGGGTCTGTCACCTCGTCAGCATCAGACCCTTGTCTTTCTCTCAGTTAGGGGAGCGAGCCTCCCGTCTTTTAGAAGTTCTCGAAGTACTCGAGGTGCTCCCAATCCGTCACGGCCGCCAGAAAACGCTGGATCTCGTGTTGTTTCATCGCAACATAGTAGTCCACGAACTCCGAACCCAAAGTTTCGCGGAAGAACGTCGAGTCATTTAGCGAGGCCACCGCTTCCATCAGGCTGACGGGCAATGGCGGCTTCTCAACCTGGGCATACGGATCATCAAGCGGCGGACCTGGATCGATTTCTCGATCAGTCCCATCAAGGCCGGCAAAGATTTGGCTAGCCATATACAAGTAGGGGTTGGCGGCTGGTTCACCGGACCGGTTTTCCAAATGGGTCGACTTCTGTCCGGGCCCGCCAATGATCCGGCACATCGCCGCCCGATTGTCCACCGACCACACTGCCCGCTTAGGCGTAAGAGGGTTCGCGTTGAGACGTTTGTAACCGTTGATTGTTGGATTCGAGAAAGCGGTGGCCGCCCGGACATGTTCCAGAATCCCGCCGACAAAGTTGAGCCCGACCTGCGACAAGACAGTTTCATTGGAGGAGAACAAGTTCTTCCCACTTTTCATATCAACGAGTGACTGGTGCAAGTGCCAGCCGCTCGAAAACACGTTCGGCAGCCCCGGCTTTGCCATGAACGACGCAACCATGCCCCTACGTTTAGCAAGCTGCTTAACCGTGGTACGTACGAGTGCCATCAAATCCGCGGATTCTAGATCTGGAAGTGGATCGAAGGTGATTTCGATCTGCCCCGGTCCGAGTTCAGATTCGATAGTGCGCAGAGGCAACCCTAGTTGATGTAGGACGTCGCGGAGGGGATCAATAATGGGATTGACCTCGTCATAAACCAAATCCGACATGTGTTGAAAGCCGTGCGAAATCGGCTCAACGCTGGGAGGCGGTGCTGGTTGTGTGTGGTCTCTCAGATTAAGTCTGGGGTCCGTGATCCTGAATACGTGACACTCCACTTCAATGCCGCCGAGATAGGAATATCCGCGACTATTGAGCGAGTTAATTGCCTTCTTCATTAAGCTGCGCGGATCAAACGGACAGCTCTGCCCATTGGACATAAATAGATCGCAAAGCACCCAGCCTGTCCGATCCGCCCATGGCAATACACGGAACGTTCCCAGATCCGGGAGACCTAGAACGTCACCCGCTCCGCCCATTTCCTCATGCCCGAAGCCGCCGTCGCGAGAGAACAGGGGCTTAAAGACGAAGTTTCCTGTGTCCATGGCCAGCACCGCCGTAGTAAACGGTACACCGTTGCGGGCTGCCTGTTGGAAATGTGAAGCTTCAATCGGGCGTATCCGTACGATACCGTGGGCGTCAACAAAACCGACGCGGATGACCTTTAGCCTCTTTTCCTCTATTATACGAAGGACTTCCGCCAATTTTTCTTTTCGTTCCGCCGTATCCCTCCCAGTCACGGCCACGAAGTTTGTTCTTCCCAAATCGTTGTTTGTTACATCATTCAGCATGTTTGCCATCCTCCCAACATTGTTCCGATCACAGCGTGAAACTATTGTTTTCCTGCGGGTGATCGGCATCGAACAGACTTATACGCTTCATTGCGATGCGCCACTCATCGTCGACCTTTCGAAGGATGAACCCGTTCCATCCGGCACGCGGAGTCAGCTTTCCCACCAGGCTGGTCTGAATCAGGAATTTGCACATAACGTGCATGACGTCCGAATTGAACGCCATTACCTCAATGTTGGTGTACAAGTGCGCCGTTCGAGTGGTCGGGGCCTGGCTATAGGCCCTCTCTGTTGCCAAACGTTCCACGCGCTCTTCCAAACGGCGACGGTCATTCATTTCCCAGCTCACGGTCGTGCGCGGATCACGCTCGGCGTTGTCCGAAGGGATCCAGTACACCGCGTCGTCCGTGTACAGACCGAGCCATTCCTCTAGTCGTTCCTGATCGAGTAAACGTGCCTCCACGAACAACAGACGCTCAGCCGCCTCCCTACCCTCTCGGGTTGGCAGCAGCTCCTCCGGAATAGAGTCCAACTCTTTCCAGAATTGCACTATCGATTGTACTCGCGCATACCAATCCATCGAGAAATAGTCGAGATCAACGGTATCCGCGAGCGCACCATCCGCACCGAAATCATGCATTTACATTGTCCTCCCCAACACCCTTACTGGTCGCGCGCTCCATTACACGGCTCCATTCGGCGTAATACACACGCATATGGAGATCGGAAGTGACCGGCTCAGTATAGTAACCGTCGCTCTCAACCGAACCAGCGCCCGTTCTCATATGACGACTGATATCGATCCATTCGAGTTCAGGAACAGTCTCCATTCCCTCCTGACAACTTTCCCATTGTGCGGTGTCGTCAACTTCGCCGAACGAAGGAAAATCCTCCTGCATTCTCATACGTGTTGCATTGATGTTCTCATCGCCTCCCTCCAATGAAGTCGAAAAGAACGTGATGACAGTTTTATCCACCGCCACCGGTTCCACGATCTGAATCTGGTTACCGATGAAGAGCAGGTTCGGGAATACACTAAGGTTCATCCCAGCGCCTGTGGACGCGTCAAGAAGTTTCCTACCCTCCTGGGGGCCGAATTTGTCGAATACCGCGGCTTCTGCCGCCTCGCGACCCGGGTGTACATGCTGTCTGGCCCAAGCAGATTCTGAATGCATCGCTACCCGTTGATCAATCAGAGTATGGCCGTTTCCAAGGTCTCGCGACGGGATCGGCCCTTCATCAGCTCCCGAAGGAAAATAGGACATGTCCGTTTCGTCGCCGTAACGTCGCGCGAACACCCTCAACATCGACTCGTGCGAGAACGGTGGATGGTAGCCATCACCAGCGTTGTCATACACGGTCTTCCAGTTTGAATGAGAGGTGAAACGCATAGCGCCATTGTTGACGACAACTTTTTCGCCGTTGCCACGATCGAGCCATTGATCGATGTAGGTCGCGGCTCCAGCGAGATGTTCCCTGAGTGGGGGAACATCCTGCGTCATCGACGCAAACACAAATCCGCGGTAATTTTCGACACGCGCAGGCTTCAGAAGACTGTGGTTTTCGAGCTTAAAATCATCCCCGTACGCATGTCGAAGGGGTATGGCGACGCACGAACCGTCGTTCTCGAAGCTCCAGGCATGGTAACCGCATGTGAACCGCTTGGCATTGCCCTTTTCGAACCGGCAGATCAGGGCTCCACGATGGGGACAGCGATTAATGAGTACGTCGACGGATCCGTCATCCTTCTTCACGAAAATGACTGGTCGTCGGCCAATGCGGCGACGTATGAAGTCGTTTGGATTTGGCAATTCAGTCTCGTGGCCTATGAAAACCCACGTATTTCCAAAGAGATAATTCATCTCGTCATCGAAGATCTGCTTTTTGATGTAAAGATCGCGATGGACTGCCCCGTCTCGAAAATATCGGCCATAATTGGCACCAAGCGGCCCCGGGACTACTGTTCGCTCAAGTACTTTTTCGACCATGTTGTTTCGACCTCCCTATACGAACTGCATGTCAGTTTTCATTAAAGTCAAACCCGCGAACCGAACCACGTCAAACATGCAGAAACAAAACGCAAATTTGCATGCTTCGCTTTTTGTAGGAAAATCAGTTAGTTACTCAATAGATCGGCCAGATTGCACGCTCTACTCGCGGCAACGTATTGCCGCCTTGCAAAAGCGATCTTGCAGATGTGCTACTATGCGGACGCCACGCGTTACTCGATCGGCTTGTCGGCGGATCGGAAACGGGTCCATCGCCCGACAGATCAATGCCTACCACGGTGCTTGGAGGCAACAGTAAGGCAGACTACAAGCGTCGTTGATTCAGCTGTTTACGAATGCTCGGCGACGCTTAATTAGAAATGCCGCTCTTTACCGGGAACGGCGTAGATGGACGCCCAGGGCCGCGCCCTCTCGAAAGCCGCGCACGCTGCGATCAGATCAACATCCCTATTGCGCTTTCCAATCAATTGCAGGCCCACCGGAAGACCTGCTACTAAACCTGTCGGAAGGACCGCAGATGGGTTTCCCGTCAAGTTGGTAAGAAAGGTCATCGCCCAGCCTATCCGCGGCTCGAGAGTTGTTTCCAACAAATGGTTCGGCCCGACGGTGTCTCCGCCGTCCGCGTTCGGTACCGGCATGCAACATGTAACTGGGGAGCAAATGAAATCAAAGTGCTCAAACGCCGCCGTCAGCGTGTCAAACACTTCAGTCCGCATCGCTTGATCCGACTGAATTTCCCTCAATGTCATGCGTTCAGCGCGTTCCACCCAGGCAATCAGCTGGTCAGGCAAATCGTCGGAGTGCTCGCCTAGAAGGTCAAAACCATTCTCTGCCAAATTCGTCAGCGCACCGAAAGTAACCGCGGATATCATTCGGCACCACAGCTCTGCGAGTTCGACGGCTGAATAGGGAAGCTTCAACGAAATCGGTTCAACAATTGCGCCCGCGGCGGTAAATGCCCGACTGGCCTCCTCCACCTGCGTCCTAATTTGTGGATCGACCGGGAAAACACCAAAGTCCAACGTGAGACCTATTCGCATACCTTCCACCGATTGTAGCAGCGCGGCGCCAAAATCTACGGGGCACGAAGTATTGTAGGGGTCCTGCACATTCTTTCCGGAAAGCACTTGCATCGCAAGGGCAATGTCTTGGACCGATCTCGCCATCGGGCCTTCAAATATGAACGGCGCAGTCGCTCCAAACGCGTTGGGACGCATAACCATAGGCGATACCCCGAAAGAGGGTTGGTATCCAACCAGTCCGCACCACGATGATGGTATGCGTATTGAACCTCCAGCATCCGATCCCTCCGCAAGTGGGACCATCAAGCTTGCAACTGCTGCGCTGCCGCCGGACGATCCGCCGCTATTTAGGGCCGGATTAAAAGGGTTCTTCGTCGGGCCAAAGAGCTTGTTGTCAGTCGTCCCGGCGAAGCCCATTGTGGCACTGTTGGACTTTCCGATAACGATCGCATCCGCAGACTCCATGCGGTGAGCAAAGTTACTATAGAAATCGGGAACGAAATTTCGGAGCGCTTTCACGCCTCCAAGAGTATTTGCCCAACCCGGTTTGAAGCTGAAGAGATCTTTCATCAGCGTCGGCACACCTGCCATCAAACCCGTTGGCTCCCCTGAAAGAAGCCGACGCTCGAGACGCTGCGCAGTCAGACGAGCGTCCTCATAGCCCTTCAGGATCACGACGTTTAGGACGCCGTTAGCAGCCTCTACCCGTTCGATCGCGCTCTCGACCACCTCAACAGGAGAGATTTCCTTCCGTTTGACCAATCGTGCTGTTTCGGTCGCTGAGAACATTGCAAAATCTTGCTTGCTCATCTTTCGTTTCCAATAATTGATGAAGCCAGAATTACTCGCGCGTACCGGCGGTCGGCTGCGGAGGTGCCGTTTCTGCACCTGCTGCCTAAAACAAGTAAGCTTCGTGCAATCGCTCGGGAGTCTTGATCAGCGATTTGCACTCTTCCTTGAGCACAATTCTGCCCCCGCTCATTACGTACGCAGTGTCGCCGTACGACAGTGCGAGATGAGCGAACTGCTCGACCAAAAGCACACCAAGTCCTTCAGACACCAATTCTTTGAGTGTAGACAAAAGCCGCCGAACAATGATCGGCGCCAAACCCAGAGACATCTCGTCGATCATAAGTACCCGCGGCGCGCATAACAACGCGCGCGCGATCACCAATAACTGCTGCTCGCCACCCGACAGCATTCCCGCCCTCGTGTTTCGGCGCTTAGACAGTTCCGGAAACCACGTGAACGCCGCGCTTATATGCTCCTTTGGCCGACAAACCAGCAGGTTTTCTTCGACTGTTAGCTCTGAGAAGACGGTGCGCCCCTGCTCCACGTGTCCCAGCCCCGCTCTTGTTCTCTTTAGTGGCGACGCGCCGTTCAACTCGATGCCCCCGAGTCTCGCACTGCCGTGAGCAATTGGGATGCCCCCTGACAACGCCTCTAGAAGAGTGGTTCTCCCGGCCCCATTCGCACCAAGTAGCACTGTCATTTCGCCAGTCGGGGCGGTCAGCGAGACATTGGATACTACAGGAAGCCCCAGGCGGTTGACCGAGATGTTCCTTACCTCCAATTCCGTATCGTTTTCCATCATGCGGCTCCAAGGTAAGCTTCGAGGACTTGCGGTTGGCCTAAGACTTCCTCTGGGCTGCCCTCCGCTATGACTCTTCCGAAATCCACAACGATGATCTTGTTGCAAACCCGTCGAATGATATCCATGTCGTGCTCGACGATCAGCACTGAACAGCCAAAAACCTCCGGGATTCTTGCTATATGCTCGGCGAGTGTCGCTGATTGATCAGCGGACAACCCCGCCGCAGGTTCATCTAGTAGTAACACCCTTGGCCGCGCGGATAGACTTGCCGCGACCTCAATCAATCGTCTCAATCCAATTTCAATTTCCGAAATCAACGTGCTCGATGGCGGACAGTCCAAAAAGGCAAGAATTAGATCTATGTCGTCGTCCGACATCTCACCTCCCGATGAAAGGCTCAAATATTGTCCCACCGTCAACTCCGGTATGGACCGTCCTTGCTGAAAGGTTCGCCGGATCCCTATCCGAGCGCGGAGAGTCGGCCCTTGTTGCATAAGCTCAACATTGCCGAGCTTTACCGTCCCCGTCGCCTGCGGTAGAAAACCCGTTATCGCATCGATGATAGTCGACTTGCCTGCACCGTTAGGGCCCACGAGGCCCGCGATGCAGCCTGGCTCTAACGCAAGACCAAATCGATCGACAGCAACTACATTTCCATAATTTACGCGGAGATCGGCTATCTCGAGCTTCGAAACCACTTCGAGGCGGAAGCGCGCGCTGTCTAGTCGGTTGATTTCGAGCCCGGTTTCGGGCGGTCTAGCGATTTCTGCAGCCTTCCGGTTTTTCCGGATTTTCAGTGTGCGTCGGAGCCCGCCTGCGAAGCTGGTCCTCTTCCTAAGAGCGTCAATTGCGCCAATAGCAAAAATCACTGCATCCAGGTCCAGTGGCAGACCAAAACGCCTTAGAACCTCAGGCACGCCCACTGAGAGTAGACCAGCAACTATGGCCCCCTCCCAGTATTTTCCACCAGCGAAGATAGCAAGCGCGAATAGAGACAGTGACGATAAGGGGCTGAAGTTGGAAGATGTCAGCATCCCCAACTGCGACGCCGTGAGACCTCCGACCAAGCCAGCGATACCCGCACTGATCGCGAACGCCGACAATTTCGCCCGGGCCACGGAAATTCCCATAGACGCCGTAGCACGCTCCGAGTATCGAATTGCCTCCCAAGACGCTCCCAGTCGGCTACGAGATATTAGGCGCAGACCGACGATCACCAAAAGCATCATCGCAATGCAGAAAGTGAGGAAGACATAATCGTCCGCGAGATAGCCAGGACGCTTGAATGACTGCATCGAACTGCCGCCTGGAAACCCTTTCGTGGAGAAAACAGCGTCCACGGCCACGGCAAAGGTCAGGGTAATCGCCGCCAGGTTCAAGCCCCGCAGTCGCAGGGCCGGAAGCCCCAACAATATACCCGCGCAAAGCCCCGCTCCAGCTCCGAGGATGAGCGTCAATATATACGGTATCGAGGGCATGTGGATATTCAGCCAGCATACTGCCCACGCCCCGATTCCGGCAAAGGTCATATGGCACAGAGAAATCAGCCCTGCTTGGTCGGTCACAACGCCCAGTGAGCGTACCATGATAGCTACCAACACCCCTGTGGTGGCGAGAAAGACGAAATACGGCGGAAGCCAAAACAATCCCCCGAGCGCCACCAACGAAAGCAAGGTTACGACATGAAAATTGTTACCGTGCCGCATCCCAAACCTCCTTGCGTTGCGACCATATGAGAGTTGCAAGCACCACCAAAAAAGGTAACGCCTGGCGGTACGGCGCCAATGTCTCAAAGTAGGTTGCCAGAGCTTCGATCATTCCTAGGACCAAACCGCCTATGAGTGCGAGATAGATCGACCTGAATACACCGAATAGCGAAGCCGCTATTGCCGGCAACAACAGAAGGCTCAGTACCAAGAAATTGCTTGGTCTGGTGGGCATGATCAAGGTGATACCAAGAGCTGCAAGAGCGCCGGTCAAAGCCCAGATCGTCATCGAAAGCATCCCTACGCGGACGCCGAGAAGTTGGGCGGTGCCGGGACGCTCTGCGAGTGCGCTCATCATAACTCCGACGCGTGTCTTCTTTTGAGCCACCTGGAGCGCCACAGAGATGACCGCCGCAAGTAGCAACCCAATGATCGTGGTCATCGAGAAGTATATGCCTGCCACTTCAATGCTCGCATTTGGAAACAGACGGGGGGCCGCACGCGGATCATCGCCGAACAGTCGCGCTCCCGCTGCGAAGATGCCGAGCATCAAAACGATTGTAACCGAGGATTTTGTTTGCACGTCTGAACCGGTGAACCACGCGACCATGATAGCACCAACGAGGACACCCACGGCTGCACCAGCAAGAATACCAATCAGCGCAGCCCACGGCTGGGGTATCCCGGCGCTTACCATCTCAAGACCGATGTAAGCACCGAAGACACCGATGGCTGTCTGAGCGAAGTTAAGAACGCCAAGCGTTTTGTATGTTAGGGTGATGCCTATCGCCAGGAGCGCATAAGCGCAGCCCGGAATTAGGCCAGACAAAAGATATGAAAGCATATGCTCTGCACCTTTGGCAGCGCCGGCAGAAGACGAGCACATCATCCAAGCGGCGGTGCGTGAAATGAGCGGATCGCAAGGCGATCGGACGCGGTGGATGGCAACAGGGGACCGCCTCCCCTGCGCGGTGCAGAGGAGGCCATGGGTCCCAATTAATTTGGAAGTACGACGAACTCCGGCGTCGCCACTTCCCAGGCACCATTTCCCAGTTTCACGAACTTGGAGGAACTGTTGGAGGCATGTTCCGTCTTCTCCCCAACAGAATAGGGAGTCCCGATCAGAGGGGTCTCGTAGCGGTCTAGTTTACGAAGTGCATCGGAGACGGATTCTCTAGTGATTTCGCCGTTGATGCTCTTGAGAACGTCGACGAAAATCGTTGCGGCAAGGTAACCGCCTTGTGAGAAGGAAGTCACAGGGATATCCCGCTCCGTCATGAGTTTCTGCCAATCCTCCAGAGCTGGCGACTTAGAAAGAAACGGCTCGAATTCAGAGTTGGCGTAAATTCCCTCACCCGTCTCGCCGAGAACCTCCGCGACTTTTAACGTATAGGCAGGCGTTAGAAAGATCCAAGTGATGCCCTGGATATTTTGCGCGGCAACCGATTGCATCCAGCTTACCACTTGTGGCTCGATGCCCACGAACACCGCGGCCTGACAGCCTGCTCCCTTTGCCTTCAGCACGAACTGCGTCATGTCGTCCGTGTTTCCAACGTTTCGCTCGTCTACCAAGAGCGGTTTCTTACTTACGCGATTGTAACGCGCTATCGCTGCTTCCCAGCCTGGCTGTTGAACTGGGTTGCCGGTAGCAAACGAACAAACCTTGTCAAACCCGAGGATCTCCGCTGCATAGTAAAGTGAGACAACAAGCCCCGTGTAGGGACCCGTATTCACGGGTGAGATATTAGGAGTATTGAAGCACGCCGGGTCGACGCCCGTTCCCTGTAACGAATACACACCGCGCGACTCGTAGAAGCCGGCGTTCGCCGTGCATTCCAGTAGACTGGCTGAGGCTACGTTAGCGTATACGCCTTCATCGTCCACCAGACGGCGCGCCGCCTGTGCAGCGGAACTAGGGTCCATGCGGTCATCTTCTACGGTGTACTGTATCATCCGGCCGCCCACGCCACCGTTCTCATTGACGCGGTCGAATACTGCCTGCGCCGCAGCAGTAGCCTCTGGAAAACTAAAGGAACCTGTCAAAGTACTAACCGCGCCAATTGGGATTGGGGAGGCTTCCTCCGCTACTGACTGTGAGAAAGGCACTGCTGCCGCAACTAGGACGCAAGTTGCCAACGTAATCATTCTATTGAAATTCATCTGCGTATTGCTCCCCTTTTATGCTCCCTGAGCGACAGATTGTGCCGATCTGAAGAGCGTCTTAATTTGTTTCCGGGAGAATTCTGCAATCTTTGACTTTTGTCATACGCAACAATGCGACTCGCTTTCGTAAAATCGCATTTGCCTTACGGAACGTATAAGGATCGTGTCCCATCGAGTGAGGGGCGATGCGGGCAGCAGTGTTTTTCGCTAGGGTCGGGGTTCAAGACAAAATCTGACGGAAAGATCACTGATGACCACTGACATGATGAAGGTGCGCTCCCTCGTTAAAAGAATGGGATTGAAAATGAATCGCGGCAACGTAGGTGCTTCTGATCACACACAGGACGAATACTTTATGAAGCTTGCCTTGGACGCGTCGCGCGGAGCGTTGCCAGGATGCATTCCGAACCCTCCCGTCGGTTGCGTACTCGTGAGGAAAAACGAGCTAATTTCGACAGGGTTCACTCATCCTCCTGGCGGTTTCCACGCAGAAGCTCACGCACTTAGTCAGGTTATCGGCGACCTTGATGATGTTACAGCCTATGTGACTTTGGAACCGTGCGCATTCCGGGGCCGCGCCCCATCCTGCGCAATCTCTATGCTTGAACGGAAATTGAAGGCCGTTGTTGTAGCGCTGGTGGATCCGGATCCACGTAACAATGGCAAAGGCGTCGAACTGTTGCGCGCCGGTGGTATCGAGGTCAGGGTCGGGGTGTTAGCCGAGACCGTCTCAGCCTTTATTTCACCTTATCTAAACATGCCGGCCAATCATTCTGTGAACTGCGGTGCGCACGTTTAAGAAATGTCAGCCTGAAATCCCGAAACTCGGTCTAAGCCGGGACTGCTCACAAATCGACCAACCCGCGACAACTTTGGTCAGCATGAGTCGGCGTCCTCGTCCAAAATCAGAAATGGAGTTAGGTGTGATTTTCATGGCGTGTCCCCATCTGGGTGTCGTTATCAGGAACGCCATTTAGAAGCCGTTCCACGATCATCTGGCCGATCGGAATTGCCGATGTCGCGGCCGGAGAAGGCGCATTGCAGACATGCAGCATTCGCTGCGTCTGCTTGAACAGAAAGTCGTGCACGAGGCTGCCGTCTTTCATCACAGCCTGCGCGCGGATACCCGCGTGCGGCATCGTGAGATCTTCGAGCGTGAGCGACGGGCAGTACTTTTGGCATTCCTTGAGGTACCGCGTGCGTGACAACGAGTTTGCGAACTCCCTGACGGCGGAGCGCGAGTTCTTGCCTGTCATCTTCCAGAAGCCAGGAAAGACCGCCATGCTGGCAACGTCCGATAATGAGAAACTACCCTTCGGGTAACCTTCCCGCGCAAAGCCGAGCACCGCATTGGGGCCGACTGTCATCCCGCCATTGATAGTTCGGGTAAGGTGAATGCCAAGAAACGGCAAATCGGGATCGGGAATGGGATAAATAAGGCGTTGCGTCACGTCGGCCCTTGTCTGCGGCAAGACATAGTATTCGCCTCTAAACGGAACGATGCGGTGTTCGATCTTTAGACCCGCCAATAAGGCGAGGCGGTCGGACTGCAAGCCAGCGCAGACGACAAGACGGCGCGCCTCCCACCGATTGTGGCCACATTCAATCTGGACGGATGCGTCCTGTTCGCGGATCGCGGTGACTGCGGCACAGAGCCGAATATCAGCGCCGTCCTCCTTTAATCGCGCCGCGATTGCACGGCAAACCACGCCATAGTCGACAATGCCGGTTGCGTGAACCAATAGCGCTCCGAGGCCGGCAATATTGGGCTCATCCTTTCGCAGATCTTGGGTGGAGAGGCGCGTAAATGCTATGTCATTCTCTCTCGCGCGCTGCTCCAGAATTTCCATGCGCCCCATCTCGGCGTCATTCGTCGCGACCAATAGCTTGCCGCAAGTCTCGAACGGAATGTTATTTTCGCGGCAGAAGGTCTTGGTCGCTTCCGCGCCCTCGCGGCATAACTTCGCCTTTAGAGAACCCGGCGCGTAATAGATGCCTGCGTGAATGACGCCACTGTTGTGTCCGGTCTGATGCAGAGCAAAGCCATCTTCCTTTTCGAGCAGCAGAAGCCGCGCACCAGGTATACGATCGCGCAACGCCCTTGCGGTTGCCAGCCCGACAATGCCGCCACCGATGATGCAAAAATCATACATTCTTCCCACCCACCTGCTCAGAGCCGCAACCGGTAACTTCAGATCTAATCTGCTGCCCTCGATATTTCGCGTTTCTGAAAGTCAGCAAAAACCCGGCATCTCGCAGGAGGTCGTCAACTAAGGCCGCGCCTGCCGCTCGGCCTGGTGACGTACGAGATCGCTGTGTGAGCGATCTTCACGGGCAGGCCAAGCCTTCCACGAGTTAACCACCGCTGTATGCCCAGGAAGAGTGGTGGCGAGCAATCGCCGTCCGCTCAAATGGGCATATCAAGGCGAGCTGTCACAATCAAAGAAGCGGATTGTCGCGTCACCTGCTGCTAACGCCCCGCAACGTCTCAGAGAGAATGCTTCAGTCTCACCTGACACAGTTGCATCCAAACAGCCAACCCGCGACAACGGGTTGGAGTTTGTGTTTTCCTATTGACACCGAACCTTTGTCTAGATGCCATCGACATTGATCGAAATGCTCAAGTGCCGTTCCAATTCTGGAGAAGTACGCCGATGCTGATGGCGAACATGAGTGCGGGCAGCATCATACGGAGCCATTCACTCGTTTTAAACAATGAGAACAGAACACCGGTTAAAATGGTAAGCGCTACGAGAGCGCCATAGCCGCTCCATCCAGGCACGAGGAATGCGATGGCTGCTGCTATTTCGCATGCGCCAACTGCGTATCTCAACCAAAACGGATAATTCCAGTTCTCAAACTCCTCTTTGACGAAGTTGGGACCGGTAAGATTCAAGCTAGCAGATATTGCGAACAAGGCGGCCATCGACCACAACACGCTGTATTCAAGTATATTCATTTTTCCCTCCCATAGAAAAGTGTCCGTCCACACCACTAAGGAGTGACTTGGCGCGAAACAGATAAAGTTTTTTCACTTCGCCGATACCGTTCAAGGGCGAGAATTCTCATTCTGATAATCCAATAAGATAACTTCGGAACTGTTGGATCACCCGTTGGCACCAGTCCGTTAGTGGTCGACGGTCCGACCGCTACTTTTCCTTGATAATATCTGCCGCCTTCTCTGCAACCATTACCGTCGGAGCGTAGGTGTTACCTGCAGGTATTGTGGGCATCACGGAAGCATCCACCACCCGTAAATTCGACACGCCGTAAACCCTCAATTTGGGATCGACAACAGTCATAATGTCGCCAGCCCTTCCCATCCGGCACGTTCCAACAGGGTGGAAGAAGCTCGCTAGCTTGGTTCGGATCCAATCGTCGATTTCAGTATTGCTCTGAATGAAGGGCCCCGGATATGTTTCAATACCGTTGAACGCTCGTTGCGCGGCAATACCCCGCACAACATTCAGACCGGATCGTAAAGCTGCCAAGTCTTGGGAGGACGATAGGTAGTTCAGCCTGATAATTGGCGGGTCGTCAGGCGACACCGATCGGAGCGCCACCTCGCCGCGGCTTTCGGGCTTGACGAGGGTGATATGAATCTGGAAACCGGGGTACGGGCGCGACATCATGGTTCCCGGTTCCAACGCCAGATCGAACAAGGTCAATTGTAAATCCGGATTAGCGCACTCAACGCGGCTTCGAACAAAGCCACCAACCTCGTAAAGATTACTGGCACCAACTCCTGTTCCGCTCAACAGCCACTGCAGACCGATTAATTGCTTTCTTGGGAAACGATCGGCACCGAAAAGCGCATTACTCGGCGTGCGATACTGGACGGTAATATCCGGATGGTTCTGTAAATTCGCCCCTACACCAGGCGCATCTACCACGACGCGGACTCCCAGCGGTTCGAGCTTCGTTTTGTCGCCAATTCCCGATAGCATAAGCAATTGAGGGGATTGGTATGCCCCAGCGCAGATTATAACTTCGCCGGCCCGAATAGATCGTTCCGTCATGCCATTGCGAACTCTGATACCTTGAGCCCGTTCGTTGTCGATTTCGATGCGGGTTACTTTGCAGGATGCGGCGACGGTGATGTTTTCTCTGGGCTCACTTTTAACAATGTATGCGCGATATGCGCTTGAGCGTACCCCCTTGCTCGTTGTTCGATCATAAAGGCCAAAACCTTCCTGTCGAGCTCCGTTAAAATCGTCCGTTGTCATGTAGCCTGCGTCCGTCGCGGCCTGCAAAAACCCAGTTTGCGTGGGAGAGAGCGCAACTCTATTTGGCGACGACACACCTAAAGGCCCATCCTGGCTGTGGAATTGTCCTTCCCTGGAACAATGCCCTTCAGCTTTGAGGAAATAGGGCAGAACATCGCGATAGGCCCAACCTTCGCATCCCGCTAGAGCCCACTCATCGTAGTCCGCCGGGTTCCCCCTAACGTACATCATCCCGTTGATGGCCGTGGAGCCCCCGAGCGTACGACCTTGAATTTGGCTCAAGCCACTCCCGCCCCCAGCATCTTCGTCATCGAAAACCTGACTGAACCGTCCGGTGTTTATCGCAGCTCCCACCGCAGCCGGCATATTGACTAGCAATGAGTTTGAACTCGCCCCCTGCTCTACCAAGAGAACCTGGGCTCCCTCGTCTTCACTCAGACGGCTGGCAAGAACGCATCCAGCGGCCCCAGCTCCGACGATGATGTAATCATAGTGATCTTTCAACATATCGTTCCCCGATCTGCACTGCATACGCGTCCGGACTAGACCTCCAAGCCCGACGTCCTTCCCGGTGGACGGCTAAATTCTGCCGAGAATTCTGTCTGCCGTACGCAGCGCCTGCGCTACTGTGGTAAATGTTGGATTTCCAGCATTCGAGGTTCCCAACACGGAGTTGTCGGCAACAAAGATTCCTTCGTAGCCCCACAATTTTCCAAACCGATCGACGACTGAAGTCCCGTCGTCTTTCTCCCCCATCCTGCACGAACCCATGAAATGGGTGGATCCGCCGCCGGGATAGAGAAAGGGTTGCCAGCCCCTGTCCAAATCCCCCACTTCGGCGGCTATGAGGAAATGTTCGCCTAGTGCTGCGCTGATACGCCTGTGATCACAAACCGACAAACGGAAGTCAGCAGATACATTTGGCAAGCCAAACGGATCCAAATTTGTCTCATCGAACACGAATCGATTTTCTCTTGAGACATCAATCGGAACGAAAGTAAATATGTCGGACGTGTCGACCTCTCTCACCCCCTGAGCGAGACGAGTACCGTCCGAACTGAGAGTGAACCGGCACAATTCATTCTGCCAGGGATGGGTCGAAGAATATGGCACCCAGATCGAGTAGATCGGCTCGTCGTCGTGAACCAATTGCCGGAGCTCTGAATTCAGCGTGACGCGCGAACCGATGCAGGCATGCTCGTGAATGTATCGGCCAAGCGCCTCGCTCGTCTCTAGGCGCGATCCGGCAAGAATCTTTGCGGAACCGACAGTGCCACCGCAGACGACAACGACGTCCGCCCTTAGGTCCATTGAGCTTGCAGGAGCCTCCCTGTTCGTAGCTTTCACTCCGATCGCTCTTGCGCCATCTACAAGTACTTCTTGAACGATATGGTCGGTCAGAATTCGAAGGTTGGCGCGTGGTTCGTTACCGCGAAAAAAGAGCTCGTTTGCCGACGTGAACTTGAGCGCAGTTCCATTTCGCTGCGCAGCCAACGGCATGGGGCGAATTTTTCTTTCTGCTTGGCGCTCTCCCAATGCGGCTTCAACACGGCTGAGAAGGGATGCGAACATCGCACTTCCGCCGCCGCCAGTCTCATCGATAAGCATGAGTCGATGCGCACGATCAAAATAGGGCGCCCACTCTGCGAATGGAAGCCACTCGGGCAGTTCCTTCGGGTCCGGGACCGGGCAATTACCCATCCAAAGCGAGAACATGCCACCAAGTATGTGGGCCACCTTCAGGTCGAAAAGCGTACCGATCGGATGCTTCGCGTAACTTGGATAGGTCAATATCTCGTCGTAAATGACATCTGCGACTCGAGACAGGTCATCCTCAGATGTAAAAACATTACGTATATGCGCTCCAGCGGGATCGAATCTCTTGGAGCCAGCCTCAAGAACGAGTACGTCAACGCCCGCCGCGGCTAGTTCGCCCGCGACCGCAGATGCGCCGGCGCCGGAGCCTACAACAATTACTTCAGAACTGAGTTGCCTGGACATATTGCCTCAAACCCACGGAAACCAGCCGCATTCGCGGTCTCGGAGAGCAGACGGACTGATTAACTAAACTCTGGCGCGCCGACTAGTCCGGGCGCGCCAGAGCCTTCTCATTTTAGTAGCCGAGGTCCGCAATGGTTTTGCATTTGCGTTCCTTAAGCGGCTGACCAAAACCGTCCGCATTCGCTTTGGTGATCACTGGCGCTTCGAGGGTGATATCGTTCTTCACCTTTTCCCCCTTGCTCAGCTTATCAAGCATCTCGACGCCGATGCAGCCCATCGTGAAGCCCGAGAACTCCGTTACAGCGAGCAAGCCGCCGTCCCGCACTGAGTTAACGCCGTCAACAGTACCATCCATGCTCACCACAAATGGTTGCGGTCTTCCCGCTGAAGCGAATGCCTCGAGTGCAGCAAGAGCCATATTATCGGAGTCCCCGACGACTCCATTGATGTCGGGAAACTGCTGAAGGAGATTTTCAGTGACCTGCAGTGCCTGGCCGCGCTGATAGTTCGCCGGCTGAATTGCGAGAACCTTGATATCGGGGTAGTTCTTCAGTGCCTCAAGTGCGCCAGCGGTGCGATTATCGCTCGTCGGAGATCCTTTGATGCCTTCGATGATGATCACGTTACCCTTGCCGTTCATAGCTTTGGCCATGACCTCGGTAACATCTCGCCCAAGCTTGCGATCGTCGTAAACCACGAAACCATCGTAATCGCCGACTCCCTTATCAATGAAGTTCACGATAGGAATGCCGCTTTTCTTTACCTTGGCGACCGAAGGCTTCAGCCCTTGTGTATCAACTGGGACGAAGAGCATCCCCCTAGGCTTCCGAACGATTGCATCTTCCACCTCGGATATCTGTTCTTGGAAATTGTTCGGTTGCGTCGGTGCATACTGGACCGCCTTCAGGCCCAATGCAGTGGCGTTGGTTTCGGCCCCGTATCGTGCTTCTTCGAAGAACGGGTCAACCTTGTTCTTTGTGAATACGGCGATCTCATTCGAATCTTGGGCCCAAACTGATGTAGCCGCCAAGACCAAGCATGCCGCAAGTACCGCAGTTTTCATATTTTCCTCCCTTGTGCCGATCGACTATCGATCGGATTTCGTGCGACTTATTGCTGTCGAAGTTGCTTCATTAACGCATCGACAAGTACGGCGAAGATCAGCGCTACACCGGTCACCAATGGTTGCCACTGCGACGGGATGAGGAGCATATTCATCGCCGCCAATACCGTGGTTAAAATGATGGCGCCCAGTGCGGTGCCCAAAAGTGTCCCGACGCCACCAAACAAGGATGTTCCACCGATCAGGATCGCTGCCATGCAAGGCAAGAGGTAAGAGTCGCCCATACCTGGGTCGGCAGAATTCACCCGCCCAAGCAATATGATGGCGGCGGCAGCCGCGCCCACACCGCTCAGAATGTAGGAAATCAGCAGGTTCCGAACCACCGGAACGCCTGACAGGGTCGCTGCGGTTTTGTTCGATCCCATCATGTACAGCTGTGTGCCGAACGTGGTACTACGCAACGCTGGAGAGCCAATCAAAATAATGGCAATCATAACGATGATTGTTACTGGCACTCCGAGGATGAACCCGCTTCCGACGCTCCGAAAAGCCGCTGGGAAACCGGTTATGGGAGTTCCCGCCATCAGCCAAAGGCCGGTACCAGATACCACCCACAGCATCCCGTATGTGACCAAAAATGGCCGTAGACGCAGGATCGCGATGAGGAGGCCGTTTACAATCCCAACAGCCAGCCCAACTGCGATGGCCGAGCCAATCCCCAGAACTGTGGAACCCGTAGATTGGAGAACCATGGCACAGACGGCAGCCGACAAGCTCACGGTCGCGCCGACGGAGAGGTCGATACCCCCGGCAATCAAAACCAATGTGGCTCCGGATGCCAGGACGAACAAAAAGCTGGATTGGCGCAAGATACTCAGTACATTGAACCAACTAAAGAAATTCGGATTGGTCAACGAGACTGCGAAAAAGATGATAAGAACGAGGCCGATCCTGGCTATTGACGCGTACACTTCCGGGCTGATGTGCTCAGGTGTAACCGAAAAGCGCTGTGGTTCTTTTTTGATGTCCTGGGTAATCATTGCTCGCCCTCGTTTCGGAAAAAGCGATCGAAAATCTGTACGATGAGCACAAGCGCGCCGATCGCGATGACCTGCACCGACGTATCAATTGCCAGAAGGTTAAGACCGTTGCGGAGAACACCTATCACGATTACACCTAGCACGGTGCCCGGCAGCGAACCGTTTCCACGTTCGAAGGTGGTCCCGCCGAGTACGACAGCTGCGATAGCGTCAAACTCGGTTCCCAATGCAATTGACGGATGCGCCGCGTTCGTTCGGCCGATTAGGCATAGAGCCGCCAGACCACATGCCGCTCCCAGCACCGCGTATACAGCTACATGGACCCGAAAAACATTGACGCCGGCCAAACGAAGCGCATGGGAATTCCCGCCAACCGCAAAAACATAACGGCCAAAAGGCGTCCAGTACAGGACCGTATGCACAGCGAGGTAGCTTCCCAGCGCGACATAAATCAACAAAGGTACGCCGGCGATTTCAAACGAGCTGAACGCTGACAATTCTTCGCCCAGATTGGAAACCGCGTTCCCCCCCGTTACGACGAGCGCGATGCCATACGCGATGCCTGAGACACCCAGCGTCACCACGAAAGGTGGCATTCCCAAGCCTGCTATCAAAAAACCGTTTGCGCAACCGAAGAGAAAGCCAACGCAGATGGCCAGCACACTGGCCACGCCCAACGAGTACCCGGAAACCAAGAGAAGTGCCAACACGACGCTGCAGAGACTTACGACGGAACCAGGCGAAAGATCCAAGCCTTCCGTCAAAATCACAAGCGTCACGGGCAAGGCCACAATCAAAAGTATTGAGCTCTGCAACCCAATATTGATCACGTTCTGATAAGTCAGAAAGTGTTCGGTGACAGTGGAAAATAGCGGAATAAGTATAAGCAGTACCACGAGTGCACCTGCAGCGCGTCCGCTGGCAAGACGTCGAAGCCGCCACGAGGCCCCTTGTACGTTTTGAAGCATCATTCTACTCATCAGACTGTTAACCTCATGATCTCGGCTTCCGTTATCTGGTTCCCCGATAGGCAGCCGGCTACGGAATGGTCCCGCATGACGTAAACGCGATCGCAAGCGCTGATGAGCTCCGGGAGCTCGGAAGATATCAGCAGCACTCCCTTCCCTTCAGTGACGAGATGCTCGAGGATTTTCAGGATTTCGCCTTTTGCACCGATGTCGATTCCGCGGGTCGGTTCGTCGATGAGGAAAAGGTCGCAATCCAGTGGCAACCACTTACCAAGAACAACCTTCTGCTGATTGCCGCCACTCAGTTTGCGCGCAAGTTGCGACGGCCCCCTGGCTGAGATCTGGAGCTTATCGAAGATCTCCTTCGCCAATTCTCTGCAACATTTGTGAACGATGACGCCCGAGGGAAACAATTTCCAGAGAGACGGTAGGACCAAATTCTCTCCAATCGTCCGCTCTGTCGCGAGTCCCTGTCCCTTGCGATCCTCTGGAACAAATGCAATGCCCTTTTTGACCGACATTCGCGGCGTTGGATCGCTGGCTTCCCCCTTGAACCAAAGGGAGCCGGAGGTGATTTTGTCTGCACCAAAGATAGCTCGGGCGACTTCGGTTCTGCCGGAACCCATTAGTCCAGCTAGCCCCACAATTTCCCCTCTGCTTACTTCCAAGGAGACATTTTTCAGACCGGCCGATGAGCAAACTTGTTCCAACTTGACGAGTGTATCTCCGCGCGCCGAGAAAGCGGAACGGGTGAACACTGCCTCGGCGTTTCGGCCGATCATTTGTTGAATGATCAAATCCTGTGTCGTTTCAGCCCGAAGCGACGAACCCACTAACTGTCCATCACGCAAGATGCTGACGCGGTCAGCCAATCGATCCACTTCCTTCATACGATGAGAAATATAGACGATGCCGACTCCCGAGCGCTTGAGGTCTGCGATGATGGAATAGAGGTTCTCGCAATCATTCTCAGCAATTGACGCTGTTGGCTCGTCCATGATCAGGATACGGGCGCTCTGTGAAAGCGCCTTTGCGATTTCTATCAGCTGCTGCTTGCCGGTTGACAGGCGGTGGACTGGCGTTCGAAGATCATCCGAAAACCCAAGTCGTTGAAGTATCCCTTGTGCCGCTTCAAACTCGCGCTTGCGACTAATCAGTCCTGGAACTACTCCCCGAATTTCGCGTCCTAGCATCACGTTTTCGATAACGTTAAGGTGCGGAACAAGTGCAAGTTCTTGATGGATCACCGCGATCCCGGCGGCCTTGGCCGTTGACGGCCCTGAGAAGGAGACCTCGACCCCGTCAAGTAATATAGACCCAGCATCCGCGCGTAACGCACCGCTGAGGATGTTCATCAGCGTCGACTTTCCAGCGCCATTCTCGCCCATCACGAAATGGACTTCACCAGCATGGATATCTAAGTTGACGTTCTGTAGGGCAATGTGTCGACCAAAAGACTTCGAGACACCGGAAGCTCGCATGATAGGCGAGCTTGCTGCTGGTGTCGCGTATGCCTCTGCTCGACCGCCGACGCGCGGTTCAAACATGGCTACCATGGTTCCCTCAGGCCGTTTACGGCTCTTGATTTCGATAGTTTAGTGCGTTTCGCCGTTGCGGCGAAACGCTATTTCACCAAAAATAACGCACTCTTAGCAACAAACCGGATTTCCGAGGCGCCCAAAACGAGGCTTCAGAACCCCTCCTGCTGCCTTCCGGATACGGAACGCGGATTCACCCGCTCCTGCCACGACAGCAGGAATGTCAAATGTCAGAAGTTTTCCATGACGTTTGATGATCCGGCCGTCGACGAGTACCGTGTCAACGTTCGCCGGTGTTGCGGACTGGACAATCGAAGTTTCGATGTTTCCAACTGGTGCGATATTTAGATCGGTAGTGCGGATCAATATAATATCCGCCCGTTTCCCTGGCGTGATCGACCCGATCTTATCCCCCAGCCCCAGCGCGATCGCCCCATTGATTGTGGCCATTTTGATGGTTTCATAGAATCCGAGGGGCTGTGCGTTCTCCGTGTCCGTTTCCTTCCAAGGGATCGTAGAATTCCACGTGAACCTCATGTTTTCAAACATGTTTGGGGGTGCCAAGGAACTTGCGTCCGAGGAGAGCGTGATGAGAACGCCAGCGCCAAGTGCTTTGAGGAGGGCCGATCGAGGATCGCCGTAATCGCCAAGCCGCATTTCAGAATGCGTCGCGAAGCTAAGTGGCGTTTTCGTCCTAGCGAGCGCTTCACGATCGCTATCAGTGGCCGCGATATAGTGGCAGAAAAGAAAATCCGGGCCAAGGTAGCCTCTCTTTTCGTAGTCGGCCGCATCGTCGACGTTTGGCTTTCCCTGACTCGCATGGACTGAGATTGGAAGCTGCATAGGCAGAATCCTTTCCATCTCCGAGTGGAAAACCTCAGGGTCACTTTGCAACATTCCCCGCAGGTTGACGCCCAAATGCACGAGTCCATCGAACGTTGAACTGTCGCTAAACCACTCGTTTCGAACGCGGTCTAAATCTGCAAAGTCATTGACAACATCGACAGGAAGTTGGTCGATATGCCCAAACGAATAGCGCGCGCGCAGGTATGAGTGTCGATGGGCCCTAAGCTCAGCATCTACGTGAGCCGGAGACCTGTTGTTATGCGACCAATTATTGACGGTCGTCACACCATTATCGGCAAGCTCAGCTAAACCTAAAAGCACACTATTGTAATAGTCCTCTGGCTGATAGTGTCCCGCTGTCGCCCACTTTGCTTGATAATACTCAAACCCGTTGTCACAGAGGAAATTTCGACCAACTGTACTCCACATATGGTAGTGCGTATCTACCATTCCGGGCATAACAATCATACCTGATGCGTCAATCACCTCGGCGGTTTCCGACGTCAGTCCTTGACCGACGTCGATAATCTCGCCCCCGTGAATAAGAACATCCCCCTCCGCCAGAGTTCCGATCTTGGGATCGACGGAAATGATCGCGCCGCCTTTGATAAGATACTCACCTTGTGGGATCGTAGTTTTTTCTCGGGTCATGTTTAAAACCTCTATGCACTGGCCTCATGAAGCGTAGGATAGTCGATATAGCCCTTCTCTCCACCCGTGTAGAACGTCGCTTGATCCGGAGCATTGAGCGC
This sequence comes from Ensifer adhaerens, assembly GCF_020035535.1. Taxonomy (NCBI): domain Bacteria; kingdom Pseudomonadati; phylum Pseudomonadota; class Alphaproteobacteria; order Hyphomicrobiales; family Rhizobiaceae; genus Ensifer; species Ensifer adhaerens. Next base: position 1,310,841 of record NZ_CP083350.1, on the reverse strand, counting down.
CGCGCCAACTTTGAAGCGATATGGAAGGTCAGGATTTGCGAGGAACGGCGCGCCAAAGGAAATGAGGTCCGCAGCATTGTCGTTAACGACTTGGTTGGCCCTTTCCAACGTATAGCCGCCATTGGCCATCAAGACTCCATCCCACAACCGGCGGAAATACTTGATATCTGGCCACTCGCCTTTTTCGACAGTATGCCCTTGCTGAGGCTCGACGACATGAAGATACGCCAACGAACGGCTGGCTAGTTCTCGAACGGCGACCGCGAAAGTGTCTGCCGGATGGCTATCGGCAATATCGTTGAAGGGATTTGTAGGAGACAGTCGTACACCTACCCGCTCGGCACCCCACACATCAATCAAAGCGTCAGTTGCCTCCAGGAGCAACCTAACCCGGTTGAGCGCGGTGCCACCATAAGCGTCGGTGCGGCGGTTGGTCTTGTCCCTAATGAACTGATCGATGAGGTAGCCATTGGCACCATGCAGTTCTACGCCATCAAACCCAGCGCGCTTAGCGTTTTCGGCCGCGGCTTTGTACTGGTCAATGATTTCCTTGATCTCGCTGAGCTCGAGTGCACGTGGCGTTACAAATGGCTGCATCCCCGAGAATGTGAAGATCTCTCCAGCCGGCTGGATAGCCGATGGACCGACCGGAAGACCATTGTCCGGCTGCAGCGACGGGTGAGAAATTCGACCGACATGCCAGAGCTGCGCGAAAATGCGCCCCCCAGCGTCATGAACGCGTGAAGTCACTTTTTGCCAACCTGCAACCTGTTCGTCGGAATGGATTCCGGGCGTACCTGGATAGCCGAGCCCTTGGCGCGAAATCTGAGTTCCTTCGCTGATAATCAGGCCAGCGCTCGCTCGCTGCTCGTAGTAGGTGGCCGCAATCTCGAGAGGTACTTCATTGTCTCCGGCGCGGCTCCGCGTCATTGGGGCCATTACAATCCGACTAGGCAGATCCAAACCGCCCAGTTTGAAGCTCGAAAAGATTCCTGCGCTGTTACCTGATGACATTTTGCGTCGCCTTATGCTGGTGGAGTAATTGTTTAAAGTAAAATCGCAGGGGTTCGCTCGGAGAGGAATTATCTTTATTATCAAATTGAGAATCTACGATCTGTCGCGTTATAGGGCGCAGAATCCAGGGGTTACCAGAGCAGGCCCGCGTCCTCGGTACGCATGAGAACCTACACCGTCGTTCGCACTGGAACATCCGGTTGGAAATCCCCTAAACTATCGGCCAACGGCTATAGCCTCAGACACGGATAGGTAGCACTGAAACGGCTCGACTAAAAACACTGGAGGACTTTGGACCACCGCGGTGCGAAGTCTAGTCAAAGACGTTTTGCTTTTGCTACCTGTGTGATCGTTTCAAGAAACTTTTCAATTTGAAGGATACAGTTAAATGCCGTCGGCAAACGCCACAATTTTCAAAACTACTAAGTTCAGCCACAAGAACCTCGACTACCTCGTGTCGGCCTTCACTGAACCTAGGACTCCCAACCAGGTCAAAATCGATGTCACGCACAACGGGCAGCCGGTTGTAATTACCTACCCCGACGGCTTCAGGTGAGCGTCCGGCGAATGCATTTTTTGCCGTGCTCGAGGCGCAGAGTTAGGGCGCGCGCTTTAGCTCGTCGGTCATTATGCGCTCGATCGTTTCAGGGTCGCATTGTTCATCGACCAAAAACTGGCGAACTCCTCCGTGCCATGTCCGGATATCCGCTAGGAACTCCTCGATGCATTCGACGCCTCGGTCCGTGAAGCCGGTTGTGCCCTCTTCGGTCGTGGACGTGCACCATTTCGCCGTAGTCGATATTGTCCGAGTTGGCGGAGATTTCTCTGAGCAGTTCCAGGTTTTCGCCGATCATGGCGGCGACGTTTTCGATCGTATAAATGTGCATCGAACGAGCCATCATACAGCCTTCTGCAGTGCGGAACCTGCTGGGAGCATATTCCATGGCAACAGATCTTCCAGCCTGTCTATTGGGTAATCCTTGATCCGGGTTAGGACGTCCGTGAGGTAGATTTCGGGATTGTGGCCATGCAGTTTGGCCGTTTCGATGATGGTCAGGATATTGGCGATGCGCTCTCCGCCCTTGTCCGAGCCGGCGAAGAGCCAGTTCTTACGGCCAATCCCGAGGGGGCGCATCGCACGTTCGGCTATATTGTTGTCGATTTCGACACGGCCGTCGTCGATGTAAACGCTCAATGCGTCCCATCGCGAGAGTGCGTATCGCATCGCTTCCGCCAGCTTCTGTTTCTGCGGCAACGTCGGAAGCGTATCCTCGATCCACACCTTCAAGTCCCTCAGGATGGGCCTGGCATGTTCCTGGCGCAGTGCGCGTCGCTCATCAGCCGGAATGCCGTGGATACGATCCTCGATATCGTAGAGCGCGCCGATGTGCGTCAGCGCCTCCCCGGCGATCGGTGATGGCTTGAGTTTGATCACGTCATGGAACTTGCGGCGCACATGCGCCATGCACGCGGCCTCGATGATCTGATTGCCGTAAAGCTTCTTATAGCCACCATAGCCATCCGCATGCATCACGCCGCTGAAGTCAGCGAGGTGGTCTGCGGGATGTGCGCCCTTGCGGTCGGGGCTATAATAATAAGCAGTGGCTCTGGGAGTTGGATCTTGATAGCCACTGCCATCGAAGACATAGACCCAGACCCTACCGGTTTTTGTCTTTCCTCGCCCAGGATCGAGAACATCAACCGGGGTATCGTCCGTATGTATTCGATCGACCGCGGCGATATGGGCTCTGATCAGCAAAATGAGGGGCGAAAGCAGAACGGACACACGGCCCATCCAGTCCGCCATCACGGACCGGGAGATGTCTATCCCCAGCCGGTCGTACATCTCGGATAGACGATAGAGCGGAATGTGGTCGTCGAATTTGGCGACCATGATATGGGCGAGCAAGCCCGGTCCGGGTTTGCCTCGCTCGATCGGCAAGGTCGGCATTTCGCCGGATACCGTCGTATCGCAGTCCTTGCAGATCATGCGCTTTTCGACGTGGCGGACAATCTTCACTGACGCCGGTACGTGCTCCATCACCTGGACCACCTTGTCCGCCGCCTTCAGGAAAGACCTGCCACCACAGGTCGGGCAACGGCAGGGGGCCGCATAGACCAGCTCTTCGGTTGCCAGGCCATCCGGCAGAGGTCTGCGCTTCGGCTTACCAGGTGCGTCATCCAACTCCGGCAAGGGGGCTTTCCCGGAGCGCATCTCGGCCTCCGCGCGAGAGGCCTCGATCTCCTCCAACATCAGCTCAAATTGCTCGATCTTCCGATCGATCTTTTCCGAAGAAGGGCCATGCTGCCGATGGCGGAGCAGTTCCAGTTGCGCGCGCAGAAGGCTGATAATGGAGTCGCGTTTGCCGACCTCCGCTTCTTGCTCGCTGAGTTTCGCCGCCTGTTCAGCGACGAGCACCCGCAAAGCAGCAAGCTCGTCCTGACTGTCCAGCGGCGTTGTTTTCATGCCCAAAAACGTAGCCGATTTGCGCCTCAAGCGCTAGCATCTTTGCCTGGATTCCCTTGTAAAATAAGGTGTTTACCCCGTTCGGCCGGGAGCGGAAGTCCACGCCGGTCGACGCCAGTCGATCCCCTCGATAAGCATGGAAAGTTGGGCCTGTGTCAGGTGCGCCACGCCATCCTTCGCCGTCGGCCAAGGAAAATATCCGCGCTCCAGAACCTTGTAGAATAGGCAGAACCCCTGGCCATCCCACCATAAAAGCTTGATCCGATCCGCGCGCTTGCCGCGGAACCCGAAGATGGCGCCGGACCCTGGCGCTTCCTTTATGACGGTCTCGGCCAGCGCCGAGAGACCATCAATCCCACGACGCATGTCGGTCACCCCACAGGCCAAATAGACCCGCACATTCCCCGATGGCCCGATCATGCTGCCTCCACACAGGCGATCAACGATGCCAGCGTCTTTCGCTCGATGTCTGCTGGAACTTTCAAACCCCGCCCGTTTCGGAGCGAGATCTCGATAAACACTGGCGTCGGCGAAGCTACAGGCGGCTGCCCGAGGCCTACTTCGTCGACGAGCTGTACCGGAAGAAACGAGGTTGACGCCTCGAAGTGGCTAAGTGTCTGCCGCCATAAACGGATCTGAGCCGGATAGATGTCATGGCGACGAGCTACATCACCAATGCGGACGCCAGGCCGGTCGGCTTCTGCCAATATCTCCAGCTTAGCTTCTTTCGACCATCGCCGCCTACGCTCAACGCCGGAAATGATCTCCATGCGAGCCATGCCAACCTCTCAGATCTGGAATTAGTGTCAGCACTAATGCTGGTTCTAATGCCAGAACATCGCCTAACTGGCTCGTTCAGCAAAATCCGCTCACCGGACGCTTACGGCTTCAGGGCCACCCTCGGATACTATGTAGACCTGGAAACCCGTATTGACGTGTCCATTGCGATGGGGATTAGCGCGGTGGACGCGTTGATGAAGACAGCGGAAGCTGACATACGCCAACTGGTATAAGGCCACCTACTGCTCCCGCGATAGTCGTATAGTTTGAGGAGCGCCAGGACTGTCCGACTACTGGCGTAGGAAACGGTTGTCGGAGCGCGCTCGTCCGGACCCACGCATGATGCCCCCTTCGTGTGGGGCGAAAGCCGCCTCCCAACGTCATGATACGCTGGGAGGCGATTGCCGAACCAGCGTATCATGACGTATGGGCAGTAGCGACGCTGTCACTTCTTCAAACTTTTGAGCTTCGTCTTCGCAAGCGCTCGGAACCACCCAGAGGTCTGCCATTCAGAGAGCCCGCCAATTTCGTTGAGAATTGTCCATCGTTCAATCGCGGTCCGCCCCCTCGTGTCGTCGACTTTTGCCGTAAACTCCAAGAAACGCGCCGCGAGGGCTTGAGTTTCAACGAGGTAGAGGTGGTCCGAGGGGCTCGCTTCCGCCTTACATACGCCAGGCGGCCCGACGAGAAGCAGTCCTTCCCAACTGACCTCACCCTCGTTATCCGCCAACCACTGAATATGGTTATGGGCTTGGCCGACCTCCTGCTTGGTGTATTCCGCCGGGCTGTTCTTTTGTGTTTTAAGTTCGAACGCGGCTCCGGCCTTGGTCTCTGGATCGATCCAGGTCACGTCAGGTCCGAGACCATACTCGTTGTCTGGGCGCGACGCTTCGAAGCCAAGGAGTTCGCCGAACAGTCGCACGGCCTCTTCCTTCGCTCCGGATGATGCGTTCGCTTCCAGGAGTATCTTGGCTTGGTTTTTGAGCTTCCAAACCAGGTCGCCGACCGCCTGTGGGCCATGATGGTTGGTGGTCAAGAGAGTTCGTTGCAATGGAGTTCTGGCACCCTCGGCCTCGACCTTTGCGTCGATCTCTCCTCTAAATGGAACATTCAACCATGCCGACAATCGCGACCGAGCCTTCTTGTAGTGCGCAAGGCTGGTCTCGTTGTCACCCTCGTTTTCATAGGCAGCGCCCAACCAGACAGAATACCACCCCGCAAGTCTTGCGTCTGCAAGAGCCGTGGCATCGAGGATCTCCAGCAAAGCTGCGCGTGCACCATCGATATCGCCCTGCCACATTCGGGTCATAAACTCGCATTCGGCGACCGCGGAGGTGGCAAGTTGGGCTTCGCGCTCCTTCACCTTGTTCAGCGCATCCGGTGAGACCTCTAGACCGTCGACCGTATCGCGATAAAATTGGAGCCAACCTGGATCGCGAGAGATCACCTGGGATATAAGAGCAGCAATATCGGAAGCCCCGCCTTCACCCATCCCTTCTTGGACTGTTTGGCCAAGAATTACCTGCTTTCGAATTAGCGGCGGCAGCAGCGCGACGTTTCGCTCCGTCTTCAGCCAAACGTTCAAGTCCGAGCCATGAATAATGAAGGCCCCGTAGTCACTTCTGCCTCGATTAATTCGGCCCAATAGCTGCGTGATCCGCCCCGCCATCTTTGTCGAGAACAGATTGCTTAACGAAAGATGCTGAAATAGGTACTGATCCATCAAACTCGTGCCGGATGGCGCCCCATCGATAAGCATGACGCGGCATGTGTTTTGCGGAAGATCGATACCGTCGATACGCGACACCAGGATGAATGCCCCGGATGACGCATTTCGGAATGCCTGAAGTTCTGAGGAAAAACTTGCCCTACTCGGAGGCGTGCCCACGTTTTTCCAAGTTTGCGCTCTTGGGTAAGACGGCACAGAAATTAGAAGCTTGTTTGACTTCATCACCTCTGCCGCGATGTCTTTTGGATCCGATTTGGACTTGAAGAGGCTACTCAGCAAGATCAACCGTTCTCCATTACCCGCATCATTGTCGGGAGCGATCTGATTCAAGATCCGACGGCCAAACCCGCGCACGAAATCAGTCTCAAACTCCAGAGTAGCAGACAAGTAGACGCGGCGAATACCCTTTCCAAGGAAGCCGTAGACGCCGGTTGGAATAAAGGGGGGCGTGATTTCGATCGCGTTCGACGACACATAAATCGCGCAGTTGCCAATATTATCCCAGAGCCGTAGTGCTGGGTACAGCAGATCGCTCCCGGGTTTATTCCAGTCCTTTACGCGTTTAATTGCCTCTAGGACTTGACCTTGGCATCGCGCCGCTGTCGCCGGAGGGCACATCGTAACCGCATGCATTCCATGTTGCTCCAACACGGAGTTTAAATGAGCCCCTTTGTTCAGTTTCTCAAACTCCGGCCGGACCAAGGCGAGGACATCTGCATACAGAGTTGGGTAGCTTTCCTTCGAGATCGAGAGGGTAAAAGCATCTCGGATCATTCGTTCCGCCACATGAGCATCGTCGAATATGACCCCGGCAGGTGTCTTTCCCTTTGTGAACGTCGTGTTTGCGACGAAGAGCGCTTGATAGGTTGTTATGCAAAAAGCCTTACCCGTCTCAAACTTGTCGTCTGAGAACTCACCCGACGTCCGCGTTGTAAAAGGAATGCCGAGGCGCTGACACTCGCGCGCGGTTTGCTCTACCAGGTCAATCGTACTGCACGCGAAGACAATAGGACCTATTTGCTCATTGACGAGGCTCTGTGCAATCAAAACGCCAACGATGGACTTCCCCGCACCAGTGTTGAGAAGGATTGCGTTATCATCCTGATCGCGGTTCGCATGCCAACGCGTAAGCGCCTCTGCCTGTCCTTTCCAAAGATCGTTCGGAGCATTGCTAAGGTTGGGAGTTTTCGCGAAAATCTCCAAAGGGTCTAGCGGCGCAGAAGTCGTCTTAGGGCGCGAAAGCTTATTGAAATCGATCATCAACAGTCCTCCATAAGCGACATCATCGCGCAACTTAAAAATGAAGAAAGGCGTTCTTGTAAATCTCCACAACTTAAGCAAAACGACGCCGTCAGCTTTTGTGTCAGACTGTGCGTCGGGAACAAGCATCTGCCTGTCGCCATTCTGCGCAGGGTCCCACGAGCCGGGGTTTCTGCCGAATAACCGAGTTATTTCACGCGGCGTTTCGTAAACGGCTCAGCTGACTTCTTCGTTGGGGTAGTGTCGTGTAAATTGAGTCAAACGAGCATTACCTTGCGCGGCTGAAGCTTGTGCAGTCTTCGCGCACCCGCGCCGACCGACTGGAAGTCAGCCGCCGGCGGGTCTCAGACTATCGTGAAGGCGCTTACGAGCTATCAAACACTGTCTGCGCTATCACTGTACCCTATATGTCGAGACCGGTTACTGCTGCCGCGCGCTTAGCCGCGCAAAGGCAACCGATCCACCACCTTTTTTGTCGCGGTTTTGACGCCAGAGTAGAGGACGCATGGGCGCGCATCCCTTCTAAACCTCGGTTCAGTTCGCCGACGGATCCAGCGTCCGTTTAAGGATTACGAAAAAGTCCTTCTCTCCGTCTCCACCATCGACGGCCTTCGCATATTGCTCGCGAATTGCTGCCAAAATTGGCGCTGAATTCTTTTGCTCACGAGCGGCTAAGGCGATTATGTCGAGATCCTTCAGCATTCCCGCGAGACTAAACGCAGGTTCATAGTTGTCCGCTAGGATCATGGACCTCTTATAGTTTAAGAGAGGAGTTGAAACGGCACTATGCGAGAAAACCTCAAGCGCGGTAGCGAGGGTGACGCCTCCCTCAACGGACAACTTAAGCGCTTCGCCCAGGAGCGGAGCCATGGCCCCAACCATCGCGTTCAGCGACAACTTCATGTAGCGCGCTTCTTCTTCCGGGCCCAGATAGAATATACGGCTGGCGAACGAGGATATGAGGGGACGCACTCGGTCGAAGGCAGCCTGGGGACCGGAGCCAATCGCAGTCAGTTCGCCCCGTTCCGCCGTTGCGACGGAACCGGATACTGGGAGCCGTAAATACGGAACGCTTCGCTCGGAAAGCGTTTTTGCTACTTCCGACGAGGCTAGCGGCGACACTGTACTCGTATCAATAAAGATTTGATCCGCTGAGAGAGACTGCGCGAGCCCACCCGTAGAAGCGATTATGTCGTACAAACTATCATCGTCATAGATCGAAGAGATAACAATCTCGACGTCGCGACATAATGCGGAGATGGCCTTCACGGAATCAAATCCATGGTGGGCTGCTCGTTCACAGCCGGCCGCATTGCGGGCGTATACGACCACGGTATTACCCGCTTCGCGAATCCGTTTTGCCATTGGTAAGCCGAGTTTGCCCAGGCCGATCCATCCTATTCGCATCACATTGCTCCTCGAATTCCCACGTTACGATCATAATTTCGTCGGCCCCGGACAACGACTGTATAACAAGGGCCGGTTACCACCTAAGAGGAAAGAGTTCTGCCGCGCTCCCGCGCCTTAAAGGTGCGTTCGCTAATCCGAGCAATCGTCTCTACCATTTCCCGAAGCTCCGTGCCGACTACGCCCTGCGTAATGAAGACAATACGGCTGCGTTGATCGCCGTCCGGCCAATGATCGAGCCACGTCATGGTATGCAGGAGATGTTGCGCGCCTTGGATGACGGCTGGCCGACCAGGCTCCTCCCTTATGTTCACGAGGCCCTTTACGCGCAAGAGCCCGGGCCCAAGGTTCTGAGTGATCGTATCGAGCAAGAATTGGAGCTCTTCTCGGGAGAAGGGAATGTCTCGAAGGAGAACGAAGCTATCCACGCCCTTTCCATGCAGGTGAAAATGCTCCTCATGGTCATGGTCATGGTCATGGTCATGGTCATGGTCATGGTCGTGGTGGTGGTCGTGTCCGAGGTGATCCTGCATCTGAAGCCAAGGACGCGGATCCGAGTCGGGATTGAATGGATCAAAACCTTCTTGAGATAGGAGTTCTGCGATATTTGTGGTTTCCCACGCGATGGAGGATATATCCGCTGTGGCGTTAACCTTCCGCAGCTGTCGCGTGAGATCCTCCTTGCGGAAGTGCTGCGCGACTAGATCCTTTTTGGTGATAATGATTTTGTCCGCGAACGCGACCTGACGCGCGGCTTCGTCATGCCTTTCATAGGTATCCTTCCAGTTTACCGCGTCCACTAATGTGACCACGGAAGCAACTCGAAAGAGTCCATCAAGAGTTGGCTCCGACAAGAACGCCTGAAGGATCGGCCCGGGCTCGGCAAGACCAGAACTTTCAATTACAACTCTGTCGAACCAAGGGATACGTCCTGAAGCCCGATCATGATAAAGACCGTTAAGCGTTCCGACGAGGTCACTTCGCACTGTGCAGCACAAGCAACCGTTTTCCAGCACCAGGACTTGGTCGTCGCTGGAAGCCACCAATTGGTGATCAAGCCCGACCTCACCGTATTCATTGATGACTACGACAACCTTGGACATCTCCGGTGCGTGCAACGCTTTGTTGATGAGCGTCGTTTTTCCACTTCCCAGAAATCCCGTAACCAAGGTGACGGGGATACGTTTTGTCGCCGCAGTGATATCGTGTTGCACGGTCAAAATAGCACCTCCGTCTTCCTTCTCGGTCCATCGGATCAGAATACTTCGCAGCCCGGCAAGCCGCACGAAATGAGTCGATCGGACGGAAAATTGGTAATAATTTCGCAGCCGTCCTTGGTTACGACCACTTCCTCTTCAATACGGGCTGCGCCGCTGCCATCTTCAGCGCCCTTCCATGTTTCGAGGGCAAAAACCATTCCCTCCTTGAGGGGGGTGTTCTGTCCGCGGAACCGTTTCGAAAAGATTGGCCTTTCCCATAGCGACAGGCCGACGCCATGCCCATACTGCAACAGGAATGCTTCAGCCTCATCTCGGTAGCCGAACTCTTGTGCATCAGGCCAAACCGCAGCAACTTCGTCCGGGGTGACGCCGGGGCGGATCATATCAATAGAGGCGCTGATCCATTTCGATGCTGTTTCATAAGCGTCGATCTGAGCGTTGTTCGGCTCGCCGCAGATGAAGGTTCGGTAGTAGCACGTACGGTAGCCGTTGAACGAATGCATAATATCTAGAAAGAGCATATCGCCGGGTTGGATCATGCGATCGGAGAAGGTATGCGAATGTGGGCGACCTCGTTGGCCTGAAACGGAATTTACACACTCGACTCGTTCCGAACCCATCCGGAACAAACGGTCATTGGCGATGGCCACTAACTCGTTCTCTTTCGTACCTGGGCGGATGGCGCGCGCGATGTCCACATAGGTTGCGTCCACCATCGCGGCGGCCATTTTCAGGAGTTCGATTTCGTCGTTGGTTTTGATCTCGCGCGCATCAAGCAGAGCTTGTTGTCCATCAACAACCTCAATCCCCTCTGCTTCGAGCGCGCGCAGCATGCCGAGCTCCATCACATCAATGCCCAAGGGCTCGTTCGCGATGCCATAGTGGACAAGAGCCTTTTTGATCTGCCGCGCAAATTCCCTCTGTACGTTCATATGAGGCGGGATCGCACCCTGCATAGTTGTAATCGGCGCTGCCACGTTATCGGCTATCCAAGGTGACGATATGCGTTTCGCCGGTGGAGCGGGATCCCAAAGGAACGGCGAGCCCTCTGCTGGGCAAAGCGCATACCGCATGAATTTGTCGCGAGCCCATTCGCCGATATGCGTTGCGGTGACGTAGCGAATATTATCGAAATTGAAGCACAGCACAGCCCCCAAGCCGGCAAGCTTAATCGCTTGCTGAGCGCGTGCCAGACGCTCTTTCGATAGACGACTGTAGTCAATGCCCTGCTCCCAGTCCTTGGCAATTTGGCCCCAGGCAGCAGTCGAGTGTGGGCGATTGTATTTCATCAGAAGGAACTCCAGCTTGAAATTCAGGTAAAGTCTGCGGCCCAGTCGCGGCTTTCGATGATCGTCTTAAAGCGCGAAAGGAATGCCGCGGAATATGCGCCATCGAACGCCCGATGATCGAAACTCTGACCAATCATTCCCGACAAGCGAGCCGCTACGAGCGGCCCTTGTTCGGTTTCAACAACTGAGGGGCGCATTTTGATTGCGTCTGTCGACAATATCGCGACTTGCGGTGCATTAATGATCGGTGCGGTGAAGTTGGTTCCGAATGCGCCGTTGTTCGAGATGGAGTAGGTTCCTCCCGACAAATCGCCAGTGGTCAGCTTTCCGGCTCGAGCTTTTTCGATCTGCTTTCCGATCGCTTTTGCCAAACCGGGAGTCGTTAAATCATCCGCGCCGCGAACGACTGGTACGACAAGCCCGTCATGTCCCAGATCGACCGCAATGCCAAGATTTACCTCTTGATTTAGAGCGAGCGCATCTCCAACAAACTCCGCGTTCACCCAAGGAAATTCCCGTAGGGTGATGCAGACTGCACGAGCGATAAATGGCAGGAATGTCAGATTATGCCCGAACTCTTTCTTGAAGTTCGCTTTTTGCGCGGCTCGAACGGCGTCCACTCTCGTGAAGTCTACTTCAATCGCCTGGAAGACATGCGGTATGGTCTGCCAATTCTGTTGAAGTCGTGCGCCGGTCCGCTTTCTAATAGAGTTCAATTGAACAAGAGGCCGCCCTTCCGCCGAGTTGGGCACCTTTGGCTGCGTCGCCGGGCTCTGAACAGCCTCCGGTTTGTCGTTGGTACGCGCCCCGACAGCGTCGCGGCTGGCCAATGCTTGTGCTACGTCGTTACGTGTTACTTTTCCTCGGCCCTGTTCGGCTACAGCCTTAGCCAACGTATCGAGGTCCAAACTGTTTTGGGCTATCAAACGCCTCGCTAGTGGAGTTGCCTTCACTCCATTTGCTGCTTTCGATGATCCAAAGTCCTCAAGGGGACTGGACACTTCCTCGAACGGTGAGCGAAACGCCGCCAAAATGGCGTCCCCTCGGCCCCGGTCAGCGTCACTGGCCTGCTGCGAGGATACCGGCAACTGAGGAAGGTTGTCTAAACCCAAAACCGCTACCACGGCTCCTACTTTTGCGGTTTCACCAGCTTGAACAAGTATCTTACCAAGCTTCCCAGCGGAGACAGACTGTACTTCCATCGTTACCTTATCGGTTTCGATTTCGAAAAGAACGTCCCCCTCGTCGACCTGCTCACCTTCGGATTTAAACCACGTTAGGATCTTGCCTTCCGCAACGGTTTCCCCGAGCTGCGGCATGATAACGTCGTTAGTCATAGCCGTGATCCATTCATGACGCGCGAAATCCGTTCGACAATCCGGTCCGCATTTGGAAGGGCAAGATCTTCAAGATGGTCGGCCGCGGGCAACGGGATGTGGGGAGTCGTGATACGGACTATGGGGCCGTCGAGATCCCAAAACACCTCGTCTACCGCGATAGATGCAATCTCGGCGCCCCACCCACAAAGTCGTGGGTTTTCCTCGACGGTAAAGAGGCGTCCGGTCTTGGAGATCGAATTTAGAATCGTGTTCGTGTCAAGGGGAACCAGCGACCGGACATCGATCACTTCGCAATCGATACCATGATCTCTTGCGAGGCGTTCGGCAGCTTCCATCGCTCTGTGAACCATGAGTCCTAGCGCGAGGATCGTAGCGTCACGCCCAGATCTGAGGATCTTCGCAGTTCCGAGTTTGTCGAGAATTTCACCGTCTGGAACTTCGCCCTTTATCGCATAAAGGGCTTTATGTTCGTGAAATATCACGGGATCATTGTCACGTACGGCGGCGGCCAGTAGTCCGACTACGTCGATTGGCGATGACGGGGCGACAACTTTCAGGCCGGGGATCATCATTGTCCAATTTTCGATGGATTGCGAATGCTGCGCGCCGAAGCGTGCCCCCCCGCCGTTTCCTGTTCGAACGACAAGCGGACACCCTAGCTGGCCGTTCGTCATGTAGCGCAGTTTTGGAAACTCATTCGCAATATAGTCAAAGCAAACTGCTGCAAAGTCGGCAAACATGATCTCGGCTATTGGCCGCAATCCTGTCATCGCGGCGCCCATCGCCGCACCCAGGATTGCCTGTTCTGAGATTGGCGTGTCCCTTACCCTTGTTGGGCCGAACTTGTCATAGAGACCCACCGTCGCCTTGAATACGCCCCCCGCTTTTGCGATATCTTCACCGAGAAAGACGACGTTGCGGTCCCTTTCCATCTCTTGCGCGATGCCCCGCGCAACAGCGTCACGATACGTTAGTTCCGCCATTCCCATCCTCCATTTGCATAAACGTCTGCCGTAAGAAGCTCAGTTGGCGCAGGAGGAGATGCCTTGCACACTTCGGTGGCGGCTTCGACTTTCCTTTTCGCTTCTGCCTCAATCGCTTCAAGTTGTTGATCGGAAACACCAAACTCGCGCAGACGATCGCGGTAAATTTTGATCGGATCTCGCTCCAGCCATTGCTCAAGCTCTCCTTCAGGCCGATACTTTGCTGGATCTGCGCGAGAATGGCCGGAATGCCTATAGGTAAGGCACTCAATCAGCGAGGGACCGTCTCCCGCACGCGCCTTGTCGAACGCGGACTGCGCGACTCTAAAGACAGCGTCCGCGTCGTTTCCGTCGACAATAATGCGCTCGAGACCATAAGCTGATGCGCGGTCGGCTGCCGGGTACTCAACCGCCGTGACATCCGCGATCGGGGTGTACTCCATATAGAGGTTATTCTCACAAATGAACACGACAGGAAGCTTCCATATCGCGGCAAAATTTAGGGCTTCATGGAACGCGCCGATATTGGTGGTGCCATCTCCAAAGAAGCAGACCGAAACATCATCGTCGCCCAGGTATTGGGCTCTCCAAGCCGCGCCACAAGCGATCGGCAGATGCGCGCCGATGATTGCATACGACCCCATGACCCCATGCTCAACTGAGGTCAGGTGCATCGACCCGCCTTTGCCCCGCATGAGTCCATTGTCGCGGAGCATCAACTCGCCAAGCACTTTCTCCATCGGCACGCCGCGCGCCAGCGTGTGCGCATGACCGCGGTATGTACAAAATGATTTGTCACCCGGCCTCATTGCGGTAGCGACACCCGCCGCTATCGCTTCTTGCCCAAGCGAAAGATGACTTGTTCCCTTGATGAGGTTCTGGAAAAACAGGTCATTCGCCTTCTTTTCGCATACCCTTATCTCGACCTGGAGACGGAATAGTTCCATCCGGGTTTCAAGGTCCAAATCGTCGTTTTGAAGTGTCAGGGGTCCAGCAGTTTTTTTCGCAGCCATCTTGTCCATCCGCGTTGTCGCAATGATCATGCCAACCCTCTGCGCGCCTGGCAGCGCTGAATTTTCTCAAAATGATAATCCTGGACAACGCGCTTCTTCTCGTATGATGATCAACAAGGAAGGGCGCTGTACGCTGACGAAGTTTGCGGACGAAAATTCGTATCCATCATCCGACGGGAGGCACGTTTCCCCCGAAGTTGTTCCCGGCACTTCTCCGTCGTAGGTGGCAGCAACCCGTGCTGTTTCGCGCCCTGGCGACCGTCAGACATGCCTGTTCAGTCACGTTGATTTGCAACTCGCCCTCCAAGGCTCCCGGCGCATTCCAACTCGGCTAGTGCTCCCATAGAAATTTGCCTCACAGCACGTCGGCGACCATCGCTGTCATGCTCGAATCTCATTTTGAGAGGATTGCGGCTTCAAAGGCGCCGCCTGGCACGCCAGATTCAATGTTTGCAAGACCAGGAGGATAGCAATGGCCAGCCTGAAGCGACGTGAGGGAAATACTTACAGCAGTGCGTGCCAAGACCTGCTTGAACAAGATCCGGCGCCTTATTGCCTCCTGGCGATAGTGAGGCCGGTTAGCCGACCCAGTGGCCCCCTCCTCTTACTCAAAGAGATCGGCGAAAAATCAATCCTTTAAGGTCTCGCTCCCGGAGTGCGGTGTTGCAGTCCGCAGGTACAGTCGTAGCCGCGAAACTTCTCGATATTTGCGGGCTCCTTGCGTTAAGCTGCCGGAAAACACAGCGACGAAGCCTATGACGGAATATGAGCTACTAAGAATTATTTCCTTCCTGGAGAAGATCCGAGCCCCTTATGACGAGGGGATCGGACTGGCCCGGCCTGATGCTTATTGGAACATCCTCCTCTGTCTGATGAAAGCCACCCTCAAAGGCGAAGCAATTACGAAGTCGACTTTGGCGCAATCCGCCAATATTCCGTTCCCAAGTGCAATGCGCAAAATAAGTCAGCTGATTGAGGAAGGCGTGATACTTGAAGTACCGAAACGCCAATATGGAAGCTCGTACGTCCTCAAACCGAGCCAGTGCCTAAGAGACGACTTCTCGAACTACGCCTCTAAGATCAAGGTGCTTTTAGCAGCGACCTTTGGTTTAGGAGTGAGGTCGAGCACGGATCCCGAAGAATATTACTTTGGTGGCTCGTACATGGAGGGACAGGTGATCCCCCCGCTTAAACTTATCGAGAACAGGAGTGAGAAGGAAGGAAGTATCCGCTTTTTGTTGCATGATGATAATTACTTCGCATCCATGTCACACATGTGGACAGACTTTCGCAGCGGCTTGTCCGCGCGAAGCAACTTTAAGTTCCTTCGACTACCGGCGCTCCGCGAAGAAATCCTTGAGAATTCAGCCCAAGCGGAAAGTTCGTACGACATAGTCGCCATAAACGTTCCGTGGTTGGGAGAAATGTCGCACAAGTCCATCGTTCGGCCCTTGGACGATCTCATCAAAGACAGCGGGATAAACCAACTCGACTTCCACCCCGACATCTGGGCCACCGGTACGTGGTCCGAAATGCAATTCGGAGTGCCAATCTATTCGACGATTGAAACGTTGAATATACGCAAGGATCTTTTTGACGAGCATAACCTCCCAACACCTGGGAGTTTCGAAAAGGTTTTGGAGGCGGCTGCAAAGTTGCATCAGCCAAAGCGCGGGATTTCGGGGATCGTTTGGGATGCTGCGCGGGGGATGCCTGTCGCCTCAAGCTTCATGTTCTTCATGGCATGTTGCGGAGGAGGGGTTTTGAACGTTCCGTCTTCCAAGCTTTTTTTGGACTACAGCCGCCTAGACCCGGAAATGTATCGCCCGCGCGTGGACAGCGTCCAAGGGCTTGAAGCTCTTTCCTATATGCATCGCCTGATAAAATACTCGCCCCCGGACATTCTTCAAACTCACTGGAACAGTGCCCTGGAGCGCTTCCTGAATGGCAGCGCGGCAATGATCTATTGTTGGACAATGCGGGCGGCACGCTTCGAGTATGACATCCGCTCAACCGTGAAGCGAAAGGTGGAATACCTTCCTCTTCCTCACGGTTCGCGGGGACCAACGCTCAGTCCGGTGGGGGGGTTTTTGCTTGCGATACCGAAAAACGTCTCGCCTGAGCGTGCGCAACTGGCGTTTGACGCAATCTCATGGATGACCTCGCCGGCTGCGATGAAGGAACACGTGAAGAATGGATTTCCGGTAGCGCCTCGCTTCAGCGTTGCAGCCGATCCAGAAGCGGCCGCGACTACCCCGATAGTGAGAATGGTCGACAGATTAGCAAAGCAAAACAAGCTTCACAGGTGGCCACGCCCTCCGATCCCCGAGTACGCGCTCATTGAGAGAATTCTTGGAGATTTGATATTCGCAGCGCTATCGGGCGACATCACGGATCGTGAAGCGCTCGCACGCTCTCAAACCGAAATCGACCAAGTGATGCGAAACGCAGGGTACTACTGAGTAGTCCCCATTTCATTTTCGGAAAGGGAAGAAATGCTAGTCAATGGAAAGTGGCAGGGCGATTGGCATCCAGCCTGGGTAACGAAGAAGACGCCAAAAGCAACAAGCGGCATTCGCAACTGGATCACTGAGGACGGCGAAGCCGGGCCGGTCGGGGACCGTGGCTATCAAGCCGAGCCTGAACGGTACCATCTGTACGTGGCACTCTTGTGTCCTTTTGCGACTAGAGCGTTGATCGCACGAAACCTTCGGAAACTGCAGTGTGTCTCGGTGAGCTATGTTGAATCTGAACTTACTCCCCAAGGCTGGAGGTTTGCGCCTGGAGCCGACAGCATAAATGGCAAAGAGCACCTTCACGAAATTTATACTATGTCGGACTCATCGTATTCGGGAAGGGCCACCGTTCCGGTTTTGTGGGATAAGAAGCGCCGAAAGATCGTCAGCACTGAATCGGCCGACATAATGCGGATGTTTACCACCGGATTCAAGAATTTCGGGGATCTCAAGGTGGATCTCTATCCCGCCGAGTTTCGTGCAGAGATCGATCAACTTGCTACTGATTTACACCATAGCCTGAACTTTGGCGTCTACAGAGCCGGGTATGCAACTACCCAGGCTGACTACAATGCAGCCTGCGAAGATATCTTTAACTCTCTCGAGGAACTCGAGGCCCGATTAACGTTTGGGGGACCCTTTCTTTTCGGAAACCAACTCACGGAATGCGACATTCGCCTGTTCGTAACGCTCGTTCGATTTGATTGCGTCTACCATGGCTTATTCAAATGTAACATTCGGCCCATGTCTGATTTCGCAATGCTCACGACGTATGTTCGGCGGATATTGTCAAATCCCGATGTCCGATCGGCGGTCGACTTCGAACAGATAAAACGAGGATACTACTCAATAAAGGCGCTCAATCCTTCAGGCATCGTCCCAGTCGGGCCGGATATGTCGCATTTAATTGACGAAAGCAAAGCCGCCTGAGGTAAGAGTTGGCTGCGGCCCCCGCCTGTGGACTTGCGGGGGCACCGGCGCCGTCAGATGGTTTTTATGAATTGAGAGCACGTCCGTACGCGTCCAGCACACTTTCCTTGAGCGTTTCCGAAATCGTCGGATGAGGAAACACCATATGAAAAAGCTCTTCTTCCGTCGTCTCCAAGTTCATGGCTACTACAAATCCTTGTATGAGTTCGGTGACATCGGCGCCAACCAGATGGGCACCCAGGAGTTCGCCGGTCACCTTATCGAAAATGGTTTTGACAAGGCCTTGATCTTCACCGAGTGC
The DNA here is from genome assembly GCF_020035535.1 of Ensifer adhaerens. Classification (NCBI taxonomy): domain Bacteria; kingdom Pseudomonadati; phylum Pseudomonadota; class Alphaproteobacteria; order Hyphomicrobiales; family Rhizobiaceae; genus Ensifer; species Ensifer adhaerens. The sequence continues at coordinate 1,292,592 of NZ_CP083350.1, read as the reverse complement.
GATCGCTTTTCCGTTCCCCACGAATGGGAAGCGGCCGACAGCAACATCGTGTCCCTGCTCTCTCGCCTTGGCTTCCGTAAGACCCACCGAGGCAATTTGCGGGTGGCTGTAGGTACACCCAGGGATTTTCTTCCTGTCGATCGGATGAAGGTTCGGAAGTCCCGCGATCTTTTCCACGCATAGCACCGCTTCATGTTCCGCCTTGTGCGCGAGCAGCGGAGGGCCAGCCACATCGCCGATCGCGTATACTCCCGGTACATTCGTGTTGCCGTACCCATCCGTCACAACGAAACCGCGGTCGGTCTTCACGCCCAGAGCTTCAAGGCCGATATTTTCGATGTTTGCTTGAACCCCGACTGCAGACAGCACTCTATCGGCTGTGATCTCGACAGTCGTTCCGTCCCCTTTTTGGATGGTAGCGGTCACGGACACCGCCCCTTTGTCGACATGGACGACCTTTGCTCCGAGGAGGAATTCAGTGCCAGCACGCTCGAATTGCTTTTTCGCCAGAGTAGCTATCTCGGCGTCTTCCGCCGGCAGAATCTGGTCCATCATTTCAACGACTGTCACGTGCGTGCCCATAGCGCAGTAGAAGTTGGCGAATTCGATCCCGATCGCACCTGACCCTATTACGATAAGTGATTTGGGTAACGAGTCAGGCTTCAGTGCGTCGAAGTAGGTCCAAATCAGGCGGCCGTCCGGCTCAATGCCGGGCAACGCGCGGGGACGGGCACCGGTGGCAACGATGATATGCTTGGCGGAGTACGTGCCGGCACCCAGCGTTTGCCGAGGTACGGGGCCGACTGGCTCAACTGGATTCCTAGCGTTCCCGACAACAACAATTTCTCCAGGGGCTGTCAGCCTTGCTTCTCCCCAAATAACATCAACCTTATTCTTTTTTAGAAGGAACCCGACACCGTTATTCATGCGGTGGGCGATGCCACGAGAGCGCGCAATAATTTTCGAGAGGTTTGGTGTGATCGATCCATCAAATTCGAGACCAAACTCGGCACAGTTCTTGGCGTACTGGAAGATCTCTGATGAGCGCAGGAGCGCCTTGGTCGGAATACATCCCCAATTCGAGCAAATTCCCCCGAGATGCTCGCGTTCCACGATCGCGACTTTCATCCCAAGTTGCGCTGCACGGATAGCGGCAATGTAACCGCCCGGACCCGAACCGACAATCAGCGTATCATACTTCTTCAAGGTGCTATCAGTCGCCATTTGCTGCTCCCATCGTTTCTGAAGGCTTGGCTAGCAATGGCGGAATCAAAACTCCCATGCGAACGGGAAGATAATCATATTGAGAATCTGAACGAGCTCCGTGCAAATTGCTCGGCGTCTTTTTTGCCGTCGGGATGCTTCCCGATAGGAGGCCTGCCAGGGTGGCGCAGATCTCAGCCGAGCAGTTATTCGTTGTCTCGGGCCAAAACTTAACGGGGCCAACCCAACCCGACAGCCATCTCTGCGCGGTGGCTCGCATCCCAATTTGCTGCGCAACATTAAAGAGCGTGGGGTCCTGCATTCCGTGGCGTCCTCGGAGAACCTTAAGATTCAGAAATTTGTTGGCACGTCGTAACTGATTGCATATGAGACCTTGTTCGTGCCGAAGTAACGAGCAACACCGAGATGCGCATTTCCGAATTTGGGGTATTGCATTGACCAAGAGTATTGGAATGCTCGTCTTCGATGGTGTCCAATCCCTCGATGTGTCCGGTCCGCTCGATGTCTTCGCTGAAGCAAACGGATTCGTTGAAGAGAGCGCTGGCTACACGATTTGTCTAATAGGGCCAGAGAATTGCCAGGTCCATGCCTCGAACGGGATGATCCTAGGCTCCAACCTCTCGTATGGACAAGCTCAAGGCCCCTTCGACTTGTTCCTCGTCCCAGGAGGGCCATCGCTTCCCACCCGAGAACCTGCTCAAGAACTTGTGCATTGCGTGCGACGTCTGGCCTCGCGGAGCGCTGTGTATGGCTCCGTATGCACCGGCGCTTTTTTGCTGGGAGCAGCGGGGCTCCTTGATCGGCGCAAGGTCACGACACACTGGCAGAATGCCCGACACCTGGCGAACCGCTTTCCGGCCGCTGATGTTGACTTCGACCGAATCTACCTGCGAGACGGCCCGCTCGTGACATCGGCTGGAGTCACGGCGGGAATTGATTTAGCCTTGGCTTTAGTACGAGACGACCATGGACCCGCAGTATCCCTGGCGGTCGCGAAACGGATGGTCGTAGTAGCGCAGCGACAGGGCGGCCAGTCGCAGTTCAGTCCGTATATCGAGGTAACCTCGGACCCCAGCTCGCCAATTGCAAGCGTGACCGCTTACGTAATGGCAAATCTAAGCCGCCAGCTTTCCGTGGCACAGCTGGCTTCCGCCAGCTCGATGAGTGAGCGTAATTTCGCGAGAGCGTTCGTCGCGGCTACAGGATCGACGCCGGCGCAATTTGTCGAAAGCGCGCGCCTCGACGCGGCGCGCGCAATGTTAGAGGGAAGCGGAAAGCCACTGAAAGTCATCGCCCACGAATGTGGATTTGGCAATCCGAAGCGTATGCGAGAGGTTTTCCTCAGGCGACTTGGCCTGCTTCCAACTCAGTATCGAGATCAATTCCTGATCCGCTGAGATTGCAGATCAGCTTTCCCACTTCGAGTTCAAAATCATATCGACGAAGTTCTCGCGCTTGTAGGTTGGATCCATGTAACTGAGGACGTCCGCTTTGACGTTGCCGAACGTCGTCTCCGGTTTGCGGATCGTGCCCAGGCAAAACGATGATACGATGCCGTGCTTGAACTTCAGGCCACGCGGATGGCAGGCGCATACTTCCTGACGCTGCGCCTCGGTGAACTCATCATACGCGATGCCGAGCACGTCCATTTCGACACCCGCGGTCACGAGCGCAACGGTCGGGCGCTTGTGCTGAGGGATCCCCGGAGTTGTATGGAGTGCAATCGAGTCCCAGACATCATCAACATCGCGCTCGGTAACGTCATAGGCTGATAGGAAGTCGCGTGCTGCGTTGGCTCCATCGACTTCAAATCGATCGTGGTCACTGGCATATTGATCCATGATGCCCATGTCGTGGAACATCGCACCGATGTACAGAAGCTCGGGGTCGTATTTGAGTCGTTTGCGTTCTCCTGTTAGAGCACCGAACAAGAAAACGCGGCTGGAATGGTGGAAAAGAAGATCCGTTTCCGTGTCCCGGACCAGCTCCGTTGCCGCTTTCGCCATCGCGCTGTCAGGAACCTTAATGCCAGCAACTACCTTCGGCTCGTTATTCATGGGTTTACCTCATCACTTAAAGGGTGGCGGCACTTTTGTGCCGAAGCGACGATCAAGCCGCTGACAATAGGATCGACGGCTCGCGATCCTCAAGCAACTCGCGTGGGCGCCCTTTACCTGCCAACTAGGGCTGGAAATCCGCCAAACGCCGTCAGAATTCGATTGTGACGGATTACCTCATAATCAAGTAGTTTTGTTATCATTTTAAATCGATCGGATTGGTGGCACGGTTTGCGAAATCGAAACGGAGCACACTATGAAGACCGAAGAAATGCGACCGCCGCTGACCTATGCCAACGGCGCCCCTGTCAGCGACAATGTGAATATCCAGACCGCCGGTCCTCGGGGCCCAGCGTTATTGCAGGACATTTGGCTCATTGAAAAGCTCGCGCATTTCGATCGCGAAGTTATCCCCGAACGGCGCATGCATGCCAAAGGCGCCGGCGCACACGGTACGTTCACCGTCACCAAGGATGTGACCGGTTACACTCGGGCCAAGCTATTTTCTGAGATCGGCAAGCAGACACCGGTCTTGGCCCGGTTCTCCACCGTTGCAGGCGAACGGGGCGCCGCTGATGCCGAGCGCGACATTCGCGGCTTTGCCCTCCGCTTCTACACGGAGGAAGGCAATTGGGATGTCGTCGGCAACAATACTCCAGTCTTTTTCTTCCGCGACCCTCTGCGCTTCCCGGACCTCAATCACGCCGTCAAACGCGATCCGCGAACGGGCATGAGGTCGGCGGATAACAATTGGGACTTCTGGTCGCTTCTTCCGGAAGCGCTCCATCAAGTGACAATCGTAATGAGCGAGCGCGGAATTCCGCGATCCTATCGGCACATGCACGGTTTCGGAAGCCACACTTTCAGCTTCATCAACGCTGAGAACCGACGCACATGGGTCAAATTCCATTTTCGGACACAGCAAGGCATCGAAAACTTAACTGATGCAGCTGCAGCCGATGTCATCGGCCGAGACCGTGAATCCCACCATCGAGACCTCTACGAGAGCATCGAGCGTGGTGAATTCCCGCGCTGGAAAATGTACATCCAAGTGATGACCGACGAAGATGCGAAAGATTACCCGTTCAATCCCTTCGATTTGACGAAGGTGTGGTCGAAGAAGCAGTTTCCGCTGCACGAAGTCGGCATTTTCGAACTCAATCGGAATCCAGAGAATGTTTTCGCCGAAATAGAACAAGCTGCATTCACACCAGCCAATGTGGTGCCAGGTGTTAGCTTCTCGCCTGACAAGATGCTACAAGCCCGTCTGTTCTCTTATGGCGATGCCGCTCGATACCGATTGGGCGTGAACCATCACCAAATTCCCGTCAACGCGCCAAAATGTCCCTATCACAGCTACCACCGGGATGGCGCGATGCGGACCGATGGAAATCTTGGGGGCACGCCGTCGTATTGGCCGAACAGCAAGGGCGAGTGGCGCGATCAATCGTTTTTGAATGAGCCACCGCTTGAAATCAATGGAGCCGCCGACCACTGGGACCACAGGGTAGACGAGGATCATTACCAGCAGCCTGGGGATCTGTTCCGTTCGATGTCATCGGCACAAAAGCAGGCGTTGTTCGACAACACGGCTCGCGCAATGGGCGATGCTAGGACAGAGGTCAAGAACCGTCATATCGAGAACTGCTCAAAAGCCGATCCTGAGTACGGGCGAGGTGTAGCAGAGGCACTGAAGCGCCTGAACGGACTTTGAAGCGTTGGGTCATAACGAAGGCTGGATCGTCGGGGGAGTCCCCCGACGATTTCTTTTCGTAAGCTACCGTTTGGCTCCGAGGCATCTGAGTTTGCAGGGCTGCAGGAGGAATCCTGCCAAACCGACCCGGATTTCAGCCAACATGCGCTACCGACGATGCTACGAGACGACGTGACTGTTATAGCGATCTCACAGAAATGGTGCGGCGTGGCTTGTGTCGGCCACGACCCGGTGGCTTTTCATGACCAATGTAAACTATCTTTCGCTGAGGGACCTTGAGTACGTCGTTGCAGTTGCTGACAACGGCAGCTTTATCGGCGCAGCCAAGCAATGTCGTGTAGCCCCACCGTCGCTCTCCGCACAGATCAAGAAGCTTGAGGGCAGCATCAAGATCACTGTTTTTGAACGCACGACAAGGCGGGTCTTTCTCACTCGAGAAGGACAACGTTTTGTTGAGCAAGCAAGGCGAGTGCTGGCAGAGGCCGGCAAATTAATCAATCTTGCCGAACAGTCCAACCTTCAGTTCGGAGGTGCACTAAGGCTAGGAGCAATTTCCACGCTCGGCCCGTACATTTTTCCCCTTGTGCTCCCCCAGGTACGTCAACTCTACCCTGAGCTAAGTCTCGGACTGGAGGAAGGTTTCACCCACGATTTAATACGTAAGCTACTTTCGGGGTCCGTGGACGGTGTCCTTTTGTCATTTCCCTTCGACGAACCGCTCCTATCAAGCGAAATGTTGTTCGAAGAGCCTTTTATGCTTGCTGTGCCAAAGTCGGATAAGCCGAGGGTTTACGACCTTATGCTTCTTGATGATGCGCATTGTCTTCAGGGCCAAGCGTTAGCAGCTTGTTCGACTCTCAAACGCGGAAAGCGGCACGCAACGAGTCTAGAGACATTGAAATACATGGTCGCTGCTGGCGAAGGTTGCACGATCGTCCCCGCGCTCGCGGCAGGCAGAAGCGATCCTGTCGACTATTTGCCTGTTTCCGGCGCGGACAACAGTCGAACTATCGTACTTGCGTGGAGGCGCAGTGACCCCCACGCTCGGGAATTCGCCGCCTTGGCCAAGACTTTGAGACAAATTGTAGTGAGCACGGGGTTGGTCCGACCGGTACAAGGACCTGAGCTTAAGGCGGCGATTGCATAAACAGTGCGTCCGTTGTGGGTTACGCTGTCCCTTTGGCGAGCCGCACCAAGGGTATGCAGAGCGGGCTGCCTTCCACCGGATGCGGGATGACCATGGCTTGCACCCCGAATACGGCCCTAATTAGCTCAGGCGTCAGGATCTCAGCCGACGGCCCGGCCGCGTGGATGCCCCCGTCCACGACCGCAATGACATGGTCGGCATAGTGCGCCGCGTGGTTCAGGTCATGGACCACCATGACGATCGTCCGCTCCTGCTCCCTGTTCAGCGATCTTAGGACCTCGAGCACCTCCAGCTGGTGCGCGATATCGAGATAGGTCGTCGGCTCATCGAGCAGCAGGAGCGGCGTTTCCTGAACGAGCGCCATGGTGATCCACGCCCGCTGACGTTGACCACCGGAAAGACGGGAAAGATCCGTGTTGGCGAGCGGCAGGAGATCGGTGATGGCCAGCGCCTGCTCGATGATCTCCTCGTCACGCTTTGAAAGTCTGGAGAGGAGATGGCGATGCGGGTGGCGACCGAAGCGGCATAGCTGGCGCACGGTGAGGCCGTCAGGCGAAACCGGGTTCTGCGGCAAGAGCGCCAACGTTCGAGCGATCGTCCGGTTGGGCAAAGCTGCGATCGACTGGCCGTCGAGATAGACCGTTCCGCCCGAAGGTCGGATGACGCGGGCGAGCGTACGCAGGAGCGTCGACTTGCCGCTGCCGTTGGCGCCGATCAGCGCCGTGATCCGGCCGTCCGGGATGGTGACGTCGACATCCTTAAGGACCGTCGCCTGGCCGTAGCCGACCGTGAGGTTCCGGCAGTAGAGTCGCGCGGGATGTTGCTCAATCATTTCGGCTCTTCTCCTTCAACAACAGGAAGACGAGGTAGGGACCACCGATGACGGCTGCGACGATGCCAGCCGGAATCTCGTTGGGAAGCGCAACGACGCGTCCGGCCAGATCGGCGATCGATAACGCCAGTGCCCCGAGAAGGGCGCTTGCGGGAATCAGGTATCGGCTCCGCGCTCCGACCACCAGACGAGCCGCGTGCGGCGCGAGCAGCCCGAGGAAACCCATGCTGCCGACGGCCGCGACGGCGCCACCGGCGAGCAGAACCGAAACAAGGATCAGCCCGCCGCGAAGCAGCGACGGCGCAAGTCCGATGCTTGTCAACGTATCGTCACCGAAGCCACCCGCGTCCAACCGGCCGGCAGCAATCAACACGAACGGCAGGCATAGGAGAAGCCAGAGCGAAAGTGCTGAGACATCCGCTCCGGTGCTGCCGTAGACGCTTCCGGCGAGCCAAACCATCGACTGTTCCGCCCGGCTGGGGAAGAGGACCATGGCATACTGGATCAGCGCCTGCGCGAACATGCCAAGCGCGACGCCCGTCAACGCAAGCACCGTGGTGCTGCCACCGAACCGTCGGCCGATCACAAGCAGGGCGAGCGCTCCGAAAAGGGCCCCGGCCATCACACCAAGCGGGATCGCCCATGCGGACCAGGCAGGAGGGGTCATCAGCCCAGCCGAGAAGGCGCCGAGCCCTGCCCATTTGGTAATGCCGACTACGTCGGGAGAGGCGAGCGGATTGCGCAGCGCCCCTTGGAGGAAGACGCCGGCAAGACCGAAGGCGGCTCCGGCCAGGATGCTGATCGCGACGCGCGGCAGGCGGTATTCCATGACGATGAAGGCATTTTTGCCGCCGCCGAAAGCGGCCATCACATCGCCGACGCTCAGCTTGACGGCACCGATCACCATGCCGAGCAGCGACACTAGGCAAAGGAGCAACAGAATTAAGACGCAGACGAATGCGGCACGCCGACCTTCGCGGTGTTCGCGCGCATCCTTCATCGGGTCCTCTTGCCGTAGAGGATGAGCAGGAAGGCCGGAGCCCCGATGAGCGCCGTGACGACACCCGCAGGCATTTCAGCGGGGAAGACGACGATGCGGCCGAAAAGATCTGCCGCGCCAAGCAGCAGCGGTCCGACGATGGCAGAAAGCACAAGGATGACCGCGATATCCCCGCCCGCAAGTCGGCGAACGATATGCGGAACGAGAAGCCCGATAAAACCGATCGGTCCGCATACGGCCACGGCCGATCCCGCGAGCAAGACAATCAGGATAGCGGCGACGCCACCGGTACGCTTGGCATTTTGCCCGAGCGAGAGGCCCGTCGTCTGATCGAGGGCCAGAACACTGAAATGCCGCGCGCCCGTGAGAGCAACGCCTCCGCCAACGAGGGTGAAGGGCAGGATCAGCGAGACCTTCGGCCATTGCGCGGCGCTCAGAGAACCTGCCAGCCAGTAGACGATGTCCTGCGCGGCATTGTTGGCGATCAGGATCGCCTGGACGAGGGCCGACAGCACTAGCTGAATGGAGACACCGGCAAGTGCCAGCTTCAATTCGTTCATTACCCCGGATATCGACAGCGCCCACATGGCGAGGCCGACCGCCGCGGCGCCGGCAAAAGCAGGCCCGACAGTGCCCGCCCCCTTGAGCGAAGGAAAGGCGATGAGACAGGCGACGATGGCGAGCGAGGCACCGGCGTTGATACCGAAAGTTTGCGGCGAAGCCAGAGGGTTTCGGGTCAGAGTCTGGATCAGCACGCCAGCGATCGCGAGGTTTGCTCCGACGAGCATGGCCAGCAAGGCCCGCGGCAGACGGACGTCCCAAACGAGCGCGCTTTCGGGCGAAGCATCCGGAAAAAACAGCAGCTGCAAGGCGTGCCCGACGGAAAGCCCGGACACGCCGAACGAAACACCTGCAGCCAGAACGCCAGCCAGGAGGACCAGACCGAGCGCCGCGATCAGCACGGGATGGCGCGCGCGGTCGTTCATTCGCTCTCCGTCATCGCCGAGCGGCGCTCAGTTGGCATCATAGACCTTGGCAAGAATTTCGCCGGCGATCATCTCCGCAGTTTTGAGACCGCGGAACCGTGCGAACTGATTGCGATCGACCTCGAACACCATCTTGTTTTTGACGGCGGGGATGGCATTCCACACGGCATTGTCCTGCCACTGGTCGAGGACGGTACCGCCCGGATCGGTGGCGACCAGCAGAATATCTGGAGCGACCGAGACAAGTCGCTCCAGGCCCGCGCCGCTTTCAACGGCATCGCTCGAATCGATCGCGGGCGTCAGCCCCATTGCTTTGAAGACAGAGCCTGTGAACGAAGCGGACGTGTGCAGGCTCATGGAATCCGGCGTGGCGACCGCGAGCAGTATCCGCCGCTGTTCACCTTTGGGAATGCGGGCAACGAGGGTGGCAATGCGCGACTCGTGATCGGCGATCGTCTGTTCGCCCCGCGCCCGGTCTCCAAGAGCATCGGCGATGGTGACGACTGAGGTCTTGATGGTTTCATAGTCCCCTTCCCAGCTGTTGAGCACGATGGTCGGGGCGATGGAACCAAGCTGCTGGTAGATGGCCGAATGCCGGATTTCGTCGGCGATGATCAGGTCCGGCGCAAGGCTGCTGATCAGTTCGAGATTGGGCTCCAGGCGAGTTCCGACGGAGGCGTATTCGATCGTCTTGCCAAGCAGTTGCTCGATGCGCTTCGGCTGGTTGTCGTCGGCAATGCCGACCGGCACGACACCAAGCGCATCGAGTGCCTGGACGAAGGAGAACTCCAGCGCGACGACCCTATGCGGCTTGCCGCCAAGCTCCGTGGTGCCGAGCCGATGCTCGATGGTACGTGGTCCGTCCCCGGCCTTGGCAAAGGAGGCCGCGGTGACGGCCGCAATCACGACGGCGAGGCTGAAGGCGCGGCGGGTCAGGCTGCTCATTGGGCTATCCGGCTCCATATTGGTCTTGCTGCGCCGGACCGGCGCACCGCTGTTGATCAGAACGCGATCGACGCATTGACGAAGAAGGTCCGCGGCTGTCCGACAAACTTGCCGCCGTTGTTGTCTGTTGAGCGCGTAAAGTATTCCTTGTCGAGAAGGTTTTTGACTCCGAAGGCAAGTTTGGGAGCGTTTTCTTTGCCTTCTGGCTGGTAGGCCAGTCGGAGGTTCACCGTTCCGTATCCCGGGATGTCGCCGAGACGCCCGGTCGCATCCTCTTCCTCCACGTAGGTCGCACCCTCGACGGCATTGCCAGGCGACCGCTGCTTCGACTGGGCCGACAGATCGGCGTTGAACAGCCAGTCCTCGTAGCGGTAGCTCGCACCGATCGTGCCGAAATGACGGGAATAGAAAGGAAGGTCGCGGCCTGCGAAGGGCCCGGCTTCGTAGGTGGCCTCGGTATAGGTGTAGTTCGCGTAGAGCGACAGGCCGTCGAGCGTGTTGCTGAGGCTGCCCAGATCATAACGGGCCGCCGCTTCGATGCCCTGGTGCTTGGTGGCGCCGAGATCGGTCCATAGCCCCTCGCCGACGATGTTGCGGCTCAGATAGAGTTCCTGGTCGAAATCGATGAAGAAGGCGGTCAACTCGCCACTCAGGGCATCGCCTTCGTAGTGGGTGCCTATTTCGTAGGTCTTTGCCTTTTCCGGATGCAGGCCGTCCGTGGTCGACGCCAGGTGGCTGTATTGCTGCGGCCCGAAGGAAACCCCGGCATTGGCAAAGACGCTCCACACGTCATTGACCTGATAGGCAACAGAGAGTGTGGGGAGAAGCTCGCTAGCATTGATTTCAGGTGATCGTTTGCCTGTCACCACGCCGCCGGCAAGATCCGTGACCGTATTGTCTGTGCTGATCATCTCGTAGCGGATGCCGGGCGTGATGGTCCAGTTTCCGATGCCGATCTTGTCATCGATGTAAACGGCATGCGCCGTCGTGCCGCCCTCGCTCGTCTGGTAGGTGTTCATCGGCAGATCGTATGGATTGATACCGGAAGCGCGCGTGTAGAAGCCTGTCCGCGCAGCGACTTCGGAACTCTCCTCCCAGAGGTAGCGATAGCCGACCGTTACTTCGTGCGTGGTGTCTCCGAGCTCGAAAAGGCGCGAGTAGCGTGGCTCGATGCCGAAATACTCGTAATCGCGCGGAGCGGACGTCAGGCGGTATCGGCCTGCATTGCTGCCAGTGCCCTGCTGTTCGACGTGGCTTCCGCGGAAGGAGTTCACATAGTAGCCGAGCACTTCGAAATTGTTCTCCCCGTCGTCATGCTGATAGCGCAGCGAGATGTCGTTGCGGCGTCCACTGAACTCGTCATAGCGACGCGTCGACTGGAAGGGGTCCTCGGCATACTCCGCAGTCGTAAGGCCGCCGGGCATGCGGCCCTCGCCGCTATAGTGGTGGTACTGCAGGCCAATGGTGTCGGTGTCCGTGAGCTCATACTTCCCCTTGAGGATCAGGTCGTCGATGTCGGTTCGGTCGTTGTCGTCGCGATAGCCTTCGCCGTGAATGCCGGAGTAAAGTAGTGCTGCACCTAGCCCGTCGTCGTTGGTGCCGCCGACGAACAGGCTGGGAGTCGCCTTCACGCCGCCATTGGCCTCGGCACCGGAGGAAATCCGGGCGGTGAACTCATCCGGGATCGGATGCGTGACGAAATTGATGATGCCGCCGACATTCTGCGGGCCGTAGCGCACAGAGCCTGCGCCACGCACGACGTCGATCGCTTCGACGTTGCCGAGCGTGAGGGGGAACAACGACAATTGCGGCTGGCCGTAAGGCGCATAGGACAGAGGGATACCGTCCATCAGCACCGTGGAGCGCGGCGAAAGCCTGGAGGTAAGGCCACGCACGCCAAGGTTCAGCGAAACGTCGCTGCCGCCTGTACCATTGCTTTCCTGCACTTGCACGCCCGGAATCTGGTTGAGCGCGTCGCGAACATCCATCGCGCCCCGCTCCTCGAACTCTTCTTTGTCGACGATCGTGCGGGCCCCGGGATGCTTCAGCATCTTTTCCTTGTTCGGCTCCTCCAGCCAGTTGCCCGTGACGGTGATGGCCTCAAGGCGTGTTGCCCCGCCCGTGCCTGCGTCTTGGGCAAACCCGTGTGCCGGAATGAGTGCAGCGGAAGCCAGCAGCGCTGACCTGACAAAGTGGCGATTGCGAAACATCTGTCCCCCGATTGAAAAGAACGTGCCGACACCCCGCGCGATGGTTCATCGCCCGGGTGGAGATCTAGAGATGGAAGTGATGACGAGCTGCGAGCTTCGACCGCATTGGCAGCCGACATGTCTGCAAACGTTAGCGTCTCGGACTTCGGATGATCGTCATGTAGAGCCCCGTCAGGCAAATGAAAGCGACCGCAACAAGCAGCCGTGTCGGAGCTACTACATTATTGAAGCATGCACTTCAACAAACATTACTGCTGCACTCATATTTTTTATGGATGCCCAGATGAGCTAGACGGGACCTTACGGCAAACGTCCGCGCAGATCGGCGAGGCCCCTACGCGTTGCCACCGCTCTTTCCTGGTTGCGGGCCGCGATACCATAGGCCAGCAAATCCAATACGACGATAGCTCCGAGTGTCCAACTCGCAAGACCTGTCGCTGAACCAACGCACGTAAGAACCGCCGAGACCCTGTCCCGGTATAAATCCGTGAGCTGCACGCCACAGATCAGCACCACGCCACACCCAAGCTTTGCGGCATGCTCGATGACGAGGCGAAATTCTGGCGTATCGCGCGCCGCGTGGAAAATAACGACGACGTCGGCGGCACGGAGGTCGATGAGTTCGTTCGCGAGAGAAAAGCCCGCGGCACCGGTATGCCGGGCGCGCAAACCTACTCGGCTGAGCGCAATCTTTCCGTGCAATGCCTCGACTTCCGATCTGCCGATCCCAATACACCAGACTGTATCGGCTTGCTCCAGGAGCTGCATGGCATGGGAGATCTCGGCAAGGTCCAGCTTTTCCTCGCAAGACTCCATGATCTCGTGCACAGTGGAAAAAACGCGCTGTTTGATTGATACGAGATCATCACCCGTAGCCCGGAACCGCTGCAAGAGCCGTTCGGCAGTTGGAATACTCTTGGCCATGGCGCGACTGCACAGTCTTTTCAATTCCGGCAAGCCGCTGAAGCCGAGCCTCCGCGCCGCTCGAATCACGGTCGCATCGCTTGTGCCACTTTGCGCAGCGATTTCCTCGGCATTTTGGAAAACGAGGACATCCATCGGCGTCGTCAGCAGATATTCGACAACAGCCAATTCAGAGCGACTGAGCCGTTCCTTGTGCTGTTCAAACCGATCGCGAAGGGTACTTTGGCCTTCCATAATATGTACATCCCGTGTATTAGCGCCTGCGCAAGCTGCAAAGTCGACAGCAGGCGTCGACGCCGCTGCCAACTTGTTCAAATACCTCTAGCATCACATCCTATATGAAATCGCAGGCGGAACGAGCGTTAAGGCCCATCAGGCGACAACGCGGCGATTTCCACCATACGTTGACCCACGTCAAACACGTACCCGGTTGAAATTCGATCCCTGCCGCGCCCCTACTGGGACCTGCCAGATCGCATGCCGGCCACGTAGCATGCGTTGGGTGCCATGTAATGGCGCGAAAAGTCATACGGTTGCCGAGAAGCTGTTCCTAGAGTATCTAATTGATCAGGTTTGATGGACTCGCTGCCAAAGATGGAAACATATGGCCGAAAATAACATTGACGAAGACAACGTTCCTGCCGCACCAGAGGTGAAGGCGGGCGACGAAAAGAAGGTAAAGGCGGCCCGTCAAAAGAAGCCGACTTCTTCCGCGAAGGCGAACACTGGGCATAAAGCTCCGCGTGCCGCGCGTCATACAGAGGAAGAGAAAACCGCAAAGCTGGCAAAGATCGCGGATCTTGTCGGTGATGGCAGTTTGACTTTGAAAGAAGCCGCCACGCGCATGGGTATCTCCGAGAATACCTATTACTTGTGGAAAAAAGCGGCAAGCGTTAAGCCACCACCGCTTCAACAGCCGGCAGAAATTCAGACCGAAAGTAGCCTTTCCGAACTGATCGATCTTGAGCAAGAGAACATCCGACTTCGAAAGAAGCTTGTTGGCAAGCTACGGGCGGAAAACGCTGAGCTGCGAAAGAAGCTTGGTGTCGAGTGATCGACTGACGTTTTGCGCATTCCCACCCATTCTAATATTTGGCGGCAAGCAAGAGGCGTGTGACGCGGCTTGAAACAGAAACGTAATTTCATTGTTGAACACAAGAACAGTCGAAAGCGGCGGTTCGTCCGTCCAACCTCGATTTGGGGCGATACCGATCTGAAATCGCTCGCCCGCGAATTCGAGGCGTCGACTGCCGTCCATGTGGGTCCATTCGTCGAATCTACTGCCCCAACCTTCGAAACGTCTTCTGGGCCAGGTGTGGTTGAGGACCATTCGCTGAACGAGCTCGCGTCAAAAATGGTAGATGCTCCGCTCGAGGACTGCCTCGAGGAAACCCAGCGAGCAGATTTGCTAGCTTCGCCGCAGGATATTTCAGTGGTCGCGCCGCGCCGCGCGCCAAATAAGCGACGACCGAAACGCGGGCCTGCTCCAGTGCAAAACTCCGAAAGTTCTGCGGGCTTCCCCTCTTCAGCGGGGGACGAGCTCGAGTTCCTTGAGGCAGAAAATCTCGCACTCAAGCAGAAACTCACGAAAAGGTTGCGAGCCGACAATGAACTGCTGAAGCTGATGTTGGAACGCTTGGCGTCTCGATCTGGGATCGGCTCGGTCTAGTGCCGGCCCGAGGAACGTTGCGATCGAACGCACAAGCCTGCGCCTGACGCAGGAACTTCCCGTGGCCGGAACGAACGTGAAGGACGGCGAAGCGGTTGCGAGTTTCTCCTGGGCCCGGACGAACACCGTTCACGGGTGCAACGGCGCTTCTCTTTTTCTTTCAGTTCATATGCCCCCAGATGTCGCCGTGACAGAATCGAGAGCTGCCCAGTTTGAGACCGCAGCACTATTTGGCGCACGGGGTGTGACGCGGATAACTACCCCTACATCCCTACATTTGAGGCCACGAAATCGGCGGCGAAGGCACCGAATATGAACGTGGTTTTGCCGGCTACGGCAACAGTGGCTGGTAAGCTGGCCCCGACTGACATTCCAACTGCTGAGTGGTCGATGTCGGAAACGCTTTGGTGATACAATTTTCTTCGTGATCAGTCTCTCGCGTTGGGAAGATGATCATTTAACATCGACTTCCGTTCCACAGTCTCTCTCCGCACGCTATAAGCTCTTTTGTCTAAAGCGCGTTGGGCTCGCCATGTGGTCAGATATTCTCCAAGATCCAATTTTTCAGTTCGCATCACTTGTTATTCTCAGCGCTACGGCACGATTGATTGTGGGCAACAACCCGACGCTTCGGCTGCTAGCCAATATCACGTTTTTCGCGCTTCTGACGGTAAGTTTATTGTCCCACGGGCTCGAGCCATATGCACCCGACGTTCACGTAGAAGACCTTTCATGGCGGGTATTCGCGGGGATCGCAAAGTCCGTCTGGTGGATCGGCGGAGCCATGGTGCTAGTAAGTTCCGTTCGCCTCTTCCTCATCCTCGAAAGAAAACCTCGTGAGGGCCGCCTGCTTCAAGATCTGGTCATCGGCGCGATCTATCTCGGGGCGGGTTTATCAATCGTCGGATATGTCTTTAGCGCGCCCATTGGCACGTTGATCGCAACATCCGGGGTCTTCGCGATCGTCCTGGGTCTTGCCCTGCAAAGTACATTGAACGACGTCTTTTCCGGTGTCGCGCTCAATTTGGGGCGACCTTACACAGTCGGGGATTGGATCGTATTGGACGAGGAGGTCCAAGGACGTGTGATCGAGACGAATTGGCGCTCAACTCATCTCTTGAATGGCACGAACGACGTCGTGATCGTCCCAAACAGCGTTCTTGCAAAGAGGCGCCTGACAAATTTAACCAGCCTCGACGAAACGCATGGTGTACAGATCAGGATCCGTGTGTTGCCGACCAGGCCACCGGCCGCGATAGAGGAGACTATGCGAGAGGTGCTCCTTAGCAGTAACCTAATCCTCAAAGAGCCAGCCCCTTCTGCGAATATCGTAGCCCTCGATGGGAACGGTGTTGAGGTTGAGCTATCGTTCAGGGTTGCCGGACTCGGGCGGGTTTCGGCGGCGAAGAATGAGATTTTCGATCTCGCCTACCGGCATGTGAAGGCGGGCGGACTTCAACTATCCGCACCCACTGGTGAAATGTTGGCGGACAATAGACCTGCGCAAGATGAGCTACTTGCAAAGCACCCCGGCTCAGCATGGCGTCTCCTCAACACCGTTCCTCTTTTTGCGACACTTTCGGAGGAGGAAAAGGAGATGTTGGCGGAAAGTATGACGCGACAAACCTTCCGGAAGGGAACAGTGATCGCGGCACAGGACACATCGTTGACCTCACTGCTGATCGTTCGCAGCGGCGTAGTGGTTGTTGAGCGGGACACTGGGCACGAGCACGTGGAATTGAACCGGCTTGCCCCCGGAGATCTCTTCGGCGAACGAGGGGTTCTCATGGGGGCGCTTGAACCCGGGAACATAAAAGCACTTACGTTTGTCATTGCCTATGAAATTGCAAAGGATCAATTGGCGGCGGTAATGCTCCAACGCCCTTCGCTCGCAGACGAGTTGGGCATCGTGCTATCTCGCCGGCTTGATTCCGAGAAGCATCTATTTGGCGACGGGATGCTTCTGGAGGGAGGTCACCCATCAACGTTGACGGCCAAAATTCGCCATCTCTTCCAGATTCAGCATGCTCGCCGCCATAAAACTGACCCTCTGAGCCAAGAATTCTGACCGTCGCCTACCCCATGGCGTGACTCGATAAAAATGCTAGTGGGTAGTAAGCCTTTGTCCTGACCGTCTTACGCAAACGTTCGGCATCGGAAGCAGGTATGCAAAAGGCGCACCCGGGGATGCTCTTTGCAAGGACGTATTAGCCGCAGGGCGGCGAACCACTATTGAGACCTCATGAGCGCCACTCGCGCACTAACACGAAGCAAGACAATGTTCGGACCGCAGCACCTTACCCACATAATTCGATACCTTGACGGTGTGGACAGCACTCTGTCTCAACGCATGCTCCGAAAATATCCACCGGATGAACCCGCTCTCACTAATGAACTCTGCGCTCTGCTCGACGCCGACACCCAACGCGCGGAGGAACGCCTCTCGTACAGCGTTGAGCAACTCAATGCCGATCTAGCAGCAGTCGGGGACGGCCTCGACTTCGAGGTTACACTGGATACCTATCCACACAATACCGCGATGGAGCGCTACGTTTCGCAGTCGGATTTCGGGCTCGTCATTACCTATGACAACCGCGTGCTGCCCGATGAAAACTGGTCTAAGGCGTATCTCGTCCAAGCAAAGCGGCTCTTTCGGGATAGCAGTTCAACCGAATATGACCACCGAGCGAGATTTCAGGCGGTCGATGGCGAACAGCAAACGCGGCTTAATCGACTCACCGCAATCCTCGGCGGCGGCGCGGTGCATTATGGCCTGTATTGCCCGCAAACGTCGGCCATCCCAGACCCAACACGTACCCAAGTGCGCGCTCTTCATACGAGAAACCTTGCTGACGAAATCTTCGATTTCGGACGTGGCCTTGCACTGAGGGACACTTTGACGACAAACGGCGGCATTGATGCTGGCATCTGGCTTCGGTCGATCGAAGGCAAACCGACAGGTCTGCTCGCGCTACACAACGAAGCTTTTCGCTCGGCGCTGCCCTTTACCTGGTTTGTAATCGAGCACTTCGCTCCACGCTCCCACCACCGTTCCTTCCGCGGTCTCATACACGGCGGCCCTGTTCTCTCAGAGCGCCAACCCGACGACCGGCTCAAGCGTATTGTCATGGGAGACCAACAGGCGGTCCGTGAGTTGATCGACGAAATCGCCGCGTTTGGTGAGGAGCGCGAAGCGCCCGCTAATATCACCGTGCTGCCACGACATACTATCACAATCAAAGTAACGGTCGGAAGGTCACTCCCACCCGATACCGCGCGAGCACATATCGACTAAGCGGGGCGGGTTTCGCGCCATCTCCAATCAACAACGTTGCGTTAGCGCGATTTTGTAGCGCGACGTAGGTTCGGATCGCAAATAAGTTAAGTGGCGGATTTCATTGATCCGTGAAGCCGATCCTCGCATGGGAGCCGTCGCAATACGGCTTGCTGGTCGATGCGCCACAACGACAGAGGGCAACAACCATCTTCCGATCGACCGTCCGACCTGTGCCGCTCACGATCTCCATTGCACCTGTCACCTTGAGCGGACCGTTCGGGAGGGGCTCAACGTCGAGGAGGCCATTTCGGACTGCTAGAGGCTCCGATGGTCGCGTGTCTGGTTCACCCGTCGCGAGAAAACCGGCCTCGTGATGGCTTCCGTCGCAATAGGGTTTCGCACGCGATGCGCCGCACCGGCAAAGCGTGCGACGCATCCCGTCGGGTGCACCTCCAATTGTGAGCTGCGCGTGAATGGCGTAAGGCCCATTCTCACGGACTCGGATAAGGTTCACGATCGGGGCTTCTTCCGAAGGCCCGTCAAGACGCTTGTACTGTATAGCACCTGAGGGACAGCCGTGGGCGATTTCGACAATGGCCTCGGCAGGCGCTGCGTCAGGATGGATCCACGGACCTTCTGCATTCGGTACAAAAACGTCGGGACGCCCTAGCACGCACGTACGAGAATGGATGCAACGAGAGCTTTCGAAATCGATCTTGATCATGCTGCCCCGATATTGTTCTTCGGCCATCGCTCCCTCCGTGTTTAGGAACAATCATAGTGGAACTAGGGAAGCAGACTATTCGTGCTTGGCAGAACCCTGAGTTCTGCTGTCGAGAACACTGGACGTGGTCGGGATGACCTATGAGGCGCGCCGGAGTTCCTCCTCCGTCAACAACTCACGGTCCCAGAACGGTTCGTTGCCAAGGGATTCGACCAGGAACTCAACAAAGGCGCGCAGGCGAATGGGCATGTTCTTCGATGGGTAGACCGCATACATTCCCATTGGCGGCCGAATGTGATCGCGAAGAACGATCTCGAGATCACCCCTCCGCACGGCCTCATGCGCAATGAAGGTTGGCAGGACAGCTACGCCGAACCCCGCTATGGCAGCCTCGCGAATTGCTTCGCCGCTGCTAAAAGCAAGCCGCGATCTCACCGCCGGTGACCGGCCGCCGGCAAAGCTCCAATAACGGCTCTCCTCGACATTGGAGTAACGGATGCCCGGCATTGCCACGAGGTCATCCGGCCGCTCCGGGCGACCATATCGGTCCAGCAATGCCGGGCTTGCGCAACAGACATGACGGATGGCGGCTATCCGCCGCGCTATCAGCGTAGAATCACGCAGTCGAGAAATTCTGATCGCCAGATCAAAGCCTTGGTGGATGATGTCCGCGATCTTGTCGTCGGTATCGATCTCCACTGATAGATGAGGATTGGCTTCCGTGAATCGACCAACGACTTGAACGAGGCAGTGCGTGGTCAAAGGGACTGATGCGGTAATCCGCAGCCGGCCATGAAGCTCGCCATTGCCGCGGCCGACCGCGCTTTCAGCCTCGTTTAATTCAGCGAGGATTCGAGTGGCGCGCTCAAAGAAATCCTGACCGTCATCTGTAAGATGAATCCGGCGGGTACTTCGGTGGATGAGTGGTGCACCCAGCCGTTCTTCAAGATCGCGCATACGGCGACTGACCGCTGATTTGGCTAATCCAAGTCGCCTGGATGCCGCCACGAAGCCCCCGGCCTCAACGACTGACACGAAGGTTTTCAGTTCCTCAAATCTCATTACAGCTCCTGACGATCCCTGCGGGCACGCCCCCTCGATTTGTTTTGGTTCCAATTCCGAGAACGCGTTACCTAATAGTATTCCAATTGGAGAACATTGGACCCGGCCTGTTAGGCCGATTATGAAGAACACAGAGTTCTCCGAATGCTTGCTGTCTGACCGGGCCTCCAGCTTGATTTGGTCATGCATTTCAGATCGCCGCGGATTGTTTTCATTCTCAAGAACATAGTGTTCTTCAGATGACGACCAGACCTTCTGACGAGAGATGGGTACGGTAGCCGGCGACCACAGGTGCAACCGCGCACTCATGTCTCATGGTAACCAGCTTTTTAGCAGTAAGAGAGAATGCAATGACAAGCGAACCTATTCGTGATCCAAAATTCGACCACCTCCTGACGCCGGAAAATTGCGCGTTCCTGCTGATCGACTATCAGCCGATTCAGGTCAGCTCTATCCGCTCAATGAGCCAGGAGGAGCTCGTCTTCAACATCGTGAACAGCGTTAAGGCGGTTCTCAACTACCACGTTCCCGTAGTCCATACAGCCGTGAACATCGCGACGGGTATGAACAAGCCGCCGATCCAGCCTCTGATGGATCTACTTCCCGACAACCCGGTCATCGACCGGACCGCGATCAATGCGTGGGAAGATGCTGAGTTCAAAAAAGCGGTCCTCGCCACCGGCCGCCGGAAGTTGATCATCGCCGCCCTCTGGACCGAGGTATGCCTTGCCTTCCCTGCGCTGGACGCGCTTCGCGAAGGGTTTGAGGTCTACGTGCTAGCCGACGCGATAGGCGGGACTTCGGTCGCGGCGCATGAGCTTGCTCTGCGTCGTGTCGAGCAAGCCGGTGCGAAGCTCATTAGCAGACCGCAGCTCTGGTGCGAGCTACAACGCGACTGGAATCGGGAGGCCACGGTTCCCGGGTTCATGAACGTCTTCGACAGCTGGGACGACTTTAATCCCGAAAAACTTGCTAAAGATTAGTTCTGTGCGGAAGTCTAGGGCGTCCGGCGAGCGGATGCCTTAGCTCTCACCTAATCCTATGCGGTTCCGAGCCCATGCTGGGGCGCACAAAGCGCCGGCGATTAGATGCTCGCCCGGTCGTGTAGATTGTAGTCGCTATCACTCTCCCTGCCGCCAGCAGCCCGAAGTTCTTTGTCGTTGCGCCACTCGTGAACAATTGGGAGGTTATCGGTTTGGGGCGGTGCTTTCGTTATATCACCACCACTCTGGAGGAGGTTTTCAGAATCCTGATTGAAATGCCACTGTGTCGGTGCAGTCTCTCGCTTTGGCACACCTCCCGTGCTACCCGCATCTATAAACCGGCGATCATAATCTTTGTGTTCGCGTTCGCTGAATATCGCTGGCGTCGTGTGGCTCTTCCAGAGCGCACGCCACTCCCCGGGACGTAGTTTTTCAACTGCGCACAGCGGCCCACACCCCAAGGGTTGGCGGTTGCGGAAGGGGATTATCTCCCCACGAGCTAGTTTCTGCTGGGCTTGCGGCCTGCACTACGGTAACCATGCCGCTATAAGCAAATCGCAAGGGTCTCCACTTGAACGAGCGCGAACGCCAGTCGTGCATTCTGACGTGACGCCCTCCTATCTCTTCTCACGAACGATCCTCTAGAGGATCCTCTTACGGACGCACAACGTTAGAACATTCTTGCCATCGCCGATCGTCGGCCGTCGACCTGAAATGGTGTGCGGATCGGATGTCGAAACAAGCCAAAGGATCATTGATATGAGTTGGAATCCAAGTCTTGAGCCGCATTGTCCCGAAATGGGCGAACTCGACGCGATCGAAATGCAGATCATTCCGCGCACGCGCGACCTTGGTGGTTTCGAGGTCCGCCGCGCCCTGCCCGCCCCTGCGCGACAGATGGTAGGACCGTTTATTTTCTTTGATCAGATGGGGCCGGCCGAATTTCTGACCGGCGGCGGTATCGACGTACGCCCCCATCCGCATATCGGGCTGGCGACGGTAACCTATCTCTACCGCGGGGAATTCCAGCACCGGGACTCGTTGGGAACGAACCAGATGATCTATCCGGGCGAAGTGAACTGGATGATTGCTGGACGCGGCGTGACTCATTCTGAGCGCACGAGCCCTACCACACGCGCCGGCAAGAACAGCCTGTACGGCATCCAAACATGGGTAGCACTGCCCGAGCATGCCGAAGAAGCCGGTGCAAGCTTCGAGCACCACAGTAAAGATGCGCTTCCATTTCTCGAAGGGGAAGGCAAACAAGTGCGCCTGATCCTGGGATCGGCGTGGGGCGCAAAGGCGCCGGTCAAGACGTTCAACGAGATGTTTTACGCCGACGTGGTGCTCGAGCCTGGTGCAAGCTTGCCCCTTCCCGATGATCATGAAGACCGAGGGATCTACATTACTGAAGGTGCGATCGATGTCGCCGGCGAACGCTTCGACGGTGGCCGTATGATGGTCTTCAGGCCCGGTGACGCGATCACGATCCGAGCCGGCGAGCGCGGCGCGCGACTGATGTTGCTCGGCGGCGAAACGCTAAACGGCCCGCGATATGTCTGGTGGAATTTTGTAGCCTCCTCGCAGGAAAAAATCGACGCTGCAAAGGAAGCCTGGGCTAAAGGCGATTGGGCACATGGCCGTTTTCATCTGCCCCCCGGTGATGATCAGGAATTCATCCCACTTCCCCAAACCTGACGCACGACCATCGCCATACGGAGCTTTTTTATGTCTTTCCTGAGCCAGGCTGCAATTTTCCTGTGCGCCGCCGTCGTCGCGGTTCCGCTGTCCAAAAAATGCGGGTTGGGCGCGGTGATCGGCTATCTTGCCGCTGGCAGCGCGATCGGCCCGTGGGGACTGCGGCTGGTCCAAGATGTCGACAACATTCTCCACTTCTCGGAGTTCGGCGTCGTCCTCTTGCTATTCGTGATCGGGCTTGAGCTCCAGCCCAACCGTCTCTGGACGATGCGCCGTCCGGTGTTCGGCGCTGGCGGGCTTCAGGTTGCCGCGACGGCGACCATCCTCGGCGGGGCCGCGATTTTATTCGGCCACGATTGGCGCATCGGTCTGGTCGTCGGGCTGGCGATGTCCTTGTCCTCCACTGCCTTTGCCCTGCAAATCCTTGCCGAACGAGGCGAGCTCAGCACCCGCCCGGGCCGAACCGCGTTCTCAATCCTGCTGTTTCAAGACGTAGCCGCTATTCCGATCCTCGCCCTGGTGCCGTTGCTGGGCGGCGCGGCACAGCGAGAGTCGGGCATGGAGCAGGTCGTCTCAGTACTGACGGTCGTAGCCGCGCTCATCGCCGTGGTCATCATCGGTCGTTTTGTCCTTCGATACGCGCTGCGGCTTATCGCCCGGTCGGGCGTTCGTGAGATTTTCACGGCCTCCGCCCTGCTCACCGTCATCGGCATGGCATTGTTTGTGCAGCAGCTTGGGCTCTCTATGGCGCTCGGTGCATTCCTGGCCGGCGTACTGCTGGCGGACTCGGAGTTTCGACACGCGTTGGAAGCCGATATCGAGCCCTTCAAGGGCCTGTTGCTCGGGCTTTTCTTTATTGCGGTGGGGATGTCGGTAAATTTCGGTCTGCTGGCGACCCAGATATGGCTGGTCCTTGGCCTCGTCGCAGGTTTGATCGCGGTCAAGGCGGCAGTGCTCTACACGGTCGGCCGGCTGTTTGGGCACGACCACGCGGCGGCATCGGGACTCGCCGTCGTCATATCTCAGGGCGGCGAATTCGCCTTCGTTATTCTCAGCATCGCCGTCAGCGCGCAGGTCCTTCCGCTGGCGACGGCTGAGCTTCTCATCCTCGTCGTTATTATTTCCATGGCTGCTACACCACTCCTACTCCTGCTCGCCGATTGGCTTCGCGCCCGGCGCGGCAGCCGACAGGCGAGGCCTTTCGATGTTGCACCGAACGAAGAGAACAGCGTCATCATCGCCGGGTTCGGCCGTTTCGGGCAAATCGTCGGCCGCATTCTTCAGGCGAAGAAGATTGGCTTTACGGCGCTGGAGATCAGCGCCGACCATGTCGACTTCGTCGCAAAATATGGCAACAAAGTCTATTACGGCGATGCATCGCGTCTGGACCTGCTGCAGGCTGCCGGGACCGGGCAGGCCAAGGTCTTCGTTCTGGCCATTGATGGCGTCGACCCGTCGCTGCGAACCGCGGCGCTGCTACGTGCGCATTTTCCCAAGCTGCGAATTGTCGCTCGCGCTCGCAACCGCCACCACGCCCACCGGCTGATGGATATCGGCGTGGATGTGATCCTGCGCGAGACCTTCTTCTCCGGTCTCGAGGCGTCGCGCAACGTACTTGAGATTCTCGGTATGTCCAGCCGCGAGGCGGAGCGGGAGGTTAGCACCTTTCGAGACCACGACGAGCGTCAGCTTGTCGCGCAGTACGCCATGTACGGCGACGAGCGGCGGTTGATTGAGGAGAACCGCACATGGGCAAAAGAGCTCGAGCAGATCTTCGATCAGGATAGAAAGCCGACACAATGCTGACTACGGTCCCAAGCTGGACATCGCACGCAGTCATGCTCGACAGATCCGTAAGGTATTACGCTACACCGTTTATTGCAGGCATACAGGATTGCTCTCGCCACCCGTCTCGCTTTGTTTTTATGGACTGGGCCCAGCGGCCCTCTCACGCTATGCATTGCTCCCTGCAGGCAGAAAACGAACTTGTAGGCTAGCGTATACTTATGGAGTGAATGGGATTCGTTGTGTCGGGGCGATCCTGCGCGTTGCGCAGGACCGCCCCAGCATTTTACGGTACGTAGGCGATTATATCGAGGAGGGTGTGAGCTCCAGGTACGACAAGCTGCCCACCGAGGATGATGGTCGTGGAGACCGGCTTCAGACCAGGAAAATGACCCGCCCATTCATCCATAGCCCCGGCGAAATTTTCACCATGGTCATGGAAGCACGCGCGACGCACAACGTTTTCGAGTGATGTTCCTGCTGCCTCGCAGATCGCGGCCACATTCTGCAGCATGTATTTCATTTGCTTGCGGGATGGCTCGCCGTAGTACGGAAAGTTGGGATGACGAGCTAGACCTTCAGCCAAAAGGCCGTTCTCATCTGCAGGAAGCTGCTGGCTCAAGAATAGCAGATTGTCGACTTTGACCGCCTGCGGTTCGTGGCTGAACGGCTTCACTGCCTTATCGGTGTGGATCGTTTCGATGACCTTCTTGCTGTCGTTCGCAAGCAAAGTCAGGGCGACCTCAACCCGGCTCCCCTTGCCGCCGAGCCCCATGTAGGGAATGACGACGCGCGCCGGAGGATTTTCCGGGAACCACCGTTTCCACACCTTCTCCATTCCTTGGAAATCGGACGGGTCACCGATATAGACCTCGGCCTTCACCGTTCGCGACAGGGAGGTACCGGCTTCTTCGGCGATTTTAGACAGCTTCCAGAGCGTGTATTCCGTCTGTTTCTCAATCTCGGAATCGTACCACAGGTAAGGATTGACACGGGCTTCTTTCGCAAGTCCACTGGGCTCACCAAGATGCACGGGGCTCTCAAAGTCTCCTTTCCAGTCCGTCGGCAGTTCGCCCGATAGAAAGATCCAGTCACCGCGGCGAATTGCAGGCGAATATCCGGCGAGCGGGCTGGGCACACCCTCCGGGACCGTGAAGCCCGAGCTTTCCTCATCGTCGTCGATGCAGATCAGATCAACCTCGAGGATCGTATCCTTCACGAGCAACTCCTTGACCCCCATTGCCGTCGAAGCCGGACGCGGATCATGGATATGGACGTTGCGCTCGATGATATGAGGCGTCGTTGAGATGCGCGGCCATGTGTTCCCGTCCTTGAACTCTTCCATGGTTGGATAGGGCGACGTGTACCACTGCCAAATACGAACCGAATCGCGATCAATGTCACGTCCGGCCGCGGCCACCGTTTCCGCCAGGTTCTTCATAATGAAGCGCGACTGTAGGGTCAGCTGATTGGCGAGGTTCGGGTTCTCTGTTTTTGCCTCAGGTGCAACACCGGTCTCGAAGTCACTTGCAAGCTGTCCGGCAACGAACAGCCAACCGCCCGCTTTGATGGCCGGCGTGTAGGGCATGAGTGGCTTCGGAATTCCGTTTGGCCACACGGCGACTGGCGCCCGGCTGTTGTTTTGCTTGTCCATTTTCTGCTCCTCTCAGGTTTAATTGGCAAAATGCCAGGCAACGCCTATGGCAAGGCGTATTCAAGAATGGATTTGTAGGTCGCGTCAGTACCCGGAATAGTCTGTACGATCCGACCTGACCGCATGACGTGAATCGTGTCAGCGAGACCCAGTAGTTCTTCAAACTCAGATGTTGCGATGAGGACGGCGCAACCATTCGTGTAGGCCGCTTCGCGTAGAAGCGTATGGATCTCTGCCTTCGCACCCACGTCCACGCCCTGAGTAGGTTCTTCAACGAGGAGCACCCGGGCTTTGGCTTCGAGGGCTCGCGCGATCACGACTTTCTGTTGATTGCCGCCGGAAAGCGAACCGATTGGCGCATCAATGTTCGCGGGCCTGATCGACATACTTGCTACATAGCTGTCGGCGAGATCGCATTCCTTGGAGTGCCAACGCAAACCAAACCGCCGAGCATCCGCCCGAACGCGTGCGCTCAACGCGATATTTGATTTGATTGACAGACTGGGTACGATCGCCGATCCCCGCCGATCAGAAGGGACAAAGAGGACCCCGGCCCGCACGGCACGGCGAGAAGAGAAATGACTGACTGGTTTGCCTTCGACAACCAACATGCCACCGTCGAATTTTTCGGCTCCCGCAAGGGCCCTCATGAGCGCTCCGTGACCCGAGCCCTGCACACCGGCGACACCTACTATCTCACCCGGCTTGACTGAAAACGTTACGCCCGAGAAATGCGACGAGGAAGTCAAATTCTCTGTCTGCAGCGCAGCGTCAGCTTGCTCTTGTGTCCGCCGCGGCAGCGCTTTTACAGGCGCAGCAACTGCGCCTTCTTTTGCCATGCGGGTGACGATCTCTTCACGTGAGATCTCCCCCCGGGAAAAGGTGCCAACACCTTTCCCGTCACGAAGTATCGTAATCCGGTCGGCCATACGCATCACCTCCGATAACCGGTGTGTCACGTAGAGGATCGTCTTCCCTTCGTTGCGGAAGTGCTCAAGCCTCGACAATAGGTGGTCGGCGTCTGGCTCCGAAAGCACTGCCGTTGGTTCGTCCAGGATCATAACGTCGCCTGGCTGTAACAAAGCTCTTGCGATCTGGGCGAGACGGCGCTGGGGTACGGTCAGTGCGGCGGTCTTCACGTGAGGCGAAAACGAAGCACCCGCTCGAGACAATGCGTCGGCGACGAGGTTCGCTTCCTCTGCGCTCAGGCGACCTTTCGACGCAAATCGTCGCTCCATTCCAAGTAAGATATTTCGCCCAATGGACAGTTCTGGGACCATGAAGATGTCTTGGGGAACAACCTTTACACCGGCCCGTATTGCGTCCTTCGGCGATTTGAAATGGACCTGTGAGCCGGCTAGCCACATGGTTCCCTCATCCGCGATGTGTGCGCCAGTCAACACCTTGATGAGTGTCGATTTACCCGCACCGTTCTCTCCGAGCAGAGCGTGTATTTCCCCGGGGTAGAGTGTAAGGTCAACGTTATCGAGCGCGACCACGCCAGGGAACGCTTTACGAATCCCTGCAAGGGCGAGGGTGTGTTTTCTATCCTCTACTGAATCCACCATGTTCATCCCTCCCGTGATGAAAAGGCGAAAGGGCACTCCGAAAAGCGCCCTTCCCTGGGCATTAGTTTCCGAACTGCTTGAAGTCCGCCGGGAGGATATTGCTTTCTTTCCACATCGGGTCAGATAGCTCCTTGGCTGACATCGCAACTACCGGCAGGCAGTTTCTCTTCGGAATTTCCTTACCCGCGAGAACATCAAGCGCTAGTTTGACACCGAGGTAACCCGCAGAGATGGGAAAATCAGGAATGACCGCTGTCATCCTGCCTTCACGCAACCCTTCTTCGGTTACATTCGAAAGGCTGCCCGCAACGTAATTTACGTTGGCGAACTCTTCCGGAATTGATTGCGGAGCAAGAAGGAATGAACCGGTGGCGTAAACCCACTTCATCTCGGGGTTTGATTGCGCGGCATTGAGGAATTTGGTCAACCCTTCTTGAGGGTCGACGTTCGTGCTGACGGTCGCGCCAACCGGGTAAGCGGCCTGGATTGTATCGAGGAACCCAGCAACGCGTCGCCGTGCCCAGCTCGCTGTAGCTGGCCCACCCATGATGATACCCGCTCCGCCTGAGGGCAACTGAGTCATGATCGAACGGGCTGCCATGACGCCGTGGGTATAATCGTCCTGGACAAGCTTGTGAGAAAGCGTCGAATTGGACAGGGAGCCGACATCGAATACTGGCGTACCGCCTTCAACCACTTCGTCCAGGAAGGGGGCCAAACCATCAGGATCGGCGGGATTGATGAGTACAGCGTCAGGTTTCTTAGACAACGCGTTTTCAAGCTGAGTAATCTGGGACGCAGGATCCATAAAGTCAGTGCCTGCGGTAATCGATAGCGTTACGCCGGCTTCATCAGCAGCTTTTTTGGCCCCAAACAGTAGAGCCTGAGTGTAGAGGTTGGCGTAGGCCGGGACCGAAAACAAAATAGTAACCGGCTTGGCGGCCTTTTCAACTTTGGCCGTCCCAAGCTGTTCGACGGTAAACGTCTGATCGCAAACCATTGGAGTGCGTTCTTCGTCCGTGAGAGTGAGTTCCTGAGCATATGCATTTGTCATCATTGTGATGGTGAAAAATGCGGCTGTGGTGGTCTTATTGATACGCATCGTAGTTCCCCTTATTGGTTAGAAATGCACGTAGTTCACATTCAGCGTGTAAGCACCCTTAGAAGAGATAGAAGTCCGCCAGTGCGGGCTTTTGAAACGATAACCGCCACGACAAGAACCACTCCGGTGGCGATCTGCTGCATGAATGGATTGACGCCGGCGATATCGAGACCTGTCGTGAGGACCGTTATAAACAACACGCCGAGAACAACGCCCGTCAGGCGTCCAGAACCACCGCCGATCAGTACACCGCCAATTACGGAGGTTGCGATCGAAAGCAATTCATAGCCTTGACCTAGGCTGCCCTGAGCAACAGATATCCGTGCGGTGAGCATCACCCCGGCGAGTGCGGCAAGAAGACTGCACATAACGTACGCCAGTAGTTCGTATGCTGCGACGGACACACCCGCAAGCTTAGACGTTTCGCGGCTTCCACCGATTGAGAATATGTAGAGGCCAGCCCGTGTGCGATGCAGAAGAAACCAGGCGGCGACAAGCGCTAACAAAGCGATGCACGCAGCACTGGGAAGCACGCCCCAGTTACTTCTGCCGAACATCGACAACGCGCGAGGCAGCCCGGAAATCGTTCCACCGTTCGCGAGTTGGTTGGACAGCCCTCCGACTGCCGTCATCATGCCAAGCGTCATGACGAATGGCGTCACACGAAAAATCGCTACGCCAATACCATTTAATAGCCCTACGAGCGCACCGACTAATAGGGCGACAGCGATGCACAGACTAACGTCCATTCCGGTCTTCATGAGAAGTGCGGCGACGACACTTGCAAGTCCCATCACAGCTGCAACCGAGATGTCGAAGCCGCCAACAATGAGCGCGAAGGTCTGACCAATTGAAACCACGGCAAGAATTCCTGCAACTCGTGCCATGTTCGTCAAGGTAGTGCTGCTTGCAAAGCTTTCCGGGAATGAGATCGAAAAGGACACTGCCAGCACGACGATTGCACCAAGGATTTGCATCTCTGCTGGGGTAAGCATTCCACGAACCAAAGAGCCCAAACGTGGGATCCTTGCTTCCGACATCTGAGAATTGATAGCTTCCATGACAAATACTTCCTTCTCGCTTGACGGGAGGTGGCCAGTAGCCCGCGGGGCTACTACGACCTCACCGAAAGAGGCGCATTCGGGCTGTCTAGAAACTCGACCGTGGTAAACATCAGGGTCGTAGCGCCGGTGTTTTCCAGATCATGGATCATGAACTGACCTGCATCGAAGCGATAGTGCTTAGTATCACCTGCCTCGTATGAGACATTCGCTACGTGACCGTCAGCGTAGTGTGAGCACGCACTGCCCGCTGTGACCGCAGTCCAGAAATAGTTGAGGACGTGCGTGTGGAATCCGATCCTCTCGCCCGGTTGAAGGGTCAAGGACCACACTCGAACATTGTCGGTCTCTGACAGCAATCGGGATCCTACACGACCATTGCCCAGACTCTCGGTGAAGTCGCGGCGACGCTCCTCACTGAAGGTGCTTGGGGCGGGTGGCCATTGGTCGACGACATATTTTCCCATTTTATTTCTCCCTCAACAGTCATTCAGACGGTTGCTCTTTCAAATAACGATGCCTGCGGTGACAGCGGTTTCTGCCATGACCCTGTCGGGCCTTCTGTGGATTTCGGCCAGCTTCCGCTCCTCGTCGGTAGCAATTTGCGCCTGCATGTACACTCCCAAGTGTCGAGCGCGCTGAACGACTGCGCGACCGAACGCAAGACGTTGGGTTGCGAAGGTCTTCAACCCTTGACCGATGTCGTCGGACTCCGCGGCGAGTGATTTGGCAAGCACATGGGCGTCGCCCGCGGCCTTTGTCACCCCCATGCCGACATGCGGACGGGCAACGAAAGCAGCGTCACCAATAAGTGCAACGCGGTTATTTACAACCATTTGCGGAGTTTCCAGGTCGAGTATCGCCTGGATTAGCGGTTGTTTGGTCTTGGTAACAACCTCCGCAAACTGCGGTGACAGAACATCGATGGCGTCTTCTCGGACCGCCTTGAGCACTGGCGGCCGGATGAGGTGCGGTGGGATTGATAACTCGTGAGTTGCTCCCTCCGTGTCCGTTAGCAGCTCTTTCAACACCGTGTCGCGGGGTGCGGGCCGATACCAGACGAAGTTGAAACGCCGACTTCCAGGCTCGGTTGCCTCATCCGCTCCGGCGACCGGGTAGCCTAGCATCTGTTCCCCGGGCGGTAGCGAGAATGCGAAGTAGTCGCAGATATCCGCCCGTGTTTTAGGTGAAAGGTCCCGCTCGTCGACGAGACCCCGCCACGCGATGTAACCGGCGTATGTTGGCATCACATCCGGCAAGAGCTGCTTGCGGATCGTTGAAAAGATGCCGTCTGCACCAACCAACAAATCAGCACTTACCTCTTCGCCATTTGAAAAGGCAACTGTGACGCCCGCAGAGTCGGTGTGCACGTGCTCCACATTGTAACCATGATGATAGATGCCGGCCGGAAGGAGGTCCCAAAGCAAGCGGTAAAGTCGACCCCACGAGGTGAGAACTTGGGCGAGCGGCAACTCGCCGATCATCTCCCCATCATTCGCGAAGACCCTACGGCCAGCAACGGGAACCCCGATTTTAATCGCCCGACTGTCGATCCCACACTCATCGAGGATGTCGAAAAGCTCCGGATGGGTAACAATACCGGCGCCTCGGCCTGCCATCTCCGAGTTGACCCTCTCGTAGATCCTTACAGCCCAACCCTCTTTTAAAAGAAGATGGGCTGCGAAGAGCCCCGCCATGGAACCTCCCGCGATGACGGCCTGCTTTTGCCTACGCGAGGCGTTTCTTCCACTTGCCATAGTTTCACCCCCAGCGCGGTTCGTGACCGCCACCGTACTCAGCCCGCCTTACGGACCCACATTCAAATTTCGTCTGTACTTCTGCTACGCGTTAGTTGAGCCGAGCGTCTCCGGCGTTCATGTCATACCAGTCGAACGGTTGGTCGCCGACATTCACCATGACCGCCTTCACGTCGAAGTAGGCGTCAAACGCCTCCTGTCCGAACTCTCGACCGATACCTGATAGTTTGAAGCCGCCCCAAGGGGAGGCCGCGTCGACGCGATGATGGTCGTTGACCCAAACGATCCCCGCCTCGATGCGATCAGCCACCCGATGAGCCCGCGCTACGTCGCGCGTGCGGATAGCTGCGGCCAGGCCGTATGGGGAATTGTTTGCGATCTGCACCGCTTCGTCTTCGTCGTCGAACGGGATGACTACTGTGAACGGCCCGAAAACTTCTTCCTGCGCTATCCGCATCTCGGGGCGAACGTCGGCAAAGACAGTAGGCTCGACATAAAACCCGGTTTTGTTCGGCGGGTTCTCAGGAACGCGCCCGCCCGCGACGAGTTTTGCTCCTTCGTCCAATCCCACGCGGACGAAGTCGAGAACACGATCCCGTTGTCTCTGGGATATAACTGGGCCCATTTGCGTCTTCACATCGAAGGGATCACCGACCCGAATGGACTTGGTTTTTTGAGCGAGCTTCTCGACAAAAGAATTGTAGATACTACGCTGCACGATGTGGCGCGCGGCGCAGACGCATGTTTGCCCGGCTCCAACGAAAGCGCCGAAGGCGGCGTAGTTTACCGCTTGATCCAGATCGTAGTCGTCGAAAACAACCACCGGCGTCTTGCCACCAAGTTCGAGCGTTTGCCGAGCAAAGTTTGCAGCCGCCGCAGAGCCTGCGCGACGACCGGCCTCCGTACCGCCGGTCAACACGAGTTTTCGAATCATCGGATGCTCAGAAAGTGCCCTACCCGCATTCGCTCCGTGTCCCGTCACAACGTTGAACACCCCTGGGGGCAAACCGGCTTCGGAAAACAGTTCCGCAAGTCGGAGTGTCGTCAAGGGCGTGTATTCGGACGGCTTGACGACTGTGGTGCAGCCTGATGCGAGTGTTGGCGCGATATTCCGAGACGCAATGAGAAGTGGATGATTAAATGGCGTCACATTTGCCACCACTCCGACCGGCAGTCGGCGGGTGTAAGTCAGATAATCCCCTTCAACGGGAATTACATTATCCCGGCGCGCAATGGCGAGACCTGCGTTGTAGCGAAAGAGGTCGGGCACCCTGCGCAACTGCGCTCTGGTTTCTCGAACAGGCCGACCATTGTTGAGCGTTTCTAGTTCGAACAACTCATCAAGATGGGCCTCCATCACGTCCGCGAGCTTGTTTACCAGGCGCGCCCGTGTGCGCACCGACATTTTGCTCCACTCCGCGCTTCGAAATGCGCGATCCGCGCTCCGAACTGCGTTGTCGACGTCCTCGGCAGTGCATTCCAGCACCCTTGCGATGACCTCGCCGGTTCCAGGCGAGACAATAGGCATTTCGTCCCGCGGACCCGGGTTCACCATTACGCCATCGACGAATAGACCGCGCTTAACCTCGTCGTCACCGGATGGCTGCGCATAGCGAATAGACTGAGACATCTCATTTCTCCGTTTGATCAAGCAGCAATGAGGCGAAGCGCATTTCCCCCGGCGACGAGGGAGCGCGCCGTATCCGACAGCCCTTCGATGGCATTGAGCGCGCTCATCGGGGCGAGATCGGCCATGTCGAACGGGATGTCCGTGCCGAGCAGAACCTGCTCCGGACCGACGAGATCCAGCAGGAATTTGAGGGCTTGGACGTCGTGAGTGATCGTGTCGAAATAGAATCTGCGGAGCAGTTGCTTGGCAGACAGACGCGTTGTCTGCGCTTCCTTGCGGACTAACTGGCCATGGACAAGTCTGCCAACCTGGTACGGAATAAACCCACCGCCGTGCGAGAG
Organism: Ensifer adhaerens; assembly: GCF_020035535.1. Taxonomy (NCBI): domain Bacteria; kingdom Pseudomonadati; phylum Pseudomonadota; class Alphaproteobacteria; order Hyphomicrobiales; family Rhizobiaceae; genus Ensifer; species Ensifer adhaerens. The sequence goes on along the minus strand of NZ_CP083350.1, from coordinate 1,259,242 downwards.
GCAAATCTTCAGCTTCGGCAGCTCTTCCATAACTCCGCTGAAAATCAAGTGAGCGGCGGCGACAGCAGTATCCAACGGGTTACCGATGAGATTTGTAAGGTAGTAGTCTTCGAGACCCGGTTTCGAACCAAAATAGTACGGGTGGAGAAGGACAAAGACGCCACGATCAGCTGCATGCTTGAGGACTGGACGGAATTGTGGCGCCGAAAGTTGCACGCCGTCAATGTGCGTACCGATCATGACTGATCGGATACCGAGATGGTCGACAAGATAATCCAGTTCGGCAACACTGTCCTCGGGCGACTGCATCGGCAGCGTGCCCATCCCCAACAAGCGGCCCTCTCCCTGCGCTGCGAAAGCCGCGATGTCCTCATTCAGTTGCCGCACGAACTCGACGTTTCGACGGGCCTCCGCGCGATAGAAGAAGAGGGTCGGCGATGGTGAGATGACAGCCTTGTCAAACCCGCGCTCGTCTAGCTGGCGGAGCTTTTCAATTGGATCGATAAACTCCCGGAACAGCGGGTAGGCAAATCCTTCGCGATGCGCGATCCGTCCAGCGTCCGCGTCAATGGCAACGCCGAACGTTTCAACGTCGGCGAGAAGCCTGTTGATCGACGCCTGAGGAATGATGTGGTTATGCATATCTACGATCATGTGTCCTCCCAGGGAGGCCGACTCCCGCGGCCCCCTCAACTAAAACTGATTGCCTCTATCACGAGGTGTGATATGTTATTTATCGTTCGATAAATGTAGCGCCCAGAAAATTCAGATGTCAAGGGAGAGCCTTCCCCTTTTTTTGGGCAAACGTTCGCCACCTTCTTTACAGAGCCTACTAGGAATAGATATCACTCGATAATCAACCTGCGGAGCCATATTGGTATGAGCGATACATCAACAGCACCCAAGACGGGCAGGGCCGTAGACCTTAAGGCGGAGCGGCACCGGTCACCAAAGGGCGAGGAAGTGGAAAAAACCAAACGTCTTCCGCCCGCGCAACGCGAAGAGTTCATCGTTCGAGAAGCGGTTCGCTTTTTTGCGGAATTCGGTTTTGAAGGTCAGACGCGCGAGCTTGCTAAACGCCTTCAAATCACCCAGCCCCTTCTCTACCGGTACTTCCCCACCAAAGATGCGCTCATTGAACGCGTTTACGACGAGGTGTTTCTGCGACGTTGGAATCCGTTCTGGGAAGAAGAAATCGCCCGCGCCGGGAGACCCTTGATCGATCGTCTGACGAGCTTCTATCAAGACTATTCCAAGGTAATCCTTACCTACGAGTGGGTTCGGCTCTTCACCTTCGCCGGCCTGAAGGGCTTGGATTTCAACACCCGTTACCTCAACCTTCTTAACTCACGAATCTTCAGGCTGGTCATCGCCGAACTAAGATCCGAGTTCGGTCGTCCCGGCATTGATGTTCTCGACGTCACCGAAATGGAGGTCGAAGCGATCTGGAGCTTGCACGCAAGCATTTTTTACCTCGGCGTGCGCAAGCATATTTATCACATGCCCGTCCATGACATCCCGGCCATAGTATCGATGCAAGTTTCGATATTCCTGAACGGCGTAGACGCGATCATAGGAAAGGAAAACTAGGAAGCCGCACCATCCTTTCCGTCTCGACTGCATTTGCTAGATGGCGCGGCTGCACATTTCGTGGTCGCTATATTGTTAAAAATGCCACCATGGCGTCACACCGCTTGGAACCCCACCTATCCCCACACATCCAAAAATGTCCGCGCAAAATGTCTAGCGCTGGCGGCCGATCGCCTTATTCCGAGTTGAGAGGCAAAGCAACGTTCCTATCCTACAGATGGGGCTCCGTTATTACACGATGTTTCGTAGGCGTATCTGCAATATAGATTGCGCAAAATTGCCCAGAGAGAGCATCCACCGGAATTCATGTTTCCGCTTACCGTCGCCACAGGGTTAGAGGATACGGTTCACCTGAATTCGCGCGGAAAGCACAACTTTGTTCAATTTGAATTTGCGGGAATTAAGCTAGCGTCGGGACGTTGAGCTCATGCTGGACCGACGTAAACTGAGGTCAGGAACGCCGCTGGGACAACATGGCGATGGCCAGGTCGACGAAGGCCCGTTGGCGTGCAGATCGGCGCGTATCGCGATGGAAACCCATCCAAATGTCTCGGGTTGGAGGGTCCTCACCAAGATCGACCCTCATTAGCTCGGCCTGCTGGTCACCCACGGGCCGAGGAAGCACGGATATGCCAATGCCAATACGACTCATTTGGGCCTGAACGTTTCTGTTGTTTGATCGCAAAGCTACTCGGGCTGCCGGAAGCTTCTGACGCAACCATTCGATATCGGGGAAAGCGCCTAGCGAAGTGTCCATCGTGACCAGCGAACAACCTAACCCTCCTCCCACTTCGGGAGGTTCTTTGTTCTTCGCCATGTAAACGCCGTAAGGCATCACGAGTAGACGCCTTTGTACAACGTCGGGCTCCTCAAATTGTGTGATCCTAAATGCCACATCCGCTTCTCGCTGGGCGAGGTTAAAAAGGCGTGTTCCAGTTAACAGCTCGACCTCCACGTGGTCATTGGCACGTGCGAACGCTGCTATAACTGGAGGAAGCACCCACGCCCCGAACCAGTCCGGCGAGGAGATGCGTAGCGTCCCTTCGAGCTTCCTCACGTCACCTGATAGACGGCGCTCGATCGACAGGGCGCTCTCCTCCATCTGCTCCGCCATTGTAAGCACCGCAGCTCCTTCGTCGGTCAGAACATAACCATCACTGGTTCGCTGGAAGAGCATCTGCCCTGTCGCGTTCTCCAGCGCGCGGAGTCTTCGACTTATGGTGGGATGGCTTAGGCGCAACGAACGCCCCGCAGCTCCGAGAGTACCTTCTCGCGCCACGGCCAGAAAAACTCGGATGTCGCTCCACTCCATGTAGCCCCCTTTATGCACGCGCCGATGCCGCCAAAAATTGCCCTGTTCAAGTAGAACGTTTCACCAAGAGCGCGGAGCCAAGATCGACGACCCCGCCACTTTCTCAAGTATCGCGGCTGGTCCCGCGTCACCTCGGCGCCGGAGCAACAGGTAATGCGGAATTAAGAACTTCCGCGAGGAAATCGATAAAGGCACGAACTTTCGGCGAACCTCTACGGTTAGGAAGGTATACAGCGTTTATATCCCCGGGAGAGTTTGGTACAACCTCCCATTGGCTCAAAATCTGCGTGAGCGCTCCGGTCCGCAAGTCGTCTGCTATGAGCCAGACCGGAAGCAATCCGACGCCGACACCTTTCAAAACCGAGTGTCGCAGGACAATCGAATTGTTGACGCGCAGATTGCCCTGCACCCGTACTCGACGAGCCTCGTCCTGTGACGTGAACGTCCAGAACCTGTGCGCCTTGCCGTAGTTGAATGTCAGGCAATTATGCGAAGTGAGCTCGTCTGGAATTAGCGGCAGCCCACGCTTGCTGAGATATTCCTTAGTTGCACATGCTACCCGCTGATTTGATCCAAGGCGGCGAGTGATCAGGCTCTGCATCTCTACCTGACCCAGCCGTACAGCAACATCAACGCGGTCATCGATGAGGTTGACGATTTGGTCGGTTAGCGTGAGATCGATTTCCACATTTGGGTAGCGTTCAAGGAACTTTGGGAGCTGTGGCGCGATATACAACTGTCCGAAGGCCACGGGGGCATTCACACGCAAACTGCCGTGCACTCGATTGCCGACGAGAGCCGCGCTGGCGTTGGCCTCTTCTAAGTCCTGCATGATCTGGAGCGCGCTGTCGTAGTAATCCGTGCCTGCATCGGTCAGCGTTAGACGCCGTGTGGAGCGATTGATCAGAATCGTTCTGAGATGTGCCTCGAGGCTGTCGACCTGGCGTGTGACTGACGACGTCGCCAGTCCTAGCTGCTTCGCAGCCCGGCTGAAAGCGCCCTCGTTCACGACAGCGACAAACGCTTTTACCGCGGCGAACATATCCATATGGACTTCCAACCTACAATTTGTAGCTCTCGACATCATCCGGAGTTTTGCGTCGTCCGCAAATGACGTTCGCATTGCCGACCAATTATCAAACAGCCCGTGGCTCTTCAAATACAGTTTGTCGCGGTTAAGACCCGTATTTCATAAGAGAGAGATTGAACGTGTCGGACAAACTGTTTTCGCCCATCACGCTGGCGGACCTCCAGCTTCCCCACAGAATTGTAATGGCACCCCTTACTCGTTCGCGCGCCTCGCAGCCCGGGAATGTGCCGAACGCAATGAACGCCACCTACTACAAACAACGCTCTAGTGCTGCACTTATTATTTCCGAAGCAACTCAAATTTCCCAGCAGGGACAGGGCTACGCCTGGACTCCGGGCATTCATACGAGTGAGCAGATTGCCGGGTGGAAATCGATAGCCGATGCAGTTCACGAAAGCGGCGGACGAATCTTTCTCCAGCTATGGCATGTTGGCCGGGTGTCACATCCTATGTTCCAGCCCGATGGAGGCCTGCCCGTGGCACCAAGTGCCCTCCCCGTGCCAGGTAAAACGTTCATTGTGGATTCGAGCGGTGCCGGCACTTGGGGAGATATACCGGTTCCTCAAGCGCTAGGTGAGGAAGGTATTGCATCTATCGTCAGGGACTATGCAACGGCCGCGAGGAATTCAATGATCGCCGGGATGGACGGCGTAGAGATCCACGCAGGAAATGGATATCTCCTAGACCAGTTCATAAACAGCAACAGTAACCACCGTTCTGATCGATACGGGGGATCGTCAGAGAAGCGTGCCCGTTTGCTTCTTGAAGTGACGGACGCCGTCTGCGAAGCCGTGGGGCCAGCTAAGGTCGGTGTCCGTTTAACCCCAATGGGCCGGTTCATGGGGATGGGCGACGACAATCCAAAAGCGACTTTCGGATACATCGCAGAGGCTTTGAACGAACGCGGCTTGGCCTACTTGCACCTCGTGGAACCCAGCGTCGTGGGCAACACCGTCGAACAGCACCACGACCCTGAATGGGATGAGATAATGTTTCTCTTGAGGCAAAAATTCCATGGCAGAGTCATCGTGGCCGGGAACTATACATTAGAGACGGCGCACGCCGCTCTTAACGACGGGCGGGCAGATCTAGTTGCTTTCGGGCGTCCATTCATAGCCAACCCTGACCTGCCTTTGAGGCTATCGAAGAAAGCACCACTTAACGAACCTGATGGATCCACATTCTTTGGGGGCGGCGCGAAGGGCTACATTGATTATCCTGCGCTGCCAGAAGAAGCCATCTAGCAAGCGTGACTTGAAAGCCACTCCGGCTTTTCTCTATCGCCTTCCGCAGCGACCGGCAACAGGGCTACGCGGATTGCCCGACGCGTTCTGTGAACTACCTGCCACAGAATACTGATTCCAAAAGACAAACGAATATTCAGGCGATCGCGTATTGAAATCGCCTGAATACTGCCTCGCTGTAGATGGATGGAGCCAGAAATCGATTGGCTCGTTGACGTTGTTAAGACGCTCTAATGGCTTTGATGGCTAGCGCCGCTACTGGTAGGACTCCTCCCACCACAGTTACTGCGTTCCAAGACCCGTACGTCCAGGCAGCCAAGGCTAGTGCCGAACCCGCAGCTCCCCCTAAGAACATTCCGGTCATAAAGATCGTGTTTAATCGGCTACGAGCCTCTGGCTCAAGTGCATAGATTATATGTTGATTCGACACCAAAGCACTCTGGATTCCAAAGATCAGGACGATCACTCCAATCGCGAGAGCAACAATCGACGCTCCGATCCCAAAGATCACCCACGAAAGCAGAGTGAGCATTGCTCCAACCCACACGACGAAATGAGGCCCTCGCTTATCAGCAGCCTTGCCTGCGATCGGAGCGGCGAACAAACCGACCGCACCAATGATTCCGAATAGGCCCGCCACATCTGCACCGAGCCCAAAATCTGGTCCCTCGAGATAAAGGCTGAGAACGGTCCAAAATGCTGTGAAGGACGCGAACAATGATGCCTGTACAACAGCAGCGGTTCGAAGCGATGGCTTGCCTTTCCAGAGATGCGCCAGGGATTTGATTGCGTCGCGGTAAGCCATACGTGAAACCGGCGCGTGGTCTGGAAGTGTGAGAAACATCATTAAAGCTGCGGTAAGGGCCATCGGAACGGCGATCCAGAACATTTCGCGCCATCCCGAGTATTCACCAACAAGCCCAGAAAGCGCGCGCCCGAAGAGTATCCCTGACAGTACACCCGCGGTCACCGTGCCAATGGTGGCACCCCGCTTTTCGGCTGGCGCAAGCGAAGCAGCGAACGGAACGATTTGCTGAGCTACGGTAGAACTTGCACCGACAAGAAATGATCCTGCGACCAGCATCCATGCGGACTGTGAAACGGCAGCGAACGAGAGTGCAACGGCTAAAATCACGAACTGCCCGATGATCAGCCTGCGTCGATGAACCAAATCTCCGAGCGGCAGCAATAGAAATAGTCCTAGTGCGTACCCGAGCTGTGTGGATGTTGAAATTAGGTCAGTGGCGGACTGGCCCGGAAACTCGGCTTCGATGAAGCCTAACATAGGCTGGCTGTAGTAGATGTTGGCAACGGCGATCCCGCTGGCCGCCGCCATCGCCAGCAAGGTCGCCTTACCCAGCTCCGTGTTCGGATTTTGATCTAGCGTCGCGACGTTCATTTCACTGCCTTTCGAACTGGTTAATATTCATCGGAGTTTTCTCACAAGTATCACTATAGGTTTAGTCATTTTTCGCGCAGACTATATTATTTTTCATCAATGGATATTGATGACGTTGCTTACGTTGTTGGGATGCATTCTCAGGAGGCATTGTCGTGGCGGGACGCCGCGTCGTTATAAGCCGACCTGGGCGTACGGCTACTGAACCAAACGATCCCTCCGTCACCTCGGAAGGAGAGCTTTCTGCCGCTCGCGCTCGCCATCGTGGGAAACGAACAGCAAAGTCGTGCGCGAGTACGTTCACCCAGGCACTTATTGTCGGAGTGGACCGTAGCAGGTGATCGATAAGCAGGGCGGCTGCGCCAAGAGTGCATGCGTCTCCCGAAGAGATCGGAATTTGGGCCGTCTCGCCGACCGCCCAAAAATGTATTGCCAAAGGTTCGCGTCTTCGTATCCGCTATTCGTTCGGCTCCAAAGTTGCCGGCATCGATTTGCTAGAGATTCACAACGGCCGCCCGTACAGTTGCCGGCGTTATCGGCATATCCCTGAAGCGAACCCCAGTCGCATCCGCGACTGCGTTGGCGAGAGCTGCCGACGTGGGTCCCTGCCCACACTCAGCAACCCCTAGGAACGGGGCCCCCGGCTGCGGTTCGATGGAGACGTTTATGTTTCCTGGGATATCAAGGAAGCGGAGTATGGGGTACCCACTCCAGTCGAACGTGGTGCGTAATGAAGGGGTCCGACCAACAGCTTCTCTTGTACACCAGCTAAGCGATTGGATAATTGCGCCTTCGACCTGATTGCGGATCCCGTCCGGGCTGACCGGCTCGCCGCAGTCAATTGACGCCTCCGCTCGCACAACACTGATCTGACCTGTGTTTTGTTCCACCTTAACTTCAAGGCATACCGCGAAGTAGGCACCGATATTCTTGTAACGAGCGAAAGCCATCCCGAAGCCATGCATGGGGGTCTCTTTCTTTCGACTCCGCCATCCGAATGCTTGAGTCGCGCTCTCCATTACCCGCCTCGCCCGCTCATCGGACATATGGGCTAGACGCAGATCAAGCGGATCCACGTCACCAACGAGTGCCAGTTCATCAAACATGCTTTCGATCGAAAACACGTTGAGATGAGCTCCTAATGAGCGGAGAGCTGAAACTCTGACAGGCATATCTTTGATGAAGTGATACAGTACATTCATGTTTGGCAGATCGTAGAGGGGATTAGAGTTTCGACTTCCGTCGCCCTCGGGCATTGGAATGGGCTTACCCACCGGCACAGGGAACGCAGGCACTACCTCACTACCGACCAAAACGCCTCCGGCGTTGACGGGACGGTTATTGTGCGGGTTGCTCCAAACCTCGTATTTCCAAGTCACGATTCTCTTACTAGCGTCGAGACCGGCTTGCACTTCAGTAATCATGCCGGGGCCCAATGGCTCCCAGCCAAACTCCTGCTCGCGCATCCATTGCAAGCGAATAGGGCGGCCAGGCACGGACATTGCGATCAGCGCCGCTTCGGCTGCGACGTCGTCTGCACCGTTCTGCCCATAGCAACCGGATCCTTCGACATGGATCGCTCGGATTTTTTCTATGGGGTACCTTAGCAAGTCGGCGGCGACGCGACGCACGTCAAATGTTCCCTGACTATGCGTCCATATCGTTAAAATGTCGCCTCTAAGCCAGGCCAACGCACAAGACGGACCGATCGAACCATGGCTTATCCAGTGCCGGGAGTATTTCGCGGCAACCGTTTCCACTGGGTCAGCAGCTGGCTTATGAACATCCAAGATAACGATATCTTTTGCGGGCAAGCTTTTTAGCGTTTCCTCTACGGAACCTGTCGGAAATTCCGCTCGTGCCAACTCGAATGGCGATGCCTGAAGCTTTCGCATCAGACGAATAGCGTCCCATTCCTTGTTTGCAAGTACCGCCTGAAAGCTACCATGCTGTACGAATTTCACTAGTCCGGGCATGGCCTCGATTTCCGAGCGCTCTGGCAATTTTAGACGAGTGCCTTCACTTGGACCGCGAACAACCCGCGCATGCAGCATCCCCGGCAACCTCATATCGTGGATAAAAGCCTGACCTCCGGTCGTTTTGGCCGGGATATCCAGGCGCGGTATACTCCGTCCCATGGTGCGGAAGTGCTCGGTTTGCCTCAATGGCGCGTTGGGGATCGCTTTGACATGCAGAGCAAGCGAGCTGGCAATTTCCGCGTACGACAGGGATCGGCCGTCGGCGGCCCTGATAGTACCGTCCCCTTGAGTCTCCAAGTGATCTACGGATACATTCAGCCTAGCAGCGGCGTTCTGTATCAGAAGCATCCGGACGTTGGCAGCGGCATTTCGGATCGCTGTGCCGCTGTCTTGCATAGAGTGGCTCCCCGCGGTGAGGCCCTCGTCGGGGGTCAGATCCGTATCGACGGTAACTACAGTCACTTTCCCGGGCTCGAGATCCAGCTCTTCCGCGGCCACTTGAAGCAAGGCAGTCTTGATTCCTTGGCCAAGCTCAGCCTTCCCGGTGAAAACAGTCGCGTGGCCAACGGCGTCGATCTGAATCCAAGCGTCGAGGTGAGGCCACGACTTAAGGCTACCCAGCAGTTCGGGAGCCACGACCGCGGGACCAGCGCCACCTTCACCTCCACCAGCATGCTGCGCTAGCGCGGGTCCGGCTAGGGCAAATGCCACCGCGATGCCGCTTGAAGCGAGGAAGGAACGCCTGGATAGCAATCGGTCTTGTGTCATATTATTTCGAGGCTCCGGTCGCCGCGATGATCGCGTCGCTAGCTCTGCGCACGGCTCGCAAAATACGAGCGTGTGTACCGCATCGACAAAGGTTAGGTTGCATGTGGACCCGTATTTCTTCATCGGTCGGCGACGGGTTGTTGTCCAGAAGGGCTTGCGCTCGCATAATCATCCCCGCAATGCAGTAGCCGCATTGCACAGCTTGCTCTTCCTGAAAGGCCAATTGAACTGGACCAGGCTTGTCTGCAGTGCCTAGACCTTCGATTGTAGTTACAGCGCGATCAGCGATGACCCGGATTGGCGTCAAGCAGGAAAAGATGGGATTGCCATCTACAATGACGGTGCAAGCTCCGCACTGTCCCAATCCGCAGCCGTACTTCGCGCCATTAAGTTCCAGCTCATCACGCAGAACGTAGAGCAATGGCGTACTGGGATCGGCGTCAACGGGATATTGGTCTCCGTTGATGTTCAGTTTTATGGTCATGGGTTATTCCTTGGATCGACTTGACGCCACGATTTCTTCGAGATTTTTCCACTCAGTTTGATGTGTGAACCGAGCGCGTACGTAGCCAAGCACCTGTGCAAGGTCCTTGTCGCTCATATTCCTCCCAAAGGCAGGCATGAACGCCCCCTTCCCCGGAAGGGCCGCAACCCCCTGCAACACAGCGGCGACCGCATTTGTGGGATCGCCCGTCTTGACCGATGTCAGGTGGGAAAGCGGCGGCCGACCTTGATGTAGCATCGGGGAACCAGACTCATGGCAACTCGCGCATGCGCCTTGGAAGATTTGCGCACCTTCTGGGAAATCGTTGGCCGCTCTCTGCGCATTGTCGATTGGGTCCGCTGGCTCCTTGACCGCTTCTGTGCCATCGTCTTTCATGATCGAAGAGATGTAGGTAGCGATTGCGCTCACATCGGAGTCGGCCAAGTTCGACAGACCCTCTGACACTGGGCCCATCGGCCCGGCTGCAACACCATGCATCTGATCGAAGCCCGTCTTGAGGTAGTCGAATAGCGATTCCTCAGACCACGTAGCCGCTGAAGGGTTGCTGGAATCAAGCGCAGGAGCAATCCAGCCTTCTGCCATGCCGCCAGCAAACTCGCTGCCTGACTTCTCCCCGCCAGCAATGTTGCGGGGAGTATGACAGCCTCCACAGTGCGCCAGCCCGTCGACGAGATATTTGCCACGGTTCCATTCATCTGTTTGCGAGGCGATAGGCTCAAAGTTCGCCTGATCGAGAAACAACATTTTCCAGCCCGCTAAAAGCGGCCTAAATCCCAGTCCTGGCAACAAATCGTTGTCTGGGGCTTGTTGCATGACCGGCTGACGGGTCATCAAAAATGCGTACACGTCTTTCAAGTCTTCGTCCCGGACATGAGTGAAATGTTCATAGGGCAGAGCTGGATAAAGGTGGCTGCCGTCGCGACGCACGCCCTGCTTCATTGCCCGGATGAACGCCGGCTCAGACCAAGTTCCGATCCCGGAATCCTCGTCGGGCGTTATATTCGTGGAATAGAGCGTTCCGAAGGGCGTCGGAAGTGGCCTGGCCCCTGCAAAGGGTTGGCCACCTTCCGACGTATGACAGACGATACAGTCGCCGACAGTAGCCAGTTGCTCTCCGCGCCGGATCGCGTCGGGGCTAAAGCTCTCGCGGTCCGGTCGAGAAATTTTGTCGATAGCCGGTTCATAAGCATACCAGAATGCAACAGCGATACCGCCAAGAGCAGCGATCGTCGTTGCGAATAATGCCGCACGGAGGCTTTTTCGGTTTGATGACATCTCGACTTCCGAAATTAACAAATGACCTCTCACTGTAGTGAGAGCTTTGGTGCGGTCTTGATCGAACGAACTTCGTTTGGATCAAAGCACTGAAAAATGCTGGCAGCATTCCTCACGGTTCCCTGCGGATCTCAGTTGCGCTCGGGACCTTTTTTTTGCAGAGGAAGCGGCTACCATTTGACTACACTCTGGCAGCCGCTTTTTCAGGGTAGCGCTTCAGATTGTCACGTTCATTTTCGAACCGCCTGTTAAATCGACGCCAGCGGCTGGGGGTCGTGCCGGTCGCACGACGAAATACCCGGGACAGGTGCGCTTGATCAGCAAGTCCACAATCCAACGCAATTTCGCTCAAGGGTGCGTCCGTTTCTGATAGCCTTTGCTTGGCACGCTCGACGCGTCTCCGCATGAGGAAATTGTGTGGTGACGTTCCAAAGCTCACTCTGAAAGCTACAGAAAAATAGCTCGTGCTCAATCTAACGACTTGGGCAAGGTCGGCGCGCGTCATGGGCATAGTAAGGTTTTGTTCGATGTATTGCTTAAGATGATTGATCTGCCAGGGGGCTAAGCCACTGCGCTCTACACGCTCGGGCCTTGGCTGAACGGAATGCACTGGGGATCGCAAGAGGGCCGCAGCCTTTTTGATCAAGTCGATGGCCGTTGTCTCATCGAGTTCGACACGGTTGATCGCATCTATCACCAGGCGAGATACCTCATCCGAAATTGCAAGATCGATTAGACCGTAGTGTTCTAGAAGCTCGCCGGATAGATCAGCGGGACACTTGGCCATTAGTCCCTCCGTAGCCGCGCCTTTTGCCCAGCCCTGCTGTCGCTCGCATCGTAATCCTCCTCCCCGTGAATTCCTTCATATCGGTGACGAGAGGTTCAATAAGGAATCTTGCGCCTACAAATTGCTGGAGATTGGAGTGTTGGGTCATTCATTGTTTCCCTAGTGGAGGGAACATGTCGGACGTTCCAATTCGTTTTGAAACCCACAAATCTGCAGAAGGGTCGTTCAAATCTGTACGGGAGCTACACGGAATCTGAAGCGGACTTGGATATGAGTTGGGAGTAAAATTGTTGAAGCTTGGATAGGCGTCTGTTGCCCAAGCGCCCGCTAAGGGAGGCGCTTTTAAGCGCTTTCGGGCAAATCCAATTTTTCCGTTCAAGCGCGAGTGATATCGTGCGCACATAAGTTGGGTAAATTTCGCCACGATTAACGATCCTATGACTGAGTTGCCGCTTTTCAGTTCAACACAATGCAAGTCGAACCATGGATGAATTTGCCCAAAAGTCAGATCGCCCGACAGAACTACAAAACTCCGGTATCACGGCCCCCAGAATGGGCCTTGTGACTGACGATGAGATCGAAGTATTGAAGTTTGCGGTAGACGCTTGGGGGAGCGGCCTCGGCTGCTGCCTTGTTACATTAGTGGAAACTCGTGGCGGCGCGCCGAGGGCTTTAGGCGCGCAAATGGCAGTACGCGAAGATTCTCTTTACTGTGGTTTCGTCTCGGGGGGCTGCACCGAGGCGGCGATTGCAGCGGAAGCGCGTGAAGCGCTAAAAAGCGGCGCGGATCGTTTTTTTCGTCTTGGCGACGGCTCTAAGTTCTTCGACATCGTCCTGCCATGCGGTGGGGGGATTGAGGTTTCAATCCATGTGTTACGGGAGGTCGAGACGCTTAGTGCGCTCTTGGCGAACATCGAACGACGGGTGCGGTCCTGTCTTTTTTACGATCCCGACGAACAAGCACTGCGCACCTACCCCTTTAGCGGGCAGTCAAGCTGGGAAGATGGCCGGTTTTTACGGGCGTATCGACCGCGTCCAAGGATTTGGCTTTCCGGCGGAATTGTCGAGACCACCGTTGCCGCCCGTGTTGCCACCGCAGTTCGGTATCAAGTCCACCACGACGGTGCACCGACCCCCCAAACTCCAGCGATCGATCAGGACACGGCGGTGGTGATTCTCCACCATGACCTCGAAAAGGAAATCCCGATGCTGCGGTCTGCACTAGACGCGCGCCCATTTTACATTGGCGCACTTGGGAGCAAACGTACGCATGAACGTCGATCAGAAGCTCTCCGTGAACTTGGGTACCAGGAAACTGATATTGCACGGATCAAGGCACCTATCGGCATTTTCGGCAAAACACGCGATTCACATTCCCTAGCGCTGTCTGTCCTTGCGGATATAGCGAAGGCGCGCGAAACGGAGCCTTGAGGCAATCGATAGGTCCGAACCAAAAGGGCGTCTTCATCGTAAGCGGGACGCCGGAGAAGGTCGCGGCCTCCAGGCGATATTGTCGTGGCGGGAACTTCCTGAGCGTTAAAGAGCGACGCACCAGCACGAGCCGTACATGGGATACATGGCCGCCAGACCTCGCGTGAGATACGGGGCAGAATCCAACTGCGTCCGTCAACACTCGATTATCGATAAGAATTCTTGATTTTCAGAAAGGCCGCGTGATAAGAGTTTGATTATAGGGGCTTTCCCTGGTCGTAAAATAAGGAGAGAGGATTGGGAACGGTCGAGACAACCCCTCCTCTGGAGCGTTATATCCGAATACTGGAAAGCATTGCAGTCTCTCAAGCGTGCAATGTTTCGGAAATCTCTCAAACCTGCGACCTTCCTATCGGCACCGCGCATCGCCTTATGCAAAATTTGCTGCAATCTGGTTTGATCGTTGCCGGCGGCGGAAAGCAAAAGGAATACCAACTCGGACAGCGGCTTCTTCGGCTTATTCACGCTGGATCGAATAGCGTACGGCTGGCTATCGCAGTACAGCCAATATTGGATGAGCTGGCGAACCGCCTGTCTTACACCTGCTTTCTTACCCGGTTGGTAGGCCACAAGGTCATTTCGGTAGCGTGGGCTGCGCCGGGTGACGGGCTCCATGGATATGTTGTTCCTGGCCATACGTTGGCACCACACGTAGCGGCTTCTGCGAAGGCGATCTTAGCCTTTCAGTCCAAGGACATCGTGGATAAGGCCTTGAGTGGCCCTCTACCCAAACTGACCGAAAGCAGCAAGATTGATCGCGCTGACATTGAGCGTGAATATGAACAGGTGCGGTTGAGCGACTACGCAACGTGTTGGAACGAGATGGAAAACGGGTTGGGAGCAATCGCGGTACCGGTGCCCCTCCCCATGGTCGGTGTAGCTTACAGTATCGGCACCGCTGGCTTGATCGACCGGCTTGTCCAGAGGCCGGAGCAGGAAACGGTCGAGATACTGCGGTCGGCTGTTGCTCCCATGCAGCGAGCGCTGCGGGAACCTTCACCAAAGTCCGACGAGCAAGCACAGATCTGATCCGTGCGCCGCCGATCCAGATCGCGGCGAGCCCCATCGGATTCATATTCGTCGATCCAAGCCGCTGCTTTCCACGACAAGGGTAGCCAAGCGCCTTGATGGTCCATGCCATGCAACGGCTGGCTCAAATAGTGCTCGACGGCAATCCGCTTCTGCTCATACGAATACCGTTGTTTGGTGCGAACATAACCTGCCGACAAGCCGGGACCGCGTTCGTACTCACGGCACCATTACTTGAGAGCATCCTTCGTCGGATCGCCTAGCTGACGGATCGTGGCCCTCACGCGTCTGCCGACGTCGATGTAGAACTGCACGGCTCTCCTGCGGTCTTCGTACGAATACATGAACTATCTCCTGTTAGTCCAAGTATTCGTCCGCACCTCCAAAGTGCCGAAGTAAAATTCTCCGATTATGCCGACGTGGACGGGACGGAGAATTGGGTATGTTTGGGCGGCCGACTTCTTGGACGTGGCGGCGGGGGGGAAGGAGGGTGGCGTAATCAAAGCTTTGGAACGGACGTGTCAGGCATCAGTTCAGCATGTTGGCGCAGACTGTAACTTGATCCTTCGATCTGGACGACAACGGCATGATGCAGAAGCCTGTCGAGCAGCGCGGTGTCGACCACCGCGCCTCCAAAAACATCGCCCCATTCTGCAAAGCCGCGATTTGACGTCAGGATCATTGCTCCGCTCTCGTAGCGGGCGTTGACGAGTTGGAAGAACAGATTGCCGCCGCCGTCGATGACCGGGAGATAGCCGATCTCATCGACGATCGGCAGACTTGGCCTGCAGAAGAAGCGGATGCGCTCTTGCAGCCGGCCCTCGCGTTCGGCCCTGGACAGCGCTGCAATGAGATCGGCCAGCGGCCAGAAGTAGACGCTCTTGCCAGCTTTGACGGCTTCGACGCCGAGCGCCACGGCGAGATGGCTTTTGCGGGTTCCCGGTGGTCCGAGAAAATGCACCGCTTCATGTCGGTCGATGAAACCCAGTTGCGCAAGCGTGAAGATCCGATCTCGATCGAGGGAGGGCTGGAAGGAGAAATCGAAGCCGGCGAGTGTTTTGATAGTTGCCAGGCGACCCATTCGCAGTGCCGTTTTATGCGGCTGTTCTCGCGCACTTCGGAGAGGATAAATTGACTCGATGAATCCGACCAACCAATCCAGATTGAAATAGCAAACCGCCCGGACACAAGTGTCCGGACGGCCGCCGTTTCCCCTGGGAGGAGGAACTTATTTGATGTATCCGGCGCGGGTCATTTCGCGCACTGTTGTGGTCTGCGCCTGCGCCAGCGCATCGTCAACGGAGGACTGTCCCGCGATGACCGCGGAGAAAAGCTGACCGACGGTCGTGCCAATGCCCTGGAATTCGGGGATCGCGACGAACTGGCCGCCGATATAGGGGACCGGCTGAACGGAGGGCTTGGTCATGTCGGCTGCATTCATCGCGGAAAGCGTCAGATCGGCGAAGGGGGCGGCCTTCAGGTATTCCGGATTCTTGTAGAGCGAAGTACGCGTGCCCGGAGGAACGTTTGCCCAACCCTCCTTGGAGGCGACCAGCTCGGTATACTGCTTGCTCGTCGCCCAGGCGATGAACTTCTGCGCGATTTCAGACTTCTGCGAACTCGCCGGAACCGTCAGGCTCCAGGCCCAAAGCCAGTTGCCGTGATTGCTTACCCCCTGCTTGGTGGGGAAGAGGGCATAGCCGACCTTGTCGGCGACCGTCGATTCCTTCGGATTCGAAACGAAGGATGCTGCAACAGTGGCGTCGATCCACATCCCGCACTTGCCCTGCTGGAAGAGTGCGAGGTTTTCGTTGAAGCCGTTCGAGGATGCGCCGATCGGGCCGGCATCCTTCATCAGGTCTGCGTAAAATTGAAGCGTTGCCTTCCACTCCGGCTTGTCGAACTGCGGCTGCCAGTTTTCGTCGAACCAGCGACCGCCGAAGGTGTTCGTCATCGTGGTCAGCAGGGCCATGTTTTCGCCCCAACCGGCCTTGCCGCGCAGGCAGATGCCGTTCACGCCCGTCGTACGGTCAGTCATCTTGCGGGCAGCATCGGCGATGAATTCCCAGGTCGGGGCTTCCGGCATCTTGAGGCCGGCCTTTTTGAACATGTCCGTGCGGTACATAATCATGGCGGACTCGCCGTAGAACGGAGCCGCATAAAGCTTCCCATCCAAGGACAACGCGCTGCGAACGCCGGGGAGCAAATCGTCGATATCATAGTCGGCGCCGAGTTTGTCGAGCGGCAGGATCCAACCCTGCTTGGCCCAGATCGGCACCTCGTAAGTGCCGATGTTCATGACGTCGTACTGGCCGCCCTTGGTGGCGATGTCGGTGGTCAGGCGCTCGCGAAGAACCCCCTCCTCCAACGTGACCCAGTCGAGCTGGATATCCGGGTTGTTCTTCGTGAATTCCTCGGACAGCTGCTGCATGCGCGTCAGGTCACCGGTGTTGACCGTCGCGATCGTCAGCGATTCTGCGTGTGCAGCAACCGAGAACATGGCCGCAACGCAGCCACCGAGCATCAGACTCATGCGCTTCATTCAAACTTCCTCCCTTACGCCGCCAACCGGCACAATGCCCCCGAGTGCGGCTCGGTAGAAACTTATTGGACTCTGTCCTACGTTGTCAATCGTATTTTATCGCTCTCTATTTTAACGATACTTGCAGGACTTGAATGGCGCTTACTCAATGATGACTACGTTGACATAACCAGTTGCGAGTATTACCAATAGACGCCGGAGTCGAGCTGGCGACCAAGGGAGGCTTTCAAAGGATGTGGGTGCCGAGAGCAGCCAAGAAGTTGGCGTAATCGCGTGAACGCTGCCACAGACAGGCGAAGGCGCCTTTCAATCAAATCAACCTAACACGGATGCCACTATGGCAGGAACCCTCAACTCTGCTGACCAGAGTTTGAGGCCGCTAGGCCCTTCGAAGATTTCACGGAGGTCGGCGCTGTAATCGATCGACGAATAGTGCCATTCGTGACGGATCACGCTAAGACTACTTGTCGAAAAGACTGGAAAGTTCGAGGATGATGACGGGACGGGTCAACAGAAAAGAAAGGGCCACGATTGCGAAACCCTTGCAGCGGGCCACAATGCGCGATGTTGCAGCACTGGCGGATGTCAGCATCAAAACCGTTTCGCGGGTTATCAACGGCGAGAGATACATATCCGAAAACATCTCACAACGCGTAAACGAGGCGATACAGCGTCTCAATTACCGCCACAATCTCGCCGCGAGCCAGCTTCGCGCCGGCGCCAACTCCTCTGCCGTCGGCGTTATCCTTGTCGATATTTCCAACCCCTTCTCCGCGGCTGTTCACCGCGCCGTTGAGGATGTCTTTCGCGAGACCGGGGTCGCCGTGTTCCTCGCATCCACGGATGAGGAATCCGATCGGGAAAGGGCCGCAGTGCACGCTTTTTCCAAGCGACGCGTTGACGGCCTAGTGATCATGCCGGCGAGCCACGACCAGGGCTACCTTCGCACAGAGATGGCAGCAGGAACGCATGTCGTCATTATCGACCGACCTCCAGCATTTCTGAACGTTGATTCGGTGGTCTCCGAGAATCGGAAAGGCGCAAAGATCGGCGTCGATCATCTTCTCCGCCATGGCCATCGGCGTATCGGATTCGTCGGTGATTGGCCGACGGTCGCCTCTTCTCAGTTGCGACTAGCAGGATACGAGGACGCCTTAACCGGCGCGAACATCGAACTGGATCCGACGATCGTTCTGCAGGGCTTTCCCGACGCGGTAGCTGTTCAAAGCGCAACAGAGAAGATGCTGGCGGCGGATCCCGCTATCACGGCGCTGTTTGTCGCGCAGAATGCGCTTTGCTCACCAGCGATGCGCGCCGTGTTTGCCTTGGGCAAACGCAAGGAGATCGCTATCGTTGGCTTCGATGGCTTCGATGGTGCCGACCTGATAGAACCCGGCCTCACCGTAATCGCGCAGGACCCGGCCTTGATCGGGAAGACTGCGGCAGAGCTTCTCCTCAAACGCATGAACGGAGAAAATCCGGAGCCGTCCGCACAAACTCTCCGCACTCATCTGATCATTCGCGGCTCGGGCGAGATCGCGGGTCCGTTCTTCGAAAACCGGTAGCCCGTCCGACGCCAATGTCGCAACAATCAATCCTCCGATCAGGAACGACCAAGACGAACCCGATCGAAGGATTTCCTTTTGAAACGCGCCCGGTGCGATATTGCAGTGCGCGCCAAACTTGTCGCTAGCGAATTGCCAGCCCGACCCGGTCGAAGCGATGGATGTGGGCGGGATCCGGCGTCAGGTATACGACGTCGCCATGCCTAATCTCGATGTTGCCCGGCGCTCGCACTGTCACATTGCCGGCCTGCTCCGTGTGGACATAGACGAAGGTGTCGGCTCCTAGGTGTTCCGCGACGCCGACAGAACCCCTCCATGCGCCCTCGGTTTTGGAGATCGCGATCTGTTCGGGGCGGACGCCGATCGTCTGCGCATTGAACGGGCCGGCTATATTGCCGGTGATGAGGTTCATCTTCGGCGAGCCGATAAACCCGGCAACAAAGAGGTTGTTCGGCCGATGGTAGAGTTCCATCGGGGACCCGACCTGTTCGATATTGCCGGCATTGAGCACAACGATCTTGTCGGCCATGGTCATCGCCTCGACCTGGTCGTGCGTGACATAGATCATCGTCGTTTTCAGCTGGTGATGCAGTTCGCTGATCTCCAGCCGCATGGACCCGCGCAGCGCAGCGTCGAGGTTGGAGAGCGGTTCGTCGAAGAGGAAGGCCGAGGGCTCGCGCACGATGGCCCGGCCGATGGCGACACGCTGGCGCTGGCCGCCCGACAGTTGGCCCGGTCGGCGCTCGAGATAGTTGGTGAGGTTCAGGACGCGCGCAGCGTCGGCGACCTTCTTGTCTATCGCCGCCTGCGACATCTTCGCCATCTTCAGGGGGAAGGCGATGTTCTTGGCGACGCTCATGTGCGGATAGAGTGCGTAGGACTGAAAGACCATGGCGAGCCCGCGCTTGGCAGGCGCGGCCGCGGTCACATCCTTGCCGTCGATCTCGATGGCCCCGCTCGTGGTATCTTCGAGGCCGGCTATGAGACGCAGAAGCGTGGATTTACCACAGCCGGACGGGCCGACGAAGACGACGAACTCGCCGTCCTCGATGGCAAGGTCGATTCCCGGAATGACCTGCGTTGCGCCGAAGGACTTGTTGACTTTCTTGAGAACGATATTGCCCATGGGTTTCCTCCACCGATTTTCGTTTACTTCACGGCGCCGAAGGTCAGGCCGCGGACAAGCTGCTTTTGGCTGAACCAACCCATGATCAGGATGGGTGCGATGGCGAGCGTCGAGGCTGCGGAAAGCTTCGCCCAGAAGAGACCCTGCGGGCTCGAAAACGAGGCGATGAAGGCGGTCAGCGGCGCAGCGTTCGTCGTGGACAAACGCAGCGTCCAGAATGCTTCGTTCCACGCCAGGATGATGTTCAGCAACATCGTGGACGCGATCCCCGGAACCGCCATGGGCGTCAGGACATAGACCACCTCGCCCCAAAGCGTCGCCCCGTCCATGCGGGCCGCTTCCAGGATCTCGCCGGGGATCTCCCGGAAATAGGTGTAGAGCATCCAGATGACGATCGGCAGGTTGATCATCGTCAACATCACCGTGAGCCCTGCCCGGCTGTCGAGCAGGCCCAAATCCCGGAATATCAGATAGAACGGCACCAGCACCGCAACGGCAGGCATCATCTTCGTGGACAGCATCCACATGAGGATATCCTTCGTCCTGTTCGACGGCGCGAACGCCATCGACCAGGCTGCCGGCACACCGATCAGCAGAGCGATGAGCGTCGAGCCAATCGACAGTACCACCGAGTTCAGGAAGAACTTGAAATAGCCGCTCTGGGCTTCCACCGCAGCGTAGCTCTCGATGGTGCCGGACGGGATAAGGTTGAAGCCGGTGATGGCTTCCGATTCCGACTTGAAGCTGGTGATGATGGTGTAAAGGATCGGGAAAAAGATGATGAGCGCCACGATCCATGCGATGACGGTGACAATGGCCACCTTTTTCTTGGAAACTGCTCGAGCCATGATCGCTCCTCCTACTTGTCGAGATTTTTGCCGACGGCGCGCATCAGGAAGAAGGCGACGATGTTGGCGAGGATGACGGCGATAATGCCGCCGGCGGACGCGCCACCGACATCATAGCCGAGGAGCGCGGTGCGATAGATCAGGAATGGCAGATTGGTCGAAGCGTAACCCGGCCCGCCGTTGGTCGTGACCAGGATCTCCGCATAAACACCCAGGAGGAAGATCGTTTGGATCAGGATCACCACGGTGACCGAGCGAGCGAGATGGGGAACGGTTAGATAGATGAACCGATTGTGCGCGCCAGCTCCATCCATCTCGGCCGCTTCCTTCTGTTCGGTGTCCAGTGATTGAAGGGCAGTCAGCAGAATCAGCGTGGAAAACGGCAGCCACTGCCATGCCACGATGATCACGATCGACAGGAGCGGGTATTGCGCAAACCAGTCGACCGGCTGCAGACCCAGGGCGCGACTGATGTCGGCGAGGACCCCATACCCAGGGTGCATGATCATATTCTTCCAGACGAGCGCCGCAACGGGCGGCATCACGAAGAACGGAGAGATTACCAGGATACGAACGAGCCCCTGCCCCGCGATTGGCTGATCGATCAGCAGCGCGAGCGCGATGCCGCCCGTTACGGTGATACAGAGCACGCCGAGAACAATGGCGAGCGTGTTCCAGATCGACTGGAAGAATGCCGGATCGGTGTAGAAATACTTGTAATTGAACAAGCCAGCGAAGCTGACGTTGGCGGGGTTGAGAAGATTGTAGTTCTGGAACGAGAACCACAAGGTCATCACCAAGGGCACGATCATCCAGATCAAAAGCAGCCCTACGGACGGCGCCATCATCATGCGCGCGAGAATTCGCGTGTTTTGCGTAGCCATGTACCCCCCTGAATTTCGAGCTTGGTCGATCCTCGTTGCATCGGCGCGACGGGAATCGGATTTCCTACTGAGAAAGGTCAGGCGCACCGAAAAACGGCCGATGAACCACGTTGCCGCACAAAAGCACGAGCAACGCCGCCACTTCCTCACATATGTCCCGCCATCTCCCCAACAGCGGCCAATGCGCGGCAATCGATCCGGAGCAGTTGTGAACTGGGGAGCTGTGAGCTGCCGGCTTCACTTGTCGACTCAGCGGCTGAGATAGGCTTCGAGCGTTGCCTTCGTGCCGTTGGACCAGATGCTCTCCAGGCCTGATTTGAAAGCAGCGACATAGCGGTCGTTTCGACGCAGGTCGCCGAAGATGTCCGTCATTTCGAGCCAGGCGCCCGCAGAGTTGCGCGCACGTCGCGCGAAGTCCTGGAGGCGATCCCAGTTTGGATCGTTGGCAGCAATCGGCGCGCCCCTGTCAGTCGCCCCGTAGCAGTACCGGCACCAGAACGCCGAGACGAGAGCGAGACCGTCCACGCTTGCACCGGCTTTCAGGCGGTCTGCAACTGTCGGCAAGATGAACTTCGGCTGCCTGTTGGTCCCGTCGTGGCAAAAGCGAGTGATCGTGTCGCCGATCTTCGGGTTGGAGAAACGCCGGTCTACCAGCTCGTAATACTCGTTCAGGTTCGTTTCGGGGACCGGCGGCACGACCGGGATGATCTCGTCGTGCTCGACCTTGCGGAAGAACCCGTTGATCAGCGGATGCTGCATGGCTTCATGAACGAAGTGGATATCGAGCAACGCTGCCGGATAGCCGACGATCGCGCCTCCACCATTGAGAATGCGGATCTTCATGAGTTCGAACGGAACGACGTCCGAAACGAACTGCACACCCACGTTCTCAAGAGCCGGGCGTCCGGCAGGGAAGTTGTCTTCCAGAACCCATTGCCTGTAGCTCTCGCAAAACACCGGCCAGTTGTCTGAAATGCCGTAGCTCTCCTCGAGCAGCTTTCGCTCGCGATTGCTTGTCAGCGGCGTTATGCGGTCGACCATGCTGTTCGGAAAAGCGACGTTTCCTCGAATCCACTCTGCGAATTCGGCATCGATCAGCTCTGCCAGCCCAACCACGACCTGCTGGGCGACATGGCCGTTACCGGGAATATTGTCGCAGCTCATGATGGTGAACGGCAGCATGCCAGCCTCCCGCCTACGCTTCAGGCCGGCAAGGATGAGGCCGAACGTCGTCTGGGGATTGGCCAGCCGATCCTCCACGTCCTTGACGATATCGGGGTGACCGGCGTCGAGGCGCTGCGTCGCCGGATCGATGAAATAGCCGCCCTCCGTGATGGTGAGCGAGACGATGCGTATGCCGGGCGCCACGAGGCACTTGATGATCGAGGCCGTGTCTCCGATTTCGAGATAGTCGATCATGGATGCGGTTACTCGCGCGGCCGATCCGAACGTCTCCTGCTCAACGACTGTGGTCAACCAGTCCTGCGCTTTCAGCTTTTCACGGATTTCCCCGTCGGCGCTACGCACACTGGCGCCGACGATTGCCCAATCCTGGTCTACGCCCGCATTGAAGAGATCGTCGAGATAGACCGCCTGATGCGCCCGATGAAAGTTTCCAACCCCAAAATGCAGGATCCCCGCGCGGAGCTGCTTTGCGTTGTAGTTGGGGATCTGAACCCTCTCGCCCAGCTTCGACAGGTTTTCCGGCGTCAATTGGATCGTCATAGGTTCCTCGGCGAGATGGGGCGGCGGACGATGGTCGGCGAGAACTCGCGCCATATATCGCGCCATGGATAGCTCAGAAGCGGAATTATGTCAACGTAGTCACAATTTGGAAATGGCCAGTCAGTTGAGACAATTCGCCGAAATATCACTGGAACTGACTACGTTGTCATGCCAAGGCCACTAAGGCCACCGCTATCGTTTGAGCACAACCCTATTGTCCGGCGCAAACTGCTCATACATGGGAACCAGAGCCGCACCGAGAGCGCGCGCATCAAAGCCGATGGAGCCCGCACGAAACTCGGGCAGATTGATCCCTTCGAGATTGTAGCGAGGAATCCGTTCACCGATCCGCGCGATCAGCCGGTCGAGAAGGACGCGGTGAAGCACGCCGTCGATCACGACGCTTTCTGCCTCGATGAAGCTTGTCCCTGAGATCGCGGCGTGCGCCAGGGCATCTCCAGCAAGGTCGCACCATTCGTCAAAGCAGGCCCAGGCGGCTTCGTCGAGGGCCGAGGCAGGGCCTCCATCCTCTCGGAAAACGCCTATGGGAACGCCCTGCCGCTCAGCGATCGTCTCCAGCCGATTGAGCGAAGCGGCCTCGATCAACTGTGCCGGCGGGCCGGATTTCGCGCCACCGGAAATGCCGAGCGGAACGGCGTTGACGGCGCCGGCATTGCCGGTTCGTCCGGTAATCAGGTTTCCCTCAAGGACCACACCGCCGCCGATAAGCGTGCTGACATAGAAATAGATCATCGACCGATTTCGCTGGTCGCGGCTGAAGTCTATCTCCGCAAGGCAGGCTGCAGTCGCATCGTTGAGCACGACAGCACTCAGCCCGGATGCCTTTTCGACTTGCCCGATCAGTTCCTTCTCTCGCAAGCGCGGCACGCTTCCGCCAGGGTCGCCGATCACCGCCTCCCCTGCTTCGATGGCCGTCGGCGCGGCGACCCCGACACCGACCAGTCGGGAGCGCTGCAGATCGGACAAGCTTTCAAAGAGGCGATCGAAAGCCTCGCCGATCAGACCCGAAAATTTTCCGGAATCAAGCGCATCGTAGGAGACGGTCTTTTTCACGACCACGCTTCGATCGAAGGAGAGTGCAAGAAGATCGAGAGAGCGCCTGCCGATTTTCATCCCGATCGAAATCGCTCCGTCCGGCGCAAGCTCTATCGGTGTCGAAGGCTGGCCCATGCGCCCGCGGATCACCTCTTTCTTGCGAACGAGGCCTTCCTCCAGAAGCTTGTTGACGATGGTGGTCACCGTCATGGACGAAAGCCGGGTAATTCGAGCAATCTCGGCCTTCGAGAGCGCACCCGCCTCTCGGACAAGGGCCATGATCAGGCGCTCATTGTATTGCCTGACACCCGCCTGGTTGCCGCCGCGGCGCGTGGCGTCGTCCATCAAATCTGTATAGTTACTATCGTCCGACATCGTCGAAGAGAGCTCACGTTTTTCTGGGGCACCGCCATTGGAAACGGCCGCGACCAGGTTGTTGGTGACGTTACGCCATCCAGCTCCTCGCCACCAAGATTTTCATCGGCCGACCAGAAGTTTCGTACCGTCACCACGTCTGTGCCATGGAGAACGACATTAATCAAACCGATAGCGATCGCAAGCTACTTTGTAAAGCCAGTGGATTTACTTATTGACGGCCAGCACGCAAATTGCGATAAAGCGCTCAACGCAGGATCTGACGTGAGGAGCGCTGGTCCCGCAGATTTCGCATCCGGAAACAAGGCAGTCCGAGCGTTCCATGCATCCGTACGCATGGGTTCGTGTGGCCTGCCGCCATTCGAAGTCGTCTGGCCCGACCAGCTCGACGCATGATCATTCGACGGAACCGACTGTGGGAGGCCGTAATGGACGACAATAAATATGGAACGCGCACAAAGCGCGGAGACTGGGCGCCGAACAAGCTTCTGGAACCCGCGCCGATTTGGTTGTTTCCTCCCAAGCCTTTGAAGGTCCTGAAGTGGCTGCCCGCCTACTTCTTCCCGTACAACCTCCTATTCATGGCCTCCGCCCTGGCCTACTGGTATCTCGTCGTCCCGGCTCCCGAGGTTCTTCAGAACTTGACGTGGGGCTGGCCGCTCACAATGATGGCGCTCAACGTCGTGCTGACGTTCCTCTGGTATCAGGCTTGGGAGTTGCCGCTCTACATCCGCCGGCGACAGGAAACCCGCTTCAAGTACAATCACAAATTCCCCGAAGATCAGCCGTCCGACGTCTTCTGGTTCCAGAAACAGACGCTCGACAACATGTTGCGCTCCTTGCTGATCGGCGTTCCGATCTGGACAGCGCTGCAGGTTTTGATGCTATCGGCATCCGCCAACGGCTACATTCCGTGGCTGAACTTTGCCGAGCATCCCTACTGGCTCGCGCTGGTCGCACTCGTTGTGCCGATCATCCACGATTTTCACTTTTACTGCATTCATCGCCTGATCCATGTGCCGGTGCTCTACAAGTACGTCCACTCGGTCCACCATAACTCGGTCAATCCGAGCCCGTGGTCCTCGCTGTCGATGCACCCGATCGAGCATTTTCTCTATTTCGGCACGGTCTTCTGGCACTTCATCATTCCGTCGAACCCGATCATCGCGCTCTATCAGCTGCATTTCGCCGGCTTCGGCGCTGTTCCCGGACACGTCGGCTTTGACAAGGTCGAGACCACCGAAGAAGGCGGCTTCGACACCCACGCCTACATGCACTACCTGCACCACAAGTATTTCGAGGTGAACTACGGCGGCGACGGCCTCGTCCCGTTCGATCGGGTCTTCGGCACCTATCACGACGGCTCCAAGGAGTCGGACGAGCAGATGAAGACCCGTTTCCGTGAAAAGAAGGAACGCCTGAAGGCGAAATCGCAGTGATGCTCGCGCGCTGATTTTCAAAGTTTCAATGAAAGAGAACGACCATGCCTTGGATTGATGTTTGCGAAGCAGAAGACCTTGAGGAAGAAAGCGGACGTCGCTTCGATCACGGCGGCAAGACCTTTGCGATCTTCCGCAACGATCGCAACGAGTATTACTGCACCGATGGGCTTTGCACACATGAGGAGATCCATCTCGCCGATGGGCTCGTCATGGAGAATACGGTCGAGTGTCCGAAGCACTCGTCTATCTTCGACTTCACGACTGGCGAGGTCGAGACGCCTCCGGCGTGCGAAAACCTGCGCACCTACGCTGTGAAAGTCGAAGACGGTCGCATCAAAATCGATGTCTGAGGATGCTCCAATGACCACCGCCAAACAGAAAATTCTAATCGCCGAGGTTACGGCGCGTCTCGAAACCGCCGACAAGGTCGAGGAATTGCTCCGCGACTACGGTCATGTCGTCCGCAACGAGCCCGGAAACGAAGCTTTCGTCTGCTACCGCGTCGATGGCCAGCGCGAAAAATTCGTCGTCTACGAGATCTATGCCGATGAAGTGGCCTTCCAGGCCCATTTATCAGCTCCCGAGAACGCTACTCTCAATGCCGCTCTCGCCCCGCTCGTCGAGGGCAATGGGTCGACCCTGACCTTCTTGCAGCGCGTGGATTGATCGAGACTGCGTTACAACAGCAAAGGGAGCGCAATGAGCCTGAAACAGAAACGACCGCACGTCGCGGACATCCGTGCACGCAAGCAGCGGGGCGAAAAGCTCTCGATGCTGTATGTCACCACGACGGACGAGGCTGCCGCGGCTGCGGCCGCTGGAATTGACCTTCTCTCCATAGAGGCCAAGGACTTCACACCTGAGATGCGGGAAGCTGCCGGCGCATGTTTCGTGCAGATTGGCCTGACACCACCGACGAAGGGAACCGTCGACGGAAAATTGCTCGTCACCGCCGAGCATTTTCTCGAAGCGGCTTACAAGTACACCGCCATCGGCGGGGATTGCTTCTATTGCGCTGCTTCCTTCGAGATACAGAAGGCAATGTGCGACAATCATATTCCGATCGTAGCACACGTCGGCCTCGTTCCGTCCTACATCACCTGGACCGGTTGGCGTGCGGTCGGCAAGTCCGCTGAGGAAGCCCTGGCGATGTGGCAGCAGCTGAAGCGCCTGGAGGAAGCAGGATGCTTCGCGGTCGAGCTTGAAGTCGTGCCGGCGCGAATAACGGAGTTTTTCGCGAAGAACACCTCGATGGTTTACTTCAGCCTCGGTTCCGGTTCAGGCGGCGACGTCCAGTATCTCTTTGCGGAAGATGTTCTCGGCTACGGCCGCACGCGCTTGCCGCGTCACGCCAAGGCTTACCGAGATTTCAAGGCCGAATTCGACCGTCTCAACGACGAGCGGGTTGCCGCGTTTAGCGAGTTCCGCGTCGACGTGGGAAGTGGCGCCTATCCGGCTGACGAACACAGCGTTGGGATTTCGGACGCCGAGTTCGAGAAGTTCCTCAATGGCGTTGGAGAACGGTAGCGCGTCGCGATTCTTGAACAACCGTTCTCGGCACCTGCCGACGAGGTCCCGGCGGCTCTAGCCGGGACATGAAGAGCGAGCAAGAGTTCGCCTCGAACGGATAGCCGCGCTCACGCCCTGTAAGCCCTCGGAGCGCAAGCTGAAATGAACGTTTCTCAGAGATCCAACTTAACGGGGGCCCTGACATGAGCATCGCGGGAATGGTTATCTTGGGTGCGGGAGAGTGTGGCGCATGCGCTGCGTTCGCCTTGCGCAGCAACGGATACGATGGGCCGGTCACGCTGATAGGCAATGAAAGCCATCTGCCCTACGAGCGCCCGCCGCTGTCGAAAACTACGCTCGTTGATGGCGCTGGCCACAAGCCTGTTGCCCCCATCGAGGCCTATCGTGATGCCAAAATCGACGTCCGCCTTGGTGTGATGGTCGACTCCATCTCCCTCGAGGACAGCCATCTATCGCTGAGCGATGGCAATCGCATCTCCTTTGAAAAACTGCTTCTTGCGACCGGCGCCCGTCCCCGCCGGCTTCCCGGATCGGAATTTGCCCACGGAAGGGTCAAATACCTCCGTACCTTCGGCGATGCAGTCGATATCCGCTCCAGCATTGGTGCGGGGCGCCGCCTGGCAATCATCGGCGCGGGTTTCATCGGCCTCGAACTTGCCGCTACCGCACGTACGCGTGGTTGCGATGTCACTGTCATCGAGGCGCAATCTCGCGTTTTGCAGCGCGGCGTCCCGGAGGCGATCGCCGCGGTCATTTCGGCCCGTCACCTCCATGAGGGGGTCGTTCTGAGTTGCGGGGTAGGTATCTCGTCGCTGATCGAGACCGAAACCGGCGTCGAAATCAGTCTTGCCGACGGAACCGAATTCACGGTCGATACCGTCGTGGTGGGTATCGGCGCGATGCCGAATATCGCCCTGGCCGAAGCTGCAGGCATCGAGGTGGACAACGGCATTGCCGTGGACGAAACACTGAGAACAAGCGCATCGAACGTTTTCGCCGCCGGCGACTGCTGTTCGTTCCCTCTTCCGATCTATGGCGGTCGCCGCGTGCGCCTTGAAGCCTGGCGTAACGCCCGCGACCAGGGAGCGCTGGCCGCAAGGAACATGTTGGGCGCCAACGAAGCCATCAGTTCGATCCCGTATTTCTGGAGCGATCAATACGACCTGACGCTTCAGGTGGCTGGGCTTGCCGATGGCGCGGCAACCACAGTTCGTCGAGACGTCGATGGCGACGCATTCCTCTTGTTCCACCTCAACGCCGATGGCGTTCTTGTGGCCGTCAGCGGGATCGGTGGCGGTCTTACCATCGCTCGCGACATCAAGCTCGCCGAAAGGCTGATAGCATCGAAGGTGGTGCCGGATCCGGTCGCCCTGGCATCACCCGATGTCCGCTTAAAAACATTGCTGGCCGGCTGAACCACATCCGACCGCTGCAACCCTCGTCCGTTTTTTAGACCAGACTGAACAGCCTTCCGTGACGGTTTGGCTGCAATTCAACTCGGAGGCCATGAATGAAGACCTTTGTCCTGACCGTATCCTGCCAATCCACCCGCGGTATCGTCGCCGCGATCACCGGTTACCTGGCCGAGAAGAACTGCAACATTGTAGATTCCTCGCAGTTCGACGACTTGGAGACCGGCCTGTTCTTCATGCGCCTGACCTTCAACAGCGAAGGCGGTGCGACGCAGGAGGAGATCGACAGCGGCTTCGCCCCGATTTCCAAGAAATTCGCAATGGTCCACCGGTTCCACAGCAGCCACGAGCGCATGAAGGTACTGCTCATGGTTTCGCGCTTCGGCCACTGCCTCAACGACCTCCTCTACCGCTGGAAGATCGGAGCCCTGCCGATCGACATCGTCGGCGTCGTCTCCAACCACTTCGATTACCAGAAGGTCATCGTCAACCACGACATCCCCTTCCACCACATCAAGGTGACGAAGGAGAACAAGCCGCAAGCCGAAGCCCGCCTGATGGAAGTGGTCGAGCAGTCCGGCGCCGAGCTCATCGTTCTCGCCCGCTACATGCAGGTCCTGTCGGATGCCGTGTGCAAGAAGATGTCGGGCCGCATCATCAACATCCATCACTCGTTCCTGCCGTCCTTCAAGGGTGCGAACCCCTACAAGCAGGCCTTCGAGCGCGGTGTGAAGCTGATCGGCGCGACGGCGCACTATGTTACGGAAGACCTTGATGAGGGTCCAATCATCGAGCAGGACGTCGCCCGCATCACCCATGCGCAGTCTTCAGAGGATTATGTCTCGATCGGCCGAGACGTAGAGAGCCAGGTTCTCTCCCGCGCCGTACACGCCCATATCCATCACCGCGTCTTCATGAACGGCAACAAGACCATCGTCTTCCCGCCGTCGCCGGGCTCCTACAAATCCGAGCGGATGGGCTGAATGATGAGCGCTATGACGATTGACGGGAAGCAGGTTGCCGCTTCCGTGATTGACGCCGTGAAGGCCGCGACCGTGACCCTGGAAAACGAGGCCGGGGTCAAGCCCGGTCTCGCCGTCGTCATCGTCGGCGAGGATCCGGCAAGCCATGCCTATGTCGGTGCCAAGAGCCGCATGTCGAAGGAGTGTGGTTTCACCTCCATCCAGCACACCCTGCCGAAACAGACGACGCAGGAAGAACTGGCCGCTCTCGTCGAGAGGCTGAATGCGGACGAGACCATCCACGGCATCCTCGTCCAGCTCCCTTTGCCAAAACACCTCAATTCCGAGCCGATCATCCAGTCGATCAGGCCGGAGAAGGATGTCGACGGCCTGCATGTCGTCAATGCCGGCAAGGTGGCGACCGGTGATCTCGACGGCGGCCTCGTCTCCTGCACGCCGGCCGGTGCCATGGTTTTGGTGCGCCGCACCCATGGCGATGATCTCTCCGGCCTCAACGCCGTGGTGGTCGGCCGCTCGAACCTCTTCGGCAAGCCGATGTCGGCCCTGCTGCTCGCCGCCAACGCGACGGTGACGACCGCGCATTCGCGCACGAAGGATCTCCCTGCCGTATGCCGCAACGCCGATATCCTCGTCGCCGCCGTTGGCCGTCCGGAAATGGTGAAGGCCGATTGGGTCAAACCCGGTGCGACCGTCATCGACGTCGGCATCAACCGCATCGATGCACCGGAAAAGGGCGAAAGCAAATCCCGTCTCGTCGGCGACGTTGCCTTCGGCGAGGTTGCTGAGGTAGCAGGGGTCATCACCCCGGTTCCCGGTGGTGTTGGGCCGATGACCATCGCCATGCTGATGGCCAACACCGTCATTGCCGCCTATCGCAAGGCCGGCAGCACACCGCCGAAATTCTGAGCCAATTTCCAGTTATGCTGCAACATGGCAGCCGTGACGCGATTTAGCTTGCCCCGGCGAACTAAACCGTCGCGACGGATTCGATCGTAGGAGAACCTTCCCCTCCGAGGAAGACAGTCCCGCGGCGTTCAGCGCCTGGCCTAGACTGACCAAAGGACACTCCTGCCTGACGAGCGAACGAACGAACATTGCTTCGCTTGATCATCCCCCTAGCGATCGTTCATATCCCGGGAAAACGGTAGAAGGATGCACCAACGATAGGCACCGGACATTGTGATCAGGTCTGACGGGTTAATCGCTTAGCTTCATTTGGACCCCATCCTCGAGGCAACCCAGCCGGCGAGGCCAGCTCGATCTCAGCTACCGCGCGCTACCCGCCAGATTCCCTTATTGGGGTCGGTTCCGGCATCCGCAGTCTTCAGGCGGCAGTCATTCGACCTGGCACAGGCGACCAGAATCGCAATCGCCACTTCGGTCTCCCGTTTCAGCCTCATCTACTTATCCTCCGTGATTTTGATCCACGAATTTAGCCTGCCGCCTCGATTGTGAATACACTTCCCCCTTCTCACGCTAGGTTGCTCTGGTCCTGAGCGGCATGGAGTGCGCGGTATCGTCCGGAGGTCTTCATTAGAAGGTCGCCATGTCTTCCCTCCTCCACGATACGTCCATCTTCGACCACGACGATGCGATCAGCATTGATGATGGTCGCCAGTCGATGAGCAATGACCAACGTCGTGCGGCCCTGCGAAAGTTCAGCGAGTGATTGCTGGATGGCCCGTTCCGTTTCGCTGTCAAGCGCGGAGGTTGCCTCATCGAGGATCAGCATCGGCGGGTTCTTCAAAAAGATGCGAGCAATCGCCAGTCTCTGCTTTTGCCCGCCGGACAGTTTAACCCCGCGCTCGCCGATCACCGTATCGAGACCGTCGGGTAAGGCTGCAATAACATCGTCAATACGGGCACGGCGTGCGGCCTCGATGATCGCGCTCTCGCTGGCTTCGAGGCGACCATAGGCGATATTCTCCCTGATGGTCCCGGCAAACAGAAAGACGTCCTGCTGAACGATGCCGATATTGGAGCGAAGGCTGTTGAGGGTGATATCTCTGATGTCCATGCCATCGATGCTGATGGCGCCGCCGGTCACCTCGTAAAAGCGTGGCAGGAGAGCGCAGATCGTCGTCTTGCCTGCACCAGAGGGGCCGACGAACGCAACAGTTTCCCCAGCCTCGATCGACAGGTTCAGGCCGGCGAATATCGGCATGCCGGCGCGGTAGCCAAAATGGACATCACGATAGGTAATGCGTCCGTTCAATCGTTGGATGGCGTTGGCACCGGGCCGATCCTTTGATATCAGGCTGCCGATCAAGGAATTCCGTATAGCGCTGGAACCCTGCAATCCCTTTTGGATAGGTCTCGATGATCGAATTGATCTTGTCGATCGGTCGGAAGAAAACACCGACCAGAAGCAGGAAGCCGACAAATCCACCGGCGGTCAGTTCACCACGCGTGACATACCAGGCGCCAGCCAGCATCACCACGACTTGGACGAAGCGCATCGACAGGTATGAGAGTGACATGGAAGCCGCCATGACCCTGTAGGCCTCTAGCTTGGTAACGAGATAGTTGCGGTTGTTGCTGGCAAACAGCGTCCGTTCATGTTCCTCGTTGGCAAAAGCCTGCACCACCCTGATACCGCCGATATTCTCCTCGATACGGGCGTTGAACTCCCCCACCCTTCCATAGAGGGCGTGCCAGGTCGTCGTCATGCGCTTGCCGTAGATCGTTGTGACCACAGCTGTTATCGGAACGATAAGGCCCGTCAGGACAGCAAGAGGCACATGGACCGATAGCATCAGCAGAAAGGCACCGATCAGGGTCATGACCGCGATGAACAGATCTTCTGGTCCGTGATGCGCGACCTCCCCGATCTCTTCGAGATCCTTGGTCAGCCGCGCCACCAGATGTCCCGTCTTATGCTCGTCGAAAAAGCCGAAGGAGAGTATCTGGAGATGATCGAAAGCCTTCCTGCGCATCTCGGTCTCGATCTTCAAACCCAGCACGTGGCCCCAATAGGTGACCACCACCTGAAGGCCAGCATTGATCAGATAGATCAAAAAGAGCCCGGCGATAGCGAGAGCAATTAACCCCAGCTGGTTGCTCGGCAGAAGCCTGTCGATGAACAGTGTGACGGCAACCGGAAACGCGAGTTCCAGCATGCCGGCGCCAACCGCGCTACCAAAGTCGAGAGCGAACAGGCGGCGATGCGGGCGATAATAGGCCGCAAAGCGCTTGATCAGATCACTCATGGAAGAGCTCCTTATGCCGCCGCGTCTTGGGCACGATCATCGGAGTGCCGGTTACGGGATCGGGAATGACGATCGCGGGCAGGTTAAAGACGGTTGCGACAATATCCGCCGTGACGATCTCGTCCGGTCGGCCGCTTGCAACGATGACTCCGGCCTTCATCGCGATGAGGTTCGAGGCATAACGGCAGGCATGGTTGAGATCATGCAGCACCGCGACGATAGTGCGACCTTCCTCGTTCAAGCCCGACAGGAGATCGAGAAGCTCGATCTGATGGGCGATGTCCAGAAACGTCGTCGGCTCATCGAGGAGCAGGATCGGTGTCTCCTGCGCCAGCACCATGGCAACCCAGACCCGCTGGCGCTGCCCGCCAGACAGTTCGTCGACCGGACGATCGGACAGGTCCGTCACACGGGTCGCCGCCATCGCGCGCGCGACAGCCTCCTCGTCAGCCCACGACCATTGGCGTAGGAACGACTGGTGAGGATAGCGTCCACGGGCAACCAGATCGGCAACCGTGATCCCGTCCGGTGCAGTTGCACTCTGCGGCAGAAGCCCGAGACGACGGGCAACTTCCTTCGCCGCCATTGCATAAATATCGTGGCCATCAAGGATGACCGCGCCTTCAGACGGGAAGAGCAGGCGCGAGAGCGCCCTGAGTAGCGTGGACTTGCCACAAGCATTAGGCCCCACGATAACGGTGAATGACCCGCCCGGAATCGAAACCGAGAGATCCTTTGAGATCGTCCGCTCGTCATATCGCAGAGTTACCGCATCGGCCTGCAGTCGGTCTGAGATGGATGGAAAACTTGTGCTGGTCATTTGCGACCCTCGCGAAACAGAAGGAAGAGAAAATAGATCCCACCGATGCTGACCGTCATGACGCCGATCGGAATCTGGACGCCAAATGCATGCTGGGCGGCCCAATCGGCGGCAATCAGCAGAAGCCCGCCCATCAGTGCCGACGGGATGAGTGCTACACCCGCCGAGCGGGTCAGCCTTCGGGCGATCTGCGGTGCTGCCAGCGTGATGAAGGAGATCGGCCCGGCAGCCGCCGTGACGACTGCCGTCAGCGCCACGCCGAGTACCATCAGGGCTAAACGAGAACGACCGGCATTGACACCCGAGGCGCGGGCCAGATCGTCACCCATTTCCAACTGCCGCAAGGATCGAGAGAAGAGACAGCTTGTCGGCATCACGATCAGAAGCACGATCATCACCGGGACCAGCTGCTCGAACCCCAGTACGTTGAGCGAGCCTGCGCCCCAGATTGCCGCAGACAACGCCACCTGCAGATCCGCTTGGCGGATCATCCAGGCATTGAAGGCGGACAGCATGGCAGCGACACCGATGCCGACGATGATCAGCCGAAAGCCCTGCACCCCGCGACGCCAGGACAGAAGATACACCACGGCTGCAGTGACGATCCCACCGGCAAGCGCACCTGCCGCCGTCTGGTAATACCCGCCGGAGAACAGCAGAATGACGATGAGTGCGCCAGTATAGGATCCTGCAGAGAAGCCGATAATGTCGGGCGAGCCGAGCGGATTGCGCGTCAGCGACTGGAAGATCGCACCGCTCATGCCAAGGGCTGCTCCCAGCAGGATGGCGAGCACCACCCTCGGCAGCCGCCATTCGATGATGATCATCCGCACCATGTCGTCATCTGCCTGACCATGCCCGAGCAATATGTTGACCACAGCCGCGAGTGGAACATCATAGCTACCGCTGATAAGCGAGATCAGCCCGATCCCGCAGGCGACAAGCATCAGCATTACCGTAACGGCAATGCTCCTCGTTCCGATGCTGAGCGACAGGCGCTCGCCGAACAGGCGAAGGACCGGCCGGTGGGCAAGGTCGGGCATATGGTCTGCCGCACGTCCTTTCACAAGCCGCTCGCCTTCGAGCGCCGCGCGAGCAGGATCAGCACCGGCGCCCCGACGAAGGCGGTGACGATGCCGGTCTCCAGTTCACCCGGATAAAGCACCAGACGGCCGATAATATCGGCCGTGAGAAGAAGACAAGGGGCATAAATCATCGTCAGGCCGAGGATCCAGCGCTGGTCCGGGCCGACAAGCCAGCGCATCACATGCGGCACCATCAGTCCGACAAAGGCGATTGGACCGGCACCAGCGGTTGCCGCTCCGGCAAGCAGCGTGATTGCGGTGACGGCGAGGATGCGGGTTCTCAACAGGTTGCCGCCCAGTGTCCTTGCCAGATCATCGCCCAACGCGACGGCATTGAGCGACCGGGCCAGAAGGAGCGCGATCACCAGACCCGTCATGACGAATGGCGCGACGGTCTGCACAACGGCCATGTCGCGGCCGGCGATCGAACCGATCGACCACATGCGCAACGCATCGAAGGCCTGGGGATCGAAAAGGGTGGTCAACGAACCGATACCGGCAAGCACTGCCGAGATCGCAACGCCGCAGAGCACCAGCCTGACCGGCGTCGCACCGTCGCGGCCTGCGGCGCCGAGTGCATATACGAGCGCGGTTACGGTGATGGCGCCGGCAAATGATGCCCAGATATAGGCCTCGATCGACTGCCAGCCGAGAACACCGACGGCAAGCGTGACGAAGAACGCTGCCCCTGCATTCACGCCCAAAACACCCGGATCGGCCAAGGGATTGCGGGTGGCGGCCTGGATCAGTGCACCAGAGATGCCAAATGCCGAGCCGCAGAGCAGCCCGAGCAGCGTCCTTGGCAGCCGGTAGTCATGAGCGATGATATGGTCCGGAAGACTGTTATCATAGGCGAACAGTGCATCTACAGTCATCGAAAGAGGGATCGAACGCACGCCGACCGAAAGACTGGTGACGCACAAGGCCAGGAGAAGCAGGCAACCTAGGCCGAGCGCGGACCACTTGATCAGTTCCTGCCTGGCCCTCCCACAGCGCTCACGGCCTGCCGCGGCTGTTTCTGCCACGGTCACACCCGCGCCTGCCCTTCGATCCAATAGCCGATCGCGTCGATCCGATCCTTGTCGAAACCGAGCCGATCGCGGAAATGCTTGCGGCAATCGGATACAGCCCGTGCTTCACCTGCAATGTAGATATAGCCCGGCCCATCGGGCAGAGAGGAGATCTCCCCAGCGATACGGGAGAGTTCGGTGTAACCCGGCCGCTCGTCTCTGGGCCCATGGCAGGCGTGCCAGTGGATGTCGGCATCCGCCACCGTTCCGATGTCCTGGCAGTCCGCATCCGACGGCACTTCGACATGCACGATGACTTTGAAACCATCCGCCAGCTCTTCCAGCACGCGAGCGACGGCAGGAAGCCCGGTAATATCGGTCAGCATCAGCAGCCACTCGCTACCCTTCGGCATCCAGAACCGGCCTTCGGGATTACAGATGCCGACCACATCGCCGACTGCCGCGTTCATCGCCCAGCCGGCTGCGACGCCGCCTTCATGGACGACGATGTCGATTACCATCTCGCACCGTTCGGCATCCCAGCGGCGGATCGTGTAGGGGCGGTTCGGGCAGTGTTTCGAGCCATCCGGCCGCCCCCACTTGCCGTTCTCCATCAGGACCGGGATCGTCACCGGCGTGGCATCATCGGGACTCAGTGCAAGCCGCACCCATTCGTCCGGATGGCCGCTCGGCAGCAAGCGTTCGCCGCCATCCACCTTGACCACGACACGGATCATCGACGGTGTCAGCCGCACGACCGAAGTCGTCTCGGCCAGAAAATAGTCCTCGAAATAGGGATCGTGGTGGTCATGGTCGTGGTCGGCTGCACCTGAAAGAGCTTCGGCATTCGCTGGCATGTCATCGTCCGTTCGCATGAGCCGCGGCCTCGGCAAGGCGAGGCACAAATCTGGGGAAACCATAGGGGATTGATAGAACGCTCAAGGCAGACGTCGACCACACATCGACCGGATCCTCCAGCGCCACATAGGAGCCACGCTTGACCGCGCCCAGCATGTTAAACAGGGGCTGCGCTTCGGCTGCCGCACGCGCACCGGGGCCGTACCACATGATGAAGACGTCAGCGTCGATCGACGAGAGCTCCTCAAGCGATACCGAGACGGAGGTCTCTTCGGGCGCCCGCTTCGACAGGTCTCTTACGCCTTCGGAAGGCAGCAAGCCGAGCCCGGTCAGGGCCGCCACCCGCGGATCCTTTGGCAAATACACGACAATACCATTGCTGCCGGGAAAATAGGTCCCGAAAGTGAAGCTTTTGCCCTCAAGCTCGGGATGTGTCTGACCGAGGGCACCCAGCTGTTTTTCGGTGCCTTCGATAAGCGCCTCGGCTTCTCTGGCCTTGCCCAGCGTTTCTCCAATGATAGTTGTCTGTTCGTGCCAGTCTGCGCTCCAGGGGCCACTGCGATACACCACGGTGGGCGCAATGGCGCTGAGGCGCTTGTACGCCCGCTCGTCTATGCCCGAATAAACCCCAAGGATCAGATCCGGCTTCAAAGCGGCAATCTTCTCGTAGTCGAAGTCTCCGCTCAGCAAGGTGGGGGCAGGTCCGGCAAATTTTTCCTCCACCCACGGAAACATACCGCTCGCGAATGCTCCATATCTTGTCATTGCGACCGGTGTCTGCCCCAGCGCAAGAACGACGTCCTCACCACTCCAACCTAATGTCATGATACGCTGCGGATGCGACACAATACGTGTTTGACCAAGTGCATGTCGGACGACGTGAGTGCTATCCTCGGCGCGTCCAATGTCTTTCGGTGCCACCATTGCGGTCCCACAAAACACAAGCATGGCAACGCACCGAAGCAATCGTCCCTGCTGGAAAAAAGCCAGTGCATCGAAGCTGGTCCGCATGTTAGTATCCTCGTTTACGGGAAGTCTGCGGCCTCACGGCCGCCAATTCGGCTAGAATTTGTAAGTTCCGGTCAGCATGAAGCTTCGCGGCGCCCCGAGGATGTTGGCGTTGTCGGTGTAACCGACGCTCTTGTAGTAATATTTGTCGAAAACGTTGTAGACGTTTAGGCGGAATTCGGTCTTTTCATTCGGATTGTATGCGGCCATCAGATCGACAGTCCCAAAGCCACCTTGTTTGGTTGTGGTGACGCCTGCGACATCCCCCTCGATCTTGCTCTGTGCTCGGGCTGAAGCGCCAATACGCCAATTCTCCCACTCACCAGATAAGGTATAGATCGTCGATAGCGTCAGAGTATTCTGCGGGAGATCGCGGCCATAGCGTGAACCCGCAGCGCCACTGGATGAGCCCTCGACATAACGAGAATCCACATAGGTATACCCAGCGAATACATTCCAACCGTCAGTGATCTCGCCAGAAACCTCAACTTCGAGGCCGCGGCTGCGAACTTCGCCAGCGGCGGTATAGCAGTCAAGACCACCGCAGCTGCCGACGACCTGTTGCGGAAGGTTCGTCTGGTCGATCTGGAACACGGCCACGCTAGCGTTCAGTCGGCCGTCCATGAACTCGCCCTTCAAGCCCACCTCGTAGTTCGTGCCTTCAACAGGATCGATCAGACCCCCGCCGGCCGTCTGGTAGTTCTGAGGCTTGAAGATATCCGTAATGCTGCCGTAGACGGTCAGATTGTCAGTGATATCGAAGGTCGCAGCAATGTAAGGCGTGAATTTGCCCTTCGCGTTGAAGGCTGTTGCCTCCTCGTAGGTGCCGCTACGGTAATGCGTTTCAGTATCGTTCCAGCTTAGGCGCCCACCAAGAAAGATGTTGAGTGGATCAGCAATGTTGATCTTTGTCGTTCCGTAAACGCCAAAGTTGACGATCTCGGACTGGAGGGACCAAAGATAGTTGAACTCAGGATAGGGAGCATCGATGGAATTTTGCCAGTTCAGAGGGTCGAACCGGTAAGGGAAGGATGCCGGCCATCCGCCAGGGCCATCGTCGCTCCTGTTCTTGCGATAATTCGCGCCGACGGAGAATTCATGGGTGCGGCCGAACGCGACAAAATCGCCTTTGAGATTAGCATCCAGCGCTGTCTGCTTGTGGTGATAGAAATACTTCCCAACATTGTACTGGAGTTCATCCGCAGAAGGATCGAGGCGGTAGAGAGACGCGCCCAACATATCCAGTTTCGTATCAAGATAGCTGCCCTTAACGTTCAATTCCCAGTCGTTTTCGAACTCGTGTTTGACCTCGCCGAAGACATTAAAGTTTTCCTTGTCCCAATATGTCCAGGATGGGCTCGAGCGAACTGAACGATCGAAATCGTAGAAGGATCCATCAGGCCGAGCAGGTAGACCATTCCAGTCGGCTCCCGGGTTTCGCTCACTGTTATAGTATCCACCAAAAGTCAGCATTGACCTGCCACTGAACTTTCATCCAGCGGCGATTAGAGCCCCGGCGGTTTTCGATACGCCATTTGGCGCGGTGGGAGCAACCGGCGGAAACGCGTAGCCTTCATCTTGCGCAGCGTTGGAGCCGGTTGCGGCGATGGTCCCGGCATAGTTGGCCGGGGTCTGATATCCGAGCGATGAGTGTGGCCGGAAATTGTTGTAATCCTCCGCCCATTCGGAAATGGCGCTGCGAGCGTGGCCGAGACCGAAGAACAGGCTCTCGTTCAGCAGTTCGTCGCGCATGCGGCCGTTGAAGGATTCGACGTAGCCGTTCTGCATCGGCTTTCCCGGCGCGATGTAGTGCCATTCGACCTTGTGCTCCTTTGACCA
Source organism: Ensifer adhaerens (assembly GCF_020035535.1). Taxonomy (NCBI): domain Bacteria; kingdom Pseudomonadati; phylum Pseudomonadota; class Alphaproteobacteria; order Hyphomicrobiales; family Rhizobiaceae; genus Ensifer; species Ensifer adhaerens. The sequence goes on along the minus strand of NZ_CP083350.1, from coordinate 1,219,456 downwards.
GGCGAGGATCGCGTTCGACGTGAACTCCGTGCCATGGTCGGAGACGATCATGCCGGGCTTGCCGCGCCGTTCGATAAGCGCCGTCAGTTCGCGGGCGACCCGACGCCCGGAGATCGATGTGTCGGGGATTGCCGCCAGGCATTCGCGCGTCACGTCATCGACGATGTTGAGCACGCGAAACCTCCTTCCGCAGGCAAACTGGTCGTGGACGAAATCCAGCGACCAGCGGGCATTGGCCTTCGCTTCGACCAGGATCGGCGCACGCGTGCCGACGGCACGCCGTCTGGCTTTCCGCTTGCGGACCGACAGCCCTTCCTCGCGGTAGAGCCGGTAGATGCGATTGACGCCGGACGGCTCTCCGTCTCGCTTGAGCAGGACGAACAGCCGCCGATAGCCGAAACGCCGTCGCTCGTTGGCGAGGTCGCGCAGTCTTGCCCGCAGTTCGACCTCCGGCGGCCGGCAGGACCGATAGCGCACCATCTTCCGATCAGCGGATATGATCTGGCAGGCCCGCCGTTCCGAAAGACCCATCACGGTCTTCAGATGCGCGACGGCTTCGCGCTTGGCGGCAGGCCCTACCATTTTTTTGCCAGAAGCTCGCGGAGCGCGGCAGCGTCCAGCATCTGCTCGGCCAACAGCTTCTTCAGCTTAGCATTCTCCTCCTCGAGCGCCTTGAGACGCTTCGCCTCGGAGACCTCCATACCGCCGTATTTGGCTTTCCAGTTATAAAAGGTCGCTTCCGAAATCCCGTGCTTGCGGCAGAGCTCAGCCACCTTCGCGCCAGCCTCCTGCTCCTTCAGCACCGCAATAATCTGCTCTTCCGTAAATCTCTGCTTCTTCATGCGTCCGTCCTTAATCAGGCCGGACTCTAATCCAATCTGGAGGAAATTACCCGTGGCAGGTCAGCATGGTGTTGTCGGTAATATCAGCCTCAAGAACTCCGTAGTAGAGCTGCCGCTTGTGCTCGTAATCCTGAGTGTATGTATTGGCATCCTGAAGTGAGGTAACGAAGCGCCCGCGCAGGCTACCATCCGCATTGAGCGAACCGCCGGCATCCAATATGCCCATGTAGTCTGCCCAACTTCCGGCCGAGCCCGTGACCGAAATCTGGCGCGTGTCCGTCGGACGCTTGCGAACCAGGTTGATCGAGGCAGAAGGGTTGCCTGCACCTTCAAGAAGGCCTGTCGCCCCGCGAACCACCTCAATGCGATCATACATGGCCAGTGAGGCGGAACCGAGAGTGTCAGAATCGTGCGCGATCGGCACACCATCCATCATGATGTTGTCGACCTGGAAGCCTCGTGAGAAATAGTTGCTCCGTTCGCCACCGGTGGCTAACACGGTGATGCCTGTTGTCTTACTAAGAGCATCTTCCACCGTAGTCATGCCGTTATCACGCATGCGTGCGCTGGACACGACACTCACCGATTGCGGGGTTTCCCTAATCGACAAGTCCAACCCTGTGGCCGTGCTCATTTCGCCGGTGGTATAGGAGCCGGTTCCTTCCGTGGTGGAACCTTGAACTGCAACAACAATTGGCTGCAAAGTGGTAGTGTCGCCACTGCTCGCATCATTACCGTTCGACGATGCGACAACCAGTGCTGCGGTCCTTGCACCAGCCATGCGCACGATCACGCCGGTTCCTGCGAGCAGAGTTCTGAGCGCCTGCTCTGGCGACATAAGTCCTGTGACCACCGTCGAGCGTTTGCCAGAGACTGCGTCGGATGTGAAGCTGACATCCCACTCACTGGCGCGCATGAAAGTTGCCAATGCTGACGCCAGAGGCTGAGCCGGGATATTGAAGGAAAGGGTTTCTCTGGCCTCTTGCGCCAGCGCGGTCGTGTAACCTCCAGCGACAATGGTCCCCAGGAACGTCGATAGAAATAATAGCGAAAACCTGCGCGACTTCCGCTGACTTTTCCGTTGAGTTACAGCTCCCGGTCCTGAACCGCCCGCTGTTGCCCTGCCCGTCATTCCCGTATCCCTCTCAGCAATGTTCAGGGACCGAAAATTTGTTGAAACGAGATCCCTGTAACTGGGACACGCGACGAAGAGTAATCTCACAAAAAAAGTTGAGCTATTAACGAAGGATTAGAATTCCGCCCGGCAGGCGGGTCACCGAGGCACCTACCGTTGTCGCCAGAGACCGGATAGCAAGCTCGGGATTATCGATGCGGTAGCGCCCATTGACCTTCACGTCATCAAACGATGTGCCGGTGCGGACAACTGAGTGGCCATAATATCGCTGAAGTTCATTTAGCACAGTCTTGAACGGTTGATCCTGGAAGGCGATCTGGCCTTTCAGCCATGCAAACCTCACCGAACTGTCGATCGCCTGAACCGCTGAAATGGTCGAAGCCGAGGCGACAATCGCCTGACCTGGCTGGAGGTCGACCTTCTTTCCTGGATGCGACAGGCTCCTCACCTCGACGTGGCCGCGCTCAAGAGCGACGGCGTCCTTGTCGTCATCACGCCGGACTGAGAATGCGGTGCCTTTGACCTCTACTTGCGAAAATGCGGCGGCGACATCGAACGGGCGGGAGGCATCGTGAACCACATCAAAATAGGCTTCGCCCTTCAGAAGCCGAACGGACCGCTTGATCCCTTCGAAGTCGAGTGCAATGGCAGTATCGGTATTCAGTACAGCTTTCGATCCATCCGGCAAGACGACCTCCCGCTGCGCACCGGCGGCTGTAACATAATCCGCCTCCCACTGTATCCGCAGCGCTGGATACTGCTGGTACCCGACCGTTAAAAGTATGACCGCGGCCGCAGCAGCGACCCAAGACCGGAAAACGCGGCTGGCCCGCTTCAGCTCGACAACGTTAGTCGGCTGAGGCATTTCTTCGGACCTGATCCGCTCCGCGAGCGACCGCGCAACCTCTTCCGCCTCGGGTATGGCCCACGCTTCGGCGACCGCATCGAATGTCTGTTCATTGACGCTATTCGCAACTCGCCAGGCCTCAAACCTCATTTTGAGATCGTTGTTGTCCGGCTCGCCTTTTAGCTGGAAAAACCAATCCAAAGCGGCATCCATCACGGGATCAGAATGGGCGAAGCCTTGCTCGCCAGCGGAATTTGATCGGTCGTGTCCCACTCAGTTCCATCCCATCACGGGTCCGGCAGCATCGGCGGTCTTATACATGAGACAGTCGGCGCCGGGAAATCTCACAAAATAACTCGGTTTACCCATCAGCGGTCACCCCTGTCGATGTTAGCCAGTGCTTCCATGCAGTAGGCGTGAGCCATTTTAAGGTCATTGAATACGGTATTCGGAGACACGCCAAGATGCTCGGCTATCCTGGGATAGGACCATTTCTCGACCTTACTGAGGATCCAGACCCTCTGAGCCCGATCCGGCAGTCGGGAGACCGCCTCCTCCAGCAGCCGAAGGCGCTCGCGATGGATAATCTCGGCTTCTTGTAAAGGGGAAGCAATCGTTTCAACATCCGTGCCAGCGATATCATCTAGCTCCACCGCTCCGCGGATCTGGCGGCTGCGCTTATAGTTCAGAGCAAGGTTGCGGGCCGTCTGGAAAAGGAACGCCTCGATGTGCTCGACAGTGCCACCTTCGACGGCCTTACTCACACGGACGTAGGCCTCCTGCGTCACATCCTCCGCAGCTTGATGGTCTCCGACGATCCTCATGGCCGTCCAGATCAACGCCTTTCGGTTGCTCAGGAATATGTCGGTAAAGCTCGCGCTCACGCGGCAACCTCTTTCGGCGTCCCCAATCGGTATCGCTGGGAAAGCGTAAGGTTTCGAAGCCGCTTAACCCTACTTTGTCAGCTCTCCGCCTCGTTATCGCGAGATAGTGCAGATAGCAATACTAGAGTTAATTACTCATATTAATTTATCAACGAACCATCGACCAGCTCTCAGAGAAATGAATAAGGCGTTGATAGGATGAGCCAACCTCTACGAAAATCTGTAAGTCGGAAATGCAACCTGAGCAGCATCGATGAGATCATCGGCATCGCATACCAATGAGTAATCATCGGTCCGATTGAGCGAAATTGAGGTGATGCCGACCACAGTGAGTGTCATACTCGTCTTCGTCACACACCCCGTCCTGGTCCAGGTCGCGCCACACGCGCAATTGCTCAAACGTCGCATCGTTCTGGTCAATCTTACTGTCGCGATTGCTGTCGAACGTCTCAAGCACGGCAAAGCCGTCCTGCAACGGCGAGCCAAAGAGCTTGTTGGCGCCGTCGACTGATCCATTTCCATTGGCGTCGATGACCAAGATGCCATCGTCGGCGGAAACCCAGCCCCGTTTTCTCGGCGAAACCATCACGATCGTAGTCAAAATGGATATTGGAGCCCGAGAGTGCAGAGCTCGATACGATCCCCGTCGAGGTCGAGAACGACTCGGCAATCAAAAGTATCAATAGTCGATTGCTGACAACCGCATGAGCCATACGCCTCTTCGGCCCTTGTAGCTTTCAGTCGATATATTATGCGATCTGCTTGCCCAGGCAGTGAACATTCTCGCAACCGGCCGTGCACATGGTCCGTCTCCAGCTTGCGCCGTCACGCTCCAAGCAGATCAGTCCAAGATAACGTGGGGTACGAACCGCGACAGATTGGCGGTGATACAGGTGCGATCCTCGCGAATGCCGAGGCCGCAAGCACGATCACCGACTATCCAGCTTCCGAGAACGGCGTAGCCAGCGTCACTGTGAAAAAGCGGCGCGTAGGCTTGGACGACGAACCCCTCCCCGCCGTAGCTCCCTCCCAGGGACAGGAATTCCTTACCATCACGATAGACAGACACATTCTCGCCTTCACGAGAAAGCAGTGGCTTGCGAACGTAGTCTGAAAGTTGCCAGGCGCTGGCATCGTCGGCGAAAAAGCTTGGCAGAAGATTTGGATGGTTCGGATAGCGATCCCAAAGCAATGGGAGGAGGCCTTTGTTCGAAAGGACGGCTTTCCAGGCCGGCTCGACGAAGACAGATGCCGAATGCGGCAGGTAGCAGCTAAACGGCTCTCGCAGCATCAATTCCCACGGATAGAGCTTGAAGCAGCGGTCGATGACGCGGTTTTGCAAATCTGTAAACCGGCCACTGGCATCTACGCCAATGTCACGAACATCGAGCAACTCGACCCGGTGGCCTCCCTGCACGGCACAGTCCATAAGATAAACCGTCGTCCCGCGATCCTCATCATTGTCCATGGTTGCGGCGAAATGAAAAATGGAACGCTGATTGAACCCCTGGAACGCCTCGATGAGGCACTCCTGCAGAGAGTTGAACTGATCAGCGTCAGGCGGCAAAACGCCGTTGGCCATCTGATCTGTGAGCCAGTTGTATTGAAAGAAGGCGGACTCGAATATCGACGTGGGCGTATCCGCGTTGTACTCGAGCAGCTTGGCCGGGCCTCTTCCGTCGTACGCCAGATCGAAGCGGCCGTAGAGGTGCTGATCTCGGCGTTGCCAGGACGTGCAAACGAGATCTCTGAACTCTTCCGGGATGGCCAGCCGGTGCAGCATTTCGTCGCTCGTAACGATATCTGCGACGAGCTCGACACACATTTCATGAAGCTCTTGGCTTGGTCCCTCGATCTGTGTCTCTATCTGCTCAAGGGTGAACACGTATGCGGCATCGTCGAGCCAGTAAGGCTCGCCATACATTTCGTGGAAGCCAAAGCCGACTGCTCGTGCCTTGTCCTGCCAGTCCGGGCGGGCGGGGAGTGTGATCCGTCGCACGTCAGCCGCCCAAACCAAATGAGAACGAACGGCTGCCAAAACCGCGTCGCGCCACTGTTTGTGTGCTCACATTGACTGGCTTGAGGCTGTATCTGGAAGATGCGCTAACGTTCTGCGAGCCGCTGTCTGAAACAGGCACCGCTGTCACTGTCTGGCCCGAGCGTGTTTTGTAGATGGGCGACGAGCCGTAGTGTCCACCACCACCGCTGCCACTGCCGGAGCCGGCACCACTTCCTTCCTGCTCCTCTTCTTTGCGGCGGTATTTATAGTAGTCGTCAATTTTCTCGATCCCGGTTGATAGCAGGTATCCCGCCATAAAGGGGATGAAGAAACTGCCCGCGCTTCCACTGCCGTCCGCCGCGCGCGCCTGCGTGCACTGCGCCCAACCGTATTCCGCCTCGCATGCCGCAAGGCGGTCGAACCGGGGAGCGCCAGCCAGATGGACGCGCATGGCGTCCTGGTAGCCGGCCCGGCACACCTGCTCATCCATGCCGGCCTGCACGCACTGATCTACGGAGCTAAACATGACATCCTCGACCGGCAGTTTGCCGCCGCAGCTCGCCAACGCCAGGCTCGAAACCGCAATAGTGCCAAGGGCAAGGACAGGAGGCGTGCGGCCACTCAAACGTCTGCGCATCGGGTGCCCTCTCAATAGGTCATGCAAGCGGCATTGAGGATGCCGATCGAAAACGCAATTCCTCCGCCCCAGAGACCCGCGGCCATGTCACCTTGTGTGATCTTCTCGTGCAGGCTTGGCATCGTGAAGCGCGCGATAAAAAAGGCGAGCACTTGCATCACTGTGCCAATGATTGCCCAGATGATGTAGTCGACAACGCTCACAGAGTTGGCGGCAGCCGAAGAGAGCGGCAAGCTGAACCCGATCAGGGCTCCCAGGAAAGCCGTGACCGCGGCGAGGTTTCCCGATCGAATGAGTTTGATCTCTTCGTGGGGCGTAAGCAGGGTGTAGACCCTCGCAAAAATCGCATAGGCGGCTAAACCGATGGCGAAATAGGCGAGAAAGGCCGGCAGCCCGGCAACATATCCAAACATTCGCAATTTCTCCAAAATGCTAATGACGTTCGCGCTGCTCAGGACCTTGCCCTTCGCTCCTGGCCGACATTATCTTTCCTTCATCGCACTGGATGAGACCTCGGCCAGCGGCGAGAACAGGTATTCGAGGATCCGCCGCTGCCCGGTCTTGACCTCAATGGTCACGGCCATGCCTGGAGACAGCGGAACAGCTTTTCCGTCGATGACAATGGAAGTCTCCGTCGGTTCGATGACGACGGGATAGACCAGGTTCTGCATGCGCTGCGCATTGCTGAACGGAACCGATGTCTGCAAGCTGGCGGAGGAAGACTCTTCCGTCTGCCGCGCGTCAGGCTCCGGGATCGCGTCAGTGGCGACGCGGATAACCTTGCCGTGAAGAATGCCGTAGCGGGTGAAGGGGAAAGCCTCGACCTTGATCACCGCCTCTTGGCCGGCTTCGACGAAACCGACGTCGCGATTCGGCAGATAGGCCTCGATCTCCAGCTTTTGGCCGGTCGGCACGATGCGCATCAGTTCCGTGCCGGGTGACAGCACCTGCCCGACCGTGGTGATCGCCGATGCCTGGATGACGCCGGTCTCCGGGCTTTTGATCGTCATCGCCGCAAGCTTGCGGCGCGCCTTGGCAAGCAATTGGGCCGCCTGGTCGGCTTCGCGCTGCGCTTCCGTCAGACGTTGGGTGTTGTCGGCGAGAAACAGGCTGAACTGGCTTGCCGCCTCGCTTTTGACGACGTCAAGCGCCGTCTCGGCTTCCTTGACCTCACCCTTTTGCGAGGCGAGATCACGCTCAGCCTCCAGCAGAGTTTCCTGCGCATCAATCATCGCCGCCTTGCTGCCTGCTTCCGCATCGACGAGCTTGCTGCGCATCGACACGCGTTGCGCCAGCGTTGCGACGAACACCTGTTGCGCGGCGATGGTCCCGGCCAGCCGCTCGGTCTGTGCCTGCCCCTTGGTGTACTGTGCGCGCAGGTTAGTGATCGTACCGGAGAGCTTGGCGACTTCGGCTGCATAGACCTGACGCTCACGCTCCTGGAGCATCGCGTTGATCTCTTTGGGAAACGTGATCGGGCGGCTAGGAGGGCCATCGGCCTCTGTCCAGATATCGAGAGATGACCAGATGCTGACGACCTCGTTCAGCGCCTGCCGTCGGGCTATCTCCGCCTGGAGTGACTGGAGACGGAGGAGGAGTGCCTGCTCCTCTGCCTTCGCGGTGGTTGGATCGAGCTCGATCAGAATCTCATCCTTCTCAACACGCGCGCCGTTGATCGCATTGGTGACGTTGACGCGTCCTGGCTCTTCGGACTGAACAATCTTCACCCGCCCGATCGGCTGGATCTTGCCTTGTGCCGTCGCGACGATGTCGAACTTGCCGAAATAGGCCCAGATGAGACTTAGCGCTGCCAGCAGGCAGATCAGCCAGATCATCGCCGCTCGCACCGGCGAGGCCGGCGTCTCCAGGATCTCGATCGCCGCCGGCAGGAACTCCTGGTCGGCGCGATTGGCGGGCTTCTTCGGGCGTGGCTGGTGGACGTTCATCACTGGCCCTCCGCAGCGACGTCCGCCATGCCGTTCTGCAGGCGCCACAGATGGGCGTAGAGGCCGTCGGTGCGCGCCAGCAGCTGGTCATGCGTGCCGACCTCGACGATGCGCCCCTCCGACATGCCAATGATACGGTTGCAGGCACGAACCGTTGCCAGCCGGTGGGCGATGATGATTACGGTGCGTCCGCGGACGATCTGGCGCATATTGGCAAGGACGATGCGCTCGCTGTCATAGTCGAGGGCGCTGGTCGCCTCATCGAGGATCAGCATCGGCGGGTTGGTCGAAAGCGCTCTCGCGATCGCGATCCGCTGCCGCTGACCGCCGGAGAGATTAGCGCCGCGTTCCTCGATCATCGTGTCGTAGCCGTTCGGCAGCTTGGCGATGAATTCGTCAGCGCCGGAAAGGCGCGCAAGACTGATCACGGCTTCGCGCGACATGGCCGGATTGGAGAGTGCGATGTTGTCGTGGATCGTGCGGTTGAATAGCAAGTTTTCCTGCAGCACGACGCCGACGTGTGAACGCAGCCAGGCCGGATCGACCTGAGCGATATCCTGGCCGTCGACAAAGACCTGACCGGTGTCAGGAATGTAGAAGCGTTGCATCAGTTTGGTCAGCGTCGACTTGCCCGACCCGGACGGACCGACAATACCGATGACTTCGCCGGGCTGAATGTCGAGATTGATGGTCTTCAGGATCTCGGGCCCGTTTGGCGAATAGCGGAAGCTGACGTTCTTGAAGCCAATGGCGCCGCGCGGCTTTGGCAGCGCCACCGGCTGCAGCGGCCGCGGCTCGGCCGGCGCGTTCAAAATGTCGGCCAGGCGCGTGACCGAGATCTGCACCTGCTGGAAATCCTGCCAGAGCTGCGACAGACGCAGGATCGGCTGCGACACCTGACCGGCGATCATGTTGAAGGCGACAAGCGCGCCGACGCTCAAACTGCCGTCGATCACGGCTTGCGCCCCAAGCATCAGAAGGGCAGCACTCGTCAGCTTGTTGACGTACTGGATCGCGTTCTGGCCCTTGGCCGCAAGCATCGCCGCAAGGAACGACGAGCGGACGTAGGCGGCCAGACGCTCTTCCCATTGCGAGGCGACCACGGGCTCGATCGCCGACGCCTTAAGCGTCTGCATGCCGACGACGGATTCGACCAGCAACTGCTGGCTATAGGCGCCGCGGTCGAATTTCTCGTCGATGCGCTCCCGCAGGAACGGCCGGATCAGGAAGCCGATGGCGACATAGAACGGGATCGAAGCGACGACCACCCAGGCGAGCGTCGTCGAATAGGCAAATAGAACCGCGATGAAGACAAAGGTGAAGATGAAGTCGAGACCGCTGAACAACCCCTGCCCTGTCAGGAACTCTCGGATCGTCTCAAGCTCGCGCATGCGCGCCACCGTCTGGCCGGCGGCGCGTGTCTCGAAATAGCTAAGCGGCAGGTTGAGCAGGTGACGGAAGAGGCGACGTCCCAACTCGACATCAATGCGGCTCGTCGTATGCGTGAGCGCGTAGGTGCGCAGATACTGCAGCACCACATCGAAGAGGCCGATCGTCACCAGACCGATGACGAGTACGGTCAGCGTCGAATAGCTGCGATGCGCCAGAACCTTGTCGACCACCACCTGGAAGAACATCGGCGTCACCAGCGCGAACAGCTGGATGAACAGGCTGGCGATCAGCACGTGGCCGAGCGAGCGGCGGTAGCGCCAGATCGACGGCAGGAACCAGCGGAAGCCAAATGATGTCGCCGAGACACCGGGGCCTAGAAACTTGCGCTGCAGCAGGATGAAGTTGCCGCCGGTCAGCCGCAGCAGTTCCACGGCATCGACCTCGAGAGTTTCCATCGTCGCGGGATTGACGAGGCGTAGCCCCCCGCTAGACGTCGCGCCCGCAAAGATCGCGAAGCCACCGGCTGCAAGGCAGGCGATCGCCGGTGTCGGCAATGCTGAGAGACGGGCAAGCGAGATTGAAGACACCTGCCGTGCCTTGAGACCGACGCGCGTGGCGGCGCGCAACAGGTCATCGGCGGCGGCTGGTGCGCCAAGTGCGAGTTGCTTGGCTATGACCTCGGCCTGTGCGGCGATGCGGTAGTAGCCAGCGACGAGGCAGAGCGCGCGCATCCCGGTATCAGTTGCGACTGCGGCTGTCTCTGAGCCCTTTGGGCCTTGAGCGCCAAGTGGAGCGTTATCCATGAACGGGAAGCATCTGAATAAGAGGGTTTGTTAGGTGTGGTTGCCCGCCGATCGGCCTTTAGGACCGATCGGCGGGCAAGTGGGCAAGCCCAGGCGACTATGCTACCGCGGCTTGACGGCTCGGGCGGTAACCCACCTCCGCATCGCCGACGAGCGCTTTCGTCCCGTCCGCCTTCAAGTAGCTGCTGATGCCGGTGATCTGCGATCCATCGGCAAAGGCGCTTCCGCCGTTCATCGAAGGCACGAGTTCGATGATCCGGATGTCAGCTTCCGCAAGGGTTTGAAGCTCGCCGGCGTCGGTAAGCCCGTCCTGATTGAGATCCCGCCAGATACGGAACTCGCTCCAGCGAGCATCACCTTCATCGAGCATAAAGTTTCCGTTGGTGTCGAAGGCATGGCGCAGGCCCTCGAGATCGGTAACCACCTCTTGCTCGCCGTTGATCTCCTCCGGCGTCTTCCAAAGTGAGAAGCCCAGCTCCTTCGCCTGATCGATGAAGCCATCCCCGCCGGCACTGCCGTCAGCGGCCAAATCGATCGCCAACAGGCCATCCGTGGGCCCGGCCCAGCCGGTCAAGTCGCGGACGCCGTCCCCGTCCCAATCAAATCGCGGAGCCGAGGCGCCGGGGTCCTGATTAGGGTGAAATGGACGAAGATCGAGATGGTCATCGCGGTCGAGGTCGAGAACTACCGGACGGCTGATCCCGTCATAATAATCACCACGACCGCCACCGCCGGTGTTGTTGTTGTTCGACAGGTTTGCCGGACGGAACCGGTTTGCGGCGTATTCGGGATACATACCCAGGACAGTCCGATTGTCTGAACGAATGACCTCGTTGGACTTGGCGATCTGGTACGAATCCGCACTCGAACGCGGCCACTCGCGCGGAGACTTCAATCGCCACCAGTTTATCACGTCCCTGGCGGCGCGGCGCATTTCGTCGATCCGCGCGAGTTGCATCTGTGAAAACTGCTGATCGCTGATACCGGCGAGATCTGTCTGCGCGCGACCGTCGAATCTCTGGTAACCCGCAAACGGCGATCGCCCTTCGGCATATCCATTTACACGCCAATGCTCGAACGGATTGAGGCCGGCATTTTTGACGTCTGGGTTCTGCTGTAGGTAGTAATTACCATCAAACCAGGCGTTCGGCTTGCGGCCTTCTTTCCAACCGAACTGATTATAGTGCTCGATCGGCGGGGCATGCCAGCCGGCGGCGATATCAGGGTTGGCCGCGACGTAGAAGTCCGCGTCGAAGGTGGCAATTTGGCGGGCCGTCCCCTGACCATTGAATCGGAGTTCTTCAACCGACCCGTTGTCGAGCCTTTTAAGCTGCGCGGTTAGTGTTCCGGCGGCGTCAACATATTGTTCGAGTTGAGACCACGTCTCGGCATTGCCGGGATCCCAGAACTTCACATATCTCGAACTGTCGTTCTGATACGCCGCTTCCGACGTCAACGAGCCGCCGGCATTCTTGGTTTGGACGAAGCGCGCCCAGGGTTTGTTGTTATTGACGTTGAACGTCGTTGTTTCGGTGACCCCGTTATCGAACTCGTTTGCCTGCCACTCGAGCGCCCCAGCGGCATTGTACACTTGCGTGATTTTGGTCCAGGTCTGCGTGTTCGCCGGATCAAACTGATAGACGTGCTTGGTGCCGTCATCGTTGAAGTTGGCCTGATTCAGAACGCGGCCGCTGCCGTCAATGTACTGCTCATACCGCGACCAGCCTTGGTTGTTCGCAACGTCATAATGGATGGTGTTGTGCGTGCCGTTGTCGTTGGTCTGATCGACAGAGGTGAGCTGGCCGGCCGCGTTATAGTTCTGCTGATAAAGCGACCAAGCTTGGGCATTTGTTGGGTCGTAGGTGTAGGTCGTCCGGGTGCCGTCGTCGTTGAAGTTTGTTTGGCTCAGGACCCGGCCAGCACTGTCCTTCAGTTGCTCATACCGCGACCAGCCCTGGCTATTGCTAACGTCGTAGTTGATCGTGCTGCGTGTACCATTGTCGTTGGCCTGGTCAACGAAATACAGCTGCCCGGCTGCGTTGTAGTAAGACGCTATTGTGGACCAGGATTGCGCACTGGTCGCATCAAAGTGGTCGACCCTCTTTGTGCCATCATCGTTGAAGACTGACGTCTGAGTGGTACGGCCCTGCGCGTCTATAATGTGCTCTCGCCGGCTCCAGGCTTGATTGGAGAGTGCGTCATACTCCGTCTTGCTCGTAAGTACTCCCGACGTGGAAAAGACTTGCGCCTCGTACAGCTGACCACCGGGCGAACGGAAGTAGAGATCCGTTCGCGTCCCGTTGTCCTGGAACTGCTTTTCAAGCGTTTTCACGCCAGCAGCATCGAAAGTCTGCTCGGCCCGTGACCAACCGTTTTGGCTCGCAACATCGTAGACAACAGCGCTCGTTTTCTTGCCCGCCGTATCGTAGAAAGTCTTCGACAGCAAGCTGCCGCTGGCCGTGTAATTCCGGGTTTCATAGACAACCCCGCTTGGCGACCGATAGAAGAATTCGGCGCGAGTGCCATCATCCCCGAACTGCTTCTCAACTGTCTTCACTTGAGCCGCATCGAACGTCTGCTCGACGCGTGACCAGCTCGCCTGGTTGCGAGGGTCGTAAACGACGGCATTCGTTCGGACACCGGCGACGTCATAGAAGGTCTTCGAATCCAAGTTGCCATCGGCGCCAAAGTTCTGAGATTCGTACTGTTTCCCACTTGGGGACCGGTAGAACACTTCTACGCGCGTCCCGTTGTCATTGAACTGTTTCTCGATCGTCTTCACCCCTGCTGCATCAAAGGTCTGTTCGACGCGCGACCAGGCATTCTGGCTGAAGGGATCGTAGATGACGGCGCTCGTCTTGATGCCGGCAGTATCGTAGAACGTCTTTGATAGCAGGGTGCCGTTCGAAGCAAAATTCTGCGCCTCGTACGGCTTGCCGCTTGGCGACCTGTAGAAGATCTCAGCGCGCGTGCCATCGTCGTTGAATTGTTTTTCGAGTGTCTTGACGCCAACGGGATCGAAGGTCTGCTCGACGCGCGACCAGATTTGCTGGTCGAGCGGATCGTACAGGATCGTGCTCGCTGTTTTCCCCTGAGCGTCAAAGAGTGTCTTCGAAGTCAGCGCGCCAGCAGCGGTGAAAGTCTGGACTTCCGTTACCTTCCCGGTCGTGGGATTGAAGCGATGCTCCTGGGTCGTCCCATCATCATGGAATTGCTTCTCAAGTGTTTTTGCACCGGTCTGATCGAATGACTGTTCGACCCTTGACCACGGGTTTTGGTTAAGCGGATCGTATAGAACCGTGCTGGTCGGCTTTCCCTGTACGTCGAAGACGGTCTTTGACGTCAATGACCCGTTAGCGGCAAACGTCTGGACTTCCGTAATCTTTCCGGTCGCCGGATTGAAGCGGTTTTCCTGCCTGGTGCCGTCGTCGTTGTATTGCTTCTCAAGCGTTTTAGCGCCGGTCTGATCGAATGTTTGCTCGACACGAGACCATACGGACTGGTTGAGAGGATCATACAGGACCGTGCTCGTCGGCTTGCCTTGTGCGTCGAAAGCGGTCTTTGATGTCAGTGCGCCGTTGGCAGCGAAGGTCTGGACATCCGTGATCTTGCCCGTTGTCGGATTGAAGCGGTTTTCCTGCGTGGTCCCGTCATCGTTGAACAGCTTTTCGAAGGCCTTTACACCTGCGGAATCGAATGATTGTTCGACGCGCGCCCAGGATTTCTCGTTCAACGGGTCAAGAAGAACCCCACTGACCTGGGTGCCATCGGTGCTGAATTCCGCCGTCCAGAGGAGCTCGCCGCTAAAGCCATCAAAGCCGCACTTCGTCGATGAACCGTCAAGCCTGAACGTGTGCTCGGAAAGTTTACGGCCCTGCGTATCGGTGACGATTGTCAGTGTCCGACGGCCCAACGCGTTAACCTCGTTCCGCGTTGTTTGGCGCAACGAACCGTCGCTACCGTTCTCGATGATCGTGTGCGTAACGGATCCATCCGACCGTTGGAAGCTGGTTTCAACTCGGTCGTCCCTGCCGTCATTGTTGGCATCTTTCTTCAGGATCGTTGTATTGCCATCGACAGTGACGGTGGACAGACCTCTGGCAACGACATTACCGCCACTATCCCGCTCGGTGATGGCGGTCACGACGGATCCATCGATCTGCGTTCGTGACGACGCAAAGTGCTCAAAGGTTCCGTCGCCGTCGTAGTCAGACCGCATTGTTCGAGTGAGCCCATCGCTTGCGACGGTCAGCTCAGTCTTGGCGGCAATTGCCTGAGACCAGTACACATCTCCCTGTGTGAGGTATTTGGCGCTACGGGCCTCAGCATTGCTCGTCGTTGTGACGACAGTCTCACCCCTGATATCGGTGACAGAGACTTCGTTCACGTCGGCAACGCCATCTCCGTTGAGATCACGGGCGATCGTACGGGTCGAACCGTCCGCACTTGTTCTAGTATGTGTGCGCGATGCGGCGACGCCATTTCCTCTAGTGTCGACGGCGACGCTTTCATAGCTTCCGTCGGCATTGAAGTTCTCAGTCAGAAGGCGGCGACGGTCAACGCTGCCACCCGCGTCCTCATCCCAATCGATCGACGTCGTTCGGCCATCCGCGGCGGTCAAAACGGTAGTGACGCCAAATTTCGCGCCATTGTCAGCAAAATTGGCGATCACCGTCCTCTTGGAGCCATCGACTGCCTGAGAACGGGTTTCGACCTGATCGAAATCTCCGTCACCCTCGGTGTCCCGCTCGATTTTGATTTCAAGTCCGTTGCCGGATACGGTAGTCCTTTGCTGCTCACGCAGCTGATTGACCGCGTTGAACACCGACCGCGTTTCGACAACTGTGCCGTCGGCGAGAACGACTTTGTTGGATCGCAGTGTCCGGTCCGCCTCGGCTCCAGCATGGCTTCGCTTTTCTTGCGTTGTTGCCGTAAGCCCATCGGAGCTGGTCGTTGTCGTGCTGGACGATAGCGAGATGCCGGCCTCGAAAGCCTGAACGGTCCGCGTCGTCGTTCCGTCGAGATTAAGCGTGGTCGTGTCCGATAGATTTTCATCGATCGATCCATCGCCATTCAGGTCCCATTGCTTCGTCTTCACTAGGCCATTGGCGCTCGAACTCGACAGGTAGCGAGCGCGAAGCGAGGCCCCATCGAACTGGCTGACTGTCTCAGCCGAAGAACTATCGGCATTCAGCTGAACAACCCGGTTGCGCGAACGCTCGAAAGCACCGTCTCCGTTCACGTCCCACTTTTCTTCGACAGCGAGCCCATCCCAGGAACTGTTCGACACGCTCCTGGCGCGTGCGACAAGGTCGGCTCCGTATTCCGTGATGGTTTCGGTTTTGCCACCATCGGCCTTGAGGACGGTAATCGACTGGAAGCGTTGGTCGGCCGTGCCGTCGCCGTCTATGTCAAGTTCCGTCGTCTTCGACATACCGTTCGCGCTGATCGTCACTGTCCTTCGTGCACCGAGAGCGATGCCATCCACTGCGAGATCATCGTAAGTCGTCACCAACGATCCATCAGCCTGCAAGACGGACTTTGCCACCTGGTCGATAGTTCCGTCTCCGTCGATATCGCGAGTGGTGATGGTCGTGCGCTTGTTCCCGCTGACCGAGTTAATGGTTTTGCTTTCAAGTACGCCGTCGCCTTTTCGCATGACGACGGTATCGACTACGCTTCCATCGTCGGCGTAGACGCGGCTTTCGGTCGCCGTTCGCGAGGTAGTCGTACCATCACTGCGCCATTCAGTCGTCTTTTCGACACCACCTCGAAGGACCTTGGTAATAGTCTCAGATTTGCGCGAGCCGTTTGCGTGGTACTCGGTGATCCGCTCTTCGACCGAACCGTCCGACTTTAGCGCTTTTGCAATCTCCAGCTTGCGATCGACAGTGCCATCACCATCGAGATCGACTAGCTGCGTCGTCGAAAGACCATTCGCGGATACCCTCGTGGTCGCTCGTGAGGAGAGCGTCGACTGCGTGCCGTTCCTTTTGAACGTCGAGACGGTTGTCGTAGTGCCGCCGCTCATCTCTACCTGTGCGGAGACGGTGCGATCATCAAATCCATCACCGTCCGAGTCGACAGAAGCGCTGCTGGTATTGCGATCGCTCGCGGTAATCGTTGTCGTCTTCGACAGAAGTTGGCCGGCCCCGTTTGTAGCAGAAACTGTGTTCGTCGCAGAAAGATCGCCAGCAATCACGGTCTGATCCGAGATCGTTCGTTCTGCATTCCCGTTGCCGTCTGCGTCAACCACCGTCGTCTTGATCAAGCCACTCGCGCTGACCGTCGTTGTTATCGAACCGTCGACCGAACTCGAAATCGTTCGCGTCCTTGAACCATTTGCATTGAGAACCGTGGTATCGCTTCCGCGGAGATCGACGATGCCGTCGCCATTGCGATCTCCGGTGCTCTCTGACGTAAGGCCGTTTCCGCTGATTTTTGTGGTCGATTTCGATAGCAGTTTCCCGTTGCCTGCAAACTGAGCCAGGCTCTGGATTCTGCTCCCGTCGGCATTGATCTGGGTGTCCTCTGTCGTCGTCAGGTCTGTCGAACCATTACCATCCGCGTCGACGTCAGTGGTCGACCTGAGACCGTCCGCACTGCGGGTCGAGGAAGTCCGTTGGATTGTTGATCCGGCCGCAAGCAGAGACGAGACGACACTTTTGCGTCCATCCAGGTGGTTGACGGAGACCTGCTGGCGATCGGTCTGTCCGTCCCCGTCGGCATCCTCGAGCATCGTCAATGTCTTCCGATCAGCACTAACGGTGGCCTCAACGCTAGAAAGCTTTGCCCCCTGGTTAGAATGAACGGTCGTGCGTTTCGTGCGGCTACCGTCCTGTTGGACGACGTTGACTTCCCGTGTCGACCGCTCGTAGCGATCGTTTCCGTCGATATCGGTCATGAGGTCGGTTGTTAGGCCGTCGGCAGACACAGTTCGGATCGTCGATCCGGTGACACCAGCAGAGGGACCGAAACCGGAGCGACTTGTGATCCACGTTATCCGTTCACCGTCATCGCCGGACGTTGTCGTTTGCTCAACAAATGCTTCAAAGACACCGTCTCCGTCCCTGTCCAAACTAGTGGAAAGCCGCGAACCATCATTGAAAGCCGTAATGGATTCGGTAGCTATGACGGCACCAGCGCGATTGAACATCTGCGTCGACGTCGTAGTTTGCTGGGTGGACGAAACGACTTGGACCCTTCGATCGGGTTTGCCGTCTCCGTTCGAATCTTCGACAATTAGCCGGGTTGCGCCGCCCGGTCCTACTACGCTGGTGCTGCTGTACTTGTCCGCAGGTCCCCTTCTTGAAACGGACTCGTATCGGAATCCATTGCTATCCCAACTGGTTTCGGACGCCCGGCTTTCGAAAACACCATCGCCATCGCGATCGAACTGCAGCGACTTCTGCTTGCCGTCGAGATTCGTGAAAGTTGAACCGCTGGAACGCAGAGTGCCATCTTCGTTAAAGATCTCGGTCGTCGTAGTATAAAATCCTTCCCCGACCTCCGTTGTGATAACTTGACGTTCGTCGAAGCGGCCGTCGCCGTTGCTGTCAATGTCAATGGTTTTCAACTGCCCATTCGCTGAAGTCACTTCGACTGACTTGCTCAGCAGCGTCCCGTCGTCGCTCGCCTCGGTGACGGTGCTGGTCCGAGTGCCGTCCACGGCGACAATGGTCGCTTCGGTTCGCACAAAATGGTACACGCCGCCGCCGGTCAGATCCGTGCTGGTCGTTTTCGACAAGCCGTCTGTTGAAGCATCCATGACGATACGCGTGAGTACCGCGCCACTCGCGCTCAGCACTTCGACGGTAGTGGACGTCGATCCGTCGGCATTTGATTTGAATATTTGACGTTTATCGGTGACACCGTCGCCATCGAGATCCAGCAGTGTCGTGACTAGGCGCTTATCAGCTCGAGTGGTCGTTGTCGTACGATCCGTAAGAGAGCCGTCAGCCGCAAAGTTCGATACGACAGTCGTCCTCGAATTGTCCGCCGCAACAGTGAGAGCGACGCTCTGCTGACGATCGTAGGTGCCATTCCCGTCGTCATCGAATTTGGTGATCGTAGTGGCCCTATCGGCGCTAACCGTTATCAATTCACGGAACGCGAGCACACCGGCCTTGTCGAAGCCCGAAACTTCGCTCGTCGTCGAGCCGTCGGCATTGGCGACGCTGTTGCGCTTGATAGCGTAACTTCGAGAATCAGACGCGAGAATCGCGTCCCCAACTGCCCCCTGAGTTCCATCTGTTCGCGTAAAAGTCGTGGTTCCGGTAATTGCCGAACCATCACTGAAAACGCGACCGGTCCCCGTCGGTGTTAGGTCGATCGACTCGATTCCAAGCGACGACAACGAAACGAGTTGATCGTCGACCATGACTTTGAATTCGTTCCAACGAGCGTCTCCGGCATCAAGTTTGCCGTTACCGTTCGTGTCGAATACGCTTTTCAGCGCTGCCAGATCTCCGCCCGCGCCCGGATTCCAGTGCGTAAACGCAAACTCCCTCTCTTCAGTGACCTTGCCATCTCCACCGAGGTCGATGACCAGTATGCCATTGCCAGCACCGGCCCACGCCGTCCGACGTTCATAACCATCGCCATCAGTCTCCACAAATTTAGATGACGAAGACAGCGGATTGATATCGAGGCCATTGCCGGCGAGGTCAAGTAGGACCGGGACGCCTACTTCCGAGGTCCCATTCCCCCGCTCGCCTCGCGTAATGTCGCCACCGCGGCCCCTCGTATCGCTCTTGCCGGTCGGGCTACGGCCCGGTCCGTTCCCGCGATAGGAGCCACCGCCGCCATAGCCGTTGCCCTTGGCGGTATCACCAGGGCTGTTTCCACGATCTGGTCTAGCACTCGGTGTAGGCCCCTCTGAAGGAGTTCTAGCGTATCCACCTGAAGACGAATGCCCGGCGCCCGAGGACGCCTTTCCGCCACTGGACGGTGCTCCGGCAGTTCCGCCACCCTGAGCACTCGAAGGCCCTCGGTCATAATGCCCCGCACCGTAGCCGTTGCTGGCGCGGTCGTTACGATCTTCCCCTCGCAAGCCACCAACACCTAAACCACCACCCGCACCCGCCAACGGGCTGCCAGTTGTGATATCCGGCCGTAGCTCCTCGGGGCGGCTCTGGGGCAATTCTGGGGGTTTTACCGGCTGGATGTTCGACGGAGCTACTACTCCGGGGGAGAGTATTTGCTCAAAAGTCCCCGGTGTGACGACACCCAAAGACGACGAAACTGGTTCTATGCCTACAGGGGTCCCAACATCCCCCCATCCCGACACCGCCGGAACAGCAGGGTCGTAACTAATCGGCGCATAGGGCACAATGCTTGAGTTATCCGGGACCGGCGTCGTGCCGGGCGCATCCCACGGGGTGTGTTCAAGACTTTGGCTTGGCGCAGGTGCGACCGAGGGACTAGGTACGAACTCGGGAGGAAGGAAGCGCTCGTATTCACCAATAGGCTGAACTGGATGCCCTTCAGTAAACTCGGGCGTAAGGACACCTCCATTCTTCAGATAATAGTAGTGGCCTATCATCTCGGCTTGCGCTTCAAGCCCCATTCCGAAAAAAGAAGTTCCATGAAATACTTGGTTGTAGTCGTAGCTCGAGCTATTCAGTACGTTTTTAGGGACATCGTAGCCATTTTGATGTTGCCAGACGTGAGCGAGCTCATGAATAAATTTCTGTTGGATACCGATATGCTTTATTGCTGAGAAGTCAGGAGAGTATCCTTGTGGGTAATATATGTTTCCGTCGGGAGCATGCGGCCGTCCATCGATAGGGCCTAGCCACCATCGATGGTCGAAAATCCGGATCCTGCTATAGTCAATTTCGTTTCCGAAGATGGTGCGTGCCATCTCAATTTCGCCGGCCGTAAGAGTACGTTCTGCCATAGTCAAACCTTTAAAACATCACAAATATGGACGAAAACAAGATTTTGGGCTGTTTTGGGCAATAGTTCGATCGACCGCTTCTCGATACACTGAGAACGCGGGTACAATTCCGAGCCCCATTGCTTGGTTGACGCAGCGCTCTCCGGCAACTGCGGAGTCTACTCGCTCAAGACAAATTCCGAGCTTCTCGATCGAACGGGGATCGACTGCGTTGACGATCTTGTACTCCATTCGATTTTCGTTTGGCGCTACGACGGTGATCCGATGTGGGCCGGCGGCCCATTGAAGCGCGATCTTCATATTCAACGTGGAGCGATGCTTGGGGGCGGCCGCGCCATAGACGGCTAGCGCGAGAGCGTTGGCATACTGCTTTTCTTCGTTGCCAAACCTTGTGTCGCGATCAGGTAAAAGCACCCCCCCCAATTGCATACTGTTTGCAAGGTCCACCAAGGCTTCGCCATCGCCTTCCCGGGCCATAGGCCAAAGCAGTTTCCAAGACTGTTCGCATCGGCGCTCACTCATTGCGAGCGCTTCCAGCTTGAATCGCTCCTCGCGATTTTCCGGAGACCCACTCTCGCCTGACAACCCTAAGTCATTTGTGCATCCATTGAGAGCCAAAGCCAGGCCCATAGCGGCGATAGCAGTGAAGCCCTTCGTTTTCATGCGTTCCAACTCAAATCTGAACGCCTGACACCCGACGTGCCATGTCAGTAATCTCATCGTCCCGCTTCACCTGCAGTGCTAACTTACCCTTTGACTTGATGCGCAAGAATTTCATCCTTTCATCAACCCGCGTGTGGGAACGCAGCGGTCTTTCGTCGATCCAAATAATTTGGAAGGGACCGCTAAGCCCCTCAAGGCACAGGTTAGGGCAATATGAAAAAAACGCATAAGTTGCAATGGGCGACGCAGAATAATCCAAATAAATCGATGCATTTAGGTCGCGTAACGGCACCCAATAATATTACTTATTGTTCCTTTGCTTCAATCTTTCGGCGGAGCCCTTGGAACGACGCGTTGTGAAGTAATGCCGTGATCGTTGCCGCACGAGGCGGAGACATAATGGGCATCCCCTAAACTCCTGAACCGGTCACCCAAAAAACATATAAAGGCTCGCTTGCGAAGGTATCGCGCCGGAGCGCGATTGACACACTCAATCTGTTCTTTAGCCTTAACTGGGAATCCCCTGTATAATCCAAAAATACGACATTAACTTTTACGGAAACGTATCTTACAGAGCATTATCAATGCGCATAGGTAGAAAACGTAAATGAATACGCCACACTTTACCAAATTAACCTCGACACTAGAAAGAATAGACATCCTGAAATTGGAGTATGTATCAGACATTGGGTCTAACGATGCATAGATGCCCAGGCAGAAAATCAAAATAAACGGCAAAATGCTGCCGCCTATGTGGTAGTCACGGACGCGATTGAAGCTCACGGTCGCAGGCGAGATCCTTTTCCGCCATGGGCAGCGCGGCGCGTCCCCAGGGAAAAGCAAGGCGAACATCGAGGCGGCGCTGCACCGTGTCTTCGGCAGAACGCGTGATCTGGATGTCTGGGGTCAAGGGTGTCGAACTCACCGACTGGCAGGTCGACTTCACCGCAAAATTTCGTCTCTCAGACGCAGGTAGTTTATGCGTTCGACGCAATATCGAGCCTAAGCGCGCAACGAGAAGGCGCTCCGGGCGTCTGTCGCCGAGATCAACTCTTTGCCCGCAAAACTCAAGCGCTGATATCTAGGCAGTGCCGATGCGACATTGGCATTTCACGGCGTCTGGGACCGCGGATCGAGAAGGTCTACGAGACTTTCGAGACGCGCAACGACAAACTGAACACACCGAACGGACGTTGGAAGATTTCACTTGTACGAGCGCTCCGGGCTATGTCGGCTTCACCTAAGGACAGCGAACCGCCGCTGCCCCATCTGGGATTTAACAAGGTAGCCCGGATCGATCGTCAGTTTGCGATAGTAGGCGCCGAGGTTGTCCTCGGGTTCCGGCTTGCAAGGATACCCTCGGACATCGCGCGCAGACGACGACGACTCAAGGCTCGTTGGCAGCCGTTAGTTTCCTGCGCGCGTGAATGAACTGTTCGACGTCATTATCATACCAAGTATGGGGATACTTGATGTCCCAAAGAAGATTACTCAAAGGCTTCGCGCCCTTGTTTCCGTATCCCAGGTTTTCCAACGGAAGCGTGAGCAGCAGAGGGTCGATGAGAATCTTCAGTTGGGCTGAGCGGCTGACTTGATGCAACACGGAAAGCATGGCTGCATAGGTCTTGAAATTAAGTGACGCGGCGATCGCCTCATCAAGGTGCGATGACTTGACCTGTGGGTATCGACGACGCAGAGTTGTCTTAAGAGCGCCGATGTTTCAGCGGGAAAACCGGACGGGTGGGAGCATGAGACGATCCAACGTTCTCGGTCGAAGTCTGCCGATTACACTTCGACCTTGTGAACAGGGTCGTCGTCAAAAAACGTCTCTTTACCCTTCAACCCGGCAGCAGGTTTGGTGAGATCCCAACACCAAGTAATATACGTCAACCACTCGCTCCTCAAGAGCGAAGCTACCGCTCCACAACGTGGTACGGTTGTGAGAGTTGTATTCCTCCGAATTGCCTAGCCCGCGTGTACGCATCGGCATAGGAACACGCAAAGACATACCCAATCAGGTGCACATCGCACGGAGCCTGCGGCGCAGGAACTGCGAACAAGCGTTCGAAGCAAAGAACTACTTTGGGCACCCACACAGAAACCGTGGTATGACGACGAGTGATTTGATGATTTTGACAACGCCATGGAAAATCAGTTGCAACAGCCAATCCGCGAACATCATTTTTACGTCTCAATTGCAAAATCGCTGTTTCACCATCCTCAGCACGGTATCGTGGCTGTTCGCGATCCGATGCGGCTGACCGACGCCAAACGGCGCGGGCTGGACTCCATCGTGCTTTACGGGCTCACCGTTGCCGGCCTGCCAATCCGCTGGTTGACGTTCTCCACCGTCGGGCAGCGCAAATCGTTGCGCGAAGTGCTTCAAACAGGATGGAGAAACGCCGAGGGTTTGCGTGGGCCGCCAGATATTCTGCGTGTGAACCGCTATGTTGCACAGGCAGATCCGTCGCTGGCAGAGGATCTGGCCGAGGTCGGCGTCCGGCTTGAGGTTGCCGACGCCAAGGATAAGACAGTGGCCGCATCGTTGCGCTCGGCCCAGGATATCTCCGGATGGTTGTCGAAAAGGAACGCGCCGGTCGATCCGTCTCTCGCTGCGTCCGTCGACGCCCTTTGTCGCGACGCGCACGAAGATCACGATTGGCGAGCAGGTCGTGGTCCTCGCGGGCTCAGCAATCGAAAGCTCGAGGACAACATCGAGCGATGGTTGGAATTGCCGATGCGACGGCCGGCTGGGGGTCTCCTCGAAAAGGTGGAGTGGGAAGCCGGTCCGTGGCTGTCGTCATGGGAGGCTTCACTCCCACCCGATCGGGACCGCTATTTCAAACACGACGGTGTTACCGGCAGGATGTGGCTGCATTCGGGAGAGGAGCCATCGGAGGACGTAGATGACGATGACGACATCACGACGTACGACGAGTATGACAACCTACCCGAAATCGCCAAGAATCTGGTCGCCTGCTGGCCCAACCCACCGAAGGAGATCGCCGCCACCGCCGGGTTGACCCTGCGACACCTCCAGTGGTTTATCTCGGAGCGCTCCAACCTGGACCGGTCGGCACGCTACGCCCTCGAACGTATGTTGGGCATCGAATATGACGAACGGGTGGGTTGCTACACGCCTGCGGGTCCCTACGTTCTGGTCGCGAGGAAGGCTCAGGCGCTCGAAGCGATCTATCAAGAGATTTCCGGCGGTGGTGATGCCTGCCCCTGCGAGATCGTACCCGCCCAAGGACAGGCAGATCCGAGCTGGAGATACGTCCTGTTCAATGCGTTTGGGAGACCGCCGACCCTCGTCATGGCGCCTCGTGGAGAGGCGATCACGGAACGCCTTCCCGACCTCCTCATGAACTACGAGGGCATCCGGCCGGTCGCCCCCGCATTGTATCGGGATGTTGTTTCCACCTGCGCCCGCGCTTGCCTGAAGCCAGCGGCCAATACCCGGGAGATGCAAGCTTTTGCAGAGCGCCATGAGCGGGAATGGACCGATTGCGCGTGGCTGCCGGACTGAATTGCCTTATTGCAGTTGAGCCCAGATGTCTGATCGCGTTCGAAACCAGCCCCGATTTGTTTGCACGGCACGATGTTGAACGCATCGCTACCCGCAGCCGTACATCTCGATGTCGGCAGCGACCCACATGGAGAGAAGCAACGTGCGTTTGGCCGGTCCACCTGCGTTAGACAACATACGCCCCGCCAACAAACTTGGCACCTGCGGCTTTGGCTCGACGCACAATGGGCCGCCGGAAGGCGAAACGGAACTGAACTATGGCGGTTTTTGAGAATATAGGGCTTTCGCGGTTCGCGCCGAGTCGTAAGTGAATGGGCTACACGGCGGAAGCGGGCCGACGAGGCGGACGCGGATACGTTGACCCGCACTCCCTCCGCCAGGACGATCGCTCGCCACTCAGCAACCAACCGAGACAACCTGACGAAATCCGAAACCGTCACCATCGCGCGATCGAAAACGGCGGCCCGCTGCTCATTGCGGCTCGGGATATAATTTGCCGACTTCCATGTGATGGTTCGGCAAAAAATGGAAAGCCAACTCATACCGTGAATCGACCGCGCCCAAGACAGTCTGGTCACATCCTTTGGCAACGGCGTAGCGAAAGATCATTAAGGCGGTTCGAGCGGCTATCGTCTCACGCTGGTCCAATGGGCAGACCGAAGGGCAGATTACCCAAGCTAACTGAAAGCTGGGCCAACCAACCAGGTAGATTCAAGTTTCCGAGCTTCAATACGAAGCGCTGCCCGTTGTCCTTGGGCAGCGCTTCGACTAATCAGCTATTTTTCGAAGCCAAGAAGTTCAGAAGTTCCGCGTTGACCGCCTCGCGATGCGTAATCGTCAACGCATGCCCTTGCCCTTCGAACTCGACGTACGTGGCGTCCCGGATAAGCTTGGCAGCAGCCCGCCCGCTGATCTCAACCGGCACTCCCTTGTCGTTATCTCCGTGCAAGATAAGCGTGGGAACATCGATCGTCGCCAAGTCCTCACGGAAGTCTGTGCTGAACCACGCCTCGGCTGCATCAAGCGTGGCTTTTCGCGAGGCGGCCATTGCTTGATGCATAAACCAGCCGCGACTGGCTTGTGCGATTTCTTCTGCTTTTCCTTCCAACTCCATTAGCCCGGTGGCAAACTGCGAAAGCGTGGTAAACCGGTCTTGCCGCAGTGAGTCATGCAGAGGCTGAATTGCCGTCCGCTCTATGCCGGAGGGGTTGTCAGATGTCCGCATGAGAAACGGCGTCACGCCAGAGATGATGGCTGCTTGAGAAACCCTGGAACTTCCGTGACGTCCAAGGTAACGCGCAACCTCCCCGCTTCCCATTGAGAAACCGATCAAAGCTGCATCCCAGACTTCCAAATGCACCATAAGATCAGCGAGGTCATCCGCCAGTGTATCGTAGTCGTAGCCATACCATGGTTGATCGGAACGACCGAATCCACGACGATCATAGGAGATCACTCGGAAACCCGCGTTGACGAGGGCATCAAGTTGATATTCCCAACTGTCTGAGGATAGCGGCCAGCCATGTATCAACACCACCGGACGTCCGTTGCCCACATCGTTGTAGTAGAGTGAGGTTCCGTCGCGTGTCTGCATGAAGGACATGGCGTTTCCTCTACTATTCGGCCGCTTCCAGAGTGGGATAGTCGGTATACCCTTCCGCTCCGCCGCCGTAGAACGTGGTATGATCAGCTGTATTGAGCGGGGCGCTACGACGCAGACGTTCGACAAAA
Source organism: Ensifer adhaerens (assembly GCF_020035535.1). Taxonomy (NCBI): domain Bacteria; kingdom Pseudomonadati; phylum Pseudomonadota; class Alphaproteobacteria; order Hyphomicrobiales; family Rhizobiaceae; genus Ensifer; species Ensifer adhaerens. Next base: position 1,193,147 of record NZ_CP083350.1, on the reverse strand, counting down.
TCCGGATTAGCCAAAGCCCAACGACCTACAGGAACAACATCTGCCAGACCGGCTTCCACATCCATGCCAATATCTTCGATCGGCCGGTTGGGGCGGATAACCAGGAGCGTGTTAGGCCACAGCGCCCGGATATCGCGCAAAAGCTCCTCGTTGCCACTGTGCACTACGTGCAAGTAAACCAGGTCAAGCTTCGCAAGTTCTGCGGTGAGATAGCGATAGAGCGGAGCATAGGAATCGCCTTCGTCAATGCTGCTCAGTCGCGAACCAGGAGACAACCGAATTCCGGTGCGGTCGGCACCAATCTCCTTTGAGACTGCTTCGGCAACTTCGAGAGCAAAGCGCGCACGATTCTCGATGGACCCACCATAGGCATCCGAACGAGTGTTTGTGTTTGGCGAAAGAAATTGTTGAACGAGGTACCCATTTGCACCGTGGATTTCGACGCCGTCAGCACCTGCCTCGACCGCCTTGGCGGCAGCACGGCGAAAGTCCGCGATCGTGTCGCGAATGCCTGCCTCTGAAAGTGCCTGCGGAACCGGAACCTCGAGCAAGCCACTGTTTGTGTACATTTTCTCCTCGGGTCGAACAGCAGACGGCGCAAGCGGAACGCGATCGTGCGTCCGGTTGCTGGGATGCGCCATCCGTCCCGCATGCATAAGCTGAATGAACAAATGTCCTCCTTTTTCGTGCACTGCCGTCGCAACCTTCGACCACCCAGCGACATGGGCGTCGGAATAGATGCCTGGCGTGTTAGGAAACCCCTGACCGTCGGCGGAGGGTTGCGTGCCTTCGGTGATCAAAAGGCCGAGCGAAGCGCGTTGAGAATAATATTCAGCGGCATGCGGACCTGGCGTTCCATCTGGCAAGGCACGGCTGCGGGTCAACGGCGACAGTGCCAATCGGTGGCCGAGTGACATCCGGCCCACGGTAATCGGATCCCAAATCGTGGTCATGTGGAGTTCCTTTGAATGAGTTGTCATGCTGCGGTTTCCACCGCGATTTCAAAATACATCGTTGCAAAAACAAGGCACAGATCCGATAATTGAAACAGATAGGATCAAATATGAAACACATGGACCTGGATGGGCTCAAAGATTTCAATCTCGTCGCGCTGCATGGCAGCTTCGGCAGAGCAAGTCGCGTTACTGGACGGTCAAAGGCCACCCTCTCCCGGCGTGTTTCGGATCTGGAGGCCTCATTGGGTGTACGCCTAATAGAACGAGGGAGTCGTGGTCTGCGCCTCACAGAGGAAGGAAGCCAACTCCACGAACGTACCCTCCAACTGCTGAGCGAAATCGAGGAAATCGCCGGAGGGCTCTCAACCGGACATGCGCAACCGAGGGGGCACCTCCGTGTGACTGCGCCGATTCTGTTCTCGCACACTCATTTGCCCGCGGTCGCGACCGCATTCACGAAGCGGTATCCTGCTGTTTCGCTCGAAATCTCAGCCGAGGATCGATTTGTAGATCTGGTGCAAGAAGGTTTTGACATAGCGATACGTGTCAATCCTCGCCCCGATGACGCCCTTGTAGGACGTTGTTTCGCTCGCGACGAGATGCTCATCACTGGTACACCAGAATACTTGCGCACCTTCAAGGAAGGGGGCGAACGCGTTCGGCTGCCGTCGGTCGAGATGTCGCTCGCTCAAACTCCTGCACCTTGGCTTGTTAACTGCGACGACAAGGTCCGCCTTATCGAGCCCGACGTACGATTGCGCTTGTCGTCTCTGCTGATGGTTCGCGACGCGGCTTGTGAAGGCGCTGGGGTTGCTATCCTTCCCCGCCTGATTGTCACTGATGACTTATCAGCCGGCAGGCTTGCTGTATTGGGCACCCTGCCCGATAGCGCCGTCGAGTATTGGGCGCTGCATCTTTCGAGGCGCTATGTTAGTCCCAAGGTGTCCCGCTTTCTGGCGGCCCTCAACGAAACCTTTGCGAGTGGAACTCTTCCCGACCTCCGAACCGGATAGCTCGCGTGCCGAAGATCTTCGAGGAAACAGCGGATCCATTTGCGACCGCGTGACGGTTGGGCACGACCTTTTAGTCCCGTACTGGTGGCGATCATGCTGATAATCGCCAAAGGGCTTCGCGTCTCTGGCGCTCTGCGGCAAAGCGGCGACATCAGGCAATCACAAGCCTTGGAATCCCGTTGTTATTGAGAGATGCTCTTTTTCATCAAAGAGAAAAGGTCCGAATTTAAGATGAGTGATCCGCTTAGCAGACTGAGCTGGGACGATCTACGGGTGGTAAAAGCCATCGGAGAACATGGCAGCCTGGCAACCGCTGCAGCGAGCCTCGGAGTAAACAACTCGACGATGTTTCGCCGGCTCGCTCAAGTAGAGGATGCGTTGAAAGTCTCCTTGTTCGACCGTCGGAGGACCGGTTACGTAGCGACTGACGCAGGCACCGAAGTCATCACGCTTGCTCAGAACATCGAGCTGGAAATAATCGGTGTTACCACCCGGTTTTCGGGCTCTGATGCCGGCTACGCTGGCGATCTTCGGATCACTACCAGTGATTCACTGGCATACAACCTGATAGTTCCAATCGTGGCTGACTTCCGAAGGGAAAACCCAGGAATACGCTGTGAAATCCTCATAGCCAACAGTCCCCTCAATCTGGCTCGGGGGGAGTCGGATGTCGCAGTTCGGGCGACTTCTTCTCCGCCGGAGAACCTCTTTGGACGAAAAGTCGCAAATATCGCCTGGGCGGTATATGCGCAGCGATACGCGGGCTTTGAATCTCGTACCTTGGAAAACCTTGTCCACGAGCAATGGGCCTCATTCACAGGGTCGCTTTCCCGCCTTAAGTCATCCAAACGTATTGAGGAGATCGTGCCTCATGAAAACATCACCTATCGAAGCGACTCTGTTTTATGTGTCGCAGCTGCAATCGAAGCCGGAATAGGAATCGGCTATCTTCCCTGCATGCTGGGTGATGTGAATAGGAATTTATCTCGCATCGGCAGCGTGGAACCCAGTTTGACTGACGAATTGTGGGTACTCACACACCCTGATATTAGGCGTTCGGGGAGAGTTTATGCATTCATGACATATTGCAATGAAGCGATATCCAAGCGCCGCAGCCTGATTGGGGGCACGGCACCCAACTTCACCAGATAAGACCCTGGTCGTACTTTGACTGACTGCAGGGTGGCTGACACGCGAGGTTAACCACTCGTTGAAATCATGTATGTGGTGATGGATTGAATAGTGACGGAAACGATGGCATAGGCGATATCTGCACGTATAACGACAGTTGGGCGAAGCCCCATTATCCGGGAAAGTCAATGAGAGTATTGATTGTAGGCGCGGGCATCGCTGGCCTCGCGGCCGCGCGCGCGTTCGAATTAAGGGGCATCAAATACGAGGTCGTCGAGCGGCGGGAGCGGCCACCCACTGAAGGAGCAGGTATCTTCTTGCTCGGAAACGCGTCGCGAGCGCTTGGCGATCTAGGACTGCTCGACGCTGTCACATCGATCGCCTATCCGATTACAGCACAGCGCATCCTGTCATCATCGGGGATTGTGCTAAACGACACAGCCACCGCGGCGGTTTGGGAGCATTGTGGGCCCTGCCTCTCACTCTCTCGCCAAGGCCTCATCAGCGTGCTTCAAAACTCAATAGATCCTGACGCCATCACCTATGGGGTCGAAGTACTCTCCACTAACGCCATTGGCGACAGCCGGACGGTTCAGTTCTCGGACGGACGGGAAAGGGATTACGATTTGGTAATCGGTGCCTCTGGGGTTAATTCCCCACTACGTGAGCGCATCTTCGGATCATCCCCTCGACAGATCGGGATTTCTTGTTGGCGAACCATAGTTCCGAGCAACGGAAAGATCGTTACGTGGACGGCGATGCTTGGACAAGGCCGCACCCTCCTCGGGATTCCGATAAGCGACACGGAAACATATGTTTATGCCGATTGCCCTTCGAACGAATTTGGCGACGGTTCTGTTGAGGTTCTGAAGCACCTGTTCCGTAGCTTTACTGGACCTCTTGGACTGATCGTCGCCAATCTCGACCCCACGACCCAAATCCACCGCGCTACCCTGCAAGAAATCCGCGCGCAGCGCTGGATAGCTGATCGTCACGTCCTGATCGGGGACGCTGCACACGCTTCATCCCCGAGCATGGCCCAAGGGGCGGGTATGGCGATTGAAGATGCCGTAGTTTTAGGTGAACTCATTGCGCGTGGCGGTCCTATGGCGGACATCCTGCAGCGGTTTCACGAGAACCGGATCGGCCGCGTTGAATGGGTTCAGAAGAAGGCACGATCACGAGACAAGCTTAGAGGCGGATCCAGCGCTTTACGGAACGTCGTCTTGCGGCTCTTCGGGAACGCTCTTTATCGACGCACCTACGAACCGCTAACCCGCCCGCTTCTGTAATGCTAGGCTGAACGGCGCTGGCTTTCCGAAACCAGCGTAGGTTGCCGAACGACACGGCTTGAGGACGTCTCGCGCCTTCTCCGTGCCATCTTATGTAATCTCGCGCTAAGGTCTCAATTACGGCGGGGGTGGAAAGTATGTTCCTTGGTCGGAAATAACCCCGCCTTCACTTCTGAGACGTACTCTTCGACCGCACTGGAAATGAGCGGGCTTATGTCTGCGAATTTCTTGACAAATTTCGGCGTGAAATCGCTGAAAAGGCCGAGCATATCGTCAGAAACAAGTATCTGTCCGTCGCAAGCAGGGGATGCGCCAATCCCGATTGTGGGTATATCAATCGAGCCCGTGATTTGGCGTGCTACTATTTCGACCGTGCCCTCTATCACTATCGCAAACGCTCCAGCCTCCGCTACAGACACCGCGTCTCGGCGGATCTTGTCTGCCTCAGATTCAGTGTGACCAAGAGAACGAAAGCTGCCGGCCACATTTACCATTTGCGGCATCAAGCCAACATGCCCAAATACTGGTATGCCTCGTGCGACGAGGAAGGCGATCGTTTCAGACATCTCCTCGCCACCTTCAAGTTTAATTCCATCGCACCCGGTTTCCTGCAGTAGCCGAAGCGCGTTTCGAAATGCCTGCTCTTTGCTTTCTTGATACGTCCCGAACGGCAAATCGACGATAACGCACGAATTCCGGACGCCTCGCATCACCGCGCATCCGTGGGCCGACATCATCTCAAGAGTGACCGCGACAGTATTCTTCATGCCGTACAAGACCATCCCCACGGAGTCACCGACCACGATCAAATCGCAATGCGGATCAATCAATTTTGCAGTTGGCGTCGTGTAGGCCGTCAGACAGGCGATCTTCGACTGACCTTTCATTTGGCGAATTGACGCTGTAGTCAGCCTCTGCTGCGGCACGTGAGAACTCAAATCATCAACCTCGGTGTGGACTAGGAACAATGGATGGGGCGGCCCGTCGTGAAGAACGCGCCGCCGGTTTATGATATTCAATCGATGGATCACCGTCCTCGGACATATGTTCGGTTTGAGCACTGAGGCTCTCCGCACCACGTCAAACAGACAAAGTTTTCCAAAGGTGGGCGCAGGCACTTTACGCCCGTTTCTTACGCCTCCATGCAAGTTCGGCCATAAGCCCGATGCGTTGACCGTTAGACCCCGAGGAACAACTCGCGGAAATTGTCGGCATTGAGGACGCTCTCCGCAGATTGCCCAAGGCGCACCGTCCCGCTATCCATCACGTAAACCCAATCCGACAAACTGATTACCTGGCGAGGATTTTCCTCAACGACCCAGATCACGGTCACTCCTGAGTCGTTGATGCCGCTGATCGCACGGGCGACTTCATCCGTCATAAGTGGCGACAGTCCCGAAACTGGTTCGTCGAGAATTAGCAGCTTTGGTCGATTGATGAGAGCGGAGCCGATGGCCACCATTTGTCGCTCACCCCCGCTAAGCACACGTGCCATTTGACGTCGACGTTCTTTTAGTCGCGGGAAACGTTCGTAAATGCCAGCAATGGCATCTTGCCGCTCATTTGGCGGTAACAAGTTGCTCGACATCTCCAAGTTCTCATGTACGGAGAGACTGCCGAAAACGTTGTCTGTTTGGGAAACATAGCCTATTCCGAGGCTAGCGATTTTATGCGTAGGGAGGTCGTGGATGGGTTGACCTTCGAAAGTCACGCGCCCACCCATCATATTAACCAGTCCCATTACAGACTTCGTAAAAGTCGATTTGCCGGCGCCGTTCGGTCCAATTACAGCGATCATGGCACCTTTTGAAATTTCCAATGTAATCCCGTGCAGGACGGGCAAATTGCCATATCCAGCGACAAGGTTCTCGACGGATAGCATCGTTTCGGGTTGCACGATTCTCACAGGTTCATCCTCCACGGTTAACGTGGGGCGCGGGGTCCGCGCCCCTGAAGTTGAATACGTTAGTTCGCGGGGAATGAACCGGAGTCCACTACCTTCACCGTCGTCCAGGCACCTTGGTCATCGACGCGCAGCAGACGCGCCGCCGGCGCAGTGACGTTGCCATTCTGATCGAAGTCAATGCTGCCGGATGCGCCATCATAATCGATGTCCTTGCCAGCCTTCAGCGCGGAGACCCCTTCTGCGAACGACATAATCTTTTCCCCTCCAGGGCCCGAGACTGCAGCCAATTGTTCATCAACCGCGGCCCCTGTCGTTGCTCCTGCAGCTTCCATTGCCAGCGCGACGGCGATGACAGCGTCGTAGGTCTCAGCCTGATAGAAACCTGGCTCTGGTTTTTCGCCGAAACGCTTCTCGTAGGCATCCACGAACCGCTGCGCGCTTTTTGAACCTTCAGCCTGGCTGGTCACAGCGTTCATAAAGCCCTTGACGACATCAACACCTGTCGCGTTTACGAAATCAGGAGTTTGGAGCTCAGCTGTTACCCACCACTTCCAGTCGTATCCCCGTTGATAGGCTTGCTTAACGAAACTGACACCGGCAGTCTGCCCAGCAGCGAGATAGATTAGCTCCGGCTCCTGTCCTGCCAAGTCCTGGATCTCACTGAGATAGTTCGCTTGACCGGAGCTCAGCGTTATCGTCTTTGTCACCTTGCCGCCAAGTTTTTCGAAGGCTCGTTTGAAGTTGGTTGCCGCACTCTGTGTACCTTCTAGGTTTTCGACCACGAGCACCAATTCATGTGCTTTCAACTCGTCTAGGATCATCTTGGCGTGCACTACACCCAGGAATGAGTCTGAGGCGGTGGTCCGATATACGAACTTTCCTGTACCGCCAGCCTTGTCCAAGCCGTCCGTGCCCGCTGCAGTAGGAATAACCGGAACCTTGTTGTCCTTCGCGAACTTAAGCAATGCCATTACCGGATCGGATTCTGGTCCTACGATAGCGCTGACACCGTCGACGCTAGCGAGCTTCTGCGCACCGCGTACGGCTCCGGCAACGGTGCTTCCGTTGTCTTCAGAGACCAGTTCCACTTTACGACCTAGCACGCCGCCGCTTGCATTGATCTCCTCCACGGCGAGCAATGCTGCATCGTGCTCAGGAGCTGACCACGCTGCGTAATCGCCGGTGAAACCGACCAGGAAGCCAATCTTCACCGGACCTTTATCGGTGGCATGCGACATACCCGCGAGCAGGCACGCAACCGCTGCAGAAATTCCCAACACACGAGTATATTTAGAGATCAGATTCTTCATGACACGTTCCCCTTTTGGCTGTGTTTATTGCTTTTTCTGTCTTCCCGACCCGATATAGAGGTCGATCACCGCAGGCGTGGCCAGGATTTCATCCGGCTTACCGTGCGCGATGACTTTTCCATCCGCCATCGCGAAAATGTAGTCGCACACGTCGCATATGAACTTGAGATTGTGATCGACGATTAGGAAAGTCGCCCCTCCATCGCGCATCTCAACAATCCGGCGGCCAAGGCTTTCCAAGAGCGCGGGATTCACACCGGCGGCGGGTTCATCAAGCAGCAGCAGCCGTGGCGCGGCCATGATCGCACGCGCAAATTCAAGCATCTTGAGCTCAGGTGCACTGAGGTTCTCAGCCCAAGTATCTCGCTTACTTGCTAGACCGAATAGCTCGAGAATCCCCATGGCGCGATCGCGCGTCTCCGGAGCGACTGCGCCACCTGCGAACAAATGGCGACGCGTTGTTTTCTCACAGTCGGAAAAGACAAGCATGTTCTCGTAAACGGTCAGACGCGGGAAGCCGATCGGAGTTTGAAAGGTACGGATCAGTCCCTGCGCGGCGATATCGACAGGCGCGGATCCTGCGATGTTCCTCCCCTGAAGCATAATGCTACCCGACGCTGCTCGGTTGAACCCGCTCACAATATTGAACAGCGTGGTTTTGCCGGCACCGTTGGTGCCGATAAGTCCCACGATTTGACCGGTTGCGACGTCCAGAGAGACGTCTTGCACCGCCTTCACACCACCATAGGAAAAGTTGACGTTCCGGAGCTCAAGCATCGAAGCCTCCATTCAAAATATGCGCGCCAGTGAAGGAACCATCGCCTTTCGGCTTCGGGTCAGCGAAGGTGCGAGCTTTCTCTGGCAATAGGCCGCGCGGACGCCAGCGCAAAATCATGATCAAAGCCATTCCGACGACTGCAGTACGGAGTGAACTCAGGGCTACCGCAGTCTCCCCAGAGACTGGCGCGAAACGAAGCAAATCGTGCAGTAGGATGAAGATAAAGCCACCGACCAGTGCACCGGCATTGTTGCCTATGCCGCCGATGATAATCGCGGTCCAGATGAAGAATGTAATGTCGGCACTGATTTGCGCGGGAAGGAGAAGGGTGTTGTACCAGACGTACAGGACTCCTGCAAAACCGGCGATCGTTCCAGCCGCAATGTATGCACGCATGTTGTAGCGCTTGACGTCGATACCTGCTGTGACAGCAAGCGCCTCATTCTCCCTGATCGCTTTCAGGCTCCGACCGAACGCCCCCTGGGACATCCTTGTGACGGCAATGTATGTAGCAACAAGCGCCGTAATCACGATGGAAAAGAGTACGTAGGGGTAGTTCAACGGTTCGACGAACCCTTGGAAAGGCTGCTTGAGGCCATAGATCCCCGCTACGCCGTTGGTCAGCCAAGTTTCGTTCATGAAAATCTGGCGAAGGACCTCAGCGAAAGCGATCGTCGTTATGAGGAAGTATTCGCGCTTCAGGCGTAGTGACGGCAAAGCTATCAGAAACGCAGCTAACCCGCTAACAACCCCAGCGCACAACATTCCAACCCACATTGGAAGGCCGAGGCCAAGGACATATTCTTGATGGCCATCTGCTGCCGGCGCGGTCAGCAGTACGTAAGTGTAGGCTCCAATTCCAAAATACGAGACAATCCCAAGGTCCCAGAGCCCTCCGATTCCACATTCAAAGTTCAATGCTAAACAAAGGATGGCGTAAATGGCGCCGAGAGTGCACAGACTGAGTGCAAAAAGGATGATTCCTTCCATCTGAACCTCCTAATGATTGCGCGAACGACCGCCGCCCCATAGGGCTTGCAGGCCTTCCGGCTTAATGAGCATGACGACGATGATGAGCAGGAAGGCCAGTCCCGATCGATAGTTCGAAGGGACGACCAGAAGTCCCAATTCTATACCCAGGGCCAAGACGAACGCCGCCAACATCACGCCGTAGACGCTTCCCAAACCGCCCAACACTGTCGTTGCCAGAACGATGATAATCTGCTGCCAACCCATCTGCAGATGCAGGGAGCCGAGAATGCCGAGGAAAACGCCGGCAAGGCCAGCCAGCGCGGACGCGGCAAACCAAACGGTATCAGAGGTTCGTCTCGGATCGATACCTCTTACGCGGGCCAAATCAGAATTATCTGACACAGCGCGCACCCCCTTGCCAGCCCACGTATAGGATAGGAAGACGTGCACTATGAGCGCTGACAGAACGGCGATCACGACGATCGATAGTTCATAGATTGTCATGAATGGCTGGCCGGCAATCTGCATTGCCCTTACCGGTGGCAGATCGTAGGCAAGCATGCGTTTACCAGCGACCGCCCCCACGAGGCCGTTGATGACATACGCGAGGCCAACGGATGTGAACAACATCACGAGCGCGCCGCGTTTCTTGAGCGGTAGGAACAAGTACCGGAACCCGAGCACTCCAAACACACCGCATGCGACACTGGCCAGTGCTGCGGACATCACGATGTTGAGGCCAATGTTATTGAAAAATAGGCCAGCATAAGCCCCGAGCAGGAGCATCTGGCCATGGGCAATATTTAGAAAGCCCTCAGCCTTCAAAATCATCGAGAAACCGATTGACGACAGCAAAATGATGCTGGCTGACAAAAGGGAAAAGATAAGGATATCCATGTTGGCCTCCCATTCCAACTATTACCAAGCGCGGCAGCGCACGCTCATTTGAGAGCGTTAGCTATTTCCCGGAATCATGTGCGCTTTTGACGGCGATTTACTCGCCATCCCCCCGACCGCAGAATTAGCAGCCTTATTTATCGTTGGATTATTTATAGAAATGTTCATTTCGAGTGTCAAGCTTGATTATTACCCTTACTTCCCCGGAACTGCAGACCTATGGTGAAAACCTCGGTGACCGGGGGAAATATCGCTTGATAATCAACTCAGCCTAGAATCCCAACTCGCTCACTTTACCTGCCCCAAGACCCGAACACGCATGAGCCGTGAGCGCTATCGCGCCGAGAGCAGCTCAGATCCATACCTTGGCGCTTTATCGGGCATGCCTACCCAGCCGCACAAAACTGCAGCGGATGACAGGAAGCTGGCTAACTCTTTTGCAAACGGAAGTGAGCAGGCTCACAGGAGCTCCGACCTGGCGATCACCGATATCAACACGAGATTGGCAGGGCGCGATTGTTTTCGCACGAGGCCAGCCACCGGCTCTGAAGCGAAGAAGAATCACTGCGGCCCACCGCTTCATGGCACTGCCGTAACAGGAGTAATTATCGATTGATATACCAAATCCACGCGAATCTTTCGCTGAACCATGCTGAAAGTAGCGTTTTCAGGCGCTTGACACGTAAGCGCCAATCGATAAAGTAATCATGCGATAAATAGTGGAAAGCCACCGTCGTACGTCGAGACGCCTCACCAAGGCAGGCTACGAAGTCGCAATTTGGAGAGGGAGTTTCTCCGAAGTTCTCTTTGAAACTCACATCATGCTATTGGAGGAAGAAATGCGTGAGATTAAATTGGAACGGGGCCGGGCTGAAGCCTTCGCGCCTGCACCGTCTGCGGTTCGGGCGGGAGACTATGTTTACACCTCGTCGATCTACCCGCTCGACGAGCGAGGTCACGCTGTATTACCTGACCCGCTCGCAGGCGAAATTGGCCCGTCAGCTGTGGAAGTTCAGGCGCGCCACTGCTTCGAGCGCTTGAAAGCTGTGCTCGGTGAGTTCGGGGGGACATTGGCTGGCGTGCTCAAAATCGAGGTCCACCTCGTAGACGCAGCAGATTTCTTTGAATTCAACAGAGTGTGGAAGGAATATTTCCCGAAGGAGCCCCCGGCCCGAACGGCCGTGGAAGTCGGCGACACGCTTCCCGTACCCGGCGTGCGACTGAACCTCGACGCTGTGGCTCTTGCTGGCGGTTCCGAGTTGAAGCGCGAAGCACTGCAGGATCCAGAGGACAACGGAGCACTGATCGTCGAAGGGGCATCCCACGCGGTTCGCGCCGGAAACCTCGTTTTCTGCTCGGCGTTTCCTGCGACTAACTTCGACACGGGTCTCGCGGTGGCTCGCCGTCCCGGCTTCCCCAATTATGGCAGCGAAGCCGAAATGCAGGCTGAGTACATTTTCTCGCGCCTCAACCGCGTTCTCGCACAGGTGGGAACCTCCGCTGAGCATGCGGTAGAGTCGCAATTGTACCTTCCCGAACTAAGCCATTTCCACGATGTTGATGGCATCTGGAAGAAGTACATGCCTGTCCCGCCGCCGCGCTCCTCGATGGGGGTCACGGGCTTGATCCTTCCTGGCGCTATTTGCGGCGCGAACCTTACCGTTCTCGTGCCCGACGCAGATCATGTCAAAACAGAGTCTCACGCCGGGATTCGTTGGCACCCAACGCAGGTGCGCAAGGTCAACTTCTCTCCGACGATCAAAGCCGGCTCCTGGCGTTTCATTGCCGGCCAGATCCCTAGTGCAGACTTCATCTCCTACTTTTCGGTTCCGGAGGGGATGCGCAACTATCGATCGGACATCGAGGAGCAGACTCGCTTTACGATCGAGATGCTCAAAGAGCAACTCGAAGCAAACGAGACCGATTGGGCCCATTGCCATCATGCTCGAGTCTACCTGGTAGAACCGAAGCGGGACTATCGCGGCTTCATGCGAGTTTGGAAAGAATATTTCCCCGATCCGGCAAAGGCTCCCGCGCTGGCGTTTGTGCCGTCTACTGGCATTATGTTCCCTGGCCCGCTGGTCGAAATCGACCCTACTTGCGTGGTGCGCCGCTAGCTCACCCGTGTGAACTAGGTTGAAGAATTGATGGGCCGATCTGCTTTGGTCGGCCCATCATGAATAAATCTCCGGGCTCATTCACAGTCGCGATCGCAGTGTTGAGGGACTTTCGCTTCCTCCGAGGGAGGATTTTTTTGTATTTCGAATATCTCTTTGAAATACACTTCTATTTGCGCGCCCTAATGTAGGGTTCACTGCCGAAACTTTGTTTTCAGTTAAGTCCGCGACTTTATTCTTGACTTACCCTGCAACGATCCATAGCCTGCTTATATTGCCGAGAATGAGCGTCCGGTTGGTAGTCCGGAGCATTCGATCCAAGGATCGTTTGTATCAGTCGCGTGATGAGCGCGTAACCACGGTGCCCTCTAATGGGCGCGTGGGGTTACTGTGTCCATGCGCCTGCGAAATGGCTCAGATCATGCTTCACACGGCAACACTTCCAACTAAATCCGCTAGCAGAACCCGTTCAGGACGTTCTGGCTGCTAGCTCGTTGACACTCAACCGCCGACCCAACTCAGCCCCTGTGGCGGAGCAGTCGGCCCTTTTCGATTCAAACGGATTTTCAATGCAAAAACATCGACCTCTCACGCGCCTTCACCTAGTCGCATGCGCGCTTCTCATCCTCGCTTCCAGTAAGGCAAACGCCCAATGGGGAGCTTCCTCGCCCCCGACTGTAGGCGTAATCACGGTAGCGGCAAAACCAACACCTGTGCTGAATGAATTGCCTGGCCGAGTCGCGGCTATCCGCGTGTCCGAGGTTCGGGCGCGGGTCACAGGTATCCTCATGCAGCGCGTATTTGAACAGGGAACCTTAGTCGAGGAAGGACAAGTACTTTATCGTATTGACCCCGAACTCTTCAAAGTACGCGTCTCCAGCGCTGAAGCCGCGCTTCAAAGAGCCCTCGCCACGCAAGAGAATGCAAAGCAGCAGCTTAAACGTCAAACGGCGCTGCGCGACCGAAATGTCGTGAGCGGTACCGACTACGACACAGCAGACGTACTTGTCCGTCAGGCGGATGCCGATGTGCTCGCTGCTCGAGCCAGCCTCGACGAAGCACGAATAAACCTAAGCTATACAGAGGTGCGCGCTCCTATCACCGGTATCATAGGTGGTGCCCTCGTAACGGAAGGCGCGCTTGTTACGGCTGACGGATCGCAGAACCTCGCGCTGATTCAACAGATAGATCCTGTCTATGCCGACTTCACCCAACCGGCGTCGGAAATCCTCCGCCTGAAACGAGCGATCGAACTCGGCGAACTTAAGACACCAGCCGCAGAACAAGTATCTCTAGAACTCCTGCTCGACGACGGAACGCCATACCCGGAGAAGGGTCGACTGCTTTTTTCGACTGCCAAGGTGGACACCACAACCGGCCAAGTAACTCTTCGAGGCGAATTCCCGAATAGGAAGGGCGCTTTATTGCCGGGCCTCTACGTTAGGGTTCGTGTCCCGCAGGCTGTCCGTCCAGATGCTATCTCGATCCCACAGCGAGCGGTCAACCGTGCAAACGATGGATCGGCTCAAGTTTACGTCGTTGGTGCTGATGATGTCGCCGAACCGAGAACCATAATCTTGGGTCGAGCGAATGGTAGTGAATGGATAGTGGAAAGTGGACTTGAACGCGGCGAGCGCGTGATCGTCGACGGCGTCATGAAGGTTCAGCCATTCGGCAAGGTTGTACCCGAGCCGCACACGACCAACCAGCAGCCCTCCTCCCAACATTGAACAGGTTTCCAATGTCTACATACTTTATCAATCGACCCATCTTAGCATGGGTCATCGCTATATTCATCGCGTTGTCCGGGCTCATTGCGATGCCCTTTCTTCCCGTCTCGCAGTACCCCAAGGTTGCGCCGCCCCAGTTGACCGTAACGGCGAACTATCCCGGGGCCTCACCTGCGGACCTGTATCAGGGGGTCACTCGACTTATTGAAGAGGAACTTAGCGACGTCGACGGGCTGCAATATTTCGAGTCCACGTCAGATACGTCTGGTCAGTTATCCATTACTGTCACGCTGGAAACTGGAACAAACATCAAGCTCGCAACTGTCGATGTTCAGAACGCTATTCGCCGGATCGAATCGCGCTTGCCTCAGGCGGTCGTGCAACACGGAATATTAGTAGAAGAGGCAAGCGTCGGTTTCTTGATGTTCGTTGCGTTGAACTCAACCGACGGCAAGCGAGACCAAGTCGCACTTGGAGACTATCTCAGCCGCAACGTTCTAAGCGAGCTCCGCCGTATCGATGGTGTCGGACGAGCCCAACTGTTTTCCGCTCAACGGGCCATGCGGGTATGGATCGATCCCGACAAAATGGTGGGCTACGACATCACTGCTGCTGATATCAATTCTGCTATCGCGGCGCAGAATTCCCAAGTCGCGGCGGGGCAGATAGGCGCAGCACCCAACCCGGGCACTCAGGAACTGACCGCCACAGTATTGGTCCAAGGACAGCTCACCGATCCCGAGGAGTTTGGCGAGATAGTACTGCGAGCAAACACAGATGGCTCGAACGTCCTTCTTAAAGATGTCGCCCGAATTGAGGTCGGAGCTGAAGACTATAACATCACCAGCACCCTGAACGGACAGCCCGCAGCACATGTCGGGATCCAACTGTCTTCCACCGGCAATGCGGTCGCTGTTTCGCGCGCGATCAAGAAGAAGATGCAGGAACTATCAGCCTTCTTCCCCGACGGGATTAGCTACACGATCCCATATGATACGAGTCCATTCGTTACCGCGTCGATCGAGAAGGTGGTGCACACGTTGATTGAGGCCGTTGTCCTCGTCTTCATCGTGATGTTCGTTTTCCTGCAAAACTTCCGATATACGCTGGTCCCCACCATTGTCGTGCCGATAGCGCTTCTCGGGACCTGCTCGGTGATGCTGGTCACCGGGTTCTCAATCAACGTTCTGACAATGTTCGCTATGGTTCTCGCCATCGGCATACTCGTCGATGACGCAATTGTGGTCGTGGAAAATGTTCAGCGCATTATGGCTGAGGAGGGACTGTCTCCCCGAGAGGCAACCATCAAGGCCATGCGTCAGATTACCGGCGCAATTGTCGGCGTAACGCTCGTACTTTCTTGTGTCTTCGTGCCCATGGCATTCTTTCCAGGTTCAGTCGGCGTTATCTATCAGCAGTTTAGCATCACCATGGTGGTCTCGATCCTTATTTCAGCGTTCTTGGCACTCTCTTTGACGCCTGCCTTTTGCGCGACTTTTTTGAAGCCGATTGAGGTTCACCATATTAACAGAAAGGGCATCGCGGGGTGGTTCAATCGAAAGTTCGAATATGTGACCGATAGCTACACCGGCGCGGCGCAAGCCATGGCTCGTCGAGCTGGCAGGATGATGCTTCTGTATCTCGCTCTCATAGGGGGCTTGGGCTACCTATATCTCAATGTGCCAAGTGCGTTTGTTCCGGAGGAAGATCAGGGTTATCTTATCGTAGACGTTCGGGCGCCGTCTGATGCCAGCCGCAATCGTACGCTAGGATCTCTCGCGCAGATCGAAGCGTTCTTCAAGGAAGAACCAGGCGTCGCAAACGTTGTAGCCATACAGGGCTTCAGTTTTTCGGGGAACGGCGCGAACGCGGCAATAATGTTCGTCACGCTGAAGGATTGGGCTGATCGGGGAGCAGGTAATAGCGCTCAAGACATTTCCAACCGCATCAACGGGAAGCTTTCCACCCTCCAAGACGCCGTCTCATTCGCTCTTTCTCCGCCTCCAATCGAGGGTCTGGGTACTTCGTCGGGTTTCACATTTCGGCTCCAAGACCGAGCAAACCTCGGTCAGGTGGCGCTGCAGCAAGCCGCCGGCCAGCTCATGAGTGCCGCGAGCCAAACTGGCAGGATTGTTGGAATTAGACCTGAGGGTATGCCCTTCGCACCTCAGGTCATCCTGACGGTCGACAGAAAGAAGGCCAATACGTTCGGCGTCTCATTCGCCGACATCAACAACACCATCACAGCCAATCTCGGTTCTGCATATATCAATGACTTCCCGAATGCGGGTCGGATGCAGCGCGTCGTGGTGCAAGGCCAAGACGTCGATCGCCTCCAGACGGAGGACGTGCTGAAGCTCAATGTTAGAAATGCGAGTGGAGGCATGGTCCCCATTTCGTCCTTTGCCAGCGTTGAGTGGCGGGTCGGTGCATCACAAATTGTCGGATACAACGGGTATCCGTCTGTCCGTCTTTCCGGCTCTCCTGCGCCTGGCTTCACGTCTGGTGATGCCATTGCAGAAATCCAGAGGTTGGCCGCCGAATTGCCAAAGGGTTTCGGGTACGAGTGGACGGGAATTTCCCGCGAAGAACTCACCTCAGGCGCTCAAGCGCCCATCCTCTTCGCGCTAAGCATTGTTCTAGTGTTCCTGCTTCTTGCAGCACTCTATGAGAGCTGGTCTATCCCACTGGCAGTAATCCTCGTAGTCCCCCTTGGAGTTGTGGGGTCGGTGCTTGCAGTCGTCGTCAGGGACTTGTCCAACGACATCTACTTCAAGGTCGGGCTGATCGCCATTATCGGTTTGTCAGCGAAAAACGCCATTCTGATCGTCGAGTTCGCAAAAGACTACTACGCCGAAGGTCGCGGACTTCTCGATTCTGCCATAGAGGCCGCGCGAGTTCGCTTCCGGCCCATTATTATGACCTCTTTTGCATTCGCTTTGGGTGTGGTCCCGCTCGCGGTCGCCACGGGCCCAAGCTCAGCGAGCCAGAATGCGATAGGTTCGGGTGTCCTCGGCGGCATGATCTCTGCAACTGTCTTGGCGGTCTTTTTCGTGCCCGTCTTTTTCGTGTTTATCCTGGGAGTTCTGCACCGCAGAAGGAAATCGTCGATGGAGGTAACCCCTGAAGCAACGTCGCCCAACACACCGACCGTGCCTCAATGAAAGACAGCTGGACGTCGTTAAATACTTCGCTAGAGCAACTCATCATTAGCTCTGGCAACCGGTAGATCGTCCACGACAAAAAGAGCGGCGACGGTATAGGCCGTCGCCGCTCACTATATTAAGACGTCACAAGCGTTGGAGATGATTACGTTTCAGCGAATGGGCGCTAAACCGCCTTTTGTAAGAATTGATGGACGGAGTGGACCACGACCGCCCCCTCGCCGACAGCTGAGGCTACGCGTTTGACGGAACCCGCACGCACATCCCCCACGGCGAAAATGCCGGGCTGCGAAGACGCATAGGGGGCGGCTTCCGGATCGGCCCCGTGAAAACCGGTTGAGATGAACCCGCTGCGATCACGATCAAGACAGCCGTTCAGCCACCCAGTATTGGGGTCAGCACCAATCATCACGAAGATGTGGGAGGCGTCCAGTCGGATCGTTTCGTCTCTTGCTCGATCCACCCAGCAAACCGCTTCAAGGGAATCGCCGCCTTGCAGCTCGGACACTTCGCATTCCGTGTGCAGAGTTATCCGTGGCGAACTCTTAATCCGCTGCACGAGGTAATCCGACATCGTTGCTGCGATGCCCCGCCGCACCAGCATGTGGACGTGCCGTGCCGTTCGTGACAGATACAAGGCCGCCTGACCGGCGGAATTGCCGCCGCCGACGACGACAATGTTTTTCTCTTGGCATATCCCGGCCTCCATTGCTGTCGCGGCGTAGTGGATACCCTGGCCTTCGAAGCGATCAGAACCCGGAACCTCAAGTCGCCGATAACGCGCGCCTGTGGCAACGATGATTGACCTTGCACGTAAAGTTTGCCCATCTTCGAGGGTCAGCCGAAATGGTTGTTCGGAACAATCAAGCGCGACAGCGGCGCGTGAGACTGAAATGCGAGCTCCAAACTTCTGCGCCTGAATGTGCGCGCGTCCGGCGAGAGCTTGGCCGGAAATTCCGGTGGGAAATCCGAGGTAGTTCTCAATTTTGGATGAGGTGCCCGCTTGACCGCCCGGCGCAAGCGGTTCGAGGACGATGGTCTTCAGCCCCTCTGACGCAGCATATACCGCCGCCGCGAGCCCGGCCGGCCCTGCCCCCGCAATTGCGACATCATATATGACGTTAGGGTCCGGCGGCTCGGCAATCCCCAATTGATCGGCGACCATCGAATTAGAGGGATTGCGAAGGAGAAGACCGTCAGCCGCCGCTACGACGGGAAAGTCCTCGCTCTTCAGGCCGAGCTGTTGAGCCATTTCCTTACCGGTGGGACCTTCGTCAACAGAGATGTCTTCGACTGGATAGCCATTGCGCGCCAGAAAACTCTGCAGTCGCAGAAAATCCCGGCTATCTCGACGTCCGAGAAGGATAACTCCACCCCGTGCGTGCTGAATAAAGCCGACACGCCGTAAGATATAAGCGCGCATGACAATCTCGCTGATGTCTGGTTCCCCAGCCAGAAAGTCACGGAATTCGGCATTTTCGATGCGCAATACCCGGGTTCCCGGCTTTGCGATCCCTGTTAATAGAATCTTTCGCTGATTGAATAGGTTCTGCTCCCCGGTGAACTGGCGGGCGTCGTAAGAGTAAAGCAGTTCTCGTCCACGGCGGATATCGTCGATGACGATCTGCACCTCACCATCGAGAACTAGGAAAAAATCGATCGCGCGGTCCCCTCGCGCGAAGAGAATGGCCTCACGATCATAATGTTCCTCAACTCCGTAGTTGCGGATGCGTGCAATCATCTCTTCCGGTAGGCGGGGAAAAGTTTGTTCCGTGCGGCGCCAAGGATCGGTGGGATCGATAGCCATGTCGTCCATAATTTGCTCCCGAGTCGTAGTCGAGGCGGCTTCGGCCCTGCTGCCGAAAACAGGCTCTCCAGTGGTCATCAAGCGATGAGGAATGTTTGGTTTGGTAGTGATTTCCGCATCCACCGAAACAATGAAGTGGGAAGTTGTGCTGTATACCTTCCAGCCGAAGGGATTTAACCAGCGGTGTGTTCTCAGGCCAAGTACTGCTGCCGAGAGACCTCCGGGACGTTATGATCTACGCCCGAGTGCTGAAGGCCAAGGTGACTTCCGCGTCGATTCTACAAGGGCGGTGTCGACCCTGTCACTGCAATCGGGCTGCTGGTTCAGCGAAAAGCTGGGATGTCCCCTGGAGACTTCTGGCAACCTATGCGCGGGTGTGTTCCTGTCGAATTGCTGTGGGCAATCTCTTGCCCACAGCTCATGTCCAACGACGCTGCTTCGACCAACCACGGCGTCCCTTTGGTCGCCGTAGCGAGCTAGGCAATCAAGGAGCGTAGGCGATAAGGTCCAGCAGTGTATGAGCTCCGGGTACTACGAGAGGTCCCCCTAGCACGATGCTCGTAGATACAGGCTTGAGGTCGGGGAAATGCTTTGCCCATTCATCGATGGCCTCAGCAAAATTCTCGCCCTGATCATGGAAGCATACGCGGCGTACGACATTCTCGAGTGAACTTCCTCCTGCCTCGCAAATAGCCGCCACATTCTTCAGCATGTAGGACATCTGCGCGCGCACCGGCAAGCCATAGAACGGGAAGTTGGGGTTGCGTGCCATTCCTGGCGCGAGGGCTCCCTTGTCATCCGACGGCATCTGCTGGCTGAAGAAGATCAGGTTGCCCGCTTTGACTGCCTGCGGCTCATGGCTGAACGGCTTAGGTGCCTTGTCTGTGTAGATGGTCTCGATCTTCTTTTTGCTATCATTAGCCAAGAGTATCAGCGAAACCTCGACCTTCCGGCCCTTCCCACCTGTTAGGCCCATGTAGGGCATAACAACGCGCGCCGGCGGGTTGTTCGGATACCAGCGCTTCCATGCAGCGTCCATCGCCGGATATTCCGTCGGATCACCGATGAAGACTTCTGCCTTTACAGTCCTCTCAAGTGACGAACCAGCAGCTTTCGCGAGCTCGCCAAGTTGCTCCATAATCTGGTCAACCTGCTTCTGCGTCCCACCATCAGCCGGCGTACGTTCCCACTGTTCGCTCGAGATAAACACCCAATCTCCGCGACGAATAACCGACGCCTCGCCGGGTTCGGCCTTCGAGAAGCCCACGTTCTCGCCGCCGTCATCAACGCAAATGAGCTCCACCTCCAGAACGGTGTCCTTGACCATCAGAGCCTTGACGCCCATGGCGCTGGAGACCGGTCCGGGCGCTGCAAAGAACTTCTTCCGTTCAGCAAAATGGGCCTCGGTAGGAATTTCCGGCCAATTATTGCCCTGTGCGAATTCCTCGTTGGTCGGATGCTTCGATGTCATCCATTGCCAAATGGACACGGTATCGCGAGCCATATCCAGACCTGCTGCTGCTACCGTCTTTTCCACGTTTGCCATTACAAACTTGGACTGGAGTGCGAGATGCTCAGCAGGAGAATCGCTGTCCGTACGCGCCTGCGGCGCAACGCCGGTTTCGAAATCAGTAGCTAGTTGCCCCGCAATGAAAAGCCAGCCACCCGCCTTGATGCCAGGGGTGTAAGGCATCAATGGCTTCTCGACGCCGCCTGGCCAAATGCCCTTCGGTGCCAAATCGCCCTTCGCCTCTGTTGGCTTTTTCGCTGTTGCGCCTACAGCTGAAGACGCTGCCAATGCTGCACTCACCGTTGCTGCCGTTTGAATGAAATCTCTTCGGCTGATGCTCATGGAGAGCCCTTTCCATCATAACTAGTAGTAAGACAATGAACCTGTGAGAGCGCAGCTGCCTGCCCTGGTTTACCGGTGGGATCCCTGCGAGACGTTGGAGCAAATCAGTTCGTCAATGCAGCCAACAAAAATTGACTCGTCAGACCGGTAAGTTCCGAAGCTGTCGTTAAACAATACGCTCTCGGACGCAATCTACTCACACGGTGCGAGTGAGCAATTTGTAATGTTGCAATCATCAACCTGCGGAATTGCCCTCGTCTAGACGGAATTCCTCAGAATTGGTGCAGAGCTCGGATTGCCCTATTCACGCTTCGTGCGTTGGGGCTGTGTCGGATTGGAAGTGCGCATCGCTTCTAATGCCTGCGACCAATGCTTGGATCGTAGATGTCACAACACTGACATACAGCCATCAAGGCTCCATGACGCGTATAAGTCTTGAGGCGTAGGCTAAATCCGACTCTGACCTCAAGAACCATCTTATCGATTTTCGGAATCACCTCTTGATTTTCGAAAGATAAATAGGCAAATTGTAGCTGGGCATCCAAAAGGAAACCACTGCGAGCTGAGCAGCCTTTTAAATTTGCGAGAGCGAAGCCCGCTTGATCTCTATGCACCCGGCCAATCGGAGCAGGTGTGCCACGTCGTTCCCTCGTGGCAATGCGCTTTGGCGTGGACGCAAGCAGTAGGTCAGCCCCTCCCAACCAACCCCTCCAAGCATCACAGCGGTGATAATGAGAGCACAGTCGTGTCTGATCATTGCCCGAAACATCTCATAGCAACTCAGATCTCTGTGAAACCTAACGTTCTAATATTGGTTATAGGAAGCCACCTATATGAGCAGCAGCTCTCGTGTAAATGATCTAGTGAAGCGCCTATCCTGGGATGATCTGAGAATCGTCAAGGCTATAGGGCTTCGTAAGAACATAGCGGCAGGTGCAAATCTACTTGGAGTTGATAACTCCACTGCTTTCCGCCGCCTCGCCCGTATTGAAGAGATATTCGGCGCGATGTTGTTTGAGCGCCGGCGTACAGGCTATGAACCCACGCTGCTAGGACAGCAGATCATTGAATTGGCTGAACGCCTGGAAGACGACATCCTGAGCGTGGTCAGGCAAGTCCCTGGCTTCTCGTCTGAAGCGCGCGGGCGCTTACGGATAACGGCCAGTGACACTTTCGCATTTCACTTTTTTGCGCCGATCTTCGCGGAATTCAGAAAACTGCACCCGTCGATTCACGTGGAAGTGGACGTTGGCAATGATGCTCTCAATCTAGCTCGCGGGGAAAGCGACATCGCAATTCGCGCTACAAATGCGCCGCCGGAGAATCTCGTCGGGTCAAGAATTGCTTCGATCGCTTGGGCGCCTTACGGACTGCGCGGCTTTCAAGATCTCGTAGCTGACCTCGAGGAATTGTCCGAAATCCCATGGGTAGCCTACAGCGGCGCTTTAGCGGCCCTTCCTGCTAACAAGAAAGTGGAAGCTACAATTCCTTCCTGCAATATTATCTATACGATTAACTCTGTAGAGGGCGCTGCCAAAGCGATTGCGGCCGGCATAGGTGTAGGCTACCTGCCTTGCTTAGTAGGCGATAACATTCCCACATTAACCCGAATTGGCCCAGTGAACCCGGATTTGTCTGACTCCCTTTGGCTCTTAACTCATCCAGATGTGCGTAGATCTGGCCGGGTCCAACACTTTTTTGAGTTTTGCATCCGTGCTATGAGAAAGCTACGCCCGGCTATCGAAGCAACAGCAGACTACGAAGAGCCCGCCAAGGAACAATCTGCCGCTTAGTTCGCATGACCAAATATTGCAGCGCCCTCAAGAGAGGCGATTATCGCGGGGGAACGAGGAAGGGCCAATACCCTCCCTCGTTCCAGTATCTGTCGGTGGTCCGCTGGTCGCAGTTTGTTCGTTTCGCCCCAATTATTTGTCGCGAAATACACCTTTGTAGTACGCGCCGCGCCTCGGGGGCGGATGATTCACACCCTTACCGGGCGGATTATACCTTTCACTTCGATGCCCCTCGTTGATGGCCGCTCCCGACACACCCTTGTAGTAACCACCAGCAAAGGCAGGAGCGGCGGCGGCAACCGTCGATACTACGAATACCGCGAAAGTGAGCTTCATAAATCTACCCATTTTTTGTCTCTCATTGAACCGCGCAGGTGCGGCTGCTTGGTAAGTCATGGCACGGTTGCGCGGCGGTTGTTTGCACCGCGCACTAGCTCTCGGCATGACAAGGAATTCTACCGTTGAGACCCACGTCGCAAGACGGTGGTGCGCTTCAGTTAGATTTCTTTGTCAATTGGCCGGAGCCAGATGGATACTTGTCGAGCGAGTTGGGTTTTGGTGCTGAATGACCCAACGGAAGGTTCTCGCGCCGCGCGAAGAGCAAGCATCCCAACTGTGGAATGGCGCAACTGCTTGGCAGACTTCGGGCTGCTCCCGAGGAGTTGCTCTACTAACGGCGAGAACTGATTACGGGCCGAACATGCTGCGAGCAAGCTGCATTTTGGCAACCTGACCCAAGCACGAATGCAACCGGAGGGCCTCGTTTGGCGAGTTCTTTCGTAGACGCGACTTAGCTCCGCGTGCCCCCATCTTTGCCTTGGCAGCGACACTCCCGCGTCTCGGCGCGTGGACTCAGTTGAATTGCCGGATGATGTCGGCCAGGCGGTCACAGTAGCGCTGAAGGTACTTCACAGGAGAAGTTGCTACGCCCAGCAGCAGCCCTGACTGGCTAGCGCCTGCGATGTGGTACCAAGGGGAAAGCGGGGCTGGAAACATTCCAAATCGAAGCAACTCGCGGGCGACGGAGAAGTCGGGGGTGCCTTCACGCAGTCGTAGCATTACAGACAGCCCCGTTGCGGAGACGTCATCGTAGTCGAAATAGCGGCGAACATGCTCCAGCAACTCGGTCTGCTTGGCCACATATGAACGCTTTGAACGGCGAAGATGACGCAAATAATGGCCTTCGCGCATAAACTCCGCAGTCGCTAATTGCACGGATGGCGCCGGTGGCGGGGCAAGGCATGCGGCGATTTCGGCAAGGCGCCCCATTAGTTCGGGCGGCGCAACGATAAATCCAAGCCGGAGCGATGGGCTGATCGTTTTGCTGAAGGAGCCAATGTGAATTACTCGTCCGCCAAGGTCGAGCGACGCCAAGGCGGGGGCAGCGCGGCCGGATAGCTGCAATTCACTTAGGTAATCATCTTCAATAATCCACGCCCCGTTCACCGAGGCCCAGTCGAGTAGTCGTAGCCGTCTGTCGAGCGATAAAGTCGCTCCTAGAGGAGCTTGTTGCCCAGGTGTAACGACGACGAGCTTTGCGTCAGAGGCGCAGCGAATGCCATAGTCAATATCCATTCCCATAGCGTCGACCGGGATTGGCGCAATGGTCAAGCTGGCGAGTTCCAACCCTTTCCGCGTGAAGGGAAAGCCGGGCTCTTCGATCCACGCCTTCCTTCCCTCCAGACCTAAACCGCGCAGCGCTACCCCTAACCCTGCGCTGTAGCCTGCCGTTACGATGATCTGTGATGGCGCGCACTGTATGCCGCGGGAAACAGCGAGATAACCCGCCAACTCCCGCCTCAACAAGAATTCTCCCCTTGGGTCGGGATAGTGCGGTGGGATATTTGCCTCGGCTCGGACGGCCTGCGCGCGAATGCGGGCAAAGAGCGTTGCGGGAAAGATCTCTGTCGCCGGTACTCCCATTTGAAACACGGCTGGCCCCTGCGTCATCTCTAAGTATACCTCTAGAAATGATCCAGGATCGGCCTTTCGCTCGTTGTTTAATACCATGCGGGGGCGCTCGGCGACACGAGTGCCAGTTGCGCGTGTAGCAACGATCAACTGGGCTGCGTTCAGCCTCTCATACGCGGCTCGAACTGTGCCCCGGGCCACACCGAGCTGGGTAGCCAGATCTTGCCAGGAGGGCAACCGAGCACCAGGCTCGAGCACGCCGTTTTCAATCGCCGTCGCGATTGCCTGCCGGATCTGTTCCGCCAAGGGCGTCTTTGCGGAACGATCGACGTGGAGGTTGAGCGCGTCAGTCATGTTCATCGTAGTACACCGCTATTTTCCGTTCTTGGTGCTTTTTCTTGGCCCAAGACAAGAGCATCTTTCCTACGAAAACAAGGAGAACCACATGAAGCTCTGGCACGTAGCCGCCCTTTGTGGCGCTTTCGGAGTAACTGCGACACAGGCCACGGCGGGGGATAACAAGGCCGAAACTGTCCAGAAGAACTTTGAGGCAGCGCTCCCAAACGCCCCGGGGAAATCAATTGTAGCCGTTGAAGTGAATTATGC
Source organism: Ensifer adhaerens (assembly GCF_020035535.1). NCBI lineage: Bacteria > Pseudomonadati > Pseudomonadota > Alphaproteobacteria > Hyphomicrobiales > Rhizobiaceae > Ensifer > Ensifer adhaerens. The sequence goes on along the minus strand of NZ_CP083350.1, from coordinate 1,167,912 downwards.
ACCGGGGACCGCCTCCCCTCCGCACACTCATGCAAAATCAGCTTTCATTTATGCGTATGTGGTTTCGGGCGCAATTGAGTCGCAGGTAAACGACGGCGAAGTGCGCGTCTATCACGCAGGAGAGAGCTGGTTCGAGGAGCCCAATGCGCTTCACGGAATTAGCCGGAATGCGAGCAGAACCCTGCCTGCAAAGCTCCTCGCCGTGTTCGTCCTTGATTCAAACGACAAAACTTTGACCACGCCAGTCAAGTAACCCCGAAGGAAACAGGCTATGACCAAGCGACTCGACTATAATCAGATTGCTCCGAACGGCGCCAAGGCGCTGGGTAGCGTTTATGGCTACATTCTGCAAAGTAATCTTCCCCCGGCACTTGTAGAGCTTGTGTACCTGCGCGTTTCACAGATCAACAACTGCGCATACTGCCTTGACATGCACACCCGCGACCTCATCAAGAAAGGGATGCCTGTTGAAAAGCTTGCACTGGTGCAAGCTTGGGAAGAAGGGGGCACCCTTTTTAGCGAAACGGAACGTGCGGCGCTCGCATGGGCGGAATCGGTAACTCGGGTGGCTCAAACCGGCGTCCCCGATGACGCCTACATCGCGGCGCGCCAGCTTTTTGGCGAGAAGGATCTTGTCGATCTAACGATAGCGATCAGCTTGATGAATGCCTACAATAGAATGGCAATTAGTTTCCGAAATACACCTCAGGCAGCGATAGCAAGCTAAACGCAGCGCCACACGTCCGGCTAGAGCCCGGACTTCATAGGAGTTCTCTGATGAATATCTTTGTAGCGGGAGCCACGGGCGCCGTGGGTCTCCCGCTGGTGCGCGCGCTGTGCGCTCGGGGGCATGAGGTGACGGGGACGACCCGGACAGGTTCCGGCGCAGATGCATTGCGGGAAGTTGGGGCTAACGTTTGCGTCCTTGATGCGTTCAACCGAGTGGAGGTCATCGATGCCGTCGCTGCAGCGGCGCCTGACGTCATGATTGACCAGCTCACTTGGCTTCCCGCCAATCCTGCAGACATCGTCAAGTCACTACCAAATGACACACGTCTCCATAAGGAAGGCGGCGACAACTTGCTAGCGGCTGCAGAAGCAGCCGGCGTCGCAAGGTACATCCTACAATCGCGTGGGTTCTTTTTGGACGCGCCATTCGGGAAGCTAGCCGACGAAACTGCCCGCCTTCGCTATACTGCACCTGGGCCAATAGGCGAGAACACGCGCGTGATCGGGGCTTATGAAGACCGCGTCCTGGATTCGACGGTCTTTCAAGGCGTGGTGTTACGTTATGGCTTCTTTTACGGCCCGGGTACATGGTACCGCCCTGAGGGCGCAATTGCACAGCAGTTCCGCAGAGGTGAAGCAAGGATCATTGGCGACGGCCAAGGCGTGTGGTCCTTCGTTCATATAGACGACGCAATAAGTGCTACCGTCGCGGCGGTTACTGCTGATCCGGGGACCTACAACATCGTGGATGACAATCCGCTTCCCGTGTCCAAGTGGATGCCGGCGTTTGCCCGTTGGATAGGCGCTCCTGTGCCTGCTCAACTGAGTATTGAAGACGCGGTGTCTATGTCTGGCGAAGAAGCGGTCTTTTACCATATGCAGCTCACCGGCGCTTCGAACATTCGAGCGAAAGAAAACCTCGGCTTCAGACCGCGAGATTTGCTGTGGGCAAGAGAAGGGTTGTGACAGCGCGAGATTTTGTAGCTGTGATAAATTTGGCGTGATTTCGAACATTCGACATCGGAAGGGGCCACGCGCCTCCGATTTTGGCCGAACCGCGTATTTCATAGGCCCCTGTGTCCCGTTGGGTGCACAGGGGCCTATACGTTTAAACCAGACTCAGAACTCTTGCCAGTCGCCTTTGATATCAAGGGCCGCATTGCCGCTGAATGCGGATGCAATATTGCGAACCGATGTGCGCGCCACGGACGTGTTCGCGAAATCCCGCCGCCCATGATTGACAGCCGTCATTTGCGAGCCGCCGGTACGTCCGAGCTTGAATTGGCTGACAAGCTCTTGCAGCCGCACAGCCTCATTCGCAAGGGTGTTGGACGCCGCATTCGATTGTTCCACCATGGCTGCGTTCTGCTGCGTCATCTGATCCATGGCGTTAACCGCGGTGTTGACTTCGGCAAGCCCGACGGCTTGTTCCTTAGCTGACGTGGCGATCGCTTCCATGTGCGCGTTTATCTCAACGATGAAATCGCTGATCGTTTTTAATGCTGATCCAGCATCACGTACCAGCTTTACGCCGTTGTTCACTTCCAGCGAGGAGTTCCGGATTAGTCCCTTAATTTCCTTCGCAGCCTGAGCCGACCGCTGGGCGAGTTCGCGCACTTCCTGTGCCACGACGGCGAACCCCTTACCAGCTTCACCCGCGCGAGCGGCCTCTACGCCCGCGTTTAGTGCCAGGAGATTCGTTTGAAAGGCGATCTCATCGATGACTCCGATGATATTGGATATCTGCTCCGAGCTTTCTTCAATCTTGCGCATGGCCTCTTCCGCATTCGATACCACATACGCGGATTCCGCTGCCGAATGGTTCGCGCGGCTGGCGACATCTTTCGCCTCCTCCGTACGCTTGGAAGAGTTTGCGACGTTGACCGTGATCTGATCGAGTGCCGCCGCGGTTTCCTCCAGGGATGCCGCTTGCTGCTCGGTGCGTTTTGAGAGGTCGTCCGTGCCCACGGCAATCTCGCGTGTCCCGGTGTCGAGGGTCGAGATCGACCCGGAAATCTCCGAGAGCGTCGAGCCGAGTTGGGCCACGGACTGGTTGAAATCGTGGCGCAGCGCCTCGAAATCCTGCGCAAAGGCATTATTGAGCTGAAAGGCGAGATCGCCGGAGGCCAGTCGCTTCAGGCCAGCCGCGAGCCCGGACGTGGCGACCCGCAGACGCTCTTCGGCGTCGGCCTCGGCCTTTTCCTGCATGGCGACGCGTTCGACTTCGGCGCGCTTGCGGTTTTCCATTGCCTCCTGTTCCAGCCGCCGGTTGGCAATCGAGGCTTGGCGGAAGACCTCGAGCGCCTTACCCATGTCGCCGATTTCATCGTCGTTTGCCGCAAGCCCAATCTGGGTGTCCAAATGACCGTCGGCAACAAGTCCCATTGACTTGCCGAGGTTGTACATGCCGCCGATGATACGCCTAAAGGTGACGAAACCCACGACGATAAGCATCACCGCCAATGCGGACATGGCGACCATCATGAGTATCCAATAAAACGATGCCCGGACGTTGGCCTCGTCGACAGCTCCTTGCGTGCGGCGATCGAGTTTCACGTAGAAGGCATCGACCGGCTTCATGATCTCGGCCTTGAATTTGTGATAGTCGGGCGAGTTGAGCATTTGTGTCGCCTTGCGCGTGGCTTCGGGGCCGAGCTTAGCGGCGTTATCCACCAGCGCCATTGCCTCTGTTTCAAGCGTGATCAGGGCGTCCGAGCGTTTTCCGGCCTCATCCAGCAGAGCAAACTCCTCGTCAGTGAACCCCGCCTGCTTCATCAGGTCGTGCATGGAAACGGCCGGCCCGTCAGGACGAGGTTTGATTTCTCCGCCGGCCACAAAATCCCAATAGATGCGGTGATAGTCACTCGGTCGAGCACGCGTGCCGTTTCGAATTTCAACAACCGCGTTATACTGGTCCTTGAACGATGTATCGCTCGTCTCCGCATAGGTGCGCACGAGGCGTGTGAGATCATCCGAAGACTGGCGAAAGTTATCGGCCAGCATGTAAGAACGATATTTCTGATCGTAAGCACTCGTGACGTCCCCAGCAGCACGGGCGTAACCCCAGACGCTCCCGACGAGACCGGCCATGGCAACGCCGGTCGCCGATGCCAAAAGGATAAATTGGCTCTTGATTCTCATAGCGAATTTCCAAGCATGGACATGTCCATTCTGACGCGCCGAACTCATTTCTGGCTCAGATGGTATGATCACGCGAGAGAGGGTGCTCCGACTGCATTGTCGGTCGTAAACCAATTAAAATAAAATAGTTATTGAAACACAAATCCTCTTCTTTACTCGGAAATGAAGCGCGCATTCGCATCTTCACTTCAGAGTTGAATGTAATTATACTACAACACCAGAACTCGGACGGGTATAAACTTATGATTGAGCAACTCGGCAAGAGATGCTCTGATCAAGCGCGTTCGGTTCACGGCGGCTCCGTAGACTTCCGAGCCGCCGTGGCTTCGCCTTTAACGTTCCGACCGGGTGAAATATTCTCGAGCCAGCTCTCCACAGGAGGCCACGAACCTTAGCGCCCCGATGCTCTAAGGGTTATCGCGGACTTGCGAGTTCCCTTAGCGAGGCTTCGACCGGACGTTTATAGGCCTAGCGACCGCCAGTTATTCGCCACGATATCTGGTTTCCCTGTGATCTCGCTTCCGACCACCAGAACGTTGATTCATACTCAGGCTATGACATCGCGCCAGTCAGGATGTGTGGCGAGCTGGCTCTGGAAGAATGGGCATAGCGGTATTATCTTCCATCCTCCGGATCGCGCTTCCTCGACCGCATGCATGGCCAGTGCCTGGCCAATACCTTTACCACGGAGCACATCGGGAACCTCGGTGTGGTCGATAATAATAAGGCGAGGAGAAGTTCGGGAGTAGCTGATATACGCAACCACCCCATCTGCCGCAGTAGTGTATCGGCCCCCGGATGAATTGTATTCGTGCTTAAATTCCACTTTGTAGTCTCCTTAATCAAAACGGGTTCAGGTAGATTGCTCGGTGCATCCGCAGGCAGCGGACGCACGGACCCGACGAACAAGCATTGGTCCACGACCTGTAGGCCATCGTCGAAGTGAAAACGGTCCAGGAACAATCTAATGTTGAAACTGACCGCCCGAAGATCCTGAATTTGTGTCAGTCAGAGACGATGCTTCGCCGAGATCGCAGCACGATCCCGGTGAAAACCTGGAATGCGGGATACGTGATCAAGCAAGATTTGCGCAGGTATTTTTGCTTTGCCTTTGCCTAGTCCGATATTCAGGATCGGGCTTCGTTGCTTCTCTCCGTCGTGCGCGGTTTCCGCTCTAACGATTGATCTAACTGACAATGGCAACCATGCTAATCTCGATCAACTGGGTAGGAATCGCCAACCGAGGCGTCACCAGCATCGTGCTTGCAACTTCAGGCCTCGGGGAACCAAATGCCTTCTTGCGAACAGGGCCCGCGACCTGAAAGGCTGCGTCCATATCCAGCACATATACCGTTTCCTCCACGACGTGATCGAGAGTCAGACCATAGGCAGACAGCAGCGTTACGCAATTTGCATAAGTTTGTACCATCTGTGCTTCCATGTTCGAGAAATCCGTAACCTTCCCGTCGGCATCGAGCGGCGCAGGCGCTACCATCTCGCCTTTATCGTTATGGCTAAGCTGACCCGAAAGATACACCGTGTTCCCGACCTTAACGGCCTGCGAATAGCCGTAGCCCTCTTCCCACGCCACTCCCAAATTCTTGGAGACCTTCTGCAGGGGATTCCTATTTTCACTTGCCATCGAGATTCCTCACTATTTTTTGCGTAACGAGTGTCTCCACGACAGGCGGCAACTCAAGCCTCAATTCGGCAAGGTCACTTTTGCAAATTTGAAATTTCCTCTGGACGAATAATTGTGGCACGGCATCGCCTCCTCACTTCGGTGTAACAGCGGATGTCGTCGCGGAGGCTCTAGATAAAACTGGAGGATCTCGGATCGCCCGACAGCATGAACTACTGCTCGCCATATCCGATGGCCCTTTCCAGAGGCTACCCAAGTGCATCACACCTATCCCATCGCCCCGAAGAGAGCGTTGTCGTCGAGAGCTATCTGCACAGTAAAGGTAATCGACGAGATCATGCCTACGGACGAATTGAAGAGCGAGCCCGTATCGTACGCGGGGTACGCCAAGTCACAGTATAAATTTCGAGCATCACAAGCGTGAGAAGGGCCACAAATGTCCGACGATTCCAGCATTCAGCTACAGGTGGCTAACATGCGTCTTCAGGACGCAGGCGCTAGTGTTGCGAGACTAACCGTATCGGTAATGCAGAAGATAGGCGTCAAGGAAGGCGACCTCATTGAACTGATTGGTAAGCGACATACGGCCGCAATCGCCATGCGCCCATATCCGGAGGATGAGGGGATAAACATCATTCGGTTGGATGGACTTCAACGCGTGAATGCTGGTGCCACGAGTGGTGATCATATTGAAGTACGCAAAGCGGAGGCCCGACCAGCTGCGAAGGTCGTACTCGCACCCGCTCAAAAGAACCTCCGTCTTCAAGGCTCGGGCGAAGCCCTACAGAGAACTTTTCTCCAAAGACCAATGGTATCAGGAGATGTCGTATCAACGTCGGTACAACAGCATTTGGGCGGCAGGGACGGCCGAGGTGATGGACTGCTCCGTGGTTTAGTGGACCTGCCAGCCTATGGCCTCCAGGAAATCCGCTTGGTTGTGGTTTCTACTCAGCCCCGCGGTATTGTCCAGATGACGGACAAAACAATTGTCGAACTACGCCCACTGTATGAGGAGCCCAAGGAAGCTCGGAGGGCTGATGTGACCTACGACGACATCGGTGGATTGGGTTCGTCGGTGGCGCAAGTTCGCGAAATGGTCGAATTGCCCCTACGGCATCCAGAGCTGTTTCAGCGTCTAGGAATTGATCCCCCCAAAGGCGTTCTGCTGTACGGTCCGCCCGGCACTGGAAAGACCCTCCTCGCGCGTGCAGTCGCTAACGAGACTGAAGCAAGTTTCTATCACATTGCGGGACCAGAAATCATGGGAAGCCGCTATGGCGAATCTGAAGAGCGGCTCAGGCAGGTCTTCCAGGAAGCGTCTCAGAACGCACCCTCTGTGATCTTCATCGATGAGATAGACTCTATCGCCCCGAAGCGTGAACAAGTCACTGGCGAGGTCGAGCGACGCATCGTTGCGCAGCTGCTTACCTTAATGGATGGCTTGGAACCGCGTCAGAATATTGTGGTCATTGGCGCTACTAACCGACGTGATGCGATCGATGAGGCTCTTAGACGTCCCGGACGCTTCGATAGAGAAATAGTTATCGGTGTACCAGATCAAGGCGGGCGTCGAGAAGTCCTGGCAATTCACACAAGGGGTATGCCTCTCAAGAAAGGAACTGATCTCGATGAAGTCGCACGGTCAACGTACGGCTTCGTCGGCGCGGACCTAGGCGCACTTGTCCGCGAAGCCGCGATGGATGCGTTGAGGCGGGTTCTGCCGAATATCAATCTTCGAGAAGGCATCCCGTCGGAAGTCATCGACGACCTTTCAGTCGGCCAGGATGATTTTGTTACCGCTATGAAGCGCATACAGCCCTCGGCGCTGCGTGAGATCATGATCCAGGCACCAGACGTTCGATGGGAGGACGTCGGCGGCCTCGACCAGGCACAAATGAAGCTCAAGGAAGGCGTCGAGCTTCCCCTTCGTTCGCCCCAGTCATTTAAGAGACTTGGCATTCGCCCCGCCAAGGGCTTCCTGTTGTTCGGGCCCCCAGGTACCGGCAAAACGCTCCTTGCAAAAGCAGTTGCCAGGGAGGCGGAAGCCAATTTCGTTGCGACGAAGTCTTCTGATCTACTTTCGAAATGGTATGGGGAATCGGAACAGCAGGTCACGCGGCTATTCGAGAGAGCCCGGCAGGTCGCTCCAACGATCATTTTCATCGACGAGATAGACTCATTGGCACCTGCTCGAGGGGGTGGATTGGGGGAACCCGCTGTTACCGAGCGTGTCGTCAATACTCTCCTTGCCGAAATGGATGGATTGGAAGACATGCAGGGCGTGGTCGTCATGGCAGCCACGAACCGCCCGAACCTGCTTGACCCAGCGCTGCTGCGCCCAGGTCGATTCGACGAACTCGTCTATGTGCCAGTTCCAGATAGCAAGGCGCGGCTGAAGATACTCGGCATTCACACCAGAAAGATGCCCTTGGCAGCCGATGTACGGCTTGAAGAACTGGCGGCTCGAACCGAAAGGTTCACTGGCGCGGATCTTGAGGACCTAACCCGCCGAGCCGGCCTCGTCGCGCTTCGGGAGTCGCTCGACGTGCCGCAGGTCCGAAGCGTTCATTTTACGAAAGCGCTCCAAGAAATCAGACCCTCTGTGACGCTCGAAGTCGAAAAGGATTATGAGGAGATGTTCCGGACGCTACGGCAAGAGACTCCCCAACCGAAGCGGTATGGATTCACACCGCTGCGACAAACTGCCGAGTGAATTTTTGCAGAAGTAGACTCTTAATCACCGGGCGGGCAAATGGTTCGCTCGGCGTCCGCTTGGAATTACCTAGCATGTGTCTGTCACGACGGCGCGAGGGCAGGCTCACGCGCCCTGAGCAACACGCGTGTTTGCGCTCCCATTATCCAGCTCTGACGAGTTGGAGCGCAGCCTGCGGGCCTTGTGGCATTTTCAGCAGAGTTGGCTTTGTCCGCGTGCAGTTTGTTCTTCAACAGGTTCCGCAGTGACAACACCCGAACCAAGATAGGATTTTCATATGCGATCGCTAAACATTGGGATTGTCGGCGGTTCTCTCGCAGGCCTGTTTACCGCAATCCTTCTCCGAAGCGACGGCCATAACGTTACCGTGTTTGAACGTTCCGCTCACGGTCTGGCCGGGCGCGGCGCCGGGCTAGTCGCGCAAGCCGACCTGTTTCGTATGCTACGCGCTATCGGGTGCGAGCACCTGGCGCATGTGGGTGTCGTCGCGCAGGAACGAATATTCTTGGCCTCCGACGGGCGCGTAGCCGAGCGTATCGCGACGCCGCAGACACAGATTTCATGGGATACGCTCTACTCCACTGTGGCTGCAATGCTGCCGCCTGAACACTATCGACTGGGAACAATGATCAGTCAGGTTGAGCAACACGTCGACAGTGTAACCGTTAAGTTCGCGGACGGGCAATGCAGCAGCTTTGACCTCGTCGTCGGTGCCGATGGGGTTGCATCCACGGTCCGGACGGTCATTAATGCCAACTCGACGAACCGCTTCGCCGGTTATGTGGCATGGCGAGGCATTATCGCAGAAACCCGTCTTCCAGCGGCGGCCTCGATCCTTCTGAACCGCTTCACGTTTTATGTAACGAAGGGTATCCACGCACTGGGCTATCTGGTCCCAGGACCTAAAGGGGAAATGGAGGAGGGTACGCGTCGCTACAACTGGGTATGGTACCGTAAAGTCTCGGCAGATGAACTCCCAGACCTATTCACCGGAGCACGCGGCAAAAAATATGATTTCTCGTTACCGCGCGGCGAGCTCACGCCCTCGCGGCAGAGGGCGCTTGCTGCAGATGCGTTCGCATTCCTACCTCCCCAATTTGCTTTAACAATAGACGCTACGAGAAGTCCCTTCATTCAAGGTATCTTCGACTACGAGTCGGAAAGAATGGTATCGCACCGAACTGCCTTGGTTGGTGACGCTGCCTTTGTGGTACGCCCCCATACCGCCATGGGGGTTGCGAAAGCAGCTGGGGACGTGCTCGCCTTGCGAAAAGCACTAGCGGAGACCGGTAATTTGTCGGACGCATTGAAGCGTTATGAACGTGAGCGCATCACGGTGGGCCGCGAAATCTCTCATCTTGGGAAGGTACTCGGCGGCGTGGCACTCTAGTTCTCCAAACAAGTAGAAGCAATTTAAGTGCATCGGTGCGGCGCAAAGCCGCCGAAGAGCACCGAGTGGATGGCGCGCCGATACGCGAGCAGGTCTGCCCATCCGTTGAGCTCGGATGCTGGCTAATCTTCGTCCAAAAGTTCCGAGACCTGAGTTGTCGTTTCGACGAACTGCTGGCTTACACGATAGGCTTTATCGCGAATCGCTGACGCGGGGACATCAACAAAACCCACGAAACGGCTTGGGCGGGTTCGCATCACAGCAATGCGGGTGGCGAGATATACGCTCTCAGGCGTACTATGAGTGACAAAAACGACCGTGCATCCGCTATCGCGTTGGATCGCCAACAGATCATCGTCGAGCCGTGCGCGTGTAATTTCGTCGAGTGCGGCGAAAGGCTCATCCATCAGGAGTAGCTTTGGTTTAGTCACCAAAGCCCTAGCGATCGAGACCCGCATCTTCATCCCGCCGGATAATTCCCTAGGATAGGCCTGTTCGAATCCCGTCAATTTCACCATTTCGAGAACTCGAGAGACTTCCCGCGCAATTTCAGATGCCGGCCGCTTCCACAGCTTGAGCGGCAATGCAACATTGCTTGACACCGTTGCCCAGGGGAGAAGTGTTGGTTCCTGGAATACGACGCCTATGTCGGCAGGCGAGCGCGCAGGCATTTCCAATTTGCCGCCCGTCGGTTTGCTCAAACCAGCCAATAACCGCAGAATTGTTGACTTGCCACAACCCGACGGTCCCAAGAGGCACAAGAATTCCCCTTGCGCAATATCGAGGTCAACGGCCTCCAGCACAGTCATGCTGCCATAGGCCTTTGAAACATTTCTGAGACTGGCGACCAGCGGTGCTGACAACTCATTATAGCTCATGGGAAACCTCGCTTTCGTGCCAGCGACTCAAGAGGAGAGTCTGGAAGATTGTCATGATCTGCCAGATAGTTATTCCGAAGGCAGACAGTAGGAACAGGGCCGCAAACATACGGGGCACGTCCAGCATGCTTCCGCTTTGCACGATGGTCCATGCCAGCCCCGTGGATGTTCCGCTACTTGCTACAAATTCTGCCACTACGGCGCCAATGACGGAGAGACCTGCGGATATTCGGGCACCTGCCAGGATGAATGGCAATGCTCCCGGAAGCTGCAAGCGCCATAGGCGATCCCAACGGGAAGCACCATAAAGAGTGAATAGGTTCCTTAGTCCATGTTCAGTTGATTTTATTCCAACGACGGTGTTGGACAACATAGGAAAGAACGCAACCAACCAAGCAAGAATCAAGAGGGCTAACCACACCCTAGATAGGCCTACCCAAATAATGACCAGGGGAGCCACCGCGACAATGGGCGTGACCTGCAAGACGACGGCATAGGGCCAGAAAATCTGTTCGAGGAGACGGCTCTGCGTCATCAGTGTGCCTAGAGCAACACCGCTAATCAAAGCGAGCACAAACGCGCTCAAGGTGACAATTGCCGTATTCCCGAGTGCGCACAGAAGGTCCAACCTGTTTTCCCAGAACGATTGGAGGATTGCGGTAGGTGCCGGAAGCACATAGTGAGGGACGTCGAACTGCGTGACCGCCCATTGCCAAAGACCAAGAAATATTAGCCCTGCGGCGATTGGTATAAGGGTTGACTCGAAATTCTTCATAGCAATGGGCGCCTCCTTCGCCAAAGCCAGGGTTGCTCTAGCAGCTCAGCCATCGCAATGAGCCTGCTTTCACTGTACCAAGGACCAACCAATTGCAGTCCCACCGGAAGGCCTTGTTCGGTAAAGCCGACGGGTACAGAGATTGCGGGATGACCTGTTAAATTGAATGGATAAAGCGTCGCGGCCGCCTTGCCGTAGGCCTCAAGGCCGACAGAACTTTCGTCATCGATGCGAAGACAAGGCACCGAAAAAACCGGCATAGCGATTACATCGATGGCATCAAAAAGTGACTGAACAGTGCGAAACAACCGGGTCCGCGCTGTTATCGCGGCATGATAGGCATTCGCCGCGTAACCCAAACCCTCTTTCACGACAGCCGCGAAGCTGTCCGACCATTTCGCCTGGTTGTCAGTAGTCGTGAAGCTAGCGCGAGCGGCGTGTCCAACTGACGAGATGACACGATAGATGTCGTAGGAACCATCGAGGAAGCTCCCGTCAAACGGGGTCAGAGCCACACCTTGTAGGGCAAGCCCCTGCAATCCGCTTGCGATACATTTCTCCACCTGTGGGTCGATGCCGTCGAGCGATACCACCCCAACACGAAGAGTGTCGCCTCGATTTGACAATGGAACGGGCCTGTCCCGACCAATACTGGCGGCATCGGTGGATGCTGACCCGGCGATTACGTTTAGCAGCAGCCCAAGGTCACCTGCGCTCCGAGCCATCGGACCAAGCACAGAGTAATTGCCGAACGTGTCGCCGAAATTCACATGCGGAACCCGCCCCATTGTCGGTTTGATCGCAAAGGTAGCCGTGCATGACGCGGGCCAGCGCAAGGAACCTCCTCCATCCGAGCCGATAGCCAGCGTCCCTATGCCTGCCGACAAGCAGGCAGCAGCCCCGCCGCTCGACCCGCCTGGACTGTAGTCCAGAGCCCACGGATTGCGGGTCACACCATAGAGCTGGCTATCTGTTGTCACTTTATGAAAATATTCAGAAGTCGTCGATTTTGCGAGAAGGATAGCACCGGCATCACGCAACCTTTGCCATACCACATCATCGGATGTCGCCACGTCATTGGCATTTGCGAGCGCGCCGAACGTATTTGGGTGGCCCTTCGTCGCGACACCATCCTTTATAGTGAGTGGAATGCCGTGAAGAGGCCCCAACCTCTCGCCGCGACGGATGACTGCATCCGCCTTGTCAGCTGCTTCCAATGCCTCGTCAAAAAGCGGTACGGCGATACCGTTAACTTCTGAAGTCGCAGACGCGCGATCAACAGCCGCTTGCACAATTTCGCGAGAACTGACCCTGCCCCGTCTGATGAGCTCACCCAACTCACTGGCGGAAAGGTAGCAGAGTTCGGACACCGAAGTAGTCGCCGGGCCCATCGTCTACCTTCCTTCGTTTACGAAGCGCAGGGAGTAAGCTTTGCGGTAATCCAGATCCGCGGGATAGATGCCCGCCGCGACCATGTCTTTGAAGAAAGTCTCCCAGCGCGCATCGGTCATCGCGCCGACACCCAATGCTCTTGCATCCCCGCCTGTAACTAGCTCGCGGGTACGCATCTCAGCTATGGCAGCCTTCCACAATCCCGGCCCATAAGCAGGATCGGTGTTAATAGAGGTAGCCAACTCCATGGCAGGCGTATAGTCGCCCGTCATGCATTTCTGATATCCCTCGCTGGTAGCAGCAATGAATGATTTCACGGCTTCTGGCTTGGCCTCGATGAAGTCACGCATTCCAAATACTGTTGATGAGTAGTTGGGATAGCCGTAGTCTGCCAGTAGCATGACTACGGGAGGCTTTGGCAACTGTGCGCCAAGGTAATACGCGTCCGATGTCACATAACCCTGCTGAATAGACGTAGGGTCGCTGAGGAACACGGCCGCGTTGTAGGTGTACGGACGGAGTTGGGTATCCTCAAATCCCGCCTTCCTCTTCAACCATTGCCAGAATTCACCTCGTGCGAAATCAGCGACCATGACAGGGTGGCCCCTCACCTCTTCCAGAGTAGTGACATTCTGATCGGCATGAGCAACCAAGGTCTGCGGATCTTTCTGGAAGTATGCCGCGATAGTGATACCGGGAATGCCTTGCTTTACCATGTTGAGAGTGGTGAAGCTTGTCCCCATAGCTAGGTCGACCTGACCGCCAGAGACTAGCATTGCAATGTTTGTGCCAGGCCCGCCGGGTCTCAATTCCACGTCGAGCCCCACTTTTTCGTAGAGCCCCGTTTGCTTGGCATAGAAGAAGCCGCAATGCTCGGCTTCAGGCAACCAATTCAAACCAAACCGGATTTTCTCCAACGCATGTGCCGCCCCTGGCACCCCCGCCGTCGCGATGACGGCAGCGCAGGCTGGTAGAAAAAGATGTTTTACAGACATTGTATCCTCCTGACTTTGTACTCGCCATCTAACCACGTGTGGCTCGCGGGCGGCGGAAAGTGTTGAAGCGGTATGCTGCTTGCGGGGATGTATACGTTGATCTAAGCTTTCAAGAAAGCTGACCTCTTTAGACCATTCGTCCAAAAATATAGACCCCTATGCCCTATCCCTACGACCTGAACGATATTCATTGCTTCCTACAGATCGCTAGGGCTGGTAGTATTTCGGCCGCAGCGCTCTCATTCAACATTCCCAAAGCAACCCTCAGCCATAGCCTGCGTCGCCTTGAAGACGCGCTGCAGGTCGAGCTATTCGTCCGGAGGGCGCGAGGGCTGCAGCTAACGGAAGCCGGAGATCAATTTCTCGCCAATTGTGGAATGATATTTGAAAGTTGCGAAAATGCCGTGAGCGCAGCTCAACGTGCTCATTCCACCTTAGGCGGGCGCCTTCGCCTCTTCGCAAGCGCAGAATTCGGCACGACCATCTCTGGCGCTGCAACTCTCGCGATGTCGCTCGCCCATCCCAAAATTGAGTTTGATATTCATTTGTTCCCCAGTGAACGGAATATGGTCACGCAGAACGATTTTGATTGTTTGATTTTTGTTGGCGAGCCACCGGAATCAAGCTTGCTCAGACGCAAAATGGGGTCTGTTTCCTACGGTCTCTACGCTAGCCCCGACTTTATTTCCAAGCACGGAATGCCCTTGGTGCCGGAAGTCGTAAATGACTATGACGCAGTATCTTACGTGAGGTGCGGAATACCTGAGGAATGGCAGCTAAGTCAGGGAAAATCGAAGATCACGCTAAAGCCTCGAACGAAACTTCAAACCAATGAATACTGGATGGCCAAGTATTTTGCAGTTCACGGCATGGCGATGGGATACTTTCCGGACTTTTTTGTAAAGTTCGAAACTGAGCAAGGATATCTTTCGGCCATACTGCCCGAGTGGCGATCCGACGATATTCCTGTTTATGTGCTCTACCCCGCGCAGCGGCATCGAAATCCGCGCGTAATGAGCTTGGTCAACGTTTTGTGTAGCCAGTTCGAGGAATTTGTGTCTTCACCTCGATATTCCTTGTTCAGCACCGGCTATGTTACCCGCCCCCTGAGGGGCTGACCACTCAAGCCCTCGATATGGTGCTGTGGCGCGGTTTGTTCGAACAATTTCGCACTGTTGGTAAGGGTTTCGAGCCCTGGTTATGGCGCTCGTGATAACACTCTCTGTGAAGCATGACCTTTACGCCTCAGAAGGAAGTTTCCACGTGAACAAAATGGTCTTGTCGAGCTCGAGGATCGTGAACCTCAAACTGGAAGCGCGTTCGGCCGTAGTCTGATGCCCAGGGTCTTTACCAACTGAGATCGTTCGTCATCGTCGGCCGAAAGCCAAATGAAACCGACGGCTAATGACAGTTGAAGAGCATTGGAAGCACAGACTGGAACGATTGCAAGCTCGACACCACCCATTGGCCTCAGACACTTTCGAAGAGGCATAAGAGGGGAGTCGTCTGGAACTATGCAACTTTGAGACCTAATTGTTCGATTAGACGTGCAGCTTGATCTTTCGATACGACAGCACCCTTGAAGTATTGGGCTTCAGTGAGCCTTATGCCGCCGAGATCAGCCCCGCGCAAATCTGCGCTCTGAAATTTGCAGTCGACCAAGTAGGCGTCCTTCAACGAGCATCGCTCAAACACGGCATAGCGGAAGTCGCAACCATGGAGATCTGCCTCAGAAAAGTTAACGTCCGTCAGGTTTGCCTTCTTGAAAGAGAGCTTTGGCAGCTTGGAAAGTGAGAGCATTACATCTGCAAGAGAAACTCCCAACGCTTTGGCATCGGTGAGGTCAGCGCCCGTCAGTTTGCATGACCGAAACGAAGCATAGGTGAGAGTTGATCGGCGAAAACTAGCGTTGTTTAAGTCGCAACCGTCAAAACTGGCTTCCGTCAATTCGCTCCCTATAAAGCTGGCGAAAGGTCCACGGCAAGCCTTGAATACAGCGCCTTCTAAGCTCGCATCGTCGAACGTAGCTCTCGCAATGGTGCAGTCCTCAAAGTGCCAGTGATCAAGGTTGAGATCAGAAAGGTCGGCTTCGGTGAGATCGCATTCTAGAAGCCTCACGTGCTTGTATTCTGCGATATAGCGTTCCGCCATAGATCGTTGAAGTTCTCCGGTGTGAACGACCTCCACTGGGGCGATGGGGACAGGCGACATACTCAATCCTAAACCAGATTCTCAAATTGTGCCCAATCTCTAGGCTGGCCAGTTTGTTGTCGCAAGGGAATAGAGAGTGCCAAGGGCACTCCACCCATGAATTCTTGCTCCCCTCTTCTGGCTCGCCATCTAGCTAGGCCGCATGAAGAAGCATCAGCTAGTTGCTCAAAGAAAACGGTCGTCGTCGTGTTAATACAGCCAGTATCCCTGCGATGATCGCAAGCAGACCGAGTTGCAAGAGTGCGGCAGTTGCCCAACCTGTCGCGTTGCGCAGCGTCGCGAGCAGATAGCCCGCGAATGAGGCCGGTACGTAGAGGCTCGCCACGAGAATTCCCGCACCAAGTGATGCTCGTTCGGGATGAACCGATTTGATGATCCCGGCCGCCAAGTTCACAAACACCATTCCACTAACCGCGGAACCGAATACGAAGGAAAATGTCGCGTGAAGGGCCAGTGAGTGGCCCAGAGAAGTGAACAATAACGAACCAGACACACCCGAAATTATGAAGGACACCAAGAGCAGCTTGCGATGGTCAAACCGATCACCGATCCACCCACCGACGATCGAGGTCAACGCACCCAAGCCGTAGCACCCGATCGCAAAGGCTGCTTCCGCCGGTTCGAAACCAAGCGCATCACGTAAGAACGTCGGATACAGCCCGAGATAGCCGTAGATCACTAAACCGCCCAGCATACTCGCAATCGCAAGGATGACCGTAGATGAAGTCCATCCCCTTTCGGACGCCTTATCGTGCCCGCGTGGAAGTAGTTCCCTCGCGACATCGGCTTCGGTAAACCACCCTCTTACTCCAAGGATAATCAGCAAGCCGAGTGGAAGCCCCATAAGGCCGTAACTTACGAAGGGCATTTGCCAACCATGGGATCCGAGGATCGAAGCTCCCACATTTGGACCGACCAAGGCACCAATCCCAAAACTGAAGTTGACAGCTCCGGTTGCGAACCCACGATTCCGATAGAAGTACGTGGTTCCAATTGCGAGAATGGCAGTGAACTGCATAGCCTCTCCAACCCCCGAAAGAAATCGGTACAGCAGAAGGCTCGGGAGGTTGTGGGAATAGGCAGTCAGCAAGGTAGCCGCCGAGAATATACCCAAGCCCATCAGCGAAACGGTTTTTCGCGGTAGCTTGGATAGCAGGTAAGCCGTCGGCAACCCAGCAATTCCCATTCCCAAGGTAAAAACTGTGGCAGCAAAACCGACCTCTTGTAGAGATAAATCGAGGGCCCCGCGCACGTCGACAGCCAAAACCGAAAACAGTTGGCGATCCATTGAATTTAGCACGTACGAGATCAACAAAAGTGCGTACATTATGATGCTGCCATAAGTGACGCCCGCCCTCGTTGTTCCTGTAGCTTCGGGACTTGTCGTTGTTCCACCACCTTCATTCACGAGCATTGAATATTCTCCTCCACGGGTAACTGGCAGCATTTCAAATGCGGTGAGCTGCTACGTCAGACCACGCCAGCTCAGACCCATCCGGTGCACTTCCCCGCGAGAGACTGCTAGTGAGGATCTAGCCAGGGCGCGGATGGGCTCACGCCCGTCGTTCTCGCAATCGCAGCTATTCGCAATACGCGAAGATAAAGCAGATGTCCTTGAGGCTTCAGCAGGTTGTGTGGCCTAACAGAGGGCCGAAGATTTACGACTGACCGTTGTGGTCGAGTTATACTTTCGCGGCAAAGTCCACGGAAATAATATTATATGGTAGGCAGCATCAGGAAATTTGATACTGCCCCAGCGCGTTGAATTTCAGAGCCGCTGCCGCATTGATGGTTGATGGGTCCCTAGGTTTTAGGTCGGGGAAACGGCTCAATCTCGCCGGATGGTACTGGGACACGAAAAGCTTTGATCGTCATGGAGATCAGAGCGTAGTAGCCGAGAATGCCGACAAGATCGACAACTTCGTCAGCACCCAGTGCTTTCTCAGCAAATTCGTAGGTGGCGTCGCTAATGGCGCGGGTTTCCAGAAGCTCTGTTGTAAAATCATAGACGGCCGTCATTTGGATGTCGTCAAACAACGGGCGTTGACCGGCGTAGATTGCATCAACAGCGGTCGAGGGTACACCAACCTCAATCGCGATCGGTGCATGGATGTACCATTCAAAGCCTGCCTGCCAATGAGCTCCCGTCACTATGATGGCGAGTTCTGACAGTTTCCGCGGCAGGGACGTACCGTAGCGACAATAGGCTCCTAAAGCTTGAGCCGGGGCGGCAAGGCCAGGACGCTGTAGCCAAACGCGCAGTGGACCCTCCACGACGCCCCGAGGCCCCGAAGCAATTGCGTTATAGATTTCGCGTTGTTCAGCGCTCAGTGATGTTTCGTCCAGTACGGGGGGGCGTGATGTCATTACCTCACCTTTCTGTATGATAACAACCGGAGGCCCGCACTTCTTTATTTCTTTTCATTTGCGACCATTCCAGAGAATTTACCGAACGCGCCCCGCATGTAGACAAGTGGAGTGCGATCAATCGCTTCGGCCCGTTCGACTCGACCGATGTAGATTTCGTGGTCGCCGCCAGGGTCACGGCGATAGACAGTGCATTCAAGGTGTGCAACCGCTCCCGCTATTAATGGCACCCCGCTCCATCCCGGCACAGTTTCGACGCCTGCGAACTTGTCTTCTGCCCTTCGGGCGAACTGCAAGGCTACGTCGCCTTGATCTTCACCAAGGATATTCACAGCGAAGCGTTCGGTATGACGGAACACTTCGAGGCTGGGCGCCGACAGAGCAAGGCTCCAGAGGATCAGAGGTGGATCGAGTGAAAGCGTATTGAAAGAACTAACGGTAACACCCGCACGGACCCCAGCAGCTGTTTGTGCGGTGATGACCGTGACACCGGTTGGGTATTGCCCAAGCACCCTTCTGAACTCAGCTGGTTGCGGCGCGCTGGTCAGCGCGTCTGGAATAATCCTATTCATTAGTTGTACGCTGCCCACTGCAGACCTCCTGTCAGATCAAGTGTTGTTGATAGCCAACTTGAATAGGCGATATTCATCATTTAGAGAAATGATAAGATCAGAAGCCTTCCATCAGAAAGGGTGATAGCTTTGCATAACCTTCGCCAACTTATGACCTTTGTCGGTGTGTTCGAGGAGCGGTCTTTTTCCAAAGCGGCACAGCGCTTGAATGCCACGCAATCTGGACTTTCAATGCAAACGCAGCAATTGGAGCAGAATATTGGAAGCAAGCTTTTTGAGCGTTCAGCTAAAGGCGTGATCCCAACATATGCCGGACAGCGGTTCTACGAACACGCGGTCGAAATCATACGCCGCATTGACCAAATGGATAGCGAGATAAAGGCTCTTTCAGGGGGGGTAAGCGGAGAAATGAAGGCTGGACTGATGCCTACTTTTACCCGCGCTGTTCTCGCTCCGAGTCTTTTGAATTTCATGAACAGTTACCCCAACGTCAGCGTGTCTATAGTGGAAGCCTATAGTGGCGTTCTGACGGAGGGAGTTTTATCAGGGGATTATGATTTTGCTATCGTTCCCCAGGCACCCCGTCGGGACGGTATTAAAACGCGCCTGCTCGGAACTGACCGAGAGATCCTTGTTCGTAGGCCAGACCCGTCCATGCCAAACCTGTCCGGAGCCCGGCTGGCAGAACTACCTCCGTTAAAGCTTGTTCTTCCTAATCGAACGAATGCGCGGCGCACCAATTTCGAGAATTATGCCGAGCTGCATGGAATTCGGATCGCCACTATCGTCAGCATGGACGCCATGATCGCCACGCTCGAGTTCGTCGCGCAATCTGACTTCGTGACCATTCTCCCAGAAACGATTTGCGCGAATGATTTTGATGGCAAAACGCGTTCGTTGCACCCTTTATTGGACCCTCCGCTAACAGTCGACTACGCGGTCATTCAGCAATCCAGGACCGCAATTCCGCCCGCAGCAACGCTTTTCCTGGCCGAACTGGAAGCCCAATATGCTCTTCTCAAGCATCGTTGGGTGGACGCAGGGTGGGTATAGACATCAAGATTTCTGATAGGCTGCATAAAAACATATTGGTTTTTTTGTTCGGTGCGTGGGGTAACTCTGTTTTTCAGTCGAAGAATGGAGGATGTGCTCATGAACCTGGGCTTTTTCACAATGCCGATCCATCCAGTTGGGCGGGACTGGCGCGAGACTTTGAAAGAGGACCAGGAGGCCTTCATCCTCGCCGACCAATTGGGTTTTTCCGAGGGATACGTCGGCGAGCACGTCACAGACTTGGCGGAGAACGTTACCTCTTGCGTCGTATTCCTCGCGACTCTGTCCCGGTTTGTGAAGCGAATGCGCTTGGGTACCGGAACCGTGAACCTGCCGAACGTTCACCCAGCCCACGTAGCATCACAAATCGCGATGCTCGATCACCTTTTAGACGGCCGTTTGAATTTCGGGATTAGTCCGGGCGGGCTTCTATCCGACGCAGAGATCTTCGGAAACCTCGATGCCGACAGAAACGCCATGTTTCTCGAAGGAATCGAATCCGTACTCAAACTATGGACGACCGAGCCCCCCTATGACATTGACGGGAAATACTGGAAGATTTCGACGCGGCGCCAACTTATTCCAGAGATCGGGCAAGGGATCATACCCAAGCCCTTACAAAAACCACATCCTCCCATTGTGGTAACGGCCGTCGCGCCATTTTCGAAGGGCGTGACGGCAGCCGCGGCACGTGGTTGGGATCCAATCTCTGCAAACTTTCTTATGCCAAAGTGGGTTGCCACCCACCGCGCAAGTTATGAAGAGGGCTGCCTTCAGGGCAACCGGGCAATTGATCTCGGAAATTGGCGCGTGGCGAAGAGCATTTTCGTCGCAACGGACCGCCAAATCGCTTATGACTACGCTCGCGGGCCGGACAGTCCTTACCTCCACTATTTCAATTCCCTGTTCACGAAACTGGTACGCAACGGAAGGTCAAACCTGTTTAAGGAAGACCCCGATATGCCCGACTCCGCTGTCACGCTTGAACATGTTATGGACCGCTTGGTGATCTATGGGACGCCGGAAGAAGTCACAGAGAAACTTCTTGCATTTCGGGATGAAGTCGGCCCGTTCGGCACGCTCCTTTATGCCGGACACGACTGGCGAGATCCTGACCTTGCCAAGGCCTCGATGCGGCTGATGGCTGAACGCGTGATGCCAGCAGTCAATTCCGCGATTTGGCGGAACCAAAGCCAAGTCCGCACCGCATGACGACGTCAATGATGATAGATACAGCGTCGGCGACGCTCGCTGTTCAAATCGAGGGCGACGTGAACCATCCGTGGATCATTTTATCAGGCTCCTTGGCCAGTGATCTGTCGATGTGGAATTCACAAATCGATATGCTCACGAGGCAACGGCGTGTCTTGCGGTACGACCCTGCCGGCCACGGACAGAGCTCGCTTCCCAAACGTCGACTGACGTTGGAGGCCATGGCTGATGACGTTGTGGAGCTCATGGATCGTTTAGACATCGCAACAGCCGAATTCGTTGGGCTTTCGATGGGGGGAATGGTTGGTCTCGGCCTAGCCCTTGATCATTCCGCGCGCTTTCGACGCGTCGTGTGCGCCTGCGCGCGCGCCGTTTTCCCGCCGCCCGCCCTTTCCACATGGGATCAACGTCGTCGCGACGCGGAACGATCTGGTATGGCTAACCTCGTCGAAGGAACCTTGGAGCGCTGGTTTACGCCGGACGCGTCAGCAGCCATGAAGGAAGCGGCCGCTGAGATGATACGCCGCACCTCTGTCGCGGGCTACACCGCATGTGTGGATGCTCTGAAAGGCCTAGACTTCCAGCGCAGGCTGCATGAGTGCCAGATGCCCGTTCACTTTATAGCGGGCGAGCTGGATTTGGCGGCGCCAATGGCAGAGATCGCCGCAGCGGCGGCGATAACACCCAACTCTCAGTTCACCACGATTCCAGCCGCGGCCCATCTCGCCAATGTCGAGGCCGCTGACGCCTTCAATGAGGTCTTGGCCAACTTCCTATATGCCAAGCAGTAGATGCGAAAGGAGCAAAGCATGCGGGAGGAGAAAACGGTCGGGATCTACGGACTCGGAATAATGGGAGGGGCTATCGCTACAAACCTGGCTAACGCAGGCTTTAACGTTGTCGGCTTTGATCCAGATCCAGCGCGGTTGGCGACCTTCGATGTGAAGGGGCTGACCGTGACCGATGATGTGTCGAGCATCGCGAGGCACGCATGGCTCCTAATCTCGAGTCTTCCGAACGAAACAGCGCTCAAGGATACAATCGCCGATATTTTGGCATCCGCACCGGGTCCCCGAACGCTTGTCGAAACAAGCACTCTCAGCCTCGAAGCGAAGCTCTCGGCGGCTGAGAGCTTTCAAGCCGCCGGTCATACGTTCCTCGACTGCCCTCTGAGCGGGACCGGCGCGCAGGCGCGTAATCGGGATTTGACGGTGTATGCAAGTGGCAATAGCACAGCCATCGAGGCGGCGGCGCCAGTGTTCGACGGGTTCGCCAAGACTTGGTTCGACCTCGGAGAGATCGGCAATGGCAGCCGCATGAAATACGTCGCAAACTTGTTGGTTGCGGTCCATAACGTCGTAGCCGCAGAGGCTCTAGTGCTGGCGATGAAAGCCGGCCTTGACCCTCACCGCGTAATTGAGGTCGTGCGTCACGGTGCTGGCGGATCGCGCATGTTTGAAGTACGAGGACCAATGATGGCTGAAGGGGTCTATTCACCCGTCACGGCTGGGTTCCCCATGTACTTCAAAGATATCTCCATAATTGGTGCCTTCGCATCATCGATAGGTGTCCCGACGCCTCTACTTGCAGCGGTTTTGCCGATTTACCAAGCCGCAGCCAAAGAGCATTCCGATGAAGACGTCGCCTCGGTGTGCGCTGTGTACGAACAAATGTCGAGGTACACGCGTGGTGAGTAGCTAGCGGAGAGGCTCAGTTCGGAAGGTTGTTTTGGCTCGTGCTCGTGCATAGTCGAGAGTTCGCCCAGCTGAAGACCAGAAGAAGCGCCCCGGGCATTCGTGCCGTGCGCGAGCAGCATCCATTATCGAGACCAACTTGCCCTCGCCCAGATGGAAACGCACCATCGCTTCCAGGGTATGGGTTGGCAACCTCAAAGGAGGGCCCCAAATGCCGGCAAAATTATATCTTGATGCACGCAGTGCTCTCAACGACCTCGTCTTCGATGGTATGACGATCTGTTCAGGAGGCTTTGGCCTGTGCGGTATTCCTGAGCGGTTGATTGATGCCTTGAAGGATATTTCTGTTTCAGGTCTCACCGTGGTGTCGAACAACGCGGGCATCGACAACGAGGGCTTGGGCAAGTTGCTCAAATCACGGCAAATCCGGAAGATGATCTCTAGCTATGTCGGCGAGAACAAGGAGTTTGAGCGGCAATACCTCTCTGGAGAACTCGAGGTCGAGTTCTGCCCGCAGGGCACTCTTGCCGAACGCTGTCGCGCGGGGGGCGCCGGCATACCCGGCTTCTACACGAGGACGGGCACCGGAACGCTGGTCGCAGAGGGGAAGGAAACCAAGATGTTCGATGGCCGAGAGTATATCCTTGAAAAAGGCATCTTTGCCGATCTCGCTATCATAAAAGGTTGGAAGGCGGACGAAAGCGGCAACCTAGTGTTTCGCAAGACCGCCCGTAATTTCAATTTGCCGATGGCGACTGCGGCGAAGATCTGCGTGGCCGAGGTGGAGGAGGTCGTTCCCACTGGAAGCCTCGATCCTGACGGCATTCACCTGCCAGGAATCTACGTGAAGAGGATGGTCGTCGGGAGCCCGTATGAAAAGAAGATCGAGTCTCGAACGGTGCGTCACAAGGAGGCTGCCTGATATGGCTTGGACACGAGATCAAATGGCCTCACGCGCAGCCAAGTCGTTGCAAGACGGCTTCTATGTCAACCTGGGGATCGGCATACCCACGCTGGTCGCCAACCATGTTCCGTCAGATATGGATGTCACGCTTCAGTCGGAGAATGGTATGCTCGGAATCGGTCCTTTTCCATATGAGGGAGAAGAGGATCCAGACCTGATCAACGCTGGAAAGCAGACTATCAGCGAGTTGCCGAACAGCTGCTATTTCTCGAGTGCTGACAGCTTCGCGATGATCCGCGGGGGGCATATCGATCTGGCTGTCCTTGGGGCGATGGAGGTCAGCGAAGATGGGGATATCGCGAACTGGATGATCCCCGGAAAAATGATCAAGGGGATGGGCGGGGCGATGGATCTGGTCGCTGGCGTCAAGAAGATCGTGGTCTTGATGGAGCACGTTTCAAAGGACGGGACGGCCAAATTCGTGTCTGCCTGCAGCCTTCCATTGACCGGGAAAAACGTCGTCGACACGATCATAACTGACCTCTGCGTCTTCGAGCGGCGTGCGCCCGGAGAGCCATTTTCGCTGATTGACCTCGCAGATGGTGTGAGTATTGACGAGATAGAGGCAAAGACCACAGCTCATTATCGGATTTAAGCCACCTTCTCAGCGGACTTTGAGAAAGAGCGTTAGGCCTTTGGCGAGTGCGACCTAGGGTCTGTACTTAATCGGCTCGCGCGGCTGTCTGGCAGCTTCATCACGGTCCAATTGATGTGAAAAACTTTGTGAGGTGCAACCTTACTGGCTAAGCGATGTAGAGTGGTTGCCACCCGGACAGCGTTTGTACTGCGAAGCGGCAAAACCTCCGATCACAGCGCCGTTCCTGCTCCTCGCGATGCCTGTTAGACCAACCCTGCTCGCAGACAAGGAAACGACGCTGGCGCCGTCGGTGAGGAATTCCATGGAACCCGCCCTGTCATCCCACCTCGCTCAACGCGAATGAACCTTCCGCCTTGTGACCATCGCTCATACAAGAACCGCAACAGCGTCTTAGCACATGTTCAACTAGATCAAACAATTTCGCAGGATTGCGAGGCGCTACGATAGGGCGGAAGAGTCCTATAAGGCTTTCCTTTCGCTGGCGGCATCATATGGTTCCCACACGTCGCACGGATGAATCAGCAGCACACCGCCAATCTTTTCTCACGGCTTCAAAACCAGGGGATTCTCCATGCCATCCTCAGCTACGAAAAGCCGAATTGACGTGTACCTGACCGTTCGATCTTTTGGCTGCACGGTCCCCAAGGAAAATGGGGAATTTTCCACATCATGACAATTGTTGCGATTTTGGTCGGCAGGAGCGCGGATGGCTGCAATCTCTACGCCCTCGTGAAAAAGCCTAGCTGAGGCTCAAGCTCACCCTCGGCGCACCAGAGATCGTTCAAACAATGAAGCCTTCAGAGTTCAAGCATTCGTGATGGTGGAGGTGCTCCCGCAAAGCGGGCTGGGACGCTACAGAGAAAAGAGAGAGATCGTGCGTCCGAAACGATACCCTTAAGGAACCAAACCGCGTGACCGTAAAAGTTGAAGCGAAGCCGACCGGCCTTTGGGAAAACATCAAAGTCATCGCCCAGGCGCTAGTTCTGGCAATGGTTATTCGCACCGTGCTATTCCAACCCTTTACCATCCCCTCTGGATCGATGATGCCGACGCTGCTTGTCGGTGACTACATCTTCGTCAACAAGTTTGCCTACGGCTTTTCGAAATATTCGCTGCCGTTCTCGCCGGACCTCTTCAGCGGCCGCATTTTCTCCAGCGAACCGAAGCGCGGCGATATCATCGTCATTCGTTTCCCGCCGAATCCTGAGGTCGACTACATCAAGCGCCTTGTCGGTCTGCCCGGGGATCGCGTACAGATCATCGATGGCGTTCTTTACCTCAACGCCAAGCCTGTGCCGAAGGTGCCCGATGGTACATTCAATTCCGACTACGCGCAGGATCCGGGGCAGAATGTGCCCGTTTTTCGCGAAACGCTTGATGAGGGCGTCAGCTACGAAACGCTGGACCAGTCGCCAGTTTCCCGCGGCGACAACACGCGTGAATTCATCGTTCCGGAAGGCCACTATTTCATGATGGGCGACAACCGCGACAACTCGCTAGATAGCCGCTTCGACGTCGGTTTCGTTCCTGCTGAGAACCTTGTGGGCCGTGCCAGCTTGATCTTCTTCTCGCTTGGTAACGACACCTCCTTTCGCGAAATCTGGAAGTGGCCGACCAACATGCGGTGGGATCGCCTGTTCAAGAGGCTAGATTAGCAGGCGTAGACTCCTTCTGCCGCAACCGTATGGTTCGCGGCCGAATCTGCCTCCGTGACCGTCAATTTTGAGATGTCTTAGCTGGCATACACTCTGTTCGTCCTCGCTGACACGCGACTGTGCGGTGTGATCCGGTCCGATGTCAGCTGCACACCGCCGAGTTGACGAGTGAACAGCGCTCCCCCCGAAACGTTCTCGTAGACAGCAAAGAGTCTATGTTCCGGAGGCTCTCCACGTCGGCATCATGATTGCTGATAGACTATAACAGTTCTTGTTATTTTTGATTGAAGTCTGTTCCTACTATTCTAACGCGCGAAGCAAAAAACGCGGGTAACGGGAGGGTGTCATGATTAAAGTGGCTGTCGTCGGTTTCGGCTGGTGGGGTAAACATATCACGCGGCGACTGAAGGACAGCATGCGCCTAAAGGTCGTATCCGTAGTCGAGCCGGTCGCCGAGCGACAGGAGGAAATCCGCAACCTCGGCGTCGATGTTATCAATTCTCTCGAAGACGCTCTCGGCCGCGCCGATATCGACGCCGTTATTCTAACCACACCCAATCCGTTCCATGAAGAACAGGTCGTTGCCAGCGCCAAAGCGGGCAAGCATGTTTTCTGCGAAAAGCCGCTAGGCCTCACGGCGGCCAGCGCACGCCGCTCCGTCGCCGCTTGCGTCGAGGCGGGCGTACAGCTGGGCATCGGCCATGAACGGCGTTTCGAACCTGCCATGCAAGCCCTGGCGCGAATGATATCGGCGGGGGAACTCGGCACCATCATGCATGCCGAAGCGGCCTTCAGCCACGATAAGCTCAAAGGCGTGCCGAGGGGTGATTGGCGCACCTCCAAGGCAGTTTCGCCCGCCGCCGGAATGACCGCCATGGGCATCCACCTGACTGATCTGTATATCTCGTTGTTCGGTCCCGTCCGCACCGTCCAGGCGCTGACGGCCGACCGAATTCTCGGCTGGGAAACCGGCGATGTCGTCTCGGTGCAACTTGGTTTCGAAGCCGGCATCACCGCGACGCTGAGTGCGGTACTATGCACGCCACATTTCATCCGCATGCAGGTCTTCGGTAGCGACCGCTGGGTTGAAGTGCGTAACGATACCCACCCCGATACGCCAGGCGGGACGGCGGAAATGGTCGTCGCACATAGTCAAGAAGGCCATTCGCGCACCAGCTTTGAATGGAGCGACACCGTGCGAGCCAATCTTGAAGCATTTGCCGACGCTATAGAAGGCGCAGCGCCGTACCCTTATACCTACGAGCAGATGGTCCACAATATCGAGGTTTTGGAAGCCATCACCCGTTCGGCTGAGGGTGGCGAAACCATCCATTTGTCCCGGGCCTGCGAGCCGGCCTGATTGGTGATCATATCCCAGGAGTGGTGTAGCTTCGGCGATCGCCGTGCTATCCGGACGGAGCCGGGAATTGGTCAGTTTGCCGCAGCGGGCACGCTGATGAGCGGATCATCTGCCCATCACTCGTCCGTGCGTGTGAGTGCGTCACCTATACCTTCGTGTCGCTGTAACTGCGGGCGCGGGCTTTCCCCTCTGTAATGGAGTGCGCGACTGCTGAGAATCGGGCGCGCTCACGATGCGTCGAATCGCATCAGTACCTTCCTCAGTGTTCGTTTTGAACTTGCAACTTTTCTGCCAATCGTTGCCTCAGTAACCCGATTTCGTCATCTACCAAGGCAGCCTCAAAGAGAAATGACGACGGGTCTGCGTCGCGGGGTTCATGCCACGGACTTGGCCAGACTCGAGACGCGAGACATCCCTCACGTTTGCTTTTCGCGCGCGCTGCTTCGACTTCGCCGACAGAGCTTGATCAGGTTTTGTGTGCGCTGGAGAAATTAGAAGTTCGTTATCGTGCTCAATCGCGAGGTCGGCAGGTTCGATTGGCTCTTTTGACGACTGGCAACTTCGCTTGAAACGACTCGGGAATAGTAGGCTGCTCTTTCGACCGACCGTAGCCCCAGACGCCAAACTTTCCACTCGCAGATCCCGATTGGGGGCTGCCTAGCCGCAAAAGATCTGCGTCTCGCGCATTACGATCCGCTTCGACCTTCTTCCGCCCGAGAGGCGTCAGTTCGATCAGGTCCTTCCACGGTAACTTCATGCGCCCTCACCGTTACCCGTGATTGCGACTCCTGGGCAATAGAAGATTGGGGGGCGATCCCATCGACCGCCCTGGTTGGAAATCAAGCCAGACCAAGTCGCTTACGCAGGTCCGCGTTCTCAGCTCGGAGCTTCTCCGAAAGCGACTTGCGCAGCCGTTCATTCTCTTTCTCGAGCTCCAAGAGGTCCGCGACGTCGTCAATTGCTAAAGTTGGAGCTGGGGCCGGTGCCGTTGGCTTAGAGACGCGGGTCTTTTCAAGATTCTTAGCGGAGCTTTTTACCTTTGACTTGACGTCGGTCGGTGTCGAACTTTCCGGCTTTCCCGTGCTTTTGTTACCTTTAGGTCCCACTTTTCCGGACGATGCCGGTGTTTCGGCACCTAGCTCAGAAACAACCTTCTTCGCTTGTTTGGGCGGTGTTTCTGCAGGAACGGTCTTCTCGACTGCTACAGTGCTGTTCTCGTCTTCCATAAGTATTCCCCCTTTACAGCTATGATCTTTTTCCGACGGGCAAACACCAGAGTCAATGAGCCCGTTTCGCGTAGTTACTAAATGATTGTGACCGCGATGGGTTAAATTCCACACGTACCACTGTGACGTCCTACGGTGCGTGAATCCCCACAGTGCTTGTGGGTGATTACTGCGCCATGGTGGAGACCGACCTCTCCTCGCAGAGTCGTTGCGACGACGATAACCGAATAAGGATGCGGAAAACATCGCGACCTCGAACAGCGTTGTTATCTATCCGGCGAAAGCGCTTTGTCGAACCCGGCGAAAGACGCCCACGCGCCTTGTGTCCGACCACGCGCCGCTAGGACTATGGGTGCGGTACGTCCAGACACGCCTACCGCCAGCCAAGGGCAGGAGCAACGTATTTGAGAATCGCCTCGATAACATGAGCGTTGTACTCGACGCCTAACTGGTTGGGCACGGTCAGAAGGAGTGTATCCGCTTCGCGGATCGCCTCGTCTTCGGCAAGTTGGTCAATAAGCTTATCGGGCTCGTCGGCATAAGAGCGGCCGAAGATCGCCACGGTCTTGTCGTCGATATATCCGACTGAATCCTCTTCTTTACCGCCCCGACCGAAATAGGCTCGATCGCGGTCATTTACGAGCGCGAAAATGCTGCGGCTAACGGAAACGCGCGGTGTTCGGCTATGCCCGGCCTCCTTCCAGGCCTCGCGATATGCTCGGATCTCAGCGGCTTGTTGGACATGGAACGGCTCACCAGTCTCGTCGTTTTTCAGAGTGGAGCTCTGTAGGTTCATTCCACGTTGCGCCGCCCAGACTGCCGTGGCATTCGAGCTTGCGCCCCACCAAATGCGTTCGCGCAATCCTTCGGAATATGGTTCCAAACGCAGAAGACCGGGAGGGTTGGGGAACATCGGACGCGGGTTTGGCTCAGCGAAGCCGTTTCCCCGCAAGACGTCGAGGAATACCTCCGCGTGTCGTCGGCCCATGTCCGCGTCGCTCATGCCTTCCTGAGGCTGGTATCCGAAATATCGCCAGCCATCAATGACCTGTTCAGTCGAGCCTCGGCTGATGCCGAGCTGGAGGCGCCCTCCAGCAATGAGGTCGGCGGCCCCGGCGTCCTCCGCCATGTAGAGCGGGTTCTCGTAGCGCATATCTACGACGGCCGTTCCGATTTCGATCTTTTTCGTCCGCGCGCCGATGGCGGCGAGTAGCGGAAAGGGCGAGGCAAGCTGACGTGCGAAATGATGGACCCGGAAAAAGGCCCCGTCCGCACCGAGTTCTTCGGCTGCAACGGCGAGATCAATCGACTGGAGGAGGGTGTCGCCAGCCGTGCGCGTTTGCGATTGACTGGAAGGGGTCCAATGGCCGAAGGAGAGAAAGCCTATTTTCTTCATATTTTGCCTCGACGCCGAAGCGTCAGATTAAGAATTGCCACCGCCGCATCGGTGCTACTTTACTAGCGTCGTGAGAGCTGAAGCGGGACCTGCAGGCTCGGCGATGGTTCGACGCCCAGCTACATCCCCCTCGCGTTCACGGAAGGGGATGTTTGTCGTCACACGCGCAACGACACAAGCTTCATTTTTGCAAGCTCACTCTCGCAAAAATGCGATGTCTTTTCGGCTAATCAGAGAGCTGTTCCCTGTAGGAGTTCGTGCGCTAAGAAGGAATGCCGACTGTACCGACGTGCGGCCGGTGGCCAATGCTATTGCGTTTTCACGACGGTCTATTCGCATATGCGCCGGGCACTTAACGCTAGATGTCGAACGTCCGGTCGCGGTGGTTTGCCGACTGTGTGCGCGCGCTGGGGATATCCAGATAAAAGTTCTGCGAAAGCTGATATTGCGTCATGGTCCTAAGGACGGCGCTATCTCAGAGAGGCGGGAGTTCAGATGTGTCAGCCCTTCCCGGAATATTCGATACGCGTCTCGTTGCGCGTATCCTCTATCGGATAGATCCCTCCGTATTATTGGAGACAGCGAGATCATCCGCCGTGGCAGTTTCGATCAAAGAGGTCTGACGTTCTCAGCTTTTGACTTTCCGGTTTTGCGATCTTGCCCAAGATCGTAAGACACAACCTGTCCTTCTCTCAAAACATCGCCATACTGCAGTGCTGAGGCATGAACGAAGACGTCAGCGCCACCTTGATCCGGCGCGATGAAGCCGTAGCCTTTGACGGCGCTGAAAAACTTTACCTTACCCGTCGCCATGTTGAACCCCGTTTTTCCGTGTTTGCAGTATCGACAGCCTGCTGTTCAAAGTTGAACTACTACTAGGTGTACCAGCTAGAATCTAAGTGTGCATTTAGCAAGTGGCTGTGGCAGGCTCGAGGAGCAGATTTTGGCAAGCAGTTGGAAGCTCGGGTGTCGTCCAAACTCTTTGCATTGTTAACTTAACGACTGGCAACAGCTGCCGACGCGGACGCCTCCTTAGCCAACCTTGGATCCGAAATGTTCCAAAGGCAATCTTCCCCCTTGTCATCGAGAATTCATCTGCTATAGGTGCGCCATCAGCTCGACTTGTATCGAGGATGGCGGTGTCGTTAGACATTAGTCCGAGGCTTGAAACCTTCTGCTTTCATGAACAATGAAACTGGAGGTTTGTATCTATGCCTATTGAACAACTCGATCCCAAGCGATGGTGGGCTCTTTCGGTCATCTCGATGACGCAGCTCGTTCTCGTGCTTGACGCAACAATCGTCAATGTTGCCTTGCCGAAGGCTCAACTCGAACTCAATATGACCGACGCAGAACGGCAGTGGGTTATTACAGCTTACGTGCTTGCATTCGGTTCGCTACTGTTGCTGGGCGGGCGTCTGGCCGACCTCTGGGGTCGCAAACGCAACTACATGATCGGAATGCTAGGCTTCGGCGTTGCCTCGCTGTGGGGCGGGTTTGCTCACAATTCTGGCGAATTGATAGCAGCACGCGGACTGCAAGGAGCATTTGCGGCCCTTCTCGCACCTGCCGCCCTCTCCATGCTCACAGTTATCTTTACTTCCGGAAAGGAGCGCGCAACAGCGTTTTCGATCTTCGGAATAGTGGCTGGAACAGGCGCTGCCATTGGCCTTGCGCTCGGAGGAGTTCTCACAGAATTCGTGGGTTGGCGTTCGTGCCTGCTGGTCAACATCATCTTCGCCGTGCTCGGCCTTGCGGGTGCTTCTTTATTTATCAAAGAGTCAAGGTCAGACGCTCGTCGCGCATATGATCTATGGGGAGCGGTGACCGTCACGCTGGGTTTTGGGAGCCTCGTTTACGGTCTCACGCTTGCTGAAAGTGGTTGGCTCTCGGGCGGAACCCTATTGTTCCTCGCTCTCGGCGTTCTTCTTGTCGGATTGTTTGTACTAATCGAAGCGAAAACTCCGTACCCGCTCTTGCCGCTCCGAGTGCTGCAGGACCGTACCCGCGTAGGTGCCTTCATCGTCCAGGCGGTCGTAGGCAGCGTTTACATTGGCGCCACAATGTTTCAGGCATTTCACTTGCAGGCGCTTCTGAAATTCAGCCCGTTGGTTGCGGGGTTTGCCTCGCTGCCCTTAGCCATCTCGACGATGGTAGTTGCGCCTCTTGCTACGCGCCTATTCCAACGTTTCGGAGGGCGCTACGTAATGGCTTCCGGGCTTCTTATCTCAGCCGTAGGCATGGTGTACTTGGCTCAGCTGACACTGAATGGAAACTATTGGTCGCAAGTCTTCCCCGGAATGCTGTTGGTGGGAATTGGCCTCGCTTTCGTGGTTGTGCCAGTACAAAACGTCGCTCTCACTGGCGTGATGTGGAATGATGCCGGCGCCGCATCCGCTGTCGTTAGTTCCGCATTTCAGCTGGGCGGGTCAGTCGCCCTGGCGATATTCACTACCTTGTTCGTAGGCATTGATGGCGGATACGGCAGCGGTGGTGTCGAGGGTTATTCGGCAGTCTACCTTAGCTCCGCGGCCGCACTCATGGGCGGCGCAATCCTCGCGTCAATATTGATCCGCACACCTTCGGCCACCGAAACTACAACTAGTTGGGACGATGAAGGCACAAACGAATGGGGAGAGCAGGACGCCACCTCGAATCAGGCGAGCGGCTCATCTTGGTAAGAGTAACCCGCGGCGAATTGCACCGCAGTTCTTGACGAGAGAGCGCGGATTGATGAATTAGTTATGGGCCGTGCGACAGCGCGGCTCATATGTTTAATAGCCATGGTCTGTGGCCATACAAGATCATGGCCGCATGCGGACATTGCGACAGCTCTACGGCGAGCTTCTAGGTACAGATACCCACCACTGGCTCGCCCTTGGTACGCGACCGTGATCCTGCGGCGCTAGTTGAAGGATGCGCCAGACCAAAGCGTTACGGTTCGGTTCCGAACTTTCGTCCAGCGGGGAAGTGTGGCGAATGGTGTTCAGCAGCATAGCCTTGGATTTGGAATCAGCGCGTAGCTATGAAGCTGGGTAAGGAAATGACCACAATCGTCTCGCCGGCCCATATGAGGGGGAGCATTGCATTCTTTTGCGGTTCGCCGCTATGGAAAACATCCAGCGGATCATAAAGCTACTTAGCCCAATGTTACCAGGTCGATCGCAAATCCCGGCGGGTGATGGCTTCCGGCCATGAAAGCGCTCGCCCTTTAAGGAAGCACACCGCGCCGTCATGGCGGTCGTTATGATGGCGCGGTGTTCTCCAATGGACGCCGTCTCTGACGACGCCCAATCACTTACAAGCAAGCCCTCGCCGATGCACAACGTTCTCGTATTGCGCTTTCGGACTTTCGGTAGGCAAGCGTCGAATTGAAATCATTCACCCGTCGGATTTCGTCCCAACTTCCACCGCCCGCAGATAGCTCTCCATCACAGCTGCGTAGTGAGGTGCTGTCATCATATACAGCTTAGCCAGTTCCGCCGCTTCAGGACGTGCCCAGGTGCGGTGGGCTTCACAAAGCACTGCATTGGTCGATGTCGGGATCACACCGGCTTGTGTGAAACGAGCAAGCGTTGTGCGCGATGCCATTTCGCTAGGGTCGCCGGAAGCGTCCATGATGGCGTAGACGTCGTATCCCGCCGCTTTTGCGTCCAACGCCGGGAACATGACACAAACGCTGGTCCACACGCCGGCCATGATGAGCGTCTTGCGCCCCGTGGCACGTACTGCCTCTACAAAATCAGCGTTGTCCCAGGCATTTACTTCACCTTTTCGGCCGACATATTGCGCGTGAGGCGCATATTGGTGAATCTCCGGCATCAGGGGGCCGTTCGGGCCGTTCGGCTCAGAAGCCGTAGTAATAACCGGGATCTTTAGAAGGGTAGCCAATTTGGCCAGCATCTCGACGTTGCGACGCAGATCCGCGACCGGAACATCCGCCACGCATTGAAACAGACCCGATTGATGGTCGAGCAGCAGGAACACGATATCGGATGTATCGAACAGTTCCTGGCCGCCGCCCGACGGAAGAACGCTTGTTTTAGTTTTCAATGTCGGTGTCATGTGTAGCTCCGGTGTTTGATTTTCAGAGGTTGTGCCGCACCTGAAATTCGCAATGGATCACGTCAGGTTACGATCTTCTCTGATTAAGGTCTTGGTGCGTGCGAGGCTAATAGCATTTCTGCGGATTTGATCCCGCGCTCTTGCCACCCCACGCGGCGCGGTAGAGTTGACTCGAGACTGCGGTTGCCCA
The DNA here is from genome assembly GCF_020035535.1 of Ensifer adhaerens. Classification (NCBI taxonomy): domain Bacteria; kingdom Pseudomonadati; phylum Pseudomonadota; class Alphaproteobacteria; order Hyphomicrobiales; family Rhizobiaceae; genus Ensifer; species Ensifer adhaerens. The sequence continues at coordinate 1,133,694 of NZ_CP083350.1, read as the reverse complement.
AAACCATTCGGAGAACCGGTTTCCATACTGCTGCCGATTTGGGACGTCGTTTTGGGAATTCAGTTGACCAATTCGTCGAACTCCCGCCCTCGCTCCCCTCGGATGGGGCGTCGCCTCGCGGGAGTGGGTCAGCGGGACAATAAGTGTCGTCGCGTGATCACCGAAAGGACCAACAGCCCAGAAACCCATTCCAACGCATGGGTTGAGGACACGCTGCTTACGATAATCAGTGCGGCCCCGACCAAGAGAAGCCAGCGCAAGGCGCCTTGTCTGGAAAAGCGATCGCGAACCAGCCACAGAGCCGAAAGGTAAAGCGCGATTGGAACGCTAATGGCGAGGGTGGCTCTTTGTGCGAATACAGGTGAATGGTAGAAATCAACGCTCAAATAGACGGAGAACCCGGCCGCAGTCGCGGCACCGGCTGCGAAGACCACGTAATGCCCGTAGGCCCAAGCAAGAACAGTGTGAAGCTTGCGGCCCAGCAACTGCTCGCTCCGGTCGAAATACAGCGCCCACATCGAAAACGCGATGGTGAAGCACAGGCTTGCCAGCCAGAAGTGCCTAAAATCCGGCGTATGAGAGTTCGCGATAATCGCCGCAATCGCTGCGAAGCACTCGCCGATGACTATAATGTTGAAAAGATTATGCCGATCGATGATGTGATCGTGGTGCCAGTTCGTGGTTATCTTCCGCTCCGCCCAGGCGGGGATCGCCAGTTCACCAGCTGCCCCGAGTACAAAAAAGCCGAAATACATAATCGTCTGCGGGGATACAGCGCTGATCAATGCACACCAATATAGTTGCATGGCGGCGATGCCAGTCGCATAGAACAGAGCCGTCGGACGTATACGTCGATCTCCGTTAGCGGCTCCTAGCCAAAGCGCAATCATGCCAAGCCGCATAATTATGAAGCCCACGAGTGGCAGCCAGATGGGCTTATCGTCGAAGGCACTTTGCATTCCTCCGGCAAGCGTTAGCGAACCAAATATGATGATCATCGTTAACGCGCGAAACGTGGTCGACCGGTTCCCGTATCCAGACGCGAACCAAGTGTAATTTACCCAGGCAAGCCAGGCCATAAAGAACCCGCTGCAAAATCTGACGATTCCGAGTGCAAAAAGGCCGGCGCGCACGTCCTGCGCCAACCCATTCGCAGCAGCGGCCACTGCCACTACAGTCGCCAAATCAAACATAAGTTCGAGCGAACTTGAACTGCGGTTGGCTTCACCGCGCGAACGGGGAGTCAATCGGAATTGCAATATCGACAAGATCACTGACCCCGTTGCTACACCGCCTATACACATCGCGATGCACCTTGGTGCTGGGGACACCGAGATAATTATCCAGCCTTATGTGTCGTTGCAGGGGAATAAAAAACTCCAACCAGAAGCAGGAGTACAGCCGGAATGAGCATGCTGGCAACGCCAACCGTAACTTGCGCTAGGGCGCCTGCGGCACACCCCGCCACAAAGCCAAATACGAGGATAATTGACGTCAGCGATTGTCCCCACTCTTCGGGCGTTTCGGCGTAGCCGATGACGCGTCGTGCGATCGCGCCGGCGAGGCCGGCAATGTTTCCCGTCATCAATGAAAACGGCGGGCCGAGCCTAGGGTCCAGACGTTCAGTGGCCGTCAACATCCCCATCGCGAAGACGGAGAAAAGCGCGCAGGCGGTCCGGACCGTCTAAGATCGCAACCGCCGCGGAGACTGCGAACGCACATGCTGAAACAACGAGCGCCAAGAATGTGGCGCTTGCAAGCGGTCTGATCAAGGCAGCCATGACCGCCGCAGAGCCGGCCCCCACCATGAAGACCGGGAATGTCATGATCTGCAGACCGCGTAGCCCCCCGCCTTCGTGGCCGACGAGGCCAAGTCCAATGAGAACGACGTTCCCAGTCACGAGCCCGACAAAGAGGCCGCCCAGTTGGATGAAGAATAAAGCGTCTGCAAACCCCGATACAAACGCAAGCACCAGTGAATTCCTCTTACCGCGAAGTGTCTTCAGCATTGCCGCTATTTGTCCTTCATCTTTTCGGAGGGCGATACCCGATCTGGAGTGGGCAACGTCCATGATCAGCCCGGCTGATCGCGACAATATCGGCACAGATCACTAGAGATTAGTTTACTCAAGAGCGAGCCGCATTTGGGCGCGATTAAGTCGGCAGCAATGCAGCTTGAACGGCCTGTGCGATCTTGCGACGATTTCGGCGCAAGTGACTAGACAGTGGGCTGGGATATGTCCAACCCACCTGAAAGGAATAAGAAATGGCGAACTCAGCCGTAGCGATTGATAAAGAAGAGACATATTTCGGAGTGCCATGGGAAGATACCTACGGCTTCCCGCAAGCGATCAAGGTTGGGGACACCATCTATGTTTCGGGCCAAGCCAGTCATGATCAGGAAGGCAATTTTGTCGCACCCGCCGCTCTCGACGAAAACCGTAAGCCGGTTGACTTCTCGACGATGGAGCAGCAGATGCGGACTGCCTATTCGAATGCCGCCACGTTGCTAGCGCGCTATGGCGCAACGCTGGACAACGTCGTCGAGGAGACACTCTATGTTCTCGATGTCGATAGTGCGTTTGCTGTTGCTGGAAAGGTGCGCAGAGAAGCCTACGCAACCGAGCGCCCTCTGTGCGCCAGTCATTTGATTGGTGTGTCCAGACTCGCCATGCCCGAAGGTCTGATCGAAATCACCTTCAGGGCGGTGTTGCCCCAAGCATAGATGCTCGCGGATGGATCTGCGTGACGCCAGCCGCTTCCTGAAAGCCCCCCGAGAGGGTCGTGATTTTCCCGATCGCCTCGTGGGGATGCTTAATCTGATTTGGTATAGGCGGATAGGCTCTCGGGAGCCCCCTGAGCGGACGCTCTATCGCTTCCGCTGACAAATTCCGATGGGCTTTAAAAAACGGATACCCGCACAAAACCTGAACGCCCTGAAGTCATATCGATGTTCGCGTCCGGTGCAGCGCAACCTAAAAAATGGGCGTTCGCGGATCGATCTGCCCTAACCCAGCCGGGCCTAAGATCGTTCCATGCAGCCCTTCAATAAGCTCCCGGTTCTTGCCCATGCACTCGGCGCAGTGCGTCATGAAAGCATATATGCGACCAGACTTGCGGATGTCCGGATGAGTAAGCAACCACAACTCATCATTGAGTGCTGGTTCGACTGGCCCGACACGTAAGAGATGCGGAGACAGATCACCGATCATGCAAGGCAAATAGCCCACTCCTAATCCTGCGGAGATCGCGACGGCGGCACCTGCGACGGAATCAGTGCGGTAGGCAATATTGTCTTGAGGCACGCGCTCCTCCACAAAGCCGAAAGCCTTGAGACTGGACAGCTTCCCTGTGTAGGAAACCCACCTGCGATCGAAAAGCGCGCCGGTGCCCAGCCAGGACAAATTAGTGTTCGGAAGCCCAACATAGGGCGCCCAGGCGATCGTAGCTACTTTTCGGCCAAAAAGGTTCTCTGGCGGACTCTCCGTGGCCCTAACAGCAATATCCGCCTCCCCTCGCGCCAAGTTCAATGATGCGTTTCCAACGGAAACTACCACTCGGATTCCCGGATTTTCGGCGCTGAACAACCCGATAACCGGTGTGAGTAAATACAACAGAATTGAATCGCTTGTGGTAATACGCAGTTCGCCCACGTGGCCCTGCTCGTGCCCTGACACACGACGAGTTACGCTAACAATGTCGAGTTCAACTCGGTCGGTGAGCGCGATTAACTCCTCCCCCTGCGTCGTAGACACGTATCCTGTTCGGCGACGGTCGAAGAGTGTCACGCCGAGGATCTCTTCGACCTGAGCCAAGCGCCGTGCGACCGTCGAGCTATTGACGCCAAGCGCTTTAGCCGCCGGAGCGAGCGCGCCGCTCTTCCCAATCGCACGTATGATGCGAAGGTCGTCCCAGGATAGCCTGCCAATTGGATCGCTCACCATTTTCCTCACTCCGACACGATCCGTCAGGTTCGGGGCCAACCTCATCTCATCCAGAACGTCCCCGTTTAACCGGGAATGTGTAAACGGGTCGCTCTATTGGCCCTGATCGCACGGCCCAGATACCCAATTGTAGATGAGCGACGTGTGCGAGAGAGCCCTCTGAGCGCGAGATTGATCGTTGACGTACAACCTTGCAACTCAGAAGCCTCGCCTTGGACACGCCGCAGCCTTTTTTCTGCCAATTCCACATCGCCCTTGCCCATTCCACTCTAGGCCGGTGAGCTCAGCGGACAGTCGACGCTAGAAAGCAATGCGCTCAGATTTTCAAGTTGCAATTTCGCCGAACCATCTTTGGCGAAATGCAAGCCTAAAGGCCTGAACAGAGTCACGGTCAAACGCCGGTCATCCCGGTGCCTCCGCTCCTGCGGCGACTAAACGTGTCTCGGTGCCGGCGAGATCGCGCATATCTCACCGACGACACTTGAGAAACTCGGGTGTCGTCTTCTATGCCGTCCGCTGCGCTGCATTTGTCATCGTCGCCACTTGGGCTGCATTCGCGCCGAACTAGTCGCGCCCAAATGCTGCTCGCGCTCGATGTAGCGCTTGCCTTAGTAAGAGAGCCGCTCCAACGGAGCATGCCTGCGTCTGCGAAGTTCGGGGTGCGGGCATACTGTATGGGCCACAAGTGGATGACGACGGGTTAAACAGTCTTCTCGTACCTGTGCGTCCCCCAACAATCGAGGACCCTATTATGAAGCTCTACTTGATGTCATTGGGCGCCGGCCTCTTGGTGGGTGTGGTTTACGGCCTCCTTAACGTTCGCTCGCCCGCGCCGCCGGTTATCGCGCTGGTCGGTCTTCTAGGCATACTTATCGGCGAGCAGATTGTCCCCCTTGTGAAGACCCTTTACAGCAAGCAGCCAGCTGCGGCCTCGTGGATGCAGCAGGTCAAACCCCACATGTTTGGTCATATGCCCAAGGGCATTGCAGCGTCGATCCATGCTGCAGCCGAGAAGATCGGGCATGTTGAGGAGCGCAGCTAATGCCGACAAGACGCTCGTTCCTCGGTGCCGCCTCGTCGCTGGCGCTGCCCGCTCTTTTTTCGTCGGCCCGCACCGCCGGCGCCCAACAGACCGGAGATACCTCGATGACGCCCGACCTGATCCTTCACAACGGCCAAGTGACGACGCTCGACCGCGCCAACCCGACGGCCACCGCCGTTGCCGTTAAGGACGGCCTGATCCTCGCTGTCGGTGACGACAGGACGATCATGGCGCTGGCGGGCTCAGGCACAAAGACGATCGACCTCAAGGGCAAGCGCGTCCTGCCGGGCTTGAACGACAACCATACCCACGTCGTGCGCGGCGGCCTCAACTTCAACATGGAGCTGCGCTGGGACGGCGTGCGTTCGCTTGCCGATGCAATGGCGATGCTGAAGCGGCAGGTGGCGATCACGCCGGCGCCGCAATGGGTGCGGGTCGTCGGCGGTTTCACCGAGCATCAGTTTGCAGAAAAACGCCTGCCGACGATCGACGAGATCAATGCGGTCGCGCCGGATACGCCGGTGTTCCTGCTGCACCTCTACGACCGGGCACTGCTCAATGCCGCAGCACTCCGGGCGGTCGGCTATACCAGGGACACGCCGAACCCGCCGGGCGGCGAGATCACCCGGGATGCCAATGGCAACCCGACCGGCCTGCTCCTGGCCAAGCCCAATGCCGGCATCCTCTATTCGACACTCGCCAAGGGGCCGAAACTGCCCTTCGACTATCAGGTCAACTCCACCCGCCATTTCATGCGCGAGCTCAACCGCTTGGGGGTCACCAGCGTCATCGACGCCGGCGGCGGCTTCCAGAACTATCCGGATGACTACGCCGTCATCCAGAAGCTCGCCGACGAAGGCCAGATGACGGTGCGGCTTGCCTACAACCTCTTCACCCAGAAGCCGAAGCAGGAAAAGGAAGACTTCCTGAAGTGGACGTCCTCGGTCAAATACAAACAGGGCAACGACTATTTCCGCCACAACGGTGCCGGCGAGATGCTGGTGTTTTCCGCCGCCGACTTCGAGGACTTCCGCGAGCCGCGCCCGGACATGCCGCCGGAGATGGAGGGCGAACTCGAAGAGGTCGTACGCATTCTTGCCGAGAACCGCTGGCCCTGGCGACTGCATGCCACCTATGACGAGACGATCACCCGTGCGCTCGACGTCTTCGAGAAGGTCAACCGGGAGATCCCGCTTGAGGGCATCAACTGGTTCTTCGACCATGCCGAGACGATCTCCGACCGCTCGATCGACCGGATCGCCGCCCTTGGCGGCGGCATCGCCGTCCAGCATCGCATGGCCTATCAGGGCGAGTACTTCGTCGAGCGTTACGGCCATGGCGTCGCTGAAGCAACGCCACCGGTGGCCAAGATGCTGGCAAAGGGCGTCAACGTCTCCGCCGGCACCGACGCGACCCGTGTCGCCTCCTACAATCCCTGGGTTTCGCTGTCGTGGATGGTGACCGGCAAGACCGTCGGCGGCCTGCAGCTCTACCCGCGCGCCAACTGCCTCGACCGCGAAACGGCGCTTCGGATGTGGACCGAAAAGGTGCAGTGGTTCTCCAACGAGGAAGGCAAGAAGGGGCGGATCGAGAAGGGGCAGTTCGCCGACCTGATCGTACCGAACAAGGACTTTTTCAACTGCGCCGAGGACGAGATCTCGTTCCTGACCTCGGAACTGACCATGGTCGGCGGCAAGATCGTCTATGCGGCCGGCGACTTCGCCTCTCACGACGAGAACCCGGTGCCGCCGGCAATGCCCGACTGGTCGCCGGTTCGCACCTTCGGCGGCTATGCCGCCTGGGGTGAACCCGAGGGCGCCGGCAAGCGCTCGCTCCGGCGCACCGCGATCACGTCCTGCGGCTGCGCCAGCAACTGCGGCGTCCATGGTCACGACCATGCCGGCGCCTGGACGTCAAAGCTGCCGATCGCCGACATTAAGGGTTTCTTCGGCGCGCTTGGATGCTCCTGCTGGGCGGTGTGAGGGCCAACAATGCAATTTCTTGCACGGCAATGCCGTGTAAGTCGGGTCCGAAGCAAACATGGAAGTCTGAATTGCGAGGCTCAGGAAGATAACTTGCTGCCCTTCGCACCGGCCCCAGACAACGAAGCCAAGGCCGCCAAGAGCGAGACTAGGGCCGGAGCGAATTCGGCAGAGAGGGAGAACGAGCATACTCGATTACTCCGAGGCTCTGGCGTTATGAAGCCACTCCTCGACAGCAGAGAGAGATGTTTTGACATCGAAGACAGGGAAAGGCCACTAATGCGCGCCAACGTTCGAGCCGACTTAGCCTTACCATCCGCAAGAGCTTCCATGATCAGAAGCCTGGAGGGATGCGATAGCGGCTTGATCAGGTGAACGGCAGCTTCCGCCCGTTCGCGCGTCCAATCTGTCGCTTCCAAGTCTTTTGCTCCTATTCGGTCGCGTCGGTAATAGCGTCACCTTGGTCTGGGTTCAACTTTCCCGCTGAAATCGTTGTTTCATCCGACGCGAAACATAGGCATGCCTCTTGCCTCGGTGAACAAATGAATTCAGCGGATCCAGATTAGCCATTGTCTACGGCTCTTTATGTGCCGTGCTGCTTGGCGTGGGATAGGCGAGCTTGGGACCGTGTGGATCGATGGCGCTCCATGAACCCGCGGTTGTCCCTCTGCACTGATCAGCGGAACCCATTTATGGTAATCAGTCGCTACTCGACGTGAACGGCACCATAAAGGGGAGCCTCCAACATCCATGTGGATTCAGTTGTGTGCCAGCGATTGCGAAGATTCTGACCGTACTGCAGTGGAGTACGATGTCCCGCGTCCGGACGACAGCAATGCGGGGTCCAAACATTCATGAACAACTTGAGACTTAACTGACCACCAGTGTCACTGACATCATGTTCGATCCGCTAGCGGAAAGGCCCCAACTAAGTGGGGCCTTTCCTGAGGTCACCTGTTGAGAGAATCTTTCAGCGCTTTGGCCGGAGCAAAAGTGAGCTTTTTGGCTGCCGAGACCTTGACCGTCGCGCCGGTTGCCGGATTGCGCGCCTCACGTTCTGGCGTATCTTTGACCTTGAACTTGCCAAAGCCGGGGATAGAGGTCTCGACTCCATCGAGCGCCGCCCTCGTAATAGATGCAAAGACCGCCTCTACGACAGCTTTACTTTGGGCCTTAGTTAAGTTGTGGTCGGCAGCAATCTTCTCTGCAATTTCGTTTGTGGTCGTCATGGTGTCCCCCTCTTTTTGACCGGGGAAGCTTGTCAGGCCACCCGGTTGATGTCACCGACGACATGGAATTCCACCTCTCTACGCTTGGGATTTCCACAGCTAGATGTTTATCGAGGCCGGTAAAGGCAGCGTTCGGTAGAGTCGAATACGCGTAGAGCCCTCCTCGCAGTCCCCCGCACAATCGCGGTTCGAACCATTCAAATCGCTTAGCCGCCGCCCTTTAGGTGTTGACGCCGACCGAGATCACACGTGATCGGCCCCGTCGACGCATCGACGCGATCGGACGATCAATACGTCGCAGCGGGACAAGCAAACTGCAGCCATCGTTCTCGCTGTCGCATCGTCAGGAACAGCTATTGTCGCCCGCGCAGGCAACGCCTTCGATAGCGGAAACGATCCCACGCCCAACCTCAGTGGAGCACCAACACCGGTCGCCTCTACACCACAGAGATGCTCTTTACAGCCTACTAAATTAGAAATTGACACAACCTTCGACCTGAAGCACTCTGCAATCCGAGGGAGATTTAAAATGATACTTAACACTGCAGGAAGCAGGGCAACCGCCTTGCTGATTACTTCTCTGTTGCTTGCCAGCTGCGGGGGCGCACAATTTCGCGAGCAGGCCGCGAACGCTCCGGTTGTACCTGTCCAAGCTGTAATCGACACGCTGAAATGCGGTCTCTCTACTGCCGTCGCGCTGGACACGTACGATCGCAGCGGTGTTAGGGGAGCAACTGCCGTCGTAAAGCTCGACGTCAACGTCATCGCTGGCAACACGCTAGGGGGATCCGCCTCTGCGGGCATTCCGATATCAAGCGGCGCTGGAACCCTCAGTCCAAGTTTCAGCGTTTCTCGAGACGCAACCTTGACAAACAATACGACTACAGAGTTCGACGTGTCGATTGCCCAAGGCGACGGAGCGGCCTGCCGGGCTATCGATGGGCAGTACCAGGATGCTGGCTTCTCTTCTTGGCTTGCGCAGGCAGTGACCGGCATCAACCTTGCTGTCGCGGGACCGCCTTATGCGTCAATGAAGAAGTACACCTATGACAGCAATTTCATTCTCAAAAGAGGAGCAAAGGGCGGCGTCGATTTCGATATTGTTCCGGTCAAGCTTGGGGCCTCCTTCGATACGTCACGGTCAGACGTCCAGCACATTAATATCGTCATCAAGGCGGTCAGGATTAGAGGAGGAAAGCCCGTCGACGGAGGACGTCAATTTGATCACGGCCCAAGAAAGGCGATGTGAAAAATGCTGGGAAGACGAGAGTTTTTGAGGTTTACGAGCCTTGCACCGATCTGCCTTTGCTGCCGCGTTGACGCCGTCGCAGGCGAACCTGAACCGCTAGTGTGCACTGAACTAGTGATGGCGGATTTTAAAGCGTCATTGGAAATAGCCATTGACGAGAATCCGGATAATGATCCGGCGCGCCAGAATCTCCCGCATTCCGAGGCGATCTCACTGTATAAGAAAAAATGGAACCCCAAGCGTCGAATCTTGAATGTCAGTTTCCTTGACGAGCCGACCTACCTCGACAAAGTAATCAAAAACGCGCGTGGCTGGGAAGATCACATCGGAATGAATTTCCGATTTGGGCCTTCCGATCCTGATATCCTCATTGCCTTTGATAAGGGCGGATCTTGGAGCTACATTGGAACCGACAGCCGTTACTACGCGCAACGTGGGCGACCCTCAATGAATTTCGGCTGGTTTGATTCTAAGACAGCCGATGGTGAATTCAGCCGCGTCTGCCTGCACGAGTTTGGGCATGCGCTTTCCCTTGTTCACGAACACAGTCACCCCGGCGGCAAAATCAGTTGGAAAGAAAAAGCCGTCTTTGCGTACTACAAAAAACAGGGTTGGAGCGAGGACGATGTCCGCCGGCAAATTTTCAAGAAATATCAACTGAGCCAAGTCAATGGCTCAGGCTATGACCAGACATCCATCATGCATTATCCGATCGATGCCTCACTTGTGACTGATCCGTCAGACGCCGTCGGGTGGAACGAGCAACTCTCGTCGCTCGACAAGGCGGTGATTGCAAAACTCTATCCCAAGGCGACCAGCCAATTGCCACGTTAGGTGCGGTCATGACCTTCAAACTATCGATCACGCTCACCATTTCCTGGATTGGTCTTTTGATTGTTCCGTTCGGTCCCGGCCTGGCCCAAGGATTGAACCACGACAAAAGTATCGAGAGGGTAGTCGACCTTTGCAAGGAAGATCCGAATGCGTGTGACTTTGCTTACATGCGGGCTCGTGATCTAAACAATTGGCGAGCAGCCCCGTTATGCAAGCTTGATCCTTGCGCCTGCGATAAATGCGATGAACTAACTCAGAACGGAAACTTCCGATTTGAAAGCGGCAATGTCACCCTGAGCCTACCATCTCGCATAGAGAACTTGACTAGGTTCAACGGTACCGACCTTATCTTGCGTTCACCTACTCCGGCCTTTGACGGTCTGTTCAACGATGATACTGGTTCGCTGTTACCCACCGGCACAATTTCAGCATTCCGAATTGACCGGGCGGGGCTTGAGCAAGCTGCAGAACACGACAAGAAGACGTCGCTGTTATGCAACTCCTCGGGTGACCGTCCAGCGGAGTACTGGCGCGAACTCATGTTGCGTCAACGGGAGACAGAGGAATGCAGTGCGGCAGCTGACCTCGTGCTCGACCAACGCAACGAGCTTGGATCAAGGTACTTGCAAGTTCTTACCGGTCAGCGAACGCGTGACGAAGAGAAGAGCGCCTTCAGCATCTTCGAAAACTACCGAAAGCTGTGCTTACATCCGCTCGCTGATTTGAAAATGACCAAGTCACTGGGAGCGCTTCTTGGGGCCAACTTTGTTCCCGACGTAAAGCGCAGCGTCGGTGAACTGCATAGACCCGGCGTTCCAGTTTTATGTACGGCCTCAATCGCTCATCGTTCCAGCGGTGAGGTCGGACTTGTGACTGCGGCACACTGCATTGGCGAAGTCACGCGAGGTGCCGGAGATGGACGACTGCAGTATGCCGAGAATTTCGCCGATCTTACTTTTACAGCATTCGACGGCAAGAAGTTCGCCGTTCATGTCGATGAAGACATCATTGGTTACGACTATCCCGAAAGCCAAGACGCCGTCTTCATACCCACGACAGGCGCTGTCGAACTACCGTCCGGGTTCGCGATCGGCAACGCTCCTGATTTATGGGCCCCACTTTACGTCGTCGGGGTAAACCCGTTCCTGCGGGCCCTTGCCAAAGCGACTAATGAACCGAGTAATGGGCTATTTGGCGCGGCAAGCCTGTCGCTCGAACCAGGTTGCCGCGTGTACGGCATCTCTGGACGCGGGCTCGTTCACAACTGCCAGACTGAAAAGAGCATGTCAGGCAGCCCAATACTCGAGGCGAAGAATGGCATAGTCACTCTGGTCGCGGTCCAGTCCGGGGAGGCAGCTACGCAAACCATACCCGAGTGCCCGCCGCCCACCGCCGCTGCTGCAAATCTTGGAACGATGCTCAACCCGTAGCGCGAACGTTATAGTCGGTTGGTCAAACTTCGCGCGCGGGCTGCCCCCCATAGCAGCCCCGCGCTTCTGTGGGAAATTCATCGGCGAACCTCGGTACACCAAGGTTGCTGTCGGTCGACGCAGGTGGCTAGGCATTTTGGGTCTGTCAAATCCCACCTTTGCGGATCGTTACAAAGCGCTCGATCTCGGTACTCGGTATCGCGAATGTAAACAGGCTAAAGATTGGCAGGTCGGCCGCGTCGTATTTGATGCGAACAGTGAACTGATTGACGTTCTTGGTGTCGTCCTTGACGGTCACGATCATGCGCGAGGGCTTGATGAACGGCTGATCCAGTGTCGTGAACCGGATGTAGTTAGTCGCGAGCCGCTCGCGTTCCGTTTCGGAAAGGCCGGCAACTGCCGTACGGGCCGCATCGGCGGCAATCTGTTGGATGGAGTGAGCTGCGCTGAGGTAGATGCCATAAGCGATCAGGGTTAGAACACAAAGGAAGAACAATCGTGCTATGATTGCAAATTCGATCGCAGCTGCCCCGTCCACCGTCTCCAGCCGCTGAAGGTCTGCGGGAGACGAACGCGACGGGATGAGTTCGATCAGTGAAGTAATGGCTCGATCCCAAGTTCCTCCGAGGACGTTGCGACGCGGATCTGAGGGTTGCGTCTGTGAAGGTCTTGCAAGACCCCTTCAAGTAAGGAGCTTCCGACGTTCGAGTTGCGTCGGTAAATCTCCACGTAGCGACCGCCTCTCCCCTCACAATGATCAATTGCCAAACTAACCAACCCGCGGGCTATAAGTTTTTGCTCAGGCCCCGGTTCGGCGAAGAATGCATCGATGAGAACGCCTGGGTGTCCTCGGCGACTGCAGAAGCTGGGAATGGCGATCGCGAAGCCTAGGTTCACCCTCCCTTTTGAGGCGATAAACGCAGTGAACCTGGGAGCGGCCCCGAAGCCATGCTGGAGAAAGTCGTCGGGAGAGGATTCGACAACGTCCGGCCTGCCCAACAGGGTAGCGAGGCGACGGACCATTGAGTCAAGTTCGTGCACGTCGACTGCGGTTGCAATTCTTATGACGAGAGCCTCGGGTGCCAGATTTTCAAGCTGTCTCTCAAACGTCATGACACTCTCTCATGAAGGGCGCGATCGCCGAACGGGCAACGGGCATCCACGTGTATAAATCACTTGCTGTGAAAGGGGACCGCAAATTGATTCAGGAACGAAATCGAGCCTTGTTTTATTTCTGAAAGCTGAAAACGTCGCTCATATGGGAACGAGACCTTCCACGCCATGCTGGAATCCGTGAAGTATAAATTGCACCGATTGGACGATGCCCTGCACTCTGCAATAGCGCTCGGAACCGGCTCTGTATCGGAGTGAGCCACCACCAGCTCAACCCCATCACTGCCCGGCGTCACACTCAAATTGGGTATTCGACCGGTACCTTCGGTCGATTCAGCCGGATCCTTTGAGAGTGATCTTTGCGCGATGGATTGGGTCAGTGACTTTAGATGTTCGACTTCGTCGTCGCCGCCGAAACCGTTGTAGGCCGCAATCGTGACGACAGAGGCCGATTGCTGGTAGACGATTTCCTCAAGCAACAGGTCACCGATCGTGGTCCGCACCGCGACGCCATCCGCGATTGGCGGCGCTTGGTGCTCACGAGGAACGCAGAATTGCCTCGGGCCCAAAGTGGCGCAGCGAGGCTGAGCGAGCGAGGCTCCCTCCGCCCCTGCTGTCAATAGCATGCCTGTCAGTACGACGACCACGCGGAGCATCTCAGGTTCCCTCACCGATTGGACTAACACTTAGGCTGAATGATTTCTCGGTGTATCTGAATGCAATTGCTAGGACCAAGCCGATCACGGCGACGGCCGCGTTTACGATCCAAAGCATCGACGGCGTTTCACATTCCAAGACCGTCCAACTTCCAACGTAGCTTCCGAGCGCCGAACCCAGCCCCCAGGCAAGCCCCAAGGCGCCGAAGTACGTTGCTTGCTTTCCGTCGGGAGCTAACTCCGCAACCACAGTCTCGATAGCAGGCAAGATCAAGGATTCGGCTACGGTGTAGATGAAGACCACAAGCAGGATCCAAAAGATCGAGTGCCAGGCGGGGGCGATAGCGTACGCGAGAAGCAGAATTGCGTAGCAAAGCACGTTCATCTCGCGTGGCTTGATCCGTTTGAACGCAAAGAGCGACACGACGACAAATATCAGGCCGGAGATGCCGTTTGTCACAAAGACAGCATTGGCGGCGCTCTCGTCGCCTGCAACTCGGGTGGCATGCAGAGGGAATGCTACGAAAAGTTGGGAGAAGAGAAACCACCACGGAAGTGTTGTCGCCAGAAACCATAGAAATCTGCGATCTGTGGATACAGCGGTCCAACTCGCGACGACCGTTGAACGGCTTTCATATAGACGATCCAGGTAACCAAACCTCGCTGACCAGATGCCAAGGAGCAGAAACAGAAATCCGGCCACCCGAAATGGCATGATTGTCCCGTACAGGACGAAAACGGTACCGAGTGTCGGGCCGATAACGACACCCAAATTCAGCGCGAAATTGTTCAGAACGAAGACCCGCGTTGACGCTCGCAATCAACCTCTCTAAGCCCCGCAGCCGGTGCTGGTTCGCGCCGACGCGCCATGGGATTTTCCGGAAGCCAGTCAGTACGGACACACCTTGCTTCCGCGAGCTGTAAAGCAGCCCCAGGAAGGAAAACGACATGTCACTTTTTGATCGTGCAGGCATCACCCTGCTAGCATTCGAAATCGTGTACTTCATGATCGCTCCCGCGATCTTGTCGTAAAACGAGATGTGCGGGGCATAGCAGTGCCCCGCACATTGATCGGAAGTGAAACGACCGACTTTTTGATTGCACTAAGTTAAAGTTCGGCTGCAGTGGTGTCAATTGCCGCATCGAAAAAACGCGATTTCTTGTCGAGCGACTTTGCACGGAGATTTATCGAGCGAAGTGGAAAAGCTGGCCCGAAGCGCCGACAAAACGTCTTTCCATAAAAGTGCCCCCGCGGAGGCGACGAGTTTGACGAACTCATCAAATGTGCGTTGAATAGACAAAGGTAAGCAATTCATCGTGATGGATATTGGTTTGAAATCGTTGAACCTCAAAAGCCGCGGATGATGCCCGAACTATATGGCTCCGGCGCTCGCTGAAAGGTGATCATTGCGAGCCTTCCATTGACGACCGCAGCTGATGGAACCGTCAACAGATGTTCGGGACCAGGCTAGGCTGCATGTATCCAGAAAAACTTAAGGGACCCGAAGGTCCCCTAAGGCGGTCAGCGTCAAAGCCTAACCCCGTGGCAATGCCAAGGCGTTATCATACCGATTTTTCGCTGTGTTGCAACCAACGTAGAGCGCGCCTGGCCAACCGCCACGTCGATATGGTGATGCTGCTACATGAGCTGCTTTTACGTTTGCGAGCCGTCACCCATACCGACAATTATTGTTCCTGGTTTTTTCAGAAGAAGCCTTCCGCGCCTTAGCTTAACGCTCTATGACGCCGCCGCTATCCATTTCATGACTTCGTCTAAGCGCTTTATGGAGGCTTAGTGGTTTCATCCCCATCTTCCCGCCCAGCCACATCGGGGTCGGAACAAGCAATCTTCGCAAAAGACGAGCATCCGCCTGCGACGCACTTAACAATGCCTGACGGCTTCGAGTGCCGCAACTCTTTGGACATCAACAGGATCTGCCATGAGCTCGTTTTTTTTTGGACCGACTACGCGGATTGTTTCGCTGATGTCGGCTTCGATGCTTTTGAGAACATCCGACAAGCGGTCGATCGCGACAGTTGGCCCCTCATCGCCCAATTGCTCTTCTGCGCCGTCGCCGTTGAGAAGATTATGGAATTCGTCAATCGCTTCCCAGAGCTCGAAAGCGATCCAATGGCCGTTTCTGGTCGCCGGAACGTTGCAATAGATTATGATACCGGTTGGAGATTCGATTGGACTCGAGATGCGCAAACACAGCATCCCTTTGGAAGCGCGCCCATTGGGCAAAAGCGACCTCCTCGAAAATACATGTGTCCTCAAACAAGGTAAAAGACAATCGCCTGGGACGAATGCGCATCGCTCACTAAATACGAAGTCCGATATCGGTCGCGGCAGTTATTCGCCTCACGACGAACCTTCCCCCCGGCGAAGGAGTAAAGACGCAGACGGCTCACCGGCTTCAAAAAACCGCTCTAGCTGCAGATATGCCGTCGCTTCGTTTCGTAACTCGACGCTCAGCACATGCACTTTTACTTCCGCGGATATGCTCGTCTCCTCCGCATAGCAGTGCCTGCTCCATGGAAACACTTTCTCCATAATTTCCGGTAATCCGCCATCCGCAGCCAAATCGAGATCAAGAACTAGATCGGCTGCAACGGATCTATCACCATCTATATAGATCCGAAGGTTGCGCCAAGCGTTCTCATTCCTCCATTCATCCCAGACAAAAATAGCAGCCCGGCCGGTTCTGGAGATTTCATCGATTAATTCACGGTCCAACTTGAAGTGTGCTCGAGCTATCGATTGAGCATCACGTGGAGCAGGCCGCTCAAAGAATGGCTTGGCCGTGGGGTTCAATGGATTCGATCTGGGAATCCCAATGCGCCAGCCACCGCGCGTAGGTGTGCAGAGCCTCCGTTCAACCTTCTGCCAGAGGAAGAGTTTTCTTTCGGGGTCGGCAATGATGACGTACACAGGTATGGAGTATTTAATCCAATATTCGATATGTCTTTTTTCGATGGTTAGAGCATAGCCGTCTCCCCATTTTCGAAAGTATGATGGACCCGTCTTGATTTGGAGCGCGATCAGCCGTCCCGTTGGTTCATCGTTGTCAAGGATTTCCACGACCGCATCTATCCCGAGATCAGAGACTTCCTGAGGGCGGAAGAGCCACTGGAAGTCTGCAAGGAAGATTGTACCAACGGCATGCACTCCTATGCGGTTAGTTCGCTCATTGAACGTACGCCCTCTGATCTGCGATTTTTTGGATCGATTACCCATATGCAGCTCACTCGCTCATTTTTGATCTTTGTATTCCCGTTCCTCATATCCCTCACCGGCGGTCGCTTTCCTTTCCTTCACGGTGGGTCCCTGCATCCGTCGGCGCAAGTGGATAAATACCTATTCCGGTCTCGCGGGCAGTCGACCGGTTCGTGAAATCAACGAACGCGGCTATGTCGGTGGCTATACGGTGGCGTTACGCCGGCCCGCTTCAAATATTTGGTTTCGACGGCTCGCGTGTTTTTCAAGCGACCGCAACGGAGCGCGCAACGATAGTTCGCTAATTAAAGGTCAGTACCAACAGTGTGAAGACACCGAGCAGTGCTAGCACGGCAAAATATGCGTGCAGGATGAAGAGGAAGGCGATATAAACGAAAATCCAAGGCGCATCGAACAAGGCTATTGGCGCTTGGCTCACGTAAAAACTGCCGCACTTGTTCAAGATCGCGCAGCGCACCCGCCGAGGAGTATGACGCACTGTTCAGATTGCCGTTTTAACCAGAATGCGTCCCCAGGGCTGGTCGTTTTAGAGGGCGAGTCCATCCCTCCACTCCGCGAGGGCTCAGTTGGCACAAGCACGAACTTTGGCCCCCTTGCTTACACTTTGGGGCCATTTTTTTGGCGTCAGGAACCTTCGGTGCCTCCGGCCGTTTTCTGTTCGCCTACGATCCGTTTACCCCCGCGGGATTTGGGCTGAGCTCCATCCACTAGTCCCAGGAATGGAGCTAATTGGCGAAAGCCGCCCTCAGGCCCCGCTCTCCCCGGACGGGGCCATTTCTTTGACGGTCGATAGGGAACTAAATTAAAGCATCCGCTGTTTTAGGCACAGCAATGATCCTCCCCGGGATCACAGCCGGCTCCAGGGCAACCCCTTCTCCTGGAGCCTCATGATGATGACGCGTACTGAATGGCCCCGACGCCCCATCGGGGCCATTCTGTTGTCTGGTCAACAGGAAGCACCTTTGCCCTGTCGGAACCCGTCGCTCCCGCCGTCGTTTCTTGGTTTTTAGCGAGGAGTTGCCATGGTCGAAAGCAAGCGCGAAATGAGTGCAACTGAAATCCCGAGTTTTGTGGCGGAAGTCATCGCCGCCGGTTGCGATATCAATGCCGTTGGTCACGATATGTATGTGCTCGGCAGTGTCGACGAGCAGGAAGAAGCAAAAGAGGAACTTCGCCGGATCGGCGAGAGATATGGCGATCGCGCCCCTCTGAAGTTTGAAATTATCGCTTACCTTCGGTCTATCGGGCGGTTCGTGGATGTGCGGTGGCACGAAACTCTCCAATAGCGTTAGGAAGGCGATCATCCCTTCCCTACGCTGCGACGTACGAGGAGAAAATCAAAGCTGGCGAGGAACCAATTTCAAGCGCGGCGATTGTATAGGCGGGCTGGCGATCCTGCCGGCTCGACAAAAGCGCGACACTAATGGCTTCTTAGTCGCCTTTGGGGCCATTTTTTTCTGCGGAGACGGGAACTCAAGAGCAGCGTCGGCGTTTCTCGCCTATGGCAGCCTGAGTCCCCGATCAGGATGACGCCTTCACGACCCCTCCGGTTATGAAGCTGCCCAATGGCCTCGCTCTCCCCGGCGAGGCCATACTTTTTAAGGGGGCACTTTGCGCCCGGCGGCCACGGTGACCTGCGTCATAGCCTTTCTCGTTTCAAGGGAGGATCTGACATGGAAGAGGACTTGAAGCTTGCAGAATTGGACGACGTAGACCTGCATCTGTTGCTTATGGCCGCGACCGTGATTTTCCCTCATGCTTCAGAGGACAGAGTGTTTCGTCAGATTACCGAAGAGGCTGAGCGGCGGGGGTGGATAAACGCGCTGGATGACGCAGTGATGCACTGATCCGGCTGTGGTAGGGGCACTATGGAGGGCCGGCTCGGCAACACGGCGCCCAATGACGGTTGGCTAGACCGTGTTCGCCAGCGTGCGCGGGTTTCGGGCAAAGAGCTTGGCGCTGGCGATCGTCGGGAAGCGCGACGGCCAGACCTTGGTCAGGCGCTCGCCCGAGTAATTGAGGTTTTCGATCACCGGCTGCAGGGTGCCGCCCGTCTCGTGAAACACCGACGCCAGCATGTAGGCGAGCCACCGGTTGTCGATCACCTTTCCGGTCGACTGGCGCCGATCCCACTCGTCGAGGATCGCATTCATGCCGTCGATCTGGGATAGCGTCAGGCGGCCGTCAAAAGGCGCGCGCCTCGCATAGGCGAGGAACATCGTACTGTTCATCGGATTTACCTCTTTCTTAATGGTGGATTTGGTAGTTGTGTCCGCAGACCAGCGAGCGGAAGCGTTGCGGAGATTAGTAGTGAATTGGTCGCCCGATATTCGGCGCTCGTTCGTACGCCGGCTCATAGCTTCCATCGTCCTCGCCTACTTGTTGCGGCGGCAGCAGCGAGACGAGCGGTTTTCCCAATCAGTGTTTGCAGTCGCTCCGGGCGCAGCGAGCACATGGCATTCGCCGCCGCCCGTTCCACAACGATTGCCGATACGCACCTTTTCTGATGAACAACTGTCCGCGTATTTGGCGGCCGGCCTGACCCGGTATCCCACAGCGATACAGCGCCTGCTGCGAAACATGCGTGAGCCATTTTCCACGTCGCGGAAAGTCTTGAACCAGAACTTGACCGCTATGCTGGCGTTATCAGACGAAATGCCCTTCATCGCATCGCTGGGGCCCGAAGAGCGCGAAAAAGCTCGTCATCGGCTCGTCAGAGATTTCTGTGACATCATCGCAGAGTGCGTCCGTTCCGACACCGGAATCGAGGATCCGACACAGATCTAGTAGCTAGCAACCGCTGTACCGCAATGATGCGGGTGGTTATTTGGAGATCAGAAGCGAATAGATGCTTTGGGCCCGGTCGGGCTGATCGCTGCGCTAATGTGGCTGATGAGAACCACTCTGGTTGAAGGTCTCATACGAGAACCGGACCGAAAGCGAGATCTTCCCGCTGAGCAGATAACTGCCCGTGGCCGTTTACTAGATTGGATCGCTGCGCTGCCGGCTTGGCCCGGAGCTGCGCTGATCGTCGTCAGCAGGATTGTGATCTTGATGTGAGAAGGCTCCAGATCGAAACCAGCAACGGTCCAGAGCCTTCGGTCTGAGCGTTCGACTTCTACAGACGCAACATTCTACCGCCAACCAGTTGGGACGCAATCGGTGCGCCGTCAGGATTTGGCTGCCCACAGCGTGCAAGCTCACAGGCAGCCTCAGAGGCTGGGCCCGATCGGTATGCCTGAATGAGCAAATGCTGCTCGTGATCCAATTCCGGCTCTGTCGGACGGCAATAAAGCAAATCAAGCACAGCCTCGCTGAGATCTCGCATATGAATAGACATTTTATACCTCACCGCATCATCGAGGGAATAACGCGCGAGCGCGAATGGGGTTTCACGAGATTCCAGTTGCCCGACGAGACATCGCGAACTTGCTGAGCGCTGTGGCTCATCGATGCTCCTGATACTTGTCGAGGAGGATTGCCGCGGTGCGATCAGTGCGGCCGGATGCGGAATAAGATTCGCCAAGTGCGCCTTAGCGGCGCATAATACGTCCATCGCTGGACACTAAAACGGGCTCCGGCGGCTGGGAGATCATAAGCGCTTTCGCCCCAATTGGAGGAGATTGCGCTATGTTTGATCAAACGCAGTCAGGGTACGTCCTTCCTGAAGGTTTTACTGTCATCGCCTCGGCCTTTGAAAAGGTCGTGGCCGCGCGAAACATTGGGCGGCATAGCGACGAGGGAGAATGCCTGGCGCGAGAGGCGCTTTCGCTCTACATGAGCGGGACCCGCGATACATGGGAACTTGAACTCCGGCTGAGAAACGCTTGCCGGCATACCCAGATTTCACCGCCTTCGAGCGGCGGCAGCAGCACGCAAGTCGTGGACCTCCTTCCCGAGCTTTCTGCCTGGGCTCGCAGCCTCACGGCCTCACCGGAGGCAGCAACCGCGTTGCTTGAGCAAACCTTGGAGCACGCTATCGACCATGTGGCTGACTTCCTCGACACCTCGGATGTGAGAGGATGGCTGGTGCGAATTATGGTGGAGATCCGACTTGGCCGTAGCCGCATCCGGCGTCGGAAATAGCCATTGGCTATGACTGGAACGGCGCACGCGGCCGCGGCATGGGCCTGGCCGTTGTAGATGTTTTTCAGCCGCTTGATGAACGGCAGCCGATACATCGCCTGCCAGCTCCCGAATACGGTAAAGCCAGCGTCTGATTGCCTCCCGACCCGTGGGCGGTGATGTACTTGACCAGCGGGAACATGCCATTGCCGTCAAGAGGTACGTCGACGACAACATCGTCCCGGCCGCCACATTGAAGAAGCCTTCCGCCAGGATCTGGACCTGCGGCCATCGGCTGTCGATGATGATGATGTCGGCCCAGGACTGGGTTGGCCGCACCAGGTCGCAGAAACTGCACGACATTGACGCCACCTCATTGAATTGCCGCAGGACCTTGTTTCTGCCACCCGTCGGCGCGCTGTTATCCTCCAGAGAGAGCATGAAGCGCGCGCGCATCGACTGGCTCGCGTCGAAGTAGATCTTCGTCCCGTCGAACCAGTATTCCGGTGAAGAAGGGTAATTGATCACCGACCCCGTATAAAAATCCCAAATAGGCATGAAACAGGAAAAGGATCGCGAGATAGCGAGGCAGCCAAGGCATGTCGCAAATGGCGAGCGGGCCTTGGAGCGACAGCTTGAGCACGGCATCGAAGGTTGGGCTACCAAGCTACTCTTCGAGCCTCTGGCCGATCTGCGTCAGGACGCGGGTGCGCAGTACCTCTAGTAATCCAAGAAAAGGTAGAGACCGACCGCAAGCACGGATAGCGCCACCAGCGTAGGCACGCTGCGTTGACCGACGACGTGAAGCGTTGGGAGCTGATGGGGATCGGGCACCTGGCGTGACCGGCATTGAGCAATGGCGCTCGGCGTTAGCTTCGCAGAGGCCATAAGGAGGTTCGTTTCGTGATCAGATACAGATTAATGATCGTCCTCGCGGTTTCAGCGTTCGTGCCGTGGTCTTATTCGTACATCGTAAACAACGATCCTTGCACAACTGAACAGTGTGTATGGACGTTAGGTTTCGGATACTTGGCATTCGCTGCGGCGGTTTGCCTTTTCGCTCTGTATCACCTCATGATCATTGTTGAGCGGCTTTTGATGTCCTTTCTAGATCGCTTCGACAAATAGGCTTCCTCGTCCGCGATTGGGTCCTACTGCCGCGTGCTTTCGGACCCTAGCTCTATGTATCGACCAATCGACCAGAGGTGGGCGACGATCTCCAGTCTCAGCGAATCCCGGTCCCCATATTTCTCTGTAATCCGACGAATCTTTTCGGTTGTGGACCCCTTCGCCTCATCTATGACGTACATCTCTCGGCCAAGGGCCGTAATCTCGCACCCGGCCGCAAGCAACTCATTTACAAAGTGCGGGATTTCATTCGGCGTCATTTTAAAGGCCACGCATGCCGGTTGATTACTCCACTAGCAACGCAGAGGGCTTCAAGTTCGACGACGGATTAGGACCTTTGCGGAGGGGTTATCAGACCTAGGTCTGAGGCCGCTAAGTTCAAAGAATTGCCCCGTCCGGGTGAGCGAGGCCGGCGCAGTGCCAATAGGCTCCATTCCGGGGACTATCGATGGAGCTCGGCCGAGATTAAGAGACTTCACTTGGGCACATTCGTGAAGCTCGTGCCTGATCTCGATCGGCGAAATGGGGTCAGGACAAGCGAGAACCGCTGGCATTCTAAAAAGCTTCGCGGCGTCCTAAAAAAGCGGCCCCGAAAGGCGAGACGGGGCCGAGGACAGAGTGTGCGGAGGCCCTCGTAAAAGGCCTCGGGTATAAACCGTCATAGGAAGTGACTAGTTCCGGGTCATTATGGTGAATCCTACAAATTGCGCGTCGAGTGAAAGCCCGATCTGTTGCGGGCATGACAACGAAGCTTTCAGACTTGGGCCTGAGAAGCCCAAAGCTCCTCGTCAAACGGCGGCGTATGAGACCGTCGACGACATGCATGTTCCAAGACAGACGCGTTGCGGATGAAGGGAATGGGCGCAAATGCGGCCTGCGCTGACCTGGGATTTCGCCCTGTGTTCCAATCCGACGCTTCCGAGGGTTAAAGTCGTTCTCTTCACGCTGGACGATAGCACATGTCTCAGTTTAGTGACACCTAAATAAGCCTTGACTATAGATTGCATTATGAGATGTTGAATGTCCAGGTTGTAGTGGGTGGGGGAACCGATGAGCGTCTATAGAATGAGGCACATGCCATTGGAGCCGGATTGTAGGCCGAACGCACGGTGGCTCAGCCGCTCTATTGAGGAAGAGCGTGCGGCCGAACTGAAGCACTGCGACCAAGCCGTTAAGCTGCGACAGGAAGCCTCAAAAGCATGGTGTGATGCTTGGCTGCAAGTTCATCTGAGAAAGGCCACCATGCGCAACCTTCTTTCCTTTCTGCTAGCGATCGTGATTGCGCCTTTCCCCTTTGCCGACGCCCTAGCCTCCTCGTATGCTCCGGATCATCCGATGACCTTCCAGATTGTGCGAAGTTCCTCGCCCGAATGTGAGCCCACCTGCCCGGAGTGGATCCTCGCTGCAGGCTCCATTGAACCCGATACGGCGGCATCCTTCCGGAAACTGCTCAAGACGCTTGGATCTCGTCGCTTGCCGATCGTGATTGCGTCGAACGGTGGGGATCGCGGGGTGGCTTTGGAACTCGGCCGGATCATCAGGAAACAAAAGCTGACAGTCGCAATCGGTTATGCCGACACTATCAAATGCCAGGCGAAACCGAGTGTATGCCGAAAGATACCCTTCGTCCCTGGAACTCCCAGATTCTACGGGATCAACTGCATTTCGGGCTGCGTCTATCTTTTCGGCGGTGGGGTGGTCCGGCTTAACGCTCCGGGCAACGTGGTTGGGTTGCACAAGGGATTCATGGTTATCTATTCGAGGGACAACAAATCGTTCAAGGCCATGAAAGACGCCAAGCGTGCCGAACGGATGATGCGCAAGGCTAAACGCGAGATCGCAACTTATCTCTCGGAGATGGGCATCAAAACCGAGCTGGTTGAGAAGGCCCATAGCCAGGAGGGGGTATACGAGGTCCCGTGGGATGAGCAATTTTCGTGGGGTCTGGTAACCGGCCTAATCCAGGAACAGGATTTCACGGACCCTGGCGCTTGCAAATCACAGCCTGCGCCCGTGAATTGTGTCACCCGCGCGACGACCGATTGAGTGCCGCCGCCTGCGCGCCAGCCCGATCCGCCGACCGATTTCGATTGGCTCGGCTTCGACGGGCATCGGTTGCAACGCCGAGCGACCGTGTGCCCAGCGCGCCACGGCCTTCGTGCGTTAACTGGCAACCAGCGCAGCAACGCCAGCCTAGCATTGCAGACTGGACTCTTCGACAAGTTGTGACATGATCCCCTGGGGAAATGGGGGATTACAATTGAAATCTGTTATCTTTGCGCGGCTTAGCCTAGCCGCGGCGATGGCGTTTGCCTTGTCGAGTTGCACGACCACTCAAGCCGAATTTCGCAAGGATCCTGCGCGCGTGACCAAGTCGGCGCTTTGTCGGACGTTCATAACGAACACCGATCTAGCCTTCACGCAAGACCTGACGGGTGAACTGGCTCGCCGCCGCATCGATCCGATCGAGTGCGTCAATATGGTCCAGCAGGAAAATCAAGCCGCGGCTGCCGTCGTCGCTGTTGCTTTGGTAGGAACCGCCATCGCAGTGTGCGCAAACAATGACTGCGGTGGCGGCTACTACCCAAATTACCCAGGGAATTGCCAATACGAGTGGCAGCGAGATGCGGCCGGCAACCGTTGCGGTCGCAGGAGCGCTTCGTCAAAGCCGGGTGGATGGTGAAGCGTTGCTCTGCAGCTACTCAACCCGTAAGGGGCGGCAAAAACCAGGAACACGCCGCCCCCATATGAGCTGATCTCAGCCACTACACGTGGACGGGTGTGGTGTCCTGGACGTCGTAAACCAAGGTCGAGAAGCCTGACTTTAGGCGATGGTCGAGGAGCGCTTTCATAATTTGCGGACATGTTTCCGGTGTCACAATGATCTTCCCATCATCGTCGAACTGGATGACCAGCCCATACTCGGCCTGGTTATCCCTTAGCCGCTGCATGAATTCGGCATCGCGATAGTGGCCTTTGTCACGGATCGCACAGGCACGTCTCAATTGAATCTTGTTGTCTCCAACGTATTCGACCAAGGGCGCGACGTCGACAAATGCGCTCAAGAATTCCTCTTCTGCTTGAAGCTCTACAAAGTCGTCACGTTGGGTGCTTTTGTAACGCAGCAAGGACTCGAATGCGCTCTTATTTCGGACGAGGACCGTGTGATCAAAAACGATAAAATCGAACGTCTTACCCAATTCAAAGTGCGGCCGATTATCGATCGCCAACTGCTCGTCCGCGAAATACAGGCTCCTGAAGGACAGAGCTTTCTTGGTCCTCCAACTGGGTTCTGTTTTGCGAACTGCGTAAGCGATCTGGTCGTCGACAATGAATTTCGCCACGTAGAATTTTGAGTTGAGTAGATGATTGACCTGGGAGGCTTTTTTTCCATCCACTTCGGCAGCTATTTCGTCTAGCAACAAGCCGGCATGTGTTTCATCGGCGGGGATCTGTAGTGCGCTAGCTTCATTATTCTGGGCAAGCAGGCTGTATTCCAGCACCTCCTCAATCTTCGCGAGCTCGGCTGCAAAGGTTTCCTTCAAGGCGGCGTCGACCTCATCTGTCGTATCCACCCATCGACCCGAAAAGCGGGGGGCTTCCGCTGCGGGTCCGGTCGGGCCTTTAATCGTCCACAAGGTCACATGGGCATCCGCGAGATCAAGAGCCCGTAATTCCTCTAGTGCTGGCATCAGTCGTCACCTTCCACTCTAATCGACTTTATGATTTTGACGTCCTGGATGGTGGCGACACTGCAACGGGTATCGGGCTGCAGGTCTGCCTTCGATAGCGCCCAAGATGTAATACGAGATTGGCTGTTCCCCGGATACGAGAGCGTGACCTCGTAAAGCCGCCACCCGAACACAATGAGGAGTGGGTTAAGGATCAGTTGCCCTGATCTGTAGGTGATGATGAACATCCAACCTAAGAATATGAGAAGGCCCACGAATTTCCCCGTATCTTTATACTCAAGACTCATGAACGAGACGACATATGGTAGAGTATATGCCATCAATTCTGCCGGGATATATTTTGCTTCATGGATATTTACGGGAGTTTTTGGCGTTACGGTTGATAAAACGCCCAGAGAGAACAGAAGGCATACCAAGCAAACAAGGAAAACGCCGAAGGAAAGGACTCCGTTTTGGAGAGGAAGCACGCAGCCCGCTGTACCGGGCCAGCACAAAGGTGCCCACAGCAATTCGTATCGGAAGTCTTGGGCGAGCAGAATCAAGCTCAGTGGGAAATACGAGCCTATGAATACGATAAGCGATGCCAGAAACCTGAATTGCAACTTCTTGCCCTACCTTTGAGGCAACATGCAACAAAGAGGTTGTAAACGCGAGCATTTGTTACTTGTGCACACAGCTTTCCGCGCAGTGAATCGGTATAACGAAGCTCGCAGCTACTTGCGTGCTCGCAAATCGGTTCGGAGAACCCATGTCGTGAGGTCGACAGATGGAACTGCCCGCTTTGCTTGATGGAAAACCGTCACCTTCAGGCAAGTGATTCGGTCCGCGAGGCCTAGTCTCGACCGTCAGGGCCGCCGCCAGTGAGAAACGCTCTACCGTCTCCGGACACATTTTCACGTCGTATCGCGATGACGAATTGCTCGGAATCGAGATTAATCGTCAAAGAACCAGCCGCGACCAACCGCTCAAGGAAATTGCGGATTTCCTTGTCTTCGGACTTTACGGAAATGATTTCCTTTGAGGACATCGTGCTCGCATCAGGTGTTTTCACAAGAACTTCTATACCATCAAATTCCCAGTCAACACAGGCGCGATTTCAAATTAGCGGTAGGGGCGATGAGCCGGTTACTTCGCTTCACTCCTTTCAAAACGTCGCTTACCGTTTATTAACCATCCTTTTCCACCCTTAATCCGCAGAAGCTCCGCCGTCCCTCTAAAGCGAGACAGCTAAATGGACATGGCATTCTTACTGGATACCGACGTTCTCAGCGAAACCTCTCGGGCGAAGCCTGATCCGATGGTCGTCAACTTCATACTCAAGGCACACAACATCCTCCTGCCGGCCGCGGCATTGATGGAACTGCAGAAGGGGATTACGGAGGTTTGCAGCCGGGATCCTTTAAAAGCTGTCAAACTGAGCGCTTGGTACAATGAGCTGACTTCAGGCGGAATCCCAATCATTCCAACGGACAAGCACGTCATCGATGTCTGGGGGACTCTCAGTGCCGACCCTCGCCTTAGGAACCTGATCGTCCCTCGCCCCGACTCGAAGCGACCGCGCAGTGGTCAGGATATTCATATCGCCGCTGCAGCACTGGTTCACCGTGCAGCGATAGCGACGTTTAACGTCAAAGACTATCTGCTCATCAACGAATGCTATCCGCTTCCGGGGATCTACAACCCAAAAGAAGACGTGTGGTACGCGAAAATGGAAGGCCTGCGGTTTCCGGAAGCGGCCATCACCGCCTGACGACTGCAAGGCGGCACTTGTGCTCCAACTGGCACATGTCCGACCTACTGTCGTCGCGATCGACCCAAGTCCTGTAAACAAATGCATGCGATCGTCAGCATATGGTTACAGGACCGCCACCTGCGCGCGTCTTCCTCGGCGGTGCGTTGGTACTGAAAACTCGACACCATAGAAAAACTTAAGGGACCCGAAGGTCCCCTAAGGCGGTTAGCGTAGAAGCCTAACCCCGTGGCAGTGGTATGACCTTGAGATAGGCGCATCACCTGTAGAGAGCAATAAGCACAAATTTCTCGGTCATCCTAGACGCCCCAAATACAAATGTCGCTCCGTTGTCACCAATCGGAACCTCCTCAGTTTTCGTGTACCGCATGTAAGCCCTCTTCCACGAAGGGGGATCAGTCTGCAAAGTCCCACCGAACAGGATCTCAACAGGGGGCACCACGGTTTCATCTTCATTGGAGAAACAACTGTAGATCCGCTACCGGGCAGCTTTCCCAGGTTCCCATGACTTAAATGTTCTCGATGTCTTCAATCAAGTCGCCAATTGCTTTGTAATAGAGCCGATCGCCTATGCGATTGAGCCATTCCGCGCACTCCCTTAGATCTCCAGAGCAGATCGCTAGAGCACGGCTTACCTTGGTACTCCGGGCGGCATCAGAGAGCTTTATACGCTCGACAAAAGCTTTCGCTGCCAAAAATTTGCCTATCGACTGAAAGTACTTAGAATCTACGACATTCCCAAGGTTGATAAGTTTCAACGCGCTTTCTCGCGCCTTTTGCAAAAATTGTCTTTGCTCTCGCTGGCCCTCGATTTCACCGCTCAGCGCGCACCACAACCTGATCGAAGACAGACATGCGAGCAGTTCCAGGCGAGCCGAGTAACTCATCGGCCCGCGCCGAGCACGAATGTTGGCATTGGTGATATAACCGACGGCTTTCGTGACATTACCCTCAAAAACATGGCGGCGGGCGAGATCAATCAGCACGCCAATTCTGTCGACACCTGCAAAACGCCTTTGTCTCGATATGTTAACCTCAATCATCGCTTTGGCACTCTCTTCGATAAACGAGGAAGTGACATGAGGCGACCTTATCAGCGGTTCACCGAAAGCATATCTTATGAACCGCCGAGCAGTTCTGCCGCTGAAGACAAGCGGCTCTATCAGCTTTTTCTCAGCGCTGATGAAATTATCAAGCTCCACCACAGCTCTCATTATCTCGCGCGCCTTCTCGTGCGCCGATTCTAGGTGAAGAACCTCGGCTTCCCTAAACTTCAGCCGCATCCAAACCCTGAGCTTCTGAGCCCCACCGGGCTCGTCGTAAATGGCCAAGAGTCCCTTCGGATTCTCGAAGCTCAGGTCCTCGAAGAGTTGCTTGCCTAACAGCTCGTCGATGAGAGGTTTCCAGTCATCGAAATCTTCGTTTTTCCGAAAAGAGAACATCCAATCGAGCTTTGCGAACCAGACGTGGGCGATATCCTCAATCATCTGAGCGACAAATGGATAGTACTTCTCTATCGCCCCACATTGCGAGATCAGGTATTCATCAAGTAACCTTTGCGCATAATCGATCAATTTCGGCTGATGCGCGTGAAAGGCCGAGATGGCGATAGTTGCGCACAGGCGCACAATTGTGTCGGGGTCGAAAGTCGCGACAATATGATCCGGGATCTTCGGAGGAAGAGCGCCGGGCAAGCTGCCATCTCCCGGTAGTGCAGCGATAAAATCAAAATGATGCTGCCCCTTCGGCAGGAGCATCAACAAATAGAGGCGCAGCCTGAGCATGTCCTGATCGGATACCATGCTAAGGCGGAAGTCGCGATCGATGTCCTCTCGAAGCAAACCGAAATAGGCAAAGTTGAGTGCAACCCCGCCATTGAAATCGCCCCCAAGAGAAAAGATGCTCTCCGTCGAAGCGAACAATGATGCTTCGGCGCCACCATCTCTCACAATGTCCTTTTCCGTAATGCTGGCCAGGAGGCAGATGTAGGCTTGAATGTCCCGGGCGCTGTCTGTTTGCGGCTGCATAGAGAATGGCGTCGGAAGGTTGACCTTTTTATGCTGAGCTCGGCGACGAGCAGCACGGGCGACCAGTCGATTCGCTTGTCTGAACAGGATGTCATATTGACCACCTTCGATCTGAAGCTGTCTGATCAGACTGGTGCGGACCGCCGGATCGAAAGACCACACCAAAAGTCCTTCGACGTCAGCGTCCGACAAAGGGTGGAATTCATCGCCGAACAGGCTCTTTTCCAACCTCCATTCCGTTTCATCGAGTCCAAATTCATGCTCATCGAGCCTTACATTCCTCTCTTGTCGTAGAAAGAAGCCACCCGCCAAATCTTTAAAGCGCTTAAGCTTTAACTCGACATCATCCTGACCCTCGGTGCTGAGCCGGAAGAAGTCGGGAGCGTCGATCTTCCACGACTCCAAGCTCCTGATCAGCGTTCCGCGCAACAGACCATCTTCAGCGGCCAAGATCAAAGAGACCGCGGGAAGCAGGTTCTCGGCTTCAAAGATTGACAGCAGGATCGCGGAGAGTTTCGCAGTTAGCTCAGCCTGGTTTCTTTTCCTTGCGAAACTTGCAATCGCCGACACCGTTTCATCGATCCGCTTTCCGTACCGGCCCTTTTCCTGGGCACAATGTTGAAGAATTGCGGCGGCAACGACAAGGGATTCGCCTTCAAGTTTCTGATGGCGTTCCGTGAGTTTGAGTTCGTCGCGAAGCGTTTGCCAGATTGTCACCAGCTCTTTTCTGACTGGCTTCGCCGATTTCCCGTGCCAATATCGGGTCAGCCTCCCCAACTCGGGATTGGGGACCGGTTCCTGAATCACCGCCGCTTCGTCCAAGTCGAGCCGTATTTCTGGAGCTGCGGACCGATCGTAGGCAGACACAACGATCCGCGTGTCGCGGTGGTTATTGAGAATATTCAACAACCGTGTCGCTTCGTAGCCGAGAAGGAGCTTGAGGATGGAATCTCTGCCCAATCCGTCGACATCGGCGAAGAAGTAGCAAGCAGGATGACGCGCGGATAGGCGGGCGATTTCGGCCAGCGTTCGTTCGGTCGAAACCATTCCCCCGGCTTCACGCGCTTGTTTCACAAGCTCGCTGTGATAGCTTTCCAATTCGGGCGTGCCGGGCTTCGTCGCCCAATAGGGCACAACAGCATTTTCGATGTCGTCCAACCTTTGAAGAAAGGCCCGAATATACAAGGCAAGAGCGTTCTGGTCGCGCGATCGGGCGACAATTGCCATGACCGGAAGTTCGATAACGTCATCATCACGGTCTACCAACCCCATGAGGGTTGCGTTTTTTGACTTTCGGTCGATCTCCCGTAGCATCTCGGCGATGACGCTCTTTTTCCCGCTGTGAGGCGCGCCTTGGAGGATTGCCAGCTTCTGGGGCTTCGACCGATCTGTTAGTTTGTCATGTAACTCTCGCGCTAGCGCCCCGAGCTCCGTCTTAGCTTGCTCTTCTGGATAGGTGCGGGTGCTATCAGTGATTTGTCGACGAAACTCTTCGTCCATCCAAGACCGAGCGGCCGCCGGGGCGGGCCCCGGTGGAGTAGGCACTGGTTCATTGGCGGGTTTCGGCGACGACAGCGCCTTTTCAGCCTGAGAGGAGAAACGTGTCGGCGGGAACGGTTTGTTCTGATTTTCCTTGAAGCTCTTCGTGATCTCAAAATCGCGTAGAAGGTGCTCGTAGCAGGTTCTGACGTCGGGAAACTCACTTTGACTGGCGAGCAACGCGTCTAGTCGTGCTTCAACACTGGTACGGCCTTGTCTACAGCCTACGGATAGCAAAAGGTCCGCGAAGTATACGACCGCGCAAGCCCGCAAAACATCTCTGTCGCCGTCCCTCGGCAGAGCCTTGATGTTCTTTGTCGACAGAAGCCTACTAAAACCGCTGATGAGGGCTCTTCTTTCGGCATCCTTTTCCAGTTGCTTCTTAACTTCGACGGACGCATTTCGAGAGCTCGTTGATACGATAGCTTTAGCGAGGTCGGCGGCGGTCTTTCCTAATCGATTACGGTGTCTTTCAATAAGGTAAAGCGCATACAGCTTGCCGCGGAAGCCGATCTTTTCCAAGCAGTTGTCTGACGTTGCGCCGACGCCCGCATAATAGTCCACATCTTCATGACGGTTTTGGACGGCTGCGCGGTAGATCCACGGCCGACCGCTGTCCATTATGCGAGTATAGTCAGCGAAATAAGCCAGCACGAGCTCAAGCGTCGGCTGTGCAATTGCCGCAGCATCTTTCCGCGGGCGCCCCGGTCGCGCTTCCTCATCCATAGCAACCCACGCGAAAACCCCTCACGAAAATGCAAGCAGAAGTGATGCCAGCAATATTTCATCAATTAAATATTTGCTACTTAATTCGTAATAATTATCGATTTTTTGCGCCTCTTCCATGTCCTTTTTTACTCGGGCAGACGTTGTGTGTGACGCCGAAACAGAGAGCGTCCGCAACATCGGAGTGAAAATTATGCCCCACTTTACAACGTTCCTCGAAGCCGCTGCCGGCTCTCTTTCGGCAGAGAAAGGCGGCGACGAAGCCGAGGCTGCCATTCGCGGCGGTGGATGGGCCATCCTGCCTCAGAGCTATTATGCGATAAATGAGAGCGACCGGGCGGTTTTCCAGGAAACCTACCGCAGCCTCGATGTTGATCCCTACGGCGATACTCGCCGCCGCGCCTATCTCAAGCTGCGTATGCGCCCGACGACCGGCGCGATCTCCATTGCTGAGGACCAGACCTACTCTCAGACATACCTCGCCAATCCCTTGGACGGCGGGAAGGTACGCATCTTCGGACCCATTGCAAACGACGCAATCGCCAGCGTTGCTTTTCAGCGGTTGGTTCAAAAAAACCTTAGCCTGATGTTGGCTGCCTATACCTTCATGAAGGAAGAGGTAACGATCGGTGTTCACTGCGTTCGCTATTTCACCGACCTCGGCAAGCCGACGTTCAGCAGCCCAATCTGGCTTCACAAAGACGACGAGCCGCTGGTCATCTTAAACGTAATCGACGAATCCGAAGGTCTGATCGGCGGCGACACAATCCTCGCCCATAATCTTCGCTCGATCGAACGCGTTGCACACCTCAAGCCATTTCAGGGCGTAGTTCTGACGAAGCAATTGTTCCACATGGTCACACCCATGGAGGCACCCATCGCTGGGAGTGCTGGATTCAGAGATATCTTGCTGACGACGCTTGAAGAACCAGATGACGTCATTTTGCCACGCGACCCAGAAGCGTCCGACGGAGATTTCATTAACCTCCGTGCTGCGTCGTAATCCGCGAACGTTCGATTTGCTGCTGCTGATCGAGAGCCGGCCGGGCGAAAGCCTGGTCGGCTTTCTCCATTTCGAAAGAGGTCCCTTCACTTGGCCGAGTTCCCACCAATTCGTCGGTGCACGGCAAAGCAGCCATTTCACAGTCCGAACTCACATGTCAGCTTAGGACCGATAGCCCTTGCAGGATCGCGTCGAGCCTTACAGAAAATCCCTATCTTCCCATTGAAATATGATGTGGCGCGAGATTCCTGCTAGGGAGTTCGGTGAGGTAAGGACGTAGCGATGGGCGTTTAAAACACGTTTCGATGTATCATTAACCATGTTTCCATTCATTAACGAATGGTTAACCTCGGGATCTCGACTTTGCCTATTGCCGGTGTCATTCGTATTAGCACAACCGTCAGAGGGAAGCGCAATGTCGTTCTTTCGAATACCCTGCACAGCGCAGAGCGCTAACTAGGTTTCGTTGGCCACCGGCCTTAACGACTTGCGCGCTCAAGACGCTTCCCGACACTGACCGTCTATCCGACAAATCGTCCAAGCTGCGTTGCTTTCATTGGAAGCGACGTCCAGGCCGTGACTTCGCAAGAAGAAGCTGCTTTAGCGTCGCAATCTTTGATTGTATTTTACAACCCAAATGAATCACATTCAGATTCATTTGGGCAGGCGCGGCTAACTTTGAAAAAGACGATTGTGCCCTCGTCGCGATGAACGCGGCGAAACAGCTGAAACCACCGACAAGGTGTCCGGGGATTTCGGCAAATAAGGGCGAGATAGATTTCATGTCAAATCCGGGAAGCAATGCCGTCACACGACGGAACGGTCTTGTGCGCTCAAAACGTCGCTATGTGTGGACGAAGCACTGGCAGCTCGCGGGAGTGTTTCTCCCCGACGGCGTGCCCGAGCTTGAAACGCTCATGCTGAGCGAAGTGGAGGACTATTTCTCCCCAGCGGTCGGCAATCGCCTCAAGTCGTTCGACCGGTACTAACGATCCTCGGCGTACGCGCCGCCTAACCCCTTTCAAACAACTGGCGACTTTCGCGGGCCGCGATGCCCGAGGGCGAAGCTTTGCCAATTTTCGGAGCGATACCGTGCTTCACACTCACAAGATTGCGAAACATCTCTATCTGAAACGCGCTGGCATGCAGGAGTTGTCCTTTCCTGCGGGTTCACTGACGCTGAACGACCTTCATCGTGCACCTTCTGGATCCATCAACTACCGTGGGGCCGACACCGACAGGGCGGAACGCTCGACCACGGTTTGGCGTGAACCGGATCACGGTCTCGCCGTTCGTACTCCTGCGCTGAAGCAGGCGAAAACCGCTCGTGGCCACGTATTTCATGGTGACACTGTTATCTACCATGAGAGCGAGCTTGAGCATCGGGTAAGCCTGGTGCTGAAAACCTACCGGGGCCTTGCACGGCTCATCTCCCAATACCCGAAGGTGGAATATGTCGATGATGATGGAACCGCCCGTCATCACACCTTCGACTACTTCGCCGAATGGACGGACGGAACGCGTATTGCCATTGCGGTGAAGTATGAGCCCAAACGCGAAGAGATGCTCCAACTCCTGGATCGCATCTGCGCAAACGGCATCACGGGGGTCGACAAGTACGGAGCGGCTACTCCTGGCGTAGCCGATGCCGTCGCATTGGTAACCGATGCGCAGGCCACGTACGAGGCGTTCGAAAACGCCTTCTTCCTCCTGTCGTCCCGCGATCATCACGACGATGCGGAGTGCGCCGTCCTCCACAACATCTTGCTGAAAATGCCCGACACCTTCCGCTTTGGTCAGTTGCTGTTGGGCTGCTGGCCCCGAGCGAAGCGCCGGACTGCTATCTGGCGTCTGATTGATCGCGGCGTTCTCCAACCTGTCTCACGCGGGCGGATTGACGAGCTGACCTGGCTGCGTCGCGCCTGATCCGACCCCAAAAAATCTAGGAGAGCATCTTATGATGGACTTCCAGCCTGTACCTTCCCGCCAATTCCATCACTCGCTCGTCGCGATGAACCACAACGATCGCTACGAGTGCACGCAACGCAACGAGTGCTTCATCCCAACCAAACGCGACGATCTCGGCTGGATGATGCAAGCCGAGAACAACGCCGAGCGCAAAATCTTCCTCACCCATCAGGAGATCTACTCGGCGCTCGATAACAAGAAAGCGGTTCTTGCGTACGGTTACAACAGCGTCGCTCAGCAAGGCATCCGAGCGGTTTTTGGAGACGACAATTTCGAAGATCGTCCGCCCAAGCATCAGACCACTGCTCTGTGGCGGGAGCAATACGTGCTGCGCTTCATGGCTGACTGTGAAGAGCTCGGAAAGCGTATCCCCTTCACTGAGGCAACCCTGCAACCTTACCTCAAAAAGTACCGCAAGCAGATCGTTGATGAAGCTGTCGAACTGGAAGACAATGCCGATGACGCGCGCATGCGTGGACGCGCAGACCAATCCGCAAAGCTGACTGTGTTCAAGCGCCCCAGTGCGAAGACGTTCAAGCGTTGGTACGACCTGTATATTGGCAGCGACATGGACGTGATGTCGCTCCTTCCGCGTCATCATGGGCCGGGTCCAAAGCTGTACAGCTACAAGCCAGCCTCGATCGCCTTCGCGCACAAAATGGCTACCGGCTACCTGGATCGTACCCGCCCAACCAAGGCCGCTACCTACCGTTCGTACATTGCGGCTAGGCAGGCCCACAACGAGACGCTTCCAGCGTCCCGACGCGTCGACAAGGTTTCGCGCAAAAAGTTCGAGGCAATGATTGCCAAGTTCGATGCTTTCCACGTCATGGCGGCTCGTTTCGGAGAGAAACTCGCGATCCGCAAGTTCATGAACATCCGCCGTAGCTTCAACGTTGTCGCACCGGGCCAGCGCATCGAGATGGACTTCTTCAACGTTGATCTGATGTCTCTGTTGGTCGAGACCGGCATCTGGAATGTCTTGCAGCAGGAGGTTCAGGAGAAAATCCCACGTGTCCGTATCTACTTCGGTGGAGCTATCGATGTGGCCACACGTCAATTGCTTGCCCTCAAGGCGAGCTTGAACCCCAACGGTGCGTCAGCCGTCGCGACCATCCGTATGATCATGACGGATAAGCGCCATATCTCGGACTATGTGGGCGCACAAACTCCGTGGATTGCTAAAATTCGACCCCGGTTCATCAGCCACGACAATGGCACGGAGTTCATCTCGAATAAGACCCAAGATGTACTGCGCCGGGCAAGGATTGAGGCTACACGCCCGCCCGCCGGACAGCCCGCGTGCCGTCCGTTCATCGAGAAGCTGTTTCACACGATCGGCATTCTGATCGCGCCGTATTTTGACGGACTGACCTTCCATAACGTTGTGGCCAAGGGCGACTACGATCCCCAG
Organism: Ensifer adhaerens; assembly: GCF_020035535.1. Classification (NCBI taxonomy): domain Bacteria; kingdom Pseudomonadati; phylum Pseudomonadota; class Alphaproteobacteria; order Hyphomicrobiales; family Rhizobiaceae; genus Ensifer; species Ensifer adhaerens. The sequence continues at coordinate 1,097,665 of NZ_CP083350.1, read as the reverse complement.
AAGCATGCCTCGCTGTTGGTCGAGGAGCTTATCAAGGTCTTCATCTTCGCAATCTGCGACATCTATCACAACAAGCCTCACGCGGGCCTCGGCGGCAACACGCCCCACAATGCATGGGTCGAAGCTTGCAAGGAGTATGAGATCGACTACCCGCCTGGCCCGACTGAAATGTTGCAGATCTTTGGCCACAAGACCGAGCGCCGTATCACGCCTTATGGGGTCACTTTCATGGGTATCACCTTCAACGACCCAGAGCTCCAGCGGATGTTCACCAAGCACGGCGAGATCGACATTCCGATCAAGTTCGATCCGGAGTGTGTAGGACACGTTGCTTTCAAATCGGACAAGGGATGGCATGTCGCCCGCAACACGGTCGGCATCGACGACAGCGTCACGCTTGCTGAGTGGCTTGCCGCCCGTAACGAATTGCGGGCGCACTACGCCACCGCGGCGGAACAGGGCCTGAAGGTAATGAACGAAGCGATCAACCGCCTTCGCGCAAACGGCGAAGCCGCGACCCTTCGTGCCGGTCTGTCCCCGCGCATTCCAACTGCCCCCGACTTCCTGAAATGGGAAGCCGAGGTCTTTGGGTCTTGGAAGGTGACGAAATCCGAAGACACAGTACCCCTGCTCCAAGAAGGACCGATTGCCGATGACCCCCTTCATCTCGGCCTGACGGTGGATCGCGCCGATCTCTTCGCCAAGGAAAAAATGATGAAGGGCGCAGAGGAGGTGAACGAAGACGAGGGCGACGTGTCCGATAGCGCGCGGTCCGTATCCAATTTCAATCAGTATGATGAGGATTACTAATATGAACAGCCAAGGTGCCGACCTCCGTGGCCTCCGTGTGCGCGAGAATCAGCGTTACGTTTCTTCTAATCGCAGCGACAGCCTTCGCACCCGTATCGAGGAGTTCTGGGAACACGCCCAGGATTGCTTGGCGGGCGGTGGAAGTCGCCGTCGTCTGTTCGCCGTTATCGGTGAATCCGGGAGCGGGAAGACGACCTCCATCAACCACGTACTCAACAGCTTCGAGGCATTCAAACCCTACAGGAATGAATTCAATGAGCTCATGATGCCCTTCATCGGCTTGGAGGTTGATCGCGCGTGTACCACAAAGGATCTGGCGATCCATATCTTCCAACAACTGGGCTTGCCCGCAAACCGCGCTTCAAATGAGGACGATCTCTACAGCACGCTCAAGAAGCAACTCCGGCTGCGGGGCACCATCCTGTTGCACCTCGATGAGGCGCAGCATCTTATGAAGAGCAATTCCGAGGCCGCGGTAAGGGGACTTCAAGATCGCTTCAAGAGCTTGCTTTCGATCCCTGAATGGCCCCTGCATATGATCGTAAGCGGCGTCCCCGAGCTCGCAACTCTGTTTACGGGCGATCAACAGCTGGCAAATCGATCCTTGGTGATGCGTTTCGAAAAGTACGGCTTTCCCGCGGACCAGGTCGCGATCGTCAAGATCCTTTCTGATATCGCGTCCGATCACTGCGGCTTGAAACTTGCCCCAGAGCTCCTGACGGATGACTTCTTGGGCCGGTTTGTACGGGCAACGGATGGCGGCGTAGGCACCATGATCGAAATGATCCGCGCGGCGTCCTACAAGGCGCTTTCGAAAAGCCACAAGCATCTCGGGCCCAAGGACTTTGAATTCGTCTATGGGCGCGTGTCAGGTAGCCTCGTTGCCGAAAACATCATGACTGCGGAGTCGTGGGTCAACCTCGAGCGAAAGAATGCCCTCATTGATCTTGTTCCGGCCGCCAAGCGTGTCCGCTCCAAAAAGGTTGAAAAATGACCCTTCCTGTGACGGTTGATTTCCACTCAGACGAAACACGCATGAGCTTGCTTTCGCGTTTGGCAATCGCGAATGGATATTCCTCGGTGCGCGAGTTCCTGGATTTTACAGATACGAACGCCCACGCTGTTCGCTCGGGCAGCCCTGAGGCTATTTCTACCCTCGCCGAGTGGTCTGGCGTCGAGCCACACGTACTGCAGTCTTACAACATCACGACCGAACGACACTCAACTTGGAGGCTGGGGGCGGCGTCGATGAGCCGGGATATGCGTATTGGGCGCAGTCATCGCTATTGCCCAAAATGCGTGCTGGGGGACATGGCAGGGGGTAGTGGTCGACCCCACACCCGACCGTATGTCCGCGTGCCCTGGATGACTCGAGCGACCCAAGGCTGCCTCGTGCATGGCTGCGAAATTGTCGAAGCGCCTGCCAGCGAGCTTGATGAGGGTGATTTCTCACGCTTCGCGGCCAACAACCTGGCAGCGATCGAAAGCCAAGCCGAGAAAGTCTTGAAGGTCGACTCCATGCAAGTCGATGCCTACGTGGCCGCGCGGATCGAAGGCGACCAGGCCAATCCCTATCTCGATAGCCTGGAGACATACGTCGCGCTCGATCTCTGCCGCAACCTTGGATACTTCGAGCAGCAGCACCGGCCAAAAGCGGAAAAATTGTTTGCCAGCTTGTCAGCCGTTGAGGCAGGGTTCGAGCAAGCCTCTCAAGGGGTACAGCAGATTGAGGCGTTCATTGCTACTACGGTCGAGCGCGTGAAGCCTCCTGCCTCGGATATGAAGCTGTTCTTCGGGAAATTGCGCCCCTGGCTACTCCGCAATTGTTCCAAGGAAGAATTTTTGCCAGTCGTTGAGCTCTTCCAGGATATCGCGGAGCGGTGCCTGCCAATCGGCCAGGACGAACTTTTCGTCCTCCCGACCCGCCGACGCCATCTGCACTCCGTGCGCTCGGCCAGCATGGAATACAAGCTGATGGAAGATCGCGTCTATCAATTGGTCCTTGAGGCTGGCCTGATCGAGCCGTCCGAGTTGGTTGGCACGCGCGTCTACTTCAACGCGGAGAAGGCACACGCGACTCTTTCCGCGGCCCTCGAAACCATGACGTCGCGCGACCTTTCGAACGCAATGGGAATTAGTATGGCGAGGACGAGCGCCATCTTGGCGGCAGGCCTCATTCCCCGGGTGGAGACGTTTAGCAGCAATCATGCGCGAACATATTCACGTATTCGCCCGAGTGACTTCGATGCCTTTCAGGCGAAACTCGATGCAACCGAAGCTTCCGCATCAGAGCGTGAAGGGTTGAAGAGCTTTACCGAAGTTGCGAGGCAGGCCCGTTGTAAGTTTGAGGAAATCATTGCTCTCGGACTGGACGGCAAACTCACATCACTTCGGCGCGTTCACACAGACAGCCTGATTAATGGTCTCGCCGTCGATCCAGCCGAGGTTCAACAGTATATTGACGCTGGGCGTCTTATTGCCGCGCGGGAGGCGGGTAAAAAGACTAGCGAGACCCCGGGGCTGATGAGTTACTTGCAAGCTAAGACGGCCCTGAGAACCCGCGACAAAACCGTGTTTAAACTTGTAGAGCTCGGATATCTCAACGTGATTGAAGGCGTGTCTCCGCTGAGACTTACCCGCCAAAACTTAATCTGCGCTCGGTCATTGGACGAGTTTAAGAAGGCGCACGTATCTCTGGCCGACTTGTCCTCGCGATGCAAAATCTTCCTTGGCAAACTGCGGAAGGACCTCGAGGATCGAGGGATCAAGCCGATCTTTGACGTCACCGGAGGCGCGACTCGATATTACCGTCTCGAGGATGTGCGCCACATCGTCGGATAGAACTTAACCTCTTCTGATGATCGAAAATGGGTCCGCCTCGCGGGCCCATTTTTTTTGCCCTGTGGGTAGCCGGTGACGAGAACGGACATAACTATCGGAGCGAACGACCCACGCCAGTTAGACAGCTCCCGTGAAACAGTAGTGAAATCAATAAGTGATAGTGCCTCCAGCGACGAATCAACGGAGCGCAATCAACATCAATTGGCCTCGAAGGAGAAAAATCATGACGCTCGAAGGAAAAGTCGCACTGGTCGCCGGCGCCACGCGCGGCGGCGGGCGCGGCATCGCCGCCGAACTCGGAGCGGCCGGCGCCACCGTCTACGTCACCGGCCGCACCACCCGGCAGCAGCAGTCCGATTACAGGCGACCCGAAACGATCGAGGAAACAGCCGAGATCGTCACCAGCCTCGGCGGCAAGGGCGTTCCCGTCCAGGTCGATCACCTGCAGCCGGCGCAGGTCGAGGCGCTTGTCGACCGCATCCGCAACGAACAGGGACGGCTCGACATCCTGGTCAACGACGTCTGGGGCGGCGAATTGCTGTTCGAATGGAACAAGCCCGTCTGGGAACACAATCTCGAAAATGGCTTGAAGTTGCTGCACCTTGGCGTCGACACCCACCTGATTACCGCCCACTACGCCCTGCCGCTGATGATCGAAAGGCCGGGCGGCCTGCTGGTCGAGGTCACCGACGGCACTGCCGAATACAATGCAGAGAACTATCGCCTGTCGCCCTTCTACGACCTTGCCAAGGTTTCAGCGAACCGCATGGCCTGGGCGCACGCCAAGGACCTGGCGCCGCATGGTGCGACCTCGGTTTCGATCACACCTGGCTGGATGCGCTCGGAGATGATGCTCGAACATTTCGAGGTCGGCGAAAACAACTGGCAGGACGCGACGAAAAACCAACCGCATTTCGTCATCTCGGAAACACCGCGCTTCGTCGGCCGCGCCATCGCAGCACTCGCGGCGGATGCGGAAAAGGCCCGCTGGAACGGTCAGTCGCTGTCGAGCGGTGGACTGGCTCAGGTCTACGGCTTCAACGACCTTGACGGCTCGCGGCCCGATTGCTGGCGCTACATGCGCGAAGTAATGGAGGCGAACAAGCCGGCCGATGCCACGGGATATCGTTAAGCCAACGCGGACACGCCGCAGCAGCGACGGGCAAACTTGAAACGGCGAGCCGCCTCCTATAGGTCGGTGTTTCGGGCAACCCCAGCGCCGCCGCCATCCGGACGCGGCAGCGCTATCAAGTGTGATTGAACATGGCATCGCGGGATCGGTATTCGAGAAAGCTGGAATGCGCGAAATGCGGAGCCGCCGGCTTTGCCGAAGCGTCGGAAAACGACAGCGCCAAGGGCGGCAACCGCGGCTTCATCATCGACGTGATGCCCAAGGGTTTCTCGACCGAGCGCACCTCTCCCGATCCTGCCAAGCACATGGTCCGCTGCCGTTGCGGCAACGTCTTTGCCTTCAAGCAGAAGACCGTCTATGCACCCGGCAGCGAACCACGGGACTGAAGAGTCCGCGCGATCAGGACGCCTTCGTTGAGAAAAAATTCACCATCTTGTCTCAACATCGACCCAATCAGCGGGCAGCTATGACGGCGCGCGTTCAAGTATTGTTGATCGCCAGCGCCCAGGACAAAGGCTTGCCGCCAGGGCTGCCACCGCTTAATCGCTGAACTTGAAGCCGACCCGCCCTGCGTCGAACGCGAGCCGTCGGCAACCGCGCCGAACGCAGGACGCTTGGCGGCGGCAGCATAGCCAGGAGCCCGCATGCGGCGCGAGACGATACAGAGCACCTCTTCCGAAACGCCCTATGCTGGCAAATTCTTCACGCAAGTCCGTCGGATGCGGCATGCGTTGGTGATCGGAGCGATGACGCTTGCGCTTTCCGGCTGCATGGCGCTCGATGCCGACGACGTGCGCGAACCGCCGCCGATCCCGTCCAAGCTGATCGCTGCCATGGCAAAGAACGGCAGCAAGCCGGAAAGCCCGGTGCTGGTGCGCATCTTCAAGCAGGAAAGCGAACTCGAGATCTGGAAACAGAACAGCCGAGGCCAATACGCGCTGCTGAAGAGCTACCCGATGTGCCGCTGGTCCGGAAAGCTCGGCCCGAAGACGAAGGTGGGTGACCGCCAGGCGCCGGAAGGCTTCTACCATGTCTCCGCCGGCATGCTGAACCCGAAGTCGCAGTACTTCCTGTCTTTCAATCTCGGCTATCCGAACCGGTTGGAATCGGCCCTCGGCTACACCGGTGAAGCGTTGATGGTGCACGGCGCCTGCTCGTCGTCCGGCTGCTACGCCCTGACCGACCAGGGCGTCGGCGAGATCTATGCCGTCGTCCAGCGGGCGCTCGCCGGCGGCCAGGGCACCTTCCAGGTGCAGGCCTATCCCTTCCGCATGACGGCCGAAAACATGGCCAAGCACCGCGGCGACCCGAACTTCGATTTCTGGAAGAACATCAAGCAGGGCTACGACATCTTCGAAGCGACGAAGCGTCAGCCGAAGGTTTCGGCCTGCGGTCGTCGCTATGTGTTCAACACCGATTTCGCCGATGGCGAACCGTCCGATCCGCTCGCCGCCTGCCCGGCGGTGACGGCAACGCCCGACGCCGGGCTTGTTGCGAAGCTGCAGTCGGAAGACACAAAGCTCGCCGATCTGATGGCAAACCAGACGCCGGCGCCGCTCAACGCCTATGTCGACGGCGGCATGCATCCGAGCTTCCGGGCGCTACTTGAGAAAAACGGCGCAGAAAAGCTGGCCGCCAAGATCTCGGGAACTAAGTATCCTATTAGCCGACCCGAAGCGGCGCTGGCGGATCCCTACGCCGGCCTCTGATCGTTCGTCGGCTGGCGACGCAAAATTGACCTAATAGGCCGGTTGCATCGCCAGGAGCGAACAAGAGGACGATCGAGGGTTCCATGCCTGAAAGAGAGATCCGCCGCCGCACATTCCTGCAACTCTCCGCGGGGCTCGCGGCTGTCGGTCTAGCCGGCTGCGCTTCGACGCGGCCGATGGTGACGCGCTCCTACGCGCCGGAACCTGTCCCCGACACGAACGCGTTCCTTGCGGACATGTATGGCGAGAAGCCGAACGAAACCTATCCGCTGCCGGCCATCCCCTACGAGAAGATCGATCCGCGCTTCTATCGCCAGATGGTCGCCGACCCGACGGGCGAGAAGCCGGGAACGCTGGTCGTCGACGTCGGCAGCCATTTTCTCTACCGGGTCTATGAAGGCGGCCAGGCGATGCGATACGGCGTCGGTCTCGGGCGCGCCGGTTTCGCCTGGGCAGGTCGCGGCGTCATCCAGTACAAGCGCGAATGGCCGCGCTGGAAACCACCGAACGAGATGGTGGCGCGCCAGCCTGAGCTGCAGCAATTCAGCATCGAGGCGGGCGGCATGGATCCCGGCCTCAAGAACCCCCTCGGCGCCCGCGCCATGTACATTTTCCAGAATGGCGAGGATACGCTCTATCGCATCCACGGCTCGCCGGAATGGTGGACGATCGGCAAGTCCGTGTCGTCCGGTTGCGTGCGCATGATCAACCAGGATGTAGTCGATCTCTACAATCGCGTGCCGAACGGCACGCCGATCGTCGTCGCCGACCTTTCGGGCGGCGGCATGGTAGAGTCGCAGCCGGTGCCGGGAGCACAACCACTTCCGGACTCGCAGCCGTTGCCGCAGTCACCAAACTATATGCAGATGGGCCCGGACGGACTGCCGCTGCCTCAGCCGCTCTGAAGCAATCCGTCCCGGCAACCCTAGAAGATCACGCCGAAGCGCGGCACGTCACAGAACGAGCAGCGGCGTTTTGCCCCTGACGCGATCATAGAGATCGATCGCGTCCTGCTGCAACATGCGCACGCAGCCGGCCGATGCGTTCTTGCCGATCGAGCGCCACTGCGGCGAGCCGTGGATGCGGTAGAGCGTGTCCTGGCCGTCCTGGAAGATGTACATGGCGCGCGCGCCGAGCGGATTGTCGAGACCCGGATCCATGCCGCCGGCATCGATGCCGTATTTCTTGAGGTGCGGCTGGCGCGCGACCATATCGTCCGGCACCGTCCAGCGCGGCCACTTGCGCTTCCAATGTACGACAGCGCGTCCCTTCCAGGCGCGACCCGCCGCACCGAGACCCACGCCGTAGCGAATGGCGCGACCACCCGGCAACACATAGTAGAGGAACATCGTCTGGGTATCGACGACGATCGAATAGGGCGGCTCGTTGGTGGCATAGGCCACTTCCTGGCGCAGGAACTGCGGCTTGATCTCCGTGTACTGGATGCCCGGAACGTCGTAGCCTTCATCCTTCACCGGAGCGTAGACCCTTGCATAATCGAAGGTCTTCGTCGGCACGCCCGCCGCATCGGCCGCCTTTTCCGGAGAGCCGCCGTCGCCCGTGATCGGCTCGATCAGCTTCGGCTTCGGTTCCGGTTTGGGGATCTGCGTACAAGCGCTCAAAACAGAGCTGGCGATCACCGCGAGCAGCGAGCGGCGGGACAAATTCATCGACACTTTATTCTATTCCAGGGTTGGAGATTTCGGTTGGGAGGTCCGAGGGGAGGCCCAAGGCTGTTGGGCCGAACCGTGACCGAAATGTGGTGAAAATCTTTCTTTGGCGTGGATCGCTTGCGCGAGGCGGTACTCGTTTTCGAAGTGTTGCAGAATTCCCGCGCTCGCTCCCTGCCCTCACCTAACCGATCGCCATGTCGCCCTTGGTCGGATCCGGAATGACGACGATGGTGCTGCCGTCGCGGACCTGATCATGGAGGTAGACGACATCCTGGTTGAGCAGGCGAATGCAGCCCGACGACACCGCCTTGCCGATCGAATGCGCCTCTGGACTGCCGTGAATGCGGTAGAGCGTGTCCTTGCCGTCCTTGTGAATGTACAGCGCTCGCGCCCCGAGCGGGTTCTTGAGGCCCGGCGGCATGCCGCCATTGGCGATGCTGTAGGGAGCAAGCTTCGGCTGGCGTGCAACCATCTCGTCCGGCGGTGTCCAGCGCGGCCATTTGCGCTTGTAGGCGACGATCGCCCGGCCGGACCAGGCAAAACCCTCGCGGCCGACGCCGATGCCGTAGCGCATCGCCCGCCCACCGGGTAGCACGTGATAGAGGTATTTCGCCGGCGTATCGACGATCAGCGTGCCGGGCCGTTCGCTGCTCGGATAGTCCACTTCCTGCCGCCAGAACTTCGGATCGACCTCTGCGATCTTGACCTCGGGAATCGGAAACTGCTCATCCGGCATCGCGTAGTACATCGGCGGCACGGGCGACCCGGCCGCGGCGCGGACGGGTGCAACCGCTGCCGGCGTCACCGTCGGCGCCGGACGCGTGGTCGCGCAGCCGGTGACGAACAGCGAAGCCGCACCGACGAAAAGGCTGCGGCGGGTGAGCGTGATGCCGGTCTTGTGATCGGACGTGGGTGAAGAGGGCTCGTTTGGTTCGGTCATATCGGGCATTCAACGATTCGATTGTTGCAATGCCGCTTCAGAGGGAAGTCCTACCTTAAGGCCGCCTTAAGGGAGCGAGCCAAGAGTTCCGCTCTCGGAAATGTGAGGAATAACAATGCGAGTCCTGATCGTCGAAGACGACGATATCCTCAGAGACGGCCTGAAGGTCGGCTTGGCGCTGGCCGGCTTCACCACCGATGCCGTCGGCACCTGCGACGCGGCGACGACGGCGCTGGCCGCCAACAGCTTCGACGCGATCGTGCTCGACCTGATGCTGCCCGACGGGTCGGGCCTGGATGTCCTGAAAGACCTGCGCTCGAGCCAGAACGATACCCCCGTTCTCCTGCTCACAGCCCGCGATACGGTTCGCGATCGCGTGGCCGGCCTCGATACCGGCGCCGATGACTATCTCGGCAAACCCTTCGACCTCGACGAGGTCGCAGCAAGGCTCAGGGCGCTGGCGCGGCGATCCACTGGCCGCGCGACCGCTGCGCTCGAATGGGCTGGCTTGCGGCTCGATCCCGCCCGGCGATCGGTGGAGCGGGCCGGCAAGCCGGTGCAGCTTTCGCGTCGCGAATATTCGATCCTGCACACGCTGATGTCATACCCCGGCGTCATCTTCTCGAAGACCAAACTCGAAGACCGGCTTTATGGCTGGCAGGAGGAGATCGAAAGCAACGCCGTCGAGGTTCACATCCACCACCTGCGCAACAAGCTCGGGCCGGGGCTGATCGAAACCGTGAGGGGCATCGGCTACCGGCTGGGTGGGGCCAGCTGATGCGGTCACTGCGCACCCGCCTCTTCGCCATCCTCTTGCTGACGACAGGGTTGCTGTGGCTGTCGGCCACGGTGTGGATTTTCCTCAGCACGCGCGCCGAGGTCGAGCGGGTGCTCGATGCCCGGTTGATGGAAGCCGCGCGGATGGTGAATTCACTGATCGTCAGCCCCGACATCATGAAGGAAGAAGCCGACACTGATGCCAACCGTCTGGCCCAGAGCGCCATCAAGATTCCCCTGCTCGAGCACCCTCATTACGACCGCCAACTCTCCTGCCAGATCTGGTCGCTCGACGGCACCCTGATCGGCAAGTCGGACAGCGCGCCGGAAACCACGTTGGCACCGCACGCGATGGGTTTTTCGGAAACCGTCATCAATGGCGAAACCTGGCGCGTCTTCGCGGTGGAGAATGCCAGCCTCGGCGTGCGCGTCCTTGTCGGCGACAACCTGCGCATCCGCGACCGGCTGGTCAACGATCTCGTCAAGGGGCTGCTGCTGCCCGCCCTGCTGATCATTCCCCTACTCGCGGTGCTGATCTGGCTCAGCGTCGGGCGCGGGCTGGCACCGCTGCGGAAACTCGCGGGCGATCTCGCCGCGCGGGAGGCCTCCGATCTGCACGCGATCGAAGATGTGGGCACGACGCGCGAGATCAGCCCGGTTCTGAAGTCGCTGAACGGCCTCTTCGCCCGCGTTGCCGGCGCCCGCGAGCGCGAACAGAACTTCATCGCCTTTGCCGCGCACGAACTGCGCACGCCGCTTGCCGGCCTCAAGACGCAAGCACAGGTGGCGCTCGCCAGCGACGACGGCGAGATCCGCGAAAAGGCCCTCGGCCAGATCGTCGCCGGGGTCGACCGAACCGGAAAACTCGTGCGGCAATTGCTGGACATCGCCTCCGTCGAAGCCACCGAAAGCACCAAACCGGCAGGAACCTTCAATGTCGGCGATATATTGTCGGGTCTGCGGACCGAACTCGGTGGCCATCACCGGGTCGACGTCGCCATCGACGCAAGGCTATTCGATATAAAGATCGGCATGGATCCGGACCTCTTCCGATTGGCGGCACGCAACCTTCTGGAAAACGCCATCAACCATTCGCCATCAGGCGCAACGGTATCCTGCAGCGGCGAGAAGGAGGCCGGCCGCCTCGTCATCGCGATCAACGACACGGGCCCCGGCATTCCCGACGAGGAAATGCCGCACGTGACCGAGCGCTTCTTCCGCGGCCGCTTCAAGACATCGGTCGGCAGCGGCCTTGGTCTCAGCATCGTCGAGCGGGCGCTGGACCGAACCGGCGCCGAACTCGAACTGCGCAACCGCGAGAGCGGTGGCCTGTCGGCGCGCATCGTATTGCCGCAGGGCCTTGTGCAATGAACCCGCTCGGAACCTGTGGCGGCACTGGTCAAAACACCGGCAACGGTTCCTAGGCGCTTTTTCGCATCGGCGGGTCCGGCAGCGGCACGGCGGCCATCAGCGCCCGGGTATAGGCGTCCTGCGGATCCTCGAACACAGCGCGGCGCGTTCCCATCTCGACGACGCGCCCGCCGCGCATGACGGCGACATGGTGCGACATCCGCTCGATCACAGCCATGTCGTGCGAGACGAAGAGATAGGCAAGGCCCATCGTCTCCTGCAGTTCGAGCATCAGATCGAGCACGCGTGCCCGAACCGAAACGTCGAGCGCGGCAACGCTTTCATCGGCAACGATCAGCTTCGGATTGACCGCCAGGGCGCGGGCGATGCAGATGCGCTGCCGCTGCCCACCGGAGAACTCGTGCGGATAACGGCTGGCGGCATCAGGCCCAAGGCCGACACGACGCAGCAGTTCGGCGACGCGATCCGCCCGCTCACTGCGATTGCCGATGCCATGGATGAGCAACGGCTCGCCGACCGCCGCTCCAACGGCCATGCGCGGATCGAGCGAGGCATACGGATCCTGGAAGATCATCTGCGCGGACCGGCGCACCGGCCGCATCTGCCGTTGCGACAGCGCGCCGATCTGGTGGCCGTCGATCGCCACATCCCCTTCGAAAGGAATGAGGCCGAGCACCGCCTTGCCGGTGGTCGACTTGCCCGAGCCGCTTTCACCGACGAGGCCCAGCGTTTCGCCAGGGAAGATGGCGAAGGAAACGTCGCTGACGGCGGCGGCCAGCTTCTTTCCACCCAGAAGACCGCCCGGCTTTTTCCCGTAGTGGACGGCGAGATCACGCACTGAGAGGACCGGGACGCTTGTCCGCGGGAGGGACGTCGCGGCCGTTGCAGTGATGCGCGGCGGACCATCGGTGCCGGCATGCGCCCCCAGCCTCGGAACCGCCGCCAGTAGTTCCTGCGTGTAGCGCTCAAGCGGCGACCTGAAGATCGGCAGGACGTCACCCTGCTCGACGATGCGGCCCTGCTGCATGATGACCACCCGGTCGGCCATCTGCGCGACCACGCCCATGTCGTGGGTGATGAGCACGATCGAGGCGCCGAACTCCCGCTTCAGCTCCTTCATCAGTGTCAGGATCTGCGCCTGCACGGTCACATCGAGCGCCGTGGTCGGCTCGTCGGCGATCAGCACCTTGGGGCGGCACGAGAGCGCCATCGCGATCATCACCCGCTGCCGCATGCCGCCCGAAAGCTCGTGCGGATATTGGGTCATGCGCCGCGCCGGCTCGGTGATGTGCACCGCGTCCAGCATGCGCAGGGCGACGGCGTTCGCCGTTCCCCCTTCGGAACCCTGATGTTCGCGAATGGCCTCGGTCAGCTGCTCGCCGATCGACATGACAGGATTGAGCGATGTCATCGGCTCCTGAAAGACCATCGCGATATCGCCGCCGCGCACACTGCGCATCGCGCTGTTGGAGAGCTTCGAGAGTTCGCGCCCTTCAAGCTTGATGCTGCCGGATGCGATCCGTAGCGAAGCCTTCGGCAGAAGCCCCATGACGGCAAGCGAGGTCACGGATTTTCCGGACCCGCTTTCGCCGGCAATGCAGAGTGTTTCGCCGCTCATGAGGTTGAAGCTGACGGCATCAAGGACTCTGCGCGGTCCTTGCGGCGTCAGCGCATCAACGCAGAGGTCGTCGATGCCGAGCACGGGTACTGCCGTTGTCACGAAAAGACGATCCTCGGGAAGTAGAAGGAAACGACCCAGTTCGGGGCGTCGACGATCTCGCTGATGCGGAGGTCGCCGCAGACCGAGCAGAGCAGATAGGCATCGACCGGGCTCAAGCCGTGTTCAGCGCCGAGCAGGTCGATCATGCGCATCAGGCTTTCGCGCGCGCCGGTCATCAGGTCCGGACCGATGCCGGTCGTCACTTCGTAGCCGGCAGCGTCGAGATGGCGGGTCACCGGCCCGGGGGTGGTGAACCGGGGGCTTGCGAGACGCGCATCCTTGACAAGCTCGATCGTGGCCTCGACCTCCATCTGGCTTTCGATGGCCGTGCCGCACACTTCGCCGTCGCCCTGGGCTGCGTGGGTGTCCCCTATAGAAAAGAGCGCGCCTTCCACCTCGACCGGCAGATAGAGCGTGACGCCCGATGTGAGGTCGCGAATGTCGAGATTGCCGCCGACCCGGCGCGGCGGCACCACCGAGTGCAGGCCGGGCTCGGCCGGCACGACGCCGATCGTGCCGGCGAAGGGCTTCAACGGCACGCGGCCGCCCGGTCCATAGAGCACCGGGGCCATGGTGCCGGCATCATAGGACCACATGTGCAGCGCCGGATCGGTGAACTGATCGGCGAGCAGGCCGAAGCCCGGGATATTGGCCGTCCAGCCCACGCCCGAGGGAACGAAGCGGCGGATCGTCACTTTCAGCGCGTCGCCCGGCTTTGCCCCCTCGACATAGACCGGACCCGTCACCGGATTGATCTTCTCGAAATCGAGCGAGGCCAGCGTTTCGAGCGTCGAACCGGCGCCGAGCTGACCGCCGGAGGAATCCAGGCATTCGAAATGGATGGTCTCACCGGGCTTGGCGATCAGCGTCGGCTCGAAATCGCGGCTCCAGCCGAAGTGATGCTTGGCGCGATGGATGGTGTGTGTGCAGGCAACGCACATGAAATCTCTCCCAAACTCATGAAGAGGCTCCCCGAAGACGACCTCCGGGGAGCCCGCCGCTCATTGCTTCACGTAGATCGCGTCGTAGTTGATGACCCGGGTCGGATCGACGTAGATTTCGCCCTCGCCGCCCATGCGCGGCGACTTGGCAACGACGCGGCGCTCGTTGGTGACGGGAACCCAGGGCGCATCGGCCATGATGTCGGTGAAGATCTTGCCCCACTCCGACTGGCGCTCCGCAGCCTTCGACGGATCGGACATGGAATCGGCGGCAACCGCGCGCTTGTCGAGCGTCTCGTTGCAGTACCACGACCAGTTCCACCCACCCTGGACCGCACCGGAGCAGCCGAGGATCGGGCCATAGAAGTTCGACGGGTCCGGGAAGTCGGCGATCCAGGCCATGCCGCCAGACCAGATCATCGGCGCCTCGCCTTCCGTGCCGCCGGCGGCGATCACATTGGCCTGGGCAAGGGCGCGAACTTCCGCCTTGATGCCGATGGCGGCGAGATCCTGCTGGATCGCCTGGGCGATGCGCGGCTGCGGGTCGGTGTTGGTCGAATAGAGCACGGTCTCGAAGCCATCGGCATGACCGGCTTCGGCGAGCAGGGCCTTCGCCTTCTCGACGTCATAGGCATAGCCGGTAAACGCCTTGTCATAGCCCGGCATCAGCGGCGGCAGCGGCTGGTTGGCGGGCGTCGCGCGGCCGTTGAGGATGCGGGTGATGCGCTCCTTGTTGATCGCCATGTTGACGGCCTGGCGAACCTTCACATCGTCGAAAGGCTTCACCTTGGTGTTGAGCGTCACATAGCCGGTATGCAGCTGCTGTCCGTCGACGATGATCTCCGCGCCCTCGGGCGAGTTCTTGATTTCGAGGAACTTGGCCGGCGGAATACCGTCGCCGGCAATATCGACCTCGCCCTTCTGCAGGCGGAGCAGCGCGACCAGCGGCTCCTGGCCAACCTCGACCGTGAACTTGTCGATATGCGGCATGTCCTTGACGAAATAGTCGGGGTTGCGCTCGAAGGTCAGGCTCTGGCCGACGGTCCAGTCCTTGAGGATGAATGTGCCCGAGCCGACCGGCTTTTTGCCGAAGTCGCCGGCGGCGGCTTCGACCGCTTCCTTCGGCACGACCGATGCGAAGTTGACTGCGAGCACGTGCAGGAAGGTGGCGTCCGGGCGCGACAGGTGGAAGACGACAGTCGCATCGTCCGGCGCCTCGATGCCTTCCAGCGTCGTCGTCTTGCCGCCCGAGAGATCTTCGAAGCCCTTGATCGCGCCGAAGAAGCCGGCGCCCGGCCCCTGCGTCTTCGGATCGACCGCCCGCTCGATCGAATACTTCACGTCCGAGGCGACGATCTCGCGGCCGTTGGTGAATTTCACGCCCTTGCGCAGCTTGAACGTATAGGTCAGGCCATCCGGCGCAACCTCGAAGGTCTCGGCGAGCGACGGCACCAGCTCGGTGGTACCCGGCGTGTAGTCCATCAGGCGCGAGAACAGGCTCTTGATCATCGACCAGTTGACCCAGTCGTAGCCGATGGCGGGATCGAGCGTGGCGATATCGTCCTTGTAGGTGATGACGATGTCGCCGCCCTGTTTCGGCGCGTCCTGCGCCAGGGCCGAGAACGGTGCTGCGACCAGTGCCGCAGCGACGGTTGAAGTTCGAAGCCAGCTTTTGAACATTGTTGTTCCCCTTTTTGGTTGCTGTACGAGTTGGCGGTCCTTCGCCAGGAAATGCAAAAAACAAAGAGATAGAGTGTTGGCAGGACTCCTAGCGGGCGCGAATGCGCGGATCGATGAGCGGGGCAATGAGGTCGGCAAGGAGGTTGCCAAGCACGATCGCCAGTGCCGAAACGAGCGTCACCCCCATGATGATCGGAATGTCGACCTGCTGGATCGCCTGCCAGGCGAGCTGGCCGATACCCGGCCAGCCATAGACTGCCTCGACGACCACCACGCCGCTCATGAACTGGCCGATATCGATGCCGATCATGGCGATGATGGGCAGAAGCGCGTTCGGCAGCGCGTGGCGAAAGATGATGCGGAACGAGGACAGGCCCTTGGCGCGCGCGGTGCGCACATAGTCCTGGTTCAAGACGTCGATCATCGCCGAGCGCACCATGCGCGCATACCAGCCGGCACCGAGGATGCCGAGCGTCAGGGCCGGCAGGACCACATGGGCGAAAGTGCCGAAGCCGCTCATCGGGAACCAGGCGAGTGTAACCGCGAAGACATAGAGCAGCAGCAGCGCAGCGACGAACTGCGGCGCCGAGACGCCGACGAAGGACGCCATCATGACGAGCCGATCGACAAAACCGCCGCGCCGGATTGCCGCGACGACGCCGAGAAATACGCCGAGCAGGACTTCGACGAAAATGCCGGCCGCCATCAGGATCAGCGTTGCCGGCAGGCGCGCCGCGATCAGCGTGCCGACATCGGTCTTCTGCGCATAGGAGCGGCCGAGGTCCCCTTGCACGATGCCCTGGAGGTAGCTCCAGAACTGAACGAGCAGCGGCTGGTCGAGCCCGAGTTCGCGGCGGATATTGGCGACCGTCTGCGCCGTTGCGCTGCGCCCGGCGATCATGCGGGCGGGATCGGCCGGGAGCGCATAGAGCAGCAGGAAGGTGATGGCGGCGACGCCGAGCAGGATGAGCGCGGTCTGCACGAGACGGCGCAGCAGAAGGAACGCCACCTCACCCCCTCCCGCGTTGCGTCGGGTCGAGAATATCGCGCAGCGCATCGCCGACCAGATTGAAGGAGAGCGCGGTCAAGAGGATGACGGCGCCGGGAATGAACACCAGCCAGGGAGCCGCCTGGAAATAGCTCTGGCTCTCGAAGATGATGTTGCCCCAGGAGGGCGTCGGCGGCTGGACGCCGATGCCGAGGAAGGAAAGCGTCGCTTCGAGCAGCACCGTCGTCGCGATGCCGAGCGTGCCCCAGACGATCGCCGTCGGCACCAGGTGCGGCAGG
The DNA here is from genome assembly GCF_020035535.1 of Ensifer adhaerens. Taxonomy (NCBI): domain Bacteria; kingdom Pseudomonadati; phylum Pseudomonadota; class Alphaproteobacteria; order Hyphomicrobiales; family Rhizobiaceae; genus Ensifer; species Ensifer adhaerens. The sequence continues at coordinate 1,080,784 of NZ_CP083350.1, read as the reverse complement.
ATGTGGTGAAAGAGGATGCGCCCATGCCCGGCGCCGAGCGAACGCTCGGCGAGAATGAAGTCGCGTTCGACCAAGCCACGGGTTTCCGTATAGACGATGCGAGCGACCTGGACCCAGTTGACCAACGCAATCACCATGGCGACGATCCAGAGGCTCGGGCGAAGCAGTGCCGCAAGCACGATGGCGAGCAGCAGCGCCGGGAAGGCCATCATCAGATCGGTGAAGCGCATGAGCGCGTTACCGACCAGCCCGCGCATGTAGCCCGAGAGAATGCCGATCATAAGCCCGATCGAGACGGCCACACCATTGGCGACAAGGCCGATGACGAGCGAGGTTCGGGCGCCATAGAGCAGCCGCGAAAAGAGGTCGCGGCCGAGCGTATCGGTGCCGAGCAGGAACTGCGCACTTGGCGGCAGCGGCGCGCCTTCCAGTGTCAGCCCGTCGAACATCTGCTCGTCCGGGCTATAGGGCGCAATCAGCGGTGCGGCCACCGCGAGCAGAACGACCAGCGCGACGACGACGAGACCGAACAGCGCCGCCGGCTGCCTGAACATGGCTTTCAGAACCTGCATCAACCGGCCTCCGGCAGAGGCTCGGCACCGCCGAGAATGGAGCCGGCGATCTGCTCCATCGACAGGCGCTTCTTCATCGCGCAATTGCGCAGGATGCCGTAGGCCCGCTCCTCGTCGACATGGCAGGCCTGACCGATCTTCTGTACGGCGGCGTGAACGAGCGGGCGCATGCGCACGCGTTCTTCAAGATGCGCGAGCTTGTCGGCGACGGCGCGGCGCTCCTCGTGGATCCCAACCGCCAACACCAGGGCCGGGTAAACTGCCGAGGACGCGACGGGCTTGGCGATGATTGCCGCAACTCCCTGCCCCATGGCCCAGGCGACCCGCCCCGGTGCTTCCGAGCCAAGCAGGGCAATCAACGGCCGCGGCGCCTGTTCGTCCTTCCACGGCAGGAGCCCACTCCAGCCCTGATCCGCATCGACCAGGATGATGTCGGGCAGGTCTCGCGCATCGAGCGGCTGCCACTGTACAGTGACGTCGAAGCCGAAGAGCCGAAGTTGCCGCACGAGACGCTCGGTCGTCTGATCTTCGCGGTGCAGGATCGCCGCACGCCAGCCGGTGAAATTCGGTGTTTCCCTCATGACACGATCCGCAATTGGGGCACCTTGCGCTTGCGCTGGCCGGTCAGATAGGGGTCGGCGGCAATCGACGGCAGCGACGTGACGATGTCGAAGCCCCCGTCGTCGCTGATGCGACCGAGATGGAAAGGCAAGGCCGCATGGTGGGTCTGCGGATCGATCCTGAGCGGGCCGAGCACGCTCTGATGCGGCGCTGCTGAAACGAGCTGCGTGATCGTCGCGGGGTCGTCGGCACCGGCCTCGATGATCGCCTCAGCGCAGAGCTTGACGGAGGCGTAGGCGCTGGCAAACAGGCTGGAGATGCGCCGCCCGGGTCCAAAGCGGCTGGCGACGCGCAGCTTGAAGGCGGCATTGTCGGGTGAGACCACCGTATCGAAATAGGAGGCGGCACAGAGTTGGCCGGTCGCAACCCCGAGGCCGATATCCGTCAACTCGCACTCCTGAAGGTCGCAGCTGACGACCGGGCAATTTTCCGGCCGGAACCCCGGGTCACGCACGGCGAGCGCCCGGATCGCCGCATGAAAGGCGTAGCTCGAAGGTCCGACGAGATTGTTGAGGATGAAGCTCGGCCGGCGCTGCTCGATTTCGGCGACGATGCGCTCGACCGCGGTCTCCTCGAGCGGCAGGTAACGCTCGCCGAGCACGGCGCCGCCGGCCTCCTCCACCAGCTCGCGCGCCAGGCGGTTCATCTCCCAGCCCCAGACATAGTTGGCGCCGATCAGATAGGGTCGGTTGCCGAAACGCGGCAGCAGATAATCGAGCAAGGGCAGCAGATGCTGGTTCGGGCAGCCGCCCGTATAGATGACGTTGTCGTTGGCCTCGAAGCCCTCATAAGGGCACATGTACCAGAGCAGGCCGTCGTGCTTTTCGACCAGCGGAATGACTTCCTTGCGGGCGAGCGAGGTGATGGTGCCGATGATGTGGCGGCATCCATGATCGCGCAGTAGCGATCTCGCACCTTCGAGATAGCGGTCGATATTGGCTTCCGGATCGATGAAGACCGGCTCGATCCGGCCGGGATGGCTCGCCGCAATCTCCTCGATCGCGAGTTCCGCGCCGTCGCGACAGTCGCGGCCCATCGTCCCGTAGGGCCCGGTGGTCGAATAGAGGATGCCGATCTTTACCGCGCCGCTCATTTACCCGCCAAAAACCAAAAACCCCACGACGCCGATCCCATCGAAGATGGGGGCATCATGGGGCGAAACTGCCCGTCGACCATCGAGGTCATGTGAATGGGATTGATCTGCTCAATCTGAGAGCATGATTAAGATACGGGCAACTGGCTGCTGTCAAGCGCGTTTCGCGCGGTTCGGTCGCGGGTTGAAACCGGGGCCATGACATAGCGCACTCGGCAACGCCGCCAAGTCTCTCCCGCCACGGCAAACTAGCTCGAAAGGAGGCGTTGACCTCAGGATCAGGAGTGACACGCTCAGGCATGGTTCACATCGGCCATTCGCGAGAGCCCGGTCTCCGGATGGCGCGAACCGAAAGGAGAAAGTCATGGCAGCGAACGGCAGCTTCAACGGAAAGTGCTTCTGCGGCGCAGTAGAGATCGAAGTGAGCGGTGACCCGGCCGCCATGGGCTTCTGTCACTGCAACTCGTGTCGGACATGGTCGGCGGGTCCAGTCAATGCCTTCACGCTCTGGCCACCGGAGAAGGTTCGGATCGTCAAGGGCGCAGACAAACTCGTCGGCTATCAGAAGACCGCGACCAGCGTGCGGAAATGGTGCAAGGCTTGCGGCGGTCACCTCATGACCGAACATCCGCTCTGGGGCGTGACCGACGTCTTTGCGGCGGTCATTCCAGCGCTGCCGTTCAAACCCGCGCTCCACGTCAACTATCAGGAGACGGTGCTGCCGATGAAGGACGGCCTGCCAAAGTATCGCGACTTCCCGCCGGCATTCGGCGGGACGGGAGAGATGATGGCGGAATAGGTCAGGCCGCCGCCGGAGCAGCGCTCGTCAGGTAGTGCTGGAGAGCTGTGCGGGTGTTGACGAACAGGCGATCGGGGCCGAGCTGATCGGCAAAGCCGGATGCACGCACATAGGCAAGCACGTCCGGGTTCAACTCGGCCAGCCATACGGTGACGCCCTGCGCGCTGATACGACGCTCGCCCTCCATCATCATCTGCAGTGCCGAATATTCGATGTCGAAGACCCGGCTCATGTCGAGTACGAGAACCCGTGGCTTTTGCTGAGCAACCAGCAGCTGCGCCTGGTCTGCCACCTGCTGCGCATTGGCAAAGAACAGGCGCCCCTCCGGGCGGAGGATCAGCAGCCCTTCGAAGGTCTCGTCATCAGGGTGACCCGGTGACAGCGGGCGTAGCCGATCGGTGCCGCGCTTGCGGCCGACGACATAGACCTTCGCCGAAGCCGCCTGGCGCGCGAGCCCGATGAAGGAAAGCACGATCGCAACGATAATGCCCTGCAGCGTTCCGAAGAGCAGCACCCCGAGGAAGGCCGCCAGCGCCCACTGGAACTCCATGCGCCGGACTTTGCGAACCGACCAGAAATCCGCCGGCTTGATGAGCCCGATCGAATAGACGATGACGATCGCCGCTAGGACGGCCTGCGGCAGCAAGCCGAGAAGAGGCGCCAGAACAAGCATGGTCGCCGCCGCTGCTGCCGCGGTGACCAGGGAGGCCACCTGCGAGTGGCCGCCGACGGCGCGCACGACGGCCGTTTGCGACGTGCCGCCGCCAGCACTCATGGCGCCGAAGAGCGCGCCGCCGAGATTTGCGGCACCTGTTGCCAGCAGTTCGCGGTTGGCCCGGATCGGCGGGTCGGAGGGGGCCGCGAAGGCGCGGCCGGCGGCAATGGTCTCCGTGAAACTCATCAAGGCGATGCCGAGTGCGCCGGGCAGAAGCTCTTGAGCAAGACCAAGGCTCGGAAGCGTAATCGAAGGCAGCGACTGCGGGATGAAGCCGACGGTGGAGACGCCGAGCGCCGCCAGGCCGGCGAACCAGGAAAGCGCTATGCCGGCGGCGACCGCAAGCAGCGGCGCCGGCGAATGCGGCCAAAGCCGCTCCATCGCCAGAAGCGCCACCAGTGCTGCGGCCGCAATCGCGAGTGTCAGCATCGAGGTCTCGGACAAGTGACCGACGATGCTGAGGATATCCCGGAAGAATCCTTCCTTGGTGATGTGAAGGCCGAGCAGCTTCGGCACCTGGTCGAGCACGATGACCAGGCCTATGCCGGCCTTGAAGCCGATCAGGACCGGCGAGGAAATGAAGTTGGCGACGAAGCCGAAGCGGAGAACCGAAGCCAGGATGAGGAGCCCGCCGGTCATGGCCGTCAACGTCGCGGTCGCGGTGATCAACTTGCCGGGGTCACCATCCGGCACGGCAAGGCCGAGCTGGGTTCCGGCAAGAATGGCAAGCGTCGTGGTCGACGAGACGCTCAAGACCCGAGATGTGCCAAGAAGCGCGTAGATGATCATCGGCACGAAGGCGGTGTAGAGACCGACACTGACCGGCAGGCCGGCTACCGTGGCATAGGCCATGGCCTTGGGCAGAACCACGGCGGCAGCCGTGAGACCTGCGATTACGTCCAGTCGCAAACCCGCGGTGAGACCGCGACCGTCGCTGACAAGCGAATGCTCGTTCGATGCCATCGGGACTGTCCTCTGACAGGAGCTTTCATGAAGTAATTCTAAAGCGATAGCACCGGGCCAAATCGCTTGCAAGGACACCTCGACCGGCGGCCGAACCTTGTTTTCCGTCGCACAAAGCAGGCGCTGGCAGGACGCTCGACTTGCGACTATCTTGAGACCGGTGGAGCTCGGCCGAGCGGAAATTTCGGCGGCTGCGAGCAAGCCGAGGCGATCCTTGCGGACGGTCGGTACGGCTCTCTCCTCCACCCGGCAGAAGGGAGGAATGCGTGGCGAAATCATATCGCAGGAGCCAGACCAAGAGAATGCGGCGCCTGTTTTTCTCCAATCTCTACCAGCAGCTTCAGCTGCTCTGGCCGATCTTTTCGGCGGTCCTGATCGTGATGACCGGCGTCGGCTTCATCATTGGACAAATCGAAGACTGGCGGCTCGACGAAGCGCTCTACTTTACCTTCGTCACCGGACTGACGATCGGCTATGGCGACATCACGCCCAAGCACTTGAGCGCGCGCCTACTGGCGCTGGTGATCGGCTTTTCCGGCATCGTGCTTACCGGCCTGGTCGCCGCCGTCAGCGTGCAGGCGTTGAACGCGACCAGCAAGGAAGAGCCGGACGACCGGTGAGGAGAGCGGACCGGCAAAGCGCGCCCGCTCCCTCGTGGGGGCTCTATCGCGGCTCAGCCGGCAACGAACCGTCCCTCAGATACGATTTCGGAGAGCGCCTTGCGCGGGCTCGGCTGCTCACGCTGCTGGAGGGCCTCCGGAAGGAGCGCCTTGTCGCCGAGGCGGCCGATCGCGACGGCTGCCTCGATCCGGTAGTTTTCGGGAATTTCGAGTTCGGCGCGAGCCCGATCATAGTCGATGCCGGCCATGCCGTGGGCCTGCCAGCCGGAATGCGCGGCCTGCAGGGCGAGCGCGCCCCAGGCGGCACCCGTATCGAAGGAGTGGGTATAGGAAGGCACTTCTTCACTGGCGCCCGGCGGCAGCAACGAGGTCTTCGACAGCACGAAGATCAGCGCCGAGGCCTCTTTTGCCCAGCTCCGGTTGAACTCGTTCAGAAGGCCGAGCAGCTTCTCCCAGTCCTGTCCGCCGCGGCGCGCGTAGACGAAATGCCAGGGCTGGGCGTTGTAGGCAGACGGTGCCCAGCGCGCGGCTTCGAGGATTTCGAACAGCTCGGCCTGTGAGATCTCTTCGGCCGAATAGGCGCGCGGCGACCAGCGTTCGAGAAAAAGCGGATTGATCGCGTGATCCGCGACGCGTGAATTCACATGCAATGTCATGGGGATGGTCCATTCAACGACGACGTGTTACCGCCGTCCGGGTTGGTCATTGACGGCCGAAGCTTTCAAACCGGTCGCAACGACTTTTCAAGGTCGAGATTTCATCGGAGAGTTCGGCGATGCGATCCCTGAGCTCATTGGCCGTGCCGTCCTCGACATCGTCGAATCCGAAACAGTCCCGGGCCTCGTGGATCTCCAAACGGCCCTGCAGGACCTCGCGAATTGCGCTCAAGCGCTCGAATTGCCGCAGCATACTCATCTCAGACCTCATTTCAGCCGATCGCCGCAAGGGCGCGCCGACCGGAGGGCGTTTCTGCCCGCTCGATTCCTGACCGAGCCCGTCCGAGATTATCCACTCAAATAGTAGATTAAAGGAATTCTGACCCAAAGAGCAGGCGAGACGTGAAAAACTGCTCCCCATTGGCGCACGTCCTGGCGCGAACGAAGGGAATGCAATGGAGGACGGAGGCCGCGGCAAAGCGGGCCCCCGTCCCCTGCTGGCAGCTGTGGACCTGGGCGATGGGAGGCTCGCCTAGGTCGAGGCAGATCATGCGCTCGGGAGGCCTTCCCCGTCGGGGCGATTGCCATCGAGGAAGCCCATGTCCCGCTTCAGATGGTCCGACAGATCCCTGACGTCGACGACTTCTGGAGCACGGCTCTTCCGGGTAAACAAAAGTGCCAGCCACGAGCGCGCGGCAAAATCGTTTGTCGACGAAAAACTACGTACTTGAATGGTTGTCATAGCCGTCATCCTCTTCATCAATCCGTCTAATGGACGGACCTTGAAAGTGGTTACGAACAGCATCACCTTCCAATCGAATATCGCTTACTATGCATAAGGCCATTTAATGCATAAGACTCTCCCGCTCCCACCGTTGACGGCGACCCGCGTGTTTGAGGCGGTTGCCAGACATGGAAGCTTCACCAAGGCCGCGACCGAACTCGGCATGACGCAGGCCGCGGTTAGCTATCAGATCAAGGTTCTCGAGGATCGGGTCGGCGCACCCTTGTTTTTGCGCCGCCCGCGCCAGATCGCCCTGACCGAAATCGGGCAGCGGCTGGCTCCCGCGGTCACCCAAGCCTTCGAGCAGCTCAGCGAAGCCTATGTGTCGGCGCGCGGCGGCGCCCAGGGAACGCTTGTCATCAGCACGATCGCAACCTTCGCCTCCAACTGGCTGGCGCGGCGCCTCGGCTCCTTTCAGATCGCCCACCCTTCGCTTGCCGTCCGCCTTCAGACGGATCCGCATCTGGTGGACTTCAGCCGGGAGGAGGTCGATATCGGCATTCGCTCTGGCCTCGGAGAGTGGCCGGGGCTTGCGGCCCACCGGTTGATCAACGCCGATTTCTCGCCGATGCTCAGCCCGAGCCTCGCGGCCAGCATTGGCGGAGTGAAGGAGCCGGCCGATCTCCTGCGCCTGCAGTTGCTCGATCCCGGCGACCCCTGGTGGGCGAAATGGTTTGCGGCCGCGAATGTGCCTGTCGAGGGGCTTTCGAGCCGCCCCGGCGCCAGCATGGGCGCGCAGGTCTACGAGGGAAATGCGGCAATCGCCGGCCAGGGCGTAGCGATCCTGACGCCGGCCTTCTTCGCGGCCGAACTGGCAGACGGACGGCTCATCCAGCCGTTTGGCCTCCTCTGCGACGATAGCCAGGCTTACTGGATGGTCTACCCGGAGACGCGCCGGAATTCACCGAAGATCGGCGCCTTTCGCCAATGGGTTCTCGGCGAACTCGCTGCATCGTCGAGTTGACGCGGGAACCGAGACGGGCACCCGCACCGGGCTGATCCAGCCGGAATTTTGATTCATTCCGGAACTCTCGGCCGTGCCCGGGAGTTGCATTCCCGAGGCGCCCATAGAGAGGGCATGCGGGAGCGAACATGCAACGCGAGCCGACGGAACAGTTCCGTTCAGCGACAGAGAACGCTTGGTGGACCAGCTATCGCGGCGACGGACCGATCGTCGGCGCCGCGATCCATAACGGGCATGCCATGCGCAGCGATGCCCGTGCGCTGGTCGCGCTGACGGACGAGGAAAGGCTGCGTGAGGAAGACCCGTTCACGGAGTTCATCATCCGCGACCTCGCCAACCGCATCGTCGTCCATCGTTCCCGCTTCGAGGTGGATCTCAACCGCGCCCGCACGGGCGCCGTGTATCTCCAGCCCGCACAGGCCTGGGGCCTATCCGTCTGGCGAGAGCAGCCGTCTGCCGAGCTGATCGAAGCATCCCTTGCCGTTCATGACGAATACTACGCCATGCTGCGATCCATGCTGACCGCGATCGAAAGGCGGCATCGGCACTTCGTCGTGCTCGACGTGCACAGCTACAACCACCGACGCCGAGGACCGGAGGCCGAACCGGCTGACGTCGCCGAAACGCCCGAGATCAACATCGGCACCGCCTCCATGGATCGGGCCAAATGGGCGGACGTCATCGATGCGCTGATATCGGCCATCAGCGCCACCACGTTCGCCGGCCGACCCGTGGATGTGCGTGAAAACATCGCCTTCCAGGGTCGCGGCGAGCAGACGCGCTTCATCCACGAACACTTTCCCGATACGGGCTGCGCGATCGCGATCGAGTTCAAGAAGACCTTCATGGATGAGTGGACCGGCAAGCCGGACCTCGAAGCGCTGCGCTCTCTGCGAACACTGGTGGGCTCACTCGTTCCGGTGCTGACCGAGGCGCTCGCGAGGCAACGATGACGGACGGTGGCCCCATCCTCGCGGACCCGAGCCCGGAATGGCTGGAGGAAGCCATTACCCGGCTAAGGGATGGCAGGGCGGTACGGCGGGACTTCGGCGACGGCGGGCGGCTGCACATCGACCGCCTGCTTCCCTTCCTCTGTGTCCATATCGCCGCAGAGCACCAGCAGCCGGTCGCGCGCGACATAGCCCAGGCGAATGCCGCCTATCTGCTGGCGCCGAGCGTCGATATCGCCGCCGCCGTCATAGAGCGGGTCGGCCGCGTGATCGAAGAGCGTCTGGGCATGTTCATCGTTCTCGAATTCGCGGAGCTCGAAAGCGATGACCCGCCGGCCAAGGATGCACCCTTCCTTCCGCCGTTCCTGATCGAAGTCGTTACCGGGGCACGCGCCCCCGAGCAGGTCGCGGCCAAGGCTCTGATCGAAACCGCTGCGACGATCGAAGGAAAGTTCCGGACCCCGCATGTGACCCTCGTCGAACGGCAGCCGGAAGCGCCGGCAAGCGGAATGACCCTGGCGATCGACCACCCGCATCTTACGGTGCGCTTCGCCCCGATCTATTGCGAGCCGGGCACCCGCCGAATCTATCCGCAATTGCGTGAGCGCCTGGTCGCGAGCGTTTTCGACGCCGGCCTGCGGGCCGTTGCAGCCTTCGCCCGCGCGAAGTCCGACGACTTTCGGCTGTCGACGCACCGCGCCTTCGGCCGCAAGGCCTTCGTCGATGCGGTGGTTCGCGCCGATCGCGGCATCGACGAGATTGCCTCGAGCTTCGATTTTCTGCTTGCGGTGACGCCGATCAACGCCGAAACGGCCTGGGCGGAATTCGCATCGAGCGGCTTTTCCAGAAGCCCTCGTCTCTACTATCGGCCGCTGACGCTGCAGATCGAAACCGCCAAGCGCAAACTCTTCACCCTCAATTTCGAGCACCTCGAAGATCCGCTGCTTTACGCCCTCTATCGGGAAAAGCAGCAGGAGGTCGACCTGCAGCTTTCGATGATATCCGCGCGGGAAACCCGCAAATTCATCGAGCTCGGCCGCGCGCTCTACGGCCCGGTGGAAAGCGGGCTTCTCAGCGCTGCGTCGGACATCCTTGCGCGGACCGCGGCGGATGGCGACGCACCCTCGACATCCGGCAACCGGCGCGACTGCGAGTATATCAGGGACCGCGCCCAGGCGATGATATCGGCCTATCGACGTCAGTCGGCCGATTTCACCGCGTCCGTCGAAATTCGCGACGACCTGCCGGCCGGCCTGCTCGTTTCGCGTGGTCAGTTGCTGATCGCGCGAAGTTCGGCACTCGACCAGGATCGCGTCGAGGCGTTGCTCAACCACGAGATCGGCGTTCATCTGCTGACCTATTTCAACGGCTCGGCCCAGGGCCTCAGGGTTCTGCGCTCCGGGCTTGCCGGCTACGAGGGCATGCAGGAAGGGCTTGCCGTCTTCGCCGAGTATCTGAGCGCCGGAATGACCGCGGACCGGCTGCGCGTGCTTGCAGCGAGAGTCGCCGGCTGTGCAGCCCTGCTCGACGGCGCCCTGTTTCCCGAGACCTACCGGCTGCTCGTCGACGGCCATGGCTTTGGCACCGCCGAGGCCTTCAACATTACGCTGCGCATCTATCGCGGCGGCGGGCTGGTCAAGGATGCGATCTATCTGCGCGGCCTGTTGCAACTTCTCGACCATCTCGCCGACGGCGGCAGTCTCGAGCCCTTCTGGATGGGCAAGATCGCAGCCTCACATTTCAGCGCAATCCAGGAACTCAATTTGCGCGGCCTCCTTGGTGCCGCGGCCATTCGCCCTATTTTTCTCGATGACGTCAAAGCGCGCGACCGACTTCAGCGAGCCCAGAGGGGAATTACGCCGCTCGACATGGTCGCAGAGTAGGAAACTGAATGCGCATCGCCTTTCTCGTCAACTCCATCGAGGGTGAAGAGACGTTCTACGCGACGACATCGCTTGCGCTTGCGGCACTCGCCCGTGGCCACCAGATCGTCTACGTGACCCCCGGCGATTTCATCCTGAAGCCCGATGGCCGCCTGATGATCCACGCCCTCAACCTTGGTGCTGCGAAGCCGCGCAAGGCCGAAACCTTCATCGCCGCATTGAGGGGGGACGCGACTGGGCGGGACATTCTCGATATCGCCGATGTGGACGTTCTGTTCCTGAGGAGCGACCCGTCGGAAGACGCAGGTCCCCGCCCCTGGGCCACACAGGCGGGCGTGATCTTCGGGCGGCTTGCGGCCGAGCGCGGTGCGATCGTCGTCAACGATCCCGACGGGCTGGCACGGGCTCAGAACAAGCTCTATCTCCAGGACTTTCCCGAGATGGTCCGGCCGACCACGCTGATCTCGAAGCATGTCGAGGAGATCCGGGCCTTCGTCGATGAGCACCCGGAGGGCGTCATCCTGAAGCCGCTGCAGGGCTCCGGCGGCAAGAACGTCTTCAAGGTCAGTTCCAGCCACGAGACAAACCTCAACCAGATCTTCGAGGCCGTCAGCGAGATGGGCTATGTGATCGCGCAGGAATACCTTCCCGCAGCAACCGAAGGCGACGTCCGGCTGTTCCTGATGAACGGCTTGCCGCTCAAACGTGGCGATACCTATGCGGCGGTTCGGCGCGTCCCGGCGGAGGGTGAGCTACGTTCCAACATGCATGTCAACGGCAGGCCGGTGCCCGCCGTCGTCACACCCGAAATGCTGGCCGTCGCCGAACAGATGCGGCCGAAACTGGTGAGTGACGGCATGTTCCTCGTCGGCCTGGACGTGGTCGGCGACAAGCTGGTGGAGGTCAACGTCTTTACGCCAGGCGCCCTGCCCGAGATCGCCGAACTGACGTCGATCGAGTTCAGCGAGGACATCATGGCCTCGCTTGAACGCAAGCTCGACATCAAACGAGCCAATGGCGGCACGCTATCCAATCGCGAGCTTGCCACGCTCTGACGTCGGCCGGTGGCCGCGACGGCTCGAGCAGTCGGGCTACAACAAGGCCGGGCTACAGGGACTCGTCGACGATCACGACCGGCCGCCCCATCGAACAGGCTTCCACCCGCGCCTCGACGCGGTAGACCGAGCGCAGCATGTCCGCGGTGATCACCTCATGGGTCGGACCGCTCGCCAGCACCGAGCCGCCGCTGATGACGATCGTGTCGTCGCAGTAGCGCAGTGCATGGTTGAGGTCGTGCAGCGCGATCAGCACCGCCATGCCCGACTGCGCCGACAGGCGCTTCATGAAGCCGAGCACCTCGATCTGGCGGAAGAGATCGAGCGCCGAGGTCGGCTCGTCCATCAACAGCACTTCGGGCTTGCGCACCAGCGCCTGGGCGATGGAGACAAGCTGGCGCTGGCCGCCGGAGAGCTCACCGAGGCCGCGAAAGGCGAGGTCGGCGATCCGGAGTTCGCCGAGCACCCGGTCGATCTCGGAGAGCTCAGTGTCCTTCACCTTCCAGCCGGAACCCTGCTTTGCCGACAGAAGCACGGACTCGTAAACCGAGAGCACGGCATTGGCGCCGGTATCCTGCGGCATGTAGCAGATGCCGTCGGGCCCCTTGGCGGTATCCGAAAGATGCACGGTACCGGGGCCGGACGTCAGGTTTGCGATGCGCTTGAACAGCGTCGACTTGCCGGCCGCATTGGGACCGATCACCGCCGTCAAGCCGCCACCGCGCAACACGCCGGTGTTGACGTCCGACAGCACCGTGCGCCGGCCATAGTTCGCGCCGACCTTTTCCAGCGACAGGCTTACCATGCGCGCCTCCTGTTGGTGAAAATCAGCACGAAGAAGAAGGGCACGCCGACGAGCGCGGTAATGACACCGATCGGCAGTACGGCGCCGGGGATCAGCATCTTGCTGACGACCGAAGTGACCGAAAGCAGAAGCGCACCGCAAAGTACCGAGGCCGGCAGGAAGAAGCGCTGATCCTCGCCGACGAGCATCCGGGCCATGTGCGGCCCGACGAGACCGACGAAGCCGATCGTGCCGACGAAGGAAACCGGGATCGCCGCAAGCAGGCTGACCGTCATCATCGCTTCGAGCCTTAGCCGGCGAACATTGATGCCGAAGCTCGCAGCCTTGTCGTCGCCGAGCCGAAGCGCCGTCAGCGCCCAGGCATGACGCGCAAAGAGCGGCAGGGCGAAGAGGAGCACCGCACCGGTGATCCAGACCTTGGGCCAGGTCGCCTTGGTGAGGCTGCCCATCGTCCAGAAGACGACGGCGGCGAGCGCCTGTTCGGAGGCCAGGTATTCGAGCAGCGACAGCGCGGCATTGAAGGTGAAGACGAGCGCGATGCCGAGGAGCACGATCGTTTCCACCGTGACGCCACGCATGGTGGAGGCGAAGTGGATGAAGAGCGCCGCAAGCATCGCCATCAGGAAGGCGTTGATCGGCACCATGTATTGGACGGCGACGGGAAAGACCGCCACGCCGGCAACAAGACCGAGAGCCGCGCCGAAGCCGGCGGCCGCGGAAATGCCGAGCGTGAACGGGCTTGCCAGAGGATTGGCGAGGATCGTCTGCATCTGCGCCCCGGCAACCGACAGCGAGGCGCCCACCGTCACGGCCATCAGCGCGATCGGCATACGAATGTCCCAGATCACCACCCGGAGCTGGTCGCTCACGGTTTCCGGCCGGAACAGCGCGGTCAGCACATCCGCAAGCGGATAGTTCGCCGGGCCGAGTGCCATGTCGACCGCGACCGAGGCAAAGAGCCCACCGAGCAGACAGAAGATCAACACCAAACGGCGCAGGACGAGGGCGCGGTAGCGTCCCCGTCCTTCAATGCCGGAAATCTGGTCGGTCATCGCAACCATTATTCACCACCCTTCGGAAGCGAGGCGAAGTAGCCCGGGCGATAGGTCACCGGCAGAAACTTCTCGTGAAACTCGCGGAATGTCCGATCCGGGTCGAGGTCGGCAAAGAGCTCCGGATGGAACCACTTGGCAAACTGCTGGATCGGAATGAACTCGTAAGGCGCGCCGTAGAACTGGTGCCAGACGGCGTGCACGTTGCCCTCTTTCACCGCCTTCAGGCCGGGAAAGCCGGGGCGCTGCATCAGGCCGCGCAGGCGTTCTTCGGCCGCCGCCGGATCGGCGCCGCGACCGACACTGACGAACTGGTTGAGATCGGATTCCGCCGACCAGTTGCTGCCGGTGATGATGACATGGTCGGGATCGCTGACGATCAGTTGCTCGGGATTGAGATCGCCGAAGGTGCCCTTGATTACGTCCGAGCCGATATTGTGGCCACCGGCTTCTTCAACCATCTTGCCGAAATTCGCGGGACCGAAGGTTCGGCAGCAGACGACGTCACCGGTAATGCCGGGAGAACGCTCGATGAAGACTTTCGGGCGCGCGATCGCCCCGGCCTTTTTAAGTCGGTCCGTCACCAGCGCGATCTGGGCGTTGCGATATGCGATGAATTCGCGCGCCCTCGTTTCAGCGCCGAAAAGCTGGCCGAGGATTTCGACCGATTTTTCGCTGTTGGCCGCCGGATCGACGCGGAAATCGAGATAGACGACGGCGATACCGGCGGCTGCGGCCTTTTCGATGAAGCCCGATTCCTCGACTGCCTTTTCGGCCTCGAGGTTGAGGGTCAGCACGTCGGGCTTGAGCGCAATGGCCGCCTCGAGGCTGAAATCACCCGATGGGATGTAGCCGAAGCGTGGCAGCTTCTCGATCTCGGGGAAGCGCTCGAGATAGGCGGCGTAGGAATCCGGGTCCTTCTTCAGGAGATCGTCGCGCCAGCCGACGATCGTGTCGAAGACATGCTCTCCTTTCAGCGCTGCTGCCACATGGACCTGCCGGGCCTCACCCAGAAGCACGCGCTCGGCGGGCAGCGCAATCTCGACCCGCCGGCCGGTGACATCGATGATCTGCGCCGCGCTGACCGGCAGAGCCGCCAGCACGATTGCGGCGATCGTCGCCGACGCGATTTTCCTGAAGATCGACATTCTCATTCCTTTCGGTCGCCTCGCCGGAGACCTCCCCTCCTCCGGCCGTCGATGCGCTTACTTTGCTGACGTCAGCGAGACGAAGTAGCCGCTCTTGTAGGGAAGCGGTAGGAAGCGCTCATGCAATTCCCTGAACGTCGCTTCCGGGTCGAGATCGGCAAAGAGATCCGGATGCAGCCACTTGGCGATCTGCTGGATCGCGACGAACTGGTAGGGGTTGTTGTAGAACTGGTGCCAGATCGCATGGACCTGGCCGTTCTTGACCGCCTGGACGCCGGTGAAGGCCGGCCGCTCGGTCAGGTTTTCGAGCTTGCGGGCAGCTTCCTTTTCATCGGCGCCATAGCCGACACCAACCCAGGCGCCACCCGGCACGTATCCCTGCCAGTTGCCGCCGGTAATGATGATCTGGTCCGGGTTGGCAGCGATGATCTGTTCCGGATTGACCACGCCGAAGGTGCCGGGAATGATGTCCTTCGCCATGTTCACGCCGCCGGCGAACTCGACCATCTTGCCGAAATTCTCGTTACCGAAAGACATGCAGCAATCGTCGGAATAGCCACCGGCGCGTTCGACGAAAACCAGCGGCTTTTTCGGGTTGGCCTTCGCCAGGACGTCGGTCACCTTGGCGATGCTCTCGGCGCGGAACTTGATGAACTCCTCGGCCTTCTCCTCCTTGCCGAGCAGCTTGCCCATCACGCGCATGCTCGGCTCGGTGTTTTCCATCGGCTTTTCGCGGAAGTCGACATAGACGAGCGGGATGCCGACCTTGGCGAGCTTTTCGATGTAGCCGGCCTCTTCCGTCGCCGTCTTGGCGTCGACGTTCATCAGGACGACATCGGGCTTCAGCGCCACCGCCTGCTCAATGTCGAAGGTGCCGTCCTTCATGCCGCCGAAGGTCGGCAGCTTGGCGATATCAGGGTATTTTTCGAGGTAGGCGGCGTAGCTTTCAGGATCCGCCTTCGCAAGATCGTCACGCCAGCCGACGACATGCTTGAACGGCTCGTCACGATCGAGCGCGCCGAGGAAATAGATCTGGCGCCCTTCGCCGAGGATCACGTGCTCGACCGGCACATTGACCTCGACATCCCGGCCCGTGACATCTTTCAACGTCACGACATCAGCGAAGGCTGCCGTTGAAAAAAGCACACAAAGGCCCGTGGCGGCCGCAGCCACCCCATTGAAAAACCGCATTGTTTTTTGCTCCGCTGGGAAAATCGACGCGATCTAATGTTTCATGACTTTATTAGTCAACATTTATCTTTTAGAACGCCTCCAAACAGGGACGAGCGGGATCGACATGAGCGACGTAACGGATCGGCAGAACTACAACCTGCGGGATGAAATCAAGGCCTACTGGTCGGAGCGCGCCGCAACCTTCGACCTGTCGCCGGGGCACGAGATCTTCTCGGAAGAAGAACGCGCGGCCTGGCACGCCCTGTTTCTGCGCCACCTCGGAGCGGGCGCCGGTCGCGCCGCGCTGGACCTTGCGAGCGGCACGGGCGTCATCTCGCATCTGCTCGACGAACTCGGCTTCAAGGTGCAGGGCCTCGACTGGGCCGAACCCATGCTCGAGCGCGCCCGCGAAAAGGCACGCAAGCGTGGTCGCTCGATCCGCTTCGCCCTCGGTGATGCCGAAAACACCATGGAGCCCGACGGCCACTACGATGTGATCGTCAACCGGCATCTGGTGTGGACGCTCGTCGATCCGGCCGCGGCCTTTGCCGAATGGCTGCGCGTCCTCAAGCCCGGCGGAACGCTGCTGATCGTCGACGGTGACTTTGTGAATACCAGCGCGCTCGAACGGCTGTTCTCGAAGCTCAGCGTCTGGGGACAACGCTTCGGCGTGTTCAAGGCGGAGACGCCGACCGGATCATCTCAGATGATGGCGACGCATCGTAGCATCCTCTCGCGCGTCCACTTCTCCGAGGGCGCCCGGGCGGAAGCCGTCGTCGAGCTGTTGCGCGAGGCGGGCTTCACCGACATTGCGATCGACAGGGATCTTAGCGAGATACACCGCACCCAGGCGCGAAACTGGAACGTTTTCAAGGGCCTGGCACGGAAGAGCCAGCACCGCTACGCCATCTGCGCAAGGCGACCCTAGCGGTTCGACGCGGCAGAACCTGGTTTCAGAAGGCTAGCCGCCGACGCGTTCTGCCAGGCGACGCAGACCCGGAATGTCCTTGAGGGTCAGCTTCTGGCGTCCACCCAGGACAAGGCCCTGCCCTTCCCAGGCGCTGAGGATGCGCGAAACCGTGTGCAGCGTCGTCCCCGTCATTTCCGCGATATCCTGGCGCGAGATCGGGAAATCGATACGGATGCCGCCGCCATCGGGCTTGCCGGCCTGTTCGGCGAGCCGCAGCACGGTATGCGCGACGCGGCGCTCGACTTCCTCCGTCGACATTTCACGGATGCGGGTATGTGCCTCGTCGAGGCGCTGTCCGATCGTGTGCATGGCGTTGACGGCGAGGTGGGGGTTCTTCTCGACGAAGACGTTCCAGAGTTCCGTCGGCCAGGCAAGCACCAGGCTCTCGGTCGCCGCCGTCGCCGTACCCGGATAGTCGTGGCGCTGCAGTGCGCGGGCAAAGCCGAAAAGGTCGCCGGGATTGACGACCCGTACGATGATCTGTTGCCCATCCTTGGTGACCTGGGTCACTTTCAGACGGCCGTGCAGCAGCAGAAAGAAGAAATCGGCCGTCGCTCCCTGTTCGAAGACGGCTTCGTTCTGCGGAACGCGCCGCACCGTGGCGCGCGTCAGCAGCGAATCCAGTTCCGGGTCGCTCATTTTCTGGAACAGAGGGAGCGATTTGACGAGAGTGCGATCGAGTGCAGCCACTTTGGCCCTACATCCTGCCGTTTGAGTTGCCCTGCTCTAGCACAGCCCAGGACCCGGCAAAAGGACCAGGGTGCCGCACGTCCCGTGAGACGCACAAAGGTCGCCGCAGCGTCTCGATTTACCATGTGCCTTTGCCCCCAGATCGGTGACGATCCGGGGGCAAATAGCATTACGAAGTCCTGTGCTGGCCAAGACGCGAGAGGCCCCGCGCTCCACCGGCCATGCGATGTCACCCTGCGCCCTGCAGCCGGCGCTCGAAGGCGTAGAGGAAGCCCGAATACCAGCGGCCGTCTCTCACGAGCCGGAAGCCAAGATTATCCGGCGGCACACCGACGGCGCAGCCGCCGCTTTTCGGATCGCGGATGAAGAAGCTCATCGACGCCCGATGTTTGCCATTGACGACGAAGATGCCGCAGGCCGGCTGCTCCTTCAGCACCTTGCCGTCGTCAGCGATGGTGACGCGGCGATGGCAGGTCTCGGTCCATTCCCAGACATTGCCATCGAGGTCCGCAATCCCATACTCGTTTTCGCCAAAAGCGCCCGAGGGCTGCGGCATCGGGTTCTTCGCCCGCTGCCGGCTTGCCTCGCGCTCATAGTCCGCCAGCCAGCGCAGCGCCGGATTATCCTTGGTGCCATCGATCCCCAGCGCATCGTCGGGGAATTTGGACCCGGCGGCAAAGGCCCATTGCTGGTCGGTCGGAAGACGCCAGACTTCGCCGGTCTTCTTGGTCAGCCACGCCGCGTAGTCGGTCGCGTCGGTATAGTTGACCCCGGTCATCGGCACACCCGACAGGCCGGCGCCATGACCGCCCTCCGGCTGCTGGCAGGCGCCGTCGGCGACGCAGCGCTCGAAGTCCTCGCGCGTCACCTGATACTTCATGATCTCAAGTGGTTCCTTGAGCGCCGCGACGACGATCGGCGCATCGACGGCAAAGCCGTTCTTCAGGAAGTGTCCCTCAGCCCGATAGCTCATTTCACGCGGCGCGATCGTGACAGTCACCGGCGGCCGGATCGATAGGTCGACGCCATCCTTGAGATCGTCAAACAGCCCCACCTTTGCCGAAAGCACGCCACCGATTGCGGCCAAGAGAACGGCCGGGGCTGCGAGCGAGAGGAGCGAAACCGCAGATTTCTTGTTGCTGGGCATGGGAGGTCTCCGGGGGAACGGCACGCGCCGACGGGCGCGTGCCTTTGGTCGCGTGTGGGGCCGCCGAGATCGCGGCCCCACCATCACCTTGCATCAGCCGCCTACATCGATGCCGGCTTGACGACCGATGTCATCAGATCGTCGTTCCATTCGCCGGTGACCTTGAAGTGACCGGCTGCACCCAGTTCGAACGCCTCGATCAGATTGTGGTTCACGTAGGCGTAAACACCCGGCTGGCGGAAGGTGTAGAAGGCAGCGCCAGCGGTACCGCCTGGGATGAGCCAGGTTTCCTGGTCGAGGTCCGGCGGGTTGCGGAACTTGCCGGTCGCCCAGACATAGTCACCGTGCCCGCCGATCAGGTGCGGCCGCGTATCGCGGTTGGCCTGCGAATGGACGACAAGCACGCGCTCGCCCACCGCCGCGGTCAGGGCATTGTCGCCGGTCAGCGCGCCGACCGCGCCGTTGAAGACGATGTGGGTCGGGGTCAGCGTGCGCATCGCCTTCACCGCATCTTCATAGGCATCACCGGGGGTTTCGTACTTCTTGTAGTTCCCGGCCTCGTCCTTCGGCACGTAGAAGTCCTGCTCGCCGACATAGTAAATCTTGTCGTAGGTCAGAGGCTGGCCCTTCTCGTCCTTCAGGCCTTCGCGCGGCAGCACCATGATGGCGCCGTTCATGCCCGAGGTGACGTGCCAGGGCACCATGCCTTCCGGCGCGCAATGGTAGACGAAGACGCCGGGCTTGGTGGCCTTGAAGCGAAGCGTGGTTTCTTCGCCCGGGTTCACCTGTGTCAGCGCACCACCGCCCAGCGCACCGGTTGCGGCATGGAAGTCGATGTTGTGCAGCAGCGTGTTGGTCGCCGGGTTGATCAGCCGAAGTTCGACATAGTCGTTCTCATGCACGACCATCAGCGGACCAGGAACCGAACCGTTGAAGGTCATAGCGTGGATCTCGGTGCCCTCGCGGTCGATCACCAGCTTCTTTTCCTCGATCGTCATGGTGAACTCGACGACGCGCGGTCCGGTCTTGGCGACCTGTTCATGGGCGTGGACGAAAGGCGGCTTGACGAGATCGACCTTCACGCGCGGCAGGGTCGAGATGTCGACGGGGGCAGCGCCTGCCGCCGTGGCGGCGCCGGCCGCCTGTGCCGAAGCGGTATGGAGAAGCGGCGCAACCGCGCCCGCCAGGGCAGCGCCGGCAAGCATCGTCCGGCGGGTCATCTGAAGTTGTTCAGTCATCTTGCTCTCCTTCGACGCGCTCCAGCGGCCGGGATTGGCCTTCTGCGAAACGCGCCTGTATTCAACGAGTTAGAGTGGGCGGCGCCAACGTGGGCGGCCTCACCTCCGGTCTCGACCACCGGTCCCCCAGCAGTCACAAGAGAAGTAGAACCACAGACGAATCGCGTCTTTGTCTTGGAACAAATCGTTTCGACGAGATCGCTTTTCTTTCACGCCGCATGAACACACGCGGCGGAGCGGGGCAGCGATACTTGCGTTTTCGCAAAGAGCCCCTGCGAAGCCATTGATAGATCAAGCCTCATCCGCAAGTCCGCAAGCACGCACGACGAGGACCACGATCATGTTGGACAGATTGATAAGACCGAAACCGAGCGGCGGTATTCCGCGCGGGCTCTCGACCACCGGCCCTGTGCTCTTTTCCTACGGCTTCCGACCGTTCTTTCTCGGCGCCGCGCTCTGGGCGATCGCCGCCATGGTGCTGTGGATCTCTGCGCTTACTATCGGCCTGGACGTTGCCGGCGACTACGGCGCTGCCCATTGGCACGCGCATGAGATGTTGTTCGGCTTCTCATCCGCCGTGCTCGGCGGCTTCCTTTTGACGGCGATCCCGAACTGGACGGGAAGGCTGCCGGTCTCCGGCGGTCCGCTCGCCGCGCTCCTCGGGCTCTGGGTTGTCGGCCGGCTCGCGCTGCTGTCGAGCGGCGTCATCGGCCTGCCTGTCGCTGCCGGCATCGAAGCGCTGTTCCTGCCGGTGCTCCTGCTGATCTGCGCGCGCGAGGTGATCGTCGGCCGGAAATGGAAGGACCTGAAAGTCATCGGCGGGCTGGTGCTCCTGTCTGCGGCCAACATCTGGTTCCACCTTTCAGTGCTCCGGGACCTCGACGAGGATGCAGCAGCGCGGCTGGCGATCGCCGCCTACACCATGCTGATCATGATCGTCGGTGGACGCATCGTGCCGAGTTTCACGCGCAACTGGCTGAACAAGGTGGGGCGCACCAATTTCCCCGTGCCCTATAACCGCTTCGACACGGCAGCGATCCTGATCGGTGTCGCGGCCCTTGCCGCCTGGACCTTCGCACCGGATCACATCGTCACGGGGGCGATCGCGCTTACCGCCTGCGCCTTCCACACGGTGCGGCTGTTCCGCTGGCGCGGCTTGGCGACCTGGCCGGAGAAGCTGCTCTTCGTGCTGCACGCGGCCTACGCCTTCGTGCCGCTCGGCTTCCTGGCGATATCAGCCGGTGCGATCGAGCTCTTGGGCGAATACCCGGTCATGCACGTGCTGACCGTCGGCGTGATCGCATCGATGATGCTCGCCGTCATGACCCGTGCCAGTCGCGGCCACACCGGACGACCGTTGGTGGGATCGGCAATCACCAGCGCCTCCTACGTTGCGATCATGGCCGCGGCGCTGATTCGGCCGCTGGCAGACGTACTGCCCGTGCACTACCACCACCTGATCGCGCTGTCGGGCGTGTTGTGGATCGCCGCCTTCGCGCTGTTCACGCTCGAATACGGACCGATGCTCGTGTGCGATCGCCGCTCGCCCCGCGCCTCAGCCTGACCGCACGTTCGATCCCCAATGCAAAAGGCGCCGCTGATGCGGCGCCTTTTTTTAAACAACACCAGTCTCAGAAGATGCTGCCGTGCGCGAATTCGACCGCGCTGTCGGCCATCATCTCGGGCGTCCAGGGCGGCTCGTAAGTCAGGCGCACTTCTGCGTATTCGACGCCCGGTACATACCAGACGCAGTTCTGCACCGCTTCCTTAAGGAAGGCCGTCGCCGGGCAGCCTTTGATCGTCGTCGTCATGGTGACCCGGGCGATGCCACCCTCCTGAACGTCGATGTCGTAGATCAGGCCGAGATCGACGACGTTCTTGCCCATTTCCGGGTCGATGATGATGCGCAGCGCATCGCGGATCCTCGCCTCGAGGTCCAGGGTTTCAAGCTCCGACATGGGAACGCCTCCCGCCGATACGAATGAGGATCCGGTAGGTCTCGCCGGTCGCATCGAAATTGCCGGCCCATTTGTGCCCGCGCTTTGCGAGCTCCGGATAAAGGAACAGCGGTTCGCGCGCGAGCAAGGCGAACAGCACTTCGCCCTCCGCCATCTTCTCGGCTGTCGCCAGAATGCGCACCATCGGCTCGGGCGGATCGAGCTCCGTCAGGTCGAGCTGGCGGCTCGGGTCGGGCCAGGTGTCCAGATCCGTTTCGCCGGCCGAAAGGCGGATCTCGTCAACCTCTCCTTCTGGCGTGAACAGAACCTCCCAGTCGCCGTTGTCGAGCGGGCGGTCCTGATGGCTGAAGCCGCGTCCGGCCATCACGCTGTAGAGCGGAACGGGCCGGAAGGTCGCGATCAGCTTCAGCGCCTGGCCCGGCGCCAAGCTGTCGACAGCGTTCATGATGGCCTGGAACGGATCGCTGCCACCGCGCAACAGCGGCCGGACGTCGAGTTCATAGGGATCTTGGCTCATGGGAACCTCCGTGAGGAATGGGTGGTAGAAACAGGCCTGGTCGAACGAGTCCGTCAGGCAATCGAAGTTCGGCCGGAACGTTGATCAGTCGCCGTGTTCGCACGAACTCGAGGACGAGCGCATTGACGGCAATCAATTGGCCGAAACTCGCAAAACGAAAAAGGATGGCACTGCCGATCAGCAACGCCAGAGTACCGAGCGCGACCGTCAGATAATAGAGCCGAAACCAGCGAAGAGCCGAGGCTTCGGTAACGAGATCCTGGACCCTGGGGGTCGGCATGCGCCCAAGCGCCGGCCCGTAGCATTCGAGCCAGGTCATGAACGGCACGATCTTGTAAAGCTGGGCGAGACCCATGCCGGTCAGCCAGCCGAACGTTACGAGATAGATGACGGCGCCGGAACCGGTGTCGAGACGGCCGGCAGCCAGCAGCGCGATGAAGAGCACAGTCGCAGCGATCAGCGACACGAAGGCGCCGATGCTGGCGCGGCTGTTGAGCTCGATCACCTTGCGCCGGCGCTCCCGATAGATGCGCAGGATATCGCCGGCATAGATCGCCACCATGGCGGCGCCGGAAGCGACGGCAAGGGCGAGAAGCGGCGCACGGCCGAAAGTGCCCACCAGTATGAGGAGCACCGCCGCCGCCAGAAGACCGAGGCAAAGGGCACCAAGCACGAACACCACGCGGCTGCTTGTCCGCTCCTTGTCCGGCGACAGCATGAACATGGTCAAAAGCCGGTAGCTGACACCCATGGTGGTGAAGCTCAACCAGCCGCCGAGGCCGAGGGAAGCATGAAGCGACAGCCCGTCGATCGTCAGATCGATCGCGCCTTCCGCATCGATCAAACCCGAGAGTACGCCGGCATAGGTGCCGCCGAGCAGCATCGTGCCGAAGAGTGCCGCAAGACCAACTGCGACGAACCGGGCCGGTAGTGGCAGCGGGCGCGCATGCCAGAGCGTGGCTGCAAAGGCAAAACCCAGCACCGAAAAGCCGACGATAGAAAAAGCAGCTCCCAAAGGAAGCAGCATCACCGGAAGATCGATCGCTCCGGAAAGGCTGACGAAGCCGAGCGTCAGGCTCGCGTTGCCTGCAATGAGGAACAGGAGCGCCGGCAGCGCGACGCTCGGGAAGGATAATGCCTGGCCGACGAGAACCGGCACGAACTGCAGCAACGCGCCGGCCATCAGCAGGCTCAGCCAGCCCAGCACGACGACATGGACAAGCGCCAGCGTTTCGGGCGCCTCAAGGGCTGAGACCGGGTGGCCGTAGCCGAAAACCATCATGATCTCTCCAAGAACGAGGAAGATCAACGCGGCCGCGAAGTAGGACATCGTCCAGCGGGAAAGCGAGGCTGCGAACATGGCGGTCCATCCCTGGATCACGATGGATTTGGTCGAGTCGACCAAGGCCATGAACGTGATCGGTTCTCATAAGTGAGAGCGGGATGTGAGCGGAAAACGGCGAATGCCTTTCCCCATCCCGCTCTTGAGGCGCATCGAGGGCTCAGTGCCCGCCGCAGCAGCAATCGCAGCCGGAGGATTGCTGCCGGCCGATCTCGACACGCCAGACATCCGGTCCCTGCTCGAGGTATTCCCAGGTGAATTCGCCCGGATAGCGGGTTTCCAGCTGGTAGTGCAGCGGACGCGGATCGTGGTCGTTGATGATGATGAAGGCGCCGCCCTCGGCAAGCGCATTCAGCATGCCGAAGATTTTCGGATGGCGTTCCACCGGTGGAATCGTCCGCACATCGATGAAGGGCTTGTCGGTCTCTGCAATGGTCATGGTCATCCGCTTCTGAGCGCCGTCGTTTGATGATGGTCCGGGAAACGCCGGCGCACACGCCCCGGATTTCCGCAACCTAGCGACCACGCAGCCGCGACATTTTGTCGAAGCGCAAACAAATCCCGCTTTGGCCGAGACCATGCCCGTCCTTGACTTTTCGCAAAGAGCTGCCGCCCCGCACGGCCTAGAAAAGCTGCATCCATCGCCACCCAGATGAGGACGAAATGCAAGCTTCCGCGCTCCTGAAATACGGTGAAATGCGCCTGCCGCGCTACACGAGTTATCCGACCGCGCCGCGCTTTGCCGCTGATGTCGACGATCACACCTATGGCGACTGGCTGAGGGCGATCCCCGAGGGGCAGGACGTGTCGCTCTACCTGCACATCCCCTTCTGTCGTTCCATGTGCTGGTACTGCGGCTGCCATACGACGATCACCAAAAAGGACGATCCGATCCTCGACTATCTTGAGGTGCTCCGAGACGAGATCCGCACGGTCGCCGACACTATTGGCCGGCGGCTGCCGGTTGCAGAAGTACACTTTGGCGGCGGCACGCCGACAATCATCGAGCCGCGTGAATTCCTGGCGTTGATGGCGTTGATGCGCGACCGCTTCGCGCTGTCACCATCGGCCAATGTCGCCGTCGAGATCGATCCGCGCCGGCTGACGCTCGCCATGGCCGAGGCACTCGGCGAAGGCGGCGTCCGGCGCGCGAGCCTCGGCGTGCAGAGCTTCGATCCCGTCGTGCAGAAGGCAATCAACCGCATCCAGAGCGAGAAGCAGACGGCCGAAGCCGTCGACCACCTGCGCGGCGCCGGCATAGGCGGGATCAATTTCGACCTGATCTACGGCCTGCCGCATCAGACGGTGCGCTCCTGCGTCGAGACGGTCGAAGCGGCCGTGGCGATGCGGCCGGAACGGTTCGCGGTTTTCGGTTACGCCCACGTGCCGAGCTTCAAGAAGCACCAGCGTATGATCGAGGAGACGGCGCTGCCCGACAGTGCGGCGCGCGCCGAACAGGCGATGGCGATCAGCGAGGCGCTGGTCAAAGCCGGCTACCGGCAGATCGGCCTCGACCATTTTGCCTTGCCTGACGACGATCTGGTCACGGCCCAGGCGACCGGAAAGCTCCGCCGCAATTTCCAGGGCTACACGACCGACACCTGCGAGACCCTGATCGGTTTCGGTGCCTCGGCGATCGGCCGTTCGCGCGACGGTTATGTGCAAAACGAGGTGCCGCCCGGTGTCTATGCGAGCCGCATCGCCTCCGGTCGCCTCGCAACCACCAAGGGCTACCGACTGACCGACGAGGACAGGCTGCGCGCCGCGATCATCGAGCGGCTGATGTGCGATTTC
The DNA here is from genome assembly GCF_020035535.1 of Ensifer adhaerens. NCBI lineage: Bacteria > Pseudomonadati > Pseudomonadota > Alphaproteobacteria > Hyphomicrobiales > Rhizobiaceae > Ensifer > Ensifer adhaerens. Next base: position 1,055,275 of record NZ_CP083350.1, on the reverse strand, counting down.
AGCGCGGATATTTCCACAATCGCCGCAGCGCATGGCCGGGACTGGCAATCGTTCGTAGACGGCAATAGAAAACTGGCCGAGCTGCAAAAGGATAGCGTGATCGATATCGCTGATGGCGTCATCACCGTCCGCCCCGAGCACCGTTTCGTGATCCGCGTGGTGGCGGCGGCCTTCGATGCCTATATCGACGAGTCGCAGCGGGTGCACAGCAAGGCGGCGTGAAGATCCTCAGTGCTTTTTGCGGAGCCGATGGCCTGGTGTCCAAACCGGGCCATCGGCGACTTGCTGCCTGCGCACATCGTCGTCTACCCTCACACGATCTTCAACGAGATCGCCGTGTTCACGACCGTAATCAGCCCTATCCCATGAGAGAACCAGACGAACCCAATGGGCTGCAGGTCGTCGCCTTTCAAGGTCGACGCTCTTCCCTGAAGATGGTCATAAAGCAGTACCAGTTCCCTGACATTGAGGATGACGCGTGGGATTCGAACTGGCTGGTCGTCGAAGGCCGGGTCGACATCAAAGGCAGGAAATGGACGTTTCGCGATCCATGTCTCACAACCATTGGAGCGGAGCATCTGGCGGACTGGCTCGAGGAAGTCTCACAAGGAGAGCCGTCGACAATCGACTGCATCTTCACCGAGCCGAACCTCGAATTCCGTTATCAGAAGAACCGGCAGCTACGTATCCGTTTCGCAGTCGAGTCCGGCCCACCGGGATGCGATACGGCCGTTCAGTGGAACGAGCGCAGTTTTCTGGTGCCGGTCAGTTTCGCGCTTGCAACTGCCGCAAGACAATTGCGGCAGCAACTCGGTCGGTTTCCTCCAAGAGGGCCAAGCCCTCGCCCCGGTCGCTGATCCGCCTTACCCAACCAGATTGCGGTAGATCGCCGGCAGCGCCGCCGGCAGCCGCGAGATGTTGCCCACGACCGCGTAGCCGTTCTGGCCGAACATGGCGGGCACATAGGACTTCGCTTCGCGGTCGACGGTGACGGCGAAGGTGTTGATGCCGCTGCGCCGTGCCTCCGTGACCGCCCGGCGGCTGTCTTCAAGCGCGAAACGCCCCTCGTAGTGGTCGATGTCGTTGGGCTTGCCGTCGGTCAGCACCAGCAACAGCTTCTTGCGGTTCGGTTGCCGGCGAAGCTCGGCCGAGGCGTGCCGGATCGCGGCGCCGATGCGAGTGTAGTAGCCGGGCTTCAGCGCGGCGATGCGCGCCTCGACCAGAGGTCCCATCGCCTCGTTGAAGGCCTTGACCGTTTCCACCCGCACCCAGTCGCGCCGCCTTGAGGTGAAGGTGAGGATCGAGTGGTTGTCGCCGCAAGCGGAAAGCCCGTGCGCAAGGATGAGCAGGGCCTCTTTTTCCACGTCGAGTACCCGCCGGTTGTCGGACCAGGAATCGGTCGACAGCGAAACGTCGACGAGGATCGTGACCGCCAGATCGTGCACCTGCGGCCGGCTCATCAGATGAATGCGATCGCTGCCCTGGCCGCCGGCGGCGAGGTCGGTGCGGGCGCGCACGACCGCGTCGAGATCGAGATCGGCGCCGTCAAGTTGGGCACGCAGCATCTCGTGCCGGGGGCGCAGCACTTCGAACTGGCGCCGCACCCGGCGGATCAGGCTCCTGCTTTCCTCGTTGAGTTCCGTCCGCTCTTCCTGGGCGGAAGCCGGCATCGCCAGCACGCGGCAGTGGTCCTTGAGGTACTGCCCGGTCCGGTAGTTCCATTCGGGATAGGTGAGCTCGGCCGTCAGCGGCGTGGGGTCGACGGCTTCCGGCGGCAGGTCGAGATCGAAACGGAAGCGTGCCGATGGGCGTCCCTTGCGCTCGCCGAGCGTCATGTCGTCGAGTTCGTCGGCTGCCTTGCTGTCGTGGTCGTCGCTGTCGTCGCCTGGGCGGTCGACATTGACCATCTCGGCCATGGCCAGGATCTTCTCGAAGCGATTGAGAATGAAGGGGCTGCGTTCGCCCTTGCGGTTCTCCGGATTTTCGCGCACCGCCACATGGCGCTCGACCTCGGCGCCCGCACTCTGCGTGCCCGGCGTTGCGGCAACATCCTCGTCGCGCGTGGTCGTGGTTTCGGTGCGCAGCAGCGTGTCCGGCCAGAGCGGCATCGGCAGCATCGGCAGATAGCCGGGCGGTGCGCGATGTGGAAAGATCACCGGCAACGTCGTGTCCGCCTGGCCCGTCGCCTTGCGCAACAGGCGCAAGATGCGGTTTTCGAGATGCTGCTCGATCGAGGGCAGTCCAGCCCTCTGCCGCTCGGCAAGGGTCGCCTCCGCGAGACGGCGATAGCGCCGCCTAAGGCCGGGAAACCGCTGGAAGACTTCCTCGACCGTTTCCTGGGCCCGCGATACCAGCGCCAGATCACGACGGAGCGAATCGGTTTCGCTGACGGGGTCGACCGGCATCGTCGCCATATAGGCGACGAGCCAGTGATAGAGGTCCCGGTTCAGGTCTTTCGACGGAAAGATGTCGATCTCGCCCGGCAGCATCAGCGACGCGTGATCGCGCGCCGGCTGGACGAGTTTCTCTTCGCCAAGCCCCATGCGCTGCCGCCACCGCAAGCGATGGGTCGACGTGCGCCCGCGGGCGGGCACGATCTGCACCGCCGCCTCGCCGCCATGTCCGCGAAAGGAGACTCCGAGTACCGGCAGCATGTCGGCGAGCTTCACCGCCTCTTCCGGATAACGCCGCCAGGTTCTGGTGTTGCCGACGAAACGGTGCCAGGCCCGTCCGACGGTTTCTTCGAGCTCGAGGAAATCAAGCATGGTTCACCTCACGCGATCAGCGAACCGGCCACTTCGAGAAGTGCGGCACGCACATCCGGTTCATCGGTGAGCGGCTCGATCATCGCGGCCCGCACTGCATCCTTGACCGGCATGCCGGCATCGATCAGCGAGGCGCAATAGACGAGCAGCCGGGTCGACACGCCTTCTTCGAGGTCATGCCCCTTCAGAGCGCGCAGGCGCTGCGCGAGGTTGACGAGCGGTGCCACCTGGCTCTCCAGCAATCCGCTCTCCTGCGAAACGACTGATATCTCCTCGTTCCGCGGCAGGAAATCGAACTCGATCGCCACGAAGCGCTGCCTTGTGCTGGGCTTCAGGCTCTTCAGCAGGTTCTGGTAGCCGGGATTATAGGAAACGATCAGCATGAAGCTCGACGGTGCTTCGAGCAGTTCGCCAGTGCGCTCGAGCGGCAGCATGCGGCGGTCGTCGGTCAGCGGATGCAGGACGACGGCCACGTCCTTGCGGGCTTCGACGATCTCGTCGAGATAGCAGACGCCGCCGTTGCGCACGGCCCGGGTCAACGGGCCGTCGACCCAGACGGTGTCGCCGCCCTTGAGAAGATACCGTCCGGTGAGGTCGGCGGCGGCCAGATCGTCATGGCAGGAAACGGTCGAAAGCGGCAGACCGAGCTTCGCCGCCATGTGGCTGACGAAGCGGGTCTTGCCGCATCCGGTCGGTCCCTTCAAGAGCAGCGGCAGCTGCCGCACCCAGGCGCTTTCGAACAGCGCGCATTCATTGCCGGAGGGACTATAGGCGGGGATATCGAGCGCCGCGCGACTGGCAGCGGATTGGACAGGGCTCATGGCAAGTCTCCATGCTGGGAATTCTTGGGGGAGATGCCGGCGCGGCAGTCGCGCCGGCAGATGGTTCATTCTGCGGGCTGGACGACGCCGGCAAGCTTCTCGCTGCGCTCGCGGCCGGGCATCAGAACTGCCCAGATGAACATCAGCGCCGAGACGAGGACGACGGCACCCGAGCCGAGGCGGATCCAGTAGAACAGCGCCAGCTGGTCCTGGACGTCCATGTAGCTCTCGCCGAGCACCCGCTGCAGATGCGCCTGGAGCACACCGGCGAAGGTGAGCGCGAAGGTCATGACCGACATGGCGGTGCACATGATCCAGAAGCTCACCATCGACAGCCACTGGTTATAGGGCGCACGGCCGCGGATTTCCGGAATGGCGTAGGCCATGACCGCGAGGTTCAGCATCACATAGGCGCCGAAGAAGGCGAGGTGTCCGTGGGCCGCGGTCACCTGGGTGCCGTGGGTATAGTAGTTCACCGAAGACAGCGTGTGCAGGAAGCCCCAGACGCCGGCACCGAAGAAGGCCATGACCGAGCAGCCGATCGACCAGAGGAGAGCTGCGCGGTTCGGATGCTTGCGGCCAGCCTTCCAGGTCATCACGAAGGTGAAGACCACCATGGTGAAGAAGGGGGCGACTTCCAGCGTCGAGAACAGCGAACCGATCCACTGCCAGTAACCCGGGGCGCCGATCCAGTAGTAGTGGTGGCCCGTGCCGAGGATACCGGAGAAGAGCGCCAGGCCAACGATGACATAGAGCCACTTTTCGACGACTTCGCGGTCGATACCGTTGAGCTTGATCATCAGGAAGGCGAGCACCGATGCCATGATCAGTTCCCAGACGCCTTCGACCCAGAGATGGACGACGTACCACCAGTACATCTTGTCGAGCGCCAGGTTGATCGGGTTGTAGAAGGCGAAGAGGAAGAAGATCGCCACACCCCAGAGCCCGAAGATCAGGATGTTGGTGACGGTGGTCTTGCGGCCTTTCAGCACCGTCAGCGTGATGTTGTAGAGGAACATCAGCGCGACGATGACGATGCCCACCTTGATGGCGAAGGGCTGCTCGAGAAATTCGCGCCCCTCGTGGATGTGCAGGAGATAGCCGACGACGGCGACGGCCGCGGCGATCAGGAAGATCCAGAACTGCGCGACGGCGATCTTCGTGCTGTAGAGTTCGGTTTCGGCTTCTTCCGGCAGCAGGTAGTAGGTCGCGCCCATGAAGCCCATGAGCAGCCAGACGATCAGCGCGTTGGTGTGGACCATGCGCACGATGTTGAAGGGCAGCAGCTCGGAGAGCGTGTTGGGCAGGACGTAAATGGTGCCGGCAAGCACGCCGAACAGCACCTGGGCGAGGAACAGGCCGAGCGCTCCGTAGAAGTAGAGCATCGCGACCTTTTGGGTTTGGTATTTCATGGTGTCACACTCCAATCGGTTCGCTTAACCTGCCTCGTTCGGCGGCCAGTTCTGGGTCTTGATGCGGCTCGTCCATTCGAGGAAGTCGGCGAGGTCGTTGAGTTCCTGTTCGGTCAGGTTGAACTGCGGCATCTGCCGCCGTCCCTCGATGCCGGTCGGCTGGGCGGCCATCCAGGCTTTAAGCGTTTCGCGGGCGCCATCCGGATCGGCCTCGCCGCCGAAGCGCTTCCACACATTGCCGAGCTCGGGCGCGAAGTAGGCGCCCTCGCCGAGCAACGTGTGGCAGTTGATACAGGAGTTCTTTTCCCAGACGTGTTTGCCGCGTGCGACCGCATCGGTGAGCGTCGTTTCGTCCGTCGAGGTCGTCCGCATGTAGTAGTGGCTGTGGGCGGTTAGCCCGACAAAGATTGCGAAGAAAAAGAAGGACCCGCCGTAAAAGACGTTACGGGCCCCGGTTTTGGTGAGGCGTTCTGCCATCACGTGGTCCTTTCGATTTCAGTTGGCCGCTGAGAGTGCGGCCGGCTGATCTGATCCCCTCCCCGTGCGGCGCAGCCGGCAACAATCGGGGCGAACCCATGTCTAGGGAAATCGGCGGCGGCTTCTTTGCGTTTCGGCAAACAAGTCCGCGGGTCGTCTCAGCTGAAGAGAGCAGTGCTCAGGACCAGCTTCGCTGCGGCGATAAGGACAAGTGCTGCGGGCCAGATCAAAAGGCCAAGACGAAGGGTTGACGGCGCCTGCCGGAGACCCATGAAATCGAGCGCGACGAACCGGCATTTGACGATGGCGAGCCCGAGCAACACGGCGATGACGAGGGTGGCAGGCCCGGCGATCGCCATCAGCGCCATGCCCGAAATCACGGCTCCGGCAAGCAGAAGCCAGGTGTTGATCAATTGTCTGGGATTGCGATCGGTCATGGCTCTCACACGAGATAGACGAGCGGGAACATCACGATCCAGACCAGATCGATCACGTGCCAGAGCGTGGTGATCAGCTCGACATTGCCGGGTTTCGGTCGCCAGGCAACGATGAGCAGCACGAAAGCACCGAAGACGACGTGCAGCAGATGGAATCCGGTGACGAGAAAATAGAGCTCGAAGAATGAGCCGAACCTAGGATCGCCGGCGACGCCAGCCTCGGCACTATATTCGAAGAGCTTGATCGCCGCGAAGGCGAAGCCGAAAAGTGCCGCATTCACCAGCGCCCGCCTGCGCTGCTTAAGCGATGCCATCGGCCTCGTCGCCAAGGCCGCCTGCCAGCCGCTTGTCAGGAGAACTAGCGTATTGATGCCGGCAAGCAGCGGATCGAGATGCGAACGGGCGGCGGCAAACGCGTCCGGCTGGAGAAGGCCCACAATCAGGAAGCCGACAAGCAGAATGCCGAAGGCGGCAAGTTCGCTCCAGACGAGCACCCAGAGCAGCAAGGCGTCCGTCGTGTCCTCTTCCGCCGTTGCGGCAATCGGATGACTGCGGGCATCCATGTCAGCGCCTCCGTTCAAAAAACATCGTTCGAGCTAGGCGCGGGCGCCCACCCTGTCTTTGCGATTGAGCAAAGAAGCCGGCAGGGGGCGGGGCTATTGGCTGACAACAAAGGAGCCTTCCGATGACAGACGCACAGATCGGCCTTTCCGTCGCCACCCCCATCATCATCGTCTTTGCCCTCGTGCTCTATCGCATGGGCGTTCTTCAGCGCGGCGCGACGCTGTCGGCGATCCTCTCCTCCGTTGCTATCGCCATCGTTCTCTTTCTCGATCGCTGATCTGCAAACTTTGAGAAATGTCAAAGAGGATCATTGCCGTCGGGTGTAGTTCGAACCAACACTCAACGGAGCAGATCGATGCAGCAGCACTTTTCAGAACATCACGAGCTGGGGCAGGCTTACCGCGAGCTTTTGTCCCTGTGTGATCGCCTCGAGACGCTCGCCGATTCCATCCCGCGCCGCATCGACCTGACGAGCTGCCGCGTGATCATGACGGAGTTGCCGGAAAAGCTCAGGCGCGTGCACGCGCTGGAGGAAATGATCCTGTTTCCAGCGGTCGAAATTCAGCGGTCGGACGACGGCCGCGACGCCTTGATCGCACGGCTGCGCGCCGAGCATGACCAGGACGATCGGGCAGCCGTCGAACTGGTGCGTGTACTGAAGGCGGTTCTCGACAACAGGGCGTCGCTCAGCTGGGATGCGATCGGCTACATGTTGCGGGGCTTCTTCGAAACGGTTCGCCGCCATGTAGAAACGGAGCGCCTGCTTCTCTGGCGCCATGCGTGAGACAACCGATATGACCTATTTTCTCCTCGCCTTCGCCGTCTTCCTGCTGCTCCATCTTGTGCCGGCCTGGCCGACGCTACGCCAGGGACTGATTAACCGGCTCGGCCGCTCGACCTATTTCGCGGTCTATTCGCTTCTGTCCGTGCTCGCTCTCGGTTTCGTCTTTCACGCGGCCCTTCAGCTCGATTTCATGCCGCTCTGGGAACCGGCGGCCTGGCAGGCCTGGGTAACCTTCGTTCTGGCGCCACTCGGCATCTTTCTCGTGCTGGCCGGGCTCTTCAGCGAGAACGCGCTGTCGATATCCATCTACCAGGGGAACGAACGACCGGGTGCCATCGTGACGATCACCCGCCACCCGGTGCTCTGGGGCTTCCTGCTCTGGGCCGCCGGTCACATCGTGCCCAATGGCGACCTGCGCGCGCTGGTGCTTTTCGGCGGTTTCGCGCTGTTTTCCGTCGGTGGTTTCTTCATGCTCGAAAAGCGTGCCCGCCGACGTTTGGGCGACGACTGGCAAGCGGCCTCGAAGGGCACGTCAGTCTGGCCCTTCGCAGCGATCATCCGGGGCGAAACCCGATTGCGCGCCGATCCCGTGATGATCATCGCCGCCTTTGCCACCGTCGCGATTGCCGTGTGGCTGCTGCTTGGCGGTCACGAGGTCCTGTTCGGCGCCGATCCGCTGCTTCAGGCGACCGCGTTCTAGATCACGATGATTTTTGGTCCTCACCCTGCCAGGCCTTCGCCAGCGGTGTGATCGGCAGCGCCAGCAGGTCGATCGCCCGGGCCGCCAGATGGTCGACGATGGCCTCGACGGTTTCAGGCCGATGATAGAAGGCCGGCACCGGCGTCATGATAATCGCCCCCATTTCCGTGACGGCGCACATGTTGCGCAGGTGACCGAGATGCAGCGGCGTTTCGCGCGCCATCAGAACCAATCGGCGCCGCTCCTTCAGATGCACGTCGGCTGCGCGGACCACGAGGTTATCGGCCATGCCGGCAGAGATCGCCGCGAGTGTACGCATGGAGCACGGCGCCACGATCATGCCGGCCGTCGAAAACGACCCACTCGCAATCGCCGCGCCGATATCGGCGTGGTCATAGGTTCGCGCAGCCTTACGCAACAGGGAGGGAAGTGCCTCTGCGCCAACCTCATGCGCGAGCGTGCGGTGCGCCGCCGGCGACAGGACGAGATGCAGCTCGACGCTTTCGATTTCGCCGAGACGCTCGGCGATGCGAACGGCAATCGCAGCGCCTGAAGCGCCGGTAACGCCGAGGACGATCTTCAACCGGTTCATCGCGTCAGCCCTCCAAGCCCGAGACCGGCCCAGATCGCATCGACCTGACCAATGACCTCGGGTGACATCTCCAGAACGCGTCCCCATTCGCGGTCGGTCTCGGTGCCGATCTTGTTGGTGGCGTCGAGCCCGAGCTTGCCGCCGAGGCCGGAGCGCGGCGACGCGAAGTCGAGATAGTCGATCGGCGTCCCCTCGATCACGGTCACGTCGCGGCTGGCATCGAAGCGGGTCGCAAGAGCCCACATCACATCGGACCAGTTGCGCACGTCGATATCCGGGTCGACGGCGATGATCAGCTTGGTGTAGCTGAACTGCGGCAGGACAGACCATAGCCCCATCATCACGCGCTTGGCCTGTCCGGGATAACGCTTGTCGATCGCGACAACCATGGCCCGGTAAGAGCAGGCTTCGGGTGGCAGATAGAGGTCGGATATCTCGGGAAACTGCTTGCGAACCAGCGGCACGAACAGCCTGTTCATCGCCTCTCCGAGCCGCGAAGGCTCGTCCGGCGGCCGGCCGGTATAGGTGGAAAGATAGAGCGGAGTCCGACGCATGGTGATCGCCGACAAACGCATGACCGGGAACGGCTCCACCGAATTATAATAGCCGGTGTGATCGCCATAGGGGCCCTCCTCCGCGGTCTCGCTCGCTGAGACCGTCCCCTCCAGCACGATCTCCGCATTGGCCGGCACCGAAAGCGGCACGGTTTTCGCCTTCACGAGTTGCGTCCTGCCGCGCCGAAGCAGCCCTGCGAAATTCAGCTCGCTCAAGCCATCGGGCAGCGGCATGACCGCAGAAAGAATCGTCGCCGGGTCGGCGCCGATGACGACCGCGATCGGCATGTCCTGACCGAGGCGTTGCCACAGACGATGGTGGCGGGCGCCGCCGCGGTGGGCGAGCCAGCGCACGATGGCGCGATCGGCCCCCAGCACCTGCATGCGATAGATCCCGACATTGACATCGAGCGGATCATCCGGCGCGCGCGTGATCACCAGCGGCCAGGTGATGAGCGGCGCCGGCTCACCCGGCCAGCACCATTGAACCGGCAGACGTCCGAGGTCGATTTCCTGATCGCGCCAGACGACCTCCTGACAGAGTGCGCGCGTTACCTTTCGCGGCCGCATGTACATCGCCGATCGGAGCAGAGGCAGCCGGTCCCAGGCGTCGCGCAGCGACTGCGGCGCTCTCGGATCGCGCAGTTCCGCAAGTTCGCCGGCAAGTGCATCGAGCCCACCCGGCGCCAGGCCGAAACCACGCTCGATCCGGCGTTCCGACCCGAAGAGATTAGTCAGAAGCGGGATCGAATGTGCGGCGCCCGTCGCATCGACCGGCCGCTCGAAGAGAAGCGCCGGCCCGTCGGCGGCAAGCACGCGGCGGTGGATTTCGGTCACCTCATGCACCAGCGACACCGGCCGCGAAATACGCTTCAGATCGCCTTCGCGCTCGAGCGCGTCGACAAAATCCTGAAGCGTTGCAAAGCCCTGGGACGGGCGGAAGGTCCTGTTCATGGAACCTGTTTGTGGCGGCGAATGGCCCTTGTCTTTGACGTGGCGCAAACAACCCGCCGCCCCGGGCGACTAGCATGCGGCGCATCGTCCGATTCTCCCTGCAGAGGTAGTCCCACAGGTCGTCATGACACTTCCCCTCGCGATCACCGTACCCCTCAACTTCGTTCCCATCATCGCCATCGAAAGCCTGGTGCAACGCGTCTTTGCCCGCGTGATCGAGACCCATCCCGGCCTCTTCGACCGTCTCGCGGATCACGCAGCCAAGCGCTACGCCTTCCTGCCGTCGGACCTGCCGATCGGCTTCCTTGTCGAACCGGCCGTGCCGCGCATCTCCGTGCATCGCAAGGAGCGCGCGCCGGTTTCCGATGCCTGCATGGAAGGCGAACTCGTGCTGCTTCTGGCGCTGCTCGAGGGCCGCATCGACGGCGACGCCGTCTTCTTCTCGCGCGATCTTGCCGTCAGCGGCGACATGGAGGCAATGCTGGCGCTGCGCAACGCGCTCGACGATTGCGAGATCAACCTTCCAAGCGATCTCGCCGACATGGCCGGGCCGCTGGCGCCGCTCGTGCGTCGAGCTGGAGAACAGATCCGCGAGCGCGCGCTTGGCCGTGTTCTCAAGGAGGAGGCGCCCCAATGGAACTGATCTGCCCCGCCGGCACGCCTGCCGCCTTCCGCGAAGCCGTCGATGCCGGCGCCGACGCGGTCTATTGCGGCTTTCGCGACGAGACGAACGCCCGCAATTTTCCCGGCCTGAACTTCTCCCGAGACGAACTCCGAACGGCCATCGCCTATGCCAAACAGCGCAAGGTGATGACCTTCGTCGCGATCAATACGTTCATGCGCGCCGGCCAGGAGACGCTCTGGCATCAGGCGGTGGATGACGCCGTGGCGCTTGGTGCCGATGCCGTCATCCTCGCCGATTTCGGCCTGATGGCCTATACGGTCGAACGCCATCCCCACCAGCGGCTGCATGTCTCCGTGCAAGCCTCGGCCTCGAACGCCGATGCCGTGCGCTTCCTCGTCGAGGCCTTCGCGGCAAAACGCGTTGTGCTGCCGCGCACGCTGACGATCGCCGACATCGCCCGCCTTGCCAGGCAGATTGATTGCGAGATCGAAGTCTTTGCCTTCGGCGGCCTCTGCGTCATGGCCGAGGGGCGCTGTTCACTCTCTTCCTACGCCACCGGCAAGTCGCCCAACATGAACGGTGTCTGCTCGCCCGCAAGCCATGTGCGCTATCGCCAGGACGGACGCGATCTGGTGTCCGAGCTCGGAGATTACACCATCAACCGCTTCCCGGCAGGCGAAGCTGCCGGCTATCCGACGCTCTGCAAGGGCCGTTTCGACATTGCCGAGGAGCGCGGCTATGCCTTCGAAGATCCGGTTTCGCTCGACGTCATGGACCATATCGATGCGCTACGGAGCGCCGGCGTCAGCGCGCTGAAGATCGAGGGCCGGCAGCGCGGTAAGGCCTACGTCGCCGAGGTCGTCTCGGTCATGCGGCGGGCACTGACCGCCGGCGCCGCCGAGCGACCTGCCTTGGTGTCGCGGCTGAAGGCGCTCAGCGAAGGCCAGAAGACGACAACAGGCGCCTATGAAAAGCGCTGGAGGTAATCGGCCCATGACCATATCGACAAGCCCATCCAAACCCACCTTGAGCCTCGGCCCGGTCTATTATCTCTGGGATGGCCCCAAATGGCGCGACTTCTATTTCCGCATCGCCGACGAAGCGCCGATCGCCCACGTCACGATCGGCGAGGCCGTCTGCTCGAAGCGGCTGCATTTCATCGAGCCGCATGTCGGCGAGGTCATCGAACGGCTGGAGAATGCCGGCAAACAGGTGAGCCTCGCCTCGCTTGCGCTGGTGACGCTGGAACGCGAAAGCCAGCTGGTGCGCGGATTGGTGCGCGACAGCACGCATCCGATCGAAGCCAATGACCTATCCGCGCTGCATCTGCTTGCCGGCAGGCCGCATTCGATCGGGCCGCTGGTCAACGTCTATAACGGCGCGACCGCCCGGCTCCTGGCTTCGAGGGGCGCGACGAGCATCTGTCTGCCGCCGGAACTGCCGATGGCATCGGTGCGCGGCATCATTGCCGAGAACCCCGGCGTTGCCTTCGAGGTCTTCGCTTTCGGTCGCGTGCCGCTGGCGATCTCGGCGCGCTGCGCCCATGCCCGTTCCAAGGGGCTGATCAAGGACAATTGCCAGTTCATCTGCGGTGAGGATACGGACGGCCTGACCGTCGAGACGCTCGACCGGCAGCCCTTCCTGTCGCTGAACGGCGTGCAGACCATGTCGCACACCTGCCAGGCGCTGATGCAGGAGCTGCCGGAACTGGCTGCCGCTGGCGTATCGCGCATCCGGCTATCGCCGCAGGACTGCGACATGGTCGCGGTCGCACAAATATACGACGATGCGATCACTGGCCGGTGCTCCACCAGCGAAAGCCTTGCCCGGCTCGCCTCCACCTATCCCGACGTACCGTTTTCCAACGGCTTCCACCACGGCCAGACCGGAGCCGCCTGGGTCAAGGTCTCGGCACGTGACGGTGTCCCGGCTGCTTAGGGCAGGATGCGGAAAGCGTATGCGGACCGCATCTCCCACCGGACTAGAAGCCGAGCAGCACTGCGCCTCCGGTGAGGCCGGCGCCCGCTGCCGTCAGCAGCACTTTCTCGCCCGGAGCGAACGGGCGCTTTTCATGCGCCAGCGATAGCGACAGCGGGATCGTCGCGGCGGATGAGTTGCCGTAGTCAGCGATGGTGCGCACGGTTCTTGCCGGCGCAATGGCAAGGCGATCGCAGACGGCGTCGAATATCCGGGCGTTGGCCTGATGCGGCGCGAACCGGTCGATCTCCTGGGAACTGCAGCCGGCGGCATCCAGAGCGCGGCTGGCACATTGCGCCATCATCTCCACCGCCCGGGTGAACATCTCCCGCCCGTCGCGCATCGTCATCAGGAAATCCTGCGGCCGCAGGTCCGCAGAGAACGGCAGGCTGCTACCGCCGGCGGCGATGGAGATCAGGTCGTAGCGGCTGCCGTCCGCCGCGAGATCGACGCCAAGGAGGCCGGTCTGCGGATCAGCGGACGGGGCCACGACGACCGCACCTGCCGCATCGGCAAAGAGCACGGCGCTTGCCCTTTCCGCTGGATTGATCCGCCGGCTGAGGATGTTGGCCGCCACCACCAGGACCGGCTTTCCCTGTGCTCGCACGAAGCCGTCGGCGAGCGTCAGAGCATAGAGAAAGCCCGAACACGCACCAGCCAGATCAATCGCACCGGAACGGGTGAGCCCGAGACGGTGGGCAAGCAAGGGTGCGGAGGGCGGCAGGAGATGATCGGGCGTCGAGGTCGCGAGCAAGGTCAGGGCGATATCGCCCCGCGAAACGCCTGCATTGTCGAGCGCCGCAGCCCCGGCGATCGACGCCAAGCCCGTCAGCGTCTCGCCGTCCTCTACCCAGCGCCGCTCGCGAATGCCGGTGCGACGTTCGATCCAGCCGGGCTCGAGACCGAGCTTCTTTTCGATCTCGGCGTTTGCGATACGCCGCGCCGGCACCGCATGGCCGAAGCCGACAAGGCGGGATGACCGGGCGGCGCTCACAGCCGCCCCGCCGCGATAAGCGACGCCGCCTCGTCGATTGCGCCAAAGGCTTGTGTGAGCTCGGCTTCGGTGACGCAATAGGGCGGCATCAGATAGATGACATTGCCGAGCGGGCGGATCAGCAAACGCCGTTCGCGAAAGAAGGCCCTGAGCCGCGGGCCAACTTCAGCGAGATAGCCACCCTCGGGCACCTTGAGGTCCAGCGCGGCAATCGTTCCGAGTTGGCGGACGTCGCTGAAGCGGCGATCCTCGGCATAGTGAGCGGCATGCCGACGCTGCCGTTCGCTTAAGGCATCGATACGTTCCCGCACTGGCTCCTCCTTCCAGACGGTGAGATTGGCGAGCGCCGCAGCGCAGGCGATCGGGTTGGCCGTATAGGAACTCGAATGGAAGAACGTCTTGCGCCGATCGCTCGAGAGATGGGCCTCGAAGATTTCGGCCGTTGAAAGCGTCGCCGCCAGCGGCAGCGCACCACCGGTCAGCCCCTTGGACGTGCAGAGGATATCGGGCGTGATCCCGGCCTGTTCGCAGGCAAACAGACTGCCAGTCCGTCCCCATCCGGTCATCACTTCGTCGGCGATCAGCAGGCTGCCGTGGCGCTCGGCGATTCGTTTCAGTTCGGAAAGCACTGACGCCGGGTAGGTCTTCATGCCGCCGGCGCCGAGGAGCAGTGGCTCGATCAACAGGGCGGCCACCGCGCCAGAGGCACAGGCTGCCTCGAAGGCATCGAGCGTCGCCTGCTCCCGGCCGGCCTCCGGAAACGGCAGCCGATCGACGGCAAAAAGCAGCGGCGCGTAAGGCGCGTTGAAGACGCCCCTTTCCCCGGCCGACATCGTACCGATCGTGTCGCCGTGATAGCCGTGTTCGAGCACGCAGATGCGGTTTCGCGGCCGGCCGAGATTGTGGAAGAAACCGAGCGCCATCTTCAACGCAACTTCGACCGCCGTCGAGCCGCTGTCGGAATAGAACACATGGGCAAGCCCTTTGGGGGCGATATCGATCAGCCCGCTCGCCAGTTCTTCCGCCGGGGCGTGGGTATATTCCGCGAAGATGACCTGGTCGTGGGTTTCCGTGGCCAGGCGGACCGCTTCCATGATCGCCGGATGGCGGTGACCGTGGGTGACGACCCACCAGGACGAGATCGCATCGAGGATCGGCGCGCCGTCCTCGTCAATGAGATAGGCACCCTCGGTCCGGGCGACGCGTCGCATTGCCGGCTCCAGCGCATGCTGGGTGAAGGGATACCAGACTGCAGACGTTCTCATGCCGGCACCTGCTTAATATCGTCGAGGTCGAAATTGTCGCGAAAGGCTTGCCGCAGGCGATCCGGCGTCAACGGATCGAGCCGCGGCAGCCGACCCAGACGCCGAACTGCCCCCAGCGCGGCGATGATCGCCTCGCTATCCGCCTGCTCGTCGCCGACGAAGGCGACACCCAGGACCGGGATCGCACGGCGGCGCAGCGCCTCGAGCGATAGCAGCGTGTGATTGATCGTGCCGAGCCCGGTGCGAGCGCAAAGGATCACCGGGATTTGCCAGCGTGCGAACAGATCGGCAAAGACCGTTTTCTCGGTGAGCGGCACCAAGAGGCCGCCTGCGCCTTCAATGACCAGCGGTCTGTTCACCACCGGCGGTAGGAGGCTCTCAGGCGCGATCGACACAGCGTCGATACGCGCCGAGAGGTGTGGCGATGCCGGCGTTCTGAGCCTGTAGGCCTCGGGCAGGATGCGCTCGGGCGGGATCCGACCGAGCCGGGCTACTGCCTCGCTGTCGGTCTCTTCGTCGAGACCCGACTGCACCGGCTTCCAGTAGCAGCCGCAAAGCGCATCGGTCAGCGCTGCGGAGAACAGGGTCTTGCCGATACCGGTATCCGTGCCGGTTATGATGAAACGGGGCGTCATGGCCGCTCCTCCGCCATCGCCACCTTCAAACGCTCCAGCATGCGCGTGATCATCGGCCGGTCGACATTCAACGTGATCGCGATCCGAAGCCGCGCAGTCCCCTCGGGAACGGTCGGCGGACGGATCGCCCTGATATCGAAACCTTCGACGCGCATCCGCGCGGCAATCCGCACGGCGCGGCCGTTATCTCCCACAATAACCGGAAGGATCTGCGAGCCGCTGCCTTCGATGCCAAGCGTTTCGGCAAGCGCCTGATTGGCGAAGGCCCTGAGGCTGTCGAACTCTTCCCGGCGCTGCGGCTCATCCACCAGCATTGCCAGCGCTTCGCGGACGGCGGCCGCGATCAACGGCGACGGCGCGGTTGAATAGATGAAGTTGCGGGCACGATTGACGAGGTAGTCGCAAAGCACCGCACTTCCGCCAATGAGCGCGCCGGAAACCCCGAGCGCCTTGCCGCAGGTGTGCAGCACCACGAGATTTTCCCGACCTTCCAATTCGGCCGTCACTCCGCGGCCGTCCGGCCCGAAGACGCCGGTCGCATGTGCCTCGTCGACCACCAGAAAGCCATCGTGCCGTTCTGCGAGCGCGGCGAGATCTGCAAGCGGCGCCCGGTCGCCGTCCATGGAATAGAGGCTTTCGACGGCAATCCACGGATGCCCCGTGCCGCCCGCCTTCCGCCACTGGCTGATCTTATCGGCGAAAGCGTCGACATCGTTGTGCGTGGCGGCGCCTGCGACCGCCTTGCTTGCGGCAATACCCTCGCGAGCACTCGCATGGATCAGGGCATCGTGGACGATGATATCGTCGCGCTGCGGTAACGTCGAAAAGAGGGCGGCGTTGGCGGCATAGCCGCTGGCGAAGTACTGCGTTCGCGGCACGCCGAAGAACGCCGCTGCCTCCGCCTCCAGTGCCACGTGCTCCCCATGGTTGCCGCGCAACAGCCGCGAGCCGCCGGAGCCGACCGGCACGCCGCGCTCGATCGCTGCGGCGATTGCCGCCTTCAGGCGCGGCGATCCGGCAAGCGCGAGGTAGTCGTTGGAGGTGAAATCCATACCACCGCCGACGACAAGTTCGCGTCGGCGCCCCTTTCGTTCGAGGCCGGAAAGCGTCTTCTCGTGACGCGTGAGAAGGGCCGCCACAGTCATTCGGCCGCGTCCTTTTTTGCCGCAAGTGCCATCGGCTTCAGCCCCAGGCGGCGGAACAGGGACGCGTCGTGATCCTCCCGGGGATTATCGGCCGTGAGCAGCGTCTCGCCCACGAAGATCGAATTGGCGCCGGCAAAGAAACAGAGCGCCTGTGTCTCGTCGCTCATTTCGGTGCGACCGGCGGAAAGCCGGACATGCGACTGCGGCATCAGGATGCGCGCCAGCGCGATAGTGCGGACGAAATCGATCGGATCGACAGGTGCGGCATCGGCGAGCTTCGAGCCCGGGATCGGGATCAGCATGTTGATCGGCACGCTTTCCGGCGGCACCGGCAGATTGGCGAGCGTCACCAGCATCGAGATCCGGTCGTCTGCCGTCTCGCCCATACCGAGAATACCACCGGCGCAGACCTTGATGCCGGCGTCGCGGACATTGGCGAGCGTCTCCAACCGGTCGGCGAAGCTGCGGGTGGTGATGATTTCGCCGTAGAAGCGCTCCGACGTGTCGACATTGTGGTTGTAGTAATCGAGCCCGGCGTCGGCGAGCCGCCCGGATTGTTCCGGAGTCAGCATGCCCAAGGTCATGCAGGTCTCCATCCCGAGTGCCCGCACGCCGCTGATCATGGCGACGATCGCCTCCATGTCGCGCTCCTTCGGGCTGCGCCAGGCCGCACCCATGCAGTAACGTGTCGCGCCGCCATCCCTCGCCTTCCTCGCTTCCGCAAGAACCCGCTCTACCTCCATCAATTTCGACGCCTTGAGCCCGGTCGGGTAATGCGCGGACTGGCTGCAGTAGCCGCAGTCCTCGGCGCAGCCGCCGGTCTTGATCGACAGCAGGCGGCTCATCTGGATGGCATTGGGGTCGAACGTGGCGCGGTGAGTGGACTGCGCGCGATAGAGGAGGTCGTTGAACGGCAGATTATAGATTTTTTGTGCATCGGCCAGAATCCAACGCGGCTCGGTGGCTTTGGCGGCGACCGAAGTCGACTCGGTCGAACTGTTTACGTCGAGCATGTGTGTTCGTTTCCCCATTGGCGGACCAGCAAAATAGATAGAATCCATAATTATCTATAATTTTCTCGAACACGGAACACGACAACCACTTTAAAGTAGCTATATGCGCACACATGCAATCCTTGACTGCGCCAACTTGACCCATTAGGCGATACGAGGAGGACGAATGCCACGGTCTTCCGCTTCGGTAAGTTGAACCGGTTATGGCAACAACCACCGAGTAATATCCTGTTTTAATATACCTTTTCCCAACATACCTGCAGATCTCTAGACGCGAGTTTGCACGTCAACGCAAGCGCTCAAAAACCTACATCTCGCCCACCTTTTTATAGATAATTTTTGGCTGAAGGCACCCGATGTGATGCTCGCATCGACGGCTCTTGACAAAATCCGGTCCAGCCGTTCAGTTTGAAGCATTCACCAGGGGTGTCCCGGCAAGGGGCTGAGATTCTGCCAGGCGGTTTCCGCGGCGCAGTGACCCGTTGAACCTGATCCAGTTCATACTGGCGTAGGGACGGTGCAGACATCGCTGCCGCATTCGCGTTCGCGCGAGCCTATCGCGGCAAGGCGTCCTTCCATCCCTCCGGCGCGAACTGGGTCTCCAACTATGGAGCCTGTGCAGTGCGTATCATCATCGCGACTTTGCATCCTTCGGGCCGGCGGCCGGTTCCGCACAGTGGGGCGCATTGACCATGCGCGTTCTGATCAAAGGCGCCGGCGTCGTCGGACTGGCCTTGGCGCATGAACTGAGTGGTCACGGCGTCGAAGTCGCCGTTGCCGAGCGGCAGGCGGACTTCGGCGGGGCAGCATCCTGGTTTGCCGGCGGCATGCTGGCGCCCTGGTGCGAGCGCGAAAGTGCCGAGGAAGTGGTACTGACACGCGGCATCGGCGCCATCGACTGGTGGGACCGGGCGCTTCCGGGAGAAGTATCGCGCAACGGCACGCTCGTCGTCGCCCCGGCACGAGATGCCGGCGAACTCAAACGCTTCGCTTCGCGCACGTCCGGCTTCGAATGGCTTGACGCAGAGGCGATCGCGCGGCTGGAGCCGGCGCTTGCCGGGCGCTTCCGAGAGGCGCTGTTCTTTCCCGGCGAAGCACATCTCGACCCCCGCCGGGCGCTTGTCTTGCTGCGGCAAAAGCTGGTCGAGCGTGGCGTTTCCTTCGTTGGTGAGACAGATGGCGACAGCGGCCACGATATGATCGCCGACTGTAGCGGGGCTTCGCGGATCGGCACCGTCGCCGGCCTGCGCGGCGTGCGCGGCGAGATGCTCTATCTGCAGACGGGTGAAGTGGAGTTGTCGCGGCCGGTTCGCCTCATCCATCCGCGCATCCCGCTCTACATCGTGCCGCGCGGCGATGGGCTCTTCATGTGCGGGGCGACCATGATCGAAACGGACGATGGCGGACCGATTACCGCCCGCTCACTGATGGAACTCCTGAACGCGGCCTACACGCTGCACCCGGCCTTTGGCGAAGCGCGGCTTATCGAAACCGGCACCGGCGTCCGGCCGGCCTTTGCCGACAACCTGCCGCGCGTCATGCGCGCCGGAAACACCGTTACGCTCAATGGGCTTTACCGCCACGGTTTCCTGCTCTCGCCAGCTCTGGCCGAGGAGGCGGCGGATCTTGCCCTTGCACGGAACCTGAAGGGAGATGCCGCATGAAACTGATCGTCAACGGCGAGGATCACGACCTCGCAGTCGCGAACCTTGCCGAACTTCTGGCCGCACTCGACTTTGAAGGCGACTGGCTTGCCACCGCCGTCAACGGCGAGCTGGTGCATCGGACGGATCGCTCGGCCCATGCCCTCAACGATCGCGACCGGATCGAAATACTCTCGCCGATGAAGGGAGGCTGAGACATGCTGACGCTTTATGGACAGGAATTGCGCTCGCGCCTGCTTCTGGGTACCGCCCGCTACCCCTCGCCGGCCGCCCTTGAAGACGCGGTTCGCTCGTCTGCGACCGCGATCCTCACGGTTTCGCTCCGCCGCGAAACCGCCGGCGGCCGCCAGGGCGCCGCCTTCTTCGAACTGATCCGGTCACTTGGCGCGCATGTGCTGCCGAATACCGCCGGCTGCCACTCCGTATCGGAAGCGGTACTGACGGCGAAGATGGCGCGCGAAGTCTTCGGCACGAACTGGATCAAGCTCGAGGTGATTGGCCATCAGGATACGCTCCAGCCCGACGTATTCGGGCTGGTGGAGGCCGCACGCATTCTCTGCGCCGAGGGCTTCGAGGTCTTCCCCTACACGACCGACGACCTGGTGGTCGGCGAGCGCCTCGTTGAGGCCGGGTGCAAGGTGCTGATGCCCTGGTGCGCGCCGATCGGCAGCGCCATGGGGCCGCAGAACATCCCGGCGCTCAGAGCCATGCGGGCGCATTTTCCGGATATGCCGCTGATCGTCGATGCCGGCATCGGCCGGCCCTCACACGCAACCATCGTGATGGAACTCGGTTTCGACGCGGTCCTGCTGAACACCGCCGTAGCTGGCGCGACAAAACCGGCTCTCATGGCCGCGGCCTTCGCCCGGGCGATCGATGCAGGACGTGACGCTTTTGAGGCCGGCATGCTGGAACCACGCGATTTTGCCGTCCCGTCCACCCCCGTCATCGGAAAGGCGGTGTTTGCGTGAAACTCGACCCCTTCTACCTCATCCTCGACAGCGCCAAGTGGATCGAGCGGCTGGTGCCGCTCGGCGTCAAACTGGTGCAGCTTCGCGTCAAGGACCGCCCGGAAGCGGAGCTCCGCGACGAGATCCGTGCCGCCAAGGAAGTCTGCGACCGTCATGGCTGCCAGCTTATCGTCAACGACTACTGGCGCCTCGCGATTGCCGAAGGCTGCGACTTCGTCCACCTCGGCCAGGAGGATTTGGCGGAGGCGAATCTTGCCGCGATCCGCGCAGCCGGCCTGAAGCTCGGCCTTAGCACCCACGACGAGGCAGAGCTTGAGACGGCGCTTGCCGCGAAACCCGACTATGTTGCCCTCGGGCCGATCTATCCGACGATCCTGAAGCAGATGAAATGGGATCCGCAGGGGTTGCCGCGGCTCTCCGCCTGGCGGGAACGCGTCCAGCCGTTGCCGCTCGTTGCAATCGGCGGCCTCAACATCGAGCGGATCGCCGGCGTCTTCGAGCACGGCGCCGACAGCGCCGCCGTCGTCACCGATATCACGCTGAATGCCGACCCCGAGGGGCGGACACGGGAATGGATCGCACGCACGCAGCCGTGGCGCTGATCGAGACAAACGACAGGGTCACCTGACGCCGCGGCGCTGCCTCAGGCAATCGCAAGTTCGGAAAGCCAGGCCGACCCCAGGCCGTGCCTGTCGCAATAGGCCGTGAGGCGGTCGCGCGTCTTGCCCGGTCGGTCAATCCCGAGAAAGCGCGAGGCGTTTCTCCAGAGGATGTTCTGCTGGTGCTCGTCGCTGACGCTGGCGAGCGTCAGTTGCTCGGCAATCCTCGATACATAGGCGTTGTAGTCTTTTTCCAGCGCCATCATCGACCAGTCGGTGCCAAACATGAGGTGACGGGCGTCGGGGTCGTAGTCATCAAGCCATTTGTCCAGCAACTGCCGGATCTCTGCGTGAAGATTCTTGTCGTCGCTGCTGACCAATTCACTGAGATAGCTCAGATCCGCAAAAAGGTTCGGGCGACGTTCGTGGTCGATTGTCCTGCCGATGATGTCCTCCCAGGTCGGCGGCCCGGAAAACTTGTCCTGGGCACAGGAAACCATTACGCCCGTCGGCGCGCCCGGGCGTATGACTTCGTCGAAAGCGCCAAAATGCGCGAGATTGATTCGCAGCTTGTCGTACTGGTTGGTGTCGAGCAGATCCTTCCAATAGGCGGGGCTTGCCAGGTTGCCGTAGCCACAGCCGGCCCCGATGCTGTTTTCCGCATGGGCCATGATCGGCACATCGTTGTCGCGGCACCAGACGTAAAGCCGCTTCAGAGCGGCATCGATCGCCGGATCCGCATTGCCCCATGCCTTGAAGCCCATCGGCGGGTAGATCTTGACGCCCATGAAGCCCTTTTCCATGATCGCATACTGGACATTTGCCAGCGACGAACCCGGCCTTTGCGCCTCGCGGTGCGGATCGAAGCCGACGAAGCTATGCATGCGGATGCCGTGCTTCCTGGTGACGAGCTGCTGGACCTCGTCCATCACGTCGATCTGGTCGCGCTGAGGCGATGATCGACCGTGCAGCGATTTGTCGAAGTCCAGGATACTCGGCGTGATCAGCGACAGCCGGCATTTGGACGCGAAGATCTTGATATAGGCCTCGGCCAGGTTTTCCCGGTAGTCCTGCATCAGCCGGACGAAAGAAAGATAGGTGCCGATCTGGTCGTGCGCCTTTGCGTTGTTGGCGAGAGTATCGACCTCCGAGTCACTCATGGCGCCGCCCGAACGCCGCTGGTCCAGACGCCTCTGGAATGTCTGCGGCAGATTGGGGGTGCCGCCGAGTTGCTGCAGCAGGCCGTCATAATCGGGGGATTCGCCAAGGCTGCGCCGTGAGAATGTGGAGCGCTGTTCGTTGGCGCGCGAGATCAGTTCCCTGATCGCGACACGCAATTGCTCGTCCTTGCGCCGCGCAAGTTCGGCGTCGGAAATGCGCCGGGCACCCTTCCTTAGGACAGCGAGCTCATGCTTGGCTTTGGGCGCGACGTCGCCAAGCGCGGTCACGAGAAAGACCACCAGCGCGTTTTCCAGTCCCTTCGCTTCCTGCGCGTTCGCCGAGAGCCTTTTCTCGGGCATCTTCTCACGCAGCGCCACGTAGCGAACGAGCCCTTCCACCGGCACATCGGCCGCGTTGAAGAAATGACAATGCACGTCGATGATCGGATGACTGAGACTGCAGGCGCCGGGCGAAGGCAGATGCCGGCATCCGGAAAGCACATTTGCAAGCACGCCCGCCGAAACCAGCCGCAAGACATCACGGCGCGTCACGGCGGCAACCGGACCAGCCCAGTCGACCCCCATCGTCCCCTCCTGTTGCGAGACCCCCTCGAACAATCGGGGAAACATTACTCCGTCCGAAGGCCGCGCGAAACAGCTATTTACTTGCCGTTACTGACATCTCGTAGATCAGCGCGAGTCGTCTTTCAGTCAGACAGGAGGCGTGTTACTCTAAAATCTTGGGGAGAATTTTGCGTGGTTGGTGGCGCCGGCAAATATGAATTCCAACGTTACCTGTCCGGAGCCCTGGTCCAATGGTCCTCCCCGGCAGCGACGGAATCGGCTGCCCCCGCACGGGAAGACTTTCTCGGTTCGCTGCTTTTCGCCGACATTTCCGGCTTCACCCGCCTGACGGCCAAATGGTCCGAAAGCGACCGTGCCGCCGGCGCGGAGCGCGTCAGCCTGCTCCTGAACGCCTTCATGGGCGAGCTCATCAACCATATTGAAGAGCATGGCGGTACGGTCTTGAGTTTCGCGGGCGACAGCCTGATTGCCGGCTGGCGGGCACCCTCCCCAGAGGAACTCGAGCAGACTGCCTGGCGCAGCTGCTATTGCGCCGAACGGATCCGCGAACAAATCGGCGGCCCGGGCAGCCCAGAAGACGCTCTTCAATTGCGCATCGCGGTTGGCGCCGGTGCCATCACGCTGCTGCACCTGCTGCCGCGCGCCGATCAGCGCTGGCTGATCGTCGGCGGCGACTGCCTGGCCCAGGCCGACCATTGCGGCCAACTCAGCGATGCCGGCGAAATTCTCGTCTCGGATGCCGTGTGGCGCCTGGTCGGCAAGCGCGCCAAAGGCGGGCCGAACCGAGAAGGAACCGCGCGGCTCGACAGCATAGAGCCCTGCTCGACCACGAAGGAGGCGCCGCGCACGCAGCCGGGCTCGACGGCTGACCGGCTTGAGGCCTACCTGCCGCTTTCGCTGCGCAGCCGCCTGCTGTCGCCGCTTTCGGAATGGCTCGCGGACCTCAGAACGGTGACGGCGCTGTTCGTGCATATCGTCGGCCGCGATCTCGATACGGATCTCGATCGGCTGAACAAGCTCATAGAACGATCGATTGCCGTCGTCGGCCGCACCGGTGGCGAGATCCTGCACACGGCGCTTCATGCCGGCGGGCTCGAAGTCTTCGCCGTTTTCGGCCTGCCCGGCAGGAAACACGCCGACAATGCGCGTCGGGCGATCATCGCCGCCCTTCGCCTGTCAAACGAACTCGACGAACCGGATCTCGGCCTGTCGGCCGGCATCTCCACCGGCGAGAGCTTCTGTGGCGCACTCGGCACGATCCACCGGGCCGACTATACTGTCGTCGGCGCTGCCGTGAACATGGCCGCCCGACTGGCGAGCGTTGCGGCAGGCCGCATCCTCGTCGACCAGGCGACGGCCAAGGAGACTGCCGGCCAGATCGCTTTTTCCGGCCCCTGGACGCTCGGGGTGCCCGGCATGCGCGGTGGCGTCGTCGCCTTCGCACCGATTGCCGAAACGGTCGCGACGATCGACAACAAGTCTCCCATTCTTTTCAACCGGGCCGCCGAACTGGCGGTCCTCAACGCCTATGTGGAGCGCGCCGGCCGGGGGCAGGCCGCCGGCGTGATGATCGTCAAGGGAGAATCCGGCGTCGGGAAATCGGCGCTGCTTCGCGCCTTCGTCGAAAACTGCCGCGACCATGGTAGCCAGGTCCTGGTCGGCAATGCCGACGATATCGAAAGCGACGTGCCCTATTTTGCCTGGCGCGGGGTGATCCGCGATCTGCTCGGCATCGGCGACCTGCGCGGTCCCGAGGCATCGGACCAGGTGATGCAGTTCTTCGCCCATCGCCCGGAACTCGCACATCTGGCGCCACTGCTGAACGATGCCATCAACCTGACCTTGACCGACACGGTCGAGACCCGGGCGATGTCGGGCGACGGGCGTTCCCATCGCCTGCGCGAATTGCTGCGCGACCTGATGACCGACAGCCTTTCCTGGGGGCGGGGCGTCGTCGTGCTCGAGGACGTGCATTGGCTCGACGAGGCCTCCGGCCAATTGCTCGGACGGCTGGCCTCCGGAACGGCGCCGATCCCGGTCGTGGTATCGACGCGGACGACCAAGACGCAACAGGACCTGACTCGGTGGACCGGTCAACATCATAACGGTGCCCAGACCCTCGACCTTCTGCCGCTCGACTTCGAGGGCACGATCGCGCTCGTGCGCGCTTCGATCGGCAGCAATTCGCCCGCCGATGGCTTCGGCGAAGCCGTCTATGCCCAATCGGCTGGAAACCCGCTGCTGATCTGCGAAATCTGCCGGATGATCGGCGAGCGCCGCTTGCCGAAAGCGGCTGAAGCGCCCGCGCCGCTATCGCTCGCCGAAACCCGCTCGAACGATGCGACCCTGCTCAATACGGCGAAGGTCACCGTTATCGCCCGAACCGACCAGCTTCCGGCCGAGATTCAGGCCCTGCTGAAGATCGCAAGCGCCATGGGCGCGACTTTTTCCGTACCCGAACTGCAGGCGCTTCCGCCGATCAGGAAGTACGCGCTCGACATCGAAGCCAGCATCGAGCGGCTGCAGGCCGCCCATCTGATCAAGCCCATGGATGATCGCCCGGGTCGCTTCACCTTCAGCCACGCCGTCATCCGCCAGGCGATCTACGAGAGCATGCTGTCGGAACAGCGCCGTGAGGCCCATCGCGCCATCGCGCAGGCGATGGAAGAGAGCGGGCAGCCCGACAACGCCGAGAACCTGCCGCGCATCTTGAGCCATTGGGAACGCGCCGGCGATGCCAGGTTGGCGTTCAACTACCTGGATCGTGTCGCCGAGCTGCGCCTGCGCCAGTTCGACAATGCCGCCGTCGTCGACCTGATCGAGCGCTTCTTCAAGACCGCCCGCGAGCTCTCGATCACGATTACGCCGACCCGGCGGGCGGCCGCTTGTTTCCTGCTCGGCGAGGCCAGCCTCAATCTCGGGCGTGCCGAGGCGGCAAGGAATGCCTATGAGGAAGGTTTGCGGCTTTCCGGCCTTCCGCTGCCGCGCACCTCGGCCGGCCTCGCACTGCACCTCGTGCTCGATCTTGCCGAACAGGTGTGGCGTCGCGTGACCCACGGGGACAAGGACTGGATCCTGGAACGCGAGATCTCACGATCGCCGTCCGATCCCTTCCTGCTCGCGGCAAAGGCGCATGAAGACCTGACGCGGATCTACTACTTTACCAGCGAGAAACTGCGGCTGATCCATGCAACGCTTCGCGCGACGAACCTTGCCGAAAGAAACAAGTACGTCTCACCGACGACCGCCACCAATTACGCCAGCCTCGGCGCAATCTGCGGCGTCATCCCGCTTCACAAGCAGGCCGAGCACTACAGCCGCTTGGCCGCCGCCCTTTCGGAACGCGTGGATCAGCTGGGAACGCGCGTGCGCGTCGACCTCTTGTCGGGCATGTACCAGATCGGCATCGGCCATTGGCGCGAAGGCAAACAGGCATTCGAGGCCGGTCTCAACAATGCCTCGACCGTCGGTGACCTTCGGCGCTGGTGCGAGGTGGCCGTCGGCCTCGAGACGATTTCCGGCCCCTGGCTACTAACCTCCGCCTTCGAAGGCATCGCACCCTGGGAGATCCTCGTTCAGCGTATCTGTGAAGAGGGTCGCAGACGTGGCGACACCCAGGTGCTCGGCTGCGGCCTGCTCGGCCGCCTCAGGGGCCATGCGGCGCTTGGCCGATGGAACGCCATTGAAGCCGATCTCGATGAGCTCAAGCAGATCATCACCGCCAAGGCCGATGGGCTGGAACTCGTTCACTGCATCGAGGGCGCATCGCTTCTGGCAGAGGCCGCCCGGCGGCAGGGCAAGACGGGTGAAGCAAAAGCCTGGTTCGAACGCGCATTCTCCTGGTGCCAGACGCTCAACCCGGCAATGAAGACGCGGACCCTGCCGGCCCTTGCCCGCCTGTTCGACGTCGCGAGCGACCCTGATAGCGGCGACCCCATGGCAGCACAGCTTGTGCTGCGAAAGCTCGAGCGGTTTGCCCGCGTCTATCCGATCGGCCGCCCGGCGGCAGCGCTCGGCGAGGCGACCCTGCACGTGCATCGCGGCCAGCAGCGCCGCGCCGAACGGGTCGCACGATACGCCTTCGCAGAAGCGATACGATTGGAGATGCCGGCAGTGGCGCTCGCGTCGTTACACCACCCGGCGGGGCGGAAAGACGTTGCCGCATGGCAGGCTTTGGAGACGATGTTTGCCGTTCGCCAAAACACCTGGAGCGAGGTCCTCCAACTTCATCAAGCCGAGCCACCGACCCATGTCCCGATTGTTGCGTTCGAGGGAGGCCACGCATGAACCAGTCCCGAGTACCTCGCGTCCTGATCGTGCTTGCCCATTTCGACGAGACGAGAAATCCGGAAGGCCGCCCCGATTTCATTCCACAGGGAACCGGACATCTGTTCCTGGCGGGCGCCTTTGCCCGCGATCGGGTCAGCCTTCGCGCCTACAGCGAGTTTCACGACGGGCCGCTTATCGAAGAGGCGGCGTTCGCAGACCTCGATATGCTGGTGCTGACCGGCGTCACCGCCGCCTTCGACCGGATGCGCCACCTGACCGCCTATGCCCGCACGAAGTCGCCCGGATGCGTGATCGTCGCGGGCGGACCGGTCGTGCGCAATCTGCCGGTTTCGAGCGCCGAAACCTTCGACTACGCCTGCGAGGGCGACGTCGAGGAGATGCAGGCGGTCATCAGGGAAGTCTTCGGCGAATGGGCCGTCTCCGAGACGATCCTGCCGCGCTTCGACCTTGCCAATTGGGGCGGCCCGGTCAGCTACGTCGAGACGAGCCGCTACTGCAATTTCAAATGCAGCTTCTGCGCACTCACCGCCGAAAACCGGCGCTATCACAGCTACGACCTCGGCTATATCGAGGCGCAATTGCGCAATGTCCCGGCCAAGAAATACGTGCTGTTCATCGACAACAACTTTTACGGCAACAGCAAGGATGCCTTTCATGCCAAGCTCGAATTGATCCGGTCGCTGTGGCAAGAGGGGCTGTTTCAGGGGTGGATAGCCCTCGTCACCGGGGACTTCTTCCGAGACCCCGACAATCTCGAAGCGGTGCGCGCGGCCGGCTGTCTCGGCCTTTTCAGCGGTGTCGAGACGCTAAACGAAGCGCAGTTGAAGCGTTATCAGAAGAAGCAGAACCTGGTGGTGCCGCAACTGGAAGCCATCCAGACTTGCCTCAAAGCCGGCGTCGCCTTCCAGTATGGCCTGATGTTCGACCCTTCGTCGCAGACGATGCAGGCGATGCAGGACGAACTCGCCTTCATTACCGGCGAAAGCACCATGCCGTTGCCGGCCTTCCTCAGCCTGACGATCCCGCTGCTCGGCACGCCGTTGTTTGATGAATGCGCCGCTGAGCGGCGCTTCCTGCCTTCAGCCAAACTGCGCGACATGGATGGGTTCACCTTGATGACCCGTCCGATCGATGGCCTCGGGGAGGTGGCCCTCTTTGCGCGCAAGCTATCGCGCCTCGACGGCAACCGCGTCCGCATCCTGCGCCATTGCCTGGGTTTTTATCGCAACTACCGCCACTCGCTTTCCGGCCGGCAGATGATCCATCTGCTCGCCAACAGCCTGCGCCTCGCGCTTCCCTCGGTCCTGCATCGCCATGGCCTGCCGACGCGTTCGGGGAGCGACGACAATCTCACCTACGTCACGACGACCCAGCCGCTCGGGCCGCTTTACACGCCGGCGTTCCGGGTCAGCGAAGGCTTCCGCTCGCATTTTGCGCCGACAATGATCACCGACGCTTCCGGAGCGCTCGACGACACTATTGCCCGCAATCTCGAATTTCGCAGCAGCCGGCGGCAACGAACGGGCTTGGGATCGAACACAGCGCAGGCTGAGAGCGTGCCCTCTACGCCTGCGGCAATCTGACCTCCTCATTGCAACCTCCAGTGCGTGAAGTTGGGTCAGCTTGGTAAGATTGGATTCAAACTTTTTGGGTAAGCTTCCGTTAGCTATTCACACCTGTCGGCCGGCGACTGCCGTCGACCTTGTTTTGCGTACGGGTGCCCATGCGTCTTTCAGCTGCGACCGCAATCATCTTTGCCGGCCTTGTTTCCGGTTGCTCCTCCAGTTCAAGCCTGGACACGATCGCACCGCGTCCCTCGCGCGAGACGACCAGCTCCGTGGTGCTTTCAGCCGCACCGGTACCCGCGGCCAATGTGGGCGCAAGGGTCGCTGGGGTGACGCCGCCACAGAATGTCCAGTCCGCACCGCCGCAGGAAATGCTCGCTTGGGCCGGCCCCGTTCCGGAGCCGGAAGCCTTCGCGCCCGTGGCAAACACCACGACGACGCTCGCCGCGCCTGTTCCCGACGCTCGGCCGGTCGCCTTCGTCGCGCCGGAAAATCCGGTGACCCAGGCGATGCCGCAGGGCCGCTCGCGGATCTACGGTCATCGTTTCCGTGACGCCAAGCCAATCAACTTCGGCCGCGCCAAAAATCCGCGCAAGATGGCCGTGCATGGCGTCGACGTCTCGCGCTGGCAGGCTGACATCGACTGGGCACGGCTGCGTACACAAGGGGCGAACTTCGCCTTCATCAAGGCGACCGATGGCGGCGACCACCTTGACCCGATGTTCAAGAAGAATTGGCGCGCTGCCAAGGCGGCCGGCATCCGTCGCGGCGCCTATCACTTCTTCTACTGGTGCCGCACGGCCGGGGAACAGGCCGACTGGTTCATCCGCAACGTTCCGCGTGAACCGGGCGCGCTGCCGCCTGTCATCGACGTCGAATATAACGGCGAATCGAGCTGCAAGCGTCGCCTGTCGCCGGAGCGCATACGCGAAAAGATGCAGGTCTTCATGGACAAGCTCGAGGCGCACTATGGCCAGCGCCCGATCATCTACACCGCACCGGATTTCTATGCCGACAACCTGCAGGGCGCTTTCAAGAACTATCCGTTCTGGCTGCGTGCCGTCGCCCAGCACCCGTCGATCGTCTACCCGAACCGCAAGTGGCTGTTCTGGCAGTATTCCGGTTCCGGCCTTTCTCAAGGCGTCGATGGCAAGATCGACCTCAACGTCTTCCACGGGAGCGAGGACCAGTGGCACGACTGGCTGGAGGCACGGGCGAACTGAGCCGGCAGGCTCTCGCCCACCCAGCCGCTCAAACTGACACTACGGCGTCTCAGCCCGCTCGGGCAACTCTGGGCCCGCTCCGCTTGATGCGGTCCAGGAACCGCTGGTAGTCCGGCTGTTCGAGCAGCAAGCGCCGACCGAGGCCTGCGAGAAAATCGACGTCCTTCGCCTCCAGGCTCAGGCGATTGTGCAACCCCAGGATCCGGCGTGCCAGCGCCGGGTCGGATATGTCCGACAGCGCCAGCCTGACGATGCCGACATCGAGATCGCCGCAGCCTCGCTTCGCGCCACCGATCTGGCAACGCCATTTCACGAACTTGTCCCGCCAGGCGGGAAGATGGTCGCGCAGGGCATCGAAGCTCTGAAGATTGGGAATGTTGATCATCGCGTCGATGGCCGCGACGATTGCATCCGGCGCCTTGGGGCTGTCGACTGTCTTTGAAAGTTCCCCTCCGATCCGGGTCGAAGCATCGACGACGATGACCATCAGGTGCCTGAGACGCATGGCCCGCTCCGCGGGCACCGGCTCGGGCGCTGCCCGGTCCATCAGGTGGAGGAGGCTCTGCGTTCCGACACCATCGACCAGTCCGCCGTCGTAGAGCTTGAGATAGTTGAGATCCTTTGCCGTTTCGTAGCGCCCGAGAGAATCGGCATATTCGCGCGCAACGAGCGAGCCGGGCGCTCGAGGCCCGGTTTTCTGCGGTTTCGCTTCCGGCGACGCCTCGCAACCGGTCCGGAAGTTCTGCAGCGTCAGTGGCGCGAAGACGACCGGTACGGCGGCCGAGGCGGCAACCGCATAGGCAAGCGGATAGTCGTCGTAGTTGCTGCAGATGGCGGTGAACGACGGACGATCGAAGATGAATGGCGCGCGATTGTAGAGATCGGTCGCGTGGATCACCAGGCGTGGGCGTCCTGGGCTCGTGATGTCGCCGAACGTCGCGCCCCTGAATAGGTTGGCGTCGAGCCAGGCAGGGAAGCCGGACAGATCGTTCACGCCACCCCGATAGCCGCGCAGGATATTGGGTGGCGAAAAGGACATCTTGAGCGATGCCTCGACATCGCGCCCGAGAAACCGCTGACGGAAATCAGCAAGACCCGATCGACCGTAAAGGGCGAAATGGGAGGCAAGCACCGCCCCGCCGGAGACGCCGGCAACAACGGCGACATCATCCGCGAGACGGCGCCCCCTTGCACCCGGTGACGGCGCCTCCGCCAGTGCCGACAGCACCCCGTAGCCGAAGGCGGCGGAGCGGGCACCGCCGCCGGAAAAGGCGAGGATGATGCCGGTTTCACCGCCGTCCAAGATGGGTTGCGGCAGCGGCACGGCTCCAGTCGTCAGTTCGAGCCGCCTGTTGGTCGGCGTCACATCCGGGCCGGTGCAACCCGCCGCAGCAAGCGCAAACGCCAGCGTCCCGTGGCGCAGAAGCCGCCTTGTGCGGACAACCACAATTTTCCGCACCGCATAGCGGCCGGTAGGCCCCTCTCCGATTTCCTTGAGTGAACGCCGCTTTCGATTGGTGACCTTCATTCGTCCTGATCCGGGTTGGCTCCGCCCGCGAGAACCGATGTTCACGAGCAGGTGTCGCACAGCCTAAGGACCAACATTGAGACAGCATGTCATGCCACAGCCTCGCAACGAATGATTGTACGGCGGCAGCGATCGGGACTACTTTGCGACGGGATGACAGGTTCCCTCAATGAAGCGGCGCTAGGGTCACGCGCGTGGGCACATTGCACGAGGTAAAGCGCATTCATGCGGGTCTTGCTGGTCGAAGATGAGAAGGAACTGGCGGGTGCGCTGCGGACTGCCCTGAGCAATCACCGGATGATCGCCGATCATGCCCGCGACCTCGCCGAAGCCGCCTTGATCCTGAACGATGCCGTCTATGACGTGGTCGTTCTCGATCGCAAGCTGCCCGATGGCGACGGGCTGTCGCTCATCCCCGTGATACGGGCGCGCGGCAATACCGTGCCGGTGTTGATGCTGACTGCGCTCGACGATCTGGCTGACCGGGTCGCGGGGCTCGATGGCGGGGCGGACGACTATATCGGCAAGCCATTTGCCTTCGAGGAACTGCTGGCACGGCTGCGGGCGCTGGCGCGGCGTCCGGCGCCCGTGCAGTCCGATGTCGTCACCGTCGGACGTCTCTCCTTCGATCTCGCGCATTGCGAGGCAAGCGTTGCAGGCGCGCCCCTCAAGATGCCCCGGCGCGAGCTTCTGGTGCTCGAAACGCTGACCCGCCGCATGGGACGCATGGTGCTGCGCGCGGCCCTGATGGAAGCCGTGTTCGGTCTCGACGACGAAATCCAGTCCAATGCGCTCGACACCCATATCTCGCGCGTTCGGCGCAAGCTTGCGGACGCGGATGCCGGGGTGATCATCAACGGTATCCGCGGCGTCGGCTATCTGCTCAGAGAAGACCAATGAGCGGCAGCACTTCCCATTCGTTCAAATGGCGCCTTGTCGGCTGGCTGGTGCTGTTCGAAACGATAGCGACTATTGTCGTCATCGCCATCGCCGTCGGTCTGCTCTGGGTGACCGGCTATCTCATCGACGGCTACGAAAACGGCAATGTCGACGTCCTGAAGGACGCGATCACTCGCAATGCCGATGGCGGACTCGTGCTTCAGGAAACGCCGGAGCTCGCCCGATTGCGTCAACAAGCAGGAAAGATCTGGTTTGTTGTCCGCGACAGGCAAGGCAACCGCCTTTCCGAGGGAAGCGTGCCTGAAGAATTCGCCTTCGCGATCGCCGGCCTCGAGCGCATGAACGACGCTCGCTTCCGGCTTTCGCCGGATAAGAACGCCCGCCCGGAAGCCGTCGTCAAATGGCTCGAGTCTCCCGCCGGCAGCGTCCAGATCTTCAGCGGCACCGAAGGGCAGCTGACCCTTGGCCGCCTGCTGCTCAGCACCACCGGCGCCTTCCTCAGCATCTTCGTGCCGATGCTGCTGCTGCTCGCCCTTGCGACCGTGGTCGTCACCCCGATCGTCGTTCGCCGGATGCTATCGGGCCTGTCGCACGCGGCCTCGCATGCGGCCCATATCGAATACGACCAGCGCGGCATCCAGATGCCGGTCGCGGGCGTCCCCACGGAATTCCTGCCGTTGGTAACCGCGGTCAACGATGCGCTGGTGCGGCTGGACGACGGCTATACGAGACACAAGCGCTTCCTGGCGCAGGCGGCGCATGAACTGCGCACGCCGGTCGCAATCCTCGGCGCCCGCATCGCATCGCTGCCGCCGGGACCGGACAAGACGCGCCTCAACGAGGACGTGACGCGCCTTTCCATTCTGGCGGGCCAGCTTCTCGATCTCGAACGTCTCGACGCCCAGAAGGATGATTTCAGGCTCGTCGATCTCGCAGCCCTTGCCGAGCGGGTGATCGTCGCACTCGCGCCGCTTGCCTTCGGGGCAGGTTACGAGATGACCTTCGAGGCCGATCAACGCCCTGTCATGGTGACGGGAGACGAGGCGTCGCTGGAGCGAGCGCTCACCAATCTCGTGCAGAACGCCATCGACCACGGCGGTCGGCGCGGCACGATCACCGTCAAGGTCGACCCTCAGGGCTCGATCGATGTCTGCGACGACGGCGACGGCATTCCGCGCAGCGAAACCGATCGGATCTTCGAGCCGTTCCAGCGGCTGCGAAAGGACGGCAAGGGCGCGGGGCTCGGCCTCAACCTCGTCCAGAAGATCGTTCACCTGCACGGCGGTTACGTCGACGTCGCCCGCTCCTCTTCCGGCGGCGCCTGCATGCGCGTTGTGCTGCCACTGGCGGCCGACAATACGGCTTGAAAAGAGCAAGCCCCGGAACCTGCGCGGCCTCTCTTGCCCCTTAAATCGGCTAGGACCTGGGGGAAGACGGCGAAGTTCCGGGGCTCGACGCGGCCTGACCGGGAGAAAAAATCAGGCTGCCTGGACCTTCTTCGACACGCGCGCCCATTCCGGGATCCAGTCGCGATGGGCGACGAGCAGGTCGTCGACGAGCGACCAGATCTGGCCGAGGTCGAGCTCGGCCGCCGTGTGCGGATCCATCATCGCGGCGTGGTAGAGATGCTCGCGGTTTTCAGTCATGAGCGCCTGCACCGTCAGTTCCTGGACGTTGATGTTGGTGCGGATCAGCGCGGTCAGCTGCGGCGGCAGATCGCCGATGAAAGTCGGCTGGATACCGGATGCATCGACCAGGCAGGGAACTTCCGCCGCACAATTTGCCGGCAGCGAGGTGATGCAGCCATTGTTGCGCAGGTTGCCGTAGATCACCGACGGCTCGCCGGTCCAGACCGAGTTCATGATCGAGGAAGCGTATTCATGGCTCTCAGCCACTTCGATCGTCTCGGCCTCCTTGAAAGCGGCCGCCTGCCCCTTCCAGCGCTCGATCTGCTCGATGCAGCGCTTCGGATATTCGTCGAGCGGAATGCCGAACTTCTCGATCAGATCCGGGCGACCATCTTTGATGAAGTAAGGCGTGTATTCGGCGAAATGCTCCGAGCTTTCGGTGACGAAATAGCCGAGCCGCGTCAGCATCTCGTAGCGCACCTTGTTGGGGCAGCGCGGGTTCCAGTGGCTGGGCTTGGGGAAGCGCCCTTCGCGATAGCCGCGCACCAGATCCGGATAGAGATCGCGGAAGCTGCCGTCGGCCTGTTTGTGCTCGAACTTGAGGAAGAAGGCCATGTGGTTGATGCCGGCGGCGCGGTAGCGGATCTCCGACACCGGGATATCGAGATCGCGCGAAAGCTCGTAGGCCGTGCCCTGGACCGAGTGGCAGAGGCCCACTTGGCGGATCGTCGGATACTTCTCGGCGATCGCCCAGGTGTTGATCGCCATCGGGTTTACGTATTGCAAGAGGATCGCGTTAGGGCAGACCTCAAGCATGTCTTCGCAGATTTTCCAGAGATGCGGCACGGTGCGAAGCCCGCGCATGATGCCGCCGACGCCGAGCGTGTCGGCGATCGTTTGGCGCAGGCCGTATTTCTTCGGCACCTCGAAATCGGTGACCGTGCAGGGCTCGTAGCCGCCGATCTGGAAGGCGACGACGACGAAGTCGGCCCCTTCCAGCGCCTTTCTCTGGTTGGAATGGGTTTCGATGTCAGCCTTGACGCCGAGCGTGCGCACCAGCTTGCCGGCAACGATCTCGCTTTCGCCGAGGCGCTGCGGGTTGACGTCCATCAGCGCGATCGTCGCGGCCGAGAGCGCCGGGCGCTGCAGCACGTCGCCGATGATGTTCTTCATGAAGACGGTGGAGCCGGCGCCGATGAAGGTGATCTTGGGTTGTCTGGTCATGGATTGCCTCTGCTTTCTAGCGGTCATGCTGCCACATCGAAGGCGGCTTTCACGAGCCTTTCGGTGTAGGCGGTCTTGGGATTGGACAGAATTTCGCTCACCGGCCCCTCCTCGACGATTTTGCCGTGCTGCATCACCACCACCCGGTGGCAGAGCGCGCGCACGACCTTGAGGTCATGGGAGATGAAGAGATAGCTCAAGCCCCGCTCGTCCTGGAGCTTGCGCAGCAACTCGATGATCTGGGCCTGGACCGAGAGGTCGAGCGCCGAGGTCGGCTCATCGAGCAGGATGAATTCCGGCTCCAGCGCGATGGCGCGCGCGATCGCGATGCGCTGGCGCTGGCCGCCGGAGAATTCATGCGGGAAGCGCGACAGGATGTTGCCCGGCATGCCGGCGGCGATGAGCGCGTCCACCACCCGCTCCACCCGCTCTTTACGGCTCTGGCCGATACCGTTGACGACCAGCCCCTCCTCGATGATCTGGCCGATCGACATGCGCGGATTGAGCGAGGCGAAGGGATCCTGAAAGACGATCTGGATGCGCGAGCGCAGAGGCCGCATCTGGGTCCGGTCCTTGTCGTGGATCGGGATACCGTCGAAGTAGATCTCGCCACCATCGGCGTTGAGCAGGCGGATCAGCGCCTGGCCGAAGGTCGTCTTGCCCGAGCCGGATTCGCCGACCAGGCCAAGCGTCTCATGCTTGCGAAGGTTCAGGCTGAGCTTGTCCACCGCAACGAGCTCGGAAAACTCGGACCGGAACAGACCACCCTTCTTCAGCATGAAGGAAACCTTCACGTCCCGCCCGTCAAGCATGATCGGCGCATTGTCGGGCAGCGGCCTGGCGGCACCTGACGGCTCGGACGAGAGCAGCCGCTTTGTGTAGGAATGCAGCGGGTTGGCGAAGAGCGCGGCCGTGGTGTTGTGCTCCCTCACCTCGCCGTATTGCATGACATAGACGTAGTCGGAGAACTGCCGAACGACCGTCAGGTCGTGGGTGATGAGGATCACCGCCATGCCGAGCTCGCGCTGCAGGTCGCGGATCAGGTTGAGGATCTGCGCCTGGACGGTGACGTCGAGCGCCGTCGTCGGCTCGTCGGCGATCAGCACGTCGGGATCGTTGGCAAGAGCCATGGCGATCATCACCCGCTGGCGCTGGCCACCGGAAAGCTGGTGCGGATACTGGTTGATGCGGAGTTCGGGATCCGGGATCCGCACATGGCGCAACAATTCCAGCGCCCGCTCGGTCGCCGCACGGCGGCTCATTCTGCGATGCGCCCGGATCGCCTCGATGATCTGGGTGCCAACCGTGTAGACCGGATTGAGCGAACTCATCGGCTCCTGGAAAATCATTGCCAGTCGATTGCCGCGCAAGGCGCGACGTTCGCGTGGCGAGAATTTCAGCACATCCTTGCCGTCATAGTCGATGCGCGATTGCGGAGCGATGGTAGCGCGCTTCGACAAGAGCCCCATGACGCTGCGCGCCGTCACCGATTTGCCCGAACCGGATTCCCCGACGATGGCGATGGTCTCGCCGCGATAGAGCTGGAAGGACACGTCCTTCACCGCCTCCACCGTGCCGTGCTCGACCTTGAAACGGACCGCGACGTTGCGCGCGTCGATGATCGGCCGGCCGGAGCGTTCCGAAAGGTCCCTGCGCTCAGAGGGAGCAGCCGTGAGGACGTCGATTGTTTCAGACATTGAGCGTCCTCCTCAATAGGGATCGATGGCGTCGCGCAGACCGTCGCCAAGGGCATTAAAGGCGAAGACTGTGACAAGCACGAAGGCGACGGGCGACAGAATCCAGGGATAGGACCCGATGACGGAATAGGTGGACGTGTCCTGCAGCATCAACCCCCAGGAGATCAGCGGCGGCTTGACTGCGAAGCCGAGGAATCCGAGGAAGGATTCCAAGAGCACCACCTGCGGGATAGACAGTGTGACCGCGACGATCACATGGCTCATCACGTTCGGCAGGATGTGCTGGAAGATGATGCGCCGGTCGCTGGCGCCCACAGCGATTGCGGCCCGCACATAGTCGATACGGGCGAGCGCCAGCGTCTTGCCCCGCACCTCGCGCGACATTTGCGCCCAGCCGAGCGCCGACATGACGAT
The DNA here is from genome assembly GCF_020035535.1 of Ensifer adhaerens. NCBI lineage: Bacteria > Pseudomonadati > Pseudomonadota > Alphaproteobacteria > Hyphomicrobiales > Rhizobiaceae > Ensifer > Ensifer adhaerens. The sequence goes on along the minus strand of NZ_CP083350.1, from coordinate 1,018,113 downwards.
GATGACGAAAGCGAGGAAGACATTGGTCGGTGCGGTCACCGGGATCAGCGAGGTCAGCGCCAGGTAGAGCGGCAGTTGCGGAAAGGCGAGCACCAGCTCGACGAAGCGCTGGGTCCAGACATCGAAGCGGCCGCCGAAATAACCCGAGGCCATGCCGACGGTGGTACCCACCACCGTCACGATCGAGACGACGATCAGCGCGATCATCAACGAGATACGCGAGCCGACGAGAATGCGTGACAGCACGTCCCGGCCAAACTTGTCGGTACCGAGCAGATGCACCGGCGAACCATCGACCGCGCCGAAGAAATGCCGTTCGGCCGGGATCAGGCCGAGGAGGCGGTAGGGCGCGCCCTTGACGAAGAAGCCGAGGATCTGCGGGTTGTCGTAATCGGGGCCGATGATCGGCTGGAAGGTGATCGGATCCAGTTCGGTGCCTTCACTGAGCGGATAGCTGCGCGGCGAAAAGACGAAGTTGCCGTCCTTGTCGGTGAAGCTGATCGCCTGCGGTGGCGCGAAGGCGACGCCGGTTGCCTTCGGATCGACCGGCGACAGGAAGTCGGCAAAAACAGCCATGAAGAGCAACAGGCCGACGAGGACGAGGCCGAGCATTCCGGTCCAGGACCGCTTCAGCCGGCGCCAGACGAGCGCCTGGTAGCTTTCGTTATGCTGCTCGTTCTTGGGCTCGATGGCGAGCGGAAGGGTCGTTTGCATTTCGACGGTCATGCCGGGGCTCCTCCCAGACGCACGCGCGGATCGAGCGCCGCCAGCAGCATGTCGGCGATGATGTTGCCGAGGATCAGCGTTGCCGACAGCACCAGCATGAAGGTGGCGGTGACATAGACGTCGCCCACCCACATGGAGCCGACGATGGCGGGACCGACGGTCGGCAGCGCGAAGATGATTGCCGTCTCGATCTCGCCGGTCAGCATGTAGGGAAGCACGACGCCCTGATACATGATCAGCGGGTGCAGCGCGTTCGGAACGGCGTGGCGCATGACGACGGCACCTTCGCTCAGGCCCTTCGCGCGGGCGGTCTCGACATATTGCGCATTCAGCGTGTCGAGCAGATTGCCGCGCATCACCCGCATGTTGTAGGCGAGGCCGCCAAAGGTGGCGATCGCGACGACCGGCCAGACGTGCTTGACGAGGTCGACGAACTTGTCCCACGACCAGGGCGCGCCGCCGTAGCGGGCTGAGTGGAAGCTGTTGATTTCGCTGACATTGAAGTGGAAGACGAGGACATAGACGATGATCAGCGCCATCAGGAAGCGCGGCACCGTCATGCCGAGGAAGGCCACCGTCGACAGCAGGCTGTCGATCCAGGAATACTGCCGTGTCGCCGCGATGATGCCGAAGGATATGCCGATGATCGACGCGAGGACGTGGCAGACGAGCGCCAGGGCCAGCGTGCGCGGCAGGCGCTCGCCGACGACATCGGCAACCGGCTTGTTGTAATAGAGGCTGTGGCCGAAATCGCCGCGTGTCAGGATGCCGGTCATCCAGTTGACGTATTGCACCACCATCGGCCGATCGAGGCCATGTTCCTTGCGATAGGCCTGCGCCTGGGCTTCCGCTTCTTCATAGGAGGCGCCACCCTGATTGATCAGTTGCGAGCGGATGTAATCGCTGTAGTCTCCAGGCGGCGCCTGGATGATGGCAAACGTCGCCACGCTGAGCACCAAAAGCACCGGAATGGCAGAGGCGATGCGGACAAGCAGAAACCTGAACATGCCGTTTCCTTCTGTCGGTTGGGGTGACGGAGCGCTCCCCGGCAATGCGCCGGAGGAGCGGCTTTGCATCAGTTGCTGAGACCCTTGTCGCCGGGCTTGCCCGGGAGTTGCTCGGCAAAGAGCTCGAAGTCACCCTGTTTGTCCGAGGGAACGAAGAGGCGCTCGCGCATGATCGTGTCCTCCGCCCAGTTGAACATGAAGATCGGCGCTCCCGTCGGCACGTTGGCGAAGCGCTTGTTGATGATCAGCGCGCCCGGATATTCGGTGAGGCCCACCGTATCGAGATGCGTCGTTGCGACCTTCTGGTACTGCTTCATCAACTCCGCGCGCTCGGCATTGTCGTTGGTAGCGATGAACTTGTTGATGATGTCGACGAGTTCCTGTTCGAAGGGCATCAGGTCAAGCTGACCGCCTTCCGGTGCGCGGTGGTGCCAGCTGGTGCGTGGACCGGCTGCCGCCAGCTGCGGCGTGTTCTGCACGACGGAGGCATATTCGGCGGCGTTGCGGTGAACCATCCAGTCGAACTTGCCGGCGTAATTGGTCGCGTCCCGCTGCTTGCCGTCAAGCGAGTTCAGAACCACACGGAGGCCGAGCTTTTCCATCTGGCCGATCAGGCCTTCGGCGAGGTTGCGGTCGGTCGCGTAGCTGTTGTCGATCAGAAGCACGATCTCCACGTCCTTGCCGCCTGCCTTGCCTTCCGGGAAGTTGACGAAGCCGTTGCCGTCGGTGTCCTTCAGGCCAGCCTTCTCAAGCAGAGCCTTGGCGCCATCGAGGTCGAAGGGATAGTAGACGGTCGACTCCCGGTCGTAGAAGCTGGTGCCGGAGGAAAGCCCGCCCGGATAGATCGCGGTGAAGGGACCCTTCACCAGCGCCTCTCCGAGCTTCTTGCGGTCGACCGCCATGGTCACCGCCTTGCGGAAATCCTCGTTGCGGTTGAGTTCGCGCACGGCCTGGGCCCGCTCGTCCGGCTCGCCCCAGCCATTGGCCGAGAAGTTCATGTGCAGATTGTAGCCGATAAGGCGCGGGCCGAAGGCAAGGCGTGCCGGGGCCGTATCCTGCGCCGCACGCTTCAGCGACTCGACGAAATTTTCCGGCTGCTCGAGGTTGGAGAGATCGGCCGACCCGGCGATCGCCTGCACGTCACGGTCAGCCCAGGTCGAGAGCTTGTAGTGAAGCTCGTTGATGTAGGGAAGCTGGTTGCCCGCCTCGTCGACCTTCCAATAGTACGGGTTGCGCCTGAGTACGATGATGTCGTCGGGGCGATAGGCGACCGGCACCCAGGCACCCATGACCGGAATGTTCATGTACTCAGGTGGGAAGGCGTTCTTGTACTGGTCGTAGGTGGTGCCCGCATATTTCGGATGCTTGGCCTTGAGGATATGCGACGGGCCGGGGCAAAAGGTGCCGTAGGCCATGGCATAGAGATGCTGGCGCGGGAAGGCCTCCTTGAAGGTCCACTCGACCGTATACTGGTCGATCTTCGTCAGCGTCGTGCCGGCGCCGAAGGTCTCCGGCGTCGCGCCGTTCAGCGGCGTCACGCTCGGGTCGAGCACGTTGTCTTCCCAATAGAACATTACGTCGTCGGCATCGAAGAGGTCGCCATCCGACCACTTGGCGCCCTCGACCAGATGCATCGTCAGCTTGTGACCATCGGCCGACCAATCCCAGCTCCTGGCAAGGTTCGGCAGCGGCTCGACGTCCTTGGCCTCCACCTGGAAGAGCGGCGCCGTGCGCGTCAGGCATTCGGACATGCCGATATCGATGCCGCCCCAGCCCTGGCTCTGGCCGGCCGAGTAGTTCCAGCCTTCCGGCCGACCGCCGATCACGTGGCGCAGCGTATCGCCGTAGACGCCGACGCCGTCGGGCATATTACCGGTCTTGAAGACCATTGGCTCCTTCGGCAGGCGCTCGGCGACCGGCGGCAGCTTGCCGGTCTTGACGTATTTCTCGGTAACCCAGGCCGGTTCCTTGTATTCCGGCAGCGCCTTGAACTCGGCGATCGAGTCGCGCGGCACATAGGTGATCTTGCCCTCGGCCGGAAATGCCGGCTGTTGCGGCACGACGGTCGGCTTGGAGGCGGCCGCCTCCAACGCAAAGGTCGAGATGCCGACGAGCAGCAGGCTCGCCATCTTCATCAGTCTGTGGCTGGTCATTGGCTCAGATTCTCCCTCTTTTGCCGCGCCGGAACGCGGCCTCCTCCTTGAAAAGTCTGCAGTTCAGGCAGTGCTGCTTGCGTCTCCTCACGCAAGCAGCATTGCAATCGATCAGCCGGCGGCGCGGACCTGACGCTCGGCGCGCAACTCGTCGAGCGAGCGCACCTGACGCCGCGCGGCACCGTTCCACTCGCGCGTCTTGACGGTGGCGCGGCCGAGCCGCTCCTTTGCGCCGTCAATGGCATGGGCGTATTGCGGCAGCCATTTGGCTTGCGCGACCACCATCTCATCGACCATCTGCCAGACCTCCTCCGGCGTGCAGATGGCGCCGACCAGCGGATCGTGCAGCATCGCAAGCTTCAGGAGGTCGAGATCGCCAGTGACAGCCGCGTGTACGGACATGCGCTGGACGTTGATCGAGGAAAGGCAAGTAGCGGCACAGGCCTCCGGCAGCGTGATACCCGAGACCATGTTGATGCCGAAACGATCGACGAAGCCGGGGGATTCGATGATCGCGTCCGCAGGCAGGTTGGTGATCACGCCATTGTTCTTGACATTGAAATGGCCGCGATAGACCCGGCCCGTTTCGAGCGCCTCGAGGATATGGCTCGCATGTTCGTTCGAGCGCCGGCTATGATCGAGCGGCTTTCCGGCCGCTTCCAGGAACTGCGGAAACTCGGTCTCGAACCAGTTGCGCGTCTCGGTCGAATGGCGGAGGTAGCCGCCCGTTTCGCCGTGGATCCAGTCCGACATGTCAATCCAGCGGGTAATTTCCTCCGGGCGCTTGCGATACCAGGGAAGATATTCGGAGAGATGGCCGTTGCTCTCGGTCGAATAGACGCCGAACCGCTTCAGCACATCGATGCGGAGTTTCTCCTGCTTGGAGAACACCGGGTGCGCCTCGAAGGCGGCGACCAACTCGTCCTTGCCGATCCTGCGGCCCTTGAGCCTGACGTCGACGAACCAGGTCTGGTGGTTGATGCCGGAGCAGATGTAATCGAGCTCGCCTTCGCCAGCGCCGAGGATCTCGGCGATCTGCTCACCGCCGTGCTGGACGCCGTGGCAGAGGCCGACCGTATCGACCTTGCCGTATTCGATCGCCGCCCAGGTGTTCATCGCCATCGGGTTGGCATAGTTCAGGAACTTCGCGCCCGGCTCGGCAACAGCGCGGATATCCCGGCAGAAGTCGAGGATCACGGGAATGTTGCGCTGGCCGTAGAGGATGCCGCCGGCGCAGATCGTATCGCCGACGCATTGGTCGACGCCGTATTTGAGCGGAATGCGGATGTCGTCGGCATAGGCTTCGAGGCCGCCGACGCGCACGCAACTGATGATATAGCGGGCACCCTCGAGGGCCTTCAGCCGATCGGTCGTCGCCGTCACCTTCGTCGGCAAGCGGTTGACCTCGACGATCCGGTCGAGGATCGCCTTGATCATCTCCAGATTGCGGACGCTGAGATCGGTGAGCGCAACCTCGATATCGCGCAGTTCCGGCACGGCGAGGATGTCGGTGAAGAGCTTCTTGGTGAAACCGATGCTGCCGGCGCCGATGATGGCGATTTTGAAGCCTGCCATACCCTCTCACTCCTCCTGAACCGCCCGCGCTTCATGCGAAGGGTAAAATTAATTCAAAAACTGAGGCTCACCGCCCGGGAAAAACGGATGCAGATCCATCTTTCCGGCCGATCACTAGAGCCTCCTGTTGTGTGGTTGGCCGTCATTATGTGTATATTCGCCGACCCCGCCAGAGCGGTATTGTGCTTTCATGGGTAATTTTATGCTGCGCGATTTGATCGACAATGGCCCCATTATGCGAACGGTCTCCCTGCCAAGGGGACGCCAGAGCCTGCACACCATGCCGACCAGCACCGGCTATGAAATCCGCAACAATGCCACCTATGACTGGGACGGCAGAAAGCGCGGAAACACGCCCTTTACCGTCCTGCAGCACACGATTGCGGGTGCCGGAAACCTGCGTTACGAAAACCGCACCCATCGGGTGCGCGAGGGCGAGACGCTGCTGTTGCTCGTGCCGCACAATCATCGCTATTGGCTGGAAGATGGCGGGCGCTGGGAGTTTTTCTGGATCTCGATGAACGGCGACGAGGCCTTGCGCGTGCACCGCGCCATTCTCGCCGTCACCGGCCCTGTGCTGAAGCTGCAGCCGGAAACGATCGAACATCTGGCAGACTGCAGCCTGCGGCTAATCCGTGGCGGCGAGACGCCGGGGCGCGCTTCCGCAATCGCCTATGAGGCGGCGATGGCGCTCTATGACGACGTCTTCGGCTCGCACCCCTTGTTCAGCCACGAGCACCGGACGATGCACCGGGTCGTCGACCACATCATGAACAATCTGCAGAACCCGCTTCCTGTGGAGGAACTGGCGCGCGTCTCGGGCTTGAGCCGCGCCCATTTCTCGCGCGTCTTTGCCGCCAGCGAAGGCATGGCGCCGGCCGAATACGTCCTGCAGAAGCGCTTACAGCGCGCCGTGAAACTTCTGACGAAAACGGCGAGCCTACCGGTCAAGGAGGTGGCGATCCTCTCCGGCTTCGAAGACCCCAACTACTTCGCCAAGGTGTTCCGCCGTTCCTTTGGCCTCAGCCCGACCGAATTCAGAACCACCGGCATGTATGCCAGTATCGCCGCCGGCTCCGTAGAGCAGCCGGTCGACACACCAGAGGAGGCGACGGTACTGCTGTCTGGTTGAGGGCGGGCGTGGGCATCAGCCCGCCAGCTGCTGGCGATAGGCCGGCGTTCTCGCAAAGACCATGCCCAGATCGACGTGCATGGCCCGCGCGATCACACGGAAATCCCGTTCGCTGATGGCAAGATGGCCGAGACGAAGTTTCTGATCCCAGCTCCGGTTGCCTTCGGCAAATTCCAGGCTCTCGAGCCACGGACGGACCGGCGCCTCCATGCTGTCGGCCCAGTCGATGTCGCCGCGATGCGGGGCGACACCGCCCATTGCGAAGAAGTAGGGCGGGCGCTCCTTGACCACGCCGATCGCGATAAAACAGGCAAGCCCCGCTCTGCCATTGAAGGCGGCGCTGGGTGAATAACCGATAAAGCCATCGCCCGCCTTCATGCGCGTCAGCGCCTGTACATTGCCGTAGCCGTAACCGAACCGCGAGAAACTGTCTTCCGGGGCATGTTGCATGTCGTCCCCGGAAAGGGCGCCGACCCAGAAATTGCGCTCGCCTGTCGCGCGTTCTGCGTTCATCCTAAACAAGTCCTGCGTCGACATCGGTCGTCCCTCGATCTCTGATCATGGGAACACTTTGCGCGCGACCCCTGCCAGATTCTGTCAGCATTGATTTCCATCGCGTCGGTTCGCGCGAAGAGCCTCGCATCAGTCGCCTTCGGAAGGCGCTTCCCACCTGCCGAACAGCGTCACGCCCACGTTTCCGGCAAGTGCGACGGACGCGTGGTTGTCGAGCTGGCAGCGATACTGCGGCTCGTAGCCTTTCTCGTAGGCAGCTCTGCTGATCGCACGCACGACGTGGCGGGCATGGCCTTTTCCCCTGTCGGACGTCAGCGTCAGCACGCCGAGATCGGCAATCCGACGGTCCTGCCAGGGATACATGCTGGCGGTGCAGACCAGCCTGTCGCCATCGAAGGCGCCGTAAACCAGCCAGTGGTCCAGCTCGACATAGGCCGCATCGAGGTCCTCGTCCGAGGCGGAGCCCTGGAACAGGGAGAAGGCCGCCGCATCCTTCGCCGTAAGCGCGCGCACATGGCCGCTCGGGCTATCTTGCAGCAGCACAGCCTTGTCCGCCTCGGTGAAATAAAAGAGGTTGTCGGCACCATTCAGCACGATGCCCGCGTCGCGCAGCCTCTTGCGAAGTTCCGCTTCGGTAAGAGCCTGTCCCGCCGACAATACCGCGGAGGCCAGCGTAGGAGACAATACGGCCATCACGCCGTTTTCAGCCGTTTCCAGCACCATGGCCGGGCTGTCCTCGTCGAGATCGGAGTTGACCGTGACGGTGAACCGATCCGCGCGGGCAAGAACATCGCCCGCAAATGACGCCTTCCAGAAATCGGTTACCTCAGGGGAAAATGATGGCATTTCACTCAACTTGTTGAACGCACACGCTCAGCCTGCCGGGCGGAGGCAGGAAGCGCGATCAATGGATAAAGTAGTCAATTAATTAAACTGCGGTGCCAGCGCTGTGTGGGACGACAATGGCGCTATGAAGGCGCAAAAAGCAAAAGCGCCCGCAGGAGGTGCAGGCGCTTGGCAATTATTCAGTCTTTAAGGTCGCCTTAGCGGGCGAAGGCCGTGCGTGCAACGCGGTCGATGTCACCACGTTCGATGCCGAGGTCACGGAGTTCCCGGTTCGACATGCGGCCCAGCTCGGTGACCGTCTGACGATACTTGCGCCAGTTGTTGATGGAGCGTGCGATGTTCATTTGATCCCCCTTTCAATGGGCTTTCGAAGCCTGGCTGCCAGTCCGTGGCGCCTCGTTTCGCTTCGATGAACACCTTATAACTCAGGTCCTTGGTAAGTTGCAGCGCTCAAAACTCAGCGCTCCCATGTGGGAAACGCATGGGTCCCCGACCCGGCCGCCCGCTGCCCCCTTCGTCCGCCCTGTGCACTATTATCCGTTCCCAGCCAGAGCCTCTTAAAGCCGGTGCGCCGCGCCGGAGCACTCCCTCAGCAAAGTGCAGGCCGGAGAAATACACGTATCTGGATATTCCCGCCGCCGCTGGCCCTTCGCGACGGAAACGGTTGATCCCCGCGGCAGAGACAAGTATTTCTTTTGTCGACAAAGGATTCTGAGATGACCGATATCGACACCGACAACAGCCCCATCCCCGAACGCAAGCGCGGTTCCGGCGTGAAAATGGTCTACGACCTCCTGCGCGACGAGATCCTCGACCTGGTTCTGCCGCCAGGCAGCCCGATCGACGAAGTGCAGCTCGCCGAGCGTCTGAAGATGTCGCGCACGCCGATCCGCGAGGCGCTGGTCAGGCTTGCCGGTGAGGGGCTGATCGACACGCTGCCGAACCGCTCGACGATGGTGGCGAACATCGACTTCCTCAACCTGAACCCGTTCTTCGACGCACTGGTGCTGATGTACCGCGTCACCACGCGGCTTGCAGCGCAGAATCACCGCCCGGAAGATCTGCCGATCATTCGCGGCTTTCACGAGGACTACGCGGCAGCCGTGCAAACACGCGACGCGCTGACGATGATCGCCACCAATGCCGCCTTCCATGCGGCGATCGCGGAGGCCGGACGCAACCCTTACTTCACCAGCCTGTTTCGCCGGCTGCTCGACGAGGGGCGGCGCATTCTCCGTCTCTACTACCAGTCCTACGAGGAGCAATTCCCCCAACGCTTCGTCGACGAACACGCGGCCATGATCGCCGCGATCGCGGCGCGCGACATCGAAGCGGCCGATCGTCTCGGCAAGGCGCATGCGGAGCAGATCGTCGAGCAGGTGCAGAAGCTTTTTGCCCGCAACAGCAAGCTCGACATCGCTCTCTAGGGTCTTTGTATTTTTCTTGTCGACAAATAAAATACAAACGGCTATTGTCTCTATCAATGGCACGGAGACGTGCGCCGCCGACGGCGTGCACGCCTCATGCCCCGAGACAAGCCAAGAGGAGTTTCAAATGAAGGCGAAGATTTTCTCCGGCGTCATCCCGGCGCTGATGACCCCGTGCAAGCAAGACCGCACCCCCGACTTCGACGCGCTGGTCCGCAAGGGCCAGGAGTTGATCGCTCAGGGCATGTCCGCCGTCGTGTACTGCGGCTCGATGGGCGACTGGCCGCTCCTGACCGACGAACAGCGCATCGAAGGCGTCGAGCGCCTCGTCAAGGCCGGCATTCCGGTCATCGTCGGCACCGGCGCCGTCAACACCGCTTCGGCTGTCGCCCATGCGGCACACGCTGAAAAGGTCGGCGCCCAGGGCCTGATGGTCATCCCGCGCGTGCTTTCGCGTGGCTCGGTCGTCGTCGCCCAGAAGAACCACTTCAAGGCCATTCTCTCGGCCGCCCCGAGCCTGCCGGCTGTCATCTACAACAGCCCCTACTACGGCTTCGCAACCCGCGCCGACCTGTTCTTCGCGCTGCGCGCCGAGCATCCGAACCTCGTCGGCTTCAAGGAATTCGGTGGCGCTGCCGACATGCGCTATGCAGCCGAGAACATCACCAGCCGTGACGATGGCGTCTCGCTGATGATCGGCGTCGACACGGCCGTGTTCCACGGCTTCGTCAACTGCGGCGCAACCGGCGCCATCACCGGCATCGGCTGCGTGCTGCCGAAGGAAGTCATCCACATGTGCAACCTGTCGCGTGCCGCCGCCGAAGGCGACGTCGACGCACGTCTGCGCGCTCTGGAACTGGAACAGGCGCTCGCCGTTCTCTCGTCCTTCGACGAAGGCCCGGACCTCGTTCTCTACTTCAAGCACATGATGGTGCTGAAGGGCGACAAGGAGTACACGCTGCACTTCAACGAGAGCGATGCGCTTTCGGACAGCCAGCGCGGCTACGTCGAAGCCCAGTTCAAGCTGTTCAACAGCTGGTACGCAGAGTGGAGCAAGCTCCCGGGCGCCGTCCAGAAGTACAAGGCCTGATCGCTCGATCGGCCCGCAATAGAAAAGGCCCTCCGATCGGAGGGCCTTTTTTTGCTTTCTGCGAAGACATCTCTTCACACTTTGACCGCAAGGAAGCTTGGCGTCGGAGACGGCCGTCTCTCGCACGCTTGTGGCGGAACCTGGCCAGCCAAGTCCAAGTCGAAAAATCGTTTGGTCCGCGGACGCTCATGTCTAAGACGGCATGAACGACAGAGAATGCCGTCACCGCTGCGTCAATCGAGCACATTCAGCGGCGCAGCAAAAAGCCCTCCGGTCGGAGGGCTTCTATTTCGCATGTGGCCAGTCGGGCGCTGAGGGACTACCGGCAAGGTAAGCTCATGCTTACGCGACGGCGTCGATGCCGAGCGCGAGGAGCCGGTCGAGCTGCTCCATCTCGGCCTTGTTGAGAACGATGCCTTCGGCTTCCGACTTGGCACGAGCCACGAAGCGCCGCTGCGAGGGAAGGCGGGCACCCTGGCCGACGATCGCTTCGAACAGCACTTCCGCGCGGGCGAAGGGATTGCCGGGCCGGCCGGCGGCGAACTTCTGCGGCGAAAAAGCGACGATCAGTTCGCCATGGAACGGTGCCAGCGTCGTGGTGCCGAGATAATCGAGCACTTCCGGGCTCGTCAGATCGCCGATCATGATGCCCGCGAGAAGCTCGACCATCGTGCCGATCGCCGAACCCTTGTGGCCGCCGAAGGGAAGCATGGCGCCGGCAAGGGCTGCTTCCGGATCCGTCGTCGGATTGCCCTCGGCATCGATCGCCCAGCCCTCAGGCAAGGGCTTGCCGGCACGGCGGTGCAGCTCGATCTCGCCGCGGGCGGCAACCGAGGTCGCGAAGTCGAAGACGTAGGGCGGCTGGTTCTCGCGCGGCCAGCCGAAGGCGAAGGGGTTGGTGCCGAGCAGCGGCTTGTTGCCGCCGGTCGGCGCAACCGTCGCGTAGCTCGGGCACATGACGAGACCGGCAAGCCCTTCGCCGGTCAGGCCTTCCACTTCCGGCCAGAGTGCGGAGAAATGGGTGCAATCATTGATGACGAGGGCTGCAATCCCGAGCGAGCGCGCACGTTCGGCCAGCACCGGCAGGCCCAGTTCGAAGGCCGGGTTGGCGAAGCCGCCCTTGGCGTTGACCTTGACGATGGCCGAGCCTTCCTGCGCATCGAGCTCCGGTACGGCATCCGCCTTCACCTTGCCGGCCTTCACGGTGCGAAGCGCCCCTTCGATACGGTAGATACCGTGCGATTTGCAGGCATCACGCTCGCCGGCAACGATCACACGGGCCAACGCCCCGGCCTGAACGCCATTGAGCCCAGCCTTCCGGAAGATCGCCTCGACACGCTCGTGAAGCGCCGTGATCGTCAGGATGTTGGTTTCGCTCATCTCTCTCCCTCTCAAATGCTGCGCCTGATCCGGATAGGCCAGTCAGGCGATTGATGTTCTGCATACATATAGTATACAAAGATCCGACAAGTGCAATTCAGCCATGATCCCCTCTGCCACAAAAGGCAATCCGGGATCGAGAGAAAGGATCGCCAGATGGCCTTCACCCCCAAAGGAAAACACCTTGTCGCCGGCGAATGGCTCGACGGCGCAGGCACCTTCGCATCCGCACCCGCCCATGGTCCGGTGCATCAGTTTGCCACCGGCACGGTGGAGCTGGTCAACCGTGCGGCCGAAGCCGCCGAAGAAGCGTTCCTGAGCTACGGCTATTCGACCCGCGCCGAGCGCGCCGCCTTCCTGCGTGCCATTGCCGACGAAATCGAAGCGCGCGCCGAGGCAATCACCGAGATCGGCACCCAGGAAACCGGCCTGCCGGAAGCCCGCCTGCAGGGCGAACGCGGCCGCACCACTGGCCAGCTCCGTCTCTTTGCCGACCACATCGAAAAGGGCGAATACCTCGACCGCCGTTTCGATGCAGCCTTGCCTGAGCGCCAGCCGGCGCCGCGCCCGGAAATCCGCCTCATCCAGCGCCCGATCGGCCCGGTCGCCGTCTTCGGTGCCTCGAACTTCCCGCTCGCCTTCTCGACCGCCGGCGGCGACACGGCGGCGGCCCTTGCTGCCGGCTGCCCCGTGGTCGTCAAGGGCCACTCGGCTCATCCGGGCACCGGTGAAATCGTCGCCGAAGCCGTCGAAGCCGCAATCCGCAAGACCGGCGTTCACCCCGGCGTCTTCTCGCTGATCCAGGGCGGCAACCGCCAGGTCGGCGAAGCGCTGGTCCAGCATCCGCTGATCAAGGCCGTCGGCTTCACCGGCTCGCTCGCCGGTGGCCGTGCGCTCTTCAATCTCTGCGCCGCCCGTCCGGAGCCGATCCCGTTCTTCGGCGAGCTCGGCTCGGTCAACCCGATGTTCCTGCTGCCGGAAGCACTGAAGGCACGCGCCGAAGGTCTCGGCCAGGGTTGGGCCGGTTCGCTGACCATGGGTGCCGGCCAGTTCTGCACCAACCCCGGTATCGCCGTGGTTGTCGAAGGTGCCGATGCCGACCGCTTCGCATCAGCCGCTGTCGAGGCGCTCGGCAAGGTCGCGCCGCAGACGATGCTGACCGACGGCATCGCCAAGGCCTATCACGACGGCCAGGCGCGCTTTGAAAGCCGCAACACCGTGAAGCCGCTGCTGACGACCGAATCGTCCGGTCGCTCGGTCTCGCCGAACCTGTTCGAAACCACGGGCGACCAGTTCCTTGCCGACCACGCGCTCGGCGAAGAGGTCTTCGGCCCGCTCGGCCTCGTCGTCCGCGTCGGCTCGACCGAGGAGATGGAACAGCTTGCCCGCGGCTTCGAGGGACAGCTGACCACCACCATCCACATGGATGCGGCCGATCTCGAGACCGCCCGCCGTCTGCGCCCGATCCTCGAGCGCAAGGCCGGCCGCGTGCTCGTCAACGGATTCCCGACCGGTGTCGAGGTGGTGGATTCCATGGTGCATGGCGGACCCTATCCGGCCTCGACCAACTTCGGCGCAACCAGCGTCGGCACCCTGTCGATCCGCCGCTTCCTGCGCCCGGTCGCCTACCAGAACATGCCGGAAGGCCTGCTGCCCGAGGATTTCCGGGGCTAAGGCGGATGAGGAAAAGCGCGGGCGACTTGCCGCCCGCGCCCTGTCCCCACCGATAAGACACGACAGATCGCTTCGCAGGGTTCCCATTTGACGAAACAAATGGGAACCCTGCGGGCGTTTTGCGTTAGGATGATATACTTTTTGTATACTAATTGTATTTTTCTATTGATTTGTGCTCTCTAAAACGAAATAGTGGGTCAGCCGTCAAACGGCACTCATTTCAGGGAGAGAGATAATGAAGACTTCGGTGCTCGCGCTCGGCCTCGTTGCGGCCGCTGCTCTGACCAGCCAGGCCCATGCCGACAAGCTGGATGACGTCATCGGCTCGGGAACGCTGCGTTGCGCAGTCGTCCTCGACTTCCCGCCGATGGGTTCTCGCGACGAGAACAACAACCCGATCGGTTTTGACGTCGATTACTGCAACGACCTCGCAAAGGCACTCGGCGTCACCGCCGAAATCGTCGAAACCCCGTTCCCGGAGCGTATTCCCGCTCTGATGTCGGGCCGCGTCGACGTCGGCGTTGCCTCGACCTCCGACACGCTTGAGCGTGCCAAGACCGTCGGCATGACGATCCCTTACTTCGCCTTCGAAATGGCCGTTACCGCCAACGAAAAGTCGGGCGTCAAGTCCTTCGAAGACATGAAGGGCAAGACCGTCGGCGCCACCGCCGGCACGTTTGAAGCGATCGCACTCGAAAAGCAGGTCAAGGAATGGGGCGCCGGCGAGTTCCGTCCGTACCAGACCCAGGCCGACGTCTTCCTCGCGCTCAGCCAGGGCCAGATCGACGCCACCGTTTCGACCTCGACCGTTGCCCAGGCCAACGTCAAGACCGGCAAGTTCCCGGGCATTGCCGTCGTCGGCAAGGCACCGTTCGATACCGACTACGTCGCGCTCTTCACCAACCGCGAAGAATACGGCTTCATCAACTTCCTCAACCTTTTCATCAACCAGCAGGTCCGTACCGGCCGTTATGCTGAGCTCTATGAAAAGTGGGTCGGCGGCGAACTGCCGGACCTTACGGCAAAGGGCGTTTACCGCTAATCTGGCCGTCCATCTGGCGGCGCGAGGTGTAGCCTCGCGCCGCTATTCGTTTCCGCAGAGGTGAGACGAAACATGTTCAGTTATACCTTCCATTGGAATCAGGCGCTGAAAGCCCTGCCACAGATGCTCGATGGAGCACTGGTCACCTTGCAGGTGGCCCTGCTCTCGATGGCCATCGGCCTTGCACTGGCGCTGGCGCTCACGGCCTGCCGTCTGTCCGGAAACCGCATCCTCAGTGGCTTCGCCACTGCCTGGGTCGAGATCGCCCGCAACACGCCGGCGCTGTTCCAGATCTACATGGCTCATTTCGGCCTCGGCAATTTCGGCATCCACCTGAGCCCCTATACGGCGCTGCTGGCGGGGATCGCCTTCAACAATGCCGGCTATCTCGCCGAGAATTTCCGCGGCGCGCTCAAGGCCATTCCCGAGACTCAGACACGCGCGGGCCGCTCGCTCGGCATGACAGCGGTGCAGGCGTTCCGTTACATCGTATTGCCTCAGATGCTGCGCATCGCCTTCCTGCCGGTTACCAATCAGATGGTCTGGGCGATCCTGATGACGTCGCTCGGCGTTACCGTGGGCATGAACACCGACCTCGCCGGCATCACACAGGAACTGAACGCCCGTTCGTTCCGCACCTTCGAATTCTTCGCGATCGCGGCGGTCATCTACTACCTGATCGCCAAGGCCGTGACGCTTGGCGCGCGCCTGCTCGCCGCACGCATGTTCCGCTACTAAGGAGAGGTGAGAGATGTTCAATACCGCCCTCACCCTCGCTGATCTCGGTTTCCTGCTGCAAGGCGCCCTGATGACGCTTGCGGTTACCGCCGTCTCGGTTACCGCCGGCACCGTTCTCGGCATCATCTTCGGTGTCGTGCGCAACCAGGTCGGCCCCTATTGGGCAGCCCCGCTCACTTTCGTGCTCGACATCTTCCGCTCGGTGCCGCTCCTGATCCAGCTCGTGCTTGCCAATGCCTTCCAGGCGATCGCCAAGCTCGGCTGGGCGCCGTTCACGACCTCCTGTGTTGTGCTGTCGCTCTATACGGCCGCCTATTGCACCGAGATCGTACGCGGCGGCATCTCGTCGGTACCGCCGACGACGCGCCGTGCCGCCCGTTCGCTCGGCATGACCTGGTGGCAGGACATGCGCTATATCGTGGCGCCGCTTGCAACCCGCGTATCTCTGCCCTCCTGGATCGGCCTGACGCTCGGTGTCATGAAGGACTCGGCACTCGTCCTCTGGCTCGGCCTGATCGAACTGCTGCGCGCCTCGCAGGTGCTCGTCACCCGTCTCCAGGAACCGCTGCTGATCCTTCTGATCTGCGGCGCCATCTACTTCCTCATCAGCTTCCCGATCGCCCGGCTCGGCGGTTACCTTGAAAAACGGTGGTCCAATGATTGAGATCCAGAACGTTCGCAAATCCTTCGGCTCGCTGGAGGTTCTCAAAAGCATTAACCTCACCGTCAACAAGGGCGAGGTGCTGACCATCATTGGCGGCTCCGGTTCCGGCAAATCGACCCTGCTCACCTGCATCAACGGTCTTGAGCCGATCGATGCCGGCCGCATCCTCGTCGACGGCACCGAGGTCCACGCCAAGTCAACAAATCTCAACAAGCTGCGCAGCAAGCTCGGCATCGTCTTCCAGCAGTTCAATGCTTTCCCGCACCTGACCGTGCTTGAAAACGTCACGCTGGCGCCACGCAAGGTGCTGGGCCTCTCGAAGGAGAAGGCCGAGGAGATCGCCGTCAAGCAGCTCACACATGTTGGCCTCGGCGAAAAGCTCGGCGTCTATCCGACCCGCATGTCGGGCGGCCAGCAGCAGCGCATGGCGATTGCCCGCGCGCTTGCCATGTCGCCGGAATACATGCTGTTTGACGAAGTGACCTCGGCGCTCGATCCGCAGCTCGTCGGCGAAGTGCTCGACACGCTGCGCATGCTGGCCTCCGAAGGCATGACGATGATCTGCGTCACGCACGAAATGAAGTTCGCCCGCGAAGTCTCCGACCGTGTCGCCTTCTTCCACAAGGGCGTGATGGCGGAAATCGCCGCACCGGAAGCACTCTTCGGCGCGCCGAAGGATCCGGAACTGCAGAAGTTCCTGGCAGCGACGCACTGAGCCGATCATGAAGGATGCAATTCAGCCTGACGTCATCGTCATCGGTGCCGGCGTCGTCGGCCTTTCTGCGGCGATCGCCGCCCAGGCACGGGGGCTTTCGGTCACCGTGCTCGACCGGGAAGGCCCGGCAGCAGGAGCCTCGGCGGGCAATGCCGGGGCCTTCGCCTTCACCGACATCCTGCCGCTCGCCTCGCCCGGCATCCTCAAAAAGGCGCCGAGGTGGCTGCTCGACCCGCTCGGACCGCTGAGCGTCCCGCCGGCCTATGCGGTGCAGATCGCGCCATGGATGTTCCGCTTCTGGCGTGCCTGCTCGGCAAGCCGCGTGGCACATTCGACGACCGCGCAGACGGCAATGATGGACCTCTCCAAGGCGGAGCTCGAACCCTTCCTGGCTGAGACCGGCACCCTGCCGATGCTGCGCAAGGAGGGCAACCTTCAGGTCTATGAAAGCGAAGCCGAACTGAAGGCATCGCTTCCCGGCTGGAAGGCGCGAGCGGAGCACGGCATCGAGTTCCGCCACATGGGCGCGGCCGAAATGGCCGAAATCCAACCCGGTCTCGCGCCACGCTTCACCCACGGCACCTTTACGCCCGGCTGGTTCTCGATCGCCGATCCCAAGCTCTACACGCTGGCGCTGGCAGACCATTTCCGCGCCAAGGGCGGCACCATCGAGCGCGCCGAGGTCGCGGCACTGAAGCCGGTTGATGGCGGCGTCGAACTGACGGCCGACGGCAAGACGCTGCGTGCCGGCCAGGTCGTGCTTTCGGCCGGCGCCTTCTCGCACCAGATCGCCCGCACGCTCGGCGAGCGCATCCCGCTCGAAACCGAGCGCGGCTATAACACCACATTGCCGCAGGATGCCTTTGATCTGCGCACCCAGGTCACCTTCGGCGGCCACGGCTTCGTCGTCACACGGCTTTCGACCGGCATCCGCGTCGGCGGCGCCGTCGAGCTCGGCGGCCTGAAGCTGCCGCCGAACTTCCGGCGCTCGGAAGCCATGCTGAAGAAGGCGCAGACCTTCCTGCCCGGCTTCAAGAGCAAAGGCGGCGTGCAGTGGATGGGCTTCCGTCCGTCGCTGCCCGATAGCCTGCCGGCCATCGGCCGCGCCCGTGCCACAGGCCGCGTCGTCTATGCCTTCGGCCACGGCCATCTCGGCCTGACGCAGTCGGCAGGAACCGCGCGCCTCGTTGCCGATCTGCTCACCGGCCAGCGGCCGGCGATCGACATCCAATCCTTCTCGCCTCAACGATTCTGACAGAGCATAGACATGCCCAACCACACCTTCTCCTGCATCGACGGCCACACCTGCGGCAACCCGGTCCGCCTCGTTTCCGGCGGCGGGCCGCGGCTCGAAGGGGCCAACATGCTGGAGAAGCGGGCGCATTTCCTGCGCGAATACGACTGGATCCGCACCGGCCTGATGTTCGAGCCGCGCGGCCACGACATGATGTCGGGCTCGATCCTCTATCCGCCGACGCGGCCTGACTGCGACGTGGCGGTACTCTTCATCGAGACCTCAGGCTGCCTGCCGATGTGCGGCCACGGCACGATCGGCACCATCACCATGGCGATCGAGAACGGGCTCATCACCCCGCGCGAGCCGGGCAAGCTCTCGATCGATGCGCCGGCTGGCAAGGTGGATATCACCTATCGCCAGGAAGGCCGGTTCGTCGAGGAAGTGCGCCTCACCAACGTCCCGGGCTTCCTCTATGCCGAGGGGCTGACGGCGGAGGTCGAGGGTTTCGGCGAGATCGTCGTCGACGTCGCCTATGGCGGCAACTTCTACGCCATCGTCGAGCCGCAGAAGAACTTCCGCGACATGGCCGACCATACGGCCGGCGAACTCGTCGGCTGGAGCCCGAAGCTGCGCGCAGCGCTCAACGCCAAGTACGAGTTCGTCCATCCGGAGCATCCGGAAATCCAGGGTCTGAGCCACATCCAGTGGACCGGCAAACCGACGCAGGCCGAAGCCCATGCCCGCAACGCCGTGTTCTACGGCGAAAAGGCGATCGACCGTTCGCCTTGCGGCACCGGCACTTCGGCGCGCATGGCGCAGCTTGCCGCCAAGGGCAAGCTTGGGGTCGGTGACGAGTTCGTACATGAATCGATCATCGGCTCGCTGTTCAAGGGCCGCGTCGAGGCAGCGACCAAGGTCGCCGACCGCGACGCCATCATCCCATCGATCGCCGGCTGGGCCCGCATGACCGGCATCAACACCATCTTCATCGATGACCGCGACCCTTTTGCTCATGGATTTGTCGTAAAATGACCCAATCGATCTCCGCCCGCAGCATTCTCTCCGGCTCCGCCGATGGCCCCATCATCGCCACCGAGGAAGCACTGAGCTTCTGGGGCGGGGTCGATCCGGCAACGGGCCGGGTGATCGACGTGCACCATCCGCTGCACGGTCTCTGTCTCACCGGCGGCATCCTGATGATGCCGTCGAGCCGCGGCTCCTGCACCGGTTCGGGCGTACTGCTCGACATGGCGCTGACCGGGCGTGCGCCGGCGGCCCTCGTGTTCTCGGAAGCTGAGGACGTGTTGACGCTCGGCGCGCTGATCGCCGCCGAGATGTTCGGTAAATCCTTGCCGGTGCTGCGCCTTTCGCGCGAAGCCTTCAAGGCGCTGTCTGAGGCGAAGTCGGCACGCATCAGCGATACGGCGATCGAGGCCGACGGCCTGACGATCCCGGTCACCCCGCCGGCGACGACGGCTCTTAACCTTACCGAAGGCGATCGCGCCATGCTCGACGGCCGCGACGGCGTCGCGGTCCAGCAGGCAATGCGGATCATCTCCGCCATGGCAGCGCAGCAGGGGGCGGAAAAGCTCATCGACGTGGTCCAGGGCCATATCGACGGCTGCATCTACGCAAGCCCCGCAAACCTCACCTTCGCCGAGAAAATGGCGGACATGGGTGCCAAGGTACGGGTGCCGACGACCATGAACGCGATCTCCGTCGACCGGGCCAACTGGCAGGCGCAGGGCGTTCCGGAAAGCTTCGGTGACCCGGCCGCACGGCTTGCGGACGCTTACGTGCGCATGGGCTGTCGCCCGACCTTCACCTGTTCGCCCTATCTGCTCGACAGCGCGCCGAAATCAGGCGAAGCCATTGCCTGGGCGGAGTCCAACGCGGTGATCTTCGCCAATACCGTGCTTGGCGCCCGCACGGCGAAACACCCTGACTTTCTCGACCTCTGCATCGCGCTGACCGGTCGCGCGCCGCTCTCGGGCGTCTATCTCGACGCGCCGCGCAAGGCGAAGCGCGTCATCGAGGTGGAACTGCCCGACAACGTCGACGATGCCTTCTGGCCGCTGATCGGTTATCTCGCCGGCAAGGCAGCACCCGACCGCATCCCGCTGCTGCGCGGTCTTGCTTCGGCAAAGCCTTCACGCGACGACCTCAAGGCACTTTGCGCCGCCTTCGGCACGACGTCCGCATCGCCCATGCTGCATGTGGAGGGCGTGACCCCGGAAGCCGATGGTGCTGCTGCCGAAGATGCCGACCACACGACGATCACGCGCGCCGACATGACTGACGCCTGGTCGCTCTTGAACGAAGGCCCGGCAGAAGTCGAGCTTGTCGCGATCGGCAGCCCGCATGCCTCGCTGGAGGAATGCCGCGCTCTGGCCGTCGCCTTCGACGGTCGCAAGCGCGAAAGCAACGTCGCCGTCATCGTAACCGCCGGACGCGATGCTATTGCCGCGGCGCGCGAGGAAGGCCTGCTTTCGCGGCTGGAGGCAAGCGGAATCCAGGTGCTGCCGGATCTCTGCTGGTGCTCGATCTCCGAGCCGGTCTTCCCGACCAAGACCCGGGCGCTGATGACCAATTCCGGCAAGTACGCCCATTACGGCCCCGGCCTCTCCGGCCGCTCCGTTCGCTTCGGCAGCCTCGCCGATTGCGTAGAGGCGGCGCTCACGGGCCGTGTTCCGGCTCGGTTGCCGGCCTGGCTGTCCTGACAGCTCTTCCTGCTCAGGCGCCGCTGCGCGGCGGCGCCATTGAAGCACACATCACATGCACAGGGCATGCTTTGACGACGCCGTAACCGGTCGAGCATGCATTGGCGAGACGTTGGCCACGTGCGGGACCTTGTTCACCTTCCCGAGCTACCAATCTCGTGCGGCCAAGCCTATCCGAAGGCGCCCAAAAAACGCCCCTCCGGCGCGCCATCTCGGCCGTCCGGATCAGGATTTCGTGAGCCCTCGGTCACGATCTTTCAATCCTTGAAAGCAACCCCTTCGAGAATCAGAAGAAAGCGAGTACTCTGGTGGAACATTGCGCATGGGACGCCGTTTATTCGAATGAGCGAGCCGATAAGCAGCGATCCCCGTCTCAGCCAGCGGCCGCGGGAGAGCATGATGCAAAAGAGCGAATGCGACGTTTTTGATCTCTTCTCGGAGATCTATACCAGTGCAGCGCAAGAAGAAATCAGCCTTCAAGAATACCTTCTGGCATGTCGCGACGACAAAAGCATGTATGCCACCGCGCAGGAGCGGATGGTCACTGCCATCGGTAATCCAACCCTGATCGATACCAGCGCGGACGAACGTCTCGGCCGCATCTTCTCAAACCGCACCGTCAAGATCTATCCATCCTTCGCCGACTTCTACGGCATGGAAGATACGATCGAGCGGATCGTCGGTTACTTCCGCTACGCCGCGCAGGGGCTCGAGGAGCGCAAGCAGATCCTCTACCTGCTCGGACCGGTCGGCGGCGGCAAGTCGTCACTCGCAGAGCGGCTGAAGAAGCTGATGGAACTGCAGCCGATCTACACGCTGGCAGTCGGCGGCAAGGTCAGCCCCGTCTTTGAATCACCCCTTGGCCTCTTCCATCCCGACCGGATGGCCGACCTGCTCGAAGACAAGTACGGCATCGGGCGACGCCGGCTGACCGGCCTGATCTCGCCCTGGGCGACGAAACGGCTCGACGAAGTCGATGGCGACATCTCGAAATTCAGCGTCGTCAAGCTGATGCCGTCGCGGCTGCGCCAGGTCGCAATCGCCAAGACCGAGCCCGGAGACGAGAACAACCAGGACGTTTCCTCGCTGGTCGGCAAGGTCGATATCCGCCAGCTCGAAAACTACAGCCAGGCCGACCCGGACGCCTATTCCTACAGCGGCGGTCTCAACCGCACGACGCAAGGGCTGCTCGAATTCGTCGAAATGTTCAAGGCGCCGATCAAGGTCCTGCATCCGCTTTTGACGGCAACCCAGGAGGGCAACTACAACGGCACCGAAAGCTTCGGAGGCTTCCCCTATCAGGGCATCGTCGTTGCCCACTCCAACGAGTCGGAATGGCTGCAATTCAAGAACAACAAGAACAACGAAGCCTTCCTCGACCGCATTCTCGTGGTCAAGGTTCCCTACTGCCTGCGCGTCACCGAAGAGCGGCAGATCTACGAGAAACTGCTGCGCGAAAGCGAGCTCACCAAGAGCCCCTGTGCACCGGAAGTGCTCGAAAGCCTCAGCCGCTTCACCGTATCGACACGGCTTGCACGCCACGAGAACTCGCCGCTTTATACCAAGATGCGGGTCTATGACGGCGAGAACCTGAAGGACACCGATCCCAAGGCGAAGTCCGTTCAGGAATACCGCGACGCCGCCGGCGTCGACGAAGGCATGACCGGCATCAGCACCCGCTTTGCCTTCAAGGTGCTGTCCGAGACCTTCAACTACGACACCAAGGAGGTCGCGGCCGATCCCGTACATCTCATGTACATCCTGGAACAGGCGATCCGCCGCGAACAGTTCCCGAAGGAGACCGAAGCAAGTTACCTCGACTTCATCAAGTCCGAGCTTGCCTCGCGTTACGCCGAATTCATTGGCCACGAGATCCAGAAGGCCTATCTCGAATCCTACAGCGAATACGGTCAGAACCTTTTCGACCGCTATATCGCCTATGCCGACGCCTGGCTCGAAGACCAGGATTTCAAGGATGCCGATACCGGGCAGATCCTCAACCGGGAGATCCTCGACAGCGAGTTGTCGCAGATCGAAAAACCGGCCGGCATCGCCAACCCCAAGGACTTCCGCAACGAGGTTGTGAAGTTCACCCTGCGCGCCCGCGCCAAGAACCATGGGAAGAACCCCTCCTGGACGAGCTACGAGAAGCTTCGCGACGTGATCGAGAAGCGCATGTTCGGCCAGGTCGAAGACCTGCTGCCGGTCATCAGCTTCGGCTCGAAGAAGGACAGTGCCTCCGAGAAGCAGCATGCCGAATTCGTCCAGCGCATGACCGAGCGCGGCTACACCGAGCGCCAGGTCCGACGGCTGGTCGATTGGTACATGCGGGTCAACAAGGCGGGCTGACGATGCCGAAGCAGGGGATTGGTATATGCCGAATTTCATCGACCGGCGGCTCAATCCGAAGGATAAGAGCCTCGGCAACCGACAGCGTTTTCTGAAACGGGCCCGCGAAGAGCTGAAGCGGGTCATCAAGGAACAGGTCAAATCGGACAGGATCATCGACGTCGATGCGGCGCACGGCGTGCCGATGCCGACCGACGGTGCCAATGAGCCGACGTTTCAGCCGGCTCGCGGCAGCGGCGAGCGCAACTATGTGCTTCCCGGCAACAAGCAGTTTTCGGCAGGCGACCGCCTGCCGAAGCCGGAAGCAGGTGGGGGCGGTGGCGGAAAGGGCCGCCCCGGGACCGGAGAGAGCGAGGACGACTTCCAGTTCATCCTGTCGCGCGAAGAGGTGCTGGATCTCTTCTTCGAGGATCTGGAGCTGCCCGACATGGTCAAGCTCAGCCTCAAGGAAACGGTGACATTCAAACCCCGTCGCGCCGGCTTCGCCACGGCCGGCACGCCGACCAACATCAATGTCGGGCGAACCATGCGCAACAGCTTCGGCCGTCGCCTGGCGTTGCACCGGCCGAAGGAAAAGGAGCTGACGATCCTCGCCGAGGAGATTGCGCGGCTCGAGGCGACGCCGGAAATTTCGGCGAAGGACCGCCAAAAGCTCAGCGAACTCCGCGGAGAACTGGAAAAGATCGAGAAGAAGCGACGGCGCATACCCTATGTCGACCCGGTCGACATCCGCTTCAACCGCTTCGAACAGCAGCCGCTGCCGAATGCCAATGCTGTCATGTTCTGCCTGATGGACGTCTCAGCCTCCATGGGCGAGCGCGAGAAGGACCTCGCCAAGCGCTTCTTCGTGCTTCTGCACCTGTTCCTGAAACGGCGCTACGAGCGGATCGATATCGTCTTCATCCGCCACACCGACGAGGCGCGCGAGGTCGACGAGGAGACGTTCTTCTACAGCACCCAGAGCGGCGGCACGATCGTCTCGACGGCGCTCGAAGAGATGATCCGGGTTGTCGAGGACCGCTACCCCGCCCAGATCTGGAACATCTATGCTGCGCAGGCGTCCGACGGCGACAACATCATCGGCGACAGCGAGCATTGCGCTGCGCTGCTCAGGGAAAAGCTGACGAAGATCTGCCAGTACTACGCCTATGTCGAGATCATCGACGAGCGTGAGACGGAAATCTTCGGATCGACGGACAATGGCACCGCCCTGTGGCGCGCCTATCGCACGGTGGACGGCGAGAAGGCGAATTTCCAGATGACCCGGATTGCCAAACCCGCCGACATCTACCCGGTCTTCCGCAGGCTCTTTGCCCGGCAGCCGGCCACACGCACCCGGAAATGAGGGGACGACCGGATGGCTCGACGTGCGACTTCAGGCCTCCTGTTCCAGGGCTCGGACTGGAACTTCGCGACCCTCTCCCGGGCCTACGACGCGATCGAGACGGTCGCGCTCGAGGAAATGGGCCTCAGCGTCTACCCGAACCAGCTGGAGATCATCACCTCCGAGCAGATGCTCGATGCGTACTCCTCCGTCGGCATGCCGCTGATGTACCAGCACTGGTCCTTCGGCAAGCGCTTTGCCTATGAGGAGCACCACTATCGCAAGGGGCACCGGGGCCTCGCCTACGAGCTGGTGATCAATTCCAATCCCTGCATCACCTATCTCATGGAAGAAAACACCATGGCGATGCAGGCTCTGGTCACGGCCCATGCAGCTTTCGGGCACAATCATTTCTTCAAGAACAACTACCTCTTCCGCCAATGGACGGATGCCGGTGCGATCCTCAGCTACATGGATTTTGCCAAGAAATATGTGAGCAAATGCGAGGAGCGGCACGGCACCGCCGCCGTCGAGGCGATCCTCGATTCCGCCCACGCGCTGATGGACCAGGGCGTATTCCGCTATCGGCGTCCGCCGCGGCTCTCCTCCGAAAAGGTTCGGGAGCGGGCGCGGGAACGGCTGGAATACGAGGAACAGACCTATAGCGATCTCTGGCGGACGCTGCCGCAGACGGCCGAAAGCCATGACCCGGCCGAAGCCGAAAGAGACGCATCCGAACGCAAGAAGGTGCTCAACCTGCCGGAAGAGAACCTGCTCTATTTCCTAGAGAAACACAGCCTGATCCTGGAGCCGTGGCAACGGGAGCTGCTCCGGATCGTCCGGGTCATCGCGCAATATTTCTATCCGCAGCGCCAGACGAAAGTCATGAACGAGGGCTGCGCCACCTTCGTCCACTACACCATCATCAACCGGCTCTACGACCAAGGCCGGATTGGTGAGGGCCACATGCTGGAACTCCTGCAGAGCCACTCCAACGTCGTGTTCCAGCCGGATTTCGACGACCGGCGCTATCCCGGCATCAACCCCTATGCGCTTGGCTTCGCGATGATGCAGGACATTCAGCGGATCGCCACCGAGCCGACCGACGAAGACCGCGACTGGTTCCCCTCCTTTGCCGGCAACGGCGACTGGATGGAGACGCTGCGCGACGCCTGGGCCAACCACCGCGACGAGTCCTTCATTCTGCAATATCTAAGCCCGGCGGTGATGCGAAAGTTCCGCCTGTTCCAGCTCGCGGACCGCGCTTCGGACCGCTTTGTCGAGGTCGCGGCGATCCACAACGAGCGCGGCTATTCAGCCGTTCGCTCGGCCCTTGCCAACAGTTATGACGTCGGTGCCAATCAGCCGGATATCCAGGTCATGGATGTCGATCTGCTGGGGGACCGGCATCTTCGACTGCAGCACAATGTGAAGAGCGGCATCCTGCTCGAAGAGAGCGGCCGCAACGCGACGCTGCGCCACGTGCGCCACCTCTGGGGCTACGAAGTCAGCCTTGCCGGCGTGGACCCGCAAACCGGGCGCACAGTGTACGAATACTCGACGGCAAAAGACGCCTGAGCGAGCGCGGATGCGCCGTGCCATTTCACCGCCGGTGCCGGAAAGGGCGTCGTGGGCGGCCTCAAAACGGGCATCACAAGAATTCAGGGCAGGCATTAGAATTTCTTGGGCTGATGGTATGACTTCGGAGACTGCACGAACTGCTCGCGCGGCGCGAAAAATTCTGCAGTTTCAGCCGGCGAGCGCCTCTCGTGCCGGAGACTGAGGCCAAGCGGTCGCCTCCTGCGCCGCCGCGGCGGTCAGCCACTCGCCAAACGCCTTCATCGCGGGCGTGACGGGCCGTGATTTCAGGCGTGTCAGCCAGTAACTTCCCATCGAGGTGTGGACATCGAATGGCTGTCGGATCGTGCCGTTCGTCAGCAGCCGCGAAAACATCAGCGGCGGTGCGAGCGCGACGCCGATGCCTTGCGCTGCCGCCTCCATCATCGCCAGTGAACTATCGAAGACGACACCCTTGAGCAACGGCGCCGGATAGGCCATGCCGGCCGCCTCGAACCAGTTTACCCATTCATCGGCCCGGTAGGACCTGAGCAGCGTTTCGTTCAGGAGGTCGGCAGGCGTTTTCAACCGGTCGGCAATCTCGGGAATGCAGAGCACGGACAGCGGCGCCTCGAAAAGCCTGACGGCCTCGGTATTGTGCCAGGAACCACCGCCGAAGCGGATGGCGAAGTCCAAGCCTTCCGCAGCCATGTCGACCCGGTTGTTGTTGGTCGAAAGCCGGACGTCGATAAACGGGTACTTCGCCTGGAATTCGGCGAGACGCGGCAACAGCCAGCCGACCGCGAAGGTGCCGACGGCGCCAATCATCAGCACCTCCCGGATATGGCCGGCCTCGAAACGCTCGAGCATGTCGGCCATGCGATCGAAGGAATCGCGCAGCACCGGCAGCAATGCCTCGCCTTCCGTGGTGATCATCAGCCCACGCGGCAACCGCTTGAACAGGGTGACGTTCAGCCGGCTTTCGAGCAACTTGACCTGATGGCTGACTGCCGCTTGCGTCACGCAGAGTTCGATTGCCGCACGGGTGAAGCTCAAATGCCGCGCTGACGCCTCGAAGGCACGCAGCGCATTGAGCGGAAGATATGGCCTGACCATGAATGCCCTAACTCATCTAATGGGTCTCGCAAATAAACGTGGTTTGTTGCTCCAGCACAATCCCTTTACGGTGAACTCCATCGGCTGACCGGGCTGCCATTCGGCAGCGTCAGCGCAGGAAGGTGCGGCTGATCGCGCCGCTTACGGGGATCGATCCCATGCGCCGTTTCGCCTGGCCGTAGCGCCCGCTCGCATCTTCGTTGCTGCCGACATCCCGGATGCCGGTGCACCCTGAAACATCGCTCCAGACAGGCCGCGGTCGCGCGAACATCCGCGCTCCGGACGGCAGTCCTTTGCCCCAGAGGTCCGTTCCACTCACTATGAAGTTCATCGCAAATCTGCTTGGCACATGCCTCAATCTCGCGACCGTCGTTGCACTCGCCGCAGCTACGGTGGTCGCGGCACTGACGCGCCACTTGCCGGACCACCGCACGCTCGCGAATTGGGAACCGGCCGTCACCACCCGCCTTTATGCCGGCGACGGCACCATGGTCGGCGAGCTCGCGCGCGAACGCCGGCTGTTCCTGCCGATCGGCGCAATCCCCGCACGCATCCGCCAAGCCTTCCTTTCGGCCGAGGACAAGAATTTCTACGTCCATCCCGGCATTGACGTCACAAGCATCGGCACGGCGCTGCTCGCCAATCTCGCCAATTACGGTTCCGGCCGCCGCATGATCGGCGGCTCGACGATCACGCAGCAGATCGCCAAGAACTTCCTTTTGTCTTCCGACCGCACGGTGGAACGGAAGCTGCGCGAAGCGATCCTCTCGTTGCGGATCGACCAGACCTATTCCAAGGACCGTATCCTCGAACTTTACCTCAACGACATCTATCTCGGGCGCGGCGCCTATGGCGTGGCGCAGGCGGCCCTCACCTATTTCGACAAGCCGGTCGGCGAGCTCTCGGTTTCGGAGGCCGCCTTCCTCGCGGCCTTGCCGAAGGCTCCGAACAATTATGATCCGGATCGCCAGGCGGAGCGGGCAATCAGCCGACGCAACTGGGTCATCGGCCAGATGCGACAGAACGGCTTCATCGATACTGCGACCGCTGCCAAGGCGGCCGCCACCCCACTCGACGCCAACCCGCGCACACCCTCGCCCGCAGTTGCTGCGGCGGACTACTTCACCGAAGAGATCCGCCGCCAGCTCAATGCCCAGTATGGCGAGGCAGCACTTTACACCGCCGGCTTTTCGGTGCGCACGACGCTCGATCCGCGGCTGCAAGAGGCCGCAATGAAGGCTCTGCGCAAGGGCCTCGTCGCCTATGACCAGGCGAAGGGCTATCGCGGCCCGGTCACAAGGCTCCCTTCAACCAAGGATTGGGCGACCGCACTTACCAAGCTCCGGCCGCTTGCCGACGTGCCGGAATGGCGGCTGGGCGTGGTGCTTGCCGCAGGAAACGCGGACGTAGAGATCGGTCTCCGGCCGGAGGGCGCCGCGCCTAACGGGACCACGCCGGCAGAGACAGCAAGCCTTGGACGCCAGGCCTGGGCGCTTTGCCGCTCGGTCAAGGGAAAGCGAAACTGCGCCGCCGGGATCGACGGCGTCCTTTCGCCCGGTGATGTCATCTATGTAGAAAAGCAGGAAGACGGCTATGTCTTGCGGCAACCGCCGCTCGTTCAGGGCGCCCTCGTTTCCATGGACCCGAACACGGGCCGGGTGCTCGCGGTCGCCGGCGGCTTTTCCTATGCGCAGTCGGAATTCAACCGCGCAACCCAGGCCTATCGACAGCCCGGCTCGTCGTTCAAACCCTTCGTCTATGCCGCTGCGCTCGACAATGGTTACGCGCCGACGACCCTGGTGATGGATGCGCCAATCGCCCTTTCCGACGGTGCGGGGCGGACCTGGAAGCCGAAGAACTATGATGGCCGCTTCAGCGGCCCGTCCACCTTGCGCGTCGGGCTGGAAAACAGCCGCAACCTGATGACGGTGCGCCTCGCCCGTCATCTCGGCATGGATCTCGTCGCCGACTACGGCAAGCGCTTCGGCATCTATGACACGCTCAAACCCTATCTGCCGATGTCTCTCGGCGCCGGCGAGACGACGTTGCTGCGGCTGGTTTCGGCCTATGCGGTCATCGCCAATGGCGGCAAGGCAGTCACGCCCTCGATGGTCGATCGCATCCAGGACCGATATGGCCGCACCATCTTCCGCCACGACCAGCGCCGCTGCGACGATTGCAACGCTTCCAGCTGGAGCGGCCAGGAAGAACCTATGCCGGTCGACGATCGCGACTATGTGCTTGATCCGATGACTGCGTATCAGGTGACCTCCATGCTGCGTGGAGTGGTCGAACGGGGGACCGCGCGCAATGTCAGCCAGCTCGGCGTGCCGATCGCCGGCAAGACCGGCACCACCAATGACGAGAAGGACGTGTGGTTCGTCGGCTTCACGCCAAACATCGTGACCGGCGTTTTTCTCGGCTACGACACACCGAAGCCGATGGGCAATGGCGAAACCGGCGGGGGCCTGGCGGCACCCATCTTCATCGATTTCATGAAAGTGGCGCTTCAAGGACGCCCGGCGGCGGATTTCCATGCGCCGTCCGGCATGACGGTGGAGGCGATCGACAGGAAGAGCGGCCAGCCTGTACCGGAGGGCACGCCCGGCGCCATTCTCGAAGCCTTCAAGCCGGGAACTGCGCCCTGCGCCGGTGGATGCCCCGTCATCGACGGGTTCGAGACGGCAAGTACATCGGCCACCGCCGATGCAGACCTGTCGCCGGAACTGCGCGAAAAGCTCCTGACCAGCGGCAACGGGCTCTACTGATATGGCACGTCAGGTTCAGCCCCGGCCGGATCCCCGCGGCCGTCTTCTCCTCGTCATCGGCGCCTTCGCGCTCGTCTTCGGCCTCATGCTGGCGCGCCTCGTGCAGCTTGGCGTCGCCGACTATGAGCGGACGGGATACATACCGCCGCCGCCATCGCTCGGCCGGCCGTCGATCCTCGACCGGAACGGCAACCTGCTCGCAATCGACGTTCCGAGTTCCGGGCTCTATGCGGAGCCCCGGCTGATCGTCGACGTCGACGAGGCGGTCGAGAAGCTGACCGAGATCTTTCCTGATATCGACGGGCGCGACCTTTATCGTCGGCTGAAGAGCGGCGCGGCCTTTGCCTGGATCAAGCGCCAGGTGACGCCAGCGCAGGAACAGGCGGTGTGGAATGCCGGCATTCCGGCCGTAGGTTTCCAGCGCGAGAAGCAGCGCTTCTATCCGAACGGCTCGCTCGCCGCCCACGTGCTCGGCACTGTCGATATCGACAATATCGGCATCGCCGGCATCGAGCGCTGGATCGAGGGCCAGGGCTTGGAGGTCCTGCGCCAAAGCGGCATGGATCTCTCCCATCGCACTCTCGAGCCAGTGAACACGACGCTCGACATCCGCATCCAGCATGCGCTAGAGACCGAACTTCGCAAGGCGATCGCCAAGTTCAGCGCCAAGGCCGGAGCCGGCCTGGTGCTCGATGTCACCAATGGCGAGATCCTGGCGCTGGCTTCCTATCCGGATTTCGACCCGAACCTGCCGGTCGACGCGCTGAAGCCAGACCGCATCAACCGCATTGCCGCCGCCACGTTCGAGATGGGCTCAACCTTCAAGGCCCTGACGACGGCGATGGCGCTCGATTCCGGACAGTTCACGCTTCGCTCCGTCGTCGACGCCAGCAAGCCGCTCGCCTTCGGTCGCTTCCGCATCAACGACTATCGCGGCCAGTATCGGCCACTGACGCTGCCGGAGGCCTTCATCTTCTCCTCAAACATTTCGATGGCGAAGATGGCGATTGCTGTCGGACCGGAAAACCTGCGGGCGTTCCTGACACGCTTCGGGCAGATGTCGCGGCTGACGACCGAATTGCCGGAGAGCGCCCATCCGCAATTGCCGCGACGCTGGGGCGAGATCGATACCGCAACCGTCTCCTACGGCCACGGAATTGCCGTCACGCCGCTTCAGGCGAGCATCGCGGTCGCCGCGCTCGTCAACGGCGGGCGTCTCATCCGGCCGACCCTGATCAAGGGCGCGCCGCTGGACGATCGCATCATCGCGCGCGATCTGATCAAGCCGGAAACCGGCGAGGCGCTCCGCTATCTGCTGCGGCTCAACGCCAAGACCGGCTCGGCAAAGAAGGCGGAAGTCAAAGGGTACTTTATCGGCGGCAAGACCGGCACGGCCGAAAAGGTGGTCGGCGGTCGCTATTCCAAGGAACTCAACATCACGTCCTTCATGGGCATCGTCCCCGTGGACAATCCGCGCTACCTTCTGCTCACCCTGCTCGACGAACCGAGGGGCCTGAAGGAGACCTATGGCTTCCGAACGTCGGGCTGGAACGCCACGCCGCTTGGCGGCGCCGTCTTCGAACGCATCCTGCCGATGCTCGCGCTGATGCCCGATTTCGATATCGCCGATGTCAGCTTCCCTGAGATCAGCAGCCAGGGCGCCTTCGGCTCGCAGCTTTTTCCATCTTCGACGAACAAGGG
Organism: Ensifer adhaerens; assembly: GCF_020035535.1. NCBI lineage: Bacteria > Pseudomonadati > Pseudomonadota > Alphaproteobacteria > Hyphomicrobiales > Rhizobiaceae > Ensifer > Ensifer adhaerens. The sequence continues at coordinate 986,659 of NZ_CP083350.1, read as the reverse complement.
CGAGCAGAACAGTTCTGCGATCGACGGCGCGCTTTGACACGAAGCCCCAAACGTATCACGCCCCCATGGTGCCCACGGGGGCGTGCATAGAACAGATAGGTTAGCTCACGCTTACCTTTCGATCATGCGGTTCCAGCGCTTGTTCCATTCCTGCCGGTTCTGGTTGATCGCGTCCCAGTCGAGGACCTTGGCAGTCTGCATGTTTGTCTTGAAGGTTGCGAGCTTCGCGTTCGCCGCATCCGTGCCGGCCTTGGCGTTGACGTTGGACGGAATGATGTTGCCGTGATCGAGCGCCAGGCTCTGCGCCTCGGCCGAAAGCAGATAGTGGGCGAGCTTCTGGCTGAGCTCCGGTTCGCTGTTGTTGGCAATCACGCATTCGGTGACGGCGAGCACGACGGAGCCTTCCTTCGGCTGGGCGTATTCCACCGGAATGCCCTTGTCCTTGAGGTTGTTGACGGCCGTCGGCGTCAGCGGGAAGATCGCGGCTTCGCCAGTCTGTACCATCTCGGAGATCTTCGCCGAGCTCGGGATGAACTCGATGACGTTCTTGCCGATCGAGTCGGAGAATTTCTCGAAGCCCGGCTCGACATTGGTCTCATCGCCGCCCTGGATGCGGTTGAACATCAGGAAGGCGTGCAGGCCGAAGCTCGAGGCGGAAGCCGACTGGAAGACCACGGCGTTTTCAAACTTCGGGTCGGCCATGTCCATCCACGAGGTCGGCGCCGGCCAGCCCTTTTCGTCGAAAAGCTTCTTGTTATAGGCAAGCCCGGTCATGCCCATGTCGACGCCGATCGCCATGTCATCCTTCAGGCGGGCGGCCGGCTGGATCTGGTCAAGAACCGGATCGGCCGCAACCTTCTGGCAAAGACCGCCGCCGATCGCCCGCACCATCACGCCGTCATCGAGCAGCATGACATGCATCTGCGGATTGTCCTTGGCAGCGGTCGCCTTGGCGAGGATATCGGCGGAGGTGCCGGGCACGACGACAACCTTGACGTCGTTCGCCTTCTCGAATGGCGGCAGCACGTGTTCGGTATAGGCGCGTTCGAAATTGCCGCCGTTCATGCCGATATAGAGCGTCTTGGTTTCCGCCGAGGCAGCATTCTGCTGCAGGACGAAGGCCAAAAGCGCGAGGGCCGTGGTTTTGGTAAGCCGTTGGTCGATCATGGTATTCCCCTTTCTGTTTACAACGAGGCTGCAGTTTCGACCGCCACCTTGTGGAAGCGGCCAATGGAAAAGGCGTCGATCGGCGTGGTGCTGCGCCCCTCGGTGACGAGTTCTGCGAGCACTTCACCGACAGCGGGCGCGGTCTGAAACCCGGCGCCGCAAAAGCCGAAAGCGTGGAAGAGACCTGATGTCGTTTCGCTCGGGCCGACCACCGGGTTACCGTCGGGCATTTCCGCCTCTGTGCCAGACCAGAAGCGGATGACCTGGGCCTCTGCCAGATGCGGAAAGAGCATGAAGGCGCGCTGCATGACGGAGGACGCAGCGGTCACCGACGGGCGCGAGTAGTCGGGATCGCCGAGCGGCAGGCCGCGGCCACCACCCATGACATAATTGCCGCGTGCCACCTGCCGGCCATAGAAGCTGCCGCCCTGCTCGCCCATGCTGACAGGCAGCCGCAGCGGAAGCGGCTCGGTCACCACCATCGACGGGTAGATCCGAGTGAGCGGCACGATTTCGCCGAAGCGAGCGGCAAAGCCATCGGACCAGGCGCCGGCACTGTTGACCAGTAGTCGGCAGCGGATTTCGATGCCGTCGCCGGCGAGGATCTCGAAACCGTTCCCGGTCGCCGCGACGTCACGCACCGGCGTCAGTTCCAACACCGTCACGCCGGCGCGCTCGGCCGCCCGCGCGAAGGCTGGCGCAACGAGACGCGGATTGGCATGGCCGTCATCGGGGCAGAGCGACGCGCCGACCGCCTGGGCGGAAAGCCAGGGGAACCGGCGCGCCAACGCCGAACCGGCTACGAGTTCAAGCCCCAACCCATAGTCCCTGACCGTCTCGGCATAGGCTTCGAGCTTGGCGAAATCCTTTTCCGTGCGCGCGAGCTTCAGGTGACCGGAGCGCATGTATTCGGCATCGATGCCGATCATCGCCTTCAGTTGCGGCCAGATGCGGTGTGCGCGCTGCGACAGCGGCAATTGTTCGGGGGGCCTGCCCTGCCGGCGCACACCGCCATAGTTCACGCCGCTCGCCTGGGCGCCGCAATAACCCTTGTCGAGCAATGCAACCGAAAGCCCGGCCTTGCGCATGGCAAGCGCTGCGGAACTGCCCACCAGGCCGCCACCGATGATCGCGACGTCGACGGAGATGCGCCGGCTCATGGGCGGGCCTCCGTTTCTACGGCAGCGCCAAAACCGAGCGGGATTGGCTTGACCGGCGCCTGAGCGCGCAGCCGACCAACCTCTCCGGCCGGAACGCCACAGGCGCCGCTCAACAGTTCGGTGGCAGCAGCGGAACACATGCGCCCCTGGCAGCGGCCCATGCCGATGCGGCTTAGCGCCTTCAGGCGGTTGATCTCGCTGAGGGACCCGCTCGCGATGGCACAGCGTCCTTCGGCAATGGTGATCTCTTCGCAGCGGCAGAGCATCGTTTCGCCGGCTAGGGTCTCAAACCAGTCAGCCGGGAAGGGAAAGGCGCGTTCGAGGATGTCACGCTGCCGCAGGATCGCTTTGCGCGCCGCAACCAGGCGCGCTGCATCCGCTGATGCCTTTCCCACGTCCTCAAGCAGGGCGGCCGCAGCAAGTTCGCCCGAGATTTCCGCCGCATCGGCACCGGCAATGCCGCTGCCGTCGCCGGCGGTGTAGACATCGACCCGGCTCGTGCGCCCCATGGCGTCGCGCTCCGGCAGCCAGGCGCGATCGCGCGCGTCGAAACGGAAACGGCAGCCGGCAAGATCGGCAAGTTGGGTTTCCGGCCGAAGGGCAAAACCATAGGCGAGCGCGTCGCAGGCCACCGTCTCGACGACCTCACCCTTGAGCGTCCGCCGACGGAAGCGAAAGCCCTCGACCTGGCCTTCGCCGAGAACCGCCTCCGGCCGCACGCCGTAGCGGATCTTCACGCCCGAGAGCTGAAGCTGCAGACCATAGAAAAGGCCAAGCCCGACGATCCGCGGCGCATGAGCGGCAAGCGACAGCAAGTGGCGCTTCGACGCGATGGGCGCGGTGTCGAGCACCGCCTCCACGCACGCGCCGGCTTTCATATATTGCCAGGCAACGAGATAGAGCAACGGCCCTGAGCCCATGAAGACGATGCGGTCGCCGATCGTGCAGCCCTGCGCCTTCAGCGCGACCTGCGAGGCGCCGAGTGTATAGACTCCGGGCGTCGTCCATCCCGGGAAAGGCAGCACGCGATCGGTCGCGCCGGTGCAGAGGATCAACTGCGAAAAGCCGACCTGCCGGTGACGGCCAGCCGAGAGCAGATCGAGCTGGTTGCCGCGCTCAGGTGCCGAGACATTCCAGACAAGCGTTTCGGGGCGATAGTCGATCGCAGGCAGAAGCGCCTCGAACGCCTCGTGCAGCTTTCTTGCTTTGCCGGCTTCCGAGCCATAGCGGCTGCGATAGGAGCGACCGTCCTCGATCAGCGGGCGGCGATAGATCTGCCCGCCGGCGCGCTGACCTTCGTCGAGCACGACGGGCCTGAGGCCGGCACGCACCAGGCGCTCCGCGGCGCGAATGCCTGCCGGTCCGGCGCCGACGATCACCGGCTGCAACGGCTCACTCATGGGCCGCCTCCGCCATTGCGCCGAGATCGGTGATGAAGGCCATGCCGGGTTGCAGGGCCGTGCTGCAGGCGCGGACGCGGCTGCCGTCCGCCAACATCACGTAGCAGTCCTGACAGGCACCGATCAGGCAGAAGCCGCCACGTTTCTCGCCGGTGAATTCACTCTGTCTCAGGTGGCCGCTCACCGAAAGGATCGCCGTCAGCACCGTATCGCCGCGACGGCCGGTTTCGGCCGTCCCGTTCAATATAAAGGGCACGGGTGCCTCATCCAGGCGGTAGCGCCGCCGGAGCAACGGATGCATCGACATCGGTTCTCAGCCCTTGCCCACCAGAAGCCGGTCGAGACCGAACAGGCGATCGAGAATGATCATGGTGACGGTCGCAAGCGCGATCATCAGCGTGGAAACGGCCGCCATCATCGGGTCGATGGATTCGCTCGCGTACATGTACATGCGGACCGGCAGTGTTACCGTCGACGGCGATGTCACGAAGATCGACATGGTCAGCTCATCGAAGCTGTTGATGAAGGCGAGCAACCAGCCGCCACTGATGCCTGGCAGCATGAGCGGCATCGTGATCCGGCGAAACACCGTCCACTCCGCAGCCCCCAGTGTGCGCGCCGCATTCTCGGCATTGCGATCCATGCTGGTCAGCGACGCCAGGATCAGGCGCAGCGTATAGGGCGTGACGACGATCGCATGGGTGGCGATCAGCCAGCCGAAAGATCCACCCATACCCATCAGCGAGAAGAGACGCAGAAAGGCAACGCCGAGAACCAGGTGCGGGATGATGAGCGGTGACAGGAAGAGCGCGTTCAGCGCCTCGCGCCCGCGAAACTCGTAGCGGGTGATCGCCAACGCTGCGGGCACGGCAAAGAGCGTAGAGATGGTGGCCGACAGGAGCGCGAGCCGAACGCTGTTTCCAAAGGACGACATGAAGTCGCCGTGATGGAAGACCGCCTCGAACCAGCGAAGCGAAAGGCCATTCCAGGGCATCGCCAGGGTGTTTTCCGGCGTGAAGGCCACGAGGCAGACCACAACCATCGGCGCCAGCATGAAGACGACGACGAGGCTGTGGAAAGCAAGAGCAATGGGTCCGTTTCTCTGCATGGCTTCAACCCAGCTTGCGCTTCGCCTGCCGCTCGATCAGGCGGTTATAGGCGAGCATGATGACAAGATTGGCAACGAGGACGATGATCGCGATGGTCGCGCCGAGCGGCCAGTTCAGCTCGATCAGGAACTCGTCGTAGACGAGTGTCGCCGCCATTTTGAGCCGCCTGCCGCCAAGCAGGCCGGGGATGGCGAAGGAACTTGCCGAGAGTGCAAAGACGATCAGGCTGCCCGAGAGGATGCCGAGGGCGGCCTGCGGGAAGACGATGCGGCGAAGCGCCGTGAAGCGCGAGGCGCCGAGCGTGAGTGCCGCCGCCTCGACCGTCGAGTCGAGCTTCTGCAGCACGGTCCAGACCGGGATTACCATGAACGGCAGCATGATATGCACGAGGCCGATGACGATCGCCGTCTCGGTGTAGAGGAGCTGAACCGGGCTGAGGCCGACGAGGGCGAGCGCACCATTCACGAAGCCGTTCTTGCCGAGCAGCATGCTCCAGCCGAAGGTGCGCACCACCACGGAAACGAGCAGCGGACCGATGATGACCAGGAGAAAGATCGACCGCCAGGGCTTGCGCATGTTCGAGAGAACATAGGCCTCCGGCACGCCGATCAGCACGGTGATCACGGTCGTCAGAAGCGCCAGCCGCAACGTCCGCCAGAAGGTCGCGAGGTAATATTCGTCCTGTAGCACGGTTAGGTAGTTGGCGAAGGTGAAGTCGCTCTGGATGCCGGCCGTGTAGTCGTAGCTGTTGAAGGAAAGAATGATCGTCAGCAGCAGTGGCAAGAGAACAAGGCCGATGAAGAACAGCGTCGCCGGGCCGGAAAGGGCGAGGGGCGTAAGCAGGCGCGGTTTGATGGCGGAGGTCGCAGTGCCCATCACTTGGCCGCTCCCGAAAGGATCCGACAATCGGCGTTCTGCCAGGCGAGCCCGACGGTTTCACCTTCCACCGGCGGCGGCGCACCGAGATTGGGAACCGCGACGGCGAGGACGCCGGCCGGGGTCTCGGCGCTGACCAACCATTGGCTGCCCATGAAATAGCGCGTCGTCACCTTGCCCTCGATCTGGCCCTCGCCCGGCTCGGTCAGCCGGAGCTTTTCCGGGCGGATGAAGACCGAGACCTTGCCGTCCGGCTCGCGGCGGTCGGTATTGAAGCGGATCGGCGTGTTGTCGATGCTGATCGAGGCGCCCTTGCCGTTGAAGGCCGAGGTCGCACGCAGGAAGTTGGACTTGCCGACGAAGGACGAGATGAAGTCGTTGCGCGGATGCTCGTAGAGCTCATAGGGCGTATCGACCTGGGTGATGCGCCCCTTTTCCATGACGACGACGCGGTCGCTGATCGACAGCGCTTCCGCCTGGTCATGCGTCACCATGATGGTGGTGATGCCGACCGTCTGCTGGATGCGGCGCAGCTCGAACTGCATCTCCTCGCGAAGCTGCGCGTCGAGGTTCGAGAGCGGCTCGTCGAGCAGCAGTACCGGCGGATTGATCACGAGGGCGCGGGCAATCGCCACGCGCTGGCGCTGGCCGCCCGACATCTCGCGCGGGTAGCGATCGGCAAGTGCCGAAAGATGGACGAGGGCCAGGATATCCTTGATGCGTTTGTCGCGCTCCGGTTTTGCAACCTTGCGCATCTCCAGGCCGAAGGAGACGTTCTGCGCGACCGTCATGTGCGGGAAAAGCGCGTAGCTCTGGAAGACGACGCCGAGTTCCCGTTGCGGCGGCGGCAGGTGGGTGATGTCGCGCCCGCCCATGGTGATCGTACCGGCGGAAGGACGTACGAGCCCGGTGATCATCTGCAAGGTCGTCGTCTTGCCGCAGCCCGAGGGCCCGAGCAGCGAGATGAACTCACCCTTTTCGACCGCCAGATCGAAATCGTGAACGGCCGCAACCGGCCCGTAGAACTTGGAGATCTTCTCGAGGTTCAGGAAACTCATGCTCACTCTCCCGTGGGTCGCTACCCCAGGGATCGCCCGCCCCGTTTTTCTTGTCGGCGATCCCAGCGGCTGCGACACGTCGTCAACCATCAAACCTCTCCGGTGCGGGATCTCCGCCAGGCGCAGGTCGCGCCGGCGAAGGCGCGGTTTCGCGATCGCGATAGCCGGTCAGCTATCCACGCTTTGGCGCACCCACCCCTGAGAAGGCTTGTGGTTTAACTCCAGGAAATTGACGAAAAACACAAATGCAATTTTCTATTTCGGAATTTTTTGTTAGAAAAATCCGATATACGGAATCCTTTCGTGTGAAATTCGAGAGAAGCGCGCAAATGTTGGAATCAGAGAATGCAGGAAGCTCCAGCCTCGCGAAGGCGATCCACATCCTGAAAGATCTCGCGGAGAACGCGAGCGAGGGTGTGCGGGTGATCGATCTCGCGCGCAGGCTGAATCTCACCCAGCCCTCGGCGCACCGCCTGCTGAAGAGCCTGATCGCCGAAGGGCTCGTTGAGCAGATGCCGGAGGGGAAATCCTATCGCCTGTCGCTGGAGTTTTTCTCGATCGCGTCGCAGGCGCGAAGGCGTGAAGGTATTCTTGACATCGCCCGGCCGTCGCTGCTCAGACTCTCGGCCACCTTCAACGATACCGTCTTCTTGCTGGTCCGCAGCAATTTCGATGCGATCTGCCTCGACCGGGTCGAAGGCCCCTTCCCTATCCGCTCCTTTACCGGCGACATCGGCGGCAAGGTGCCGCTCGGCATCGGCCAGGGCAGCATCGCCATCCTTGCACACCTGCCGGAGGAAGAGCGCGAGGCGATCATCAAGTTCAACATGCCACGCATCATGGATCGCGCCGCGATCGACGAGGTGGACCTGCGCATCAAGATCGAGGAGGTCAGGCGTATCGGTGCCGCGCAGATGAATTTCGAGATGATCGAGGGCATGGCCGGTCTCGGCGTACCCGTGCTCGACCGCAACGGCATCGCGGTCGCCTCCTTGAGCATCGGCACGCTGGCATCGCGCCTGACCGAAACAAGAAGCGGCACCATCACCGACCTGCTGAAGGCCGAGGCACAGGCGATCAGCAGCAAGCTCAATCCCTTCGACCCGACCTTGCGCTATCCGGCATCCGCCCTGCGCGCCGCACAGAAGAACTGAGACACGCCCTCTCGTAGCTCACGCTTCGAGGAAGGCCCTGGCAAAACCCGGCTCGGTCACCTCGATCGACCCATCCGGGAGTTTCAGAAAACGCTCGATGGCGGTTCCGTAGGTTCGCATCCAGCCGTCGAGCATCACTGCCGCCCCATCGACGTCGCCGGCTTCGTAGCGCTGCAGCGCCTTGTGCATCACCTTGGCGACGCTCAGCCGCAGTTGCAGCAGCATCAGGGCGGAGGCTTCCGGATCGGACGCATCGAGCGTTCCTTCCTCGTGTCCGCGCCGGAGCATCTCGGCGACCAGAGGTATGCTGACGGCGAGCAGGGCCTCATCGATGCGGTGATAGAGGGCGACGTTTTCCGGTTTGAAGAGGGCGTTGAAGGTGTTCTTCAGCTGCGGCGCCATCTCGAGCTTAAGCCGCCGCGAGCCGGCGAAAAGCGCGTTCAGCTGCCCGACCGCATCCAGCGACGGGTCTTCGAACAGCGGCTGCAATTCCCTAAGGTTCCGCTGCGCCAGACGGGTGGCGACCGCCTCCAGCAGCGCCTCCTTCGAAACGAAATAGTGGTAGAAGGCCCCTTTGGAGACATTGGCCTCGCGGATGACGTCGTTGACCGTCGTATTCTCGTAGCCGTGCTGGAAGAACAGCCGCTCGGCGCAATCGATCAGCTCGTTCGATCGGACTTCCGGCGATTTTTTCGTTCTGACCATAAGCACTCCCAGAACAGCGGCTTAGCACGGGCTCGCCATCCGGTCCACGACGCTCCCAAAGGGACCGGGAATCGGCATCCTTGAAACAAACCGACCGTCGGTCTATTTATACAGAACGGATAGAGAGCATTCAAGGAGCGTCTCGTGCGGCTGGCTCGTTATGCAATCGGAGCAGCGATCGTCGTTGCCATCGGGGCGGCGGCCTCCTGGTATCTGTTTCGTTCGGTTCCCGTGTCCGTCGTCGCGCCGAAGCGCGGCGATGCTGCAGAGATTATCTATGCCGACGGCGTCGTGGAGCCGCGCACCTGGGCAAAAGTTACCCCGACGGTCGCCGAGCGGATCATCGAGCAGTGCAATTGCGAGGGTCAGCGCGTCGCCAAGGGCGATGTGCTCGCTCGTCTCGACGACACCGAAGCGCGGGCAGCGCTCGGCGAACTCCAGGCGCGCCTGACGCTGGCGCAGGAGGAATATCGCCGCAAGCTGGCGCTCGCCGAACGCAGCACGATCAGCGAACAGGAGGTCGATCGGGCGCGCAGCGAGCTCGGCCAGCTCGAAGCACTCGTGGCCGGCCGTCAGGCGCGGCTCGCGACCTATGTGCTGAGGGCCCCGAGCGCCGGCCAGGTGCTCCGGCAAGACGGCGAGATCGGCGAAGTCGCCGACCTCGGCACCGTGCTCTTCTGGGTGGGCGAGCCGAAGCCGCTGATCGTCACCGCTGAGGTCAATGAGGAGGATATCCCGCGCGTCGAAGTCGGCCAGAAGGCGCTGCTGCGGTCCGACGCCTTTCCCGACCGCAAGCTGGAAGCGACGGTCGACAGCATCACGCCCAAGGGCGACCCGGTGACGAAGACCTATCGCGTGCGCTTTCGGCTTCCCGACGACACGCCGCTTCGGATCGGCATGTCGACCGACGTCAACATCATCGTGCGTGTGTCGCATGGCGCCTTGGTCATCCCGACCGTGGCGCTGGAGGGAACGAAGGCCGCGGTGATCGACGGCAATCGCGCCCGAATACACGAATTGAAAACAGGCATACGCGGCGCCGAAGGCGTCGAGGTCCTCTCCGGGCTCACAGACGACGCGCGCGTCGTCTCACCCTTCCCGACCGGCCTTGCCGATGGCACGCGCGTCAAGGCCACGCCCGCCCCGGAGAAATGAGCCCGCCATGCGCCTCATCTTCGACATCGCACTGACGCACATCGCCGGCCGAGGCCGGCAGACGATCGTCGCGATGCTGGGCGTGGCGGTCGGCGTCGGCTTCTCCATCGCCATGGCGGCGCTGATGCAGGGTGGCCAGGACGACTTCGTTCGCCAGCTCGTCGACACCATGCCGCATGTACAGGTGACCGACGAGCAGCGCACGGCGCGGCGACAGCCGGCAGAAGATCTGTTCGATGCCGCCGCCATCTCCGGCCTTCGGCCGCGCGACGACCGCCGCGGCATCATCAATCCCACCGCGGCACTCTCCTGGCTCGACGGCTGGATCCCCGGCCGCTTTGCCGCGACCCTGAAGGCGCAAGGCGTCATTCGCTATTCCGGCCAGGAGGTCGGCGCCGCCGTCATCGGCATCGATCCGCAGGCGGAGCCACGGATTTCGCCGATCATAGGAGACTTCAGGGCCGGCAGCTTCGCGGCCCTTGCGGCCGGCGGGAACAATGTGGTGGTCGGCGACACCATGGCCTCGCGGCTCGGCGCCAAGCTCGGCGATACGATCACCGCCGTCTCCTCGGTGGGGCTCAGCCGCCGCTTCAAGATCGTCGGTCTCTTTCACACCGGCACGACGGCCCGCGACGAAGGCGAGGCCTATGTGCTGCAGAAGAACGCGCAGATCCTCTCGGCCCGGCCGAACGCGATCAATGAGATCAACATCAAGCTCGACGATCCAAATGCAGCCCCGGCGGTCGCGCGGCGCATCGAGGCGGAGCTTGGCTACAAGGCGGTCGCCTGGCAGGAGGCCAACGAGTCGATCCTGGAGGCGCTCGTCGTGCGCAATGTGATCATGTACACGGTCGTCGCTGCGATCATGCTGGTCGCCGGCTTCGGCATCTTCAACATCATCTCGACGATCACGCACGAGAAGGCGCGCGACATCGCCATCATGAAGTCGCTCGGCTTCACCGAGGCCGACATGCGCATCCTCTTCGTGCTCGAAGGCGTGGCGATCGCCACGGCCGGTACGCTCCTTGGCTGGGCGCTCGGCTTCGCGATGATCTATGCGCTCTCGCTGGTGCGCTTCGAGCTCGCTGCGACCGGCCAGGAAATGACACGGCTACCGATCGCCTGGAGCATGCTGCACTATCTGATCGCCGCCGCCTTCGCGCTCGGATCGGCAGCGGTCGCAGGATACCTGCCGGCAAGGCGCGCGGCCCGCGCCAATCCCGTCGACATCATCCGGGGCGCGACATGAGCACGCTGATCGAGACAAAGGATCTGACGCGTATCCTCAGAGAAACCGTGCCGGTCACGCTGGTAAAGGACATATCCCTGAGCATCGGCGAGCAGGAATTCGTCGCGGTCACCGGCCCCTCGGGCTCCGGCAAGTCGTCGCTTCTCTATCTGCTCGGCCTGCTCGACCGGCCGACAAGCGGCACGCTCGCGATCCGCGACCGCGACACGGCGCAGATGAACGAGGACGAACGGGCTGCCACGCGGCTTGCCAATATCGGCTTCGTCTTCCAATTCCATTTCCTGCTGCCTGAGTTCACCGCCCGCGAAAACGTCGAGATCCCCATGCGCAAGCTTGGCCGCCTCGGCCGGGGCGAGATGCGTCAGAGGGCGAGCGACCTGCTTGCCGCACTCGGGCTGGCCGATCATCTGGACAAGCGGCCCGATCAGCTCTCGGGCGGTCAGCGCCAGCGGGTGGCGGTCGCCCGGGCACTGGCCAACGATCCGCCATTGATCCTCGCCGACGAGCCCACCGGCAGCCTCGACAGCCAGAATTCCGAACAGGTGTTCAAGATTCTCGAAACGCTGGTGCGCGAACAGGGCAAGACCGTGGTAGCGGTCACCCACGACCTCGACATGGCCGCGCGGATGGATCGGCGCCTTCATCTGATCGATGGGTGCCTGACCACTGCTGTCGACGATGCCGCGCCCCCGGATGACGGCGCGGCGCCGACATCCTGACCAACGGTGCGTCAGCCGAGACCGAAGACGACATCGCTTTCCGAGAGAACCGCAAGCGAAGTATCCTCGATCAGAATGCCTTCGGTTTCCGAGCCGCCAAAGGAGACGAACACGCCATCGGCCGTGTCGCGCGCCGCGGCAAGGAAATCCGCATAGCTGTGAATGCCGGTCGTGTCCTGCGCCTCGTCGGAGAAGGCGATCCGGTCGCCCTGCCGGGCACTGAAATCGAGAATGTGGTCAAGGCCGGCCTCGCCGGAGGTTTCGGTCGACCACAGGAACGTGTCGGCGCCGCTGCCGCCTCTCAGCACGTCGGCACCATTGCCGCCGCTCAACAGGTCGTTCTCAGACCCGCCATCAAGAACATCTGCACCGTCACCGCCAAAGAGCTGGTCGTTTTCCGACGCACCCGTCAGCTTGTCGTCCCCGCCGCGCCCGTCGAGGATGTCGTTGCCGCTCGACGCGTAGAAAGTGTCGTTGTCGTCCCCGCCGCGCAGTACGTCGTCGTAGCGCCCGCTCGTGATGTTGAAATATTCAACATCCGTGAAAGTCAAACCGGTCTGCGTAACGCCGCGCGCCGCGTCGAAATCCATCGCCTCGGGCAGGCCGCCATAGTTGAGGTTCAAAAGATCCCGCCCTTCGCCACCATCGACCTCGCCGAGGAAACGGGCATTGATCGTGTCGTTGCCGGCACCGCCGCGCAGGATCGACGCAACACCGAGGCTGCCGCTGCCGGGAAAGGTGTCCTGCAGCCAGTCGTCCCCGGCGCCGCCATCGAGCACGTCGCTGCCGCCGGTATTGGCAAGCGTGTCCATTCCATCGCCGCCATAGGCCACATCGTCGCCGGCGCCCGTGACGATCGAGTCGTTTCCGGCTCCCCCGTGAATGTAATCATTGCCGTCCTCGCCATAAAGCGCATCCGGCCCGGCGCCGCCTTCGAGGTGATCGTTTCCAGCACCGGCCTCGACCGTGAGATAGGCAAGATCGCCGGCGATGACCCGGTCGTTGCCGCTGCCCAGCGCGAGGTTCGCCTGCTCAAAGCCGCGCAGCACGGTGCCGGTCGAAACCTTGCCGGCAGCGAAATCGATGGTGAGATCGCTGGTGCGCGCCATCTCGCTGATGTAGAGCCAGTCCTGGCCCGCACCGCCGTCGATCTCGGCTGAGTAGAACGTGGAGGTGATCCCATCATCGCCATCGCCGCCAAAGAGACGATTGGCGCCGCTCCCGTCGGTGATCCTGTCGTCGCCCGCGCCGGCATCGACGAAATCGCTGCCGCCTGCCGTCTCGATAACATCGTCAAGCGCGCTTCCCGTAACGCGGTCGTTTCCGCGTCCGGTCAGCAACACAACCTGCTCGACATCCTGATGCTGGACAAAGAGGTGTCGCTCCTGCAGCGTCCCCTCTCCGATGATGCCGTGTCCGTTTTCCAGGTTGAACACGACCGGAGCGGTCGATCCCGAGAGATCGACGACCAGCGTGTCGTCCCCAGCACCGCCGAAGACCGTGCTGCCCGTCCCAACGAGAACGAAGCGATCGTTTCCGTCACCACCGTCGAGACGGTCGTGACCGCCGGTATTGGTGATGATGTCGTTGCCGGCGCCTGCGTGGACGACGTCGCTGCCGGCACCGGTCGAAATCCGGTCGCTGCCGGCGGTCCCGGTGATCCGGTCGTCACCGCTGCCGGCTAGAAGGCGCAGCCACTCGATATCGTGGAAGAAGACGTGCTGGCTGGCGACGCCTGGGTCGCCGACATAGCCATGGCCGCTGGCGCCGTTGAAGACCATCCGGTCGGCGGTTTGTGAAAAATCGACGACGAGACCGTCGAAGCCCCGGCCTCCGGTAACAGCACCGCCGGTCCCGGTGAGAACGATCTGGTCACTGCCGTCGCCACCGTCGATGCGGTCGTAGCCGCTCGAACTCGTCAAGGTGTCGTCGTGCGCCCCGCCGTTGATAAAGTCGTCACCGCCGCCGCCATCGATCGTGTCCATGCCGATCAGGCCCCAGATGTGGTCGCTCTCCGCGGTGCCCTTCAAAACATCGCTCGCAGACGAGCCTACGATCTTCGCCATACCGCCATCTCCTTCGATCGACCCATGAATACATTCAATTTGCAAAATATAAATCCTGAATCAAAATGTATTACAGTGACGAAACAAAGCAATGCAGAATATATACAAGAAATATAGGCAATTTATTTTGAAAAATATATTAGAAATCCCGAGAGTATTCCAAAGTTTGTCGAGATTGAAAAAGATGTGGGTCGGAAATTCGAGACGTCCGGGCGCGCGAACTAGGGGCAGCCAAATGGAACGGCAAAAGGGCGGCGCTTGAACGCCGCCCCAGAGAAAAGACTATCGAGCCTTGGGTCAGTTGATCACCTGAACCACCGTTCTCGACTGCGGCTCCACGATCACGCGATGGTCGTTGACGACCGCATAGGCATAGCGCGGATTTTCCGGGACCGGCATCAGGACGACGGCGGACGGGATCGGCTTACCGACCACGACACGTTCCTGGACGACCACAGACGGCGGAGCCGGCTGCTGCTCGACATAGGTTACCACTTCCGGCGGGGGAGGCGTCAGCGCCCCACCGAGCGCGCCACCCACCACGGCGCCGACACCGGCACCGATCGGGCCACCGACGACAGCACCTGCTGCCGCGCCACCGGCCATGCCTGCGGCCGTACCGGCTTGCTTGTTGGCATCCTGAGCAAAGGCGGAGCCTGCCAGTAGAGCAGCAACAGCTGCCATGATTACAAGCTTCTTCATGATCTCATCCTTTCGTTCGATCAAAAACTCAACGAAAAGAATAATAAATTGTTCCAGATTCACTTTCTCTCTTCGGCATCACGGTTGATAACTTTCGTTAACAAACATCCGTGATCTCTGAATGCAGGAGATCGACGACTTATATCCGCCAAAAAATTATGAATGGATACTTTATGTTGGCGGCTCCATACTCTGGAGAATCAGCCGGAGCGGATGATCTTACCTTGAAAGCGCGGACCGCTCCACCGAACCAAGCGCGCGGGAGCTCCGTCGCTTCCCGTGCCATCTGCCACACTAGTCGCGGGGCAACTTGCCAATCAGCAGTTTGTTCCCTTCCCTGTTTCCGCAGCGCGAACATTTGAGCGTTCGGCCAATGGAGTTGAGGTCGACGTCCCATCCGTGGGTGCCGGCAATTGCCCGACGCTCAATTCGCCCTTGATGCCGGCACTTTCCGCATTTCGCCACCAGCACATACCATTCCGGCAGCAGCTCCAGGGTCGAGCCGTAATCGGTGGCATTTTCGCGCGGCATCAGGTCGATGCTTCGACGATGCCTCATAGTCAGTCCTCTCGAAGCTTCGTCTCGATCCGCCTATCATCTTATCATCGCCCGCGGACAACTGAGGCTCCCAGGCCGACCAACGCCCGGGCCGCTCCCGCATTTTCCTCGGTTCGCCGGTTGCAAGACAACCGTTTCACTGTCAGCGCGCCGAACCGTCGAGCCGCAGCGAGAGCTGCACGCCGCCGCGCTTCAGACGCGGCAGCGGCGGCGTCATGTCGATGCGTCCAAACGTGCGCTTGCGCCATTCCGCTTCGCGTTCCCGCTTCTTCCGGGCGGCTGCGACGGCAGCCATGGCGCGTTCGATCACTTCTTCCGTATGGGTCATGGTTTCTCTCCGGTTCATGGGAAACCTCCATCTGTTCACGTTATGTTCTTATTTTAGCACTCCAATGTCAACTCCCTTCGCAAGGCCGGGCGATTCGCATGCAACGGGATGGGTGATTCACCTGCTCGGCGGCGCGCAGCAGACGGTCAAATCCACCATAGCCAGGGCAACAACGGTTAAAAGATCGCTCTGTTTCGACGAGCGATTTCCCTTGTTTTTCAGTGCCGGAAGGCGGCCCGCGAGAGCCATCTCATTAACCTTCGCAATGCCGAATTAACCATTTGTTAACCATTTCCTCGGTACATCGAAGCAACGGAAAATTTACCAAGATGAACGATGTGTTAACCGAATCCCGGCCGATCCGCCTCAAGGGGCGATCCTTCCTTGCGCTAGCGCTGACCCCCGAGCTCCCCCTCGAGGATTGGCTTACCCGGCTCGACGATCTGGCTTCCCGCTCCGCCGGCTTCTTCCTGCGGCGTCCGGTCGTGCTCGACGTCGATGGCCTCGAAATCGATCGTTCGCAACTACGCGAACTCGTGGACCAGCTCAGCAAACGCAATGTCCGGATCATGGGCATCGAGGGCGCACGCCAGTCGCTGCTCGGCGCCGACCTTCCGCCCGCGATGAACGACGGTCGCCCGGCGGCGGACTACGAAGCCAAGATGGCAGAACAGGCCGAAAAGGCCGAGGCGCCGGAAGCGGAAGCAGCCACGGGAGCAGTGATCTCGGCAGAGCCGCTTGCCACCAAGGCGACGCCGTCGATCGTCGTCACTCAGCCCGTGCGCTCCGGCCAGTCGCTGTTCTTCCCCGAAGGCGACGTGACGATTATCGGCTCGGTCGCTTCGGGCGCCGAAGTCGTCGCCGGCGGCTCGATCCATATCTACGGCGCCCTGCGCGGCCGGGCGATGGCCGGCACCACGGGCAATGCTTCGGCGCGGATCTTCTGCCGCAAGCTCGAAGCGGAACTGATTGCGATCGACGGCTTCTACAAGACGGCCGACGACATGGAGCAGAACCTGCGTGGCAAGGCCGTGCAGATCTGGCTCGACGGCGAAGAGCTGAAGGCCGGAACACTCGGTTAGGCCGAGGCAAGGAAAGGTGTGGATGCTTGCCATCCGCATCTGGTGATTCAGGTCGATCCGGCCGGGATCATGAGGATGTAGGCGAAGGCGAATTCTTAGATACTTGGAGAGACGAATGGGCAAGGTAGTCGTAGTTACATCGGGCAAGGGCGGCGTCGGCAAGACGACGTCCAGCGCCGCACTGGGCGCCGCACTCGCTCAGAACGGCGAGAAGGTCGTCGTCGTGGACTTTGACGTCGGTCTTCGCAATCTCGATCTCGTCATGGGCGCGGAACGCCGCGTCGTCTATGACCTGGTCAATGTGATCCAGGGCGAGGCCAAGCTGTCGCAGGCGCTGATCCGCGACAAGCGCCTGGAGACTCTCTACCTGCTGCCGGCCTCCCAGACCCGCGACAAGGACAACCTGACGCCGGAAGGCGTCGAGAAGGTCATCGCCGCCCTTCAGAACGCCTTCGACTGGGTCATCTGCGACAGCCCCGCCGGCATCGAACGTGGCGCCACGCTCGCCATGCGCCATGCGGATATCGCCATCGTCGTGACCAATCCGGAAGTCTCGTCGGTGCGTGACTCCGATCGCATCATCGGCCTGCTCGACTCCAAGACTCTCAAGGCCGAAAACGGCGAGCGCATGGAAAAGCACCTGCTGCTGACCCGCTACGACCCGATTCGCGCCGAGCGCGGCGACATGCTGAAGGTCGACGACGTGCTCGAAATCCTGTCGATCCCGCTGATGGGCATCATCCCGGAAAGCGCTGACGTGCTGCGCGCCTCCAACGTCGGCTCGCCGGTCACGTTGGCCGACAATCGTTGCGCCCCGGCGCTGGCCTATTTCGACGCGGCACGCCGGCTCAAGGGCGAAGCCCTGCCGATCACCATTCCCGGCGAGAAGCGCAGCTTCCTCGGCAAGATTTTCGGAAGGAAAGCGGCATGAACCTTTTCCGTTTCTTCTCCCGCACACAGTCAGCGCCGGCAGCCCGCGAACGGCTGCAGGTGCTGCTGGCCCATGAGCGCGCATCCGCCGGCGATAGCGATCTCGTCACCAAATTGCGCGACGAAATCCTCCAGGCGATCTCCAAGCACATGCAGATCGACGACGACAAGGTCCGGGTGACGATGGAACGCGGCCCCCAGGTCTCGACGCTCGCCGTCGACATCGAAATCCCCTTCGACGCAAAGAAGGCGGCCTAAGGGCCGCCGACTTATTTCGGAAGCAACGTTCTTTTCAGCGTACTTCCTGTTTTCAAATACGGCAGTATCCACCGGGTACTGCCGTATTTTTTGTCTGAGATCAGTACTCCGGCGCGACGCCGAAGATGAACTCCACCTTGTCGCCGGTCATGTTGAAATACTGGTGATCGAACCCAGCCGGAATATAGAACCCATCGCGCGGGTTGAGTTCGAACCAGACCTGCCCCTCCGCTTCCGGCACATGAATGTTGAGCGTGCCCGACACGACGTAGAGGCACTCGTCGCCCTGGTGACGCTCCATTCCGGTGCGCTTTCCCGAAAGCAACGTCGTCTTGCCGACGGTCAGCTGGTCGGTCGCACAGTAGAGGCCGGTATAGGCGCCCTGCGTTTGCCGATCGAGGCTTAAAAGCAGATCGGCATCGCGCATCGGATGGATTGTCCTTGCCTTCCGCTGCGCTTCGGCCTCCATCGGCCAGCGGCCGATGAACTCGCTCTGGCCATAACGCGACTGCTCGATCTCGATATAGGGCTTGGTGCGCGCATAAGGGCCCGAGGTTCCCTTGGCCGGCGGCGGCGCGAAGAATTCCAGCACGCGGACCTGCTCGTTGCCAAGGTTGAAGCCGTGGTGCCAGGTGTCCTTGCGGAAGAACAGCGCCTCGCCTTCCTTCGCGATGCAGAATTCACCCGTCTCTGGGTTGGCGAGGCCGAGCGTGCCGCTCAGCACGTAGAGAAGCTCGTCCGCCCCGAAGATCGTGCGGAATGCCTCCGTATGCTTGAAGCAACCGCCGGGCTGCATGCCGAATACGATCTGGTGGATGCTTTCCGTCGAGGCGTAGATCCAGTCGTCGACGAGCCCGGCATTTTCTTCACCCCAGAGATGCCGCGTCACGCCGGCATAGGGAACGTGGCTGGGACGATCGAAGACAGGACGGGGAGACGGCTTGTATCCCATCGGAAAACTCCTTGGTTTTGGGCGCGAGAGGCGCGCCGATGCGGGGGATGTCAGCGCGCGATGCGCGCTATTTCGGCGGTGCTTGCGCGTGCGTCCGCTCCAGCAGGCGGGCGGTGACGGCGCGCTTCATTTCGGGGTCGAGGTGCATGACGTTGAAGACCTCCGCCAGCCACATGCCCTCGACCGCCAGTCGCGTAATCGTCGCCTCGACCGGGTCGAGGCCGTCGTTTTCAACGGATGCCTGGCAGCGGATGTTTTGCTGGCGCACGATCTCCAGAAGGTCGGGGAAGTTCGACAGCGCCGCGGTGATGCTGGCACCCAGGCGGTCATACTGATCGCCGGTGCTTGTGGCCTCGCCGAGCGTCGCCCGCACATAGGCGCGGGTGTAGCGGCCATGCGGGTCCTCGTCCTCGGTTTCGAGCCCGGAGAGACCGGTCTCGAAACGGTAGACGAAACGCTCGACCATCGCCCGCACCAGCGCGTCCTTGCTGGCGAAGTGATAGAGGATACCACCCTTGCTGAGGCCGGTCTGTTCCGCCACTTCGTCGAAGGTGAGGGACGACACGCCCTTGCCGACGACGATCGCTTCGGCGGCGGTGAGAATGCGGTCACGTGCGGTTTCGCGTTTTGCCATATCGATACAACTCAAGTGTGTGAAACGTGTCCTGCTATAGCCCCGAACTCTCGCGCAGGCGACCGACGATCTCGGCCATCAGTGCCAGGTCCTCGCGCGAGTCCGACAGCGTCGTCTTCGGCTTTGTGCCATTGGTGAGATGGTCGTGGAAGGCACGCAGTTCCAGGGCGAAGGGATCGGTATAGTCAGGACCGAAGGTCCGCGTTTCGGTCTCGGTATCGGTGCTGTCGATCACCTCGAGCGTGGTGGGCAGGTTGCGGATATACGGTGTGTCGTAGCTGACACGCAGCTGGCGACGATCCGACAGCACCTCGATGCGCGCGTCGAAGCGGGCGACGTTGTCGATCATGGCTTCGTAGATCGCAGTGAAGTGGCCATAGTCGAACAGCGCGACGATGGACTCGCCGTTGCATTTGTGATGGGCGGCAATCACCCGCTTCGGCAGACCGATCAATTCGCGCATCGCCGAAAGGCTGTGCGACGAAAGCCCTGTCAGTACCTGATAGGCACGCATCAGATCGGCGGGCGCGTCGTCGCCGACCACCTGTTTCAGGAGCGCCGTCGTCTGCGCGCGGGATTCTGCCAGGAACGCGGCGTCGAGATCATCAGGATAGAAGATGTTGCGCGTCTGGCGAATGAAGAACGGGCCTTCGCAGATGATGTCGCGGACGCGGACGTAACGCACATCGCTCTCGGCCGGCATCATCGCCTTGGCGCGCAGGAAGCTTGGCGAATAGCGGCGCATATAGGCAACGAACAGCAGCCGGTCGGCGGCTTCTGCCAGCGGCGCGACCGTGTCGATTTCGCCGAGCGTCAGGCAGGCGGGCTTTTCCAGGAAGACGTGCTTCTTCGCCTTAAGCGCCATCTCCAGATAGAAACTGTGCGTCTGGTCCGGCGTCAGGATGAAGACGGCATCGATGTCAGGCGAAGAGACGAGCGCTTCCGCCGTTTCATACTTCTTCGCGCCCGGATAACGGGTCGAGCAATAGGCCGTCAGGCTCGGCGAAACGTCATAGACGCCGGCGATTTCGAAGAGATGGCGATAATCGGCCAGGATCGGTAGATGCATGAGCTGGCTGACTTCGCCAAGCCCGATCAAACCAACACGAACGACACGCATGTGAGTACCCTTTCTGCCTCCTGTCTGAGGCAATCAACCCTTGACCGCGCCGGCGGTCAGGCCGGAGACGATGTGTTTCTGGAATATGAGCGCGAGAATGATCAGCGGCACCGTAACGATGGTCGAGGCGGCCATGATCGCCCCATAGGGGAATTCGTAGCGGCTCGACCCGGAGATCAAAGCGATCGCCACCGGCACGGTGCGGTTCTCGTCGGTGAGGATGAAAGTGAGCGCGAACATGAACTCGTTCCACGAGGCAATGAAGGCGAGCAGCCCGGTCGAAACCAGCGCCGGTCCCATCATCGGCAGGAAGATGCAGCGCACGATGCGCAGCGGCGAGCAGCCGTCCATGATTGCCGCTTCCTCGATCTGCTTCGGCAGGTCGCGCATGAAGGTCGTCAGCACCCAGATGTTGAATGGCAGCGTGAAGATCATATAGGCGAAGATCAACGAGCCTATCGTGTTGTAGAGCCCGAGCCAGCGGATCATTTCGAAGAGGCCGGAGAGCAGCGCGATCTGCGGGAACATCGAGACGGCCAGCACCAGCATCATGATCGGCGAACGGCCACGGAAATCGATGCGACCAAGCGCGTAAGCCGCGCCGACTGCCAGAAGCAGCGACAGCGCCACGACTGAGAAGGCGACGATCAGCGAGTTCAGCAGAGAGCGCAGGAAGACACCGTCCGAAAGGATGGCCGCATAGTTGTTGAACTTCAGGTCCGGAAAGAAGGTGACGTCGAAGATCGCCTGCCCCGATTTCAGCGACGAGGCGATCATCCAGTAGAACGGAAAGATCGTGTAGAGCGCGACGATTCCGAAGAGGGCGTAGATTGCGATTTTGTGCAGGCGTTTGCCGGTGTTGCTCCTGACCATATCAAACTCCCATGAGGCGGCGATTGAGACGGAAGACGGTGACGTAGATCGCCGTCACCAGCGCGATCATCAGGAAGACGGCAGTGCTGGCGGCCGAGCCGACGCCCATGTCCTGGAAGTTGACGAGCACTTCGCGGGCATAGATCGAGACCGTCTTGGTGTCGTCGCTGTTGGAGGACAGCACATAGCTCAGATCGAACATGCGCAGCGCGTCGAGCAGGCGGAAGAGCACGGCAACGGCGATGCTGGGAGCCAGCAGCGGAAGGGTCAGCGAGGTGAACTGCTTCCATGCCGACACACCGTCGATCGAAGCCGCCTCGTAGATGCCGCGCGGCAGCATCGTCAGGCCCGCAAGGATCAGGAGCACCATGAACGGCGTGGTGATCCAGACGTCGACGGCAATGATCACGGGCATTACCAGCGCCGAATTGGCGGTCCACGCGACCCCACTCTCAATCACGCCGGCAAGCTTCAAAACGTGGTTCACGATGCCGAACTGGTCGTGCAGCATCCATTGCCACATGCGCGCGCTGACGACGACCGGGATCGACCAGGGGATCAGGATGATCGCCCGCATCATGCCGCGCCCGGCAATATGAGAATTCAGGAGCAGCGCGATCGTCAGGCCGAGCACCGTCTCGATCGTGACGGAGATGACGGTGAAATAGAGCGTGTTGCGGACCGACTGCCACCAGAGCGGATCCTCGAACAGCGCATAGTAGTTGTCGAAACCGACATAGCTGTAGAAGTCCGGCTCGGTGAGCAGGGCGTCGGTGAAGGAAAAGAGGAAGGTGCGGCCGAGCGGCCAGAGCGCCACGCCGGTGAGGACAAGCAGGCTTGGCGCGAGAAACAGCCAGGCGGTGCGAACGCGCGCCTGCCGCAGTCCTGTTGATCTTGAACCCGCCATCATGGTCTCACGCTCCCTTGGCCGAGAGCGCCATGTCGTCGGCACCGAAAATATGCGCCTTCGACGTGAGCCAGCCGACGGTGATGTCGGCGTTCGGCTTGAGATCGGGCTTGCCCTGCACCTTGAGAACCAGCGACTGGCCGTTGCCAATGCGCGCGTGAACCAGAGCTTCGCCACCGAGCGGCTCGACAAGCTGCACGGTTGCCGGCAGGCGGATATCGCCGCCGCCGAGGATGAGGTCTTCGGGCCGGATGCCGACGCTGACTTCGCCCTCGTAACCCAAGTTCCGAAGGCCGTGCGGGACATCGAGCACTTCGAGACGGCTTCCGCCGGCGTCATTGGCAAGCGTCCCGGCAAGAAAATTCATGCGCGGCGCACCGATGAAGCTGGCGACGAACTTGTTGGCCGGGCGCTCGTAAAGTTCCATTGGCGTGCCGACCTGCGAGATGCGGCCGTCCTTCAGGACGACGATGCGATCCGCCAGCGTCATGGCTTCGAGCTGGTCGTGGGTGACGTAGACGGTGGTGGCTTTCAGCTCGCGATGGATGCGAGCGATCTCCACCCGCATCTCCATGCGCAGATCGGCGTCGAGGTTGGACAGCGGCTCATCGAACAGGAACAGTTTCTGCGACCGGACGAGCGCGCGGCCGATCGCGACGCGCTGCTGCTGGCCGCCAGAGAGCTGCGCCGGGCGACGCGCGAGCAGATGTTCGATCTTCAGGAAGCGGGCAACCTTCGCCACACGCTCCTTGATTTCGCCGCCGGCAAGCCGCGCCGTCTCCAGCGCGAAGCCGAGATTGCGCTCGACGCTCATATGCGGATAGAGCGCGTAGGACTGGAACACCATGGCGATGCCGCGGCGTGCCGGCGCCGTCTCGTTCATCCGCGCTCCGCCGATCTGCAACTCGCCGTCGGTGATTTCCTCGAGCCCGGCGATCATGCGCAAAAGCGTCGACTTCCCGCATCCGGAGGGACCGACGAAGACGACGAATTCGCCTTCTGCGACCGAAAGGTTGACCTTGTCGATCACGGTCAGCGCACCGAAACGCTTGACGACATTGGTAAGGGCAATTCCACTCATTGGCGCACCGTCTGGTTGGCAGTCCTGTTTGCAAGCGCGGCCACGCCGATGGCGCAGGCCGCATCACCGAGGAGGCTTGGAACGATCGGCATGTCGCGCGCGTCATCGGCCCAGATGAACGGCCGCGTCAGCGCGGCGAGCCGCGCATTGACCGATGGGTCGCCGCCGATGCCGCCGCCGAGAATGAGCACGGCCGGATCGAGCGTGTTGACGAGCTGGCCGAGATAGGAGGCGAGCGACAGGAGACCGTCGGCCACCATCCGCGCCGCCTGCGGGTCGTCACCTTCGGCTTCAAAGAGCTGCAGCGCGCTTGCGTCCGGTCGGCCAATCATGCGGCCATAACGCTCGCCCAAGGCCTTGCCGCTCGCAAAAAGCTCGAGGTTGTGGCGAACCGCCTGGTCCTGCCCTTCGCCCGAGAAAGCGACGAGATCGCTGCCGGAGAAATGGATGGCGAAGCCGCGGGCACCCGCATAGGGCGTTCCGCCGATGACCAGCGAATGCGAGAGCCCGGTGGAAATGGTCACGTAGACGAAAGGATCGATACCGCGGCCTGCGCCAATCCAGCCTTCGGCGAAGGCGGCGGCGCGCACGTCGCTGTCGATATGCAGCGGCCCGAAACCGCCGAGACGATCGTGATAGTCGAGGCCGCGCCAGTCGAAATTCCAGGCAGAGGCCGGCTCGCCTCTGCCGGTCACCAGTTCCGGCAGGCAGACGCCGAGACCCGTCGCCTCGACATCAAGCGCTTTACCTTCGTGGCGAATGGTCTCGGCGAGCGAGGCCACCAGGTCCAGCACGGCAGCACCGCCCTGCTGGCAAGGCGTCGGCTCGGTGCGCTCGGCGATCACCGCCCCGTCGGCGAGACGGACAAGGCAAGCCTTGGTCTTCGTTCCCCCGACGTCGATACCGATGGCGTGCAGGCCCATCACCGCGCTCCCCATTCGCGGGCAGCGTCGGCATCGGCGTAGAGTTCGGCGCTCCGGCATTCGACGGCGATGGTTGCCGGCCAGCTCGGATCATAGGCGCGCGCAGTCGTCAGGCTATGGAAGGCGTGGCGTTTGCCCTGACCCCAGACGATCATCGCGACGGCTTTCGACTGTTCGGCGATCGAGCCGATGCCGATCGTCATCCCATGCGAGGGCACGTCGTCGATGCCTGAGAAATCCGGGAAAGTCGCAAGATTGTCGCGCCGCGTCTGTTCGGCAAGGGCAACGATGCGGGTGCGGCTGTCGCGGGCAGAGCCCGGCGGGTTGAAGGCGATGTGGCCATCACCGGCGCCGGAGGCGAGCAGGAAAAGATCGATACCGCCGGCGGCAGCGATGCGCTGATCGTAGCCGCCAGGTGCCGCGATATCCGGCATCCAGAAGTTTTCGGATGGAATGCGGAAGTGGTTCGGCAGGGCCGCGTTGATGCGACCAACGATCTCGCGTTCGCCGAAGCCGCGGCAGGAATAATGCGCCTCGGACGGCGGCGGGACGAAGCCACCACCTTCAGCGGGACGCAGATATTCGTCCATCATCACGATGATCAGCCGCGAACAATCGACGGGCTCGCCGGCAAGACGGTGTCCGAGTGACTCATAGACCGGCAGCGGACTGCGCCCGCCCGGGCAGCCGAGAACGTAGTTGCGGCCCGCAGCACTCGCTTGCCGGATACCGGCAATGATCCGTTCCGCCAGGCGCTCGCCGATGGCGGCCGGCGTATCGTGGATTTCGATCTTCATGCGCCGGCCCCGTTCGCAAGAAGTTTCGAGACGAAGTCATGGTTGCGCCGGGCGATCGCTTCCGGCGTATCGGGATGGTTCAGCGCCAGATCCTGCTCGACGACCAGCGGACCGTCGTAGCCGGTCTCGCGCAGCGCTGACACGAAGGCGGCGATATCGACGACGCCGCGATCGAGATCGGTCATGATGCCCTCTTCGAAGGCGCGGTCCGAATGGATGTGTTCGGAAAGCACCCGTTCGCGGAAGGCACCGTCGACATTCTTCAGATGCACCGAATTGATGCGGTCGCGGTGGCGCCGATAGAAGACGATCGGGTCGGCCTTCCAATAGGCATGGTGGCCGGTATCGAGGCAGAGCCCGACGAGATCGGGATCGGTATCGGCAAGCAGCCGCTCGATCTGCTCCTCTAGCTCGACGCAGGTGCCGACATGCGGGTGGAAACTGAACTGCAGCCCGTGGCTGCGCGCGATCGTCGCCGCGCGGTTCGTCTGGTCGATCATCGCGCACCAGCCGGCCTCGTCGACGACACCCATGCGGTCCTTCGGATAGAATTCCGACTCGTCCATCAGGATGAAATGCGTGCCGCCGATGTCAGCGAGCAGCTTGCAGATCGCCTGCGCCTTTTCCTCAAGCACCGGCCAGGTGGATGCATCGGCAAGCGTATGCACATGCGCGGCCGCGACGACCTTGAGGTCGCGGCGCGCCAGCTCGGACGAAAGCACCTTGGCGTGCGTGGAGAAGTAGCCATAGGGGCCGAGTTCGGTGTGCCGGTAGCCGGCCGCATGGATGCGGTCGAGATAGTCGGTCCAGCCGAGATCATTCCCCTGGGGCCAATAGATGCCCCAGCAGCACGGTGCGATCGCAATATTCACGTTGGTTTCCTCAGATCCTGTGGTGGCGGGGTCCGTCACGCCGGACCCCGTGTCGTCGAGGCGGGCTTACCAGCCCCGCGCCTTCAGCCGCTCTAGATCGCTGCTGACCTTGGCGAGCGCATCCGCAGCACTTTCCTTGCCGCTCAGCACATTGTGCACGCCGTTGAAGATCCGCTGCGAAACGCGGTTGTAGGAGGCGCCGGTCACCTGTGACGGCCGCGAGGCACTTTCGGCATAGGCCTTTTCGGCAAAGGCGAGCGACGGATTGGCGGCGAGGATGTCCTTGTCCTCGTAAAGCGCCTTCAAGGTCGGGCTATAGGCCTGCAGCGCGCGGCGCTTCTGTTCTTTCGCGCCGGTGAGGTAACGCACCAGGCTGACAGCCGCATCCACATCGTCGGCATATTTGGAAACACCGAGCAGACCCGCACCATAGCAGCCGCTCGATTTCTGGCCTTCCGCCCCGACCGGCAGCGCCATGACGCCGATCTTGCCGCGAAGCGAGGAGTCCTCAGCCTGGGTCGTGCCCCAGACATAGCTCCAGTTGCGGTGGAAGACGGAGTTGCCGGCCTCAAAGACGCCGCGCGAGCCTTCCTCGTCATAGTTCAGCACGCCCTCGGGGCTGATGTTACCGATCCACGAGCGGGCGAGATCGAGCGCCTTTACGGCCTCGGGATTGTTGGCGGTGATCGTACCGTCGGGCGCAATGAAATTGCCGCCGCCGAAGGAGGAAACCCATTCGAGCGCGTCGCAGGTCAGCCCCTCATAGGCGCGGCCCTGCCAGACATAACCCCACATGTCGGGGCTGCCGCCGGCGCGTTCCTTGTCCTGGATGAACTTCGCCGTTTCGGTCAGCTCCTGCCAGGTTTTCGGTTCGCCCTTGCCGTATTTTTCCAGGAGATCCTTGCGATAGAACATCAGGCCGGCATCGACGAACCACGGCATTGCCAGCAGCTTTCCGTTGATGGTCGCGTCCGCAAGCGAGGATTCGAAATGGGCGGAGATTTCATCGGCCGGAACCTTCTCGCGAAGGTCGACCAGGTGCGGCGCCAGCGTTCCGACCCAGATGTTGTCGAGCGTCAGAACGTCGACGTCACCGGACTTTCCGGCGAGCAGCTGCTGGTAGAGCGGCAGCGCCTCGCCCCAGTTCGCAGGCATCTTGTTGATCTTTACGGTGTTGCCGGTTTCCTTGGCCCAGGCCTCTGAGGCCGATTGGCAAAGTTCGAGCTCGGCACCGGCCGAGCTGCAGAAAATAGACACCTCGGCTGCAGCCGCCGGAGTTGCGGCAAATGCGACACCGGCCATGGCGGCCGCCTTGAAGCACTTCATCCAACGCATGCTCGTCTCCTCCCCAGAAAACGTCTTGTTGCGATCAACGATGATTGAGTTACTATACCGTCCAGACGGTACAGTAAAGTGAAAAATCGTGGAGCAACGAGGGCGCGGGGAATAATTGCCCGCGCCTGACCGCTTCGAAGGGAGGCCCTTTGCGGACGCAGTCGGGCTGGGGAGAATTGTGTGGAGACCACCGTGATAAAAGCCGGCACCCAAACGAATGCAAATCCAAGGCGCCCCGGCGACATGACGGAGCTCAAGGGGATGTTTGCGTCCAGAGCCCTCAGGCTGCCGAAACAGCTCGAGCAGATCGCTCTGGTCGCGCTGGCGAAGCCGGAGCTCGTCGCCTTCGGCAGCGCCCGCTCGATCGCGCTCGCCTGCGCCGTTTCGCCGACGACGGTCGCCCGTTTTGCGACGGTCCTTGGCTTTGATGACTTCCGCGACCTGAAGGCGTTCTTTCAACAACACCTGCGAAATGCGCGGATGGTGTCGGTCGGCTGACAGAGATCAACCACGCCGACCCTCAGGCCGCTTGCTGCGGCAGCGGCCCGACATAGAGCGAACGCGGCCGGATAAGCCGACCTTCCAGCGCCTGCTCGCGGGCGTGGGCGATCCAGCCGACCGTCCGGCCGATCGCGAAGACACCTGTGAACGCCTCGCGCGGGAAGTTCAGCGCGTCGAGCAGCAGCGCCGTGTAGAACTCGACGTTGACGTCGAGCGGGCGGTCAGGCTTGCGCACCTTGAGGATGGCGAGCGCCGATCGCTCGACCGCTTCCGCCAGCTGGATGCGATCGCGGTTCGCCGGATGCGCGACGATCAGTCGTTTCAGCGCGCCCTTCAGCGCATCGGCGCGGGGATCGCGAACGCGGTAGACACGATGACCAAAGCCCATCAGCCGTTCGCCGTGGTCGAGCGCGTCAGAAAGCCAGGTTTCCGCATTCTCCGGCGTTCCGATCGCGTCGAGCATGTCGAGCACCGGCCCGGGTGCACCGCCGTGGAGCGGCCCTTTGAGCGCGCCGATGGCGGCAAGCACCGACGAGGTAAGACCGGCCTTGGTGGAGGCGACCACGCGCGAGGCGAAGGTCGAGGCGTTGAGGCCATGGTCCGAAATCGTCACGAGGTAGGCGTCGAGGGCCGCCACTTGCTCCTTGCTCGGTGCCTTTGCGCCGAGCATCGCCAGGATATCGGCAGACTGCGACAACGCCGGCGTCGGCGCGACCGGGCTTTCACCCCTCTTCAGGCGAAGCGCGGCCGGAAGGAAGACGGCCGAGGCGGCCAGCAAGCCCAGCGCCGTCCCGAGGTCGTCCCCATCCAGGAGGCGGGCGATCAGCGCGCGCATGATGTCGACGGGCGGCAACCCCAACAGTGCATCGTCGATGGCGCGAACATGGGCGAACACTTCGGCCCGCTTCTCACCGAGGCGCCTGGCAAGCTCGGCCCGATCCGGCGTCGGCCCCAGCAGCCCGCCGAACAATAGTGCCACGATATCCTCATAGCTGGCGTGACCGACCAGGCGGTCGAGCGACACGCCACGGATGATCAACTGCCCGGCCTCGCCGTTAACATGGGAGAGCTGCGTTTCGGCGGCGACGACGTCTTCAAGTCCGTTCTTCATCATCAAGTTTCTCCTTTACGAGGAGAATGATCCGACCTAGCTCTATTGACGTCAATCTTGATGCAATCGATCAACATGCACACACTCTGGATCACCGCCGAAGAGGCGCTCGCCAAGCTCGGCAGCAAACGGCAGACGCTCTATGCCAATGTCAGCCGCGGGCGCATTCGCGCCAAACCCGACCCGGCAGACCCGCGCCGCAGCCTGTATCAGGCCGACGACGTCAACCGGCTGGCCGAACGCCACGCCGGACGGCGGCAGGCGGCGGTCGTCGCCGCCGGGGCGATCCGCTGGGGCGAGCCGGTTCTGCAAACGACGATATCCAGCATTGCCGGCGGGCGGCTCTTCTATCGTGGCCGCGATGCCATCGAACTCGGCGGCGACGCAACGCTGGAGGATATAGCGACGCTGCTTTGGCAGTCGTCCGAGACGGTGACCATTCCCGCTGGCGATCGTGGCGGCGACCAATCGCGCCTGGCGGCAACGTTCGCGTGCCTGGCCGCACGGATCGAAGGCGACTTGCCGGCGCTCGGCCGTCGGCCGGCCATATTGAAGGCAGAGGCGGCTGATGTGCTTGCGAGCGTCGCAGCAGGACTGGCGCCGTCGCCGGAGCGGATGCCGCTGCATCAGCGGCTGGCGCTCGGCTGGGGACGGCCGGAAGCGGCCGAGCCCATCCGCAAATGCCTGGTACTGACCGCAGAACACGAACTCAACGTTTCGGCCTTCGCAGCCCGTGTCACGGCCTCCTCGGGTGCAGCACTTTCCGCCGCCACGCTTTCAGGCCTTGCCACCCTTACCGGGCCGCGTCACGGCGGCGCCTGGCTCAGCGTCACACGCCTGGCCGAGCAAGCGGCCGCAAACGGTGTGCGCGAAGCGATCCGGGGAATGCTCTCCTCGGAGGGCGTGGTCCGGGCCTTTGGCCACCGGCTCTATCCGGATGGCGATCCACGCGCGAAAGCGATCATGAAGAGCTTCGAGGTACCGGCCCTCTATACCACTTTGGCAGAAGCTGGCGAGGAACTGCTTGGAGAGCCGGCCAATCTCGACTTTTCACTGGCCGCCCTTGCAGCGACATACGACCTTCCCGAAGACGCACCCCTCGTCATCTTCGCGCTCGCACGCACCGTCGGCTGGCTCGCGCATGCCATGGAGCAGGTCGAGAGCGGCGAACTGATCCGCCCCCGCGCGCACTACGCCGGCTCCTAGCGATTTGTCCTGCGCCGCCCGCAAATACGTCGGCCGAGCCCCCGTTTCCGAGGGGTAGGCGAGAAGAGTATTTTTCGGAATAGTGCGCGAACAGCGTTTATTACATAAAGTTAACAATTTGATTTTGCTAGAAAAAATGGAGCATTATTACATTATATTAACATGACTATCGCGCATCGAAGTATTACCTTCATATTGAGGCTGAATATTGCCGGCGACCGCTTCGGCCGTGACGCGACAATAGGAGACAGCCTCGAATGGAAGCGCTCCCAGCTTCCTTGATTTCAGGAGATGCAGATATGCGCTCGCCCCTCAAGACCACTACCATCGCAACCCTCGCTCTCGCCCTCCTGAGCGGCGGTGCCTTCGCTGCCGAACATCACGATTTTGATCGTGACAGCGTTGTGGATCATGACAACGCTCGCAACAGCGACAAGGGCGCTTTTACCGGTGATTATTACCAGGGCATTCTCAGCCAGGACGACATGACGGCCCCGGCCATGCAGGTCTACCGCGTACCTGTTCACATGTCATCGAACCGCCTCAACCACGTTCTGTATGAACTCCGGGTCGACAATCACCGGATCAATGCCGACCGCGAACGGGGCATGCTGACCGCGGCAAACTACAGGAAGCTTGAAAGCGAAGACGGCGCAGTGCGCGCCCAGGCAGTCGAGACCGCCGCAGCCCATCACGGCATGTTGCCCGCGCATTCCTATGCGCGGCTGCAGATCGAAGTTCGCCACCTCGACCATGACATCGCTCGAATGGCCTGACCAACAGGCAGTGGCGGCCCGCCCAGCTTTCGGGTGAGCCGCCACTGTCGGCGCCGGATCCACGTACGAGTCCGGCGCCGGCAATCGACACAAGCCCTTACACGAAGCCGACCGAGGCAACGAACCGCGATCAGTTCCCAGTACGGGGCGCGCGGCGGGGATCGCTCGGCGATCTGGCAGCGAAAGGAACAAGACCATGTCAAACATTCTCATGAGGTACCGTGCTGCCGCCCTCCTCGGCGCAGCCGTCATCATCGCGCCCCTTTCCGTGGCAGCCTTTTCAGGTCATGACGTGGCGGCGGCCGCCGCGCCCGGCCCGGCGGTTGCGGCCACGGCTGCATCCGGCGGCTCGTTCGCGCCGATCGTGTCGGCGGACAAGCCGGCGGTCGTCACCGTCACCACCGTGATCAAAGCCGAAAACACCGGCAACGACGAAACGTCACAACTCGGCGGAAACTCGCCCTTCGACGAACAGTTTCGCCAGTTCTTCCGCGATCAGGGCATACCCCTGCCGGACCAGGCCCCGCAGCAGCGCCCGGCCCAACGGGCCGAAGCGCTCGGCTCCGGGTTCGTCGTGACCGCGGACGGCTACATCGTCACCAACAACCACGTCATCGACAAGGCGTCGAGCATCACGGTGACGCTTGACGACGGCACCCAGGTGCCCGCCAAGCTCGTCGGCGCCGATCCGAAGAACGATCTTGCGGTGCTGAAGATCAAGCCGGCTAAGCCGCTTGCAACCGTCGCCTGGGGCGATTCCGATGGCCTCAGGGTCGGGGACCAGGTGCTTGCGATCGGCAATCCGTTCGGCATCGGCACGACCGTGACCGCCGGCATCGTCTCGGCCCGTGGCCGCGATCTGCACAGCGGCCCCTATGACGATTTCATCCAGATCGACGCGCCGATCAACCGCGGCAATTCCGGCGGACCGCTGGTCGACGCTGCGGGCCGGGTGGTCGGCATCAATACCGCCATCTACTCGCCCAACGGCGGCAGCGTCGGCGTCGGTTTCGCCATCCCCTCGGATCAGGCACAGAAGGTCGTCGCCGAACTGATGAAGGACGGTTCGATCCAGCACGGCTTTATCGGCGTCGAAATTCAACCGGTGACCGCTGACATCGCCGATGCGATCGGCCTCCACCAGGCAGAAGGCGCGCTGGTCGCCGACGTCAACAACGGAACGCCTGCCGCCAAGGCCGGCCTGAAGGCCGGCGACATCATCACCGCCTTCGGCGGCAGCCCGGTCAAATCGCCGCGTGATCTCTCGCGCATGGTCGCCGACCTCTCTCCCGGCACCTCGAAGAGCCTGAGTGTCTGGCGGACCGGCGAGACGAAGGATCTCTCGATCACCATCGGCCGCAACACCGGGGATCAACAGTAAGCCTTTGCCGTCACGAGACGGTCACAGCCAAGCCCCGCCCAACGTACCTGCCCGGCCGCACCACGGCCGGGCAGATTTGTCAGGGATAGCCCGTGCCGATGATCGCCTCACCTTCTCGGTCCGGCGTTTCTTCCCGGTTTTGCTCGCGCCAGGATCCAGGGCTGAGAGACGTCACCCGACGGAATTCGCGATTGAAATTCGACTTCGTCTGAAAGCCGGATTCGAGCATCGCGGTCGTCACCGACATGTCCGTCTCCCGAAGCAGCCGGCAGGCCTCGGCGATCCTGAAATCGTTGATGTATTGCGAGACGTTCTTGCCCGCCAGCCGATTGACGGCGGTCGATATCTGCCGGGCGGGCAGGCCCGCGCGCCGCGCCAGACGCGACAAGGTGAGGTTTTCGTCGCGGGCCAGTTTCTGGCCGACGAGCAGTTGATCGATCCTGTCGAGAATTTCGCGATCCTGCGGCGTTGCAACTGGATCCTCATCGGCGACTGCGCCGGCGGCCGGAAGCGCACGCGCACGGTCCGCGACCATGGCTGTCAGCCCGATGAAAAGCAGGCCCAGCAAATTCGCGTTGCTGACGATGAGGCCGATATTCGCTCCCCTCGTCCATTCGAAATCCAGAAGGATCGCAAGATCGAAAAGTGCCGACAGGCAGAGCGAGAACGCGGCAATGAGCAGGGCGCGGTGCGCCGCGGCCGCACCTTCGAAACGCGCTTCGTCCAGCGCATCCGTACCGACGCGCGCCAGGTTCAGGAGCGCCAGCGCATATCCGACATATTCGACGATCAAGGCGAAATCGATGTAGCGCGGCGCAAGCAGGACGGGCACGAGCATACCGATCGTCGGTGCCACATGGACCCACCCCGCCGCAGCAACGCTTCGCTCGTCTTTGCGGATCAGGCTGTGGAAACTTGCAAGCACCAGCGGCGGTACGCCGCTTGCGAGCAACGGCAGTGCAAATTTCAACGCCGCGACGTCATAGCCCCAGCGCAGCCCGACGATCACCGACTGGAGTGCACACAGCCCTACCAGGGCGAAGAACGGCCAGTTGCGCCGCGCCGGCTCGTCGCCATGCAGCATGAACGCAAGCAGGATGAGAAGCAGCAAGGCGACGACGAACGGGAGCGGCAGGAAGATCAAGGCATGTCCTTCAAAGGAAAGGCTGGCAGACAAAAGGCGGGCAAGCATTCGATGGGCGGATCATTGCCCAGATCGCGATTCGGGACGACCTCGAACGCGATCGAGGACGCGGATAAGCGGGGCGTCGGCGACGATCAGCCGTCTTTTCCAACACAGCGAGATGCCCATGCCCCTCCTCCAGTTCATTCCCGCCGCCGCCTTCCTTCTGGGCCTGGCCGCGTCGGCGCAAGCCGATGATGTCGGCGTCCGCGAGATCGACGTTGCCGCACCCAAGCGGGAACGCCGACTCGCCGTCACCGTCTGGTATCCCGCCAAAGCCGGGGGTAAGCCGGTGCTTGTCGGCGACAACCGTATCTTCGAGGGATCGCCCGCATGGAAGAACGCCCCCTTGCGCCAGGGCCGATATCCGCTGGTGGTTCTGTCCCATGGTTCGGGGGGCCGCGTCGAGGCGATGAGTTGGCTTGCAACCGACCTTGCAGCGGCCGGCTTCATCGTCGCCGGCCCCAACCATCCCGGCACCACCAGCGGCGATTCGACGCCCGCCAACACGCCGAAGCTTTGGGAGCGGACGGCCGACCTCGCAGCATTGATCGACGTGTTCACCCGGGATCCGCAATGGAGCGCTGCAATCGACCCCGAGCGGATCGCCGTCCTCGGATTCTCTCTCGGCGGCTCGACCGCCATGGAGATTTCAGGGGCAAGAGCAAGCCTCGATGCCTATGCCGACTACTGCGACAGCTACGGCAAGTGGGATTGTGCCTGGTTCGTCGGCGGCAGAGGCTATGTCGGAGATGCGCCGGTCGACGTCGACAAGCTCGATCTTCGCACCGTCGACAAGGCGCGCTTCGAGCAGTCGAACCGGGACTCCCGGGTCAAATCCGCGGTACTCGTCGACCCCGGCCTTGCCCAGGCCTATGTGGAAGACAGTCTCAAGGCGATCGCGATCCCGATGCATTTCATCAATCTCGGCAACAAGGAGACAGTCCCGCTTGCCGTCGCCTCCGAGCCGCTGGCGGCGCTGACGCCGAAGGGCTCCTATGCCACGGTCGCCGGAGCGGACCACTTCAGCTTCCTGCCGATTTGCAAGGAGGGCGCCGCGGAGTTGCTCGAGACGTTCGGCGAAGTCGATCCAATCTGCGGCACGACGGAAAGGCCGCGCGCCGATATTCATGCCGAGATCAGCAAGCTGACGCGCGAGGCCCTGCAGAAAACACTGGCGGATCGATAGCATTGTCATACTGGCCGCAGGGCGATGACACACGTCGCCCTGCGCTCGATCTGTTCCATTTCGGTCTTGCCCCGGAGAGATGGCATCGTCCGAGGAGACGAGAAGCTGCCATCGCTCTGGTCCGCTGCTAGCGCTGAAACGTGAGGTGGACAGTCCCACTCTCGGCCGTTTCTGCCTTGACGGTGTAGCCGGCCTCCAACCCGCGCAGATCGTCCCAAAAACGGATTCCCCGCCCGAGCAGGATGGGTGTGATCGCCACATGCAAGCTATCGACAAGGCCTGCCTTGAGATAGGCGCGCACGATCGTGGGGCCGCCGCCAATACGGACATCCTTACCGTCAGCGGCGCTCGTCGCCTGCCGGAGAGCATCGGCAAGGGACGTGTTCAGAAAATGAAATGTGGTGCCTCCGGCCATCTCTATCGGAGGCCGCGGCTTGTGCGTGAGCACGAAGACCGGCACGCGAAACGGAGGTTCTTCCCCCCACCAGCCGCGCCAGTCGGGATCGTTCGGGTGAGCGTGAAGTCCAAACATGGCGGCGCCCATAATCTCAGCACCGATGTTTGAGAAGTATGACTGCGCATACTGCTCATCGACGCCGGTGGTGCCTGCTCCGGACGTGTCCTTGAACACGCGCTCCCGCATCGTTCGGGTCGCAGCATAGGCAGCAACCAGACGCGGCCAGTCAGCGCCAAACGGATTTTCCGGGGTCTGATCCGTGGTTGTGGCGAAACCGTCCAGGGAAATGTTGAGATCGACACGAACTGTCATTGGTCTCTCCTAATAGTAAGGCAGATACCTTATTAATGTCACTCGAATACAAAGGCAAGTACCTTATTATCATTGACGCGCGTGCGTGGTCCGCTTTACTGTGGTGCATGCCCTATCATTCGACCCCACTCGACCTTGCCTTTCATGCTCTCAGCGATCCGACGCGCCGCGCCGTTGTTTCACGGCTTGCGGACGGGGAGATGCCCGTGAGTGTCCTTGCCGAGCCTTTCGACATGGCACTGCCCTCGTTCGCGCAGCACCTCAAGGTGCTTGAAGATTGCGGACTTATCGCAAGCGAGAAACGTGGCCGCAGCCGCTGGTGTCGGTTGGAGCGGGGGCGCTTCGAAGAGGCGGCAACCTGGATGGAAGCGGAGCGACGACGTTGGGCCGAACGGCTCGACCGATTGGAAGTCTATCTCGACAAGACGTAAGGGAACGGCAATGGAAACGATTTTTGAGACCTGGTCGCCCGACCGCGAGATCGTTTTGGTCAAGGTGCTGAAACACCCGCGCCAAAAGGTCTTCGCCGCCTGGATGGACCCGCAAGCGCTGGCACAATGGTACGGCCCGGCTGGCTTCAGCATCGAGAACCATGAGGCCGACATCCGTGAGGGCGGGGTATGGCGCTTCGACATGGTGGGCGAGTTCGATGGTCGGCTGCAGCGCTTCCCCAGTCTGATGCGCTTCCTGAAGATTGTGCCGAACGAATTGATTGTGGTGGACTATGGCACTACTGAGCCCGACGACCCCGATCGCTTCCATATGACGATTACTTTCGATGAACAGGCCGACGGCAAGACCGTTCTGACCCTGCGCCAGCTTCACCCAAGTCGCGAGCGCCGCCAAGCGGTCATCGACTTCGGCGCGGTGGAGTACGGGCTGCAGACGCTTGACAGTCTGGCCGCCTGGCTCGATGGCTGAAGGCGGCCCGCTTGGACGTTGGTCGCCGGCGCCAAGATTGACCGCTTTCAGGATTGTTCGGAGCCACGTCTGAGCTTGCCACCGACGGCGAAGACGTCGCCGCTCGATCCGATCAAGTGACGGATTTGCGCGGCACCTATGGCCGAAGGAAGTCGAGAAGCTCCGAATTGAACGCCGAGGCAGACTCGATGTTGACGATATGCCGACCAGGCAGCGACAGGTGGCGGCCTCGTTGCACCCGGGCGGCGATATATTCGAGGTCCACCGGCGGGCATACCGGATCGCCGTCTCCGGAGACGGCGAGCACGGGGTTGGCGATCGCTACGATCTCCTCCCTCAGATCCGCGCCGGCGAGCGCAGTGCAGCCGCCGATGTAGCCGTCCGTCGAGGTGGCGGTGAACGCGCCCAGAATGCGATCGACCCCTTCTGCATGGCTGGCTGCAAAATGCGGGCTGAACCAGCGTTCGGCCGTGGCCGCGGCGAGCCCTGCGAGACCGTCCGCCCGGACGCTGTCGATGCGGGTGGCCCAACTCTCGGGCGTCCCGATCCGCGCCGCCGTGGCACAGAGCACGATCTTGTCGAAACGTTTGCCGGCATGAATACCTAGCCATTGCCCGGTCAGGCCGCCGATCGACAGGCCGCAGAAATGCGTCCGCTCGATCCTGAGGCCATCCAAGAGAGCGAGCACGTCCTGGCCAAGGTCGGCGAGCGCATAGGGCGGCGGCGGCGCCGAGGACTGGCCATGACCGCGGCGATCGTAGCGCAGCACGCGGAAGTGGGGCGACAGATCAGCGATCTGCGCATCCCACATGGAGAGGTCAGTGCCGAGCGAATTGCAGAAGAGCAGCCAGGGCGCGTTGCCGCTCTGGTCGCCGTCGATGCGGTAGTGAAGGCGATGGCTGGACAGGTCGAGATAGGCCATGAAACAGGAGCTCCAATCGGGAAAGCCGCCAGCAATGGCGGCTTTGTCGTTCTTGGCGCAACATCGCGCCTCGGGTGGTACGCTCGCTGCAATAGGTAGAAATCGACAGCGCGCGCTCAAGGGGTGGCAACCGGTCCTTTCGTGGCCCGGCCGTCTCGCCGCGATCTATGCCGCCGCCAGTCGCGCGATCTCGACGCGGCGGGCGTTGCTGACCGCGAAGACCAGCATGGCGACGGCCGAGATCGCCGCCGGGATGGCGAAGATTGCGAAGTTCTGCTGCAGCGGAAGTTCCTGCGCCAGGAGCACGCCGCCGAGCGTCGGGCCGACGATCGCGCCGATGCGACCGACACCGGAGGCCCAGCCCAAACCGGTAGAGCGAACCGACAGGTTGTAGAGCTGCGCCACGCTGGCATAGAGCAGGATCTGCGTGCCGATCGTGGTGGCGCCGGCAACAAAGACCATCAGGAACAGGACACCCGCCGGCGGATTGAAGCCGATCAGCGCGATCGAAAAGGCGGCGGCAACGAAGAAAGCGACCACCACCTTGGGCAGGCCGAAGCGGTCGCCGAGCCAGCCACCGGCGATCGCGCCGACCATGCCGCCGAAATTGAGCGAGAACAGGCTGAGCAGGCTGGCCTTCTCCGCATAACCGGCCTCCTGCAGCACCTTCGGCAGCCAGGACGACAGCAGATAGACGAGCAGCAGGCAGCAGAAAAAGGCGACCCAGAGCATGAGGGTGCGCAGCGTCCGCTGGTGGCGGAAGAGTTCCAGTACCGATGCCGAGGCGCCCTTCGTTTCGGAGAACACCAGCCGATCTGCCGCGCCGAGACGTGCGCTGAGATCTATCTTCGCATAGATCCGCTTCGCCTCATCCTGCTTGCCCTGGCGAATGAGGAAGCCGAGGGACTCTGGCAGCTTCCAGAGGATCACCGGCAAAAGGAGCAGCGGCACGGCGGCGATGAAGAACATCGGCTTCCAGCCATAGGACGGAATGAGGCCGATGCCGAGACCGGCCGCGACCATGCCGCCGACCGAATAGCCGGAGAACATCAGCGCAACCAACGTACCGCGCAGGCGCTTCGGCGCGTACTCGTTCATCAGCGCCACGGCATTCGGCATCAAGCCGCCGCAGCCGAGACCGGCGAAGAACCGGAAGATCTTGAACTGCTCCGGCGAACTGGCAAGGCCGGTCAGAAGCGTCGAAAGCGTAAACAACAGGAAGCTGATGGCGATGCCCTTCTTGCGGCCGATCCGGTCGGCGAGCGGGCCGAAGATCAGCGCGCCGAACATCATGCCGAACAGCGCCCAGGCCTGAAGCGCGCCGGCCTGCGGCTTGCTCAGGCCCCATTCCTTGATCAGGGTCGGCAGCACCGTGCCGGCGACGAAGACGTCGTAGCCGTCGACGATCAACAGCAGTGCCGAGAGCACCACCACCATCCACTGGAAGCGCCCAAGCGGGCTCCCGTCTATTGCTTCATTCACATCGATCGTACGCATCATCTCCTCCCCAGGTGTTAGCGCGTTGAAAAAGGTCCGTCAGCCGAGATCGCCGCCGGCAACCGGTAGCACGCTGCCGGTGATGTAGGAGGCCTCGTCGGAGGCCAGAAAAAGGATAGGGGCCGCCTGCTCTTCGATGCTGCCGTAGCGCTTCATGAAGCTCGACTGCTTCACCTGGGCGACGACCTCGCCCATCCAGCCCTTCTCGGCGTCATTGTCGCCTTCGGCATTGCGCGGGATGCGGCGCGGCGGCGCCTCCGTTCCGCCGGGTGCGGTGGCGACGACGCGGATGTTGCGCTCGGCAAGCTCCATCGCCAGCGCCTGGGTGATGGCGTTGACGCCGCCCTTTGCCGCCGAATAGGGCACGCGGTGAATGCCGCGCGTGGCGTTGGAGGAGACGTTGACGATGGTGCCGCCGCCGCGGGCGAAAAGATGCGGCAGCACGGCATGGCAGCCGTAAAGCGTCGGCATCAGCGAGCGGCGGATTTCCGCATCGATCTGCGCCGGTTCGAACTCCGAGAAGGGCCGCATGCGGATCGCGCCGCCGACATTGTTGATCAGGATATCGATGCCGCCGAATTTTTCCGCCGCAAAGCCCATCGCTGCGGCTGCCCCCTCATGGGTTTCGAGATCAGTCACGAAAGCCGTCGCCCGCTCGCTGCCCGCCTCGGCCGCCACCTCAGCGACGAACTCGGCGCGATCGACAAAGAGGACCTTGCCCCCTTCAGCCACGGCGCGCAGCGCGACGGCACGACCGATCCCTTGCGCGGCACCGGTGACGACAAGAACTTTGCCGGCAAACCGTCCTTCGAAACGAGCGGAGGTCATGCCGCCTCCTTCGCCACCACGTTGGGCGTGAACTTCTCATAGTGGAAGCTGTTGGGCCTCACGCCGGTGTCGTCGAGGTGCTTGCGCACGGCGTCCACCATTGGCGGCGGACCGCAGAGATAGACATCGACATCACCGCCGTTGAGCACGTCCTCCGGCATGTGCTGGGTCACCCAGCCCTTGCGCGGATGAGCGGACGCCGCATCCGCCACCACCGTGTCAAAGGTAAAGTTGGCAAGCCGCTTGGCATAGGCTTCGACCTCGTCCACCAGCACCAGATCGAGGTCACGGGTGACGCCGTAGATCAGATGCACCTTCTGCTCCGGATTGGTGCGCGCCAGCACCTCGAGCATCGACAGGAACGGCGCGAGACCGGTGCCACCGGCGAGGAAGAGCAACGGGCGCTGAACCTCCCGCAGATAGAAGCTGCCGAGCGGTCCGGTCAGCTCCAGTTTCGTACCGACTTGAGCGCGTTCGAGCCACGTGCTCATCACGCCGCCCGGGATCTTCTTGATCAGGAAGCCGAGGCGTGTCTCGCCTGGCGCCGACGAGAAGGAATAGGAGCGGCTCTGGCCGCTGCCGGGCACTTCGATATTGACGTACTGACCCGGCAGAAAGACCGGGGCCGCAGCGCCCTCGACATCCAGTTCGAGCACGATCGCCGCATCGTTGTGCGGGGCGACGCTCGCCACACTCGCCGTAAACTTCTGGTGCCCGGTCTTGCAGGCGGCTGCCGTCGTCGGCACCGCAATGACGCAGTCGCTCGACGGTTTCATCTGGCAGGTCAGCACCAGTCCGCTTTCGGCTTCATCCGAAGTCAGCGCATCATCGATGAAGTCGTCGCCGAGGTCATAGGTTCCACTTTCGGCGCGGCACTTGCAGGTGCCGCAAACCCCGTCGGAACAGTCCATCGGCAGGTTGATCTTGTTGCGGAAGGCAGCGTCGAGCACCTTCTCGTCGTCCCGGCATTCGACGAAGCGGGTGACGCCGTCCTCGAAATTCAAAGCAATCCTGTAGCTGGCCATGGTTGTTCCTCCCATTCCTGTCAGGCGACGGTCGTCAGATGTGGTAGACGTCGATGACCTGGCGGATGTAGTCGTTCTTCAACACGATCTTCTTCCGTGAGATCAGCAGTTCACTGCCGCTCTTGCGGAGCGTGACGAACATGGTCCCGAAGAAGTGGTCTGTGACCTTGTAGCGATGGTTGAGCGTGTGGAAGTTGTAGCGGAAGTCCGCCTCCTCGCCGCGATCAGCCACAAGCTCGACATTGGTGACGTTGTGGCTGGTGCGCGGTTCCGGCGTGGACGCACCGGAGCGCTCGGTCTTGATGCGGAAGACGCGATCTTCCAGGCCGTCGCGGCTCGGATAATAGATCAGCGAGATCTCGGACTGCGGATCTTCGGTCAGCTGATCGTCGTCGTCCCAGGCCGGCATCCAGTAGGTGACGTCGGGCGCGTAACAGGTCAGCCATTCGTCCCATTGCCGGTCATCGAGCAGGCGGGCTTCGCGGTAGAGAAAGGCGCAGGCGGTGTCATAGGAGATCGTCATGCGACCGCTCCCTGCTTTTCGGAGGCAAGTGCTGTGCGCATCACCTTCGCCCAATATTCGTGCTGGCGGACAAAGAGGCCTTCGTCTTCGCTGCGCTCGCCCGAAAGTAACGGTGCGATGCCCATGCGCTTGGCGTTCTCATCCGGACCGTCGATCCAGAGCGGCGCGCCGCGCGAAAGGTCGTTCCAGAGCGCGGTGATGCCGGCATAACCCTGCTGGCAGGCGCGGAATTCTTCCAAATCGTCGGCCGTTCCCATGCCGGACACGTTGAAGAAATCTTCGTATTGGCGAATGCGCAGCGTCCGGTCTTCGGCACTTTCACCCTTCGGTGCAAAACAGAAGATGCTGATCTCGGTCTTGTCGACGCTGATCGGGCGGGTGACGCGGATCTGGGTGCTGAACTGGTCCATCAGGAAGACGTTTGGATAGAGGCAGAGATTGCGGGTCTGGTTGACGATGAAATCCGCCTGCACCTCGCCGACGCGCGCCTTGATTTCCTCGCGGTGGTTGTAGATCGGCCGGACCTCCGGGTTCATGGTGTTGGTCCAGAGCAGAATATGGCCGTTGTCGAAACCGTAGACGCCGGCAATCGAGCGGCTCCAGCTCGAGGCATCGACCGCCTTTGTGCCCTCCTCGTTACGCCGGCCCATGGTGGCGGCATAGTTCCAGTGCACGGAGCTGACGTGATAGCCGTCGCAGCCGTTCTCCATCTGCAGCTTCCAGTTTCCGTCGTAGATGTAGGAGGAATTGCCGCGTAGTACTTCGAGACCGTCAGGCGCCTGGTCGACGATCTGGTCGATGACGACTTTCGTTTCGCCGAGGTAGTCCTCGAGCGAGGTGACATCAGGATTGAGGCTGCCGAACAGGAAGCCGCGATAGCTCTCGAAGCGCGCGACGCGCTTCAGGTCATGCGAGCCGTCCTTGGCAAACTGCGGCGGATACTGCGTGGTCTTCTCGTCCTTCACCTTCAGGAGCTTGCCGGTGTTGGCGAAGGTCCAGCCGTGGAAGGGACAGGTGAAGCTGCCCTTGTTGCCGTGCTTGCGCCGGCAGAGCATGGCGCCGCGATGGGCACAGGCATTGATGACAGCGTGCAGTTCGCCCGTCTTGTCGCGGGTGACGACAACGGGCTGGCGGCCGATGGTGGTGGTGTAATAGTCGTTGTTCTCGGGGATCTGGCTCTCATGGGCGAGATAGACCCAGTTGCTCTCGAAGATGTGTTTCATCTCCAGCTCGAAGAGGTCTTCGTTGGTGAAGATGTCGCGGCGGCAGCGGAACGTGCCGGCCTCATGATCGTCCTCGACGGCGGTGGCGAGCAGGTCGTCGAGGGCTTTGGCTTGGTCGATAACGGCGGACATGGTTCTTCTCCCGCAAACGGCTTGATCCGTGCTCGGCTCTAGCGATTGCAACAATGTCTGATGTCAGGGGCCGGCGGGTCAGTCGGCCGCCGCAGAGGTGATCAGGCGGCGGCGCGCTTGCGCTGCTCGTTGATCTGGTTGTCGACACCATTCACCAGGGAGGTGAGATGGATGTCGAACACGATCTCGGCGAAGGGGCCGGAGAGATTGTTGGCCTTGATGCTCGCCTCGTCGGTGCGCTCGGTGACATCGGGCACCAGACCATCCCGGGTCGCATAGGCGAAGTCGTCGTTGACCAGCGGGTCGCCGGCGATGTTGATCTGGGTGGTCAGCTTGCGGTGACCGTCAGCGCTGATGAAGAAATGGATATGGGCCGGGCGCTGGCCATGGCGACCAAGGGCCGAGAGCAACTGCTCAGTCGGGCTGCCCGGGGGCACGCCGTAGCCATGCGGTACGATGCTCCTAAACTTGTAACAGCCGTTGGCGTCTGTGACGATCGTGCGGCGCATGTTGAACGGCGCCTGCAGACCGGTCGGGTCGAAATGCGAATAGAAGCCACGAGTGTCACAGTGCCAGACTTCGACCGTTGCACCTTTCAGCGGCTGGCCGGCGGCGTCATAGACGGTGCCGTGCATGATCAGCGTCTTGCCATTGGTGTCGCGACCGTCGTCGAGGCGGGCGAAGCCTTCCGAGGCCGGCGCGCCGGCGACATAGAGCGGACCTTCGATGGTGCGCGGCGTCTGGTTCTCGATACCGAGCGCTTCGTCGATCGCGTCGAGACGTTCGTCGAGGAAGTGATCGAGGCCGAGGCCGGGCGAGATCAGGCCGGCCTGGCCGGCAGCGCCGATCTCGTTTAGCCAGGCAATGCCGGTCCAGTATTCGTCCGGGGTGATGTCGAGATCGTCGATCGCCTTGAACAGGTCGGAC
Organism: Ensifer adhaerens; assembly: GCF_020035535.1. NCBI lineage: Bacteria > Pseudomonadati > Pseudomonadota > Alphaproteobacteria > Hyphomicrobiales > Rhizobiaceae > Ensifer > Ensifer adhaerens. Next base: position 943,375 of record NZ_CP083350.1, on the reverse strand, counting down.
ATCAGCCGGTGCACGATCTCTTTGACGCGCGGGTTGCCGCCGTCCTTGTCGAGGCCGCTCAGAACCTTCAGGAAAGCTTGAGTTTCCGGCTTGTCGAAAATCTTCACGCTCATTTCAATTCCTCCACTTGGATTGTCTTGAAGCTCAAGCCGCTGGCCAAACCTCCCGGCCGCGGCACGCACAAATTCTCAGCTATCGTCCTCGCGGATCGAGGATGGGTGCCGAAGCAGCGGCGTGACCTCGATCTGCATGAACTTGAAGAGCGGCAGGCCCGAGAGGACCTCGTGCAGCTCGGCATTGTCTCTGACGTCGAAGACGCTGTAATTCGCGTACTGACCGGCGATCCGCCAGATGTGCCGCCACTTGCCGCTTTGCTGCAGCGCTTGCGAATAGGCCTTCTCCCGCGCGATGATCTCCGCTGCCTGTTCGGCCGGAAAGTCATGGGGGATGCGCACATCCATTCTGACGTGAAACAGCATCGCTCTCTCCTCACTTTGCAACGCTGATGGTCTTGCGCAGCCCGTCGCGCGCAAAGAATTTCAGCCGGTCTTCGTCGAGTTCGATCCCGAGCCCTGGACCATCCGGCACCGTCAGTTCGAAGTCGCTGTAGTCGAGCGGCGTCGCCAGGATTTCCTCGGTCAATAGCAGCGGGCCGAAGAGTTCCGTACCCCATTGCAGCTTGGCGAAGGTGGAAAACACGTGGGCTGACGCCACTGTGCCGACACCGCCTTCCAGCATCGTGCCGCCGTAGAGTTCAATGCCCGCGGCATCGGCGATGACCGCCACGCGCTGCGCATTGAACAGGCCACCGCTCTGCTCGATCTTGATCGCAAAGACGTCGGCGCCCTTGGTCTTGGCGATCTCGAAGGCGCTCTCGGGTCCGGTGAGGGACTCGTCGGCCATCAGCGCCAGCGGGAAGCGGCGCACGAGGCGACCGAGCGCTGCGGTCGAAGCCACCGGCTGCTCGACCAGTTCGCAACCGGCATCGGCGAGCGCCGCCATGCCATAGGCTGCTTCGAATTCGCTCCAGGCCATGTTGACGTCGACACGCACCGCGCCGCGCTCGCCGAGCGCCTTCTTGATCGTCGCCACATGGGCGATATCGTCCTTCAGCGGCCTGGCACCGATCTTCAGCTTGAAGATCCGATGACGGCGTAGCTCGAGCATCTTCTCGGCTTCGGCGATATCCTTGGCCGTATCACCCGACGCCAACGTCCAAGCGACCGGCAGGCGCTTGCGCAGTGCCCCGCCCAACAGTTCGCTGATCGGCAGACCCAGGCGCTTGCCATGGGCGTCGAGCAGCGCCGTTTCCACCGCGCTCTTGGCGAAGCGGTTTTCCTTCACCGCCGTGCCGATCCGGGCCATCAGGGCGCGAACGCGGGTCGCGTCTTCACCGATCATGAGCGGCGCGAAATAGGTATCGATGGCAAGCTTCATGCTTTCCGGGCTTTCGCCGCCATAGGCGAGCCCGCCGATCGTCGTGCCTTCGCCGATGCCGACCGTGCCGTCGCTGCAATGAACCTTCACCAGCATCAATGTCTGGCCGGTCATGGTTGCGACCGACAGCTTGTGCGGCCGGATCGTCGGCAGATCGACCAGCATCGTCTCGACCCGTTCGACGACGGGGAAGAGGGCTGCTGCCGGGGTGATGGGTGCAAGGGTCGTGTTCATCGCGTGACTGTGCGCCCACGCAGCGGGTGACGTCCAACACCAAATAGGTTATCTATGATACCTTGACGGTATAGTATGGCAAAGATTACGCGCATTCATGCGCTTGCCGCACTGCAGCATACCACAATGGTAGGAAAACAAGGGCTGTAACATTGGACCTGCGCCAGCTTCGCTACTTCGTCGCGGTCGCCCGCGAACGCAATTTCACCCGCGCCGCCGAGCAGTTGCACATCGCCCAGCCGCCCTTGAGCAGGCAAATCCAGCTACTCGAGGAAGAACTGGGCGTGCCGCTGATCATCCGCAAGAGCCGCCCGGTGCGGCTGACGGAAGCGGGGCGATTGTTTTACGAACAATCGCTGCAAGTGCTCGGCCGGGTGGAGCAGATGGTGGAGGCAACCCGCCGCGTCGGCCTTAACCAGAATCGTGTGCTGTCGATCGGCTTCGTGGCCTCAACCCTCTATGGCGGGCTGCCGACGCTGGTGCGCAAGCTCAGGCAGAATGCGCCGGAGCTCGATATCCGGCTTCTTGAGATGGTGTCGGTGCAGCAGATTGCGGCGCTGAAGGAGGGCCGGATCGATGTCGGCTTCGGCCGACTGCATCACAACGATCCCAACGTCGCCGGCATCCTCATGCGGGAAGAGCGCCTTGCCTTGGCGATACCGCAGGGCACGCCGTTTGCCGATGATACGTCTCCCCTGCCGTTAAGCGCGATTGCCGGGCAAAAGCTGATCGTCTACCCGAAGGAACCGCGCCCGAGCTATGCCGACCACGTGCTGAGCCTGCTTCACGCTGAGGATGTGCGCCCCGCCGAGGTGCATGAGGTGCGCGAAATCCAGAGTGCGCTTGGCCTCGTCGCCTCGGATGCCGGACTTTGCATTGTCCCCTCCTCGGCGCGTCAGGTCCGCTCCGACCTGCACTATCGCATGATCGAGGGTGAGCGGGCGACCTCGCCCGTTATCCTCAACCACCGGATCGGCGACAATTCGCGCTACATCGAGCTGATCAAGACGCTGATCGTGGAAATGTACGCGGAAAACCCGCCATGGCTCGGCCTGGAGCACAATCTGCCATTCCGGCCGTCCTTCGTTAAATGACGAGTTCAAGCGTCCTCAAATCTTGCGCTCCTATCGGGCGAGATTGCGCTCTCGGCCCAGATGTCGCGGACCATCTCGCGTAACAGGAGCGCCTCGGCCCACCGGTCGGTCGAGTCGTTGCCATCCCTGTCGGTGATGGCATAGGGCCTTGGGCCGAGCTCGCAGGTCATCACCAGCTCGGCATCTTCAGCAGCGCGGGAGCGCCAGTTCCGGAAGCCGTAGCCCCACCACTCACCGAAAAGATCGACCCAGGGCTGATGGTGCGGAAAGGAAAGCTCGATCTGAATCTGCTGGCACGAGCCGATGCGCCCGTGGAAGGCGCCGGCATTGCGCAAGATCCGTTGGATCTGGGCGTGGCTCTCGTCTTCGACGGGGAAAGCGAACTCCCGGCCAACGAGATAGTGCGAGAGATCGGCCAAGAGCGGCAGCTTGGGCCGCAGGTCGAGCAGGTCGAGCGTGAAGAGGAGATCGCTGGTGATCCGGTGGCGATGGGTTTCGATATAGAGGGGAACGCCCATCTCCTCGGCAAGCCGCGTCCACCCGTCAACGAGCGGCAGGCAATCCTCGACCCGGCGCGGACGAATGTCGGCTTGCAGGTCGATGTGGCTCACCGGGAACTCCGAGGCCAATTCCAGCGTCAGGCGCAGATCCTCGACGCTTCTCGGAAAGCAGACGCCCTCGATCTTCAGGCCGGTGCCGCGGATCACGGCATTGAGATGCTCGACATCGCGCCGATTGGTATAGTGCGCGCTGATGCCATCGAACCCGGCTTCAAAGATCATTGCGATGTTCTCTTCGAGACTGCGCTCAAAGCCGTCGGCATGCCGGCGCTCCATCGCCCAGAGCGATTGAAAGACAAGCAGCTTCTGCATCAAGCGGCCCTGGCACTTTTGAGCAGCGCCTTGAGGTTGACGCTGGCGTCGGCAAGCGCAGAGGGGGCCGGGCTGATACCGGCGGCAATCAGCATTTCCGCGAGCTTGATGTCCTTGGCCAGACCGTTGCCGAGACCAAGGCCTGCGGCCGCGACGAGACGCCCGCCATCCAGGTAGAATTCGAGTTCGCCGCCGTCGAGCTGGCGCGTCACGCTTTGATGGTCCGGATGCGGCAGGCCTGCCACCTGCAGGCCGAGGTCATATTGATCGGTCCAGAACCAGGGGATGGCGGCGAAGGTCTCCTTGCCGCCGGCCATGTTGCGGGCCGCTACCTCCGCCTGGTTGCGCGCATTGCGCCAGCTTTCGAAGCGCACATGCCCGCCCGTCGGCTGGGCCACGGCGGCGCAATCGCCTGATGCAAAGATGTTCGGGTCGCTGGTGCGCAGATAGCCATCGGTCAGGATACCGTTGCCGACGGCAAGCCCTGCCGCCTCTGCGAGTGCTGTATCCGGCTGGACGCCGATGGCGGCGACGACGATATCGGCCGGCACCGCGGCGCCACCGGCAAGAACAACCGCATCATCGGTGATTTCGGCGATGCCCTGTCCGAGATGGAAGGCAACGCCTTCGTCCAGATGCCGGGCGTGGAGCCTCGCAGCAAAGCGCGGCGGAACGGCGCGGCCGAGCGGCTTCGGCGCCATTTCGATGACGCTGACAGCGATGCCCTTGCCGCGCAGCACCGCCGCGAGTTCCATGCCGATGAGCCCGCCGCCGATGATCGCAACTTGTCTGCCGCCTTCGGCACGGGCGAAGATCGCCGCCGCATCCGGGTAGGTGCGGAAATCGAGCGCGCGCTCGGCTCCTGGGCAAGTGAGCCGTCTCGGGCGGGCACCGGTGGCGAGCAGCAGCTTGTCATAGGTGAGCGTCCGGCCATCGCTCAAGGTGACGGTGCGGTCATCGGCATCCAGTCGAGATGCAGAAACTCCCTGGCGGTAATCGATACCGGCTGCCTCCAGCGCCTCAGCGCCGCAGATCGGCTTCATCTGTACCGCGCCATTGATCGGTTTCGACAGTGGCGGCCGCTCATAGGGCAGATGCGGTTCCGTGCCGACCAGTGTGACGCTGCCGGCAAAGCCCGATTCCCTGAGCGCAAAGGCCGCGCGCGTGCCGGACTCCCCGGCGCCGATGATGACCATGCCGTCCATGACGTGCTCCATTGATCAAATGGTGGAGTGGATGCGGGCGGAAGACCGCACGCAATTTTCCTCATCCCGCTCAAAAAAGAGGTGGCCGGCGCAGGCAGGAGAAATGCGCCGGCCCACAGCGCCGCGCGTCTTATCAGACGCATAGAGGTCGCTGTCGAACTTTGAATGCCTGCATGTTTTGTCCCCTTGATCGGCTCCGATTAAAGGAAACATGCAGTAGGCGGATCAGTTGCGGGTGGTGTAGTCGGCCATGTTCTTGGGCGTGACGAGCTCGAAGGGAACCATCACTTCCCGTTCGACGGCCTTGCCGCGTGCCAAGGCAACGGCGGCATCGAGCGCGCTGGCCGACTGCCCCTTGGCGTTCTGGAACACCGTCGCATCGAGGTCGCCGGCGGCCATGGCGGCGAGGCCATCCTGCGTGGCGTCGATGCCGACGACGATCACGTCATCCATCGACACACCCGCGGCTTTCAGCGCCTGGATGGCGCCGATCGCCATTTCGTCGTTGTTGGCGAAGACCACGTCGATCGGGCGACCGGCGGTGATCCAGTTGGTGGTGAGGTCCATCGCGTTGGTGCGCGTCCAGGCAGCCGATTGCTCATCGGCGATGACAGCACCCTTGCAGTCTCCGGCGGCGAGCGTCTCCTTGAAGGACGAGGTGCGATCACGCGAGGCCTGGTGGGCGAGATCGCCCATCAGGATATAGACCTGCGCATCACTGGCCTTGCCCTTTTCCTTCAGCAGCGAACAGGCGGCCTCGGCGCCCAGCTTGCCGGAGTCGGTTTCGCGACTGCCGACATAGGCCTGCTTTTGCGGCAGGCTGGCGACATTGTCGGGCTGCAGGTTGAGATAGACGAGCGGGATACCGGCCTTCTCTGCCGCCTCGCTGATGCCCGGAGCCGCCGAAGTATCGGCCAGTGTCGTGATGATCGCATCGACGCCAGACGCGATGAAGTTGTTGACCTGGTTGAGCTGCTTGGAGATGTCGGTCTGGGCGTCCTCGATCTGGACACTGACACCGCCTGTCTCCGATGCCTTCGCGTTGATGCCTTCGCGCAGCAGCGTCTGGAAGTTGTTGTCGAAGCTCTGCATCGAGACGCCGATCGTCTCCGCAGAAGCAGCACTTCCCATCAAGGCGGCAAGCGCTGCCGCCAGGTACATGGATTTCATGATTTCCTCCCAAAAGGGTGCCGGACCACCCGCGTGCATTCCGGAGGCCCGACGGGCCTTCAATGCCGAGTGGAACTCTAGCCGAGGGCCACGCGGACCTCTCCGTCGACGACTTCGGCGGGGTAGGTCCTGAGGTTTTCGCAGGCGGGAAGCCTGAGGGCTTCACCGGTGCGGTAGTCGAAGGCGCCGGAATGCTTGGGACATTCCACCTCGTAATCCATGACGAGGCCATCGGCGAGATGGATCGCCTCATGGGTGCAGAGGCCGGTAGTGCAATAGACGCTGTCGTCCGGGCCGCGGTAGACGGCGTAGGTGCGACCGGCATGGTCGAAGCGGATCGCGCCTTCCTGTTCGATGTCCTCCAGTTTGCAGGCTGGTACCCAGGTCGATAGATCGCTCATTCTGCTGCCTCCCCGATGGTGTTGCGTGCCTTGCGGGCTGCGAGTTTCTCTTTACGCTTGCGGTAACGCTCCTGCATCCGGGCCTCGCCATCGGCCGAACCGTCGTGCCAGGTGCCGAACCAGCGATCGAGCGGGATCAGGGCGTCGCCATAGTTCACCTCGAAATACTTGTGGTGCAGGTAATGCGCGTAGGCGTGGCTATCGACGAGCGTCTCTTCGCCGACCTCGACCTTGTCGAAGCCGACATGGCCGGGAATGGCGCCGAAGCCCGCATAGTGAAGCTGGTAGAGCATCAGGATCGGGTTGGACGGCAGGATCAGGTGATAGAAGGCGGTTCCGAAGTAGAGCAGGTGTTCGACCGGATGCATCGACAGCGACGACCACGGCGACGGGTTCACCGAATTGTGGTGGACCGAGTGCACCCACTTGTAGAGCAACGGCGTGTGGATGAGCCGGTGGATGCAGAAGAAGTGGAACTCGTGGATAACAGGCACGACGAGTGCGACCAGAGCGAGCGTCCACGGATTTTCCGCGAAGGTGAGCCACGGCGCATAGCCATTGGCATAGGCGAAGAGCATGCAGACCTCGACGGCGGTCCAGATGGTCACGCCCGAAAGGAACGTGCGCAGGACATTGTCGAGGTTCTGGCTTTCGAACCAGAACGCCTTGCTCTTCTGCTCGGCCGGGAACTTACCATTGTACTTGAAGCGGTTTTTCTGCCGCTTCAGCACATAGAGATGCAGTTCGAACGCGCCGTAGAACAGGAAGACGCAGACCGCGTTCACCACGTAAAGCCAGGCGATCCAGCCAATACCGAGCGTCTGCATCGTCTCGACCGGCGGGATCACCCAGGCCCAGTAGGCAACGGCGGAAGCCGCGAAGATCGCATTCCACGGAAAGAAATAGTGCGGCAGCCACTTTGCGAGCGCCAGCAGCCTGGGCGGAAAGGCAAACAGCGGTGCCGTCTCGATCGGCTGGTTCGGTGCCCAGTCGCCGCGCTTGTTGCGCGTCCCGTATTTTAAGTCGTCCATAACGCTCCTCCCGGCGGACCGAGTGCGTTCCGCCCAAATTCCTGTGAAGGAGGTGGCCTTCCGGTTCCGTCGGATCCGCGTTCTCCTTCTTGACAAAAATCTAGCAGGAGGCGTTCTGAACCGCGAAACCTAGTTTGATCAAATCAGATCAAAGGCTCTCGGCCGTGATGGTGATGAAGCGGATGGGCGCATTGTCCGGCTCCATCTCGGAGAGGCCGATCCGGCGGAGGACAAGATCGAGGGCGCGGCGGGCCTGCGCTTCGGGTGCCTGGTCCAGCACGACGTCCATGATGCCGTCGGCGAGCGCCTTGCGCGTATAGTCGGTCAGTTCGTGGCCGACGAAGAAGATCTCGTTGCCGCGCGGATGCCGGCGGAGCACATCGATCAGGGCGGCGTTGGCGCCGCCGGCGTTATAGAGCCCGGCCATATCCGGATACATGTCCAGCGCGGACCGCAACGCTTCGGCGCTGTAGTGCTCCTCGTCGCGGGTGAAGCCCAGCCATTCGAAACGGCGCTCGCCCGGATGTTCACGGAAATAGGCCGAAAAGCCGCTGAGACGATCGCGGTGGACCTGATAGATCGGATGGCAGAGCGCGACGACGGGACCAGGCCTTTGCGCCATGCGGGCGATGAAGAGGGCTGCCGTTCTTCCGGCCGCGTCGTTGTCGATGCCGACGAATTCGCCCAACTTTTCGGACGCCCGCGTTACGACGTGGATGACCGGCACGCCGCGCGCGACGACGGCTTCGACCGCCGCGCTGATCAGCGGGCTGTTCGGCACCGCGAGGATCAGGCCGGCACGCGGCACCTCGGTCGACAGAATCCGCCGCGCAATCTCGTCCGGTTTCATCTCCTCGGTGAAGCTGCGCTGCACGACGACAAGCGGATCGAGTGTCTCGGCGATCCTTTCGAACGCCTTGGAGAGGCGGCGATAGAAGGTTGTTTCGGGGCGGACCATCAGCACGTCGATGCGCAGCAGCCCACGATGCGTATCGGGAAGCGTGCGCGGATAATTCAGTGTGCGCGCGGCGACCACCACCTTCTCGACAAGGTCTGGACGAACGCCGCCGCGCCCGTTGAGCACCCGCTCGACCGTGGCCGTTCCCACACCGGCGAGCGCGGCGATGTCGCGATAGTTCGGCTTGCTCACCCTGGCATCCCCTGCTTGATCCCAGATGCATAGCATGGGTCCTGGCCCGCCCGACAGAGTGCGGCGCCCAACGGCGATCCAGCCCTCGCCGTGAGCCTTCGCGAGCCTATATCCATCGGATATCGAACCGGATCGAGGCTTCCATGACCTATGAGTTGTACTATTGGGACGGCATTCAGGGCCGCGGAGAGTTCGTGCGCCTCGCGCTCGAAGATGCTGGCGCCGACTATGTTGACGTCACGCGCGAACCGGGCCGCGGCACTGGCGAAATGATGAGGCTGATGGAGAGCGCCACCGAAGTGCACATCCCCTTCGCGCCGCCGTTCCTGAGGGATGGCGACCAGATCGTCTCGCACGTGGCGAACATTCTCTTCTACCTCGGCCCCAAACTCCGCCTCGCGCCTGACGATGAGCCGCTTCGCTGGTTCGCCAACGGCCTGCAGCTCACCATCACCGATTTCGTCGCCGAAGTGCATGATACCCACCACCCGATCGCGACCTCGAATTATTACGAAGACCAGAAGCAAGAGGCCAAGGCCCGCGCGGCCGAATTCGTCACCAACCGCATCCCCAAGTTTCTCGGCTATTTCGAGCGCGTTCTCGCGCAAAACCCTGATGGCAGTGGCCACGCCGTCGGTAATGGCCTGACCTATGTCGACCTCTCGCTGTTCCAGGTGATCGAAGGATTGCGCTATGCCTTCGCCAAGGCAATGCGGCACTATGAGGCACGGTATCCGAACCTCATGAAGCTGCATGCCTCGGTGAAAGCGAGGCCGAAACTCGCCGCCTATCTCGCTTCCCCGCGGCGGCTCGCCTTCAACGAGGACGGTATCTTTCGCCGCTATCCTGAGCTCGACATCGAGCCCTGAAATGGGCTCATACTGTTTGCACGCGAGCGTCTCAAGCGGCCGTTTCGACCCGCAATCCGGCCGCCTCACATTCCGGGAAACCATCTTCGAGCCGGTGGACCTGGAAACCCTTCGCGCTGAGGGAGGCGACAGTCTCGAAGGAGACGACGCAATAGGGCGCGGCAATAGGCGATAGTCTCGTTGTCTTGCGGCGGTTCGGCGGGCCAGGTTTCGAGTTCATCCAAGGGAATGTTGATCGCGCGCGGCAGATGGCCCAGCGCGAGCTCGTCGCCCGGACAAGAAGGTGGGGAGACGCAGTATCGTCCCCGTTTCGGTCCGCGATCGCGCGTCTACCGCTCACTCCCCGATTGACACCGTCTGTATCCTGGATACAATTTGCTTCGATCTTGGGAGGGATCCATGAACCAATCCTTCGAATGGCGAAGCCAATCGCGCCTTCTCGACGAAGTGGCACAGGCACTTCGCGAACGCATCTATGCTGGTGTCTATGCGCCCGGCGCGACCCTCCGCCAGGAGAAGATCGCTGCCGAGTTCGGCATCAGCCGCACGCCACTTCGAGAAGCGTTGCGGGTGCTGGAGCGCGACGGGCTGGTCGTCAACAAGCCAGGCAGCGGTGTCAGGGTCGCAACCGCCGACCTGCCGAAACTGCTCGACGCCTACGCGGTGCGCGAAGCGATGGATGGCGTTGCGGCGCGTAACGCTGCCGAACGCGCAACCACGGCCGAAATCAAGGACCTGGCAAAACAGGTCGAGCGCCAGCGCAAGATCGTAGAGAATTGGGATCCGGGTGCCTACACCCAATCCAATGTCATATTTCACGAAGCGATCGTTGGTGCCTCACGCAATGCGTCGCTGGCGCCGCTCGGGCCGCTCCTGCGCATGACCTCGCAGGTGTTTGCACCGGCGTTTTCGCTGTCCAGCGAACGGGCGAGCACAGCCGTCGCCGAACACGGGCTGATCGTTGAGGCGATCGCCGCACGGAACCTTGATGAAGCCGAGAAGCTGGCGCGCGCGCATATCAATGCGACGGCCATGAGATTGAAGGCGCTGCTTGAAGAGCGCGGGACTGACAAAGAGGCATGACTGTGAAGAGCTACGGCAATTTTATCGCGAACAAGTGGCAGGACGCAACGAACGGCGAGTTCATTGCCGTGCGCGACCCATCCAATGGCCAGGAATTCGCGCGCATCGCCCGGGGCACCCGGGATGATATCGATCTCGCCGTGCGCTCGGCCCGTGCGGCACTCGCAGGTGACTGGGGCCGCATGACGCCGACCGAGCGTGGCCGGGTGCTGACCCGGATTTCGGCGGGCGTGCTGCGCAACATCGACCTTCTGACGGAACTCGAAGCACGCGATGTCGGCAAGCCGCTGACGCAAGCGCGGGCCGACGTCGTGGCGCTTGCCCGCTATCTCGAATTCTACGGCGGCGCCGCCGATAAGGTGCATGGCGACACGATCCCGTATCAGAACGGCTTCACCGTGCTGACCGTCTATGAGCCGCATGGCGTCACTGGCCACATCATCCCCTGGAACTATCCGATGCAGATCCTCGGCCGCAGCCTCGGCGCAGCCCTTGCCATGGGCAACGCGGCCGTGGTCAAGCCGGCAGAAGAGGCTTGCCTGACGATCCTCGAATTCGCCCGCATCGCCGAAGAAGAAGGCCTGCCGTCGGGTGCCTTGAACATCGTCACCGGCTTCGGCTCGGAGGCAGGGGCTGCCCTTTCCGAACATCCCGACGTCAACCACATCTCGTTCACCGGTTCGGTGCGCACCGGCGAAATGGTACAGGCGGCCGCAGCCAAGAACGCCGTGCCGGTGACGCTGGAACTCGGCGGCAAGTCAGCGCAGATCGTCTTTGCCGATGCGGATCTCGACCGCGCGGTCCCCTTCCTCGTCAATGCCGGCATTCAGAATGCCGGCCAGACCTGCTCGGCATCGTCGCGTATTCTGGTCGAGCGCGCCGTCTATGAAGACGTGGTGGCACGCATGAGCGAGCGATACCGGGGGCTGAAGGTCGGACCGGCCGGTAGCGATCTCTCGGTCGGACCGGTCGTCTCGCAGAGGCAGAAGGCGATCGTCGAGGGCTTCCTTGCAGACGCCGCCAAGGATGGCCTGAAGGTCGCGGCGCAGGGCGAAATCGTCGCTGACGCGCCCTCGAAAGGTGCCTATGTCGCCCCCACCCTATTGCGTGACGTGCCGCACGAACACCGCACCGTGCAGGAAGAGATCTTCGGCCCGGTTCAGGTGATCATGGCCTTCGACGGCGAAGAAGAGGCCGTCCGGCTCGCCAACGGCACCGACTATGGTCTCGTCTGCGGCGTTTGGACCAATGATGGCGGCCGGCAGCTGCGCATGGCGCGCGCCGTCCATGCCGGCCAGGTCTTCATCAACAATTACGGCGCCGGCGGCGGCGTCGAGCTGCCCTTTGGCGGCGTCAAGAAATCCGGCCATGGCCGCGAGAAGGGTTTTGAGGCGCTCTACGGCTTTGCCAGCATGAAAACCATCTCTGTCTACCACGGCTAGAGCGGGATGAGGAAAAGCGTGCGCGGTTTCCGCCCGCATCCCGCTCTAACCCATGATCTAAGTCTCCTCGGGAGGAACTACACGTGTCACTAGAAGGTAAGGTCGCTCTCATCACCGGTGCAGGCTCCGGCTTCGGCGAGGGCATTGCGAAGCGGTTCGTCGAAGGCGGCGCCAAGGTCATCGTCGTCGACCGCGATGCAACGGGGGCAGAGCGCGTCTCCAAGGAACTGGGAGCCAACGCGGTTCCCGTGGTTGCCGATATCGCCAAGGAGACGGATGTCGAAGCCGCCGTTGCAGCGGGTCTGCAGCAGTTCGGACGCGTCGATATCCTGATCAACAATGCCGGCATCGGCCACAAGCCGCAAAACGCCGAACTGGTCGAGCCCGACGAGTTCGACCGCATCCTCGGCGTCAATGTGCGCGGCGTCTATCTGATGACGCGGGCGCTGCTGCCGCACATGAAGGAAAACAAGACCGGCGTCATCGTCAACATCGCATCGACCGGCGCCAACCGGCCGCGTCCGAACCTTGCCTGGTACAACGCGACCAAGGGCTGGGTCGTCTCGGCCACCAAGGCGCTCGCGATCGAGCTCGCGCCCTTCAACATCCGTGTCGTCGCGCTCAACCCGGTCGCCGGCGAAACGCCGCTGCTTTCCACCTTCATGGGCGAGGACTCCGAGGAAATCCGCAAGAAGTTCCGCGATTCCATTCCGCTCGGACGCCTGTTGAAGCCGGAAGACCTTGCGGAGGCCGCCTTCTTCGTCGCCTCGCCGCAGGCATCGATGATCACCGGCGTGGCGCTCGACGTCGACGGCGGACGCTCGATCTGATTATTTCGATCCGATTTCTGGGACCATGAACAACGAAACCGCAAAGCGGGGGAACCATCATGAACTTGACGAAACTGGCGCTTGCCTCGTGCTTCATCGCCGCGTCGCTGACGCCGGCGATGGCCAAGGATACGATCACCGTCGGCCAGGTGCTTGAGCCGCCGGGCCTTGACCCGACCGCGGGTGCTGCAGCACCGATCCGCTACATCACCTACGGCAACCTTTTCGAAGGTCTCGTCCGCGTGGTCGAAGACGGCACGGTGAAGCCGCTGCTCGCCGAAAGCTGGACGATCTCCGACGACCAGAAGACCTACAGCTTCAAGCTTCGCCAGGGCGTCAAGTTCCACGATGGCACCGCTTTCGACTGCTCTGTCGTGAAATTCTCCTATGAGCGCGCCGTCTCGGCCGATTCCACCAATGCGCAGAAGGGCCTGTTCGAGCCAATCGAAAAGACCGAATGCCCGGATCCGGCGACCGCGGTCGTGACGCTGAAGCGCCCGGCCTCCAACTTCCTCTTCAACATGGCCTGGGGCGACGCTGTGATGATCGCGCCGTCGTCGGCCGCAGACAACAAGACCAAGCCTGTTGGCACCGGCCCGTTCAAGTTCAAGGAATGGGCGAAGGGCGACAAGGTGGTGCTTGAAAAGAACGGCGACTATTGGGGCGAACCGGCCAAGCTCAGCGAAGTGACCTTCAAGTTCATCAGCGACCCGTCGGCTGCCGCCGCTGCCGTTCTCGCCGGCAATGTCGACGCTTTCCCGATGTTCCAGGCCGCAGAACTGGTCAGCCAATTCCAGAGCGACCCGAACCTGCAGGTCGAGGTTGGCAGCACCTCGGGCAAGGTCGTGCTCGCGCTCAACAATGCGAAGAAGCCCTTCGACGACGTGCGCGTCCGGCAGGCGCTCGCCCATGCGATCGACCGCAAGGCGCTGGTCGAAGGCACCTATTCGGGCTTCGGAACGACCATCGGCTCGCATTATTCGCCGGTCGAGCCCGGCTATGTCGATCTGAACGAGACTTACCCCTATGACCCGGGCAAGGCGCAGCAACTGCTGCAGGAAGCGGGCGTTCAGAACCTCGAAATCACCATCATGCTGCCGCCGCCGGCCTATGCCCGCCGTGGCGGTGAGATCATCGCAGCCATGCTCAGCGAAGTCGGCGTCAAGGTGAACCTCGTTCCGATCGAGTTCGCACAATGGCTGGATCAGGTGTTCAAGAACTCGAACTTCGACGCGACGATCATCGCCCATGCGGAAGCCCGCGACCTCGATATCTATGCCCGCGACAAGTACTACTTCAATTACCAGAACCCTGAATACAAGGCGCTCTACAAGTCCTACACGCTGGCTGCGACCGAGGCCGAGCAGATGGACCTGATCGGCCAGCTCCAGCGCAAGCTCGCGGCCGACGAACCAAACGTGTTCCTCTACGCGCTGCCGAAGATCGGCGTCTGGAACAAGAAGGTCAAAGGTCTCTGGAAGAACATGCCGGTGCCGGCCGACGACCAGACCCAGACCTATTGGGAAAACTGATCGACTTTCATTGAGCGGGATGCGGGCGGAAAACCGCATCCCGCTCTGGCATCCGCTCCTTCGTCTGAGGGAGTGGGCGCAGATCTGCCGTTGACCGACGCCCCCGACGCCGGTCAACGCTCGCTCTTTCCGGGAGGTTGATGTGATTTCCTTCATTGGCGGTCGCCTCGTGTCGCTCTTGCTGACGACGCTGGTCGCCTCAGTCATCGTCTTTCTGCTGATGCAGGTGCTGCCCGGCGACCCGGCCGTACTGATGCTTGGCATGAATGCCGACGCAGATGCGATCGCCGCGCTGCACCGGCAGTTTGGCCTCGATCAGCCGATCTGGATCCGCTACCTCCACTGGATCGGCGGCTTCGTCGTCGGCGATTTCGGCATGAGCCTGACTTACTCGGTGCCGATCCGAGAGCTGCTCGGCCCGCGCATCCTGGTGACGCTGCCGCTGGCGCTGCTCTCCATGGCAATCTCCGTCGTCGTCGCCATCGCTATCGGCGTCTATGCCGCCGCCAACCGCGGCAAGGCCGGCGACACCGTCGTCATGGGCATCGCCCAGGTTGGCGTCGCCATTCCCAATTTCTGGCTCGCTTTGCTTTTCATCCTGCTCTTCGCCCTGAAGCTCGCCTGGTTCCCGGCCTCCGGCTTTGCCGGCTGGGAAGGCGGTATCTGGAACGGCTTGCATTCGCTCATCCTGCCTGCGCTCGCGCTCGGCCTGCCGCTTGCCGCCATTCTCGGCCGCGTCACCCGCTCGGCCGTCATCGAAACGCTCGGCGAAGATTTCATTCGCACCGCCCGCGCCAAGGGGCTTAGCCGTTCCGGCGCGCTCTGGAAGCATGCGGTGCCGAATGCCCTCATTCCGGTCGTCACCATCATCGGCCTGCAATTTTCCTTCCTGCTTGCCGGTACGATCATCATCGAAAACGTCTTCAACCTGCCGGGTATCGGCCGCCTCGTCTTCCAGGCGATCGCCCAGCGCGACCTCGTGACAGTGCAGACGCTGGTGACGCTGCTTGCCGCTTCCGTCATCACCATCAATTTCCTCGTCGATCTGGTCTACGGCTATCTGGATCCGCGCCTGTCGCGGGGAGGCCACTGATGTCCGCTCCCGCAACCGCCGCGCAACCCGGCCTCTTCTCCAAGCTCATCGGCAGCCGAAACCTGACGATCGGCGCCACCGTTACCCTCATCCTCGTGGCGATGGCTGTCGTCTCCTATGTCTGGACGCCCTATTCGCCAACGGCGATGAATTTCCGCGACAAACTGCAGGGGCCGAGCCTTGCCCATTGGTTCGGCACCGACAACTTCGGCCGCGACATCCTGTCGATGATCATGGTCGGCGCCCGCAACTCGATCAGCGTCTCAATCGTCGCGGTTCTCGTCGGCGCCGGCATCGGCGTGCCGCTCGGCGCCTGGGCGGCCGCCCGCGGCGGCTGGGTCGATGGTCTCGTGATGCGCATGAGCGACCTTGCCTTTGCCTTTCCGGCGCTTCTGACTGCTGTCATCATCACCGCGATCTTCGGTCCCGGTGCGACCAATGCGATGATCGCAATCGGCATCTTCAACATCCCGGTCTTTGCCCGCGTCACGCGCGGCGCCTCGATGGGTCTCTGGAAACGCGAATATGTGCAGGCCGCGCGATGCGCCGGCCGCGGCGACGTCGCGATCACGTTTCTGCACATCCTGCCCAACATCAACCACGTGCTGCTCGTCCAGGTGACGATCCAGTTCGCGTTGGCGATCGTCGCCGAAGCCGGCCTTTCCTATGTCGGCCTCGGCACGCAGCCGCCGATGCCGAGCTGGGGCAAGATGCTGAACGACGCGCAGACCTTCATCTATCAGGCGCCGTGGCTCGCGATCTTCCCGGGACTGGCGATCACCTTCGCCGTGCTCGGCCTCAACCTGCTCGGCGACGGCCTGCGCGACATTCTCGACCCGCGCGTGAGGCGGCAAAGATGACGAAACCCTTGCTTCAGATGGCCGGCATGTCGGTCGAACTCACAGCGGGCAAAAACACGGTCGATATCGTCTGCGACATCGATCTTGAGCTCAACCGCGGCGAACGGCTTGGGATCGTCGGCGAATCCGGCAGCGGCAAGTCGATGACAGCACTTGCCGTCATGGGCCTGCTGCCGCAACGCATGCGGGTGCGGGGCGAGCTTTCCTTCGACGGCCGCAATCTCGCGGGCTTGGGCGAAGCCGATTATTGCGGCTATCGCGGCCGGCGCATGGCGATGATCTTCCAGGAGCCGATGACTGCGCTCAATCCGGTCAAATCGATCGGCGCGCAGATCGCCGAGGGGCGGCGGCTGCACCTCGGCGAAACGAAAGCCGATGCCGAGAAGAAGGCGCGTGCGCTTCTCGACCGCGTCGGCCTGCCGGCGCCGCGCTTCGATCTCGATCTCTACCCGCACCAACTCTCCGGCGGCCAGCGCCAGCGCGTGATGATCGCGATGGCGATCGCCTGCGAACCGGATCTGCTGATCGCCGACGAGCCGACGACGGCGCTCGACGTTACGGTGCAGGCGCAGATCCTCGATCTGCTCGACGAACTGATCGAAGACACCGGCACGGCGTTGATGCTGATCACCCACGATCTCGGCGTCGTCTCCGAGATGACCGACCGCATCGCGGTCATGTATGCCGGCCGGATCATCGAGACCGGGCGCACCGACGATGTCTTTGCCCGCATGGCGCATCCCTATGCCCGTGGCCTCTTCGCCGCGTCGCCGCATGGCGCGGCACTCGCGCCGCGACAGCCAAGCGAAGGGCGACCGAGGCTGAACGCCATCCCGGGCATCGTTCCAGACCCTTTTGGCCGTCCGCCCTACTGCTCCTTTGCGGACCGCTGTTCCTACGCCCAGCCGGACTGTCGGCTGGCGATCCCGGCGCTCGACCTGATCAATACCGATGGAAATGTGGAGCATCGCGCCGCCTGCTTTCATCCGCGCGAAAGGATGGTGGCACCGTGAGCGAGGTGATCCTCAAGACCGCCGATCTGGTGCGCGAATACGACCTGCCGCGCCCGTCGATCTTCTCGAAGCAGAGCCGTCTGCGCGTGCTCCATGGTGTTAGCGTCGAACTCGCCGCCGGCCAGAGCCTCGGCATCGTCGGCGAAAGCGGCTCGGGCAAATCGACCCTGGCACGCGCCGTTATGGGACTAGAACGGCCGCGGTCCGGCCAGGTCTCGATCGCCGGCAAGGATATCTACGCGCTCGATCGTGCCGGCCTGCGCGAAGCACGCAAGGGGTTTCAGGCGATCTTCCAGGATCCCTACGGCTCGCTCGATCCGCGCCATACGGTCAGGACGATTATCTCCGAGCCGATCGTTTCGCTGGAGCGTGGGACCGGCACCACAGAACGCAATCGGCGCATCGCCGACGTTCTGGAGGCAGTCGGCCTGCCCTTGGCGTCGGCCGAGAAATATCCGCATGAGTTCTCCGGCGGCCAGCGCCAGCGCATCGCCATTGCCCGCGCGCTGATCACAAGGCCGGCGCTGATCGTTGCCGACGAGCCGGTGTCTGCACTCGACGTCTCGATCCAGGCGCAGGTTTTGAACCTGATGATGGATCTGCAGGAAAAGCTTGGCCTTTCCTACCTCTTCATCAGCCACGATCTCGGCGTCGTTCGCGCCATTACCGATAGGGTCGCGGTCATGCATCTCGGCCGCATCGTCGAGGAAGGGCCGACAACAGAGGTCTTCGACAACCCGCGCCATCCCTACACCCAGGCGCTGGTCGCGGCCGTGCCCAAGCCGTTTTCCGGGCGTCGCAAGCGCGTGCGCTCCGATGGGCCACCGCAAACGCCGGTCCATACCGCCACGACCGCAGCCGGCTGCGCCTATGCCGCCGTCTGTCCTCGCAGGCAGGACATCTGTCTGACCCGTACGCCTGAGGCCAAGCCGGTGACGCCGGCCTGGTCCGCCCGCTGCCATTTTGCCTAGGAAGTGCCCCATGTCCGAACTCGCCGATCTCTCCGCCGTCGATCTTGTCGACGCCTACCGCTCGAAGAAGCTTTCCCCCGTCGACGTCACGGAAGCCGTCATTGCCCGCATCGACGCCTCCGAGCCAAAGCTGAACGCGCTCTGGGCCTATGATCCGACTGAAGCCCGCAAGGCCGCCAAGGCATCAGAAGAACGCTGGGCAAAGGGTGAGCCTCTGGGGGCGATCGACGGCGTGCCGGTGACGATCAAGGAGAACATCGCAACGAAGGGTACCGCCGTGCCGCTCGGCTGCGCCGCCGTGTCTCTGACGCCTGCTGCCGCCGATGCGCCGCCGGCGGCCCGCACCCGCGAGGCGGGCGGCATTCTGCTCGCCAAGACCACCATGCCGGACTACGGGATGCTCTCTTCCGGCCTTTCCAGCTTCCACAAGCTCGCCCGCAACCCGTGGGACCTCTCGGCCAATCCCGGCGGATCGAGCGCAGGCGCAGGCGCGGCTGCCGCAGCCGGCTACGGGCCTCTTCATATCGGTACGGATATCGGCGGTTCGGTGCGCCTGCCGGCCGGCTGGTGCGGCGTCGTCGGTCTCAAGCCTTCGGCGGGGCGCGTGCCGATCAACCCGCCCTTCATCGGCCGCGTCGCCGGGCCGATGACCCGGACGGTTGCCGACACGGCGCTCTATATGTCGGTGCTGTCGCAGCCGGACGCCCGGGACACGATGTCCCTGCCCTATGCCGATCTCCCCTGGCTCGATCTTGATCACGATCCGAAGGGTCTGAAGATCGGCCTCTGGCTCGACGCCGGCTTTGGCCAGTCGGTCACGCAAGAAACGGAACAGGCGGTCAAGAAGGCGGCACAGCTCTTTGCCGATGCCGGCGCGATCATCGAGCCGATCGGCCCCTTCCTGACGCGCGAAATGATCGACGGTCTCGACCGCTTCTGGCGGGCGCGCGGCTGGGAAGACGTGTCGCGCCTTTCGCCGGAAAAGCAGGCGCAGATCCTGCCCTATATCTTTGACTGGATCAAAACGGCCGAGAACTTCTCCGGCCGCGAGGTCTATACCGGCTTCGCCCAGATCGAGGCGATGCGCAACGCGCTGCATGCGGCGCTTTCCGGCTATGACTTCATCCTCTCGCCGACCGCGCCGACGGCCTCCTATCCGGCCGAATGGGCCTCGCCGGTCAACGATCCGCAGAAGCCGTTCGAGCACATCGCCTTCACCGTCGCCGTCAACATGGGCGGCCAGCCGGCGATCTCGCTCAACTGCGGCTATACCGCAAGCGGCCTGCCGATCGGCCTGCAGATCATCGGCCAGCAGTTCGACGATATCGGCGTGCTGCGACTCGCACGCGCCTTCGAGACCATGCGCCCTGAGCAGCGCCCATGGCCGAAGGTGGCATGATGAGCGACACGATGCGTTACACCATCGAGAGCGGCGATCTCGAAAACATCGTTTCCCGCCTGCTCGACATCGTTCGCCGGCTCGGCGTCAGCGTCTCGAAACTCGCGATCGAGGTCGACGGCGGCAACGCCAATCTTGAAATCGCCCTCGCCCCGGCCTCGCAGGCTGTCGCAAACACGCTGCGTGAGCGCATCGGACAGATCGAAGGCGCGAAGGCAGCGGTCTAGCCCGCAACATTACCAACGCGGCCGTGCCGCTTTACACCGACTGAAAACCACAGGAGTGCCGACAATGGCCCGCAAGCTTTTCATCCTCCCCGGCGACGGCATCGGCCCGGAAGCCATGGCGGAAGTCCGCAAAATCATCGCCTATATGAATGCCGAGCTTTCTGCCGGCTTCGTGACGGACGAGGGCCTGGTCGGCGGTTCGGCCTATGACGCCCACGGCCAGGCGATCTCGGAAGAGGACATGGCAAAGGCGCTGGCCGCCGATGCGGTGCTGTTCGGCGCCGTCGGTGGTCCGAAGTGGGATGCGGTGCCTTATGAGGTTCGCCCGGAAGCCGGTCTGCTGCGTCTGCGCAAGGATCTCGAACTCTTCGCCAACCTGCGCCCGGCGATCTGCTACCCGGCGCTGGCCGCCGCTTCCTCGCTGAAGCCCGAGCTGGTCGAGGGCCTCGACATCCTGATCGTGCGCGAACTGACCGGTGGCGTCTATTTCGGTGAACCGAAGGAGATCATCGATCTCGGCAACGGCCAGAAGCGCGGCATCGACACCCAGGTCTATGACACCTACGAGATCGAGCGCATCGCCGGCGTCGCCTTCGAACTGGCCCGCACCCGGAACAACCGCGTCTGCTCGATGGAGAAGCGCAACGTCATGAAGTCGGGCGTGCTCTGGAACCAGGTGGTGACCGAGACGCACAAGGCGAAATATGCCGACGTCCAGCTCGAGCACATGCTGGCCGACGCCGGTGGCATGCAGCTGGTGCGCCAGCCCAAGCAGTTCGACGTCATCGTCACCGACAACCTGTTCGGCGACATGCTGTCGGACGTGGCCGCGATGCTCACCGGTTCGCTCGGCATGCTGCCCTCGGCCTCGCTCGGTGCACCGGACGGTGTCAGCGGCAAGCGCAAGGCGCTCTATGAGCCGGTGCATGGCTCGGCCCCGGACATTGCCGGCAAGGGCATTGCCAACCCGATCGCCATGATCGCCTCCTTCGCCATGTGCCTGCGTTATTCCTTCAACCTCACAAAGGAAGCCGACAATCTGGAAAAGGCGATCGCCAACGTGCTCGACCAGGGCATCCGCACCGGCGACATCATGGCCGAAGGGGCCAGGAGGGTCGGCACGAGCGAAATGGGCGACGCCATCCTCGCCGAGTTCGAGGCGCTGTCTGCTTAAACCAAAGCTGGCACCCGAAGGCGTCGACCCGCACCTGCCGAAAGCCACGAGAAACAAACACCTCCGGAGCGCATCCGGAGGTGTTTTTTTGCGTTTCACGACTTCGTACAAACAATTGCGCGCTGTACTGCGACGCCGCAGAGGGGAGGAGGCAACGAAATCTTCCCTCATTTCTGTGCCTTTCACAGAAATCCAGCAGGCCCAAGTCCTTGGGCCGAAAGGGTCTTTCGACCCGATAGGCGTCGGGTCGCTGGATCCCCGCCACAAGGGCGAGGATGAGGGCGATTGGCTGGCTTCTCTCGGAAATCGAAAACCTCCGGGCCGAGCAGCGGCCGTCGCCGATGATGTTGCGCCGCAAGCCAGCCAGCGGCCGCGTGGCTCAAATCGTGATGCCACCGTCAATATTGATCGCCTGCCCGGTGATGAAGGCTGCCTCGTCGGAAGCCAGGAAGGCGCAGATGGCGGCGACCTCTTCCACCGTCCCAAACCGGCCGGCCGGCTGGCGGCTGATGAAGGACCGGTAGGCCTCGTCCCGGCTTCCAAGCTTTTCGCCGAGTTCGCCGATGCGCTCTTCCAGGGAGGGCGAAGCGACAGTGCCGGGGCAGACCGAATTGCAGCGGATGCCCTGAGAAACGTAGTCAGCAGCCACCGCCTTGGTGAGACCGATGACGCCACCCTTGGCGGCGCCATAGGCGGCACGCCGCGGGAAACCCTTGATCGAGGAGGCGACCGATCCGATGGTGATGATGCTGCCGCCACCCGCCTTCATCTTCGAGATTGCGCCGGCAATGACGTTGTAGGCGCTGTCGAGCGTAATGTTCACCGAGCGCCGCCAATCGGCGGGCGAGCATTCCTCGATCGTGCCCTGATGCACGTAGCCGACCGCGTGCACCAGGATATCGACCCGGGCGAAGGCGTCGAAATAGGCACCGACCGCCACATCATCCGTCGCATCGAGCCGCGTCGTCGTGGCCCCTTCGAGCGTGGCGAGCAGCTCGGCATTGATGTCGCTGGCGTGGACCTCGGCGCCTTCAGCCATCAGTCGTTCGGCGACCGCGCGGCCGATGCCCTGGCCGGCAGCCGTGACCACGGTAATGCGCCCTGCCAAACGTCCCGTCTTTTCCTTCATGGTGAGACCCTTCTGCATGTCTAGAGGGATTGAACGACCTGACGCTGGCGGCCGAGACCGTCGATGCCGAGTTCGACCACGTCACCGGGCCCAAGATAGCGCGGCGGCTTCTTGCCCATGCCGACGCCGGGGGGCGTGCCGGTGCAGATGAGATCGCCGGGCTCCAGCACGCAGAACTCGCTCATGTAGGAGACGATGGTCGCGACGGCGAAGATCATCCGGGCAGTCGAGCCCGCCTGCATGCGCTCGCCGTTGACGTCGAGCCACATCGACAGGGCCTGCGGGTTCGGAACCTCGTCTTTCGTCACAAGCCAGGGCCCCGTCGGGCAGAAATTCGGGAAGCTCTTGCCCTTCACCCACTGGCCGCCGCGCTCCATCTGCCAGGCACGTTCGGAGACATCGTTGACGATCGTGTAGCCGAGGACATGGTCCATAGCCTCGGCGCGCGATACGTTGAGCGCCCGCTTGCCGATGACGATGCCGAGCTCGACCTCCCAGTCCAGCTTCGACATTTTCTCGGAGTGGAGAAGCGGCGCGTTCGGGCCGCAATAGGTCCCGGCTGCCTTGTTGAAGAGGATCGGTTCGGACGGCACTGGCAGTCCCGCCTCTTCCGCATGGTCGGAGTAGTTGAGGCCGACGCACCAGATCGTACCGGGCCTTGCGACCGGCGGCAGGATGTCCGCATCGACCACCGGCATCACAGGGAGCGCCGCGAAATCGGCGCCGGAGAGCACTGCCAAGACACCAGGCAAAGTCTCCGCCGCGAAGTCCTTAACGAGCGAAGACACGTCCCGCGCCTTGCCCTCGCCATCGAGGATGCAGGGCACGGCGGAGCCGTCGACGGTGAGACGCAACAATTTCATTCTCTTGGCCTTTCAGTTGCAAATAGCTGGGCGAGCGACGGCTCAGCCGACCGGAGCGGCTTCGACGGAAAGCCGATAGCGGGTGGTGAAAGCTTGATCGGGTTCGAAGGCAATCGCCGTCGCAACGCCCGATGCCGCGATTGGATTGTCGGCCGTGGAGACCGCCGGCCCGAGATCGAAGGCGGAAGCGATCGGCTCGACGCCGAGCGCCACGTGTCGCCCGTTCCAGGGATAGGCCTTGCGTCCGCGGTTGCTGAACCAGAGCAGAAGGCTCGGAAAATGTTCCTTCTGCCATCTCAGCCGGGCGCGAAACCCCTCGTCGCGGTAGTGGAGCGTAAGGCCACCATCGATACCCGTGAGCTGCAGCAGGTCCTCGGTCTCTTCGACGAGCGGCACTTTAGACGCGTCGATGGTCACACCGCGACGTGTCTCGACCTTGCCGAGCGACGGCCACTGCCGCTCAGGCGAGAACAGAGCCGCGCCCGGTTCGACATCGCCGGGAAAACTCCAGACTTGATCATAGGTAGCCGGTTCGATGGCTACCGAACCGGGGCGGCTCGAGAGCCGGAATGTCGGGTGCAGGCCGATCGGCAGGCGGCACGGACGCCGTGCTTCGATCTCCAGGGTGATGTCGACGGCGGCCGCGTAGGGGTCCGGCACGACCTGCCGGCGAAGCAAGCGGATTGGATGGTTCTCCGGATAACGGCACTCCATCGTTATCTGGCGGTCGTCGCAGGCACCCCACGCCCAATGGGCGTTGGAACTATGGCCATGCGGCACGGCGGCGCCGGCGAAACTCTCACCGTCGACGAACCAGCCTGCAGGAAGCGTGCGGCTGGCGTCGCTGCCGAAAGGCACGCAGGGCCACTCGCCACGCAATTCTTTCAAAATTTCCGGCAGTGTCTCGCGCTCGGGGTCGTTGCCCCAGGGCGCAACGTGCAAGGGGCTGACCTGGCGCCCATCCGGCAGCAGGAACAGCGTCGGGCCGAGCATGCCGCCGAGCGACTGCACCGAGAGGCAGCCATGCGCCCAGGCAAGGGCGCGCCGCGTGGTCTCCGCGCTCACCGGCTTGCCACCCCGAACCGGTTTTCCGGCATTCCGGGTACTTCGACGCGCATGGCATAGAGGCTGCCGGCGAGACGCTCGGCTGGCCCTCCCCCAGCCGTGGTGATGTAAAGCGTCTTCAGGTCGGCGCCACCGAAAGTGCAGGTGGTGATGTTGGTGACCGGCATATCGATCGCCTCGGCAAGGCTGCCATCCGGCGCAACCCGGGCAATGCAGCCACCGCCATAGCGGCAATTCCAGACGAAGCCCTCGCTGTCGATCGCCGAGCCGTCGGGCGAACCGCGATCGAAGCCGGCGAAAAAGTTCCGCTCGTCGGAAATCGAGCCGTCCGTGGCATCATAATCGAACGCATAGATTTCGTTGGCGAGCGTATCGCCGAAATAGAAGGTGCTTCGGTCCGGGCTCCAGCAGAGCGTGTTGGAAATGCCGAGGCCATGCCGCCATTCGGTGACGGCACCATCGGGCGCGATCCGGTAGAGGATGCCTTTGCCCGGCGCAACGTCGCCGAGTTGGCCATCGGGCAGGACGTTGTTCTTCATCGAGCCTACCCAGAAGTTTCCGAGGGGATCGGAGCGACCGTCATTCAGCCGCACCCGCGGCGAACCGGGCAGGACGAAGCCGTGATCCTGCCGCCGGTCCATCTTTGGCCACCACCAGATCAGCTTCGATCCAAGCGCGACGAGCAGGCGGCCGTCCTCGCCCGTCAACGAAATCGCCACCACCGGCTCGTCGAAGAGCCACGTCCTGACCGCGCATATCGCCTCGTCATAGCGGTGGATCAGAAAGCGGTTGATATCGGTCCAGTAGAGCGCCGCCTCGTCCGCCGACCAGACGGCCCCCTCACCACAGCGGTCGCCGACGGGCGCGACACAGACAAGCTCACGGGCCATCTCCGCCTCCTATTCCGCAGCAATGCTTGTCGGGATCGAACGCGCGGGGCCGAGCGCCTCGGCGTTCTGCACCAGCGCCTTCATGTAGCCGAGCGCAAAGGCCTTGCCCGCGTGCCAGGAGGCGCTGCAGGTCATGGCCGGCGTATGGTCGGGGATCATCACCCCCTGGTAGTTTTCGTCGCGCAGGATGCGGATGATCTCGGCCATGTCGATGTCGCCTTCGTCGACGAAGGTCTCGACGTAACGCGGCATCTTTCCGCGCACGTTGCGGAAATGGATGTAGCCGATGCGGCCGGAGCGGGCGAAGCGGCGGACATGCTCGTAGATGTCGCCGCCCGGCATCTCCTGCAGTGAGCCGAGGCAAAGTTCGAGCCCGTTCGACGGCGAGTCAACGATTGACATCAGCCGATCGTATTTCTCCGGACGGTTGACGAGCCGCGCCGTGCCCCGCAGTTCCTCGGCCGGCGGATCGTCCGGGTGGGCACCGAGCACGACGCCCGCCTCCTCGGCGACCGGGACGACCTCCTTCAGGAAGTGGCTGAGGCGCTCCCAGAGATCCGCCGAACTGACGGAAACGGAGGCAGCGCCGGCGACGCCGTGACGATAGCGCATGTTCCAGATCATGCCGTCCGGGATCGGCGCATCCGGGCTTGGGGCGATGCTGTTTTCGACGCCGAAGCCGACGGATTCGGCGCCGCCTCGGGCGTAGGGGCCACGGGTCCAGCCATAGACGCCGGCGAGCGAGAAATTGTAGCCGATGCAGGGAATACCGGCGCGGCCGGCGTCGCGAATGAGCTGCTTCAGCCCCTCGATCTGCTGGGCGCGCTCAGGCCCGTCGAGCAGCACGTCATGCCAGAAGCGCGGCGAGAAGTTCTCGATCGCCGCAACCTCCAGCCCGCCGGCCCTGACATCCTTCACCAGCGCCGACAGCTCTTCGTAAGTCCAGAGCCGGTCACCGGAGCAATCACCCCAGCCGCCCTGGTCGCCACTGTCGATCTTTGGATCTTTGCCGGCGAAATAGTTGGTGAGATGCGCGACCACATGGGTCGCGCCCGCCTGCAAGGCAAACTGAAAGTTATCCGGGGTGAGTTGCTCCCGGTAGAGCCCAAGGCCGATTTTCATCTTGTCGTTTCCTGTCCGATTATTTGACGCCGATGCCGGCAGTGAGGCCGCCGTCGATGCGGAAGTCCGAGCCCGTAACGAAGGCGGCGCGATCCGAGGCGAGATAAGCGACCAGCTCGGCCACCTCCTCCGGCTCGCCGATGCGGCCGATCGGGTGCGCAGCGCCGAAGCGGGCAAAGGCGTCTGTCTCGCTGACGCCCTCGCCGCCATAGGTGCGGGCCGCAAGCGACAGCAGCGGCGTGCGCACCGAGCCTGGGCTGACCGAATTGACCCGGACCTTGGCGGCCGCATGGTCGAGCGCCATGGCCCGGGTCAGCGCATGGATCGCACCCTTGGAGGCGACATAGGCCGCGACATTCTGCTGGCAGGCATGGCCCTGCACCGAGGAGATGTTGACGATCGCGCCGCCGCCGCGCTTCATCATTTCGGGAATGCCGAAGCGGCCGGTGAGATAGATCGAGCCGACATTGACCGACAGGCAGCGCGCAAAGGTCTCGGCGCTGGTGTCAAGCACCGTGCCATAGGGATGGACGGCGGCGGCGTTGACGACGATGTCCAGTCCGCCATGGCGAAGCACCGCCTCGCGCACGGCCGCCTCAACCTCTGCTTCCACGGCGACGTCCGTCAGTCGGGTCGACATCGGCAAGTCGCGCTCTTTGGCTGTGCGGTCGAAGATCTCGTTGGTGGCGACATCGTTGCCACAGGCAAGCACGGTCGCGCCCGACGAGGCAAGCCGGATCGCCGAGGCAAGCCCGATGCCGGACGTGCCGGTGACCAGCGCGATTTTTCCCTTGAATTCAGTCATGATTGTCTCCGCGATGGATCGCGATGATCCAGGCCTGCGTCGACCCGAGATCATGAGCGTGATCGTTAGTCATAAGGGGAGCGGGATGCGGACACCCCGCGCCGGTCTCAGCGCACCCGTTCCAGGACCTGGTTCAAGAGCACGGCGCCGAGGATGATCCCGCCGCGCACGACGTATTGCCAATATTCGCTGACATTCATCAGCGTCATGCCGTTGGAGATGCAGCCGAGGAACAGCACCCCGATCAGGGTGCCCCAGATGCGGCCCTTGCCGCCGAAGAGCGAGGTGCCACCGATGATCACGGCCGCGATCACGTCGAGCTCCATGCCGGTCGCCGTCGTCCCCGTGCCGGCCCCGATCTGCGAGGCGATCAGCGTGCCGGAGACGGCAGTGAGCGCGCCCGTCAGCCCCAGCGTCAGCGCCTTCACCTTCCAGATGTCGATGCCGGAAAGGCGGGCCGCTTCCATATTGCCGCCGACGGCATAAACCTCGCGGCCGAAGCTCGTGTACTTCATCAGGAAGTGCATGGCCGCGAAGGTCAGCGCGAAGATATAGACCGGGAACGGGATGCCGAAGAGGTAACCGCCGCCGAGGAAATCGAAACCGACCGGGAAGGACGACATCGGGAAGCCGCCGGTGATCAGGTTGGCGACACCGCGCAGCGCTGCGAAAAGCGCCAGCGTAGTGATGAAGGTCGGCACGTTGAACCACTGCCGGAAACGGCCGGTGAGATAGCCGAGCGAGAAGCCGAGCAGAAGTGCCACCGCGAAGCCGACGGTGACCGCGCCCCAATCACCGAACGTGTCGGTGAAACGGTCGGCGAACCAGGCAACGATGCAGCCGGCAAGTGCTGCGCCTGCGCCAACGGAGAGATCGATCTCGCCACTGATGATGACGGCGGTCATGCCGAAGGCGATGATACCGAGCATCGACACCGTGCGCAGCACGTTCAAGACGTTGCTGGTGGAGGCAAAGCCCGGTGCGACGAAGATCAGGAAGATCACCAGCGTGGCGAGAATGATCTCCATCGGGTAGGTTTTCAGAAACTTGAGCGGCGTGTTCTGCCCGCCTGTTTCCGTGGTCTGGCTCACGAGTGTCATTGCTTGGCCCCTTCCATGCACAGGCCGTAAAGTTCGGTCAGGTCGGTTTTCGTCGGATCCACCTCGGCGACGACTGCGCCGTGATGCATGACGAGGATGCGGTCGGCGACTTCCAGCACCTCCTCGAGCTCGGTCGAGACGAAAAGGCTCGCAAGGCCATCGGCGGCCTGTTGCCAGATGATGTCGAAGATCTGGCGCTTGGCCTGGACGTCGACGCCGCGGCTCGGTTCATCGAAGAACATCACCGACGGCTGCCGGTTCAGCCATTTCCCGATCACCACCTTCTGCTGGTTGCCACCCGACAGCGACGACACGGGCAGTTCCGGATCGCCGCACTTGATGTGCAGATCGGCGATCTGGCGGCGCACATGCGGCTGTTCGTGCCGGCGCGAGATGAAACCCCTGCTGGAGATCGGGCCGAGGCTCGCCATGCAGAGATTGTCGGCGGTCGAAAGCGACTGCACGAGGCCGACCTCCTTGCGATTTTCCGGCGTGTAGCCAAGCCCCGCCTTGCGCATGTCGCGCGGACTTGCGCCGGTCATGACGCGGCCATTCAGTGTGACGGAGCCGCCATCGATCCGGTCGGCGCCGAAGATCGCCCGCATCAGTTCGGTACGCCCTGCGCCGAGCAGACCGGCGATGCCGAGGATTTCGCCAGGATAGAGATCGAAGGAAACATTGTGAAAATGCCCGGAGCGGCTGAGGTCGCGCACTTCGAGCACCGGCCTGGTGCGATCGAGCGTGCGCCGTGGCGGACGCGTCGCACGGGCGGCATCGCCGAACATCATGCCGACGATCGCCGACGGCGTCGTCGCCTTCATCTCGACCGCGCCGATATAGTGGCCGTCGCGGATCACCGTGCAGGTGTCGGCAATCTCGAAAAGCTCGCTCATGCGGTGGGTGATGTAGATCATCGTCACGCCGCGGGCACGCAGGCGTTCGATCAGCGCGAAGAGCTGCTTGACCTCACGCGAGGCCAGCGCCGAGGTCGGCTCGTCCAGGAGCAGGATCGACGGGTTGAAGGACATCGCCTTGACGATCTCGACCACCTGCTGCTGGCCGACGCTGAGGGCCGAGACCGGCTGGCGGGAATCGATCGCGAGCCCCATATCGGCCAGCAATTCGCCGGCGCGCTTGTGCAGGCCCGCCCAGTCGACGACGCTGAAGCCGGCGCGTCGCTTGTGTGGCAAGCGACCGAGAAAGATGTTTTCCCCGACAGAAAGCTCCGGCACCAGCGAAAGCTCCTGGTGCACGGTGACGATGCCGGCGGCAAACGCATCGTGCGGCGAGGTGAAATGGCGATCCTCGCCATTCACGCTGATCGTGCCGGATGTCGGCTCGGTGACGCCGGCAAGAAGCTTGACGAGCGTCGACTTGCCCGAGCCGTTCTTGCCCATCAGGGCATGCACCTGGCCGGGGGCGAAGCTGTGGGTGAATTCCGAGAGGGCGACAGTCGGGCCGTAACGCTTGGTCACGGCCCGAAAGTCCAGCCGTCCCTGCACCCCTTGCAACGCGGCTGAACTCGGTTGCGAATAGCTCATGCGGATTTCCTGCTGTGCAAGACGAGGGAGTGGCGGGCGCGATGTCCCGCCGCTCGGCTGACGTCAGAACCCAATCACTTCAGGGCCTTCAGGCCTTCCTTGTAGGCCGCGACCGCCTGCGTGTCAGCGCGCGTCAGAGGCAGCACCGGCACGTTGACCTTGGTCTCGATCTTCTTGCCGTCGAGCAGGTTCTGCGCCGCTTCGATCGCCTGCTTGCCGACCTCGAGCGGCTGCTGCGCGGTCGTTGCCTGAAGCACGTTGTCGGAGTTCAAGAGCATGTTGGCGAGCTGCTCGGAACCGTCGGTGCCGAACACGAAGACCTTGCCTTCGAGGCCTGCCTTCTTGACCGCCTGCACCGCGCCGATCGTGCCGCCCTCGTTGGCGGCGTAGATCACCTGAATATCGGGATTGGCCGTCAGCATGTCGCTCGCGACGGCCAGCGCCTTTTCGGCAAGCCAGGCGTCCTGCTGGGCGACGATATCGACCTGATCATTGACGACACTCAGGAACCCGTCGACGCGGGCGTTCGACTGCTCGGGCAGGAGCGCCTTGAAGGCAAGCGTGCCGATCTTGACCTTGCCGCCGTTGCCGAGCGTCTTCAGGAAGTCGGTCGCGGCCTTGCCGGTGCCGATGCCGATATCGCGGTCCGAGCTCGTTACCGTCGCCTGGGCGACATCGCCATTGGCCGAGGTGCCGTAAGTGACGACCGTGATGCCGGCGTCACGTGCCTTCTTCAGCGCCGGCACCGAGGCATCGGCCGAGAGAGGCGCCACAACGATCGAGTTCACGCCGCGGGCAATGTAGGTGTCGATCAGTTGCGCTTCCTTCTCCAGCTTGCTGTCGCTGTTACCGGCAAGAAGCTCGTCGCCGGCAGCTTCCGCCGCCTTTTCCATGCCGATCTGGATGCCGCGGAAATACTGGTCCTGCTGGAACACGATGCCGGCGATCGCCTTGCCGCCAGCAAATGCCGCGCCCGGTGCGAAGCTGACGGTGGCAAGCAGCGCTGCAAGCGCCAGACGTTTCATGTTGCTCATATTGGTTCTCCTCCCAAGTGCCCTGTTCGTGCCGCCGGATCAACGGGCGAAAATCCGGCAAATGGTGGCCCGCACCGCCTGAAGCGCGGTCGGGCCAAATCTCCAAAAATGTTATCGTGGCTGCAGGCCGCCCGGCGGGGCATCGACGAAGCGAATGCCGAACTCCAGATGACGGCTCATCAGGTAGACATAGGCGATCCGGTCGCGGGCCCTCAGCGCCCGAATGATCTCGGCATGCGCCTCGAAGGTCGCCGCGTGCACCGGGCGCTCGGCCTTGCCGAGACGCATGACCTCCTCAATTACCGAGCGCAGCATGTGATAGGCGGCGAGCGTCGTGCGGTTGCCCGAGAGTTCGACGATCGCCGAGTGGAACTCATAGTCGCACTGTGCTGCCGCTTCGACGCTCTCGGCCTCCAGAATGCGGGCATTGATCGCATCCAGCCGGTCGAAATCGGCTTCGCGCGCTGTCAGAATGATGTGTTCACCGACACCGGTCTCGATGATGCGGCGGAAGCCCTGCAGATCGTGAAACGAGTCCGGTGAGATACCGTTGTGAAAGGCGAATAACCGGCGGATCGCTTCGCCATGGCCGCCGCTGATGACGGCGCCCACCTTCGGACGCGTCTCGACCATGCCATAGGCGCGCAGCACCTGCAGCGCCTCGCGCACGGTATTGCGGCCAGCCTGGAACTGTTCGCCGAGATCACGCTCGGTCGGCAGCGCGTCACCGATACCGAGGCCGCGCTCGGAGATCATGTCGCGGATCTGCTCAACGAGGCGATCGACGGCCGAGGTCTTTCCCGGCTCGACGGCCTCCACGCCCGACAATGCATCTTCCCGTACCGAACTGCTCACCCGCCATCCTCCCTGCGATGCTTTATTTGTTGGTCCAGATCGTATATTTCGTCAAGTGAAAATTTGAACGCTTTAGCTGAAGCGATGATTTTCGCGCGAAATCGCCGTTTCAAGGCTTGAATTGTTGGACCAATGGGACATTATTGCCGGGCGTGGTCCAACAATAGCCACGGAAGCGAGTAGGAGTTCTGCATGAGACTGATGGAAGAGTGCTTTCGCTGGTATGGGCCAAACGATCCGGTGCCGCTCGGCCACATCCGGCAGGCGGGCGCCACGGGGATCGTCTCGGCGCTGCACCACATCTATGACGGTTCGCCCTGGTCCGATGAAGCAATCCTGGAGCAGAAGGCGCTGATCGAAGCGGCCGGCATGCGCTGGAGCGTCGTCGAGAGCATTCCGGTGCACAACTCGATCAAGCTCGCGACATCAGAAAGCGCCCGCTACATCGGCTGGTACAAGGATACGCTTCGCGCCCTGGCGCGCTCGGGCATCAGCATCGTCTGCTACAATTTCATGCCGGTGGTCGATTGGACGCGCACGGAGCTGATGCAGCCCCTGGCGAACGGCGGCTATGCGCTGCGCTTCGATGCGGTCGACTTTGCCGCCTACGATCTCTTCGTGCTGAAGCGTCCGCATGTGGAGGACAGCTACTCAGAGCAGCAGATCGCCGCCGCCCGCCAGCGTCTCGACGAGATGGACCAGGCGAAAATCGACCGGATCGAGCGCAATCTGATTGCCGGTCTTCCGGCGACCGAGCGCCAATTCAACCGGGCGAGTTTCCTCGCAGCCCTCTCGGAATATGACGGCGTCACCGCCGACGCTCTGCACGCCAACCTGGCGCGGTTCCTCAGGGAGATCGTGCCGGTCGCCGAGGAAGTCGGTATCCGGCTCTGTATCCACCCGGATGACCCTGCCTTTTCCCTCTACGGTCTGCCGCGCATCGTCTCCACGCCGGCCGACGTCAGGCGCATCCTCGCCGCCGTCGACAGTCCGGCCAATGGCATCACCTTCTGCACCGGCTCCTACGGCACGCGCGCCGAAAACGATCTGCCAGCCATGGTGCGCGAGTTCGGCCCGCGCATCTACTTCGCCCACCTGCGCAATGTCCAACGCGAGGATGACGGCTCGTTCTACGAAGCCGACCATCTCGGCGGATCGAGCGATATGCCGGCGGTGATCCTTGCGCTGATGCAGGAGCAGGAGCGGCGCGTGCAGGAAAGTCGCACCGACTGGCAGATCCCGCTTCGGCCCGATCACGGACATCTGCTCGCCGACGACATCGGCAAGGAGCGGATCAATCCCGGCTATTCGCTGATCGGGCGGCTGAAGGGTCTCGCGGAAATCAGAGGCGTCATGCAGGGCATCGCGACCGCCATGGCGCATAAGGCTTGAGGGAAGAGATGATACATTTTGAAGACGATACCGCACTCTTTGCCGCCATGCGCAGCCGGCTGTTCACGGCCGTGGTTGGCGACATTCTCGACACGATGGGTCTGCAGCATCAGTTCCTGCCGCCGCAGATCAAGGCGCTTCGCGACGACATGGTCGCCGTCGGCCGCGCCATGCCGGTGCTCGAGGCCGATTTCTTCGCGACCGCTGAGGCCGGCGGCCACTCGGAATTCAGCACCAAGCCTTTTGGCTTGATGTTCCATGCGCTCGACAGCCTGAAGGAAAACGAGATCTATGTCTGTTCCGGTTCGTCGCCGCGCTACGCCGTCTGGGGCGAGTTGATGTCGACGCGGGCAATGAAACTGAAGGCAGCCGGCGCGATCTGCGACGGCTATTGCCGCGACAGCGCCGGCATTCTCGCGCTCGATTTCCCCACCTTCTGCTACGGCTCCTATGCCCAGGACCAGGGACCGCGCGGCAAGGTCGTCGACTACGGTATCCCGATCGAGATCGGCGGCATCCGCATCCGTCCGGGCGATATCCTCTTTGGCGACCGCGACGGCGTGCTCGTCATTCCGCGCGAGGCGGAGCGGGAAGCGATCGCGCTGGCGCTGGAAAAGGCCGAAACCGAAAGCAAGGTGCGCCTGGCGATCGAAGCCGGCATGAGCACCGTCGAGGCGTTCGAACGCTTCGGCGTCATGTGACAAAAGGCGGTGAGGCCCGGGAGCCGGCGCCTCACCGCAACCGGCTGAGATCCACGGGACGGTTGTTGATGATCGCCTCCATGGAGAAGAAGCCCGTGACCGTGGCGAGATCGAAGTTCGTGATGAGCTTCTGATAGAAGGCGTCGTAGCCGCCCATGCCACGGGTCACCACCTTGATCAGATAGTCCCAGTCCCCACCGATCCTGTAGAAGTCGATCACTTCCGGCAGCCGCTCGACATGCTGGCGGAATCCGTCACTCCACTCCTTGGAGTGATGACGCGTGCGGATCATGACGATCACCGTCAGATTCAGCCCCAAGGCACTGAGATCGATGTCGCAGTGCGAGCCCCGGATCATGCCGATCGACTGCAGGCGCTGCAGGCGCCGCCAGCAGGCATTTTGCGACAGCCCCACTCTCTCGGCCAGTTCACGTTGCGAGAGGCTCGAATCCTTTTGCAGCAACGTCATGATCTTCAGATCAAAACTATCGATTTTTGATAATTCGTCGATCATGTGACCCAATGTGGCGCCGCTGCTGCAGTAAGATAGGTGAATTTTTTGACCATGAAGGGGAATATAATCTCTGTCAATGTTCGCTCCGAGGAGTAAGCGAGATGATTGCCCCTGCCGTCCACCATCAGCCCTGCGAGACCCTTACACCCCTCGCCCGTTTCCGTCAGGCTTTGAACGGCCCAGGCGTGGTTTCCAACCTGCGTGACGATCTCGTCGGCGCAAAGGCGCAGATCGCCGGTCCCTATGGCATGAAGACGCTCGTCTATGCCGACTATGTCGCTTCCGGCCGGGCACTGCGCGTGATCGAAAACTTCGTGCTCGACGAAGTCCTGCCCTATTACGCCAACAGCCATACGGAAGCCTCCTATTGCGGGGGCTTCATGACCCGGATGCGCCGCGAAGCGCGCACGCTGATCGGCGAATTCTGCGGCGCGACGGCTGACCATGCGGTCATCTTCACCGGCTCCGGCGCGACCTCCGGCATCAACCGCCTCGTCAAGCTGTTCGGCGTTGCCGAAACCGTGGCGGCAGGAAAGCACGTCCGGGTCATCATCGGCCCCTATGAGCACCATTCCAACATTCTGCCCTGGCGCGAGAGCGGCGCCGAAATCGTCGAGCTCGCCGAATGCGCATCGGGCGGACCGGACCTCGGCGGTCTCGAACGGGCGCTCCGCCCTGGCGAAGCTGATCTCACCATCTGCACCCTCTCGGCTGGGTCGAACATCACCGGCATTACCAGTGACGTGGCCACGATCACCAGGATGGTCAAAACCGCCGGCGCGAAGATGATCTGGGACTATGCCGGCGCCGGCCCCTATGTTCCGATTGCCATGTCGCCCGTTTCAGGTGCCGAGATCGACGCGATCGTCGTCTCGCCGCACAAGTTCATCGGCGGCCCGGGCGCTTCCGGCATCCTGATCGTTCGCCGCGACGGCGTCACGACCGACAAGCCGACCTGGCCGGGCGGCGGCACGGTGAAATTCGTCTCGCCTGATACCCACGACTACAGCGCCAACCTCGAGGCCCGCGAGGAAGCCGGTACGCCGAATGTCGTCGGCGACATCCGCGCGGCCCTTGCCTTCATCGTCAAGCATGCGATCGGCCTTGAGCAGATGGGACGCCGCAACCGCGAGCTGGCGAAACAGGCGTTTGCCGCCTGGAAGGCCATCCCGCAACTTGAACTGCTCGGCCTTCAGGAACCGGATCGTCTGCCGATATTCTCCTTCCGCATCCGCAATGGCAAAGGTGGCTACGTCCACCAGCAGCTCGTCACCCGCATGCTGAGCGATCGCTTCGGTATCCAGGCGCGCGGCGGCTGCGCCTGCGCCGGACCCTACGTTCACCGGCTGCTGTCGATCGATCCCGAACACTCCGAACAGATCCGCCAGGCGATCCTCGCCGGCGAGGAAATCGAGAAGCCGGGTTTCACGCGGCTGAACTTCAGCGTGCTGCTGTCGGATGAAAAAGTGAAATACATCCTTGATTGCGTCACGCAGCTGGCCGCCGACGCGCCGTCCTTCGAAGCTGACTACGATTTTGACTCCGCCCGCGCGATCTTCTTCCCGTGTGCAACGGCTGAGGAGGCTCTCGCCTATGCATAAGCCCGATGTGACCGGCTTCTACGATCCCCGCACCGGCAGCATCCAATATGTCGTGGCCGATCCGGCGACGGGCAAATGCGCGATCATCGACCCGGTGCTCGATTTCGACGAGAAGTCGGGCTCGACCGCCACGCGCAATGCCGATGCGATCCTCGATCATATCTCAGCCAAGGGGCTGACCGCTGAGTGGATCCTCGACACCCATCCCCATGCAGATCACTTCTCAGCGGCGCGCTATCTCAAAGCGAAGACCGGCGCGCCGACGGCGATCGGCGAGCACGTGAAAGGCGTGCAGCGGATCTGGAAAGACATCTACAACTGGCCGGATTTCGCCTGCGACGGCTCGCAATGGGACCGGCTGTTCGTCGACGGCGAGAGCTTCCGCATCGGTGAACTCAAGGCGCGTGTCATCCATTCGCCCGGACATACGCTCGCCTCGATCTCTTATGTGATCGGCGACGCGGCCTTCATCCACGACACACTGTTCATGCCCGACAGCGGCTCGGCCCGCGCCGATTTTCCAGGCGGCAGTGCTGCCGATCTCTGGCGCTCGATCCAGGCCATTCTGGCGCTGCCGGACGAAACCCGGCTCTTTACCGGTCATGACTATTGCCCTGGCGGCCGCGAGGCGCGCTGGGAAAGCACGGTCGCCGAGCAGAGGGCCGCGAACCCGCACATCGCCGGCAAGACCGAGGCCGATTTCGTCAAACTGCGCGAGGCACGCGACCGCACCCTGCCGATGCCGAAGCTCATACTGCACGCTCTGCAGGTGAACGTGCGCGGCGGCGAGCTCCCGACCGCCGAGGACAATGGCCGGCGTTACCTGAAGATACCGCTCGACGCGCTTCCCGGCTCGGTTTGGGGGTAGCGGCATCGTGGTGGATCCCTTCCAGCAGATGTTGCTTGCGATCGGCTCCGGTTCGCTCACCGGCTTCACGCTCGGTCTGATCGGCGGCGGCGGCTCGATCCTTGCGACGCCGCTCCTGATCTATGTCGTCGGTATCCGCGACGTGCACACCGCGCTCGGCACCGGCGCGCTCGCGGTTTCGGCCAACGCCTACCTCAACCTGATCAGCCATGCGCTTCGCGGCCATCTCTGGTGGCGCTGCGCCCTGATCTTCACCGTTGCCGGCTCGCTCGGCGCTTTTTTCGGCTCTAGCCTCGGCAAACTGATCGACGGCCAGCGGCTGCTGTTCCTCTTCGGCCTGGTGATGATGTTCGTCAGCTTCGCCATGCGGAAGGTCAAATGCGACACGGCGGCGACACCGCAATCGCTTTCGCTCGGGACGCACGGCAAGACCGGCCTGACGGCCCTTTTGACCGGTACCTGTTCCGGCTTTTTCGGCATCGGCGGCGGTTTCCTCATCGTTCCCGGACTGCTGTTTGCGACCGGCATGCCGCTGATCAATGCGGTCGGCACATCGCTTCTCGCCGTCGGTACATTCGGCCTGACGACGGCGATCAACTACGCGGCCTCGGGATTGGTGGACTGGCGCATCGCCGGCTACTTCATCGCCGGCGGCATTGGTGGCGGCGTGATCGGCACCATCGTTTCCACCCGGCTCGCAACCCAGCGGGACACGCTGACCAAGATTTTCCGCGCGATCATCTTTTCCGTCAGCCTCTATGTCCTTTGGCGCAGCTACGGCGCAGTGTGATCTCCTCCACCGGCCCTTAGCCGGCGACGCTTGACCTCAAAGCCCGTTCCGATGCTATCACTGAGCATCGCCGGGATCGGCGTCAGGCGTTCTGCCCCTCTTTTCGGCCAGGACGCCGCCACGATCCAACGGGTAAGGAGCGAGGGGCCGACCATGTTCGATCTGATCATCCGCAACGCCAACCTTCCGGACGGGCGACAGGGTTTCGATGTCGGCGTCAAGGGCGGCAAGATCGCCACGATCGAGAAGGCTCTTGTCGCAACGGCCGGCGGCGAAATCGATGCCACCGGCCGCCTGCTCAGCCCGCCGTTCTGCGATCCGCATTTTCACATGGACGCGACGCTGTCGCTCGGCCTGCCGCGTATGAACGTCTCCGGCACGCTGCTGGAAGGCATCGCGCTTTGGGGCGAACTGCGCCCGTTGCTGACCAAGGAGGCGCTGGTCGAGCGGGCGCTGCGCTATTGCGACCTCGCGGTCAGCCAGGGCCTTCTTGCCATCCGCAGCCACGTCGACACGTCCGATCCGCGGCTGGTGACGGCCGAAGCGCTCTTGGAGGTGAAAGAGAAGATCGCGCCCTATATCGACCTGCAGCTCGTCGCCTTCCCGCAGGACGGCTATTTTCGCGCGGCTGACGGCGAGGCGTCACTGAACCGCGCGCTCGACATGGGCATCGGCATCGTCGGCGGCATCCCGCATTTCGAGCGCACGATGGAAGATGGCGCCCGCTCGGTGGAGGCGCTTTGCCGGATCGCCGCAGACCGTGGCCTGCCGGTCGACATGCATTGCGACGAGACCGACGATCCGATGTCGCGCCACATCGAGACGCTGGCGGCGCAAACGGTCCGCTTTGGTCTTCAAGGCCACGTCGCCGGTTCGCACCTGACCTCGATGCATTCGATGGACAACTACTACGTCTCCAAGCTCATTCCACTGATGGCGGAGGCTAAGATCAACGTGATCCCCAATCCGCTCATCAACATCATGCTGCAGGGACGCCACGACAGCTATCCGAAGCGGCGCGGCATGACGCGGGTGAAGGAATTGATGGTGGCGGGGCTCAACGTCTCCTTCGGGCACGACTGCGTCATGGATCCCTGGTACTCGATGGGATCGGGCGACATGCTAGAAGTGGCTCACATGGCCATCCATGTGACACAGATGGGCGGGATCGAGGATAAACGCAAGATCTTCGATGCCATCACCGTGAATACGGCGAAAACCATGGGCCTTGAAGGATACGGCCTCGACGTCGGCTGCAAGGCCGATCTCGTCTTGCTGCAGGCAGCCGATGTCAGTGAAGCCCTGCGGCTGAAGCCGAACCGGCTTTTCGTCATCAAGGCCGGCAAGGTCATCGCCAGGACGGCGCCGCGCATCGGCGAACTCTTCCTCGACGGGCGGCCGGCCTCCATCGACATCGGGCTGGACTATATCCCACAGGCGACGGGGCGTTGAGCATCAGAGGCGGCGGACTTCAATCCTCGAAGTCGCCGAAGACGTTCTGCAATCGGGTGAGCTGTGCAACGCGCTCACCGACTTCGTCGCCGAGCACGACGATGACGTTGCTCAAGAGCAGGTCCATGACCGCGACCGTTGTCGCGGCTCCGTCCCAGAGCGGGCCGTGCGATCCGGGCACGATGAGGCAGATGTCGGAAACTTCGGGCGCCCAAGGGCAGAATTCGTCGGTGAAGAGGATAACCTTGACGCCCGCCCGGCGCGCCTCCTCCGCCAACGGCCGCGCCTTTGCGGCGAAACGGCGAACGTCGTGCAGGAACAGCACCCGACCCTCGACGGAACCGTCGAGCAACTCGGCATAGGTGCCGTTGAGGCCGTCGACGAACTGCACTCGCGACCGGGTATAGGAAAGCTGGCTGGCGAAATATTGCGCGATGCCGCGCACGTTCTGATACGCCGCGACATAGACCTCGCTGGCGGAGATCAACGCATCGATCGCCTGCTGCCATTCCGGCGCGGTCGTCAGCTCGTAGATCATGCCGAGATTGTCGATCTGTTGCTGGATCAGACCGGCAAGCAACTTACCTTCGCGATTGTCGTCGCGAAGTCGACCAACCGATCCCTTCACCTGCCAGGCCGGATTGTTGGAGCCGTCGCGCCTGAGCTCCAGCTTCAGCTCATCGAGACCGTCGAAGCCCATGCGCCGGAGATAGCGCCCGACCGTCATCGGCGAAACCTCAAGCCGGGTCGCGATCGAGCGCGCCGTCTCGAAGGGAATATCGGCGAGATTACGCTCGATGTAGTTGGCGATGAGCTTGTCCGATTTCGAGCGCCTGAGCTCGTCGCTACGCACCAGCTTCAGGATTCGCTGTGCCACGTCCCCTCCCATTGCATGATCAGAGTGGGATGTCGGCAAGAATGCGCCGTACACCCCTCTCCGTCGCATCGCACATTTATTGCGCCGTCTTCACCTTGGTCCAGACCCGATCGAGCTGGCGCACGGCAGGGCCGAGATCTTCGAAGATCTGCAGTTTCTGCATGGTTTCCGGCGGCGGATTGATTTCCTTGCTATTCTTGATCTGCTCGGGGGTCAATTGCCGCGCCGGGACGTTGGCCGTGCCGTTCGTCTGCTGCTCGATGTTGAGCGCCGCCACTTCCGGACGGGTGTAGAACTGCATGAACTTGATGGCGTTCTCCTTGTTCGGCGCGGTCTTCAGAACGCAGATATCCTCCTGGTACATCGTCGCGCCTTCCTCCGGGATCACGTAGCCGAGATCCTTCGGATTGGCGAAGACGTCGACCATCGAGCCGACGAAAAAGTGACCGGCCGCCACGTCGCCGGCCGCGACCATCGGGCGGGTGTCATAGGTGAAGGCAGCGACATCAGGCTTCATGGCGATGATCGTATCGGCCGCCTGCTGCAATTCGGCGGGGTCGGTGGAGTTGACCTTGTGGCCATTGAGGATCAGGCCGACCGACAGCACCTCGCGCATGTCGTCGAGCAGCGTGAATTTCAGACCCTTGGCCTTCACCGTCTCGATCAGGTCGCGCCAGCCGGTCACGTCCTTGCCGAGCAATGTTCGGTTGTAGAGAATGCCGACCGTCCCGAACGCATAGGGCAGGCAATATTCGCCCTTCGGGTCGCTCTTGGCGCGCAGGAACGTCGGGTCGATGTTCTTGAAGCCCTCATAGGCGTTGATGTCGGTCTTTTCGAGCAGGTCGAGCTTGGCCATGATGTCCTGCATATGTACCGACGGGAAGACGATGTCATAGCCCGTGGCGCCGCCCTGGATTTTCGCCAGCATCTCCTCGTTGGAGGAATAGGTCGAGAGATTGACCTTGATCTGGGTCTCCTCCTCGAACTTCTTCAGCACGGCCGGATTGATGTATTCGCCCCAGTTGTAG
This sequence comes from Ensifer adhaerens, assembly GCF_020035535.1. Lineage (NCBI taxonomy): Bacteria > Pseudomonadati > Pseudomonadota > Alphaproteobacteria > Hyphomicrobiales > Rhizobiaceae > Ensifer > Ensifer adhaerens. Next base: position 902,661 of record NZ_CP083350.1, on the reverse strand, counting down.
ATGTTGAGCTCGGCTGCTTGCGTCGTCCCGAACAGGGCGGTCAGCGCCGCCAGGGAAAGTGCCACAGTGCGTGCACGGGTCGCGAAAGCTCTCCTGCCTCCGCGGGTCGTCCCGTTTGTCATCGTCATTGAAATTCTCCTCTGATGGTTCTGGCCGGACGGCCTGGCACGGCCTTTGCCGGCCGCTTCCGGATCACGGCTTCTCGTGGCCGTTGACTCCGATAGGCAAATGGTATCCATATATCGAAAACGCACAAGCGTTATTTGCATAACATTTTGGGGAACAGAAGTATGCAGAATTCCATCGTCCGGCTGGTGGAGGCGAGCAAGGCCTTTGCCACTCCGGAAGGCGGCACCGTGACCGCTCTCGACCGAATCAATCTCGATGTCCGCCGCAACGAATTCCTGACCTTGCTCGGCCCTTCCGGTTGCGGCAAGACCACACTGCTGCAGGCAATCAGCGGCTTCGTCGAACTCGACGGCGGCTCGATCCTGATCGACGGCGAGGACATGACGGACCGGCCGCCCTATCGCCGCCCGGTCAACACCGTCTTTCAGAACTACGCCCTGTTTCCGCATATGACGGTCGGCGAAAACGTCGCCTATTCGCTGGAGGTCGTGGGCATTGCCAAACCGCAGCGTCGCGAAAAGGTCGCGAGCGCCCTGAAGATGGTCGGGCTCGAAGGCATGGAAGCACGCAAGCCGCGCCAGCTCTCAGGCGGCCAGCAGCAGCGGGTGGCGCTCGCCCGCGCCATCATCGCCCGGCCGAAGCTGCTGCTGCTCGACGAACCGCTGTCGGCGCTCGACAAAAACCTGCGCCAGGCGATGCAGATCGAACTCAAAACGCTGCAGGACGAGCTCGGCATCTCCTTCATTTTCGTCACCCACGACCAGCAGGAAGCGCTGACGATGTCGGATCGTGTCGCGGTACTGTCAGGTGGTCGGATCCAGCAGCTCGACACCCCACGCGCCATCTACGACCACCCGGTCAACACCTTCGTCGCGACTTTCATCGGCGCCAGCAACCTGTTCGAAGGCAGGCTCGACGGCGACCGGCTGATGACGGCCGACGGAATGGCGATCCGCCACCAGCCCTGCGACCGGAAAATCCCGACAATGGCGACGGCATTGATCCGGCCGGAGCAGTTCTTCCTCGCCGAGGACAACGCCCCCTTCCCGACGATCGACGTCGACCTCGACCAGATCGTCTTCGTCGGCTCGACCTTCGAGCTGTTCGGCCGAACCGCCGAGGGCCGAAAGGTCGTGGCCGAAGTCCCGGCCAACCGCCGCAATCTCGTCGGCACGGTCGAGCGCACCCGCAAGGCGCGTCTCGCCTATGATCCGGCCGCCGTGCACCTGATCGGCGAAAGGGAAGGTGCCTGAGATGTCGATCGCCAGCCGCCGCCGCTTTCAACTCGGCCTCCTGCTCGGGCCGGTCTCCGCCTTTCTCGCCGTCTTCTTCCTCGGCCCGCTCGCAATCATGGTCGTGACCAGCTTCCTGGCACCGGGCCTTTATGGCGGGGTGGAGTGGACCTTCTATCCGCACAATTTCGGGCGCATCCTCGGCTTCGCCGATCCGATGTTCGAGGAGTTCGATCCGATCTACATCGCGATCTTCCTGCGCTCGGTCGAGATCGCCGCGCTCACGGTGCTTGCAACCATTCTCGTATGCTATCCCGCCGCCTTCTGCATCGCCCGGCTCTCGGAGCGCTGGAAGAACTTCTGCCTGTTCCTGATCACGCTGCCCTTCTTCACCAGCCTGATCGTACGGCTTTTCGTCTGGGTGCTGATCCTGCGCCAGACCGGCCTCGTCAACGAAGTGCTTTTGTCCATCGGGCTGATCGATCGGCCGCTCGACCTGATCTACACCAAGGGCGCGATCATCCTTGGCATGACCTATGTGTTCATTCCCTTCATGTTCATGCCGGTTTACGCCAGCGTCGAGAAACTCGACTGGACGCTGGTGCGCGCCTCGCTCGATCTCGGCGCCGGCCCGGTGCGCACCTTCTGGCGCATCATCCTGCCGTTGACGGCTCCCGGCATTGCCGGCGGCGCGATCATCGTCTTCATCCCGGCGCTCGGCAACTTCGTCGTGCCGGCGGTGCTCGGCGGCGCGAAGGTGATGATGTTCGGCAATCTGATCGAGCAGCAGTTCCTCGCCGCCCGCAACTGGCCGTTCGGCGCGGCGCTGGCGATGATGGTGATGAGCGTCATGCTGATCATGATGGTCGTCCACGTGGTGCTTTCCGGTCGGCGTAGCGCCGCCGCGGCCCTGGCACGGTGAGGTGACCCATGAAGATCGCTCGATCCCTCTTTAACGGCGGCCTTGTCGCCTATACCGGCCTCTTCTTCGCCTTCATCTACATTCCGCTCGTCGTCATCGCCGTCTATTCGTTCAACGCCAATCCGGTGAACATGATGACCTGGACGGGCTTCACCACCGAATGGTACGCGCAGGTGCTCGGCTTCAAGACGAAGGTTTCCGAAAGCGCGCTCTATATCGAATCGACCGGGCAACTGCTGCAGGCGGTGTGGAACAGCCTGGTCATCGCCGCCTCCACGACCGCGATTGCGACCGTCTTCGGCACGGCGATAGCCATCGCCCTCTATCGGTTCCAATTCGTCGGCCAGCGCTTCTACCGGGTGGTGATGTTCATGCCGATGCTGATGCCGGATATCGTGCTCGGCATCGCGCTCCTGATCTTCTTCGTCAATTCCGGCATCAATCTCGGCCTGACGACGATCATCATCGGCCAGTGCACCTTCCTGATCTCCTACGTCTTCATCGTCGTCTCAGCCCGCCTTGCCGGTATGGACCGCACGCTGGAACACGCGTCAGCCGATCTCGGCGCCAACGAATGGATGACATTTCGCCGGGTGGTGCTGCCGCAGCTTTTTCCGGCGATCGTCGGCGGCGCGCTGCTCGCCTTCATCATCTCGATGGATGACCTCGTCATCACCTATTTCATCGCCGGCGTCGACGTCACCACGCTGCCGATGTTCATCTTCTCCATGCTTCGGCGCGGCATCAAACCAGAGATCAACGCCATCGCCGTGATGATGCTGACCTTCTCCTTCGTCGTCGCCTCGCTCGGCCTTTACCTTCGCTCCCGGCAGAAATGATCATGAACGACAAAAGCTCTACACCCTCCGGCGCCCGCGCCCGCGACATCGGCCTGCCCTTTTCCGGCCGCACTGGCCGCTTCAATGCCATCACCGATGTCGAAGGCATCGCCGTCGGTTTCCGCACCATCGAGGAGCAGACGCCGCGACCCGGCCGCAAACGCCCGGTGCGCACCGGCGTCACCGCAATCCTGCCGCATGTCGAATCGGAAACGCCGGTCCCGGTCTATGCCGGCGTGCACCGGTTCAACGGCAACGGCGAGATGACCGGCACCCATTGGATCGAAGACGGCGGCTTCTTCCTCGGGCCCGTGATGATCACCAACACCCACGCCGTCGGCATGACGCATCACGCCACCATCCAATGGATGCTGGAGCGCTACAAATCGACTTATGACACGGATGATTTCCTCTGGCTGATGCCCGTGGTCGCCGAGACCTATGACGGGGTCTTGAACGACATCAACGGTCAGCCGATCACCGAAGCCGACGTGCGCGCGGCACTCGACAGCGCCATGTCAGGTCCGGTTCAGGAAGGCAATTGTGGTGGCGGCACCGGCATGATCGCCTATGGCTTCAAGGGCGGCACCGGAACGGCGTCGCGCGTCGTCCAATTCGGTGGCCGCGACTACACGATCGGCACGCTGGTTCAGGCCAATCACGGCCAGCGTGACTGGCTGACCATCCGCGGCGTTCCGGTCGGCGAACACATGCGCGACGGCACGCCGCAAAGCCAGATGCAGGAGCGCGGCTCGATCATCGTCGTGATCGCCACCGACCTGCCGATGGCGCCGCATCAGTTGAAGCGTCTGGCGCGACGGGCAGCGATCGGCATCGGCCGCAACGGTACGCCCGGCGGCAACAATTCCGGCGATATCTTCCTCGCCTTTTCGACCGCCAACACACAGCCGATGGCGCACAAGGCGCCGCCGCGCCTGTCGCTGGAGATCGTCAACGACGAGTTGCTCGATCCGGTCTATCTCGCAACCGTCGACAGCGTCGAGGAAGCAGTGGTCAATGCGATGATCGCAGCGGAGGACTCCGGCGGCACGCCGCATGACCGCTTCAAGATCCAGGCGATCCGGCACGAACCGCTGATGGAGGTGATGCGGGCTTACGGCCGATAGCCGGCAGCCACCGTGACCAGAGAGCTTTCCCCGGAGCCGCTGACTTAGCCGGCGCTGGAACTCACCCGCGCCCGGCGCCAGTCGCTGGGCGCCTCTCCCACGCGCAATCGGAAAAAGCGCGAGAAATAGGCGGGATCGGCAAAGCCGATCTCATAGGCGATATCTTCGAGCGGCCGCACGGTGAAGAGCAGCAGGCGCTTTGCCTCCAGCAGGCGGCGCTCGTTGATCAGTTCCTTGACCTGCATGCCGAAGGCGTCCCGGCTGGCCTTCGCGATGAGATGCGGCGTCGTCGCCAGCGCGTCTGTGTATTTCCCGACGGTCCAGTTTTCGCGGAAGTGCACATCGATGAGCCGACGAAGTTCCGTTGCCAGCGCTGCCTCAGTCTGCTGGCCGACCGACATGGCGGATGCCAGGCGGGCGATCTGGGTCAGGACGGCGGCAACTAGGGACGCGAGCATCTGTTGGGTGCCGGCCGCGCCGCCGGCATATTCATCAGCAACGATTTCGAGCAACTCGGCAAGACGGCACCAGTCCCGGTCTTTGCCATCGCCACGGATCATCGTGGGCCTATCGAGCGCCAGCGTCGTGTTCTCCCGAATGGAGAGCAACGCTTCGTCGGCGACCGAGACGACGACGGCGTCGCTGGTCTGTGGATCGACGGAAAAGCCATGCACGATGCCGCTTGGCACGAAGCTGACGGCCGGTGCGGAAAAGTCCAATGGCCTGTCGTCGATGAAGTAGGTGCCGCGGCCGCTCAGCCAGAAGGTGATCTGCCCCATCTGGTCATGCTTGTGCGCTTTCACCTCTCCCTGATGCAGAGCTCGCCGCGCCATGACTGTCTCGACGTGGAAGAACCCCGGTTCGAGCTGTTGCTCCGGTTCGCCGTAAACGAAGAAGCTGGGGATGGTGTCGGTCATGTTTCACCGGAAAAAGTCCAAGTCATTTTGCCATTCTGTCCATGGCAGCGGACGATTTCAACGCCTAGCCTTGACGAAACTCAAGGAGGAGAAAATGAGAGCAGAGGATTTCCGCGCCGACCGGACGCGGCCCTTCACCGGCGCCGAGTATCTGGAAAGCCTGCGCGACGGGCGCGAGGTTTATATCAACGGCGAGCGCGTGCACGACGTCACCAGCCACCCCGCCATGCGCAACTCCGCCCGCTCGCTTGCAAGGCTCTATGACGCCCTGCACGATCCCGCGAAGAAGGACATCCTCACCTCGCCGACCGACACCGGCTCCGGTGGCTACACCCACAAGTATTTCCGCGTCGCCCGCTCGCCCGCCGACCTAGCCGCACAGCAGGGCGCGATCGCCGAATGGGCGCGCATGTCCTACGGCTGGATGGGCCGCACCGCCGACTACAAGGCGGCGCTGATGAACACGCTCGGCGCCAACGCCAACTGGTACGGGCCGTTCAAGGACAATGCGCTTGCCTGGCACAAACGCGCCCAGGAAGCGGCACTCTTCATGAACCACGCGATCGTCAATCCGCCGATCGACCGCCACAAGCCGGCGGATGCGGTGAAAGACGTCTTCGTCCACATCACCAAGGAAACCGATGCCGGCATCCACGTCTCCGGCGCCAAGGTGGTCGCGACCTCCTCGGCTCTGACGCACTATAATTTCCTGGCGCAAAGCTCCGCGACGGTGACGGAGGACCCCTCGCTTTCGGTCATGTTCATCGTCCCGATGAACGCGCCGGGCATCAAGATGTTTTGTCGCGTCTCCTACGAGCAGACCGCCAATGCGGTCGGCCATCCCTTCGACTATCCGCTGTCGTCGCGCTTTGACGAGAACGACGCGATCCTGGTGCTCGACAACGTCTTCGTGCCCTGGGAAGACGTGTTGGTGCTGCGCGACGCCGCCAAGATCCTCTCCTTCCACCCGGCCTCCGGCTTCATGCACGGCTATTGCTTCCAGGGCTGCACCCGTTTCGCCGTGAAGCTCGACTTCCTTGCAGGCCTGCTTGCCAAGGCCTTGAGGGCCACCGGGGGCGATGCGTTCCGCGGCAACCAGGCGGCGCTCGGCGAGGTCATCGCGCTTCGCCACATGTTCTGGAGCTTCTCCAACGCCATGGCGCACAACCCCATTCCCTGGGCCGACGGCGCCGTGCTTCCCAATCTCGAAGCCGCCCTTTCCTATCGTACCTTCATGTCGGAGGCCTATCCGCGTGTCGTCGAGACGATCCGAAAGGTCGTAGCCTCCGGCCTCATCTACCTGCCGTCCTCGGCGCGCGACTTCGGCAACCCGGAGATCGATCGTTACCTGGCGCAATATGTGCGCGGCTCGAACGACATGGGCCACATCGAGCGCATCAAGATCATGAAGCTGCTGTGGGATGCGACGGGAACGGAGTTCGGCGGACGGCATGCGCTCTACGAACTCAACTATGCCGGCGCGCCGGAGGAAGTGCGGCTGCAAGTCCTGAAGGGGGCCGAGCGCGGCGGGCGGCTGAAGGAGATGGAGGCGCTTGTCGACCAGTGCATGGCCGACTACGACGAAAACGGCTGGACCGGAAACACTTGGCTACCGCCGCTTGACGGTGGACAGCCTCTTCGCAACGCGGCCGAATGAGGTTCGCCATGGAACCGCTTGTCTCGAAGACGGAGTTTCGCAACGCCATGGCGCGGGTGTGTGCGCCGGTCAACGTCATCACCACAAACGGACCCGCCGGACGCGGCGGGTTCACCGCCACCGCCATGTGCTCGGTGACCGACGAGCCGCCAACGCTGCTCGTCTGCATGAACCGGAATTCCACCCAATGCGGGTTGTTCATCGACAACAGGCGCTTCTGCGTCAATGTGCTCAGCCACGACCACCGGGACCTCGCCGGCCATTTCGCCGGCGCGACGCAGGATATGGCGGCCCGCTATGCGGCGGCCGACTGGGTGGAGATGACCTCCGGCAGCTTCGCGGTCAAGGATGCGATCGTTTCGCTCGACTGCGAGCTCTCCGAGGCGCGGCTGCTCGGAACGCATCACATCCTGATCGGCCGCGTTGTCGGCATCCGTTCGCGCAGCGACGGCAACGCGCTGCTCTACTTCGACCGCAACTATGTGCACGTGCCGACCCAGCTCGGAAGTTTCGGCGGCTAAACAAAGGCGGAGGATCCGCCGCCCTGCCACAAACGTGGTCTCACAATGTCGGCTTTCGCCACAGAGCCGACGCAATCCACATCCACTTGCTGTTCAGCGCCTTTTGTTTTTTCCGTAAAACGCGTCTATTTGCCTGACGCGCAGTGAGAAAGGAAAACGGAATGGTGGTTGCTGAGCCAGCCGGACGGCCGACGGCGGACGCCAAAGGCAGGGAATTCGATCGCCTCGCAGCCCTTGGACACCTCGACATTCTCGACACGCCCAGGGATGAAGGCCTTGAACGCGTCGTGCGGCTGATCAAGCAGGTCTTCGCCATCGAGATCGGCATCGTCTCCCTCATCGATGCACATCGCCAATGGTACAAGGCCTGCTCCGGACTTTCGGCCGACGAGGTTCCGCGCAAAGATACGTTCTGCCGATACGTCGTCGCCTCCGACGAACCCCTGGTCGTCAACGACGCCACGAAGGACCCGCGCTTTTCACAGCATCCGGCCGTGACCGGTCCGGAACATATCCGGTTCTACGCGGGCGTCCCGCTCAAGACCAAGGACGGACACACGGTCGGAACCGTGTGCGCGATCGACCGCGCGCCGAGACACTTCACGAGCAAGGATCTGACGATCCTGACGGAACTTGCGGGCGTGGCGATGGATCGGATCGATCTGCTCCGGTCGGCCGCGACGGATGGGCTGACGGGAACGCTGACGCGACGGGCCTTCCGCGAGGAGGCGGACAAGCTGGTCTCGCTCGCCATACGGCACCAACACGACGTGTCTTGCATCGTCCTCGACGTCGACCATTTCAAGCGGGTCAACGATACGCACGGGCATGCGGCCGGGGACGACGTCTTGAGGGCCGTTGCCTCGATCTGCCAGTCCAAACTGCGGGCAAGCGACCTCTTCGGACGGCTCGGCGGCGAGGAATTCGCCATCATGCTGCCGCATGTCGACGCGACAGGCGCGCTGGCCGCTGCTGAAAAGCTGAGGGCGGCCATTGCCGCGCAAACGATCCACGGTGAATTTGGTCAGCTCGCAGTCACCGCAAGCTTCGGCACGGCCGCGCTGTCGCTCAAGAGCAGGGATATCGGCACATTGCTCGCCCAAGCGGACGCGGCGATGTATCTCGCCAAGGCCGGAGGGCGGAACCGCTGCGTCGAGTGGAGCAGCCTCGAAGTCGGCTACCCGCTAGGCCCCCGTCAGCGTGTACTGAAGGCCGGCACCATTCTTTTCGACGACAGACACTCAAAGATGGAATGCACAATCCGCTCGCTTGGTGCCGATGGTGCCGCGGTTACGGTTTCGAACTCAGCCGGTATACCGCCGGAACTCGTTCTGGTGGTCGCCGGCGATGGCTTCGAAACCAAGTGCCAGGTGGTGGCTCGGGACCGGCAGAACCTCGAACTCGCCTTCGGATAGCCGTTCAAGAGCATCGATCACTATGACTGACGAAGGGGCGCCGGTTGGGCACCCCTTCTTGCATCTTCGCGGGATGCTACTTCGCGGCAGCCTCCAGTCCCTTCGGCGACGGTTCCGCCTTGCCCTGGAACTTCTTGAACAGGAAGAAGTAGAGCTTGATGTACTGACCGACGAGAATCGCGTTCAGGATCGTGCCTTCGCGGATGAACTTGACCTCGGCGAGGAAGAGTAGACCGATACAGGCCGACAGAACCAGCAGCGTGCAGTCGAAGCCCGTCTTGATGTTGCCCCACTTCCAGCCGGTGCGCTTGAAGATCGTGTTGACGAACATGTCGATCGGCATCAGCACGAGATTGGCGCGGATCATCAGGAACAGGCCGAAGGCGAGCGCCGCGTCGGCAAAGACCAGCAATGCCACCCGGACTGGATAGGCCTCGAGCTTGATGAACTCGGTGATCCCCAGGTTGAAGTCCAGGAAGACCGCCAGCACGAAGGCCGGGATCAGCGACGCGAAGTTCTTGAGCTTGAAGTCCTTGGGCAGGACCAGATAGGTAAGAAACAGCATGATCAGTTCGAGCATGAAGTTGTAGGTGCCCTGGCTGAAGGGCGGATAGACCAGTGTCATGGTCCGCGTCAGGCTGCTCTGGGGTGAAATGCCGATGCCGGCCCGGATCGCCAGGCTGACGCCGAAGGTCAGCACATAGATGCCGACGACATACATGATCCAGCGCCGCGTCAGGCTGCCGGTATCGACGATTTCGGCTTCCGCCGCATTGTGTGCCATTGTTTCCTCCCTCGAAACGATGCGGAGCTTCTTACCCCGCCTGCCCATCGCCCCCTCAGCGATGCGCCATTTAATCCTTCGGCATGTCCGGCCATTGTCGCGGAAGCACGCCACTTTCCAAGCAGACGGACGCCGAAACGCCCGTCTGCTTTTCTGAATGGCTCTAGGCCATGAAGCGGAAGCGATGCAACGAGATGAACAGGCTGAGCAGCTTGTTGACCACCGGTTCGCCTTCGTTGCGGTTGCCGAGAGCTTCGAGCGCCGCATCGATCGCCGCGGCACTGGCCGTCAGTTGCTCGACGCTCATGTTCGCCATGACCCCGTAGATCTCGAGCGGCATGACGGCCTTCTCCACCTTGTCCTCGGTGACGATGCAGGCGCCGGCATGGGTATCGACCCGCTTGAGGCAATGGCACATCTCGGCGCTGTCCTGGCCGACGACGACGAAATAGGGCTTCGGTGCCGGCCAAAAGGTCGCCACCGCGCCATGATCGACGTGCACACCCTTGAACAGCCCGTTCACCACGTGGCGCTTGCCGTCGGCATAGCGCTGAACGACCGACAGCCGGCTCAGCTTTTTGCCCTCGTGCTCGGCAACGACCTTGCCATCCTTCAGCGCAACCCAGATCTCCTGGTAGAATTTGGCATGGCCGCGACCGTAGACATCGAACAGATAGACCTTGGCCTGCGTGCCGTCTTCCGACACCTCCAGTGGCACGATGTCCAGTTGCTCAGGGGTCAGATCGGCAAGACCGGTAACGCCGTCCTTGCACATGCCGGAATAGTCGATCTCGGCATTCTTCAGCAGCTTGCGGTCCTTTGCGACCAGTTCGCCATCCTTGAACACGTAGAGCGGATTGATCTTCGACAGGCTGTCGGTCAAGACGATATCGGCGAAGCGGCCGGGCGTCAGCGAACCGATCTTGTCTTCCATGTGGAACGAACGTGCGGTGTTGTAGGTCGCCATCTTGATCGCGTGGATCGGGTTGATGCCCATCTCGGCGCACAGCGAAATGATCCAGTCCATGTGGCCCATGGTCAGCAGGCGCTCGATCGAGATGTTGTCGGTGCACAACATGAAATTATCGGTCGGCCATTTCCGGTCGACGATGGCGCGCAGCAGCACCTTGATCACCTCGCTGCTGCCGACCCCGAACTTGATATGCGTCGGGAAGCCGTAGCGAATGCTCTTCTCGATGTCCTTCTCGTTCCAGACGTCGTGATTGTTGGAAACGCCGATGGCCGGCAGGTAGTTGAGGACCATGTCAGAGAGTGCAGTGACGCCCCAGTGGCCGTTCATGAAGCCGCCTTTGGCGCGGACCCAGGCCGCCTTGCGGAAATCGTCGTCGTTGCCGGAACTGTAGGTGAAGTGCTCGAACTCCCCGAGGCCGATCACCGGTTCCATCTTGAGTACGGCTTCCGTCACCGATGCCGCGGTCTTCTTGCCTGGCGCGAAGGCATAGAGCCGGTAGGGCAACTGCTCATAGTCCCGGAAGAGGCTTTCGGCGGCTTCGATGCCTTCCTTGCCGGCGGCGCTGAGCAGATCCAGGCATTCGGCGTAGATCGTCGTCGTGCCGCAGGGCACCATCGCCTCGGCGAGCGCGGTCGGGTGCGCGAGCTGGGATTCGAAGTGGATATGCGCGTCGATCAGGCCGGGGATCGCGTACAGGCCCTTGCCGTCGAAGACTTGCCTGACCTTCAAGACGGTCTCGTCGGGGTTCAGCGCGACGATGCGCTTGTCATAGACGAGTATGGATCCCTGATAGACGGTCTCGCCGTGGACATCGAGGATGTTGAGATTCTTCAGAAGAAGATCCGCTTCCCTCTCGCCGTTCAGGATATCGAAGATGGCGCGCACCTTTTCATAATGCGCGGCTTCAGTCTGGTTCACGAATAATCCTCCACTTTCGTAGTCGTCGGCGCCTTTTGACAAACCCGCGATCCGCGCCAGCGGTTGCGGTGTCGGCAGCACGCCCCTCGCCAACCATAAGAAGTCATTGCACCGCTTCCGAAAAGCAGTATTTTCTGATCGTATCGTTCGCTTTTCGAGAACACTAGATCCGAGGAAGACCATGCTGCATTCACGTGTGCTGCGCTATATCGACGAGGTGGCGCGCTCAGGCTCGATCCGCGGGGCGAGCGAACGGCTGAACGTTGCTGCCTCGGCCATCAACAAGCACGTGCTGCAGCTCGAGGAGGACATCGGCGAACCGCTGTTCGAGCGGCTGCCGCGCGGCCTCAGGCTGACGCCGGCCGGCGAAATCCTTGTCGCGCATGTGCGCCGGACGATGAAGGAATATAGCCAGGTCGAGGCCGAGATCCGCGATATCAAGGCGCTGCAGAGCGGCGAGGTGATCATCGCCACGATGAATGGCCTTGCCGGCGGCATCGTGCCGAAGGTCGCTGCGATCTTCGGAGCCCGCCACCCGCGTCTCAAGATCACGATCCGGGTGATGTTTGCGCGCGAGATCGTTCAGGCAGTGGCCGACGGCGAGGTCGACCTCGGCTTTGCCTTCAGTCTCCCGCCGACGCCGCAGGTGGAGACTCTCTGGAAGATGGACACCCGCCTCGGCGCGGTCGTTGCTCCGGAACATCCGCTCGCCGGCATGGAATCATTGCCGCTGGCCTACTGTCAGCCATACCCGCTGATCTTTGCGGACAAGTCGATGCAGATTCATGGCATCGTCGCCGACGCCTTCGTGCAGGCTGGGCTGACTGTCGAGCCCAGCTTTCTTACCAATTCGATCGAGGCGATGAAGTTCCTGGCCGCGGCCGGCGATGGCATCGCCTTCCTCAGCAAGTTCGATATCACCGAGGAACAGCGCAATGGCGTGCTGACCTACCTGCAGATCCGCGACCGGACCTTTGCGAAGAACGTTCTTTCCCTGGTGCAGCGGGAAAGACGCGGCCATGGCCTCGCCGCCGCGATGTTTGCCGAGGAAATCATCCGGGCTTTGCGGGCGACGATGGAATAGCCGGCTCCCCTGCTCAGGACAGATGCGGCCTCGCTCCCCTCGTCAGAGCTGGATCCAGGCGGCCTTCAGATCTGTGTATTTGTCGAGCGCGTGCAGCGACTTGTCGTGACCGTTGCCCGACTGCCTGACGCCACCGAGCGGCACCGTGTTGTCGGCGCCGCCATAGGTGTTGACGTGGACGACGCCGGCGCGGATGCCGCGCACCATGCGGTGCGCCCGCGAAAGGTTCGCGGTCCAGACGGCTGACGCCAGGCCATAGTCGGTGGCATTGGCGATCTTCAGCGCATCGGCTTCGTCGTCAAACGGGATGATAGCCAGCACCGGACCAAAGACCTCCTCCTTCGCCAGCTTCATATCGGGCAGAACGTCGAAGACTGTCGGCTGCATGTAAGTGCCGCCGGATTCTTCGAGGATACGCTTGCCGCCCCAGCGCAGCGTTGCGCCTTCCGCCTCCGCCTCGCCGACAAACTCTAGGTTCTTGGCGAGTTGGGCTTCGCTGGATATCGCACCCGCCTCGGTCGAAAGAAGCAGCGGGTCGCCGACCTTCATGGATGCAGCGATCGCTGCCACCTTGTCGGCGAAGGTTTCGTGGATGGATCGCTCGACCAGAAGCCTGGAGCCGGCGACACAAACCTGGCCGGAGTTGCGGAAGATGCCATAGGCGGAGATGCGAGCCGCCTGGTCGAGGTCCGGCGCGTCGGCAAAGACGACGTTCGGCGACTTGCCGCCGAGTTCCAGATAGACGCGCTTCAGGTTCGAGCGGGCGGAATATTCGAGCAACCGACGACCGACGCCGCCGGAGCCTGTGAAAGCCAGAACATCGATATCGCCATGGAGACCGATCGCCTCGCCCGTCGTCGTTCCGCGGCCGGTGACGACATTCAGCACGCCTTCGGGCAGGCCGGCCTCGGCGCAGATTTCGGCGAGTCTCAGCAAGCTGAGCGAGGCCCCCTCGGCCGGTTTCAGCACGACCGAGTTGCCGGCGGCAAGCGCCGGCGCGATCTTCCAGGCGCCGATCATCATCGGGAAGTTCCAGGGCACGATCGCGGCGACAACACCGATCGGTTCGCGATGCACGAGGCCGAGAATGTTTTCCGCGGTCGGGGCGATTTCGCCATAGACCTTGTCCAGCGCCTCGGCATAGTAGCGGAAGGTGCCGGCGGCACTGCCGGGCTCCGCTTTCAGCGCCATCGAGATTTCGGTGCCGTTGTCGCGTACGCCGAGAACGGCCAGTTCCAGCGCCTGCCCCTCGATGATCTCGGCAATGCGGGTAAGAACCTTTTTGCGTTGCGCCGGCGGAGCCTTCGACCAACTTCCCTTCTCGAAGGCAGCGCGCGCCGAGCGAACCGCGACATCGACATCACCGGCTGCCGCATCCGCAATCGTCGTCAGATGCCTGCCGTCGATCGGCGAGACGACATCGAGGCTTTGATCGGAGAGGCTCTCCTGCCAACGCCCCCCGATGAACAGCTTCTGCGCTGCGACGGGAAGGCTTCGCAACTGGTCGATCTTATCCTGCATGATGTCTGGTCCCGTTTGACTTGCGAGGACGGCGGCAAGCCGCCGTCCCCAAACCTGGAAGATAGGCCGATCCGGACGGAAATCCGCGCACCGGTAATCAGACCTCCTGGCCGGCGCCCAGGCGAGCGAATTCGAGCGGATTACCCGATTTCAGCGAGGCCGCGAGTGCAAGACCGATGACCCCGAAGATCACCACGAGCCCCGGCAGGAACACGGCGAGCATGCCGGTGGCGCCGGCGAGATCGCCGAAATTGGCCGCGATCGCGATGATGACGGCAACGAGGATCAAGCCGGTGATAACAGGAATGACTTTGGTAACCAGCGGGTTCGTCTCAAGCCCGGGATTGCGGCCGAAGAAGGCGACGATGGCAAAGGCGGTGAAGGCCATCAGCGTCATGACGGCGAGCGTGCCGACATTGGTGAGCCACGAGAAGAGCGCCAGCACCGGGTCCTGTCCCGTTGCCGCAAAGAGCGCGACGACGAGGACGGCAATGACGGTCTGGATCAGCGAGCCGACATGCGGGCTGTGGTAGACCGGATGCGTGACGCCGATCGAGGCGGGCAGCAGGCGTTCGCGGCCAGCGACGTAAAGGTAGCGGGCGACACCGTTGTGGAACGCCAGCACGCCGGCAAACAGGCTGGTGACGAAGAGCACGTTCATCAACGGCGGCAGCCAGCCACCGGCATAACGTTCGGCGAGGCCGAAGAGGAAGGTGGTCGGATCGGCAAGGCCCTGCAGTTCCGGCACGAGCTTGTCGGCGCCGGCGGCGTTCACCATCAGCCAGGACGTGAACATGTAGAAAACGCCGATGATCAGCACCGAGATATAGGTCGCACGCGGCACGGTCTTTTCGGGATCTCGCGCCTCTTCGCTGTAGATCGTCGTTGCCTCGAAGCCGATGAAGGCGGCGAAGCAGAAGAGAATGCCGATCGACGGCGAACCGGAGAGGATCGCTGAGGGCGTGAACGAGACCGTACCCAAACCGCCGTCGCCACCCTTGGCGAGGATCGCGACGTCGATGACGAGCACGACGAGATATTCGAGGATGACGAGGACGGTCAGCACCTTGGCGGAGAGATCGACGCGGCGGTAGCCGAGAATGCCGACTGCGGCGATGCCGACGAAGGTCCAGACCCACCAGGGCAGATCAATCCCCAAGCCGGCGAAGAGCCCCGCCGTTGCGGCTCCGAACAGGCCGAAGACGCCGATCTGCATGGCGTTATAGGCAAGAATCGCGATCATCGCCGCGGCACCGCCCATCAACCCACCGAGGCCCTGGGCCGTATAGGCATAGAAGGCACCGGCATTGCGGATGTGCCTCGCCATGGCGACATAGCCGACGGAAAATAGAAGCAGGATCGCGGTGACGATCAGGAAGGTGCCGGGAATGCCCGCACCATTTCCGAGCAGCATCGACAGTGGAACGCCGCCGGCAACCGCGGTCAGCGGTGCGGCGGCGGAAACGACGAGAAAGGTGACGGCGCCGACGCCGAGGGCGTTCTTGCGCAATTGGTTCGCCCCGGTCACGGGCGAGGGTGAATTTGTCATGGTCTTGGCTCCCCTTGCTGGCGCGAACGCCTTTTCGCCTCCGGTCCTTCTCTCCGGCGGCGGCTCCCTGAAGCGGACTTGAGGCGCGGGGCTTGCTTTTTGTCTTTGCCGCGCAAGTTGTTCGGTTCATTATTTGAACCTCAGCTTCAAATATAGACTTGCAAATTGCATCTGGCCCTGTCAAGTTATTTCGCATGTTAAGTATCTCGACCCAAAACGACCGGGAGAGCGGGTCTACCGCTCCTTAGGAGGGAACAGGCGAGAGGACTGACGGGGCGCTCGACAACGGAGGAATGGATGAGCACCATCGGTAAGGCCCTGACTTTGCTCGACGCGATCTCGCGCCTTGAGAAGGAGGCGGGCTTGAGCGATATCGCCCGCCACTGCGGGCTCGACAAGGCGACGGCCAGACGCTTCCTCGTGGAACTGGAAAAACACGGCTTCGTCGAGCAGGACATGGAAACGCGGCGTTATCGCCTCGGCGGCGCGCCGGTGCGGCTCGCCCGCATCCGCGAGACGCGCTTTCCCTATCTGAGCGTGGCGACGCCTTTTGCGCGGGAACTCGCGGGTCTTGCGGGCGAGACCGTTCACCTCTCCGAATACTCAGCCGGCCGCCTGTCGACCATTCATGTGGAGGACTCGCAGCGCGCCCATCGTGTCATCGTCGATGTCGGCAGCATCCTGCCCTTCCATGCGACGGCATCCGGCCTCGGCTTTCTCGCTTTCTGCCCGCAGAAAGACATCGACGCGACCCTGTCGGCGCCGCTGAAGGCCTTCACCGACCACACGCTGACGGACCCTGCAGCCTTGCGCCAGACGCTCGGCGAAACCCTGCGGCGCGGTTACTCGATCTGCCATCACGGGCTCGAAACCGGCGTCGTCAGCGTCGCCGCGCCGATCCGTGCGCCCGGCAGCACGCCGGTCGGCGCGATCGCGATCGCCGCACCCGCCACGCGGGCCGACAAGGAGACAGTGGAACAGATGGGCCGCGCCGCTATGGCTGCGGCAAGACGCATTTCCGAAAGACTTTTCGGGTTGGAGCAGGTTGCTGCCGATCCGCTGGCAAGGAGGGCCGGCTGATGAATGCAATGAACCGTCTCCCCAATATCCTGGTCGTGGGTACGGGAGACACCAAATGCGACGAACTCCAGTTCATGGCGTCCGTCATCCGCGAAGCCGGCGGACTGCCCGTGATGATGGATGTCAGCATCCTCGGCGATCCATCCTACCAGCCGGAGTACTCCCGCCACGACATTGCCGAAGCGGCCGGGGTCACGATCACAGCCATCGTCGAAAGTGGTGACGAACATAGCGCCATGGCGCTGATGGCAGAGGGTGCTTCCGCCCTCACCCGCTCGCTCTATGAGGCTGGTCAAGCCGATGGCGTCATCATTCTCGGCGGCTCCATGGGCACTGATCTCGCACTCGACGTTGCCGCGGCGCTACCGCTCGGCGTCCCGAAATTCATCGTCTCGACGATCGCCTATTCGCACCTCTTGCCGCCCGAACGCATCGCGCCCGACCTGATGATGATCCTCTGGGCCGGCGGGCTCTACGGCCTCAATGGCATCTGTCGTTCGGTGCTCTCCCAGGCCTGCGGTGCCGTCGTCGGTGCCGCCCGCTTCGGCACGAAGCCGGACGGATCACGACCGCTGATCGGCATGACCTCGCTCGGCTCGAGCTGCCTCAAATACATGAAACACCTGAAACCCGAGCTCGAACGCCGCGGCTATGACGTCGCCGTCTTCCATTCGACCGGCATGGGCGGCCGCGCCTTCGAGGCGATCGCTGCCGAGAAGGGTTTTACAGCCGTCTTCGACTTCTGCATCCAGGAGGTCAGCAACCACCACCATGGTACGGTCGTCACGTCAGGACCGGACCGACTGGAAAATGCCGGACGCTCCGGCATACCGCAGATCGTCGCACCCGGTGCCGTCGACATGGTCGACCTGCCCGCCTGGCAACCGGTCCCCGAAGCCTTCGCCGACCGCCCTTACCATGCCCACAACCGGCTACTCGGCTCGGTGACAACCTCGGCCGAAGGGCGGCGCGAGATCGCTCGCGTCATCGGCGGCAAACTGACCGGCACCCGCGCCGAGGTCGCCTTCATCCTGCCACTTCGGGGCATCCAGGAATGGGATCAGCCGGAGGAGCCGCTGCATGAGCCGGAAGCCCTCGACGCCTTCATCGACGAGATGCGCCGGTCTATTCCGTCAGCCGTCGCGCTGCACGAGATCGACAGCCACATCAATGCGCCTGAGTTTTCGAAGGCAGCACTCGCGATCTTCGACGATTGGGTGGCGCGCGGGATCGTGCCCGAGGGCCGGCCATGACGAACTCCATGCCCGGAACGATGACCGACAAAGCATTGATCCTCGATTTCGGCGGCGTCGTCACCCGTACGCTGTTTGAAACCCACGATGTGACTGAGCGCGCGCTCGGACTTCAGCCGGGCACGCTCACCTGGCGCGGCCCCTTCGATCCCGCAACCGATCCTCTTTGGGCCGCCATGCAGCGGCGCGAGATCACCGAACGGGACTATTGGACGACACGAACCCGCGAGGTCGGACAGTTGCTCGGCGAGGACTGGAGCGACATGAAGACCTTCGTGCAGCGTGCGCGCGGGGCCGAACCGGAACTCGTGCTTCGCCCCGAGGCACGCGACGCGATCCTGACCGCCCACAGGGCCGGCATCCGGCTCGCCATCCTCTCCAACGAGCTCGACCTGTTCTATGGCGTCGCGTTCCGCGAGCGCTTCCCGCTGATCGAGCTCTTCGAGACGATCGTAGACGCCACCTACACGAATATCCTGAAGCCCGATCCGCGCGCCTACGAACTGGTACTGAGCCAGCTCAAATTGCCGCGCGAGGCCTGCGTCTTCGTGGATGACCAGTTGAAGAACATCGAGGGTGCGCGGGCCGTCGGCCTGCCTCACGTCCATTTCGACGTCACCCGACCCGCAGAAAGCTATGCCGGAGCGCTTCAGATGCTCGGCCTTGAACTGACAGGAGCATAACCATGCGCGAAACCAACTTCCTCATCGAGAACAACGCCCGCCATCTCTGGCATCCGATGGCGCATCCGGCCGAGATGCAGGCAACTCCGCCGCGCATCATCAATGCCGGCGAAGGCGTCGAGATCGTCGACATCCATGGCAAGAAGGTGCTCGATGGGGTCGGCGGTCTCTGGAACGTCAATCTCGGCTATTCCTGCGAACCCGTGAAGGAGGCGATCCGCCGCCAGCTCGACGAGCTGCCCTACTATTCGACCTTTCGCGGCACTACCAATTCGCCGCTGATCGAGCTCTCCTACGAGCTCGCCGAATGGTTTCGCGAGGATGGACTCACCCGATCGTTCTTCACCTCGGGTGGGTCGGACTCGGTCGAGACCTGCCTCAGGCTGGCCCGCCAGTATCACAAGCTCAACGGCCAGCCGGAGCGCACCAAATTCGTTGCGCTAAAAAAAGGCTATCATGGCACCCATTTCGGCGGCGCCTCGGTCAACGGCAACGCCAATTTCCGTCGCAACTACGAGCCGCTGCTTCCGGGCGTCTTCCATCTGCCGGCACCCTACACCTATCGCAACCCCTTCGACACGACCGATGGTGCCGCCATCGCCAAGGGGATCGCACGGCTGTTCGAAGATGAGATCGCCTTCCAGGGCGCCGACACGATCGCAGCACTGATCATGGAACCGGTGCTCGGCGCAGGAGGTGTGATCGTGCCGCACGAGACCTTCATGCCGCTGATGCGCGAGATCTGCGACCGGCACGGCATCCTGCTCATCGCCGACGAGGTGATCACCGCCTTCGGCCGCACCGGCGCCTGGACAGGCTCGCGTCTCTTCGGCGTGAAACCGGATTTCATGTCGACCGCGAAGGCGATCACCAATGGCTACTATCCCTTCGGCGCCGTGATGATCGCTGAAAAGGTGGCGCAGGTGTTCGAAAGCAACAAGACGGCCACCGGATCGATCGGCCACGGCTACACCTATTCCGGCCATCCGGTCGGCGCGGCCGCAGCGCTCGCAACGCTGAAGGAGACGCGCAAACAGAACGTGGCGGCGAATGCCGGCGCGCGGGGCGTGGAACTGATGGCCGGCCTCGATGCGCTCAAGGACCGGCACGAACTGATTGGCGACGTGCGCGGCAAGGGTCTGATGTGCGCGCTCGAACTGGTCTCCGATCGCGAGAAGAAGACTGGTGCTGCGAAGGATGTGGTGCAGAAAGTCCAAGACGTGACCTATGACGCCGGCGTCATGGTGCGCACGTCAGGCGCCAATATCATCCTCTCGCCGCCGCTGATCATTACCGCGAACGACGTCGCCCGCATTCTGACGGCTCTCGATGCCGGCCTCACCGCCGCTAGAGGATAGGACCATGGCCGATAACGCGGATCTGATCGCGCGCCGCAAGCAGCTGCTCGGGCGCAACATGTCGCTGTTTTACGAGGAGCCGGTGCATCTCGTGCGTGGCGAAGGCGTCTGGCTCTATGATGCCGACGGCCGCCGCTATCTCGACTGCTACAACAATGTGCCGCATGTCGGCCATTGCCACCCGCGGGTGACGGAGGCAATCGCCTGGCAAGCATCGACCCTCAATACCCATACGCGCTACCTGCACGAGGGCATTCTCGACTATGTCGAGCGGCTGACCGGCACCTTCGATAAAAGCCTCGACACGGCGATCCTCACTTGTACCGGCAGCGAGGCGAACGATGTGGCGCTGCGCATGGCCCAAGCCGTGACCGGCAGGACCGGGGTGATCGCCACCGACCACACCTATCACGGCAACACCGCCGCCGTGTCGCAGCTTTCAACCCGCATGCCGCCGGTCGGCGGCTTCGGCGGCCATGTACGCCACGTGCCGGCGCCCGACAGCTACCGGCCACTCGGCGGCAAGCCGGGCGCTGCCTTTGCGGCGGCCTTCACTGCCGAGGTAGAGGCGGCGATCGCCTCGCTTGAGCAGAGCCCGCATGGGTTTTCCGCGCTGATCATCGATCCCTTCTTCGCCAACGAAGGATTTCCCGATTTGCCCTCCGGCTTTCTCGACGGCGCTGTCGCCGCCGTCAGAAAGGCGGGCGGTCTTGTCATCGCCGACGAAGTGCAGCCGGGCTTTGGCCGAACCGGCGGGCATATGTGGGGGCACCAGAAGGCGGGCATCGTTCCGGATATCGTCACGCTCGGAAAACCGATGGGCAATGGCCACCCGATCGGCGGCGTGGTCGCAGGCGCCGACACGCTCAACGCCTTTCGCAAGGCGTTTCGCTACTTCAACACCTTCGGCGGCAACCCCGTATCCTGCGCTGCGGCCATGGCGGTGCTGGATGTGATCGAAGACGAGAAGCTCATCGAGAACGCCGCCGATATCGGCGCCTATGCCAAGGTGGGTCTAACTCGACTTGCCGAGAAACATGGTGTGATCGGCGACATCAGGGGCAGCGGCCTGTTTTTTGGAGCCGAGCTCGTCGCCGACCGCGCCGAAAAAACGCCTGCAAGCGATCTCGCGACCAAAGTGATCAACGACATGCGGCAGCGCGGCGTGCTGATGGGCAAGCTCGGCATCCACCAATGCACGACGAAGATCCGGCCACCGATGCCCTTCACCCGCGACAATGCCGATCTCATGCTGTCGACGCTCGACGACGTGCTTTCGGGTCTGTGAGCCGACGATGGTCGCCGACCTGCCTCCGCACTTTCGCGCCGCGCTCGACAGGCGGGCCTGCCAGGCGCTCGCACACTGGGGCGTCGCCAACCAACGGCCGGAACTTCTGAAATACCGGGAAAACGCGGTGTTTAGCGTCCAGCTCGCCGATGGCCGACCGGCGGCGCTGCGGCTGCACCGCGCCGGCTATCACGGCGAGGATGCGCTCCGCTCGGAACTTCAATGGATGGCAGCGCTCGGCGATGGCGGTCTCGCTGTGCCGCAACCGGTCGCCACGGGAGGCGGACAGTTGCTCGTCGCGCTTCCGAAAGAAGGAGCGTTTACCGCGCAGCACGCCGATGTGATCGGCTGGATGGATGGCGAACCGCTGGGGGAGAGTGGGAAACCGCTAGCCCACTCGCCCGAAAGGCTCGCCCAGATCTTTTCGACACTCGGCGCCTCCATGGCCGAGATGCATACGCTCGCGGACCGCTGGATACCGCCGGACGGTTTCAGCAGGCCGTCCTGGCATGCTGACGGCCTGCTCGGCCAGCAGCCCTTGTGGGGCCGGTTCTGGGACTGCGAAGGCCTGTCTTCGGCCCAGATCGCTGCGCTTTCGGCCTTGCGGAACGATCTCGCGCTGCAGCTTGCAACGCTTCCGACTCCGGCTAAAGACTTCGGCCTCATTCACGCAGACCTGGTTCGGGAAAACGTGCTCGTCACCGAAAGCGGGGTGACCTTCATCGATTTCGACGATGCCGGCCACGGCTTTCGCCTTTTTGATATCGCCACGGCGCTTCTGAAGAACCGTCGCGAGCCGGCCTATGCCACGATTGAGGCCGCTCTCATCCTTGGCTATCGCAGCCGCCGCAACCTCACGGATGAGGCGCTCTCCTGGCTGCCGCTGTTTCTCGTGCTTCGCAGCCTCACCTATATCGGCTGGTTCGCCGCCCGGCCGGAACTACCGGGCGCGCGCGAACGCGTCCTGCGCTACGCAGACGAGACGCTGGCGCTTGCGGAAGAACAGGGCTTCAGATGACGGGGATGCTGTCGAAGCACTCAGTCGTTAAGGCTGGCGAGTTCGTCGAGCATATCGAGCAGGACTTCGACGCGCTCGTGGCCGTAGCGGGTTTCGAGCTCCTCGTAGATCGCCCGGCTTTCCGGGCTCACGTCGGCGATCACCCGCATGCCCTCCGGCGCGATCTCGAGCAGAACGCGCCTGCCGTCATCGGCGTCCTTATGCTTGGTGATCAGGCCGCGCTCCTCGAGCGAGCGAATGATGCGCGTCAGGCTCGGCGCCAGGATGAAGGCCTTGTCGGCCATCTCGGACGCATCGACCCGGCCGGCTTCGGCGAGAATGCGGATCACCCGCCACTGCTGCTCGGTGATGTCATGGCGCGCGAGCATCGGGCGGAAATGCGCCATGACGGCTTCGCGCGCCCGCAGAAGCGCGATCGGCAACGATCGGCGCGTATTGTGCGGCAAAAGGGCGTCGGGACCGAGATCGGTCTTGGTTTTCTCGCTCATGGGCGTTCTATCGGACATTTTCCTTCATTCCGCAATCGGCAGGCACGGGCAGCGCCTCGCGCTGCTTGACACCGCCATCAATTTTGTTAACGTGTTAAATATATGAGAGCGCATCGGGAGGAAAGATGCCGCATCTGACAATCGAATATTCCGGCAATCTCGACGGCCACGTCGACTTTGCAAAGCTGTGCCGTACGGTCCACGCCTCCATCCTTGGCACCGGCCTCTTCGAGCTCGGCGCCGTCAGGGTGCGCACGATCCAGAGCCGCGACTACGCGGTCGCCGACCTGTTGCCGGAGAATGGCTTCATCGACATGTCCTTCCGCATCGGCCGTGGCCGCACGGAAGCCGAAAAGAAATCGACGGGTGACGCCATATTCCAGGCCGTCAGCGACGAACTTTCCGAGCTTTTCGCCACGCCGCATTTCGCCCTCAGCCTCGAGATCCGCGAGATCGATCCGGATCTGAGCTGGAAGAAAAACGCCATTCACCCCAGGCTGCGCGCCGCCAAGGGCTGAGCGCACCCCTCCACAAATACACAGCAGCGCGCGGCGAAAGCCTGCGCCAGCATCGGAGAACACCATGTCCAAGCTCGATGAAAACCTCGCCAAGGCGGAACGCTACCTTGCCCGCTTTAAGAGCGAAGGCGTGCTCAACCATATCAACGGTGAGGCCGTTCCTTCGCTTGATGGCGAGACCTTCGAGACGGTCTCCCCGATCGACCTGAAGCCGCTGGCGAAGATCGCGCGCGGCAAGGCAGCCGATATCGACCGCGCCGCGAAGGCAGCGAAAGCGGCCTTCGCCGAATGGGCGTCCATGCCCGGCGATACGCGCAAGAAGCTGCTGCATAAAATTGCCGATGCGATCGTTGCGCGCGCCGAGGAGATCGCCTTCGTCGAATGCATGGACACTGGACAGTCGCTGAAGTTCATGGCCAAGGCGGCGCTGCGCGGTGCGGAAAACTTCCGCTTCTTCGCTGACCGGGCGCCGGAAGCGCGCGACGGCAAGGTGCTGCGCGCCTCTGGCCAGATCAACATGACGACGCGCGTGCCGATCGGCCCGGTCGGCATCATCACCCCCTGGAACACGCCGTTCATGCTCTCGACCTGGAAGATCGCCCCGGCGCTCGCCGCCGGCTGCACGGTCGTCCACAAGCCGGCGGAATTCTCGCCGCTGACCGCACGGCTGCTGGTGGAGATCGCCGAGGAGGCAGGCCTGCCGAAAGGTGTCTGGAACCTGGTCAACGGTTTCGGCGAAGACGCCGGCCGGGCGCTGACCGAACACCCCGATATCAAGGCGATCGGCTTCGTCGGCGAAAGCCGCACCGGCTCGATGATCATGAAGCAGGGTGCCGACACGCTGAAGCGCGTCCACTTCGAACTCGGCGGCAAGAACCCTGTCATCGTCTTTGCCGACGCCGATCTGGAGCGCGCTGCCGATGCCGCCGTCTTCATGATCTATTCGCTGAACGGCGAACGCTGCACCTCGTCCTCGCGGCTCCTGGTCGAGAACAGCATCTACGACCGGTTCACGGCCCTCGTTGCCGAGAAAGCCAAGCGCATCAAGGTCGGCCATCCGCTCGACCCCGAAACCGTCGTCGGCCCGCTCATCCATCCGGTCCATGAGAAGAAGGTGCTCGACTACATCCGCATCGGCCGCGAGGAGGGTGCGACGGTTGCAGCCGGCGGCGAGAAGTTCGCCGGTCCCGGCGGCGGCTGCTACGTGACCCCGACGCTCTTTACCGGCGCCAACAACGGCATGCGCATTGCCCAGGAGGAAATCTTCGGGCCGGTGCTGACCGCCATCCCCTTCAAGGACGAGGCGGAGGCGCTGGCGCTTGCCAACGACACGCAATACGGCCTGACCGGCTATCTCTGGACCTCGGACGTTACCCGCGCCTTCCGCTTTACCGACAACCTCGAAGCCGGGATGATCTGGGTGAACTCGGAAAACGTGCGCCACTTGCCGACGCCGTTCGGCGGCGTCAAGAGTTCGGGCATCGGCCGCGACGGCGGCGACTGGTCGTTCGATTTTTACATGGAAACCAAGAACATCGCCTTTGCCAGCTCGGCGCACGCGATCGCCAAGCTCGGCGGCTGAGCGCGCTGGCAGACATCTGGAGGAGACATCAATGCCCTTGCCGAAACCGAACCTTCACCCGCCCTTCAACATCGTGCGGCTGAGCCATGTGGAGCTCGCGGTCACCGATCTTGCCAAATCGCGCGCCTTCTATGTCGACGTGCTTGGCCTGCAGGTTACCGACGAGACGGCGGACACCATCTATCTGCGAGCGATGGAGGAGCGCGGCCACCACTGCATCATCCTCAAGAAGGCCGCAACGGCAGAGGCACGCGACCTCGGCTTCAAGATCTATGGCGACGAGGACCTCGACAAGGCAGCCCACTTCTTTAAAGGCAAGGACCTGCCGGTCGAGTGGATCGAGCGTCCCTATCAGTCGCGGACCTTCCGGACCCGCGACCCGCAGGGCATCCCGCTCGAATTCTATTCAAAGATGGACCGCCTGCCGCCGATCCACCAGAAATACGCGCTCTATCGCGGCGTGAAGCCGTTGCGCATCGACCACTTCAACTGCTTCTCGCCCAATGTCGACGAGGCGGTCGCCTTCTACAACGAGATCGGTTTCCGTGTGACAGAATATACCGCCGACGAGGAGACGGGGCGCCTCTGGGCCGCCTGGACCCACCGCAAGGGCGGCGTACACGACATCGCCTTTACCAACGGCCGCGGGCCGCGGCTGCATCACACCGCCTTCTGGGTGCCGACGCCGCTCAACATCATCGACCTGCTCGACCTGATGTCGACGTCCGGCTGGCTCGCCAACATCGAGCGCGGCCCGGGCCGGCATGGCATCTCCAACGCCTTCTTCCTCTATGTCCGCGACCCGGACGGCCACCGCATCGAGATCTATTGCTCCGACTACCAGACCGTCGACCCGGATCTGGAGCCGATCAAATGGGATCTGAAGGACCCGCAGCGCCAGACGCTCTGGGGCGCGCCGGCACCGAAATCCTGGTTCGAGGAAGGCAGCGCCTTTGCTGGTGCTGAGGCGAGGGACTCGATCCTCAAGGCGCAACCGATCATCGCGCCGTGATGATTGGAAACAGGGCGCACATCTAAGGCTGACGGAGGAACAGGGTGGACCAGAAGAGTTTTGGAGAATGGTCGCTGAAGGCGGCGAAATGGGGCGCCGACTACCGCGCGTCGCTGCGGGATCGTCCGGTGCGGGCACAGACGGCACCGGGCGCCATCGCCGCCCAGATACCGGCGCAGCCGCCGCGGACCGGTGAGGACATGCAGGCGATTTTCGAGGACTTCGAGAAGATCATCGTGCCCGGCATGACCCATTGGCAGCATCCGCGTTTCTTCGCCTATTTTCCGGCCAACGCCGCACCGGTTTCCGTCGTTGCCGAATATCTCGTCACCGCCATGGCGGCGCAGTGCATGCTCTGGCAGACCTCGCCGGCGGCGACCGAGCTTGAGACGAAAGTGCTCGACTGGCTGCGCCAGGCGATCGGCTTGCCCGAAGGCTTCTCCGGCGTGATCCAGGATTCAGCCTCCTCGGCGACGCTCTCGGCCGTGCTTGTCATGCGCGAGAAGGCACTGGCCTGGCAGGGCAACAAGAAGGGCCTCGCCAGCCAGCCACAGCTGCGCATCTATTCCTCCGATCAGGTTCACACCTCGATCGACCGGGCGATCTGGGTCTCGGGCGTCGGCGAGGAAAACCTCGTGCGCATCCCGGCGAAGGGACCGCGACGCGCGATGGACTGCCAGGCACTCGAAGCGGCGATCCTTAAGGACAAGGCGGCGGGCCTCATGCCGGCCGGCGTCATCGCCTGCACCGGCGGCACCAGCACTGGCGCCTGCGACGACATCGCCGAGGTCGTGCGGGTCGCCCATACGCACGGTCTCTATGTCCATGTCGATGCCGCCTGGGCCGGTGCCGCGATGATCTGCGAGGAGTTTCGCGAGCTCTGGGCGGGCGTCGAGCAGGCGGATTCGATCGTCTTCAATCCGCACAAGTGGCTCGGCGCACAGTTCGACTGCTCGGCGCATTTCATCCGCAGCCCGGATGATCTGGTGAAGACGCTGGCGATCCAGCCGGAATACCTAAAGACCCACGGCCGCGACGGCATCATCAACTATTCCGAATGGACGATCCCGCTCGGCCGGCGTTTCCGCGCGCTGAAACTCTGGTTCCTACTGCGCTTCCACGGCCTCGAAGGACTGCAGATGATGATCCGAAACCATGTGCGCTGGTCGGAGCAACTGGCGCAACGGCTGAGCAGCCACAAGGATTTCGAGATCGTCACGCCGCCGATGCTGTCGCTGTTTTCGTTCCGTCATCGCAGCCAGGGCGATGCGGACGCCCATAACATCGCGCTGGTCAACGCGATCAATGACGACGGCCGTATCTACCTGACCCAGACCCGCGTCGACGGCCACGTCGCAATCCGCTTCCAGGCCGGCCAGTTCGACATGACGGAGGAAGACGCCGACACCGCCTTCGAGGTGATCACCGAAGTCGCCGCCGCGCTGAACAAACACCAGCAGAACACGGAGGCCGCTCTATGAACCATCCCCGTTTCGTAAGCTTTTCGGCCGGCGGAAAAACCGGCTACGGTCTCGTTTCCGGCGATGGGATCATCGACCTTTCGAAGCGGCATGGAACGACGTGGCCGACGTTGCGTGAAGTGATCGAAGCCGGCGCCCTTGCCCGGCTTGCCGATGAAGCAGCGGGGCTGATGCCCGAGCTTTCGCTCGACGAGATCCGCTACGAGATCCCGGTGCCGGCGCCGGAAAAAATCATCTGCGTCGGCGTCAACTTCCCCGACCGCAACGAAGAATACAAGGACGGCCAGGCGGCACCTTCCAATCCTTCGCTTTTCATCCGTTTTCCGCGCTCCTTCACCGGGCACGGCCAGCCGCTGATCCGCCCGCCCGAAAGCCTTCAGCTCGATTATGAAGGCGAGATCGTCATCGTCATCGGCAAGGGCGGCCGACGCATTCCTGAGGCGAGCGCACTCGACCATATCGCGGCACTTTCGCTCTCAAACGAAGGCACGATCCGCGACTGGGTGCGCCACGCCAAGTTCAATGTCACCCAGGGCAAGAATTTTGACCGCACCGGCTCGATCGGCCCCTGGCTGGTGCCTTTCACCGACGAGGCCCAGCTTGCCGACATCAAGCTCGAAACCCGGGTCAACGGTGAGGTGCGCCAGCAGGACCGCACCAGCCGGATGATCTTCTCCTTCCGCAAGATCATCAACTACGTCTCGACGTTTACGGCGCTGGTTCCCGGCGACGTTATCGTCACCGGCACGCCGACCGGGGCCGGCGCCCGCTTCGATCCGCCGATCTGGCTGAAGCCGGGCGATATCGTCGAGGTCGAGGCCGAGGGCATCGGCACGCTCATCAACCCTGTCGCGGACGAGGCCTGAACCATGCTCGACAAGAACCAGATCGAGGCGGCCGCGACGGTACTCGATACCGCCGAACGCGACCGCGTCCAGACCGGACTGCTGTCGCTCAGGCACCCCGAGATGACCATGGACGACGCCTATGCGGTGCAGGCCGCCTGGGTGAAGAAGAAGATCGCCGGGGGACGCCGGGTGATCGGCTGGAAGATCGGCCTCACCTCCAAGGCGATGCAATATGCGCTCAACATCGACATCCCGGATTCGGGTGTGCTCTTCGACGACATGCTGTTTGAGGACGGCGCGCGCATTCCGGGCAATCGTTTCATTCAGCCGCGCATCGAGGCCGAGATCGCCTTCGTGATGAAGGCGCCGCTCGCGGGCCCCAGCGTCACCGTCTTCGACGTCTTGAACGCCACCGACTATGTGACGCCGGCGCTCGAAATCCTCGATACGCGGATCCTGCGCGTCGATCCGGAAACGAAGAAGGCGCGCACGATCGTCGATACCATTTCGGACAATGCCGCCAATGCCGGCATTGTGCTCGGCGGCCGGCAGATGCGGCCCGATGCGGTCGACATGCGCTGGATGGGCGCGATCGTCTCGCGCAATGCCGAGGTCGAAGAGACAGGACTGGGCGCCGGCGTGCTCAACCACCCGGCCCGCGGCATCGCCTGGCTCGCCAATCGCCTGGCGCTCTACGGCGACCGTATCGAGACCGGCCAGATCGTGCTTGCCGGCTCCTTCATCCGCCCGGTCGAGGCCCGCCACGGCGACACCATTGTCGCCGATTTCGGCCCGTCCGGCACCGTCAGCTGCTTCTTCGAATAGGACCGACCATGCCCGCTCCGCGCAATCCGTTCAAACAGGCCCTCGCCGAGAAGCGTCCGCAGATCGGCCTCTGGCTGGCGCTCGCCAATCCCTATACGGCCGAGATCTGCGGCGGTGCCGGGTTCGACTGGCTGCTGCTGGACGCCGAGCATGCGCCGAACGACTTGCCGCTTCTGGCGACACAGCTCCAGGCGCTTTCGGCCTCGCCGAGCCATGCCATCGTCCGACCGCCCATCGGCGAGACCTGGATGATCAAGCAGATCCTCGACATCGGCGCGCAGACGCTTCTGGTGCCGATGGTTGAAAGCGCCGAGCAGGCCCGCGCCCTGGTGCGCGCCGTCCGCTACCCGCCACACGGCGTGCGCGGCGTCGGCGCGGCCCTTGCCCGAGCCTCCGCCTTCAACCGCATCCCGGATTATCTGCAGACAGCCAATGAGGAGACCTGCCTGCTCGTGCAGATCGAAAGCCGGGCCGGGCTTGCCGCCCTCGACGAGATCGCCACGACCGACGGCGTCGACGGCGTCTTCATCGGGCCGGCGGATCTGGCAGCCGACATGGGCTTCCTCGGCAAGCCGGGCGCGCCCGAGGTTCAACAGGCAGTCGAAGCGGCGCTTATTCGCATCCAGTCGCACGGCAAGGCGGCCGGTATTCTCACCTCCGACCACGCGCTCGCACGCCGCTATCTCGAGCTCGGCGCCACCTTCGTCGCCGTCGGCAACGACGTGAGCCTGCTGGTTGGTGCAACGTCCAAGCTCGCCGCGGAGTTCAAGGGTAATAGTGGCGATGCCGGAACGACGGGGCGTTCGGGCGGGACTTACTAGGATACCGGCGATCTCGTGCCGCCGCCCGATAGACGGAGCCAAGCACTAAACATCATCGACTCTAGATTCAATCTCTATGATTAAATCTGATTAAAGGAGATGCACATGGAAACGAAAGTGCTAACGGCGCACGTTCCGCTGTCGCTTGCAGAAAAGGTGGATCAGCTTGCGGCTCGCCTGGAGCCACGCGGCTGGATCATCAAGCAGGCGCTTGCGACCTGGGTCAACCAGGAAGAAGAGCGACGCCGTTTGACGCTTGAGGCGCTTGCCGATGGCGATGCCGGAAACGTCATCGATCATCAGGCCATGCAGGCCTGGGCCGACAGCCTCGATAGCGACAAACCGCTCCCCGTTCCGCAATGATGGAACTGAAATGGACGGCAAAGGCCTCGTCCGATTTGCGGCGCCTTTTCGAATTCCTGGCGCCCGTCAACAGGAGGGGGCGGCACGGACGGTGCAGTCCCTGATTTCCGCGCCGTCCCATCTGATCGAACAGCCTCGCCTCGGGGAACGCCTGGACGAATTCGCGCCCCGCGAAGTTCGTCGCTTGCTCGTTGGACACTAAGAGATGCGCTACGAGATAAAGCAGTCAACGACCTTTATCTTGCGCATCTGGCACACACGCGAAGACCGCTGAGCCAAGATGTTTCCGCTCGACACACCGCCACCGAATCCAGTTTGAGGAATCATGACGCGGGAGTATAGCGGTCTGACGCCCATCTTCATTGGATTCCCGCCATGACCGATACCGTTCTCGACCGCTTCCTTCGTTATGTCGTCATCGACACCCAGTCTGACGCCAGGTCGAAGACCCAGCCTTCCACGGAAAAGCAGAAGAACCTCGGGCGGGTGCTCGTCGAGGAATTGCTGGCGATCGGCCTTGCCGACGCGCATCTCGATGAAAACGGCTATGTGTACGCTACAATTCCTTCGAACGTGGAAAAGCCGGTGCCGGTTATCTGCTGGTGCTCGCACATGGACACGGCGCCGGATTTCACTGGCACCAACGTCAAGCCGCAGATCGTCCGCAACTATCAGGGCGGCGATATCAGGCTCACGGGCGATCCGCAGCAAGTGATCCGGGTCGCCGACCATCCGGTCCTCAACGACCAGATCGGCAATGACATCGTTACGACCGACGGCACGACGCTGCTCGGCGCCGACGACAAGGCCGGTCTTGCCGAGATCGTCACAGCCGCGCAGGTCCTCATCGACAATCCCGATATCAAACACGGCACGATCAAGCTCCTCTTCACCACCGACGAGGAGATCGGCCGCGGTGTCGACAAGGTCGACTTGAAGAAGCTCGGCGCCGAGTTCTGCTATACGGTCGACGGCGAAACCGCCGGTCATATCGAGGACGAGACCTTCTCCGCCGATGGCGTCGAGATCGTCATTCATGGCGTCGCCATCCATCCGGGCTTTGCCAAGGACAAGATGGAAAACGCCATCAAGATCGCCGGCAATATCATTAGCCGGCTGCCGCGCGAGGTTTCGCCCGAGGGCACCGAGGGCCGCAACGGCTTCGTGCATCCAACCGGCGTGTCCGGCTCCATGGACAAGGCCCAGCTCGGCCTTATCGTACGCGATTTCGACGAAGCCGGCTTGGCCTCTAAGGAAACGATGCTCGAAGGCATCGTCAAGGACGTCATGGCGGCCTATCCGGGCTCGACCTACAGTTTCGAAGTCAAGCAGCAATATCGCAACATGAAGGCCATCCTCGACCGTCACCCGGAGATCGTCGAGAATGCCATCGAGGCGATCCGCCGCGCCGGCATGCAGCCGGTGCGCGGCAGTATTCGCGGCGGCACCGACGGCTCGCGGCTCTCCTTCATGGGCCTGCCGTCTGCCAACCTTTTTGCCGGCGGTCATGCTTTCCACTCACCGCTAGAATGGGTCAGCCACCAGGACATGGAGCGGAGCGTGAAGACGCTGGTCGAACTGGCAAAGATCTGGGCGGAGCGCGCCTGAGATAATTCCAGAAAACGGACGGCTCGGGCGTCGCAGACAGCCGCCCTTTTCTCCAAGGGAGACGACCGATAGCCACGAGGCGAGCGAGGACCAGGCGATGAGGACGGCGCGAGGCTCCAAACGCGCGTCGGCAAAGGCCGCTTCGCTCGCGACCAACCCGCCAACCTTCGAGCACATCGTCACCGGCGTCAACGAGACCTTCCTCTGGCGTCTCGACAACTACCCTTGGGAGCGCAATGTCTGGAACTTCCATCCGGAGATCGAGATCCATCTCATCCGGAACGCCTCGGGCCTTGCCTTCGTCGGCGATCATATCGGCCAGTTCGGGCCGGGCTATCTGACCGTCATCGGCAGCAACCTGCCGCATGACTGGGTGACGGTCACGGAACCCGGCGAGGTGATCGAAGGACGCGATATCGTCATCCAGTTTCACCCGGACCGGATGCGCGAAATCACCGACACACTGCCAGAATTCGCAGAGCTCGAAGCGTTCTTCACCCGAGCCGAACGCGGCCTGGTGTTTCATGGTGACGCCTGCACCAAGGGCGCGGATCTGATCGAACGCATGGGCAACCTGAAAGGGCTTTCGCGCCTCACGCTGTTCATCCAGTTGCTCGATCTTCTGGTCAACACCGAGGAATACGAGCTGCTCTCCTCGCCGGAGTTCGCGCCGGAACTCGACCAGCAGTCGCTCGACGTGCTGCGCGGCGCGCTGGCCTTCATCTACGAGAACATTGCCACGGAAATCCACCTTGCCGACCTCGCCAGACGCGCCGGCATGAGCGAGACTGCGTTTTCCCGTTTCTTCAAGAAGAACACCGGCAACACCTTTACCGACCACGTCAACAAGCTGCGTATCTGGCAGGCGTGCAAGCTCTTGGCCGAAACCGACATGCCGATCACAGACATCTGCTTCGAGGTCGGCTACCTCAACATCTCCAATTTCAATCGCACCTTCCTCAGGCAGCACAAGATGACGCCATCGGCCTACCGGCGTCTGACAGGGCAGCGCCGTACTTCCCGTTCTTAGGTGGAGCTTTCGGGGGAGGCAACGATGAATCCTTGCATTTGCTGCGTTGCAAATAGTCTTCCAAGAGCAGAATTGCGCATGAAAGTATAGAATCGGCGCATCGCGCACGCTAGTTCGGTGCGCCACAGAGCCTATCATCGAACCCAGCGAAACGGTTCGCTATGAGGAAAAACGCACCGGATCTGAGGAGTATCCGGCGCGCATCGCAGACCTGGGGAGGTCTTTTCACAATGACAAAAGCCAAGACGCTCGTTTCGAGCATCGCCTTCGCATGCTTTTTTTCCACTGGCCTGACGACGCTTGCGGTCGCTGCCGAATGCTCGGGCACGATCAAGGTGCTCGCCCAGCCGCGCGACGGGCTGACGCTTCTCGAGGACTACAAGTCCGAGTTCGAGACGCTATCCGGCGGCGCGTCCTTCGAGATCGACTATCTCAACGAAAACGACCGGCGCGCCAAGACCAAGGCCGACGCCTCGACCATCGGCAAGTACAACGTCTACTACATCGACGAAGCCAACGTGGCGCTCTTCGCCTCGGCCGGCTGGGTCGCGCCGCTCATGGATTATTATCCAGCGGACTACGACTATGCCGATTTCGATCCCGGCCGGCAGAAGGTTGCGACCTATGACGGCAAGGTCTGGTTTGCGCCGATCACCGGCGGCGGCGACCTGATGGTCTACCGCAAGGACCTGCTGGAAGCGGCTGGCATCACGCCGCCGAAGACGCTCGACGAATACATCGCCGCGGTGAAGAAGCTCAACCGGCCCGACCAGGGCATCTACGGCACGGCGCTGCGCGGCCAGCGTGGTTCCGGCGCCAATGTCTGGCGCTGGATGCCCTTCTTCAAGGGGTTCGGCGGCAACTGGTTCGACGGCAAGACGCCCGTCTTCGACGGCGAACAGGCGGTCAAGGCGACCGAAACCTATCTCGAACTCTTCAAGTACTCGGCACCGGGCAGCCAGACTGGCGGTTGGGACGAGGCGGTCGGTGCTTTTACCTCCGGCCAGGTGGCGATGCTGATCGAATCCACCCCGCTCGTCGGCATGGCGATTGATCCGAAGTCCTCCAAAGTGGCGGGCAAGGTCGGCTACCTGCCGCCTCCGGCACCACTGACGGGCGGCGGCTACGGCCATGGTCTCGCGATCGGCATGAAGGCCAACAAGGACGAGGCCTCCAAGGCCTGCGCCGGTCTGTTCGTAGCTTGGGCGACATCGAAGGAAAACGAGGCCCGGCGGCTCGAAGCTGGACAGTTTAGCGAACTCAATCGCACCAGCATCATGACCAGCCCGAAATTCGCCGAACTCTACGGCCCCGATCTCGGCCAGGCGCTCGCCGATACCGGCAAGGTCACCGCCGTCAACTTCTGGCAGAACCCGCAATGGCCTGATCTTGGCGACCGCTGGGGTATCATCCTCGAAGAGCTGATCACCGGAACGCGCACCGACATCAAGGAAGGCCTCGACGAGCTCGACGGCTTTGCCAAGGACCTGGTTGCCCGCAGCCAGTAAGCCACTTCCTCCCAAGGGGCCATCGGTCGGTAACGCCGCCGGTGGCCCACACCATCGGGAGCGCCTCTCGCGCTCAGCCGTAGGACATCATCACATGAAGCAGAAAAACAGCCTGCCGGCGGTCTTCCTCACCCCGGCCATGGGGATCCTCGCCGTGCTCGCTCTCGTGCCGACGGCCTATGCGATCTACATATCCTTCCAGAACCGGGAGCTCAGCCGTCCGGACGGCAGCTTCGTCGGATTCGCCAACTATATCGACCTCTTCTCGGACCGCCGCTTCGTCAACGCCATCGGCGTCTCGCTCACCTGGGAAGCGGTGACCGTCGGAATGACCCTCGTCATCGCCGTTGGCCTCGGCATTCTGCTCTTCGAATGCGTGTCGCCGCGCACGCGCAATCTGCTGGCGCTGTTGTTTCTGGTGCCCGTGATCCTGCCGCGGGTTTCGGCCGCCTTCGTCTGGAAGTTCGCCTTCCATCCCCTCTATGGCATCGCCACCTATCCCTATAAGGCGATCACCGGTCAGCCGCTCGACCTGCTCTCCAATCCGGCAACGGCACTTGCGACGGTTGCATTGGTCGACGTCTGGCAATGGGGACTGTTCTTCGCCGTCATCGTGCTGAAGCTCCTGGAAACGCTGCCGCCCCAGCCGTTCGAAGCCGCCCGCCTCGACCACGCTCGCACCTGGGAAGTCTACGCCTTCATCGCGCTGCCTATGCTGAAGGCGCCGCTGATCTCGCTCGCCTTCGTCAAGATGATCGAGTCGCTGCGCGCCTTCGACCTGATCTACGTCATGACGCGCGGCGGCCCCGGGATCACGACCGAAACGCTCGATATGTACGCCTTCTCGCAGGGTTTCATCGAGTCCGGCCGCATTTCCTACGCGTCCAGCATGGCGGTTCTGATGATGATCGCCACGTCGATCGCCTTCACCTTCATCTGGAAGAGGGTTCAGTGATGACCGCCCACGCCCTTGGCCGCCTCTTTGGCCGATTGATCCTTGCCGCCGCCGCCTTCTCGGCCGTGTTTCCGATGTTCTGGACCGCGCTCAACGCCTTCAAGAACCGCGTCGACATCGTGACGCCGACACCGCTTTTCTTCTTCGAGCCGACATTCGACAACTTCGCCTATGTGCTCGGTCGCGAAAGCGTCTTTGCCGGTCTCGTCAATTCGCTGCTGATTTCGGGCGCCTCGGTGCTGATCGGTGCCACCTTTGGCCTGCCCGCCGCCTATGCCATCGCGCGCTATCCCAACCGCTGGTCGCGCGACATCCAGTTCTTCGTTCTGTCGCTGCGCTTCCTGCCGCCTGTGGCGATCGCCATTCCGCTGATGGTGATCTGGCTCGATTTCGGCCTCTATGACACCCGCCTGTCGATGATCGTCACCTATTCGCTGCTGACGCTCGCGACCGTCATCTGGCTGAGCGTCCCGGCCTTCGCCCGGGTGCCGAAGGAAGTCGAGGAGGCCGCCCGCGTCGATGGCTATGGCCCCTACGCGATCTTCTTCCTCATCGCTCTGCCCATAGCACTGCGGTCGCTCATCGGCGCCGTCGCCTTTGCCTTCGTGCTCGTCTGGAACGAGTTCCTGATCGCGCTGATGCTGACGACGTCGGACGCGAAGACATTGCCGATCGTCGCCTCGGAGCTGACGCAGCTCGGCCGCGATGTGCCCTGGGGCATCCTCAACGCGTCCGTCGTGCTGCTCTCCATCCCTCCGCTGCTCTTCATCGGGGTTCTAAGCGGCATGCTCAACAGCGCCTTCAAGCGCAAGACCCAATGAACACCAAGACTGCGAAAACCAAGACACTGAAAACAAGGAAATCCTTCATGCAAGCGTTGGTCCTCGAGCAAAAAGGCGTGCTCTCGCTCCGCGAGATCGATCTTCCGCTGGAACTCGGCCCCGATGACGTCAAGATCGCCATCCACACGGTCGGCGTCTGCGGCAGCGACGTGCATTATTACACCCATGGCGCCATCGGCCCCTATGTGGTGCGCGAGCCGATGGTGCTCGGCCACGAAGCCGCCGGCACCGTGGTCGCGCTCGGCAGCAATGTCAAAACGCTCGACGTTGGTGACCGCGTCTGCATGGAACCGGGAGTTCCCGATCTTTCGTCCCGCGCCTCCAAGCTCGGCATCTACAATGTCGATCCCAAGGTGCGCTTCTGGGCGACGCCGCCAGTACACGGGGTGCTGGCGCCCTTCGCCATCCATCCGGCCGCCTTCACCTACAAGCTTCCGGACAACGTCTCCTTTGCCGAAGGCGCCATGGTCGAACCCTTCGCGATCGGCATGCAGGCCGCCGCCCGCGCCCGGATCGCACCCGGCGATGTCGCCGCGGTGATCGGCTGCGGGCCAATCGGCATCATGGTGGCGCTTGCAGCCCTTGCCGGCGGCTGCAGCCGCGTCTTCATCTCCGATTTCAGCGCCGAGAAACTGGCGATCGCCGCGCAATATCCGGGCATCACCCCGGTCAACATCGCCGAGCGCTCCTTTGCCGATGTGATTGCCACTGAAACCGACGGCTGGGGCGCCGATGTCGTCTTCGAGGCAAGCGGCAGTGCCAAGGCGTTCTTCGGTATCTTCGATCTCGTTCGCCCGGGCGGTGCCATCGTGCTGGTCGGTCTGCCGATCGAGGCCGTCCAGTTCGACGTACCGGGCGCGATCTCAAAGGAGATCCGCATCGAAACAGTGTTCCGATACGCCAACATCTTCGATCGTGCGCTGCAGTTGATCGCGTCGGGCAAGGTCGACCTGAAGCCGCTGATCACCGACACGTTCCGGTTCGAAGACAGCATTCGGGCTTTCGAACGTGCTGCTTCCGCGCGGCCGACCGACATCAAGCTGCAGATCCGCATGGACAGTGGGAAGGATTGAGCCATGGCGAACATCGTCTGTTCCAACGTCGACAAGCAATACGGTGCCGTTGATGTCATCAGGGATTTCAACCTCGATGTCGCCGATCACGAATTCATCGTGTTTCTCGGCCCATCCGGCTGCGGCAAGTCTACGCTTCTGCGCATGATTGCCGGTCTTGAGGACATCTCCGGCGGCACTGTCTCGATCGGTGGCCGGACAGTGAACGACCTGCCGCCGCGCGACCGCGGCGTCGCCATGGTCTTCCAGAACTATGCGCTCTACCCGCACATGACGATCTACGACAACATCGCCTTCGGGCTGAAGCGCATGAAAGTCTCAAAGGCGGAGATCGACACCCGGATCCGCACTGTTTCGGCAACGCTCGGCCTCGAGCCCTATCTCGCCCGCAAGCCGACCGAATTGTCCGGCGGCCAGCAGCAGCGCGTCGCGATCGCCCGCGCGATGATCAAGACGCCGCGCGTCTTCCTCTTTGACGAGCCGCTGTCCAATCTCGATGCCAAGCTGCGCAATCACATGCGTGTCGAGATCGCGCGGCTGCACCAGAAGCTGAAGACCACGACGATCTATGTGACGCACGATCAGTTGGAGGCGATGACGCTCGCCGACAGGATCGTCTTGATGAAGGGCGGGGCGATCGAACAGGTCGGCACGCCCGCAGAAATCTACGAGCGGCCCCGCACCCTGTTCGTTGCCGGTTTCATCGGCACGCCCAACATGAACTTCATCGACGTCACGGCCGAGAAGACCGAAGGCGGCTGGTTACTGCGCAGCGCCGGCGGCAACTTCGTGGTCTCGGATGAAAAATTCGCGCTGCGCCATGGCCAGCAACTGGTGCTCGGTATCCGCCCCGCCGATCTCAAGATCGCGGATGCGGGCTCCAGTCACATGTCGGGCATTGCCGATCTCGTCGAGTTTCACGGCAACGACGCGCTGGTGACGTTCCTTTTCGCCGGCAAGGAAATCGGCGCTCTGGTCAAGGCGGGCGGGAGCCCGAAACCCGGCGATGCCGTGTCCTTCTCGATCGAACCGGAGAGCCTGCATCTGTTTGACCGCGAAAGCGGCATCTCCCTGCTGAAATCCTGAGCCGGTTTCAGCTTGGATTGGCGAATGAGGCGGCCGAGAAAGGTCCGGCCGTCATCATCGTAAAATCGAAAGGCGCGCGAACGTCGGCATCGAGCACATATTGCCGATGAACCCGAAGGAAATCGCGCTTGATCCTGCGATAGCGTTCCGGCGAAAGCATGTGCCTGAGCCGTATGAAGACGATCGGCGGCTGCGGCGCATCAGGGTATCCGGCGAGTGCGACGACCCGGCATCGGTAGAAATTGATCGCATCCGTCAGGCATTGGACGTCGAACCAGAAGATTTCCTTCACACGGGCAATGGCGCCGACGCGGGTCCGAAGAACCTCGGCATTGCGCAACAGCGCACATTGCAGGATCGCGCCGCCGAGGGTGACGAAGATGATCCGTTTCCGCTCGAACAAATCCGGTTCCCTTTCCACCAAGGCGCCGATGACCTGTGTGGCAACGCTGGCGCCCATACTGTGGGAGGTGATGACATATTCGTCAGCCGGCTCGCTGAGGGCTGCCCGCGCGGATGCCAAGCCCTCTTCAACCCATTGTTTCAAATACTGTTTTTCGAATCTGGCAACAGCAACGGCCAGTTCCCAGTCGGAAAAGAGATGTAGGGCATGCCATCTCTCGGTCCAGGGGAGAAAGAGCTTGAAGAAGGCGACATAAGCAACGATTGCGCTCAGGGCTAGAACTGGAGGATCCAGCCCAAGCCAGTAGGGAGCGGTGGCGATCAGCAGGCTCAGCCCCATCCCGATCGCGATGAGCAGGAACGGGAAGAGGAAGAACAACCCGAAGCGCCACGCATGCCGGAAGTAGGACAAGGCACCGCCTTCCCAGACCACGCGCGCGGCGTTCAGGTAGCCCGCTGCCATTCTGTGCAACGTCGACCGGCCGTTCAGCCTTCTCACGATTTCATTGTGATCGAAGACGTAGACGCGGGTCATCGTTCGCCAATCGACGCCTTGACTGTCCACGTCGAAGTAGCGGCTGGGCCCCTCGATCTGTACCGGCCCCACCTCGACCTCGAAGTCGTAAAGCTTGGCGGTCTTTTCCGCCGATCGTTTGTAGCGTGCCTGGTGCTTGACGGCATCCAGAGGCTCAAAGCCCGGAAAGTGCAGCACAATTCGTCTCGTGACGTGCCCGGAAGGTTTGTCGAATGACAAGTGGATGATCTTTCAATAGGCGCAAAACGCCCGCCCTCGCCTCCCCCGAAGAAAGCAAGAGCGGGCGCTCGAAGAGCGCCGGGTGGTCCCAGCCTGCCGGAGAGGTCAACAATCTCGGTGTCGAGAATATGGCCGAAGGAAGCGATATATCTGTGCCGGCAAGATTTTTTGATGCGGCCGATCCGAGATGCGACTTCCGCCTGCACGCTGGAGGCGCTGTCTGAACCCGCTAGTTTCGGTCTTTATGGGTTCCCTATGCGCAGGTCCCAACTTCCCATGCGATTTCCTATCTTGGTTCGCGCTAACAGCAACCGGCGCAAATGCCGCATTGGTCCCCGATGGCTCCGCCTTCTTAGCGCCGTTTTTCGATGGCTTGAGACGCGCCGTGCCGCCGGGAACATCGCCCAACTGCGGCACGCACCAGCATCACAGAGCGCGATCTGACTGCGGCCGGTGGACGACGATCCGTGATGCGTCTGCAGGCAACGACCAAGCAACGGCATAGAAGCCTCGGTACCGGCCCTCCCCGGTTCCGGAAACGTCTTATAACGAGCGAGACAATGAAATTCAGGAACGGGTTCAAACTCACCGCCAAAGCGAGCCGCCGCCTGCCGACCGAATATTTCATGCTGGCGGATATCGAATTCGAAGGGGCTGTCATCGGATATCTCGCCGGCCGACCCATCCGCGAGTCTGTGTCCGACCGCGACGGCCTGCGCTACCGTTTCGTCGGCGTAGCACCGCGCCTGCCTGGCGGCGGATTTGACGTGCTGGCGCTCCGCGCCGGCGAATGGATCGTATTGCCAGGTCTGGTCTATGCGGCCGATGCCAAAGAAGGTGCGTCGCGGAACAAAGCGAACCGCGCTGCCTGACGGCTGATCGCCTGAGGATCACGACGCATCGTTTTCGGGCCCCGCCGCTCACAACTTCGATCGCGCAGCGTTTTTCCTGACGGATTCAAATATTGCCTCGATTTGGGGCCTGCAGGAGCCTGTCCGCTCTGCTGTAGACTTCCGCTTCGATAGCGTCGGCGGTGCTCCCAACGGCGATACCGGCCGCGGCGTTGTGAAAGACGTCCGCAAGGAACTGGGCCTTCAACAGGTTATCAGTCGCTCGAATTTCGACGAAAGCGTAACACAGAACTCTCAGGATCGTTTTGTATGAGCCACGCTTGTCGTGGTCGTTCTGCAAATCTTCGTCCAATGCAGATGCCTTTATTGTCCTGATCCGTCTGTGAATTCGCGTCCGGCGGTCAGCGCCGCGCCCTCGCAATGTCCCTGTAATCTTGCAGCCTTAGCAACCGGTATCTCGCTGCACCACTCTGGTCTCACGATCGATCATGAGGAGCGGCAGCTCATTGAACGACTGCAGGCTTTTGCGCTTCCGCAAGGACGCTCGGGGCCGCGGAAAACCGGGATCCGTCATGTTCTTCAGCAAGGGGCGCCGCGCCCTCGCATGCCTCGTCGCCGCCACCATTTTTCTGACCGGTTGCGCTTCCGACGCGATGAAAACCTATATCGGCCAACCGGTCGAATCCGTCATCATCGATTACGGTCCGCCCACCAACATTCTTGATCTCAGTTGGAACGAGCGGGCCTACCAATGGCGCAAGATCTCTACGAATGTCGTCTCCGGCACGTCGAGCGGTGAAATCAGAGACACTCGGCGCGGAATGCGCTACGAGGAGTACACGACGCCGGGCTATGTCGAGGAACAGGAGTGCTTCTACACCTTCTATGCCCGGATGCAGCAAGGCCGCTGGTACATCACCAACTTCCGTCAGCCGAAGCTGGAATGTGAATGATGGCTGCCGCCTCTCTCACGGGGCGGATGGAAATTATCATAACCGTTTGAATTCATATATATATTCCGCTCAAAGATACGAGCGATCGGGAGAACTGGCATGCGCATTCTGCTGCTGGAAGACGAGCCGGAGATGGCCTCGGCCCTGAAGGCGGCGCTGGAGCGGCGCCAGGTAATCGTCGACCACGTCTCGACGCTGGCCGATGCCGAGGCCGTCGCGGAACTCTGGCCCTATGACGTCGTCGTGCTCGATCGCCGCGTCCCGGATGGCGAGGGCCTTGACCTCATACCGAAACTGCGCAGTCTCGGGGTCGGGGCACCGATATTGATGCTGACGGCCTTGGGGTCGATCAACGACCGGGTCGCCGGGCTCGATGCCGGTGCCGACGACTATCTGTCCAAGCCGTTTGCCGTCGAAGAGCTGATGGCCCGGCTGCGGGCGCTCGCCCGCCGCCCGGTCTCATTGAAAGCCGAGCAGACCAAGGTCGGAAGGCTTATCTACGACTTCCACCACCGTGAAGCCGCAGTGGATGACAAGCCGCTCGATCTCCTGCGCAGAGAACGCCTTGCGCTCGAAGCCTTGATGCGTCGCCCCGGCCGAACCGTGCTCAGGGCGACTTTAGAGGAATCGGTCTACGCCATGGACGACGAGATCGAGTCCAATGCGCTCGACTCGCATCTGTCGCGCCTGCGCCGCAAGCTCGATGACGTCGGTGCCGGCGTCGAGATCAGAGCCATCCGCAACCTCGGCTATCTCCTGCGCGCTACGACATGACGAAAGCTCGGCCCCGCTCGCTACAATGGGTGCTCGTGCGCCGCCTCATCCTGCTTCAGGCGGCAACCCTGTTTGTCTTCATCGGCCTGCTTTTCGTTGCGCTCTTCATTGCCCAACCGCGCCTCGTCGTCGAAAACGAAGCAGCTTTGGATATTCTCTACCGTGCGGTCGGGCGCGATGCGGACGGCACCCTGATGGTGCGGAAAACCGAAGAGTTGGGCGATCTTCGGCAATCCTATCCCAACCTGTGGTTCGTCATCCGAGATATGGCAGGCCAGGTCCTGCAAGAGGGAGATGTTCCCGCCCCCTATTTGGAAAAAGGCGGCGATCTGCTCCAGCGCGTAGAGGGAGCCTCACTGCTGTTCGACGACGGTGGCAAACTACCGGACGCCATCCTGCGGAACGTCGACACCGATGCCGGCCGGGTTCAGATCATCACCTCGACCGTTTCGTCGCGTCGTGACGATGGCCCGCTGGATGTACAGATCGGCATCAACATCGACGTCGCGCGCGACCTCGACGGCAAGACGGCATGGACCGAGGTGGTGCCGATGATCGCGCTGCTCATCCTCTGCTTTCTGCTGCCGATCATTCTGGTCATGGGCGTAACCACGCTGGTCACGGCGCCGGCCGTCGTTCGGCGCTCCCTGGCGAGCCTCATCTCGACGGCCGACCAGGCCGGCCGCATCGACATCGACAATCGCGCGGTTCAACTCGAAACCGAAAAGGTACCGACCGAGATCGCACCTTTAGTGCAGGCCTTCAACAAGGCGCTGGCGCGGCTAGGCGAGGGGTATGACCAGCGCAACCGATTTCTCACCGACGCTGCACACGAGTTGCGTACCCCGATCGCGATCCTCAGAACCCGTGCCGAACTTCTGCAGGAAGCCCCTGAAAGTGCGCGTTTGAGGCTGGATATCGAGCGTCTTTCGCATCTCGCCCAACAACTCCTCGACCGGCAGGTGCTCGAGCACGCCGGTGGCGCCCTAGAGGTGGTGGATCTCGTTGCGATGGCAAGAACCATCGCTGCTGACTTTGCGCCGCTGGCGTTCGAGGCCGGCTACGAGCTTGCTTTCGAAACCGCGGTGCCGAACGTGCCCGTCAACGCGCGGCCACGCCAGATCGAGCAGGCCGTCGCCAATCTCCTGCGCAATGCCATCGAGCATGGCGGCGGCACCGGCACGATCACCGTGCTGGTCAATGCCGAGCGCGGCCTCGAAATCCAGGACGAAGGCCCCGGAATTCCTGCAGAGGAGCGCGAGCGCGTTTTCGAGCCTTTCTATCGCTTGCGTCCACGCTCTACCGGCGCCGGTCTAGGGCTCAACCTGGCACGGGAGATCGCCCGCCTGCACGGCGGTCGGATCGACATCCTTGCCGGCCCGTGGCGGGGTGCTCGTGTTCGGTTGCAATTGCCACTTCTTGACGGCGGACGCTCGGCGCAGCAATCGGTACCGGCATCCGTTTAACCTGCCACCTGACCGTTTTCTCAAAAGCTTTCGGCTTCCCCCTTATCAAGGCGCCGCTGATGCTCCACATTTGCAACGACACATCGCGAACGTTCGCCGGAAGAACGGCTGAGAGTTCGACCAGAATGGAGAATTGCAAATGCAGATGTCTTCGCAAGCCCCCTCGCCTTCGCTTGAGGAAGGACACTGGCCGGCTCGACGCCGGAGCGTGCTCGACTGGCTGATCATCGAAACGCGTAACGAGCGGTTCATCGACAACATCCTCGTTGAAATGTGCGAGCGGCTGCAGGCAGCCGGCGTCCCGGTTGCGCGTGCGACGTTGCATTTCCGGATCAATCATCCGCAGTGGCTCGGCGCCCGTATCCTCTGGCGCAAGGGTTTGGCCGAGGGTGAAATCGACCTCTACGACTATGGCACCCAGAACACCGCGCTCTACCTCAATAGCCCGCTCTATGTAATCAACAATGGCGGCGCGGAGGTTCGCACGAACCTGGAGGCCCTGACGGACGAGCATTCCCAAAACTCGCTCTATGTCGACCTGAAGGCCGAAGGCCTGACCGAATACATAGCCTGGCCGCTCGAACACACGCTTGGCAAACGCCATGTCGTCACCTTCGCCACCGACCGAAAGGGCGGATTCGAGGAAGAGCACGTCGCCTTTCTCTTGGATCTTCTACCCGCTTTGGCCCTCGTCAGCGAAATCCGGTTGAAAAACCGGTTCGTGCGGACGCTGCTCGAAACCTATGTCGGCCCACATGCCAGCGAACAGATTCTTGCCGGCGCCACGACACGTGGCAGCGGCGTTACCGTCGGCGCAGCTATTCTGATCTGCGACCTGCGAAACTTCACCAAGCTCTCGGATCTTTGGCCGCGCGACGACGTGATCGATCTGCTCAATGCCTATTTCGACGCGATGTCGGAACCGATCGAGCGGCATGGCGGCGAGATCCTCAAATTCATGGGCGATGGCCTGCTGGCGATCTTTCCGCTCAGCAACCCGAATGCCGCCGAAAACCTGCTGCAGGCGATCCGCGAGGCGGAAGCGGCAATCGCTCTTCTCAACAAGGACAACCTCGAAAAGGGCCGCGAGCCCTTTGGTTACGGGATCGGAGTCCATGTTGGTGACGTGATGTACGGCAATATCGGCTCACGCCGCCGGCTGGACTTCACGGTGATCGGCCCCGCGGTCAATATCGCCTCCCGGCTTGAGAGCCTGACCAAGGAAACGAAACGACCGGTGCTTCTGTCGCGGGCCTTCGTGGAGATGGCCGGATGCGCATCCAGCATGGAGCATCTCGGCTCCTATCCCGTCAGAGGGATAGGCGAGCCGATCGAGGTCTTTGCCTTTTCCGGCAACGGCCCGGCCCCTGTCTTGCGCGTCGTTGGAGAGTAGCCCGTTGTCCGCGGACAACTGTCGGACCCGAAATAGAAAAATGTGTTAGCCGGCTACCCGATCGGGCTCGGCGCGAACTGGGCAACGAGTT
This sequence comes from Ensifer adhaerens, assembly GCF_020035535.1. Lineage (NCBI taxonomy): Bacteria > Pseudomonadati > Pseudomonadota > Alphaproteobacteria > Hyphomicrobiales > Rhizobiaceae > Ensifer > Ensifer adhaerens. The sequence goes on along the minus strand of NZ_CP083350.1, from coordinate 857,669 downwards.
CGTGGCGATCGCCGGGATAGGTCAGCCGGACATGCGTCACCGGCGCACGGCCGCTCCAAGTGCGGCGCTCGATGACCAGGCAGGCGGTGCCGGTCGAAATGTCGAGCGCCTGGGCCGCCAGTTTGTTCGCCGCAACCGCCCGAATGCGGTGTTCCGCCGTACTCCACGGCACCTTGCCGAGCAGCCACGAACCAGGCGCCGCAGTTTCAAACAGTTCCGCCTCCGCCTCCGGCACCGCCGCCAGGCTGATCAGGCGTTCCTCGAAACAAAACGGACGCCCGCCGGCAAAATGCCGACACGTAACATCGAGCAGCCTCGCCGATGTCGGAAGATCCAGCCGTTCGACGTCGCGGGTCTCCACACTGCGAAGCTTTCGCTCGTCCAGACGAAAACTGTAGTCGAGCCCCAGAGATTGGACTTCGAGCTTGACGTCGTGGATTTCCATGACCGCCGACTGAACCTGCGGAAAGGTGACATAGCTGCCCGACTTGCGTCTGCGCTCGATCAATCCGCGCTTGACCAGTTCGGTCAGCGCCTTGTTCACGGTCATCCGTGAGCAGCCGTATTGTTCCGTCAGTTCGTGTTCGAATGGAATTCGGTGGCCCGGCGGCCATTCTCCGGAGAGGATGCGCCCCTCCACGTCCCCGAGTATCCGCTGATGCAAGGATAAGGGCTGCCCTTGATTGTCGACAGCACCGTCAGGATGATCGTTCGAACCGGTTCGGTCTTGCTTGGTGTCCATGACACCGAACTTAATCATTTCGCGGCGGCGAAACAGCCCTTCTCTCGCTGTTTCGCGCTTTTCCACCATGGCCGCGGACACTTCGCTCGATGTTGACAGCTGTCAACGTCCGCAATTCACTCACCAGATGATCAATAGAGGAGATGCCAAGGCGTCAGGAATGCTCGCGCCCACTCCTGATTGCGATCAGACTCTTCACAGTCGGCTTTCTCAACCGGAACCGCCGGCGCAATCTCCACTCTCGATTGCCGCGTCGCCTTCGGCGGCGGCGGCGCCAGATAACCAAGGGTCATTCCACCTAGATAGAACATATCGGACCTTCTCGCGTCACGCCTCTGATGAACACAATCGTGACACAATCAGCCCGCCTGTCAATAGTCTATAAATTCTATACTCTTTTAGAGCTTCTTTTATCGCCTGCGAAGACGGCAGCGAACGCCACCGACGCTTGCCGCGATCACGCAGTTGTCCGCGGACAACCGGGTGCCAAAACCAGCTCATTAGCCGCCAAAACAGGCCCCTGGGTATAAATCGCTATGCGTTTGTAAATCCGAACCGAATCGGAGCATAGTGCATCTGCGCATATTGTTCCGATATGACGATATTTGCGCAGTTTTCGGGGAACCCAATGTTGCAACAGAAAATTCAAGGTCACGACGAACAGGAGCATCTGCCGACGCTTCTGGCTGCCGATGCTTTGGAACTGGCACATCAGTTGCAGCAGCATCAAAAAAAGATCTTTCCTCCACAGGCCCAAAAGGCAATGCGCCTCTTCAGCCCTGCCGAGGCCGCCGCCTTCATTGGAATCGGTGAAGGCTATCTGAGGCAGGTGGCTTCAGAGGGCCACGGCCCGGCGCCCTTGTCAAACGGTCGGCGGATGTATGCGGTCGAAGATATTGAGCGCATCCGTCGCGTTCTCGACGACGGCGGCAAATCCGGGAAATACATCCCGCACCGTCGCGGCGACGAGAAGCTTCAGGTCATATCGGTCATGAATTTCAAGGGTGGATCGGCGAAGACGACGACATCCGCTCACCTTGCCCAATATCTGGCCCTTCGCGGCTATCGCACCCTGGCGATCGACCTTGATCCACAGGCTTCGCTCTCTGCCCTCTTCGGCCATCAGCCGGAACTGGACGTTGGCGAAGGCGAAACGCTTTACGGCGCGATCCGTTACGACGAGCCGCGGCCGATCGCCGACATCGTCCGTTCGACCTACACGGCGAACCTTCACCTCATCCCCGGCAATCTCGAGCTCATGGAATTCGAGCACGAGACCCCGAAGGCGATGATGATGGGTGGTGCCGCCGAGACCCTGTTTTTCGCACGCATTGGCGACGTTTTGGCGGAAATCGAGAGTTTCTACGATATCGTCGTCATCGACTGCCCGCCGCAGCTCGGCTTTCTCACCATGTCGGCGCTCTGCGCCGCAACGTCCGTTCTCATCACCGTGCATCCGCAAATGCTCGACGTCATGTCGATGTCGCAGTTCCTGTCGATGACGAGCGAATTGATGAGTGTCGTCGAGAAAGCCGGAGGCCGCACAAGCTACGACTGGATGCGCTATCTCGGCACGCGATTCGAGCCGAATGACGGTCCGCAGAGCCAGATGACCGGCTTCATGCGTGCCATTTTCGGCAATCGCATGCTGCAGAGCGCGATGGTGAAGTCGACAGCTATCTCCGATGCCGGCGTGACGAAGCAGACGCTCTATGAAGTCGAGCGCTCGCAATTCGTCCGCGGCACCTACGACCGCGCCATGGATTCTCTGAACCAGGTCAATGGCGAGATCGAAGAACTGATCCGCCAGGTTTGGGGGAGGAAGTAATCCATGGCCCGCAAGAATCTGATTGGAATTACGGACGACACCGCCGGCAACGACGCGAAAGCGGAACGCTTGGCCAAAGGCCGGCCAATCGCCGGTCTGAGTGTGGGCGCGCGGCCAGCAAGTGCCGTCGGCGGCATCACTCGTTCGCTTTCGAACATCACTCAGAAAGTTGAGCGCGCCCAGGAACTGGAGCGCCAACTTGCTGAAGGATTGACGATCGTCGATCTCGATCCCGCACTCATCGACGCTTCATTCATCGTCGATCGCCTCGAGATCGGGGCAGATGCGCAATCCGCACTCGCAGAACAGATACGCGAGCACGGTCAACAGGTTCCGATCCTCGTGCGTCCGCATCCGGAAACCGATGGACGCTACCAGGTCGCTTACGGCCATCGCCGATTGGCCGCCGCGCGCTCGCTCGGCGGCAAGGTGCGCGCAGTTGTCCGCGATCTCAGCGATGAACAGTTGGTCGTCTCCCAGGGGCAGGAAAACAACACCCGAACGGATCTGTCATTCATCGAGCGGTCGCTCTTTGCCACTCGCCTTGAGGACCGCGGTTTTTCCCGTGAGATCATCATGTCCTCGCTCGGCGTCGATAAGGCCGCACTTTCCAAGATGATTTCCGTCGTTCGTCGGCTACCGACCACACTGATTGAGGCGATTGGGCCGGCACCGTCGGTCGGTCGTCGCCGTTGGTTCGACCTCGCCGAACTGCTTGCCGAAGCAGGAAAATGCGAAGCTGCCGACGTCTTTGTCAAAGACAACCAATTCCAGGCGGCGGGAAGCGATCAGCGTTTTGATGCGCTTTGCGCCTTCCTGAGCACCTCCAGGGCGCGCACCAGAGCCATCGCATGGGTAGCGCCCGACGATACAACCCCGGTCCGGATCCGCGAAACGGATGGCGAGACAACGCTGTCCTTCAACAGGAAGAAGGCGCCGGGTTTCGCAGATTTCGTGAGGCAGAGGCTCAAATCTCTGTACCTCGAATATCAAGAGGAAACAGGAGACTAAACAGAGCAAAAGAAAAAGGCTTCCGAACGACTAGCGCTGCGGAAACCCTTCTCTCGTGTAGCAACTAGAGAATCCCATTTCCGCGAATCGGTGTCAAGAGTTTTCAACGTCGTTTCGGCGAACGAATTTCTTTTGCCTTGAAAAAGGTGAAGGCGAATGGATTGTGGGATTGTCACGACGCCCTTCGGGCGGCGGGCGATGTCGCTTGGGATGTTGGCACACCAACTTTCCAGCGCTTCGGCCGTCGACGAAGGCAAGGTCGACAAATGGAAATTATTTCGAACGGTTTGCGCCACCAAGTCGAGCCTTGGGGTTTCCGATCGTTCGCTTGCCGTCTTGAACGCATTGCTGTCGTTCTACCCGAAGACGGAAATTGCGGCAGCGGACGGCCTCGTAGTGTTTCCGTCTAATGCTCAGCTGTCTCTGAGAACCCACGGCATGGCCGAGACGACGCTCCGGCGGCATCTTGCCACACTGGTCGAGGCTGGCCTCATTCTCCGGCGCGATAGCCCGAACGGTAAGCGTTACGCGCGCCGCGACCGCAAGGGGGCGATCGGCCAGGCATTCGGGTTCGATCTTGCTCCGTTGCTCTCTCGCGCAGCCGAGTTCGAAGCCGAGGCCGCTCGTCTGGAAGCAGACCGGCGATATCTTCAGATGATGCGGGAACGCATGAGCCTCTGCCGCCGTGACGTTGCCAAGCTGGTCGATCTGTTGCGCCCATCTGACCTCGCCTATGCAGAAGAGGCGGAAACGCGCTGCCAGGCTGCCTATATGTCGCTCTCGCGCAAGCCCTCCATCGCTGAGATCGAACGCCTCCTTCCGGTTCTCGTCCAGCTACAGGACGAATTGACTAATCGTCTGGAAAATCTACTGAAAACACAAAATACGGCTGCCAATGAACGCCAAAATGAGCGGCACATACAGAATTCAGAATCCGATTATCTTTCTGAATCTGAACCGGCTGATGAGAGAGCGGGGGTGAGATCTTCGCCCAATGCCTCGACGGGTGTAGCGGAGATGGATCAGAATGCGGATGATCTGCCTGCAGGTATCGAAACATCGTCGCCGCCGGCACGTCTTAGGCACCAGCCCGCGTCCCCTGCCCTAAACTCTCCAGCACCGCTGCCGCTGGTCTTGAAAGCCTGCCCGCAAATCCGCGACTACGGCCCATCCGGTCGTGTCGACAGCTGGCGCGATCTCATCACAGCCACAACCGTCGTCAAAAACATGCTAGGGATCAGCCCAGACGCCTACAACGACGCCTGCGCTACACTGGGGCCGGAAACAACCGCGACAGTGCTGGCCTGCCTTCTGGAGCGAGCTGAGCACATACATTCAGCCGGCGCCTATCTGCGTGACCTTACGCGTCGTGCAAAGAACCAATCGTTCGCGGTCTCGGCAATGCTATCGGCACGCTTACGTGCCCAGGCTTCCGGTGTTGCATGAATGGAGGATGACGACCGATATCGCTGGGACTGAGATGGGCTTTTAATGCGGCTACTTCGATTGCGGCAGCGACGTCTTGTATAAGGCGGACAAATGAAGGAGACTGGATATGCAAGGATTCGTTGATATCTCTGCGATATTCTAGGGTCAGAGATTCAATTTGAATCATCACCATCTCCTAGAAAACATTGATGTTTTATCCCTTCCGGAAGGAAAGGGGCAGTTTTCTTCCGTCTCCCGGATTGAGCTAACTTCAACCCTACAACGTAGCGGCTCGCATGCGTAGTCTTCGCTCAGAACAGGACAATCGGTCTGCTGCAGCGGCGCTGCTTGGGATGGAGTTCGAACGTCGATTCTGGTCCTAAGGATATCGGATTTGGGCTCCTGCTTTTCTGAACGCCGGTGTTGGCAACTGAGAGATGCGGGCTATGGATGCGAAGAGATTTCGGACCCGGCGGGAATGAGAAAAGCTTCAAATCAGCCAGCGGAATTTTTCCGGACGAGATCTGCGATAGATCGGTTCCCAGATCTGAGGCCGAGATTTTGGATCGATCCGTCGCTCACTTTCCGACACGAAGTTTGATGCGTGAAGCCAGCCGCGAGTTTTCGACGATGCTTGGTGCAGTCACAATTCAGTAAAGAGGCGCCGGAAAGGCGCACTAAGGCTAGGGTGCTCGCATCGGCCATGCCAGGACAATCAATATCGGAAGCGGTGGCACCTCCTCTGTTGGAGAGCGCCAAGTCGAGCAGATGCACGCTTTGCTCAATCGCCTCGTATGGCGCACGACGCTATTCCCTTCGTTCGCGTCGAACAGGCTTGCAAGGGCCAAATCCGGTACGGGGGCTAATGCACAGCACAAGGGCGGGCATCTATAAGATGCCGCAACAGCTCAGTACATTTGAGCGAGGTCTCTGGGGAAGTTTGAAAGAAGCGCTGGCGCAGGCAGAACGCAGCCTTGACAGCGCAGACGATCAAGGAAGTTGATCAAACCGATCTTGCGATCGCGCACCTTGCCCGCCAGGAAACGGGTACCAAGGCATGAGTGGCAGCCCAAAGAGCGAGCGTTGACAGCTGTCAACAATCGACCCATGTGGGACATGAGAGTGACGGGGTCACTCACCTCAAGAGGCCTTGCTCCGGGCCCAAACCAGGCGCACGATACACTCCACGTATGCCGATGTAAGGGGGCCTGGATGCCCTGGCCGATGCGACGCGTCACCCGCCATACTGGCTAGACGCTATCCAAATTAATGTAGATATATAGGTCTGACATCCTGCATCTGTGACGGAAACGAATATCGTGTTACGTTCCGTTTCTGCGTCAACATCCTTAGTTTGAAATGCGATACAAGCTTCCCGATCCCTATCATCCGATGCTCCTTCGGCTGCTGATTTCGGCGGAAGATAGCTTGGCGCGACTGGACGAACGAACAAACCGCCATGCGGTGGAAGATGGTTTTCGGGAACGCGGCCACTTCTTTGACGCTGCCGCTGCGCTTTGGGTTGCCGGTGAACTCGTCCATGTCGAGGATCTCGTGCTGCACGATGCCCATATGGATGCCCGTGCCCCAACGCATGAATTGACGATTGCTCATTCGGTCATACGCGCGCGGCGGCGCATCTGGCTCGGCGAACCTGACTGGGCACTTTCAGCCCACGGCCTTGCGGCCATTCGGGGAGAGCAGGTCGCCCCCGCCAATGCCAGCGGTACCTCTGCCGAGACACAACAACTGGAGCCGACGTCTTCTGCCGTGGATAGAAGCCGGATTGAAGCGGACGAAGAGGAAGACGCCAATCCGATGGCTGCCGAGTTTGCGGCGATCGATGCGGCGATCGCTCGGTCACAACAACTGCTGGAAGCGCACGACAAGGATGTGCTCGAAGTCGCCGAGCGTGCGGCCCAGGTGACTGCACAGGAACCAATGGGACAGTTGGGCCTGCTCTTTGATGAGGATTGGGACGAAGACGCTCGGATCGACGAATGGCGCCAGGTGGTGGCGACGGCAGATCAATTGCCGGCCAGCCTGGGTGCTGCGCTTCTCTTCGACGCCTGGGAGCGGATCGAACCACTGCGGCGGCAGCACTGGTTGGGCTCGCTGCTCGTTGGCGCCTATCTGAGATCACGCGGTAAGGTGACTTCGCATCTTCTCACCTTCAATGCCGGCCAGAAGGTCGTGCGCCATGAGCGACGGCGTTCGCAGGATCCCGTGACGCGATGGAGCGCATTTCTGGAAGCGATGACGCTAACGGCGGATTTGGGCCTCAAGGAACTCGACCGACTGTCGTTGGCAAAGACGCAGATGGAGATGCGTATCCGCGATCGGCGATCCAACAGCAGCCTGCCGGCGCTGATCGAGTTGGTTCTATCACGACCGATCGTTTCTGCCGCGCTGGTTGCCCAGCATGTCGGCGTCACGCCACGCGGCGCATTGAACCTCGTGCGCGAACTTGGTATTCGCGAAATGACCGGCCGCGGACGCTACCGCGGCTGGGGTGTGCTCTAGGCGTCGGCGGCATGCCCAACGGGCATGCTCGCCATCAGCCCATGGTGATCAGGATCAGCAGCACGAAGACGGTTGGAACGAGAGCCAGCGCCGGGATGATGATCGCCGGGTAGCCGAAGGCGACGATCGCGAGCAGCCAGATCAATGCGCAGTTGATCAGAAACAGCACCTTTGCCGTCTGTGATCCCTGTATGGCTTCCTTCAGCATCCAGCCGAACACCGGCACGTTATAGACAAGTCTTGCAATCATTGTGGTTCCTTTCCTGGGGGCAGTCCGGGTGGGGATGGACTGTCGGAGGTCGTCAGTTTTGGGGACGTGCACCGCTGCCCGATCGCTGCCGCGTGAAGCCGGCAGCTGCTTCGAGGCGTTCGGGATCGAGCAAGCGCATGGATTTCGGATGGCTGAAATCGATCAGGCCCTCGCGCTTGAAGCGATTGAGACAGCGGCTGACGGTCTCGACGGTAAGGCCGAGCCAGTCGGCAAGATCTGCCCGTGTGAGATGGAGGTGGAAGCTCAAGCGGGCAGGGACGGCGTTCCGGCCGCCGTGATTGAACAGGCGCGATAGCTCGACCAATGCACTTGCTACCTTCTCAGCGGCAGTCTTGCGACCGAGCAAGGTGGCATGCGCCTGCAACCGATGCAGCGTCGTCTTCAATTCACTGGCGATCGCCGGATTGGTCGCGTGAAGCTCGGCATCGCCCAGGGATTCGATACGGGCAATGCTCAGGGTCTCCGCCGTGGCGATGTTGCGTCCATCGACCGTAAAGCCGAAGAGCCGGCCGGGACCGAGCACATCGGTGATCTGCCGGCGACCGTCGTCGAGCAGTTGAGAGAGAACGATACAGCCGTCGAGCACGCGAAAGAGCGAGCGATTGCGGCCGCCTTCAAAGAGCAGCGTGAAGTTTTCACCGACCACGCGGCTGCGCGCAGGAAGCCGCTGCAGGCGGGGCAACGCAAGGGGAGGGGCCACAATAGGGGCGGCAGCGGATTGAGTTTCGGGCATGGGAGATGTCCGCATTGCGGATACGTGGAGGCTTGGCGCCTCGTTGCCATCCGACATCGAAGAAGGGCGTTGACAGCTGTCAACGCAGGTTCAAAGCCTGGAAACGGCCTTGGGTGGTCCTCGTGGACTGGCATTTGGGGAATGAACCTGCGGCCCCGGCTGTACCGCTATCGCCACGACCGTTGGCGATAGGCTCCCTTGCAGGCGCTCGCCGACAGTGTCGTCCGGTAGCGTTAGCAGCGTCCAGAAAAACCGGCAGGCACTGCAGACGTGCTTCTGCGTCGGCTTTTCGTTGCCATCCCCGTCAGGGCCGGCTTGACAGAAGTCCGGTAGCGATCCGTCTGGAAGGGCGTAGAGCACGTAGTCGGATGCCGGGATCGGAGAGGAGGCAAAAGCCGGGCTAAGGTGAGCGAAACCCAGCAGGAAAAGAGCCATGGCGCACAGCGTGCGCATGGCCTTGTCCCATCTCGATTTCGTGCGACGTGTCATCGCTTGGGTTCGCTCTCGTCTCTTTCTTCGCTGAGGCAGAGATAGGCGAGCGGCTTGACAAACCTCAATGTGGCAAACCGCGCAGGGGCAGAATGCCGCAGTTAAGAGAACGCGGCGCATCCGGGTGGATGCGCCGCGTATTAACATATTGATATATATTGATAATGTCGAGAAAATGGCTGGCAGGGATCAGTCTTCCTCGACAAAAACCTCCTGGCGCTTGGCCTTTACACTCGGCAGGAACACGACGATGAGCACCAGGGCCGCAATCAGAAGCAGGATGGCGCTGATAGGCCTTGTAACGAAGGTCGTCGGGTCGCCGCGCGACAGGATCATGGCCCGGCGAAGGTTTTCCTCAAGCAGCGGCCCGAGCACGAAGCCGAGCAGCAGCGGCGCCGGTTCGCAGCGCAGCTTCAACAGCAGGTAGCCGACGAGGCCGAAGAAGGCGACGGCATAGAGGTCGTAGACGTTGGAGTTGACGCTGTAGACGCCGATCGAGCAGAACGCCATGATGATCGGGAACAGCACGTAGTAGGGGATCTTGAGCAGCTTCACCCAGAGCCCGATCAGGGGCAGGTTCAGGACCACCAGCATCAGGTTGCCGATCCACATCGAGGCAATGATGCCCCAGAAGAGCGCCGGCTGCTCGGTGGCGACGTTCGGACCGGGTACGATGCCCTGGATGATCATCGCGCCGATCATCAAAGCCATGACCGGGTTGGCCGGTATGCCGAGGGTCAGGAGCGGAATGAACGAGGTTTGGGCGCCGGCATTGTTGGCGCTTTCCGGCCCAGCGACGCCAGCGATGGCGCCATGGCCGAACTCTTCAGGACGATCAGAGACCCGCTTCTCCACCGTATAGGAGGCGAAGGCGGCAAGGATCGCACCGCCACCCGGCAGGATGCCGAGCGCCGAGCCGATGATGGTGCCGCGCACGATCGGCGCGAACATGCGCTTGAAGTCGTCACGGGTCGGCATCAGGTCGGTGACCTTCGCCATCAGCACTTCGCGGGTGCGCTCGTTTTCGAGGTTGCGCAGGATCTCGGCGATGCCGAAGACGCCGACCGCAAGCGCCACGAAGTTCAGCCCGTCGGCGTATTCGCGGATGCCGAGGGTGAAGCGCGGCGTACCGGAGTAGATATCGGTGCCGACCAGCCCGAGCAGCAGGCCGAGTGCTACCATGGCCAGGGCTTTGGTGATCGAGCCATGGGCGAGTGCGATCGAGGAAACGAGGCCGACGATCATCAGCGAGAAGTATTCGGCTGCGCCGAATTTCAGCGCGATCTCGGTCAGTGGTGGCGCGAAGACGGCAACTAGGAAGGTCGAGACGGTGCCGGCGAAGAATGAGCCGAGTGCCGCGATGGCAAGCGCTGCGCCGGCGCGGCCTTTGCGGGCCATCTGGTAGCCGTCGATTGCAGTGACCGCCGAGGAGGATTCACCCGGCATGTTGATCAGGATCGCGGTGGTCGAACCACCATACTGGGCGCCGTAGTAGATGCCGGCCAGCATGATCAGCGACGAGACCGGCTCAAGCTGGAAGGTGATCGGCAGCAGCATGGCGATGGTCGCCGTGGCGCCAATGCCTGGAAGCACGCCAATCAAGGTGCCGAGCAGAACGCCGATCAGGCAGAAGAGCAGGTTGGCAGGGGATGCGGCGGTCGCAAAACCGAGGGCGAGATTGCTGAAGAGTTCCATCGGGCGTCTCCTAGAACCGGACCCAAGGGCCAATGAGCTGGAACGGCAAGCCCAGGCCATAGCTGAACACCGCGACCGAGAAGGCCGTGAGCGTCAGGGAAAGCGCCAGTGCCATGAGCGGCTTCATCCGACCGGATGCGAAACAGGCGATCAGCGCCGTGAAGAACAGCGCCGGCACGAAGCCGAGGCCGCGGACCGTGAGACCGAAGAAGACGGGCGCCGGCAGGATGAAGGCCATGCCGCGCAGCGCGATCGGGCCTATGGGCTCGCCCTGGACACGGGTGGACTGCACGAGGATCACGATGCCGAGCAGCGTCAGAATGAGCGAGAGGACCAGCGGGAAATAGCCAGGGCCCATGCGAAAGGCGGTGCCCAGCTCGAGATTGAAAGCCTGCCAGGCGAAGCACAGCCCGACCGCTGTCAATATCCCGCCGCAGAGCGCATTGGTGGTGTCGAAGGAGAGTGATTTCATCGTGTCCCCATATGTTCTGGCGGGGCAGCCGGCCGAGGCGTGTCTGACGGCCTCCCGCATTGGCGTTGCCGGCTTTATGCCGGGTTCGCGCATTGGGCGGCAGGTTGACAGCTGTCAACGGCAGTTGACGGCGTTTGATCCCTCTCCGGGCACCGTCACAGCAGTCCCAATGTCAGAGACGCCGCGCTCCCGGGTGAACCGGCGCGCGGCGCGGCGAGCGGGTCTATCAGTCGGCGTATTGGCCGGCTGCTTCGATTACCGGCTTCCAGCGTGCGATTTCGCCTTCAAGCTTCGCCTTCAGCGCGGCCGGTGTGGCATCGGCTTCCGACGAGGGCTCCGTGCCGAGTTCGCCGAAGCGGGCGACGACGTTCGGATCCTTGAGCGCAACCTGCAGCGACTTGGACAGGCGTTCGGTGACTTCGGCCGGCGTGCCCTTCGGGGCATAGATGCCGTGCCAGATGCCGACCTGAAGGTTAGGCAGACCGGCTTCGGCGGTTGTCGGCAGATCCGGGAATACCTTCAGGCGCTCGGGCGAGGTGACGGCATAGGCCTTGATCGTGCCGCCCTGGATCTGCTTCGTGGTGTTGGTCGTCTGGTCGCACATGATGTCGACCTGGCCACCGAGAAGATCGGTCATCGCGGGACCAGTCCCCTTGTAAGGTACGGTCGTCAGTGGCGTCTCGACGGCGCTCATGAACATCATGCCGCAGAGATGCGAGGCGGCGCCGATACCGGCATTGGCGACGGTGACCGTGTCCTTGTTCGCCTTGACGTAGTCGACGAGACCTTTCAGGTCGGTCGGCTCAAGGTCCTTGCGTGCGACGATGGTCATGGGCACCTCGGTGACGAGGCCGACATATTCGAAGGAGTTCAGCGTGTCATAGGCGAGCTTGCGATAAAGGGTGGCGCTCGTTGCCATGCCGATATGGTGCAGCAGCACGGTGTAGCCATCCGGATCGGCCTGTGCGACGCGGCCGGCGCCAAGCGTGCCGCCAGCGCCGCCGACGTTCTCGACGATGATCTGCTGGCCGAGATCCTTGGACATGGATTCAGCGACCAGGCGCGCAACCGTATCCGTCGGGCCACCGGCGGAGAAGGGCACGACCATGGTGATCGAGCGTTCGGGGTAGGTTTGTGCATTGGCGGAAACGGCGAAAAGCGACAGGGCGGCAACAGCGCCGAACAGGGCATTCAGGGTTTTCATCTCTTCCTCCCGGATGAAACATCGGCCCGCCGGCAAGGTTTCCTCCCGCGCCGGTTCTGGGTGCCCCATTTGCAAACGCAAACTTTGCGCAGACAACGGCTTAGGGGGGGCACGGCGCGTATTTGTCCGGCGCGGGCTTTGATTTGGGTGGATTTGGAAACATGCGGCCAATCGCATGGGTGGATTTCCACCCATCACCGGTGATGCGGTGTGCCCGTTTGTGTTCAAGGACGCGCGGATGCCCTCGCTTGTTTCCAGTGTCCGGGTGTGTTGCACTACCCCCGGGGGAGGCCGAGCCTTCACAGTGAGCACTCGCCCATGGGAATGGTTGGATGCGCAAACTGGCCGCTGTTCTTTGTATCGATATCGCCGGCTACAGCAAGCTGATGGGGCGCGATGAGGCCGGTACCCTCGCCCGCGTCAAGGCGGCCTTTGCGGCATTCGATCCGACGCTTGCGCAGCACCACGGCCGCGTCGTCAAGCTGATGGGCGACGGCGCCCTGATCGAGTTCGCAAGCGCGGTCGACGCGACCGTCTGCGCGATGGCGCTTCATGGGGTGGCCACGGCGACCGATCCGTTGCTCCGCTTTCGCATGGGGCTGAACCTGGGTGATGTGATCGTCGAAGACGGTGATCTCTTTGGGGAAGGGGTCAATATCGCGGCGCGGCTGCAGACGCTTGCCGAGCCCGGCGGCATCATCCTCTCCGAAGCGGTCCGGGAGCACGTCGCCGGAAAGCTGAACATCAGACTCGATGATCTCGGGCCGATGTCCCTCAAGAACATCGAGCGTCCCGTCCGCGCTTTCGCCGTCCAACCCGGGGTGCCGGCAGAGGCGAAAGGAAAGCGCGAACGGATCGGTATCTGTGTCCTGCCCTTCACCAATATGAGCGGCGATCCGGAGCAGGACTATTTCAGCGCGGGCGTGACCGAGGACATCATCATCGACCTCAGCAAGCTCTCGGCGCTCTCGGTCGTCTCGCGGGCGACCTCTTTCGGTTTGAAGGCACAGCGCGCGCGGGTCGTCGCGCAGCAACTGAACGTCGCCTACATCCTCGAAGGCAGCGTGCGCAAGGCCGGTGATCGGATCCGCCTGGCGGCGCAGCTGATCGATGGGGCAAACGAGGCAACGGTCTGGGCCGAGCGCTTCGACCGAGACATCAAGGACGTGTTGTTGCTGCAGTCGGACCTGGCGAGCGCCGTCGTCGAGGCGCTCCGGCTTCAGCTCCTGCCGGCGGAGCGCCAGGCATTGGAGCGCAAGGCGCCGACCGATCCGGAGGCGTACAAGCTCTTCCTCCTGGCGCGCGAATACAACATCACAGGATCCGAAAGACACCTGCCGCTGATCATCCGGCTCTGCCGCCGCGTGACCGAGCTGGAGCCCGCCAATGCACGGGCCTGGGCCCTTCTTGGCGAAACCCTCAATCGTCTCGGGCGCAGCATCGGTGGTGGGGAAACGGGCGAGCTGGAAATCGATCGCGCTCTCGAACTCGACCCCGGCCTCGCCAGCGCTCATGCCGCAAAGGCGTTGCAGTTTTTATACCGGGGACAGTTTGGGGAGGCGGAGCGGCAATGCGCCATTGCGCTGCAGCTTGAGCCAGACGACTACGCCACCAATCTCGCCGCCGGGCGAACCTTCATCATGCAGCGCCGCTACGATGACGCCATTCGCCACTTCGAGCGGGCCGCAGCGCTGGCGCCAGCGGACTACAACGCCGCGGCCATGGCGATCCAATGTTACCAGGGCAAGGGCGACGAACAGGCGGCACGGGAGGCCTGTCGCCGGGCTCTGGCCAGGATCGAGCGCATCGTCGCGGCCGAACCGGATCATAGCGGCGCAATCGGGCACGGTGCCGGTATCCTCGCCCTCCTTGGTGATCGCGAGAGGGCCAGCGAATGGGCATCGCGGGCCAGTCTGCTGGAGCCTGACAATATCCAGCTGCAGGCAAACCTGGTTTGTGCCTGGGCGATCAGCGGCGACGCGGAAGCGGCTCTGGAAGCGCTCGAGGGCATAGCGCTGAAGATGAGTCGGGAGCTGCTGGTGTGGATGGAAAACGACAATGACCTGGACAGTCTGCGTTCACTACCGCGCTTCGCACAGGTCATGCGCGCAGTGAGGGCCCGCTTCGGGAGACTACCCTCGTCTGAAAGGGATGCGCTGAATGAGGATTCGGTATAGCCCCGAGGCCGAACGTATTCACCCGAGATCGCGGTGATGTGGCGCCGCTTCCAGTCGCGCAGTCAAAGACCGGTGCGTTGCCGCAGATAGGCGATTTCCTCGCTGGTCAGGCTGCGGCTCCCACCCTTCGGCAAATCGCCAAGAGCGATCGTTCCGATCGAAACCCGCAGCAGACGCAGCACCTCGAAGCCGAGCGCATCGAGCATGCGACGGATCTGGCGGTTGCGGCCCTCCTCGAGTTCCACTTCGATCCACGTGTTCTTGTCGCCACCCCGGAGGTGAACGGCGCGGGCGGCATGCAGCATCTCGCCGCCTTCCTCGATGCCGGCAACCATCTGTCCGAGATGAGCGTCACCGATCTGCCCGGCAATCTGCACGTGGTAGACCTTGCCGAGATGCGTTTCAGGATCGAGCAGGCGCTGGGCGAGCACCGTGTCGTTGGTGAAAAGCAGAAGGCCCTCGCTTGCCTTGTCGAGGCGGCCGACGGGCGACAGGAACGCGGTGTCGCTATCGCTCAGGCAATCGAACACGGTTGGCCGGCCTTCCGGGTCGTGGCGGGTGGTCACCAGTCCACGCGGCTTGTTCAGCATCAGATAGATCTTCTGTTCGGCAAGCACCGGCTTGCCATCGACGGTGATGCGATCCTTGTCGATGTCGACCCACTGCGAAAGGTCCGCGACCTTGCGCCCACCGACGCTGACGCGTCCTTCGAGCACAAGCTTTTCGGCCTGCGTGCGCGAACAGTAGCCGAGCTTTGAAAGCGCACGGGCAACCGTCACGCGCTTGCCGGCATCTGCCACGGGGCGGCGGCCGGTATCTCGAGCGGCTGTGGGTCGCTTTTGCTTCACGCTGTGGTCTTCCGGTTTCTGGTCATGTGGCTGCCGTTGCCGAGCATTTTGCTTAGCATTGCCGCCCTCGGTCGCGGCATCAGCCGATCTTCGTGTAGTCGATCCGTCGGGCAAGCCAGCAGCCGATGGTGAGGCCGGCCACGTTGCCTTGCGGATCACGCCGCACAAGCACGGTCCAGTCTCCCGGTGCCGGTGCGTCCATCGAGCGCTTGCAGCGAAGCAGCCAGACGTCTTCGGCCAGCGGTCGCATGGCGAGCATCGCGCCGGTGCCTAGCACACCGTCGAAGCCGCCGTAGAAGACGCCATTGGTGGAGACGATATCGAGATGGGCGTCGAGCTCAGCCGAAAGATAGCGGCCGGCGATATCGGGAAGGGCTGTCCCGGAGACGCGGTCGGCGCTCACCGTCAGATTTTCGCGAGGCCGTTCCATGCGTATCGAAGCGCCCTGCTGTGTCAGCGTCACTGCAGCCGAACGGGCGCTGCCGTCGGCGCTGACGGAGAGCGTTTCGGGAGAGGTCGCAAACCGCAGCTCGACGCGGGACGGTCCGGCAGTCCTGGTGACCAGGGCGAGGCCCGTTTCCGGATCGAGATAGCTTCCGGTGTTCTCAGCGTCCCAGCTTCCGGATGCGGCCTCGGCATCCGTGTGGCCGAGAGCGACCTTCATCAACGCCACGGCCGCCGCATGGGCATCGCCTTCGTGATTGAACATCACCATGACCGAGAGGCGTTCTGCGGGGGCATAGAGCCTGCGGCAGCGGAAACCGCGTAGCGCGCCACCGTGGCCGCTGATGGCCGCATCGCCGATCGTCTCGTGTGCGAGGCCGAAACCGTACGGTGCCGGGCGGCCATCCGCATAGCTCTGCGGGGCAGCGAGGCGGCGGTAGAGTCCGTCCGCGTCGTCACGCGTCCTGTCGATGAAACGCTCCCAGGCCAGCATGTCGTCAAGCGAGGCGGAAACACCGGCGTCGCCTGCCCAGTAGATGCGGTTGAGCGCCTCGAAATAGCCCGTCGTCTCGTTGCCTTCGTAGCCGACGATACCGTCCGGCGGCAGGCTCGTGTCCGGTGTCAGGGCGGCTGTCTGCATCGCCGCGGGATCGAAGACCGAGCGCTGATAGAGTTCCGCCATCGAGCGGCCGGTATGCTCCTCGATGAGGTCGGCGAGAATGCGGAAGTTGCCGTTGGAATAGGAATAGCGGGTGCCGGGCTCGAAATGCGTCGAGCGCGCCCTGGAGAGCAGCGGTCGGGCATCCTCGCGCCGGAAGATGCCGTCGTGGCTGGCGCCTTGCAGCACCGTCAACGCCCAGTAGTCGCGAAGTCCGGACTGGTTGTGGCAGAGGTGCGCAGCGGTCGGGCGCTTGCCTTCAAGCAAGGGGAGATAGGCGTCGAGTGCGCGGTCGAGCTTTTGCGGATGGCCGATCGTATCCAGCAGAACGGCGCAGGTCAGTTGCTTGGTGACCGAGCAGATCGGGATCCGCGTCGCCATCGTCATCGGCTTGCGAGCCGCCAGGTCGGCATAGCCCCAGGCATGTCGGAAGAGGACCTCCCCATCCCTGACCACGCCGGCAACGCCGCCCGGTCCCGGGTAGTGTTGCGGCAAGGCCGCGATGGCGCGTTCAAGGACGGAAAGATCAGGAGTGTTCATGGCGCTGAAGGATCGATCGGACGGAGGGCAGGGGGCGAATTTACATCGTTCGTATCGCCCCCTCCTTCCGCATGCAATGCCTGCGGCTCCACGGTCGTATCAGCCGGCGCCTGCCTGCGCGTGATAGAGGCGGCTATAGGCGCCCTTGGCGGCGAGCAGCGTTTCATGCGGCCCCTGCTCGCGAATGCCACTGCCGTCGACGACGACGATGCGATCGGCATCGCGGATCGTTGCCAGCCGGTGCGCGATGATCAGCGTGGTGCGGCCCTTGGAGAGTTCGGCCAGCGACTGCTGGATCGCCCTTTCCGTTTCGGTATCGAGCGCCGAGGTTGCTTCGTCGAGGATGAGGATCGCCGGGTTCTTGAGGAACATGCGGGCGATTGCCAGCCTCTGCTTCTGTCCGCCGGAGAGCTTTACACCGCGCTCGCCGATCACGGTGTCCATGCCCTCCGGCAAGGCCTGGATCATGCCGTCGAGCTTGGCGCGCCGCGCGGCATCAAGGATGTCCTCTTCGCTGGCCCCGAGCCGTCCATAGGCGATGTTGTCGCGGATCGTGCCGGCAAAGAGGAAGACGTCCTGCTGCACGATGCCGATCTGGCCGCGCAGCGACGAAAGCGTGATGTCGCGAATGTCGATGCCATCGACAGTGATCGAACCTTCGCTGACCTCGTAAAAGCGCGGCAGCAGCGAGCAGATGGTCGTCTTGCCGGCGCCTGACGGGCCGACGAAGGCGATGGTCTCGCCGGCATGGATCGCGAGGTCG
Organism: Ensifer adhaerens; assembly: GCF_020035535.1. Classification (NCBI taxonomy): domain Bacteria; kingdom Pseudomonadati; phylum Pseudomonadota; class Alphaproteobacteria; order Hyphomicrobiales; family Rhizobiaceae; genus Ensifer; species Ensifer adhaerens. The sequence goes on along the minus strand of NZ_CP083350.1, from coordinate 839,843 downwards.
ATGTTCTGGATAATCGGCTTTTCGGCGCTGTAGCCGAACGAGACGCCGCGATAGGTGATGTCGCCCTTGAGTCCGGCGACGTCGGCAGCACCCGGCCGGTCCTCGATATCGGGTTCGGTCTCCATCAGTTCGAGGAAGCGTTTGAAGCCGGCGATGCCCTTGGGATAGGTCTCGATGACCGAATTGATCTTTTCGACCGGTCGGAAGAACACGCCGACCAAAAGCAGGAAGCTGACGAAGCCGCCGTTCGTCAGTTCGCCCGTCAGCACGAAATAGCAGCCGGTGATCATCACTATCAACTGCGTCAGCCGCATGCTCATGTAGCTGAGCGACGTGCTGGCAGCCATGATGCGATAGGCTTCGAGCTTGGTACGGCGGTAGTTCTGGTTGTCGGTCTCGAACAGGCTGCGCTCATGCGCCTCGTTGGCGAAGGCCTGCACCACCCGCATGCCGCCGACATTCTCCTCGATGCGGGCGTTGAAGTCGCCGATCCGGCCGTAGAGGCTGCGGAAATTGCGGGTCATTCGCCCGCCATAACGGCTGGTGACCCAGGCCGTCAGCGGCACCACGGCGGCGGTGATCAGCGCCAGTTGCCAATGCACCATCAGCATCAGCAACAGCGCGCCGATGAAGGTCATGATCGCGATGAACAGATCTTCCGGCCCGTGGTGGGCGACTTCGCCGATTTCTTCCAGGTCCTTCGTCAGGCGGCCGACCAGATGGCCAGTCTTCTGATTGTCGAAGTACGAGAAGGAGAGCTTCTGCAGATGGTCGAAGGCCATCCGTCGCATGTCCGTCTCGATGTTGATGCCCAGCATGTGGCCCCAATAGGTGACCGTCGCCATCAGGCCCGTATTGAGCAGATAGACGAGCAGAAGACCGGCCGAGGACAAGAGGATCAGCGTCCATTCCTGGCTTGGCAAGAGCTGGTCGACGAACAGCTTCACCGCGATCGGGAAGCCGAGTTCAAGCAGGCCGGACAAGACGGCGCAGGAAAAGTCGAGAATGAACAGGCCGCGATAGGGGCGGTAAAACGCGAAGAAACGCTTCAACATGGAGGTGCACTCACTGGGGGGCGGCGACCGAGGGTCGGTATAAATATGAATTCCAATGTCATGTTTTGTGCCGGAAACCAACCCAGAAAAGCGGAAAACCGTGTCTTGTATTTGACGGGGGCGACATCTTCCGTCTCGTAAAAGGTCAATCGGTATTTGTCGGGGTCGGCGGGAAGGAAACGTTAACCATAAGCTTCGTAGAAAAGGAAATCACCAGAGTGCTTCGCCTTCGATCGGGGACATCGGAGGCGTGTGGGGCGCTCGATTTATCGACAAGCGTGAGGCGTCTTCATGCGTTCGCGTCAACGCACGAAGCTCCAGGGGGCGAATGAGACGATGGCAGCCAATCAATCAGTAAAAGCCACGGAATCCGATGTGAGCACGATCGTTCCGTTTCCGGTGGCAAGGAGATTGACCGCCATCCGCAGCGCCGCCGCCGAGCTTGAAGATCTGCATGGCGCCGAAGCCCTGCAATTCTGGCGCCGCCGCTGCCGCGCCCTTGCCGACGAACTGTTTGCCTGCGGCTGCTCGGAAGAGGAAGTCCGCCGGCAGGTGATGGACTTCCAGGGTGAGGTTCAGGCCGAGCTACAGCACCGCCACCTCTCGCGCGTCTCTCAGGGCGTGATGAGCCAGTAACGGCTCGCTTCTTCAGTTTATCGGCAGTTCCGGATCCCAGGTGAAGAGTTCCTTTGCCCGGGCAATGCCGCGCAGCGCGAAACGGCCCAGCGACACCGCATGGACCTGATGTTCCGGCGGGCAGGCTTCGACGAAATCAGACGACATGATCATGTGCCGCTCGACCGACCGGCACATTGAGGAGATGCGGCTTACTTCGTTGACCGCCGGGCCGACGACGGTGAAATCAAGCCGAGTCTGGCTGCCGATATTGCCATAGAACACTTCGCCGATATGAAGCCCGAGATAGACCTCGGTGGTCGGCTTGCCTTCGTCCTGCCGGCGGGCATCGAGTTCCGCGAGCATACGGCGCAACTGCCGTTCGGCGGCGATTGCGTTGGCGCAGGCGGTTCCCGGGTCGTCGGCATTGAAGATCGCCAGAACACCATCGCCGATCAGCTTCAGCACGCTACCGCCATGGTCGTGAATGGCGGTGATCACGGTTCCCGAATAATCGTTGAGAAGCGGGATGATCTCGTCGGGTGCCGCGGTGTCGGAGATGCGCGTATAGCCGCGCAGGTCGGAAAACCACATGACTGTTTCGATGCGTTCGGCCGAACCGCGAGCAATGCTGCCCTTGACGACGCGCTGGCCGGCGTCGGCCCCGAGATAGACATCGGCAAGCGTGCTGATGATGCGCACGCATGAGCCGGCCTTCACCGCCAGCGCAAGCGTCGGCAGCAGGATCCGGAGCGCTGCGATGTCGTCCTCGCTGAAGCCGCCGTCGCTCCGCGTCGTCCAATAGGAATAGAAACAGTCCATCTCGCCGACGCGGCCCTGGTCGGTGAAGTGGTGGATCATGCTGACGCAGTCGGTGTGGCCCTCGTCCTTCAGCCGGTCGAGGATGTTGTAGGTCGTGCCTTCGTCGGCCGAAAGCCGGATGCGGCGCTCGGCAGTCCGGTCGCGCAGCATGTGGTAGAAGATCGAGTTCTGCCAGTTCAGCAGCGCCTCGCCCGTGGTCGTCGAACCATATTGGATGACCTCCGGGGTGATGTCGCTTTCATCGTTCCACTGAAAGGCGCGTCCCTCGAATTCGGGATGCAGCGTATCGATCAGCCCGAGCGCGCGGGCAAGGTCGAGACCGGCTGCCCGGCATTGCTCGCAGAAGCCGGCAAACAGCTCCGGCTCGTCCAGTCCCTTCAGGCCCTGTTCTGAAAGCCAGAGCACGATATCGCGTAGCTGTTGGTCGTTCATGGCGCATCCCGCTCGGCCGAGGTCGACTGCCTGATGATGTGGTGCACCATCCATAGCCGAACCAGGGCTCAGAGCGAAAGATGCAGTTTGCCCGCCTCGCTTTCCGCCGGCACGGCGCAACAGATGAGCGCTTCGCCTTCGGCGACCGGGAAGGAGGGCTGCGAGGGATAGGTTACCTTGCCCTCCAGCACCGGTGTCCGGCAGGTGCCGCAACTGCCGTTGCGGCAGCCGTATTCCGGGTTCAATCCTCGCGCCTCTGCCAGATCGAGCAAGGTGCCTTCGCCCGGCTGCCAGCGCGCCTCCTTGCTCGACTTGGCAAAGACGACGTGAACGGGGGCACTGGCCGCCGGCTCCATCGCCGGGGCAGAACCGCCGTCTGGCCGCCGAGTCAACGACGACAGCCCGAAGGCTTCCGCATGGATGCGAGCATCGGCGATGTTGAGCGCACGCAGACCGTCATAGAGCGCCTGCGTGAAGGTTGCCGGGCCGCAGAGATAGAAGTCGTAGTCGTCGAAGGGCAAGGCGGCCTTCAGGTGGCTGAGATCGATGCGGCCGGCGACGTCATAATCCTGCCCTTCGGTCGCGGTCTCCGGCTGGCTGAGGGCGCGTATGAGACGAATATTGCCTTGCCCCTCCTCGACCAGCGCGCCGATCTCCCGGTCGAAGGCGCGCTCCTCAAGGGTGCGGGCGGCCTGGAAAAGCCAGGTCGGACGCGTGCGGCGCTTGCGGCGGCCCTCGTGGACAATGTGCTGCAGCATCGCAATCATAGGGGTGATGCCGACGCCGGCGCCGATCAGTACCGCCGGCCGCCGCTGCGTGCCATCGATGGTGAAGCTGCCGGCCGGCGCACGCGCCTCGATCCGGTCGCCCGGTTTCAGCTGGTGCAGGTGCCGAGAGACGGTGCCGTCCTTCTTGACGCTGATGCGATAGAGCGCATCGGTCGGAGCGGAAGAGAGCGTATAGCTTCTGACAACAGCCTTGCCGTCCGCATCGATCTTCAGCCGGATTGGCAGGTGCTGGCCGGCCTGATGTGCCATCAGGCCTAGGCCATCGTCAGGCGCGAGGTAGAGCGAGCGGATCGTCGAGCTTTCCTCTTCGATGCGCGCAACCCGGAACGGCCGCCATTCCTCGGCCAGGGCTGCGGCCTGCAGGCGCACCTTCGCCTGTCCCCAATCGCCCGTCGTCAGCAGGCTGGGCGACCAACCGCCCTCCTCGAAAGCCCAGCGAAGCGGCAGGCCATCCTGGCGATAGACGACCCGTTCAGGCCGGAATCGCCAGAGGCGTTCCGCGCCCTGGAACGCGGCGACCTCGGGCGAAGACAGGATGACCTCGGCGCTGCCGGTCAACTGCAGCATGTCGCCGGTCGCAAAGTCCACGAACAGCAGGCCGGCGCGTGGATTGACCATGAAGTTGCCGAGCGTGTTGAAGAACAGATTGCCGGAGAAATCGGGGATCGTGAGAACGTCATCTTCGCCGATCTCGACGAAGCCGGCCTTGCCGCCGCGATGGGAGACATCGACCTGCCGCTCACCGGTCTCACGATCGACATAGGAGGCGACGAAGAAGGTGTCGGCATTGGCGATGATCTCCCGGGCGGGATCATCGAGACCCGCGCTGCGGATCGGCCGTTGCGATGCCGGTTGATAAGGATCGCGGGAGAAGGAAAACTGCCGAAGCTGGATATATTGCGGGCAGTTGCCGAAGCTCTGGCGTACGCGAATGGTGAAACCGTCGTCGCCGTCGCGCAGGACCGCGCCGTTGAGCCGGTTCCGGCGCCGGGTTTCAAGCTGGATTCCAAGCATGCCAATCGAGTGTGCGTCGTCCATGCCGGCATCTGCCGGATCATCGGGATCACGGGGTAGACGGACGTCGAGGTTCCAGGCATCGGGTGCCCGCATGAAGCCGGGGCCCGCTGCGCGCATCGTCGCCCAGACGTCGCCCTTGGCATCGACGGCGCCGAAGACGGCGAACGGCAGCATCGGGAAGAACTGCTGGTGCTGCTCGGGCATGAAGCTGCGGACGAAATTGCGCCCCGTCGCATCCATGCGCTCGGCGACGCCGAGGCTGCGCTGGATGGCGAGTTCGCCCTCGTGCCAGGGAGAGTCCGGCCGCTTCGGTTGTGCATTGTCCGGCATGATCTGAAACCTCGTTGGGGGAGGGCCCGGGACAGCATGGTCGCCCCGGACCGGTTCGTCAGGCGGCGAGGCCGACGGCCGTCTTCTGGAAGCCGACGAAGCCGGGCAGACGCTCGATGCGGGCAAGCCAGCCACGGACCTGGGGGTAGTCGGAGAGATCGACATTGCCTTCTGGCGCGGCGGAGACGTAGCTATAAAGGGAAACGTCGGCGATGGTCGGCCGGGCGCCGAGCAGGAAGTCGCGGCCGTTCAGTTCCGCATCGATTTGCGCCAGCACGCGATGCGCCCGGGCGATGGCCTCTTCCGCCCGCAGATTGGCGCCGAACACCGTGACGAGCCGGGCAGCCGCCGGACCGAAGGCGATATCGCCGGCGGCAACCGAGAGCCATTTCTGCACCTTGGCGGCCAAGGCCGGATCTTCCGGCAGCCAATCGATGCGGCCGAGCTTCTTGGCGAGATACACGAGGATTGCGTTGCTGTCGGCGATAACGGTGCCGTCATCGTCGAGAACCGGAACCTGGCCGAAGGGGTTGAGCTTCAGGAACTCCGGCTCCTTGTGCGCCCGGGCCTTGAGATCGACGTCGACCAGTTCGTGCGGCACGCCGAGCAGCGACAGGAAGAGCTGAGCCCGGTGCGAGTGGCCGGACAGCGGATGGCGATAGAGTTTCATGGGAGATGTCCCTCGAAGAGCATGAGAACCGTCGCGGCCCTCCGACGGTTCGGGATGAACCGCCTTCGAGATCAATCTATGACTTTCCAATTTTTGGCAGTAGACTGCAGAAATGATAGTCTGATTCCCGTTTTTTGGAAGGAAGCATGGATCGTCTCGACGCCATGGGGGTTCTGCTTGCTGTCATCGACGGCGGCAGCCTGTCGGCGGCATCGCGACAGCTCAAGATGCCGCTTGCCACGGTCAGCCGGAAGGTCTCGGAGCTCGAGGCGCATCTGGGCGCCCAGCTGATCACCCGCACGAACCGCAAGATCCTTTTGACCGAAGCCGGCCGCGCCTATGTCGAGGCCGCAAAGGAAATCCTGGCGCGGGTCGAGGAGGCGGAAAGGGTGGCTGCCGGCGAATATAGTGCCGTGAAGGGCGATCTGACCATCTCCGCCCCGATTGTCTTCGGCCGCCTGCACGTCCTTCCCGTCGTCGTGGACTTCCTGAAGGCCCATCCCCAGGTCGACATGCGGCTGGCGCTGGGCGACCGTTTTGCCAATCTCGTTGACGACCATATCGACGTGGCACTTCGGATCGGCAACCTTCCCGACAGCAATCTGGTGGCGACCAAGCTCGGCTCGGTCCGCCGCGTGGTCTATGCAAGCCCCGGCTATGTCGCGCAGCACGGCGCGCCCGGCCATCCGAGCGAACTCGCCGAGCACGACTGCATCACCTTCGAAAACGTCACGGCCGCCCATGTCTGGCGCTTCCTCGACGATGGGCGCGAACTGGCGGCGCCGATCCGGTCGCGGCTGATCGTCAACACGGCGGAATCGGCAGTCGATGCCGCCATCGCCGGCCTCGGCCTGACACGGGTGCTTTCCTATCAGGTGGCGCGTCCGGTTTCTGAAGGGTTGCTCGTTCCGTTGCTGGAGGTGTTCGAGCACCCGCCGCTGCCGGTGCAGCTGGTTTATCTGCCGCAGGGTCTGGTGCCGATGAAGCTCAGGGCCTTCGTGGATTTTGCGGTGCCGCGGCTGCGCGGGGTCCTGCGCTGAAGCGCGCTACGCTCTTTGCGTCACACACGTCAGCCGCCGGTTCCGCGCCTTACTCAATCCCCTTGCGGACGCTCGCCAGCGGTTGGTCGGACATGGCGCGCATAGGTTCGTCCGACGCGAATTTCGCTGCCGTCGGAGAGGAGGGCGATGAGGGCTGCGAAGGGGGCCTGCTTCAACCCGACGATACAGTCACGTCGCACGATAGAGCTGCGGTGAAGCCTTAGAAACGCCGCCGGGTCGAGGCGGCGTTCGAGCGAAGCCAGGCTTTCGTGATGCAGATAGGACCGGCCCTCGATGTGAATGCGGACATAGTCGCGCTCCGCCTGGAAACGCACGACCCGCTCGAGCGCAATGCGAACGAATTCGCCGCGGGATTTGATCCACAGATCGGCCGATTGGGTTTCGTGTTTGCGCAGCGCCTGTCGCAAAGCCTGCACGGTTTCGTTGAGCTCCAACACGCGTTCGGTGCTGGTGCGGGCCGCGATCGTCACACGCGCCCGCTCGATCGCGGTGCGCAGGCGGCTGGCTTCGATCGGCTTGGTGACATAGTCGACGGCGGCGGCCTCGAAGGCGCGAAGCGCATAGTGATCGAAGGCGGTCACGAAGACGACCGCAGGCGCGTTGCTGCCCACCTGCTCCAGGATGTCGAAGCCGGTGCCGCCGGGCATCTGGATATCGAGCAGGATGACATCCGGCTGCAGTTCGGCGATCAGGCTGCAGGCTTGCTGGACGTTTCCGGCCGTTCCCAGCACTTCGACACCTGGCAATGCGCCGAGCAACCGCAGCAAGCGTCGCCTGGCGAGCGGTTCATCGTCGATGATGAGGACCGAGAGAGGAATTGTCTGGATTTCGTTCATGCAAGCCTCAGCGGCATTGTGATCGCTGCTCTGAAACGCCTCGGCGTTACGAGCCCGGATACACAGGCGCCGACCCCGGGAAAGCGTGCCTCGACGCGATCTGCGACATTCTTGAGGCCGATCCCGGTGCCGGAGGTCTGGCGCCGCACCGCATCGGCCTCTGCGGCGATATCGTTCTCGACGGTGATTTCGATGGCGTGGCCGACTTTGGCCGCGCTGATGACGATCTCGACCTGTTCGGGCGAACGGCCGACGCCATGCTTGACGGCGTTTTCGATGAGCGGCTGCAGGATCAGGCTCGGCACCAGCGCCTCTTCCAGGCCGCTGGCAATGTCCATCCTGAGCTTCATCCGGTCGGAGTAGCGCTCGCCTTCGATGTGAAGGTAGCCGGCTTGCAGGGCGAGTTCATCCGCAAGCCTCACGTCGTGCAACGGATCGAGTTCGAGCGTCGTGCGCAGAAAGTTGGAAAGCGACATCACCATGCGTGTCGCAGCAACGGTCTGCCCTTCCTCGATCAGTCCGGTGATGGAGTTCAGCGTGTTGAACAGGAAATGCGGATTGACCTGGTAGCGCAGCGCCCGCATTTGCGCGGCGAGTGCCTCTTCGCGCGTGATCGCCAGGCGGCGCTCGCGTTCGCGCAGCTCGAAACTGTAGAGCAGTGCGACGAAGAAGAACGACCACCCCACGAACGTCGCCATGCTGTAGACGAGCGTATACCCAATGCTGGTCCAGTCGACCGTGATCGGATCGGGGCGCAGGATGAGAAGATAGAGCATGAAGTCGACGCCGGTATTGGCAAAGGCGGCCACGAGGGAGGTCGCAAAGCCGACGACGATCTTGATGGCGATGTGCTGATATCGGACGCTGAACATCGCCGCGGCGATGCCATAGGAAAGGGTCATGCCGCAGATCATCAGCAGCAGTTTGCCCGGCGCCGACATGATCGGATCGATCCCGAGTATGCCCCACAGGATGCTGCTGATGAGGAATTCGACGAACCAGTAGAGGAAGCCGAGCCAGAGCGTCGCGCGCCGGACGCTGGCGACATAGGCGCCTTCGTCCGCTGATTTCGGTTCATCCTGTGGTTTCATGCCATTTTTATGGTTCAAGCGGGCGCCGATGTCGATTGCCGTTCGTCGGCGAAATCGAGCCGTTTGCAGAAAGCCCCAGCGCTTCGGTGCTGTTCGCGGGATGCGAGTGTCGGTTCGCATGCGCGGTTGCTGCTTCGAACCAGGCTCAGGTCATAGGACCCGCAAGGGCATGGTGGTCGATGCGCGACATCGGCACGGAGCCACCACACCGGACGTGAAGGGCCCATTTCCGGAGACATGCATTGATGCAGTCGGCGACGTTCTTGAGCCCGGTGCCGGCCGAAGGAAAGCGTCGCCCGGCGAACACATGCGGCATACGCCGTTTCATCCACTGAAACCGTGCCATTCGTTCGCGCCATGCAAGGTTTTCTCCGCCAAGGTGTCACGCTTGTCGATTGACGCTCGTCGGCGAAATCAAGCCGTTTGCAGAAAGACATAGCCCTTCAGCGTTGCAATTTGCCGTTTGCAGAAAGCCGAATTCTCCCTCTTCGCGAGCTTGCTATAGCCGGCCCATGACCCGCGCTTTCCCAGCGAATCCATTCGCTTGGGGGTGGTGCGCCCATCGATGCAAAGGAAAAGGGGCAGACATTGAATACCTGTGCGAAGGCGGACGTTTTGAGGATCAACCTTCTGAGTTCGACGGCGCTCGGTCGCGCCGGCCTGCTCTCTCTGGCTCTGGCCGCCGTGCCGTTTGTGCCGTCGCCGGCCAAGGCTGTCGATCTGGTCATTCCCAATGATACGACCTGGTCCAGCGACCATACGGTGAACGGCAAGCTGGTGGTTCGCGGAGGACCGGCCGGCGCGACGCTGACGATCAACAACGGTGCCAAGGTTGAAAGCACCCACGGTTACATCGCGGACGGCAGAGGCTCGGTTGCCACCGTCGTCGTTTCCGGTCCTGGTTCGTCCTGGGACATCGTCGATGCCAATCCCAACGGCTATCGCGCGCTCTTCATCGGCGGGTTCGAAAACGGCATCTATGGTGGCAAGGGCACGTTGATCGTGGAAAACGGCGGCAAGGTCTCTGCCAAGGAAACCTATGTCGGTTCCCTGCAGGAGGGCGATGGAACGCTCGTCGTGCGCGGTGCCGGTTCCATGCTCACCACCGATTATCTGGGTATCGCCGACGGTGCGCTGACCCTCAACACCGCCACGGTCCGGATCGAGAATGGCGGCCTCGTCAATTCCAAGACGGCCTACTTCGAAAACGGCACGGTTCTGGTGACCGGCGAGAATTCGCGTTGGGTCAACACGGGCGAGCTCACGATCGGCGACAGCTTCACCGTCGAGAAGGGCGCTGTCGTTTCGACCAATACCGCGGTGCTCGAGGAGAATGAAAGCACGGACACCATCCAGGCCGTCATCGATGGCGCGGGCAGCGAGCTCAAGGTTGCCGATACGTTGACGATCGGCGACAGCGGCAGGGTCAATCTATCCATCGCCAACGGCGCCAAGCTTTCGGTTGGTGGCGACATCGTGCTTTCGGGCGTCGGCGGCATCAACAATGAGGGCATGGGAAATCTGACGATCGGCGGAAAGGTCGATCTCAACAACATCGCCGAGCCCATCGCCCAACAGGCACAGGCGGCAGGCACGGTCAATTCTTCTGCCAAGATCGATTTCGGCCCGCGCAGAGGCTACGTCAATTTCAACCATACGAACACGGGCTATGAGTTCGCCAACGCGATGGTCGGCAAGGGCACGATCACCAACTTCTCGGGCGAGACCATCGTCGGCGGTGACCTGTCGAAGTTCTATGGCAAGGTGAATGTCGCCGGCGGCAAGCTGGTCCTGAAAAGCAACCTCGACACGATCGATAACGACCCGGATAACGGCCCGTTGGATTACAGCGAAACGCGGTTCGAAGTCACCGGTGGCACGCTCATCGTCGATGGTGAGACGGGACGGGTACAGGGTGATCGCTTCTACACCAACGAGGTGAACGTGTTCGGCGAGATGAACCGCATACGCGATCCGAACTCGACCTCTTTCGGCAGGCTCGGTGGCTCCGGCACGGTTGGCGACACGTTTATCGACAAGAATGCGATCATTTCCCCCGGCAACAATTCGACCGGCACGCTGACGATTATGGGCCGGCTGGATATGGCCGGCGGTTCGATCTACGAGGCTGACATTGCCGGCGACGGCCGCTCCGACTGGATCGTCGTCAAGAGCATAGGCACCAACGAAAACACCGGCATCGCCAAGATCGGCAGCGGTACCAATGTTCAGGTCACCGCCCTCGACGCCAACACCAGCTACAAGACTGGCCAGACCTACACGATCCTGACCGCCGACCGGGCGATTGAGGGCAAGTTCGCCGAAGCGATCTCGAAGTCTGCCTTCCTCGAAGTCTCACTCGACCAGAAGGAAAAGCAGCTCGATCTGAAGATCAAGGTCAAGAACGGCGGTACGAATCCCGGCGGGGAGCCGAAGCCCGGCGAACCCAAACCCGGTGAACCCAAGCCCGGTGAGCCGAAACCCGGCGAACCCGAGCCCGGCGTCTTCGAAGGCGAGGCTTCGACAGGCAATCAGCGGCGGACGGCGCTCGCCCTCAATACGCTTGGCCAGAATGGTCCGTCGCTCGCGCTCTACAACTCCCTTATCCTGCTCGATGGCGATGCTGCGCGTCGTGCCTTCGACCAGCTGTCCGGCGAGGTCCATGCTTCGGCGCAGACGGCGTTGATCAATGACAGCAGCCTGTTGCGCAATGCCGCCAACAACCGCATTCGCGACGCTTTCGGCGATGTCGGGGCCGCGAGTGTTCCGGTTCTTGGCTACGGCCCGGAGGACAAGATCACCACCGGTGCCGTCGCCGCCGTCAACGCCGTTCCTGCCGCGCCGCCGGCGATGGTCGGCTGGGGCCAGGTGTTCGGCTCCTGGACCAACACGGACGGCAACGGCAATGCTGGCGGCCTCGACCAGTCGACCGGCGGTTTCATCACCGGCTTTGATGCCGCGGTTTCGGATAACGCGCTCGTGGGCATCATGGCCGGCTACAGCCGCACCAACTTCGATGTCGACAACCGTGCTTCAAGCGGTGACAGCGACAACTACCACCTGGGTGTCTATAGCGGTGGCCATTGGGGCGATGTCGCGCTCAGGTCGGGCCTTGCCTACACCTGGCATTCGATCAACACCTCGCGCAGCGTTGCCTTCCCCGGTTTCTCCGACCAACTGAAGGCCGATTATGACGCGGGCACCTTCCAGGCTTTCGGCGAAGTCGGTTACCGCATCGACCTGCCGAGCGTGGCGCTCGAGCCCTTCGCAAACCTCGCCTATGTCAGCCTGCACACCGATGGCTTCACCGAGCGCGGTGCCGCGGCGGCACTCTCGAGCAAGAGCAACACGACCGACACGACCTTCACGACGCTCGGTTTGCGCGCTTCTGCTCCGCTCAGCCTCGGTACGACAGACGCGAAGATGCGCGGCATGCTCGGCTGGCAGCACGCCTTTGGCGACACGACGCCGTTCTCGACCATGGCATTCGGTACGGGCAGCGCCTTCTCGGTGGCCGGTACGCCGATTGCCGAAGATGCGGCGATCATCGAGGCCGGCATCGATTTCGCACTGACCGGCAATACGAGCCTCGGTATCACCTATACCGGGCAGTTCGGCTCCGGCACGACGCAGAACGCGGTCGATGCCAAGCTTGATGTGCGCTTCTGATGCGCCGGCTCGTCTGGCTATCGACAGTGCTGATGGCGACATTCGTCGCCATCAGCACGCTTTACGGAGAGGACGCGGCGGCCGGCAAGGCTGCCGCGCCGTCCGAGCTTTCCGAAACCTACGAGGACTGGAGCGTCGCCTGCGCCGAGGTGGAGGGCAAGAAGCATTGCATCCTGTCGCAGCGACAGTTTCACAAGAGCGGCCAGCACGTGCTGACGCTCGAGCTTCGGCCGGCGGAAAACGCCGGTCTGGCGGGGAGCCTCGCGCTTCCCTTTGGCCTCTATCTCGAAAAGGGCGTCACCCTCGGTGTCGATGACGCGACCGGCGGCAAGCCGACTCCCTTCCGCACCTGCCTGCCCATCGGCTGCATCGTTTCGTTGACGTTTACCGAAGGGACGGTCGCACTGCTGCGCAGCGGAACGGCGCTGAAGATCGGCGCCTTTGCGAGCGATACGGAAAAGGACGTGGCATTCTCGGTGTCGCTCAAGGGCTTTGCCGCGGCCTTGGATCGCGTGCTTGTGCTCTCCGGCAAGGCGTAAGCCGCGACCTTGCGTGATGCTCGATGGCTGCGAATGCGCATTCAGGGTGCGGTGGGTTCGTCCCACCCGCCTTTTAGGGCTGCATCGACCGAGCACACCAGGCCTGCGGGGTGGTAGCTGATCTCGACCTGGCCATTCAGTTCGGCCGCCAACAGGGTTTGAATCAGGCGCGAACCGAACCCCTTGCGCGATGGCTGCTCTACCCGCGGCCCGCCGGATTCCTGCCAACGCAGCGTCAGCCGGGTCGGCGTACCCGCCTGCAGCGACCACATGATCGAGACCTGCCCGTCCCCCGTCGAAAGGGCGCCGTATTTGGCGGCATTTGTGGCGAGCTCGTGCAGCGCCAGGGACAGCGACACCACCATCCGCGGCGGTACCTGAATCTGCGGACCGGAGACGACAAACCGCTCCTGCGAGTAGGGGGAGATCGCCTGGTTGATGATCGCCTGCAGCTCCGCCCGTTCCCAGTTTCCGTGGGTTAGAAGGTCGTGAGCCCGCGCCATCGAAACCAACCGCGCTTCGAAGGCCTGCACCTCTCCGGCGTCGGTCGCATCGCTGCGACCGAGCGTCTGCCGGGCAATGGCCAGCACGGTCGCAAACACATTCTTGACGCGGTGGTTCAGTTCGCCGACCAGGACGGTCTGAAGGCGCTCCGCCTCCTTCCGCACGGTTATGTCGTGGGCCAGTTTCGAGGCGCCGACGATGCTGCCATAGGCGTCGTAGATCGGCGAGACGCTGAGCAGGACATCGACGCTTCGCCCATCCTTGTGGAGCCGTTTGGTCTCGTATGGCTCGACCTTGAGGCCAGCGTTGACCTGCCTGAGGATGGCCGGCTCCTCGTCGATGCGATCCTCGGGAACGAGCGTCATGACGGAGCGGCCGACCATTTCCTCGGCCGAATAGCCGTAGAGCCTTTCGGCCCCGGCGTTCCACGTCGTGATCCTCATCCTGAGATCGATGCCGAGAATGGCGTCGTTGGAGGACGCGATGATCGCCGCAAGGCGACGCTCGACCTCCTGGGCCCGCTTGCGCTCGGTGATGTCGACGATGACGGCCGCCGCCTCGCGAAAATTGCCGCGCTCGTCGCGAAGCGCCGAGACGGAACTCGTCACCCAGACGAGACTGCCGTCCTTGCGCAAATAGCGCTTCTCGATTTCGTAGCTTTGGCCGGTGCTCGCCATCGTCTTGAACCGGCGGGCGCTTTCGGCGACGTCTTCGGGAAAGGTGATGTCGTGCATCCGCATCGTCAGCAGTTCGGCTTCGCTATAGCCGACGATTTCGCAGAAGCGATTGTTGACCAGCAGGAAGCGTCCAGTCAGGTCCATCTGGCCGATGCCGGCGGCCGACTGTGAGAAGATGGCGCGCAGCCGCTCCTCGTTGGCCTGCAGCGCGGCTTCGAACCTCACGCGCTCCGTCGTTTCGTTGACGATGCAGAAAACGCCCCGCACCTTCTGTTCCTCGTCGCGAACGGGCGAATACGAAATATCGAAATAGGCCGTTTCGGGATAACCGTGACGCTCGATGTAGAACGGACGATCTTTCGCGACCACCGTTTCGCCGCGCTCCAGCACGCGCCGCAACAAAGGTTCGAGGTCGCTCCAGAGTTCTCCCCAGTTTTCGCGGGCCGGCCGCCCCAGCGCCCCCGGGTGCTTGTCTCCGATGGTGGGCGCATAGGCGTCATTATAGAGGGCGACGAACTCCTCGCCCCAGAACATCACGATCTGCGCTTGCGCCGGCAACATGATGTCGACCGCAGCCGCCAGGCATGGCGGCCAGTCCTCCATCGGGCCCAGCGGGCTATCGACCCAGCGGTAAGAGTGGATCAATCGATCCATTTCTCCTGTTGCTATGGAAGGGGCGCTGCTGTGCAGGGTCAGGTTCCTCGCTTGAATGGCCCGTGCACTTCAACCCTTTGAGAAACCTAGGTCAATACGCAAAATGAAATGCTGGCAGGCGCAGCTGGCGCAATGTGTCCATGGCGCGCACCGGCCCTTCAATGGGCGCCCCCTGCACCGGCGCCGCCAAGCCGGATCTTCCGGGTAAGGAGCAGGGCGATGGCGGCGAGTGCCAACACGGTGCCGATGACCGCGAAGGTATCGCTGAACCCCAGTATCAGGGCCTGACGGTGGACCGTCGCGCCGATTGCTGCGATCGCCTTGTGTTGCGCAACGGCGGCATCGGACACGCCATGCGCCATGAAATGCTGTGTCAGATCACCGATCCTGTCGCGCACCTCGTCGCGGTAGAGCGTCACGTTCTGGCCGATGATGTTGGAGTGAAACTGTTCCCGCTTGGTCAGCACCGTCGCGAGCATCGCCGTGCCGACCGCGCCGCCGAGGTTGCGCAGCATGTTCGACAGGCCGGAGGCCGCGGCTGCTTCGCTCGGCGCAATGCCGGCGGTCGTGATCACTGTGATCGGCGTCAGCACCAGCGCCTGGCCGATGGCGCGCACGATATTGGGCAGGAAGAGCTGATCGCCGGCGCTGTCGAGTGACAGGGTCGTGTTCATGAAACAGCTGGCCGCAAAGATGCTGATGCCGACGAAGCCGATGTAGCGGGCGTCGAAGCGCTTCATCAGCGCCGGCACGAGCGGAATGATGAGTAGCTGCGGCAAGCCGGTCCAGGCCAGTACGAAACCGATCTGCTCGGCATTGTAACGCTGAACCTGACCCAGATACTGCGGCAGGATGTAGACGGTGCCGAACAGCGCCACGCCGACCAGAACATTGACGAGAACGCCGACGCCGAAGTTGCGCTGTTTCAGCAGGCGCAGCTGGACCAGCGGCCTTTCGACCTTGAACTCGATGACGACGAAGGCGGCCAGAAACAGGGCTGCGATCAGGGCGAGCTTGACAATGAACGGCGACTGAAACCAGTCGTCCTTGTTGCCTTCCTCGAGCACGGTCTGCAGTGTCGCAAGGCCGATCGCCATGGTGACGATGCCGGCCCAGTCGCCCTGCCGCAGCAGCGGCAGGTTCATGGGTTTCTTTTCGAGCGTGAGGTAGAGCGCAACCACCATGACGATGCTCGGCGGCGTGTTGACGAAGAAGATCGACTGCCAGCCGTAGTTCTCGGTCAGATAGCCGCCGATGGTGGGACCGATCGCCGGCGCAAACGTGACGGACAGCGCAAACAGCGCCAGGCCCAACGGTTGCTGCGCCTTCGGTAGCCGGGTCAGCACCATGGTGAAGGCCATGGGGATGAGCACGCCGCCGGCAAAGCCCTGCAGGCCGCGCAGCACGATCATCGAGCCGAGGTCATGGGCGAAGGCGCAAGCCGCGGAAAAGATGGGGAACAGTACGGCATTCGCCAGGATGTAGCGTCGGAACGAAAACACGCGGCTCAGATAGTCGGTAAGCGGGATCACCACGATCTCGCCGATGAGATAGGAGGTCGATATCCAGGCACCGTTGTCGACACCGGTGCCGATGCCGCCTTCGATATTCAGCAGCGAGGCGTTGGTGATCTGGATGTTCAGGATCGCCATGAACGCGCCGATCAACCCCGCAAGCACTGCGATCCAGGCCGTCGTGTTTGCTTTTTCGGACCGGGCATCCGCAACCGGCAGTATGCCGGGAGACGCCGTGTGTGCAATGGTGGACATCATACCCTCCCGCCATGTCTGGCCGGTGCGATGGGCTTCTCGCCGCCCTCAATAGGTGCCTGGCGTTGTCGATGCGACCTCGGTGGCGGTCTGCTTGATATCGATCGTCGGATAGACCGACATGCCTGGGCGCAAGGTCACCGATCGCGGGCCGCCGTGGTCAAGGACGATCTTGACCGGGATGCGCTGCACCACCTTCGTGAAGTTGCCCGTCGCATTGTCGGGCGGCAGCAGTGCAAATTCCTGCCCGCTCGCCGGCGAGATGCTGTCGACGTGACCCTCGAAGACCTGTCCGGGGAAAGTGTCCACTTCGATCGTCACCGCCTGGCCGGGATGGACGTCGGTGAGTTGGGTTTCCTTGTAGTTGGCGACGATGTACGCCGCTTCCGTCGGAACGACCGCCATCAGCTGCGTGCCGGCCTGCACATATTGGCCCACCCGCAGGGTGCGATTGCCGATCACGCCGTCGATGGGGGCGGAAAGGGCGGTGTAGGATAGGTTCAGGCGGGCCTGGCTCCGCGTCGCCTTGGCGCTGTCGAGTGCGGCCTTCGCCTGCGCGACCTCGGCCTTGATCACGTCGAGTTGCTTGGTCTCATTGGCAAGTGCCGCCGTGTCACGCGTGACCGCGGCACGGGCGGCTGTAATGCGCGAGGCTGCCTGTTGGGCATTCTGGATGGTGCCGAAGCCCTGTCTGGCAAGCTCGGAGTAGCGCTTGTCGTCCTGCTCGGCAAAGGTCTGGTCGGCCTTGTCGGCCTCGACGGTCGCCTTGGCGGCATCGATGGCGGATTGCTGAGCCACCAGGGCCGACAGCTTGTTGGCGATGTTGGCTTCTGCTGCCTCGACCTCGGCCATGGCCCGTTCGAGGCTCACCTTGAAGTCGCGATCGTCGATACGGGCGAGGATCTGCCCTGCCTTTACCCGTTCGTTGTCGGCCACGAGGACTTCGGCGATGTGGCCGGAGACCTTGGGCGCTATCGTCGTGCTGTCAGCCTTCACATAGGCGTCGTCGGTCGACACCTGGAAGCGGCCTGTCGTCCAGTACCCCCACCCGAAATCGGCGGTGGCGGCGAGCGCGGCGACGGCCACGGAGGCGAAGAGCAGGCCACGCAACCGCCGCTTCCCGGGCATGTTCTCGGCTGGCGCTACGGCAGGCGGGATCGCCGGCAGCTCCTCCGGCGACCGGAGGGACGGCATTGCCTCCGCGGTGGGCGACGGGCTTGCGATGATCGCGACTGGCGTGTGCTGGTTCATGACCGGTTCCTTTCCCCGGTGCGGCAGGCGCTCCAAAACGCCGTTCGCCAAATTAGGAAAACTATTGCTTTCTAAAATGCGCGCAAGGAACCTGCTTGTCAATAAAATTTGGAAAGCTGCGGTATTCCTTAATTCGAAAGCTCCGATGCGGCGCCTGTGAGAGCGCGTGCGCCTGACCTGACCCAAGCGGGATCAGGGCGCGACAGCCAAGCAAGGCCGGCAAAGCAACCGACTTTGCCGACCTCTTTAACCCTCGCGACCAACTTGGCGTCTCAATTCTCCGCCCCCGGCGGAGATCACGTCTGCGTGTTGCCCTACGCCGATGCCGCGATTGCGGCTCTTGTTCCGGCAAGGTCCCGGTAGCCCGCACCCGGATGCGGCGCTGCGAGCCTTGGCCCGACGCGGAAGAGCTTTTCCCTGAGGGTGCCCTCGCGATAGTCGGTCTTGTAGACGCCGCGCTTCTGCAACTCCGGCACCAGCAGATCGACGGCGTCTTCGAAGGTCTCGGGCGTTACCGCATAGGCGAGGTTGAAACCATCGACATCCGTGTCCTCGACCCACTCCTGCAGCAGGTCTGCGACGGTGGAGGGCGAGCCGACAAAGACCGGTCCGAAGCCGCCGATGCCCACCCACTCGGCCATCTCGCGAACGGTCCAGATCCGGTCCGGATCGATGGTCGTGAAGGTTTCGACGGCCGATTGCACCGCGTTTGTGTAGCGGTGACGCAGAGGCTCGTCCGGGGCGAACTGGCCGAAGTCGATGCCCGTCCAGCCGGAGATCAGCGCCAGCGCGCCCTCGTAGGAGACGTGGCTGCGGTATTCGTCGAACTTCTTCTTCGCCTCGGCATCGGTTTCCCCGAGGATCACCGTCTGCAGATTGAAGGCGAGGATTTCGCGCGGGTTGCGGCCGGCGCGCAGAGCCGCGTCCCGGACGTTGGCGACGTAGCGCTTGAGCACCGCCTTCGAGGGTGCGGCGACGAAGATGCATTCGGCATGTGCCCCGGCGAAGTCCTTGCCCCGGCTTGAGGAGCCCGCCTGGTAGAGCACCGGCGTGCGTTGCGGCGACGGTTCGCTGAGGTGGATGCCGGGAACGGTGAAATGGCGGCCGCGGTGATTGACCGGGTGCACCTTGTCGGGATGCGTGAAGATGCCGGTTGCCCGGTCGCGCACGACAGCACTGTCTTCCCAGCTCCCTTCCCAGAGCTTGTAGCAAACCTCCAGATATTCCTCGGCCAGATCATACCGGTCGTCATGGCGCGCCTGCTGCGCCTGGCCGACATTGAGGGCGCCGCTGTTAAGGTAGGAGGTGACGATGTTCCAGCCGATCCGCCCCTTGGTCAGATGGTCGAGTGTCGAGATGCGGCGGGCGAAGGTGTAGGGATGCTCGAAGGAAAGCGAAGCCGTCAGGCCGAAGCCGAGATGGGCGGTTTCGTAGGCCATCGTCGGCACGAGCTGTAATGGATCGTTGACCGGGACCTGGGCCGAATGGCGAAGAGCTGCGTCTGCGTTGCCGTTCAGCACGTCGTAGACCCCAAGCACGTCGGCGATGAATAGCCCGTCGAACTTGCCGCGCTCGAGCGTCTTTGCCAGGTTCACCCAGTAATCGAGATCCTTGTAGCGCGAGGACTGATCGCGAGGGTGGGTCCAGAGCCCCGGCGACTGATGGCCGACGCAACTCATGTCAAAGGCATTCAGCCGGATTTCGCGACTCATGGAGCTCTCCTGCGGACAAGGTTGGGCATCGCCCGAAACGCAACTACGCCTCGGGCCGTTTGTGCACGGTCGATGGGATCAAAGCGCGCCGTTCTTCGGCGGCTTGACGCCGTTCAGGTGGTAGTTGCCGACGACGTGATGTTTCCAGCGCACCGGGTCGTGCAGCGTGTGGGTGCGGGCGTTGCGCCAATGCCGGTCGAGATTGAGGTCGATCTTCGTCGATGCGGTTCCTGAGAGTTCGAACAGTGTGTTGCTCGCTTCGAGCGCGATTTCGGTCGTCAGAACCTTCGCCGCGGCGACGGCAAGCGTTGCCTCGACGACGCTTTCCTCGGTGCCGTTGATCTGGGCGACGTCGACCTTCTTGCCGGCGCGCTCGACGGTTGCCGTTGCTGCTTCCAGGCGGATGGCAAGCTGGCCGATGCGGGCGATCGTCAGGGGATCGTCGGCAGCACGCTCGACGCCACTGTCCATCCAGGGGCGCGCATGGTTGCGCACGAAATCAAGCGTTTCGGCAAAGGCTGCCCTGGCGATGCCGAGGTCGATGCCGGCGTGGATGATCTGGCCGACGGAGCCGATCGTCGTCGGGCGCTCGAAGCCGCGATGGTGGCGCACAACGGCATCGGCGGCGACATAGACGTTTTGCAGCACGGTTGTGCCGCTGCCGGTCGTGCGCTGGCCGAAGCCGTCCCAGTCATCGATGATCTGTAGTCCTTCGACGCCGCGCGGCAAGAAGGACATGGTCAGCTTCTCGTTCGGATCGAGGGCGAAGACCACGATCCATTCGGCGAACAGCACGCCGGTCGAATAATATTTGCGCCCGTTCAGCCGGAAGCCGGGCCCATCGGGCGTCAGCCGCGTCGCATAGTCGCCGACGGTCTTCGTGCCGCGTTCGGAAAGGGCGTTGCCGAAACGGTCGCCGGCTAGCGCACGGCCAAAGAAGAAGGCCTTCTGTTCTTCGGTGCCGTCGGTGCGCAGCGCCTCCAGAATGTAGAAATGGTTCTGCGGGATCTGACCGATCGAGGAATCAGCTTCCGAGAGGATGGCGGTGATTTCCGCCAACACCGCATTGGAGACGTCTATGCCGTCGTATTCCGGCGGCACGGTGATCGCGAGCAGGCCGGATTGCGCCAGTGCATCGAGCTCGTCGAAGGGCAGGATGCGATCGGTATCCCGTTCGTTGGCGCTCTTTGCGAACTCGGCCGCCAGTTCGCGGGCGATCGACAGCGCTTCTTCCTCGCTTTCGATCCGGTGCGCCGGGGCTCGTGTTTTCTCGGATAGCCGCGAGATCGTTCCCATGTGACTGCTCCCTGTCGATTGAGGTGCATATCAGTGAAATATCTGGTCAGATCAGGTAAGATAGTATATTCTATAGAAATTATCGATTTGAGTATTTCGTTCCTGCCGCGATGTCGACCCGGTGTTTACCTTCAGGGCTGGATCGGTAATATCGAGTCGGGGGGAGACCGTGGAACGATACCTTGGTCGAGGCACGCGACGGGTATGCGTGCCAATTTCCCGCCAAAATTGACTGCAGCTCAGGGAACTATTACCCGATTTGCGCATTGCGTCTTCGCCTGCAGTTTAACCAGTCGCGTGGCCTCAGAGTATCGGCCACCCGGCATGAACGCAAATACATGCTGACAGAATTGGCCATTCGCGTTTCCCGGCCTTTACCACTGAAGGAGACACAAATGACGAATTTCCTGCCTGCTCTACATGAAGGGCACGCCTCCATCACGCTGCAGAACCTGTTTCGCGATGCTCTGGAGGCCTATGACGACTGGGGCGCAAGCATGCCCGAGCCGCTCGTTGCGTTCGAAGGCAAGCTGCTTCCGATCAGCGATGTCTTCGAATGGATGAAACCTTGCACCGACATCATGCCGGCAAACCTCATCGGCATCGTCACGGATCGGCTGAACAAGCCCTGGAGCGGTGACGGTCCGCTCGATGAAATGACCGTGTCGACTGCGGCACGGGTCATGGCTGTCTTGACCAGACGCCAGTTGCGCGACTTCGGGCGCGGCTCGATCGAGGTTTTCGCCGAGCGTTTCAACCATCCGGTGCGCGCCAACGCCTGATCACTGATCCAGGGGGAGCGCGTTCGCGCGCTCCCCACCCATGGCGAACCGTTCGGCGATCGATTTCGTCGTGCCTTATTTTCACACCTCTTCCTTGCTGGATCGCCTTCCCGTAAATACGGGAGCTAGCTGATGTTCGAACGAACCGGGGGCGGCGTGAATTTTCGACAATTGGAAGTGCTGCGCACGCTCCTGGCGACCGGGTCGACGATCGCCGCCGCCAAGACCATGGGGCTCAGCCAGTCCGGTGTCAGCCGGCTGCTGCAACAGCTCGAGGAAGACCTCTCGCTGACGCTCTTCGCGCGCGACAAGGGCCGGCTGATCCCGACGCCTGAGGCGATGAAACTCGCCGAGGATGCCGAGCACATTCTGCTCGGGATCGACCGTTTCACCAACCTGGCGCAGGACCTGCGCAGTGGCGCCGTGGGCCCAGAGGTCGTGCGCATCGGCCTGCCGAACAGCATGTCCGAAACCTTCGCGCCGGCGATGCTGGCCGACTATGCCAAGGATTTTCCGGGCGTGCGCATCGAGACCTTCTTCGACACGACGGTCGCGATCGCCCGCCTCGTCGAGCAACGCGTCATCGACTTCGGTTTCCTGCGCTATGAGGGGCAATTGAGCGCCGGCATCGAAATGCAGCCGGTCGCGACGGGCGTTAGCGTTTGTGTGATGGAGAAGGGGCATGCGCTCGCAGCGCTCGATACGATCACGCCCAAGGAACTGCGTGGCGTCCCTCTGATTCTGATCGGCCGCCGCCGGCCGACGCGTGTCATGCTCGACGAGATCTTCCGCAAGGCCGGCGTGCCGCAAAAGGTCAAGATCGAGACCCACAGCAACAGTTCCGCCTGCGCCTACGCCGCCTATGGTCTTGGGGTCGCCATTATCAGCAGCTTCTTTGCCAATCTGCACCGCCATCTGCCGATCGAGATTCGGCCATTCTCGCCGCACCTGACTCAGGATTTTGGTGTTGCGACTGCGGCCGGCGTTCCCTTGTCGCTTGCCGCCCAGGCGATGATCGACCGCCTGAAGCGCCAGGTCGCTGCCGTTCACGAGCTGTGAGCGGCTGCGCGGATCGGCTCGCCTGAAGCATGTAACCCTCCGCTTTAGCTATATTATATTGCGCATCGAATGGCCCTTTGATGCTCGCTCGGCGTGTCATGTCCTTGTCATAGACATATGACGTTTACTCATAATATTGCGCCATTTTTTTCATTCGGTCATAGTTTCGATAACAAAAGCCGGGGGGCTGGAGAATCGCGATAACGCGTATGGCCAGCCTCAGTACGGGGAACCCATGATCAAGTTCATTCTCAATCGCGTCGTGATGGCGATACCGACGATCATTATCGTCTCGGTTGCCGTCTTCACGCTTGTCCGCCTCATTCCCGGTGATCCCGCAGCGCTGATGCTCGGCGATATGGCCGAACCGCAGCAGATTGCCGCGTTGCGCACGGAGCTCGGTCTTGATCGCAGCATCCCGGAGCAATTCGTCATCTGGGCGGGCAACATCCTCTCCGGGGATTTCGGCACCTCGATCGTCACCGGCGAGCCGGTGCTGCATCTGGTCGTCAGCCGTTTCTTCGTCAGCGCCGAGATCGTCGTCATCGCCGTGTTCCTGGCGAGCCTCATCGCGGTGCCGGCCGGCGTGATTGCCGCCTGGCGACAGAATAGCCTGACCGATCTCGCGCTCGTCGGCACGGCCACCGTGCTTTTGTCGATCCCGACCTTCTGGCTCGGTCTCCTCCTGCTGCTCGCCTTCGGCCTGAAGCTTGGCTGGCTGCCGGTGCTCGGCTACGTGCCGATCTCGGAGAATTGGAAGGCCGGTCTTCTCTATCTGGTGCTGCCGGTCATGACACTCGTCATCCACGAGATGGGCGTGATCATCCGCATGGCGCGTGCCTCAACGCTCGAAGTGCTGCGGCTCGACTACATCACCCATGCCCGTGCCAAAGGTCTCTCGGAGAGTGCTGTTCTCTGGCGCCACGCCTTCAAGAATGCCTTCGGCCCGACCTGGACGATGATCGGCCTGATCCTCGGCAATCTGCTCGGTGGCATCGCCGTCATCGAGACGGTCTTCACCATCCCCGGGCTTGGCCGACTGATGGTCGACGGCATTTTCCAGCGCGACTATCCGGTCATCCAGGGCTGCCTGCTGCTCGTCGCCTTCTCCTATGTCGTCGTCAACCTCGTGGTCGACCTTCTCTATCCTCTCTTCGATCCGCGGGTGGTGGCAGAATGAGAAAGTTCACTTTCAACGGCGTCATCGGTGGCGGCCTGATCGGCTTGCTCGTCTTCGTCGCAGCTGTCGGCCTGTTCTGGACGCCCTATGATCCGATGGCCCTCGGCTTCACGTCGCGCCTTGCAGCACCCGGTGCGGCGCACTGGCTCGGAACCGACGAGTTCGGCCGCGATGTCGCGAGCCGGCTCATGGTCGGCGCGCGCGCCAGCGTCTGGATCGGCTTCCTGACCGTCACCTTCGCGGTCGTCTTCGGTACGTTCATCGGCATCGTCAGCGGCTATGCGCGTGGCTGGGTCGATGGCGTGATCATGGCGATCAACAACGCCCTTTTGGCGTTCCCCGGCATCCTGCTTGCGCTCGGTCTGCTCGCCGTCTTCGGCGCCAACCAGTATGGCATCATCTTCGCGCTCGGCATCGCCTACACGCCGTCGATGGCGCGCGTGGTGCGCGGCGCCGTGTTGTCGCTGCGGGAGCGCGAGTTCATCGAGGCGTCGCGGGTCATGGGCAATGGCGAGATCTATACGATGCTGCGCCACATTCTGCCGAACTGCGTGGCGCCGATCACGGTGCTTGCGACCTCGATGTTCGGCTGGGCGATCCTCTCGGAAAGTGCGCTTTCCTTCCTCGGGCTCGGGGTGCCGCCACCGGCGCCCACCTGGGGCAACATGCTCGCTGCCGGCCGCCCGTTCATCGAACAGGCCGTCTGGCTTGGCTTCTTCCCTGGTCTCTGCATCGCTCTCACCCTGCTCGGCATCAACCTCCTCGGTGATGCTCTGCGCGACAAGCTCGACCCCCGCATGCGAGGCCTGAAATGACCGGCAAGACCCTCTTAAGCGTTGAAGGCCTCTCGCTGGCCGTCACCCATACCGGCAACCATGTGGTCAAGAGCGTCAGCTTCGACGTCGCTCCCGGCGAGATCGTCGGCATCGTCGGCGAAAGCGGCTCCGGCAAGACGCTCGCGACGCGGGCGATCATCGGCCTCATCCCGCCGGCGGTGCGCCATGTCGGCGGAAAGGTCCTCTATCGGGGCAACGACGTGTTCGGCATGAAGGACCGGGATCTCCGCGAGCTTCGCGGCGGCGAGGTCGGCGTCGTCTTCCAGGAGCCGATGACCTCGCTCAATCCCTCGATGACCATCGGCCGGCAGCTCGAAGAAGGGTTGATCCTGCACACCAAGATGTCGGTCGAGGAACGCCGCACCGCGATCCTCTCGATGCTTGGTCGCGTCGGCATCCGCGAGCCGGAGCGGGCGTTGACCGCCTATCCGCACGAGTTCTCCGGCGGCATGCGCCAGCGCATCATGCTGGCCTCGGTCATGCTCTTGAAGCCGGCTTTGCTGATCGCCGACGAGCCGACCACCGCGCTCGATGCGGTCGTCCAGCGCGACGTTATGGAGCTTATGGTCGAATTGACCCAGGCCGAGGGCACGGCGGTGCTTTTGATCAGCCATGACCTGCCGATGGTCGCCCGCTACACACACCGCTTCGTGGTGATGGAGAAGGGCGTCGTCGTCGAGCAGGGGCTGACGGAAGAGATCCTGCAGGCACCACAGCATCCCTATACCCGCAAGCTGCTTTCGTCGCTGCCGTACCGCGGCGCGGCGCGTGAGCTCGACATGACCCGCACGCCGATGGTTTCGGCGCGAAACATCGTGGTCGAATATCCCGGCCGCAAGGGGCTGTTTCGCAAGCACGAGCCGAAGCGTGCGCTGCACGGCGTCAGCGTCGATATCCATGTCGGTGAGGTCGTGGCGCTTGTCGGCGGCTCCGGCTCCGGCAAGACGACGCTCGGCCGCACTATAGCCGGCCTCGTCCAGCAGGCGGAAGGCGAGATCCTGTTCCAGGGGCGCGAGCGCAATGCCGACTGGCGCGACTATCGGCTCAACTGCCAGATGGTCTTCCAGGATCCCTATTCCTCGCTCGATCCACGCATGACCATTCAGGCGCTGGTCGAAGAGGCGCTGCGGCTGGTGCCGGATCTCGACACGCCGGCCAAGCGTCGCCGTGCACTCGAAACGCTTGAGGAAGTCGGACTCAGCGCCGATTTCGCCAATCGTTATCCCCATGAGCTCTCGGGGGGCCAGCGCCAGCGCGTGGCGATCGCCCGTGCGATTGCGCGGCGGCCAAAATTTTTGATCGCCGACGAGCCGGTTTCCGCGCTCGATGTTACGGTCCGGGCCCAGGTGCTGGAACTCTTCTCGAACCTGCAGAAGCGCTACGGCTTCTCGTGCCTGTTCATCAGCCACGACCTCGGCGTCGTCGAGCAGGTGGCCGATCGGGTCATCGTCATGCAGGACGGGCGCGTCATCGAGGAGGGCGACCGCGACCGGATCTTCGACGCGCCCAAGGAGCCCTACACCCGCAAGCTTCTGTCTGCGATCCCGGCGCTCGATCTCAACGAGACCGGCGGTGTCACCCTCAAATGGCGTCTGGAGGCCTGAGATGAGCAACGAACTCAAGTCTGGCGCGCTTGCGGCCGAGCTCAACGCTATCGCCGCTGCCGAACCCTTCGTCACCCGTTTCCTGGTGCGCAACCTTCAGACCGGCGAAACCATCGGTCGCGGCGAGCATGAGGAGACGCCATCGGCCAGCACCCGCAAGACCTCGATCATGATGGCAGCGCTGAAGGCGGTGGCCGAAGGGCGGCTTAGCCTCGATGAGCCGATCACTTACGAAGCACGTCTCAGCAAGGAAGTGGCGAGCGGCATGTTCCGCTACCTGACGCCCGGCATCGTCATTTCGCTGCGCGATGCCATCGTCGGCATGATGGTGCTGAGCGACAATGTCTGTACCAAAATGGTGTTCGAGCGCCTGACGCTCGAAGAGGTCGACAGCTACTGCAAGGCGCTCGGCATGGTGGGCACGCACCACCGTTTCCTCATTCCGCCGCTGGCGCTGAAGCCCGACCATTCGCTGGCCGACGTCACCACGACGACGGCCGCCGACCAGGTGATGCTCCTGGAACTGATCCTCGCCGCTGAGCATGATGCCACGGCTGCCGCCAGGCTTGGCATTACGGTCGAACTCGCCGCCTTTGCCGTGCAGACGCTGAAGAACCAGGTGCTGCGTTACGGCATCCGCTCGCGACTGCCCTTCGATACGGTCGCCGCCTGCAAGGGTGGTCGCGGCAAACGCGGCCGCATGGATGCCGGCGTCGTCTATCGCGACGGCAAGCCGCTCTATGCCATCGCCGCCTTTACAGACGGCGTGCCTGCGCTGATGTCCGACGGCACGCCCGGCTACACCATCGCGCTCGAAACGATCGGCAAGCTGTCACAGGCCTGCTGGCGCGCTTTTTGAACCACACACCAACAATCAGAAAAGAGAGAGGAACCATGAAGACCATACTTTTGGCCGGAACCATGCTGATGAGCGCGATCGCGCTCGGCCACGCACGCGACCTGACGGTCGCCCAGAGCTCGGACATCCGCAGCAACGAGCCCGGCGTCAACCGTGACGGCAACACAGACTCGGTGATCTTCCACATCGTTGAAGGTCTCGTCGGCTACGCCGAAAACGGCGAAGTGAAGCCGCTGCTCGCAAAGGGCTTCGAGGTTTCCGCCGATGGCCTGACCTATACGTTCAAGCTGCGCGACGACGTCAAGTTCCACAACGGCAAGCCGCTGACCGCGGAAGACGTGGTCTGGAACTGGAACCGCTACATGAAGCCGGAGACCAAGTGGACCTGTGCCGGCGACTTCGACGGCAGCAAGTCGATCAAGGTGACGAACGTGGCCGCAGCCGATGGATCCACCGTCACCATGAGCATCGAGCAGCCGTCCGCCGTCTTCCTCGGCCTGATGGCGCGGCCGGAATGCGGTTACACTGGTATCGTCTCGAAGGATTCCGTCGGTGCCGACGGCGCCTTTGCCGCACCCATCGGAACCGGACCGTTCAAGTGGGCCGAGTGGAAGAAGGGCGAGTATGTGCGGCTCGAAAAGTACGCCGACTACGTCTCGCCCGCCAATGAAGGCAAGCCGGACGGCATGGTCGGCTCGAAGCGGCCGCTTGTGGATGGCATCAAGTTCATGGTGATCCCGGACGCTTCGACGGTAAAGACGGGCCTCCTCTCCGGCGCGCTGGATACCGCTGAAATCTCGGCTGATCTCATCGCCGAGTTCAAGGACAGCGACACGATGCAGCTCATCGTCAAGCGCAACAACGGCAAGAACCTGCTCTACTTCCAGACCCGCGACAAGGTGCTGAGCAATGTGGCGGTGCGCCGTGCCATGGCCGAGGCGTTCGATCTCGACCAGCTCGTTGCCGCCGTCTCCAACGGCACTGGCGAAGCCAACGCGTCGATGGTCTCCGCGGACTCGATCTTCTATTCGGACGTCCAGAAAACCAAGATCCCGATGGATCTTGAAAAGGCGAAGAAGAACCTCGCCGACGCCGGCTACAAGGGCGAGCAGATCACCATCATCGCCAACAAGCGCGGCAACGTGCCGAGCTTCCCGGCTGCCGTCGTCGCCCAGGCGATGATGCAGCAGGTCGGCCTCAACGTGCAGATCGAGGTGCTCGACTACGCGACCCAGGTCGATCGCCGTCGTTCCGGCAACTATCAGGTGATTTCGCAGTCGGTCGCCCCGCGCCTCGACCCGGCACTGATGTACAGCTTCTACGTCGGAAACAAGGACAAGAACGCATCGCTGATGTGGGACAATCCGAAGGCGATCGAACTGATGAAGGCGGCTTACGTCGAGGCCGACCAGGCCAAGCGTCAGGCGATCTTCGACGAATTCCACAAGCTGATGCTCGAGGAAGTCCCGGGGATCTTCATGTACGACATGGTCGATATCTGGGGCGCCACCAAGAAGCTGCATGGTGAGCCCGTGTGGCAGTCCAACACCCGCCTTTGGGAAGTGACCCTCGACGACTGATCCGGCCTCGGCCCGATCCGACCAATGAGATGGCGGCCGCTCGGTCGCCATCTTCGATCCACCGATAGCAAAACTGATGCGACCGCGCCCCGCGCCGTTGCAAAAGGAAGATTCATGCCAAAATCATCCGCCCTGACTGCCCTTGTCGAAACCGTCGAGGCGCTGAAGCCCGAATTCGCCGCCATGAGCGATGCCATATGGGACCATGCGGAGCTGAGCTTCCACGAGGAACAGTCCGCAGCGGCCCAGACCGCCATGCTGGAGAAGTACGGGTTTCGCCTGACGCGCGGGCTCGCCGAAATCGCCACCGCCTTCGTCGGCGAGATCGGTGAGGGCGGCCCGGTGATCGCCTTCCTCGGCGAGTTCGATGCGCTGGCCGGGCTTAGCCAGGTGGCGGGCGTTGCCGAGGCGCAGGCGGCGGTCGAGGGTGGCACGGGTCATGGTTGCGGCCACAATCTGCTTGGCACCGGCTCGCTGCTCGCTGCCGTCGCGCTTGCCCGCTACCTCAAGGAGAACAGGCTGCCGGGCACGATACGCTATTACGGTTGCCCCGGCGAAGAGGGTGGTTCCGGCAAGACCTTCATGGCGCGCGCCGGCGTCTTTGCCGATGTCGACACGGCGTTGACCTGGCATCCGGCGCCCTTCAATGGCGTTCGCTCGACCAACAATCTCGCCGTCCTCGAAATCTACTACCGCTTCAAGGGCGTGGCCGCGCATGCATCGAATGGCGCCCATCTCGGCCGCAGCGCGCTCGATGCCCTGGAACTGATGAATGTCGGCGTCAACTTCCTAAGGGAGCACATGCCGCAGGATTGCCGCGTGCACTATGCGATCACCGATGCCGGCGGCAAGGCTGCAAACGTCGTTCAGGCCCGCGCCGAGGCGCTCTATCTCGTACGCGCGCCGCAGATGCCGGACGCCTTAGCGCTTGCCGCCCGCATCGACAAGATCGCCAAGGGAGCGGCGATGATGACGGAGACCGAGGTCGAGATCGTCTTCGACCGGGCGGCGACGAACCTCCTGCCCAACATCGCTCTGGAAACTGCAATCCACGAGAACATGGTGGCGCTGGGGCCGGTTCCCTTCGACGAGGCGGATATCGCGTTTGCCAAGGACATCCAGACGACGCTGACCCAGGAGGCGATCTCGAGCAGCATCCGCCTCTATCAGATCAAGGGCGACGTTTTCGCCAACAGCCGTCTCGACGGCTCGACAGGCCTGCACCTCGGCTTGCGCGACTTCGAGGGGCAGTCGCATTTTCGTGCCGGCTCGACCGATGTCGGCGATGTCAGCTGGAATACCCCGACCGCACAGTGCTGGGCGCCCGCCTGGGCGATCGGCACTGCGCCGCACACCTGGCAGGTCGTCGCGCAGGGCAAGAGCCCGGCCGCCCACAAGGCATTCGCCCACGCCGCGAAGTCATTGGCGGCCACGGGTCTCGACCTGATCCTCGATGCCGACCTGCTGGCACGTGCAAAGGCGGAGTGGCGCGAAAAAACGGAGGATAAACCCTATCAGTGCCCGATCCCGACCCACATCGGTCCCAAGCTCTGATTGCTAATTGACGGCTTTATCGAACGCCCGCGCCGCAGTCGCGGGCGTTTTCTTTTGCGAGATTGGCACCTTCGGCACATCGCTCGCATCCGCCTCCGATCGCGGCCGGACTCTTGACGCGAATCATAAGCTCGGGCATCTCTGTTACGGAGTTTTTCGAATAAGTGCTGATTGGCCGTATTTGAATATAATCTCTGTTAATGCCCTTCGGTCGCGTCGGACCGTCAGGTGCATGCAAGGAGTAGGGCGGAATGAATATGACGGCAACCCAGGCAAGGCAGGGCGCGGATCACTCCCAGGCCCGCCGTCCGGCCGACGAAGCGATCGCGGCGGATGCGCGCGCTCTTTCCGAACAGTTGAAGGCGATGCGCGAACGGCTTTTCCCGCCGACGGCGATGAAGACGCTTCGAAGCTTCACCTCCGGCGAGGCGGCCAAGCTGATCGGCGTTTCGGACGGCTATCTGCGCCAGCTTTCGCTTGCCGGAGAAGGTCCGCAGCCGGACACGGGCCTCGGCGGTCGCCGCTCCTATTCGCTGTCCGATATCAACGCGCTCCGCCGGCACTTGGCCGAACAGGCGCTTGCCAAGGGCAACGCCGCCAAGGCGCGCAGCTATCTGAAATGGCGCGACGCTGAAGCCGGCGAGCATCTGCAGGTGATCTCGGTCACCAACTTCAAAGGTGGCTCCGGCAAGACGACCTCGTCGGTCCACATTGCGCAATATCTGGCCATGACCGGTCACCGGGTGCTTGCCGTCGACCTCGACCCGCAGGCGTCGCTTTCGGCCCTCTTCGGCTACCAGCCGGAGCTCGATCTCACCGGCAACGACACGCTCTATGGCGCGATCCGCTACGATGCCGAAGCCCGCCCGCTCAAGGACATCATCCGCAAGACCTACTTCGACGGTCTCGATCTCGTTCCCGGCAATCTCGAGCTTCAGGAATTCGAACACACGACGCCGCAGGCACTCAGCGCCCGCCACAACGGCAGCGATGCCGGCCCGCTGTTCTTTGCCCGCGTGCAGACGGCGCTCGCCAGCGTCGCCGACGACTACGATGTCGTCATCATCGATTGCCCGCCGCAGCTCGGTTATCTGACGCTCTCGGCCCTTTGCGCGTCGACCTCCGTCATCGTCACCGTGCATCCGCAGATGCTCGACGTCGCGTCGATGAACCAGTTCCTCTACATGACGTCGGACCTTCTCAGTGTCGTGCGCGAAGCCGGCGGTGAACTGAACTTCGACTTCCTGCGCTATCTCGTCACCCGCTTCGAGCCGAACGACGGACCGCAGGCACAGATCGTCGGCTTCATGCGCTCGCTTTTCGGTGAGCGCGTACTGACCTCGGCCATGGTGAAGTCGACGGCGGTCTCTGATGCCGGCCTGACGAAGCAGACGCTGTACGAGGTCGGGCGCGAGAATTTCACGCGCGCCACCTACGACCGCGCGGTCGAATCGCTGAACGCCGTCAACGGCGAGATCGAAGCACTCATTCATGCAGCATGGGGGCGCTGATCGGTATGGCTGGTAACCGCAAGAACGAACTGCGCGCCCTGTTCTCCGGCAACGTTCCGCCGGCAGGACCGGCAGCATCGGCTGACGACACGCAATCTGCCGCAGCAACGAACGCCCAGCCCGGCAACCCTGCGACGACCAAGGCACCGCTTGCCGAAGTTCCCCGCGCGGCCTCCGGCGCGATCAAGGCCATGGGTCTTTCGCTCGGCAGCATCACCCGTGAGGCGGAAGAGGCGCGTGCACTGCGCGAAGCCTTGCACCAGGGCGAGCGCGTGGTCGAACTCGATCCGGACCTGATCGATGCTTCCTTCGTCGAGGACCGTCTGACCGACGGCGAAACCGATGATCCGGACTTCCTGGCCCTTGCCGACAGCATTCGCGACAGCGGACAGCAGTCGCCGATCCTTGTGCGCCCGCATCCGGAGAAGCAGGGCCGCTACCAGACGGCCTATGGCCACCGGCGCCTCAACGCGGTCCGCAGCCTCGGCATCAAGGTCAAGGCGATCGTCCGGCCGCTGACAGACGACGAGCTGGTGCTCGCGCAGGGCAAGGAGAACGCCGAGCGGCGCAATCTCTCCTTCATCGAGCGGGCGATGTTTGCCTCGGCACTTGCCGACCGCGGTTTCGATCGCAAGGTGATCGGCGAGGCGCTTGCCGTGCAGAAGAGCGAGTTGTCGCGTCTGATCCAGGTGGCCGAAGGCGTGCCGCCGGTCATCGCCCGCGCCATCGGCCCGGCGCCCAAGGTCGGCCGCGAGCGCTGGATGGCGTTCGGGGCACTGCTTGAAGACGAGGCCGCCGTTCAGGTCGCGCAGGAGGAGTGCCGCTCCCGCCGCTTCCTCGAAGCGGAAAGCGATCACCGTTTCCAGATCCTCTTCACCCGGCTGTCGCGCAAGCCGAAGCCGGAAACGGTAAAACCGGAAACGCTGGTCGATGCTGGCGGGCGGGCCTTTGCCAAGCTCAAGCGCGACGGCAAGAATGTCCGCATCGAGTTTGCCGCCGACGTCGATCCGGCCTTCATCGACGAAGTGGCCGAGTTGCTTGCCAGGCATCATGCGATGTTTGCGTCCGGCCGCGAAGGCTGACCGACTGCCGTTATTTCCGGGTCTAGTCGGGCCGGCGTGATGCTCTCACGCCGGCCCGATTCGTTTTCACAGCGAGGCTGGTAGTCTGCCACCACAGGTGGCCGGTCGAAGACGGAGACGGCGCCGTTCCCAAAGAAATATTTTCGACCGCGCGGCGTTGGCGACTGTCCGTCGCGCCCGCCTTGGCGGGCCGGGCCTTGGCGTGGCTTCCGGCCCACAGCGAGGCAACAATCGATCGCGGGTGACGGTCCGAAACGGGGCGTTGGAAGGGAGTTGTTAACCTTCATTTCCTATCGCTTAGGAGGCCCCGCGGCGATGTCTCTAGCTCTTCCAGGACCCATGCGTATTCCCAGGACAAACTTCTCACAGGCTGCTTTGCATGATGCAAACCAGGCGGATTATTTCGATGGTCCGCATGACGATGCGTTGAGCGGTATGCCCACCCATGAGGCGGACTCCGCCGACCCCTATCAGTTGTATGAGGCGCCGGCCGCCCCCCGCAGGCCAGCCAACCAGCAAACCGAAACCGTAAACCGTGCTGTCCGTCTTTACGGGCAGGGATCGGCCTATGCGCCGGCACAGGTGACGACGATGACGAGCGAACCCCTGCCGACTCTTTCCGAGATCGCCGGCCACTACGGCGATTCGACGTGGGAGAGCCATTTCTTCCTGGCGCCGAACGTGCGTTTCACCCGTACGCCGGAGCGCGAATTCATGAAGCGGCGCGCACCGCAGGTCGAGGAAAGCGAAGCGGCGAGAGAAGAAGCCTCGGCAACCGAAGTCGAAGCGGTAACCGTCGAGGTGACGGTCGAGCCTGCGCCGGTTTCCGTGGAAACCGTCGAGCCCCCTATGGCGGCTCCGGTTGAGCCGACGCAGACGGAAGCGCCGGCGACCGCCGTCGAAGATGCGCCGCAGCCCGAGGCCACACTGCCATCCTATAGTCCGTCCGAACTGTTGCGGATGCTGACGAACCAGCTGCCGACCTGGACCGCGGCGCAAAACACGATCGAACCGGCGATGCTCGAGCGTGTCGAAGCTCCGACCGATGACGGTGCAGTACTTGCGCCGGTTCTGACGCCGCCGCTCGCCGTTTCGGTGCCGGTCGCTGAGGTGCAGCCCGCGCCCGCTCAGGCCACAGCCGACGCTCCCGTCGATCAGAGCGCTGCGCATTCTGTCTTCCTGTCGGATTTCGCCTTCTTCGAATTCGGCCCGGCCGATGATGCCGAGGTTGCCGGCGCGGAAGCCGCGCATCCGAAGCCGTTTGTCGAGACGACCGCCCCGACACCGATGACACCCGTCGTCGCTCCCGCCGCCGTTGCGCCCGCCTTGGTCACGCCGCCGGCGCCCGTGCGCCCGGTTGAAATCCGCCGCATGCCGCCGACGGCGATCACCTCGTTGTTCCGCGTCGTCGACGTCCGCGGCGCAAAGCCGGAGGATGTGCCAGCACAGCAACCGCTTGCTGTCACCGCTGACGCCGTTGCCGACGTCGCGTCGGCACCCGTTGCCGTGGCTGAAGCGCCAGTGTCTGTAGCCGCTGCGGAAATCATCGAGGCCGAACCCGTCGAAATCGAGCAACCGGCGCCGGTCGCCACGAAGGCGGCGATCACCATGCCGGCGCAGGTCACCCGCGCCCCCAGCAACATGCCGGCCATCGGTTCGACCGACCGTGCTCCGAGCGCCGACGGCTACGAATTCCCATCCGAAGAGTTGTTGCAGGAAGCGCCCGTCGGCCAGGGCTTCTTCATGACGCAGGAGCAGCTGGAACAGAATGCCGGCCTGCTCGAAAGCGTGCTCGAAGATTTCGGCGTCAAGGGCGAGATCATCCATGTTCGCCCCGGCCCGGTCGTCACGCTCTATGAATTCGAGCCGGCGCCTGGCGTGAAATCGTCGCGCGTCATCAATCTTGCCGACGACATCGCCCGCTCCATGTCGGCCCTTTCGGCCCGCGTCGCTGTCGTTCCCGGCCGCAACGTCATCGGTATCGAACTGCCGAACGCCACCCGTGAGACTGTCTATTTCCGCGAGCTGATCGAATCCGTCGATTTCCGCAAGACCGGCTACAAGCTGGCGCTTTGCCTCGGCAAGACGATCGGTGGTGAGCCTGTCATTGCCGAGCTCGCGAAGATGCCGCATCTGCTGGTCGCCGGCACCACCGGCTCGGGCAAGTCGGTGGCGATCAACACCATGATCCTGTCGCTGCTCTATCGGCTGAGCCCGGACCAGTGCCGCCTGATCATGGTCGATCCGAAGATGCTCGAGCTCTCCGTCTATGACGGCATTCCGCATCTGCTCACCCCCGTCGTTACCGACCCGAAGAAGGCGGTCATGGCGCTGAAGTGGGCCGTGCGCGAGATGGAAGATCGTTATCGCAAGATGTCGCGGCTCGGTGTCCGCAATATCGACGGCTACAACCAGCGCGCCGCCGCCGCCCGTGAAAAGGGTGAGCCAGTGATGTGCACGGTCCAGACCGGCTTCGAGAAGGGCACCGGCGAGCCGTTGTTCGAGCAGCAGGAAATGGATCTGGCGCCGATGCCCTACATCGTCGTCATCGTCGACGAGATGGCCGATCTGATGATGGTCGCCGGCAAGGAGATCGAAGGCGCGATCCAGCGCCTGGCGCAGATGGCGCGTGCGGCCGGTATCCACCTGATCATGGCGACGCAGCGTCCTTCGGTCGACGTCATTACCGGCACGATCAAGGCGAACTTCCCGACCCGCATCTCGTTCCAGGTGACCTCGAAGATCGACAGCCGCACGATCCTTGGCGAACAGGGCGCCGAACAGCTGCTCGGCCAGGGCGACATGCTGCACATGCAAGGCGGCGGACGCATCGCCCGTGTCCACGGTCCCTTCGTTTCCGACCTCGAAGTCGAACACGTGGTCGCGCATCTGAAGACCCAGGGGCGTCCGGAATACCTCGAGACCGTCACGGCCGACGAGGAGGAAGAAGAGCCCGAAGAAGAGACGCCGGTCTTCGACAAGAGCGCGCTTGCCTCCGAAGACGGCAACGAGCTCTACGACCAGGCGGTCAAGGTGGTCTTGCGCGACAAGAAGTGCTCGACGTCCTACATCCAGCGCCGCCTCGGCGTCGGTTACAACCGTGCCGCTTCGCTGGTCGAGCGCATGGAGAAGGAAGGCCTCGTCGGCCCGGCAAACCATGTCGGCAAGCGCGAGATCATCTACGGCAACCGCGATCACATGAGCGCGCCCGACAACGACGACATGGATTGAGGGATTCCGCCCTTGGGCGAACCTCAGGCTTGAACAAAAACCGGCCGCGAAGCCCGCGCTTCGCGGCCTTTTGTTTGCGTGGAAGCTGCAGAGACGGAAGTGACGGCGCAACATATGGCGCGAGCGTGACCTACTTCACCGCGAACGCAGCGTCTGAAATTCTGGGTCGGGCTCCCCAATCCTGCTCGGTCATGGCATCAAAACTGCCGTAGTATAGCTCGTCATCGCAGTTCCAGACGCAGAGAATCGGAACGTTGCCGCTAACGAGAGCGAGACCGACGACGGTACTATTCGCATCGATGATCTTGCTTGTCGCCTCGATCGTTCGCTCTGTGGCGGGGAACCGGTCGAGCAACTGGTGGACCTCAACGGCCCCCCATTCCGCCATGCCATATGGACCCTCAGGAGGGCGGTCGTCGACCGGTCGGAGAACTCGATGCGAAGAGAGATCGGATTGGTCCAATTCAAGACCACATTGAAGCTGAACAAATTCGCGCTGATCTATTGTATCTTCATTCCGGCGATGACGAAGGCGGCGTAGTAGTTGGGCCCGTAGTGGACCCGCAGGCCGGGTGCGCCATTTTCCCGGCCGCGGCGGCTTGATGGAATTTTGTCGACGGCCCGTCGGTTCGGTGCCGCAAGGGCAAGGTGGAAATCCGGCCCCTCGTCCTTCCCGGCGGAGCTTGATCGCCAGCTTGTCCCCGCCCCCTGGAGCGCCATAGCCGACGACCTGGTCAGCCTCGCCCGGCCGAATGTCGTCCCAGACCCGCACATAGCCAAGCGGCGCCAATGCGGTATCGTAGAACCGGGCCGCGCGCTCGATGTCGGCGACGCCGAAGGATATATGATGAAGCGTGGCGGTCAAATCCGGTTGCTCGATAGGCTGCAACAGATACCGGACTGCGAAGGTCTGCAATTCCTTCTGAAACGAAAGGCTCTTCAAAAGGCAGCCAGGATCGCGCATGACTCTGCACGACACGGCCCGTTCTGTTCTCCTAGCGCGTATTGGGAGCAAGGCCACCCGGCATTCGCGTCCTCTCTTTAAAATAAAAACGTTTTTATTTTTCTTGAAAACGTTTTTATTGGCTGTTACCTCTATGCTCAAGGAGATGCTGACGCCTGGGAGGGTGCATGGCGACGGAGATGCACAGGGCGCGGCGCACACCGACGCCGACGATCAAGACCCTGGCCGAGATGACGGGCTATTCCATCGCCACGATCTCGAAGGCGTTGCGCGAGTCCCCCGTGGTCGCCCCGGCGACAAGAGACATCATCTACAAGGCGGCGCGGGAGGTCGGCTACCAGGCGAACGCCCGTGGCATGGCACTGCGTACCGGCAAGAGCTTTCAAGCCGCGGTGCTGATGCCGGTGACTGCCGCGCGCGATTATGAATGGGACGGCGTCGAATACACCCAGACCTTGAGCGGCATCAGCCAGGCGCTCGACGGTACGGACTATCGCATGTCGGTGCATGTCATCCGCGACGCCGCCGACGGCGCCGAAGCGGCGCGCCGCATCGTCGATCAGGGACTTGCCGACGGGCTGATCTTCTCCGGCATTCTCGCCGAAGATCCCCGCATCGATCTGCTCGTCACCGAGCACTTTCCCTTCGTCTCCATGGGCCGCTGCCGCAAGGATCTCGACTATGCCCATGTCGACATCGACAACGAATGGGCCGCGCATGCGGCGACCGCGCGGCTGATCGCGGGCGGCCACCGTCGGATTGCGCTGGTCAATCCTGAGCGGCGGCTGTCCTATGCGCTCGACAGGATCGACGGCTTCGTCCGGGCGTTTCGCGAGGCAGGTCTCGACGCGCCGATGGACCTGATCGCCGAAGGCGATCTCTCGACCCATTTCGGCCGGCAAGCGGCCATTGACTTCCTGCAGGTCGAGGAGACCCCGACCGCCTTCGTCTGCATCAACGAATCCACCACGCTCGGCGTGCTCTCGGGGCTCGGCAGTCTTGGGCGCCAGATCGGCGTCGATGTCGACGTCATCGCCTATGACGATATCAATGTCAGTGCCTATTTCACGCCGCCGATCACCACCTTCTACCAGCCGATCGAGGTGCTCGGCCGCACGCTCGGGCAGTTCCTGTTGCGCCGGATGGAGGGGGACGACCCCGTGGCGCTGCGGCAGGTGTTCAGGCCAACGTTGATCGCACGGCAGCCCGACAATCTCGGCGGCCGCCTGATCCAAAGTTAATCATCCAAGGAGGAGAACCATGAAGAAACTGATGATTGCCCTGGCCATTGCGGCCCTTGCTTCGAGCGTGTCCCATGCCGCCGATCTCGGCGGCAAGCTGCTGAAGGTCGGATCCGACACCACCTCGCCGCCGATGGAGAGCATCGATCCGGCCACCGGACAGGTCGTTGGCTTCGACGTCGACGTGGTCAACGCAGTCTGCGCCAAGATCAACTGCCAGGCAGAGTTCATCACGACCGGCTGGGACGGCATCTTCGCAGCCCTCGACCAGGGCAGCTTCGATCTCGTCGCATCGGGCGTCTCGATCACCGAGGAACGCAAGAAGGCGATGGATTTTTCCGATCCCTACATTGTCAACAGCCAGGCCGTGCTGATGCGGGCTGACGATCAGGGCATCACGCTTACAGCCTTCAAGGAGGCCGGCAGAAAGCTCTCTGCCCAGGCGAACACGACCGATGCCCAGGTCGCCGAGAGTGTCGTCGGCAAGGAGAACGTCGCCGCTTACGATACGTTCAGCGCCGCCATTATCGCGCTGAAAAACAAGGACGTCGACGGCGTCGTCATCAACGGCGCCAATGCGGCCGCCTACGAGCGTGAGTTTGCCGGCGAGCTCGTCGTCGCCATCAAGGACCTGGAATCCGATCCGCTCGGCCTCGTCTTCCGCAAGGGCGACGAAAACGTCGCGGCCTTCAACGAGGGCCTGAAGATGATCAAGGACGACGGCACGCTCGACCAACTCGTCAACAAGTATTGGGGCCTGAAGTAAGTTCTCAATGCCGATCGGACCCGGAGCATGCTCCGGGTCCTCCGTCTGTCTAATCTATGCCCCCGGAGGAATGAATGTCGTTCCTGAGAAGCGTGCGTCCGAGCAATCTCATCATCCTGACCGCGCTGCCCTTCATCATCTATCTCTTCATTTCCTCCGGCGACTATCAGCGCTCGTTGAAGGCGATCCTCGGTGTCGAAAACGGCTCGTCAGCCTTCGTGCCGGGCTTTCTGGCGCTGGCGATCGCGTTCGCCTCGGGTATCGCCGTGCTCGTGCTGTCGCGCGCGAAAGCGCCGCGTCCGCGCTTGGCAAACGTGGCGGCGCTGCTCAATCTCGCTGCGGCCGCCGTTCTCGTCATCGGCCACAATATCCATCCCTTCATCGCATCCGTCGTCGCCAATGGCGTCGATCCGTTCAAGTCTACGCTGATCGTCAAGGGCATGACCCCGCGGCAACTGACCGAAGCTGCGGATCTGATGGTGCAGGGTGTCGAGGCCTGGCTGTTTCCTGCCTATTTCGCCGTTACCCTGGCTGGCCTCGGTCTCCATTTCCTGAGCGGCCGTGACGATGCCCCTTCCGATGGAAAGGCGCGGCGCGTCGCCCGCTGGATGATCGGCCTGGTCAACGGCGCCGGTCTCGTCTTCGTCTTCTTCTTCGCCCACATCGCCTTTGCGGCCGGTGTGGCGACCACCATTCGTGCGGCGATCGCCGCCTATCTTCTCGCAGCGCTCATGGGGCTCGTCTGGGTCGGGCTGCTGCAACTGCATTCGACGGTCAGGACGAGCCTCTATTTCTCGATTGCCACGCTGGTGCTGGCCGTTTCAGCCGGCTGGTTCCTCATGCAGCCGCGCGACACCTACGTGTTGGCCGGTACGCTGGACGGCAAGGTCGGTATCGTCACCAACACGCCGGCGGGCCTGATCAGCGCCGTGCGCTTCGGCCAGTATGACGGTGCACCGCAGACGGAAACACCGGTGCGCACCTTTGTCGGCCCGGCCGAGGCGCTCGCCTCGATAGCCAAGAGCGAGGGCGTTTCGGGGGCGCTGCTGCCAGCTGCTTCCGCGCCGGCTGATATGCCCGTCCTCTGGAAGACCGAGGCACTGAACGACCGCGATCGTGCCGCCGGCGTCACCGTCGCCGTCCTTGCGATCATCCTTGGCCTACTCACTTTCGGCGGCTACCTGCATCAGCGCCATCCGCTGGCGATCGGATCGGAGTTCATCGTCGACACGATCCGCGGCATTCCGATGCTGGTGATCGTGCTCTATGTCGGCCTGCCCTTGAGCGGGGCGCTGAAGGACGCGACGCAAGGGGTTCTCGATCCGCCGAACCTCATGCGCGGCATCGTCGCCATGGCGCTTGCTTATTCGGCCTATCTTGCCGAAATCTTCCGCTCGGGCATCAACGCCATCCCCGTCGGCCAGGTCGAAGCGGCACGCAGTATCGGCCTCAACCGCTGGCAGACGGCGCGCCTCGTCGTGCTGCCGCAGGCTTTCCGCATCATCATTCCACCGCTCGGCAACGAACTGATCGCGATCCTCAAGGACACGTCGCTACTGTCGATCCTGTCGATCCGCGACATCACCCAGCGCATGCGCGAGTTCCAGTCGGCAAGCTTTCTGCCGTTTGCACCCTATAACTCGGCGGCGATCTTCTACATCTTCCTGACGCTGGCCGCGGCCAGCCTCGTCAACATGATCGAGCGGAAATATGACATCAAGCACCGCTAGACCCCGCACGGTGCTGATCACTGGCACCTCCCGCGGGCTCGGCGCGGAGCTCGCGCGGCTCTACACCGAGGACGGTTGGCGGGTGGTCGCCTGCCAGCGGGGACCGGTCCCGACTGAAGGGGTGACGGATCGGCTGGCGCTGGACGTTGCCGATCCGGCATCGATCAACGCTCTGGGGCTATCGCTCCAGGGCGTCGCGATCGATCTCCTGATCAACAATGCGGCTGTGCGCGGCGATATCGGCGGCCTCGCGACGCTGGAGCCGGATGATTTTCTCGATGTGATGCGGGTCAACGCGCTAGCGCCGCTGCTGGTGACGCGGGCGCTCCTTTCGAACCTGCGCGCCGGCGAACATAGCGTCGTCGCCAATATCAGCAGCCGCGCCGGGTCGCTCGCCGAAGGCACGCTCGACGATGACGACGGCGACTATGCCTATCGCTGCTCCAAGGCGGCGCTGAACATGGCGACGGTCAAGCTCGCGCAGGATTTGAAGGCCGACGGGATCTCCGTCGTCTCGCTGCATCCCGGCTGGGTGCAGACGGACATGGGCGGCAGCGAGGCCGTCGTTTCGGTGGAAGCGAGCGCGGCCGGGCTGAAGGCGATCATCGACAGCACAGGTTTGGCCGATAGCGGCAGTTTCCGCGCCTATGACGGGCGGCGGGTTTCGTGGTGACAGGACAGGCAGGCAAAATGGCAGAGCGTGATTTGAGAACCGAGCAGGAACTGGCGATGATCCGTGCCTGGCTCAAGGAGACCTACGGCATCGATGCGAGCCTCTCGCCGCTGCCGGGTGAGCACGATCTCAATTATCGCGTCACTGCCACCGATGGTGGCGAGTTCCTGCTGAAGCTGCATGCGGCCGGTGATGCGGACGAACTCGACATGCAGGTGGCGGTGCTTGAACACCTTGCCGCCAAATCGACGGATCTGTCGATTTCCCGCGCGTTTCGCGATCGCTCCGGAGCTGTCACAAGCGGGATCGAGCTTCGCGGCCGGCGCATGGCGCGGCTTCTTTCCTGGCTGCAGGGCGATATCTGGGCCAAGGCGGCAGTGCGCAATGTCGCCAGCGCCGAGAGCCTCGGTCGCCTGCTGGCCGGGCTCGACCGCAGCCTCGAAGGGTTCGTCCATGCCGGCGCGAAGCGGTTTTATGCCTGGGACATTGGACGCGCCGACATGCACCGCAAGCATGTGGAATTGATCGACGGCGCGGACAAGCGCGCGGCAGTCGATGCGATTCTGGATCATTTCGCCACAACGGTTCTGCCGCGCCTTGCGACCTGCCCGGTGCAGGTCATTCACAACGACGCCAACGACTACAACGTGCTGCTCGACAATGACGGAATGGTCAGCGGCCTGCTCGATTTCGGCGACATGGTCGAGACCTGGCGCGTCATCGAGGTCGCCGTTGCATCGGCCTACGCGCTGATCGCTTCTGACGACCCGGTTGGCACGATTGCTGCCCTCGCCGGGGCCTACCATCAGGTCAATCCGCTAACCGAAACGGAAGTCGAGCTGGTCTTTGATCTCGTCAAGACCCGCTACGCCGTCAGCATGCGCATGGCGGCAAAGCAGATCCGCGACAATCCCGAGAATACGTATCTGCTCGTCAGCCAGGAGGATGTCTGGCGCGAGTTGAGCCGCCTGCAATGCGAAAATCGCGTGATTGCCATCGCGCGCATCCGCGATGCCTGCGGCCTTGCGCCTATCCCGCATGCCGCGGAAGTGGTTCGCTGGCTGGAAAGGAACGCGCATGAATTCGCGCCGATCGTTCGCCCTTCGGTCAAAAAGCCGAAGGTGAAGGTGTTCGATTTCTCCGCCGCCGGCCCGGAGGCCGCGCAATGGTCGAGCCTCAACGCGGCGGAAGCCGACGCCCGTATTGCGGCGCAGATCGGCAGCGACGGCGCCACCTTCGGCATCGGCCTCTATGGCGAGGACCGTGGTATCTATCAGGGCGACGCCTATGCGACGGCAATCGAGGGTGCTAGGCGCTCGGTGCACCTCGGCGTTGACATCTTCGCGCCGGCAGACGAGCCGGTCTCGGCGTCTTTTGCCGGCAAGGTCGCTTTCATTCATGACGATGCCGTCGCGCATGGTTTCGGTCCGACCGTACTTCTCGAGCACGACATCGAAAACGGCGTTCGCTTCTGGACGCTCTACGGCCACCTGTCGCGCGACAGCATTGCCAAGCTCTCCGAGGGGCAGGCGATCGCCAAGGGCGAAGTCTTCGCGGCCTTCGGTGCCGCGGACGAAAACGGCAACTGGGCGCCGCATCTGCATTTCCAGGTCGTCACTGACCATCTCGGCCTTGGCGGCCGCATGCATGGCGTCGGTGTCGGCGACCAGTGGGAGGTCTGGCGCGAGGTGAGCCCGGACCCGAGCGTGGTCCTCGGCCTTTCGGTCCCGGTTTCGGTGATCGTCCCGCGCGACAAGGCCTTTCTCGTGCGTGAGCGCCATCGTCGTATCGGCCGGTCGCTGAGCATTGCCTATAGCGCTGCACCGTTGAAGATCGTCGGCGGCGAGGGCGCGCATCTGATCGACGAGGAAGGCACGCGTTGGCTCGACATGGTCAATAATGTCTGCCACGTCGGCCATTGCCACCCGCGCGTCGTCAAAGCCGCGCAGACGCAGATGCAGCGGCTGAACACCAATTCGCGCTACCTGCACGATTCGCTGGTCGAATATTCCCGCAGGCTCGCCGCGCAGTTTCCGGACCCGCTCAACGTCTGCTTCTTCGTCAATTCCGGTAGCGAGGCGAACGACCTCGCGATCCGGCTGGCGCGTGCCTATACCGGCAATCGCGATATCATCACCGTCGACCACGCCTATCATGGCCATTTGTCGAGCCTGATCGACGTCAGCCCCTACAAATTCGCCGGCAAGGGCGGGGAGGGGCAGGCGGCGCATGTGAAGGTCGCCGAAATGCCGGATCTCTATCGCGGGCGCTTTCGCTATGGCGATGTGGATGCGGGCCTGAAATATGCCGAAGACGTGCGCAACCAGGTTGCGGCTCTCGCTGCCGCTGGTCGACGCCCGGCGCTGTTCTTCAGCGAAGGCATTCTTGGAACCGGCGGGCAGCTATCGCTGCCGGAGGGGTATCTACGCGAGGCCTATGCGCATGTGCGCGCCGCCGGTGGCCTCTGCCTTGCCGACGAGGTACAGGTCGGCTTCGGCCGTGTGGGCAGGCACATGTGGGCGCATGAACTCCAGGGCGTCGTGCCTGATATCGTCACCATGGGCAAGCCGATCGGCAACGGCCACCCGATGGCGGCGGTCGTCACGACCGAAGCGATCGCGGCCTCGTTTGCCAACGGCATGGAGTATTTCAACACCTTCGGCGGCAATCCGGTCTCGGCCGAGATCGGCCTTGCCGTGCTCGACGTCATCCGTGACGAGC
The DNA here is from genome assembly GCF_020035535.1 of Ensifer adhaerens. Taxonomy (NCBI): domain Bacteria; kingdom Pseudomonadati; phylum Pseudomonadota; class Alphaproteobacteria; order Hyphomicrobiales; family Rhizobiaceae; genus Ensifer; species Ensifer adhaerens. The sequence continues at coordinate 795,682 of NZ_CP083350.1, read as the reverse complement.
GGCTGATGCATCATTGCCGCGTCGTCGGCGACAGGCTGATGGACGGTGCACGGGCACTCGCTCAAAAGCACGCGATCATCGGCGACGTCAGAGGGCACGGCCTCTTCAACGGCATCGAGCTGGTGCGTGACCGCGAAACGCAGGAGCCGGCTGCGCGTGAGCTCGATTTCGTCATTGCCGAGATGAAGCGCAAGCACCGCATTCTCCTGAGCAGCGAGGGGCCGCACCACAATGTGCTGAAGGTGAAGCCGCCGGCGCCCTTCAGTGCTGAGGATTGCGACCGTTTCCTCGATGCATTGGACGATACGCTTGGGCGGTTGGCTTCGAGATGACGTCAATTCCGGGCGGAAATCGGCTTCACATTTTTCCCGGAATTGCTCTAACCATCTGACGAAAAAGTCAAAACGGCCGCCCTCAGGTGGCCGTTTTGCTGTCTACCGTGTCTTCAGCGGTAAAATCCGATCGACGCGATTTTTCGCTTTACAAGAAAGTTAAACGTTTTTATCGTGCATATAAACGTTTAACTTTGTGCTGCGACCGGGCTGATGGTCATAGCAGTGCACCGCCGGCAGGGAGGGCCCGTTGGCAGCGATCCGCATCGACAATTTGCGCAAAGGCTTTGGTTCGCTCGAAGTCTTGAAGGGTATCAACCTCGATATCGCCGATGGCGAGTTCGTCTGCTTCCTCGGTCCGTCCGGCTGCGGCAAGAGCACGCTGCTGCGCTCGATCGCCGGTCTCGAGGATCTCGATGGTGGCTCGATCCACCTTGGTGACCGCGACATCACCGACGTCGCCTCGGCCAAGCGCGATATCGCCATGGTCTTCCAGAACTACGCGCTCTATCCGCACATGAACGTGCGCAAGAACCTGTCCTTCGGCCTGGCGCTGAACGGCATGAAGCGCGACGAGATTGATCGGCGCGTCGACAATGCTGCCGACATCCTGCGCATCAAGGAGCTGCTTGCCCGCAAGCCGCGCCAGCTCTCGGGCGGCCAGCGTCAGCGCGTGGCGATCGGCCGCGCGATCGTGCGTGAACCGAAACTCTTTCTGCTCGACGAGCCGCTGTCGAACCTCGATGCCGGGCTTCGTGTCACCATGCGCGTCGAACTGGCGGCGCTGCATGAGCGTCTCGGCGTGACGATGATCTACGTCACCCACGACCAGGTGGAAGCGATGACGCTTTCCGATCGTGTCGTGGTGCTCGACAAGGGCAAGGTCAGCCAGTTCGGCACGCCGCTCGAACTCTTCTACCAGCCGGCCAACCTTTTCGTTGCCGGCTTCATCGGTTCGCCGCGCATGAACTTCGTGACGACCGAGGTGACATCGCAGGCCGATACTTCGGTGACGCTTGCCGGCGGAGGTCTCGCCCATCCGCTCACGCTCGAAATGCTCACGGCCGCACCGGTCGCCAAGCCCAAGTCGGTGACGCTCGGCATTCGTCCGGACAAGATCGAGCTGGTTTCGGCCGAGGAAGGTCACCTCGTCGGCGATGTGCGCCTGGTCGAACGGCTCGGCACCGAAAGTCACGTCCATATCAGCCTTGAAAACGGCGGCGACATGACCGCGGTCGTGCGTGGCACGCATCCGGTTTCCGCCCGCGAGCGCGTGCACCTGCGTCTGCCGGCCGAGCATTGCCATCTGTTCGATGGCGAGGGGCAGGCGGTCGCGCGCAGGCTCGATGTCGAGACGCAGGCGCTCATCAATCAGGAAAAGGCAAAGCGGGTCGCGTAACCCGTATGAGGAGGAGAAGCATGCTTAACAGGAAGTCGATCATCGGCTCGCTGATGGTTCTGGCGATGGCCGGAACCGCAACGGCCCGCGCGGAAGAAGTGCTGCGTTTTGCGACCTGGGACACGGATGAAAGCCTGGCGATCCAGCAGGAAATCGCCAAGAAGTTCGAGGAAAAGCACCCGGGCGTGAAGGTTCAGGTCGAGCCCTACGCAGACGGCTACGATCAGAAGCTGATCGCCGCCTTCGGCGCCGGCAACCCGCCTGACGTCATGTATATGTGGAACTTCCCGCAGTACTACACGTCGCTGAAGCCGCTCGACGATCTGATCGCCAAGGACGCGGCCGAGATCAAGCCGGACGATTTCCCGAAGGGTCTGATGAACACGGTTCGTGTCGAGGGCAAGACCTACGGCATGCCGTCGGGCTTCACCACGCAAGTCGTCTTCTACAACAAGGACATGTTCGCCAAGGCCGGCGTCGAGGAGCCGAAGGACGGCTGGACCTGGGACGACCTGCGCGCCAAGGCTGCCAAGTTCCGTGACGAGCCGAACAAGGTTTACGGCTTTGCCGTCGACGCCAAGCCGGATCCGTACGACTTCGAGCAGTTCCTCTGGTCGAACGGCACGAAATACATCTCCGACGACGGCAAGCAGATCGACGGCTACATGAACAGCGATGCGGCTGCGCAGGTGCTCGACATGTTCGGCGATATGGCCAAGAAGCAGGAAGCGATCACGCTGAACCTCGGCGACGACACGTCGGGCAGCACGCTCTTCAAGGGCGGCAAGATCGCCATGTTCCAGAGCGCCATGTGGTCGAAGTCCGGCATCGATGCATCCGGCATCAAGTATGGCGTGGCGCCGCTGCCGAAGTTCGGCGACAAGACCGCGCATTCGGCGCTCGGCGTCTCGGCGATCTCGATCGCCAAGGATGCGGCCCATCCGGACCTCGCCTGGGAATTCGTCAAGTTCTTCTCGTCGCCCGAAGCCGTTGCCATGCGCGTCAACGACCTGCCGGTTCGCACCAGCGTCGCGGAAGAAAAGGGCATGACCAAGGACCCGATCTACAAGCCCTTCTTCGACATCCTCGCGACCTCCAACACCGAGACCCATGCGTTCCTGAAGAACGCCAACTGGGGCAAGGTCCAGGACAATCTCGCCCGTGCCATCGAGGCGACGATGATCGATCAGGGCAATGCCAAGCAGCATCTCGACGAGGCGGTTGCCCGCTCGAAGCGGCTGATCAAGTAAGAAAAGGGAGCCCGGGGAGATGGACATGACCTATGCAACAGCGGCGGAGCCGACGGTGGTCAAGCGCAAGCGCTCAGGCTTCGCCCGCCACATCGCGGCCTATCTGTTCATCTCCCCGTGGATTCTCGGGTTCCTGTTCTTCACGCTCGGTCCGCTCGTTTTCTCGCTGACGATGAGCTTCTATGACTGGCCTGTCGTCGGCGAGCGCAGCTTCGTCGGCCTCGAGAACTACCGCTCCATGCTCTTCGAGGACCCGCAGTTCTGGGAAAGCCTCTGGATCACGGTGAAGTTCGCGGCGATCTACGTGCCGTTCAACATCGTCATGTCGTTCCTACTGGCGCTGATGCTGCACCACATCACCTTCGCCAGCGGCTTCTTCCGCACTGCCTTCTACCTGCCGAGCGTCATTTCCGGCGTCGCGCTGGTGACGATCTGGAGCTGGATCTACAGCCGGGAATACGGCCTGCTGAACTTCATGCTGTCCTTCGTCGGCATCGAGGGGCCGAACTGGCTCGGCGACCCGAACCTGGCGATCGTCGCCATCATCATCGCCAGCCTCTGGGGGCTTGGCGGCACCATGCTGATCCTTCTGACGGGCCTGAAAGCGATCCCGAAGGAACTCTACGAGGCGGCGACGGTTTCGGGCGTTCCCGGCTGGGCGCAGATGCTGTTCATCACGCTCCCGATGCTCGGGCCGATGCTGCTCTTCACCTTCATCACCTCGATCATCTCCGCCTTCCAGCAGTTGACGATCGCGCTGCTTCTGACCAAGGGCGGCCCGCTCGGCTCCACCTATTTCTTCGCCATGTACATCTACGACAACGCCTTCAAGTATTTCGACATGGGCTACGCCGCCGCCGGCTCCTGGGTGATGTTCATCATCGTGCTTCTGCTCAGCCTCGGCGTCATGCGCTGGTCGGCCGCCTGGGTCTATTACGAAGGCGAAGTTCGCCAGAACGATGGAGAGCACAATGCGTAAGACCCTGCTCTATTCCGCGCTCATCCTGCTCTCGGCGCTGTTCATCGCGCCGTTCTACTGGACCTTCATGACGGCAATCAAAAGCTCAGCCGAGCTCTACCAGTTCCCGCCGGTCTTCTGGCCGTCGGAATGGCATTGGGAGAACTTTGCCGCCGCCTGGAACAAGCAGCCCTTCGGCACCTACCTCACCAATTCGCTGATCGTCGTGGTGCTGTCGACCATTGGCCAGCTGATCTCCTCGTCGCTCGTTGCCTATGGCTTTGCCCGGTTCCGTTTCCCCGGCCGTGACCCACTGTTTATTCTGCTGCTTGCCACCATGATGATCCCGTGGGACGTGAAAATGATCCCGCTCTACATGGAGTTCAACCTGCTCGGCTGGATCAACACGCTGAAGCCCTTGATCGTGCCCGCCTATTTCGCCGACGCCTTCTTCGTCTTCCTGCTGCGCCAGTACATCATGACCGTGCCGATGGAGATCGATGAAGCCGCGCGCATGGACGGCGCCAACGCTTTCGACATCTACTGGCGCATCCATCTGCCGCTGATGATGCCGGCCTTGGTGCTGGTCGGCACCTTCCACTTCATGAACGCCTGGAACGACTATCTCGGCCCGTTGATCTTCCTCAACGATCAGTCGAAATACACGCTGACGCTCGGGCTTTCGATGTTCAAGGGCCTGCACGAGGTGGATGTGACGTCTATCGCCGCGATCACCGTCATCCTCTGCCTGCCGCCGCTGGCACTCTTCTTCGTCGCCCAGCGCTACATCATGGATGGCGCGGTCGGCTCGTCGGTGAAGGGATAAGGGCATGCTGTTCGATATCGAATTTGTCCCCTTCAGCCGCAGGGGCCGGTTCCTGACGCTCTCGATGATGCGGGTACCGGGTCGCGACGGCGAGCGAGCGCTTTATCTGCGCCACGTTGCCGGCGGCGACGAGCGGCCGTCGCTCGGCCGCCTCTGCCGCGTCGAGTTTCTCGATGCAGCCGGGATGACCGCGACGCCCGTGCTCGTGCTTTCCCCGGAACGGCTCGATGCTCGCATCGGCGAGGGCGAGGTGACGTTTGTCATCGGCGAAGGGGAGCGGCTGCATATTGCCGGCAAGCGGGCCGGCGTGCGCTTCCATCTCGAAGGCTCGCGTTACGACTATGTCTACCGCACGCCTCAAGGCGAGGATTGCCTGGTCGCCGCGGTCGAGAACGTCAAGTTCATTCCGCGGGCTATCACCGGCAACCTGAAGGTTACCGGCGCCTGGCAGCACGATCATTCCGAAGACGTGTCCTTCGCGTTTTCGGGGGCCGGGGCTTTCGAGGGCAATGTCGATTTCTTCCGCACCGTGCCGCCTTTGGGCCGTCCGGGTCACTTCGCCGAGGCGCTTTCCGGTGCTGCGGCCGAATTCGCCGAATGGTATGCACGTGTTCCCAAGGGCGTTGAAGGCCGGGACGAGGCGCATTGTCTCGCAAGTTATCTGCTTTGGGCCAATGGCGTTCCAGCAGGTGGCGCGCTGACGCGGCCGGCGATCTACATGTCGAAGAACCACATGATCAACATCTGGAGCTGGGACAACGCCTTCTCCGCTCTCGGTGTGGCTGCCTTCGATCCGGATCTCGCCTTCGATCAGTTCGCAGCAATCTTCGACCATCAGGACGCCTCCGGCCTGCTGCCGGACTACATCAACGACCGCGACGTGCTGTTCGCCTTCACCAAGCCGCCGGTACATGGCTGGGCGGTGTCGCTGATCGCGGCTGCCGACCCGAGCTTCCTGACGGCAGAGCGCAAGTCTTACCTGCGCGACGCCATCGGCAAGCAGTTGGATTACTGGCTGACCTACGGCCGCGGGGATGCGACGAGCCTGCCGTCCTATTTCCACGGCAACGACAGCGGCTGGGACAACGCCACGTTCTTTGCCGAAGGCGGCCCGGTGATCTCGCCGGATTTGCCTGTTTTCCTGATCCTTGCCTGCGAGACGCTGGCGGATCTGCTGGAAGACGACACGGAACGCCAAGCGACGTGGCGGCGGAAAGCTGACGACCTGCAGGCGTTGCTGTTCGAGCGCCTCTGGACCGGTGAGACCTTTGGCGCGCGGCTCGCCGCGGATCCAGAGCGGATACTGCCGGGCGAAAACCTCATCCAGTTCATGCCGCTGCTGCTCGGTTCGCGTCTGACGCCTGACATGCGCGAGAAGCTTGTCGCGCGGCTCGTGGCCGGCGGTTTCATCACCGAATGGGGACCGGCAACTGAAAGCCCGAAGAGTTCCTTCTACGAGGACGACGGTTACTGGCGCGGGCCGATCTGGGCGCCGACGACGATGCTTCTGTGGGACGGTCTGCGCCGGCAAGGGAAGATTGAACTTGCGCATGAGGTCGCGGAAAAGTTCTGTTCACTTGCGAGCAAAAGCGGTATGGCCGAAAACTTCGACGCGCGCTCGGGGAGGGGCCTTCGCGATCGCGCATTCGCCTGGACATCCGCAGTCTATCTTGTGCTGGCAGCATCGCTCAGCGCTGACAACCCGTGACGAGCAGAACCGCCATGCAGAGACCGACGATCAAGACCATTGCGCAGGAGACGGGGCTTTCCATCGCCACCGTTTCCAAGGCCCTGAAGCATTCGCCTCAGGTTCGCCCGGAGACGCGCGCGATCGTAATCGAGGCGGCGGAACGCGTCGGCTACGAGCTCAACATGCATGGCGTGCAGTTGCGCACCGGCAAGACCTATCAGGTCGCAGCCATCATGACCGCGCCGGGCCCGAAGCAGAACGAATGGGAAGGCGTCGAATACGCCCAGCTCCTGAGCGGCATTTCCTGGGCGCTCGAAGACAGCCCCTATCGCGTCTCGCTCTATGCGGTCCGGAATTTTGAAGAAAGCCAGGCGGTCATCAAGCAGATCGTATCGCTGAAAAAGGCCGACGGCATCATCATCTCCGGCACGCGCGCCGACGATCCACGCATCCGCACCATGCAGGCGGCGGACTTCCCGTTCGTCACCTACGGCACCAGCATTCACAATGCGCCGCATGCCTATGTCGATGCCGACAACGAGCAGATGATCCGGGTGTCGATGGCGCGGCTCACCGAGCGCGGCCATCGCCGCATCGCGCTGCTCAATCCGCTCTCGGACCTGAGCTACGGCATCACTCGGCTCGAGGCCTACAAACATGCGCTTGAAGTCGCAGGCCTCCCCTATGATCCGGCGCTCGTCGCCCATGGCCGGCTGACGCCGGCCTTCGGCCGCGAGAACGTGCTGACCATGTCGGAGCTGAGCGATCCGCCGACCGCCTATATCTGCGCCAACGAAGCCTCCGCACTCGGCGCTTTCTCGGGCTTCCATGAGCGCGGGCTGGTGCACGGCCGTGACGCGGTGATCAACGCCACCGACGATCTCAATGTCAGCCAGTATTTCGCGCCGCCGATCACCACCTACTATCTGCCGATCAGCGAACCGAGCAGCCTGCTCGGCGCCTACATCCTCAGGCGCATGGAGGGCGAGCCGCCGGAGGCGCTGCAGACGCTTCTGATGCCGAACCTGATCGAGCGCTGCGACGACCGCTTGAACCCGAACCGTTGACGAATTTCGCGCCCAATCTGGGCGCTCTTTCATGTCTTTGAATATAAACGTTTATATTTCAAGGCCGTACTGACAAACCCGAGGCCGGACCCAACCGGCCGAGAGAATGACGAAGGACCGGACCCGTGCACATGCCCCTGACGAGATCGAACCGCTTCAACGCCAAAGAGCAGCAGACCGACATGCTGGAACTCGGCGTCTGCTACTATCCGGAGCAGTGGCCGCGCGAAAAATGGGAAGAGGATGCCCGCCGCATGGTCGAGCTCGGCCTTGCTTGGGTGCGCATCGGTGAATTCGCCTGGGCGAAGATCGAGCCCCGCTCGGGCGAGTTCCATTGGGAGTGGCTGGACGACGCCATCGAGGTACTCGGCAATGCAGGCCTCAAGGTGATCTTGGGAACGCCGACCGCCGCACCGCCGAAGTGGCTGATCGATCGCAATCCGGACATCCTGCCGGTCGACGTCAAGGGTGTGGTGCGCAAGTTCGGCGCCCGCCGCCACTATTGCTTCTCCAGCCGCCGCTACCGCATCGAGGCGGCACGCATTTCCGAAGCCATGGCCGAGCGCTATGGCAAGAACACTTTCGTCCATGCCTGGCAGACGGATAACGAGTACGGCGACCACGACACGATCTACAGCTATTCCGACGAGGCGCTGCGCGCCTTCCGCGAATGGCTCGAAGTCCGTTATGGCACGGTCGAGGAGCTGAACCGCGCCTGGGGTACGGCCTTCTGGGCGATGAACTATCTGAGCTTCGACGAGGTCGAGCTTCCGAACAACCTCGTGGAAGAGCCGAGCCCGACCCATATCGTCGACTACATCCGCTTCTCCTCCGACCAGGTGAAGAGCTTCAACAAGGCACAGGTCGACATCATCCGCAAGCATTCTCCGGGCCGCCCGGTCACGCACAATTTCATGTCGCAGAACACCGACTTCGATCACTATAAGGTCGGCGAGGACATCGATATCGCGTCATGGGACGTCTATCCGATGGGCGGTCTGCTCAACGGCCGTCTCTCGTCGGAAGACAAGGGCCGGTATCTGCGCGTCGGCGATCCGGACCAACCGGCCTTCAACCACGACCTCTACCGCGCCGTCGGCAACGGCCGCGTTTGGGTGATGGAGCAACAGCCGGGCCCGGTGAACTGGGCCTCGCACAACCAGTCGCCGGCCGACGGCATGGTTCGCCTCTGGACCTGGCTTGCCTATGCCCATGGCGTCGATATGGTCTCCTATTTCCGCTGGCGGCAGGTGCCGTTCGCGCAGGAGCAGTTCCATGCCGGCCTGCTCCTGCCGAACAGCGAGGCCGACCAGGGCTATCTCGAAGTCGCGCAGGTGGCCGAGGAGATGAAGCGTCTGCCGAAGGGTGAGCGCCGCGAGAAGGCGAAGGTCGCGATCCTGCTCGACTACAATTCGCGCTGGGCGACGCGTGCGCTGCCGCAGGGCAGCACCTATCTGGCGTCGCAGATCGCGCTCGACTGGTATTCGACGGTTGCCCGCCTTGGAGTCGACGTCGATTTCATCGGCCAGCACTCGGACCTCGACGGCTACCAGCTGGTGCTGGCACCCGACCTCGTCATTCCCGACCAGGCCTTCGTTCAGAAGCTTGCGGCCTCCGGTGCCAAGGTGCTTTTCGGACCGCGCAGCGGCAGCAAAACCGAGGACATGCACATCCCCGAGGGCCTGCCGCCGGGCCCGCTCGCCTCACTGATCGACGTCAGCGTCGCCCGCGTCGAGTCGCTGCCGGAGTTTCACGGTGAAAGTGTACTCTACGGCAACGAGACCTATCCGGCCGGCGTTTGGCGCGAAACGGTCCGCACCAACGAAACCGTGCTTGCGACCTTCGAGGGCGACTATCGCAATGGCGCTCCGGCGCTCGTCGGCAATGACAAGGCGCGCTACATGGCAACCGGCGCTCGCGGCGGGCTCCTGGACAAGGTGATTGGCGATGCGCTCGGCTGGGCCTCGGTCGAAGCGCTGGCCGATCTCGGCGATCTGCGCATCACCCGCCGCGGCAAGCTCGCTTTCGCCTTCAACTACGGCAAGACGGCCGTGGACGTGCCGGCGTCTGCGGGCGCAACCTTCCACGTCGGCGGCCGTAAGCTCGGCCCCGTCGACGTTGCGATCTGGTCGGAATAGCACAGGGCGGAGAGGCCGCTTCGAACGCTGACAGTGGTGTTTGGCGGGAGAGCCCTCAATCTGCTTCATCCTCGCCCTCGTGGCGGGGATCCAGCGACCCGACGTCCGTCGGGTCAGAGACTCTCTCGGCCCAAGTCCTTGGGCCTGCTGGATTCCTGTGACAAGCACAGGAATGACGGAGAAATTGGCTGCCTCCGGCTTTTCAATCGCTCGAATCAACGAGCCCGTCCTTACCAAAGGACGGGCTCGTTGCGTTAGACGGTATTGTTTCCGCGGTCAGACCCGCTCCAGCGCCACCGCGATGCCCTGCCCGACGCCGATGCACATGGTCGAGAGCGAATAGCGCCCGCCGGTTTCCTGCAGCTCGAGTGCTGCCGTACCAGTGATGCGGGCGCCGGACATGCCGAGCGGGTGGCCGAGCGCGATGGCGCCGCCGTTGCGGTTGACGCGCTGATCGTCGTCGGCAATGCCGAGGTCGCGAAGAACGGCAAGGCCCTGCGAGGCGAAGGCTTCGTTGAGCTCGATGACATCGAACTGCGGCTGCTTCAGCCCGAGGCGCGCCATCAGTTTCTTCGACGCTGGCGCCGGTCCCATGCCCATGATGCGTGGCGGCACGCCGGCGGCAGCACCGCCGAGAACGCGCGCGATCGGCCTGAGCCCGTACTTCTTTATGGCCGCTTCCGAGGCGATGATCAGGGCGGTCGCGCCGTCGTTGACGCCGGAGGCGTTGCCGGCCGTCACCGTGCCGCCTTCCTTTTTGAAGGGCGTGCCGAGCTTGGCGAGCGCCTCCATCGTCGTTGCGCGCGGGTGCTCGTCGCGATCGACAATGACAGGCTCGCCCTTTCGCTGTGGGATCGTCACGGCAACGATCTCCTTCGCCAGCCGGCCGTTGCCCTGCGCGGCAGCAGCCTTCGCCTGGCTGCGGACGGCGAAGGCATCCTGGTCCTCGCGGCTGACATGGAAATCCGCGGCGACGTTCTCGCCGGTCTCGGGCATGGAATCGACACCGTATTGTTTCTTCATGACCGGATTGATGAAGCGCCAGCCGATGGTCGTGTCGTAGATCTCGGCATTGCGGGAGAAGGCGGTGTCGGCCTTCGGCATCACGAAGGGTGCACGCGACATGCTTTCGACGCCCCCGGCGATCATCAGCTCGGCCTCGCCCGCCTTGATGGCGCGGGCCGCCGCGATGACCGCATCCATGCCGGAGCCGCAGAGGCGGTTGATCGTGGTCCCGGTCACGCCGACCGGTAGACCGGCCAAGAGCAGCGACATGCGCGCGACGTTGCGATTGTCCTCGCCCGCCTGGTTGGCACAGCCGAAGATCACGTCGTCGACGGCGTCCCAGTCGACGTCGGCGTTGCGTTCGAGCAGCGCCTTCAGCGGGATCGCGCCGAGATCGTCGGCCCGGACGGAGGAGAGCGAGCCGCCGAAACGGCCGATTGGGGTGCGGATGTAGTCGCAGATGAAAGCCTCGGCCATCATGCAGCCTCCTTTTTGCCCTGGTGCGCCTTCTTGGTGCGGGCATTGATGTCGCGAAGGGTGGTCAGTTCCAGGTCGGTTGGAGCCGGCGTCTCGATCACTTGATCCGCGAACTTGATCGCCCAGCCGCAATTCTCGACGATCTGCTCGCGCGTAACACCCGGATGGATGGAAACGACGGTCAGTTCCTTGGTCTGCGGATCCGGTTCGAGGATGCAGAGGTCTGTGATGACGCGGGTCGGTCCCTTGGTCTTCATGCCGAGCCGTTCGCGGTGGTCGCCACCTTCGCCATGGCCCATGGAGGTGATGAAGGGAAGCTTCTCGACAAAGCCGCGCTTTGAGAGCGCCATGGTGATGAAGATGCGGCCGCAATTGGAGGCGATCTCCGGCGCGCCGCCGCCGCCGGGGAGGCGCACTTTCGGATGGTCATAGGGGCCGACGACCGTGGTGTTGAGATTGGCGAACCTGTCGATCTGGGCGCCGCCGAGAAAGCCGGTGGTGATGCGGCCGCCCTGCAGCCAGTAACGGAACATTTCCGGCACGGAGACGGTGAAGAGGGCGGTGTCGCAGAGTTCGCCGTCGCCGATCGAAAGCGGCAGCACGTCCGGCTTGGTCCCGACCGTGCCGCTTTCGTAGATCAGCGTGATATCCGGCGCATGCGTCAGCCGCGCGACGTTGCAGGCGGCAGACGGCGCGCCGATGCCGACGAAGCAGACGTCGTCGTTGGAAAGCGCCCGGGCGGCGGCGATCGTCATCATTTCGGTGGGGGTAAAATCGCTCATCCTATCCTCCCTCAGGCCGCTTTGGCCGGTCTGCTGCCGGCATGCTTGGCGAAATCTTCCGGTCTGGAGTCGAGCACGTTTTCCTTGATCCAGGCGGTGAAGCTGTCGCGGTCGCGGGCGATCTCGTCCCAGCCAATGTAGAAGGCGTTGGAGCGCGGATAGTAGCCGTGCGCGTAGGACGGGAAGGCGCCGCCCGGAACATGGGCAACGGATGTGACCGCCCAGCTGGGCAGAACGAGGGAATTGGGCGACGGCGGGTTGAGCTCGTCGACGATCTCCTCGACCGTGACGATCGAGCGCTTGGCGGCAAGAACCGCCTCCTTCTGCACGCCGACGATGCCTTCGATCAGCACGTTGCCCTTCCTGTCGGCGCGTTGCGCATGAATGATCGTGACGTCAGGGCGGATCGCCGGCACGGCGGCGAGCACTTCGCCGGTAAACGGGCAGGTGACCGACTTGATATTAGGGTTCACCTTCGGCAGGTCGGCGCCAATGTAGCCACGCAGCGCCGCAAACGGCAGGTTGGCGGCGCCCGCTTCATAGGCATTGGCCATAGCCGCGTGGGAATGTTCCTCGATCTCCAGCGGGCGCGGCCACTGGTTTTCGACGGCGTCACGGAAGCGATGCAGCGAGCCGACGCCCGGATTGCCGCCCCAGGAAAACTTCATGCCGCGCGCCGCACCAACGCCGATCAGCTGGTCGTAGAGAATATCGGGCGTCATGCGCACGAGATAGAGGTCCTTGCGACCCTGGCGGATCACCTCATGGCCTGCGGCATAGGGGATCAGATGGGTGAAGCCTTCCATGGCGACGGTGTCGCCATCCCTGACATTGTCGCCGACGGCCTCGGCGAGCGAAACGATCTTCGCCATGTTTCCTCTCTTCGTCTGCTGTTGTGTTGGCGCCTGCGGCCTGTCTGGCGGCGACGACTAGCTCTTCCGCATGCCAATAAGCGCCGATCGTCCGGATCGGTCAAATATTTTGTGCGATATTTGACTTTTGTTCGTATATCGCACAAAATCGAATGGCGTGATTTGGGAGGCAAGGATGCGGGAAACAGATTTCGTCAGCGGTTTTGCGCGGGGCTTGACGGTGATCGAAGCCTTCGATGAAACGCGGCCGAAGCTGTCGATCGCCGAGGCGTCCAAGATCACCGGGCTTGACCGGGCGACGGTGCGCCGATCGCTGTTGACCCTCTCCGAGCTCGGCTATGCCGACTATGACGGCAAGTTCTTCGCGCTGACGCCGAAGATCCTGCGCCTCGGCCATGCCTACTTGTCAGCTACACCGCTACCGACGATCATCCAGCCCTATCTCGATCAGCTTTCGGATCGCGCCGGCCAGAGCGCCTCGGCCTCGGTGCTGGACGGAGCCGAAATCGTCTATATCGCCCGCGCCTCGCAGAAGCGGGTGATGTCGATCAACCTGACGACCGGCTCGCGCCTGCCCGCCTATTGCGCCTCCATGGGGCGAGTGTGGCTCGCAGCACTGCCGGAACAAGAGGCGCGAGAGATCCTTTCACGATCGAACCTCAAGGCGAACACGCCCTATACGAAAACGGATCCGGAGGACCTGATGGCCGAGTTCCGCCGCGTGCGCGACCAGGGCTACGCGCTGATCGATCAGGAACTGGAGCTTGGTCTCTGCTCGATTGCCGTGCCGCTCGAGAACGATCGCGGCCGGATCGTTGCGGCGCTGAACATCGGTGCGCCGGCCGCACATGTGGCCGCAGCGGAGATGGTGGAGCGCTATCTGCCGCTGCTCAAGGAGACACAGGCGGCGCTGCGTGTGGTTCTGAGATAGCACCGTCGAGCCTGGCGCTTGACCTTGCGCGCCGTCGCCCTTCTTATTCCCACTTGGCGAGTGAATTCGGGCCGGGGAGAAGAGCATCATGACCGACGACACGCATCCGCCGGAAACCAAGCTCACGACGACGAAGCGGCGCTGGGCCGCCGATGGCAAGTTCCTGACCGGAAAGGTCACCCGACCGGAAGACGAACGGCTGCCGCCGGGCCAGCATCTGGTCAAGGACTGGCCGGTACTCGACCTCGGTCAGCAGCCGATCATTCGAACGGAAAGCTGGCGGCTGGATGTTAGGGGGGTGGTCGAGCATCCCTTGTCGCTCGGCTGGGCTGATTTCAGGGCTCTGCCGCAAAGCGACAGGCTTTCGGACATGCACTGCGTCACCACCTGGTCGCGCTATGACAATCGCTGGCAGGGTGTCGCGACCCGCGACCTCTTGGACCAGGTGATGCCGAAGCCCGAGGCGAGCCACGTCATGCTGACGAGCTATGACGGCTACACGACCAATTTGCCGCTCGAGGACTTCGCCGCGGAAGATGCGATCCTGGCGACGGAGTGGGAGGGGCAGCCGATCACCCGAACCCACGGCGGGCCGATGCGGCTGATCGTTCCGCACCTCTATTTGTGGAAGAGCGCCAAGTGGCTGACGCGGATCGATTTTCGCGCCGGCGACGCCGCCGGTTTCTGGGAGAAGAACGGCTATCACATGCGCGGCGATCCGTGGCGGGAGGAGCGCTATTCCGGCGACTGATAGCATCGCCGCGCCTCAAGGTTTTGCCGGCGCCATCAGCGACTGCAGCCCTGCGAGCTGATAGCGCCAGAAGAGGTCGATCGCGACCTGAATGGATGGTGCGTCCTCGTGCGCTCCGAGCGTGTCGGCGATCGTGTCTATGGTTCTGGTGAAGGTGCGCTCGAGCATGAAGCGCATCAGCGGCGAGAGCGCTGCTTCGCCCTGGGTCTCGATCATGTATCGCGACGCAAGCCGGGTCATCTCGCGCACCATCAGGCCTCTGACATGGGCAAAGCGTGTGCCGTCCGCGCCGCGAAGCAGGATCAGGACGGCGAACCGCTGTTCGATCCAGAAGGACAGAAGGGCCCGGGCAGGCTCCGAGCCCCGGGCATCTGCCGTCAGCCAGTTGCCGATCGAGCGCAGCTCCCGCACGCGGGCGCGCAAAAGCCGCAGCAATTTCCCGGCAAGAGATGGCGTCACGACCTCATGGAACAGAGCCTCCTTGTCGGCGAAATATTTGTAGATGTTGCTGGGGCTCGTACCGGCGCGCTCCGCGACATCGGCAAGCTTTGCCTTCTCGAAGCCCTGCTCGGCGAATACCGCAGCCGCGGCCGCAATGAGCCGCTCGCGCACTTCCTGTTTCAGGCGCTGAGGCATGAGAGCCTTTCCGAAAGCGCGACCAGTCTTGGCTGCCAGGGCATAGCTTCTTCCAGCTGGAAGGCAAGCGAGAAGAGCAGCGCATCCTCGCCCGTTGCAGCGGCGAAGTGGCACCCGAGCGGCAGTCCGTCCTGCGTCCAGCAAAGCGGCACCGACATGGCCGGCCATCCGGCGAAGGAAGCCACATTGGTGAAGCCGGCGAGCCGTTCGGTGAAGGCGATGAGTTGGTCCGGATCCTCAGTCGGGCCCTCCGTCCCAAGCGGGAAGGCGGAGAAGGGAACGGTGGGCGAGAGCAGCACGTCATAGGCGGCGATCGTCCGGTTTGCCTGTGCTTCGGCGATCGCCGTCGCCCTCATGGCGTCCGCGATGGCTGCCTCCGGCAGTCGCCGCGCGCGTCGGACGAGCTCGACAGTATATGGCTCGAACAGGGCCTCGTCGAAGGCACCGCCCATCATGGCCGCGATCTGGTCGAACAGGCCGGCGAGGGCGGTGCCGGTCAGCGCGAAGAATGCCTGGCTGATTTCCCGCGCGTCGACATCGGGGCCATCGCACGCGATGACGTCGTGGCCGAGCGCCTCGCAGACCGAAATGGCGGTGTTCAGCGCGTCTTCGCCTGATGCGGAAACGCCGTGCCCGAAGGCATCGCGCCGATAGACGCCGATGCGCAGCCGCTTCCGTGATCCGCGCTTCAGGTCGTCGATCGAGGGCAGGGCTTGGGGCACGTCCTTGCGTTCCGTTGCGGCAAGCCAGGTGGCGCTGTCGCGTACCGATCGACTGACGCAATGGTCGCCGATCAGCCGCGCCGTGGGCATGGTCGGCGGCAGGCCGGCATTCACCGTGCGGTCGCGGCTCGGCTTGAAGCCGAAGAGCCCGCAGAAGGAGGAAGGCCCACGGATCGATCCGCCACCGTCGGACGCGTGGGCGATCGGCACCATGCCGGAGGCGACGGCCGCGACGGCGCCCCCCGACGATCCGCCCGTCGAAAGGGACGGGTTCCAGGGGTTCTTCGTCGCGCCATGGGCGAGTGTCTCTGTGGTGCCGAGCAGGCCGAACTCCGATGTCGTCGATTTGCCGAGGACAATCAGGCCGGCCGCGTCGAGCGCCGCGGTATATTCCGATCCGCCTTGAGCGGGTTGCCCCTTGAACAACCGGGAGCCGAAACCGGCATGGTGGCCGGGATAGCCGAGCAGGTCTTTCAGCAGTGTCGGCACGCCGGCAAAAGGCATGCCCGCCGTCGGCCGCATCTCCCGGGCTTGTTTGCGGGCAAGATCGAAGTCGCTGGAGGCAAGGACGTTGAGGTGCGGGTTCAGCCGTTCGATGCGCTTTATCGCGGCATCGACGAGTTCAAGCGGAGAGACCGCGCCGGTTGATACAAGTCGGGCCTGATCGGTTGCGTCCAGTGATGCCAGGCTTTCCAATTGGTCCGGCGAGGCTTCGCTGTTCATCGGGCGCATCGGCGCGTCTCCTTCTGACTGTGAAAAGAGAATTTCAGATTCTCTTTTCACAGTCAATGAAAGGTTGCTTCGGCCTGTGTCCGGTTGCATCCTTCGGCTTTCCGCAATGCTCGTGTAATCCGCTCCCCTCAAAGTTCGGCAATGACGTTTCAAACAAGGACGGTTGTCGATGCGGTTGGTCGTCTTGCCAATGTGGATGCTGCTGTTCGGTGCGGGCTCGAGTCATGCCGACGACAAAGGGCTGTGGATTGCGGACGATCCGCAGCGGACCGCACAGCATCTGTACGATCCCTGTCGTGATGGTCGGTTAAGTGACGGAAAACCGCGCACATGCACCGAGATCCGGCACATGTATGTCGGCAAGAGGTGGGGCGATCGGTCCGAGCCGGACTATCGCCTGGATGCATGTTCCGATGGGCGCGTCAGCGACGGCCGCCCGCGCACATGCCGCGAATTGCTGGATTGGATGGAGCGTCGTTGATGATTTCAGAGCGCCGCCGCGCCCTTGCGAAGGCCGGGTACCTGCTAAAGCGAATGTTGCGATACCTGTCCTGGCCTCTGGTGTTCTTTTCCGGGCTGTTGGGTTCGTACTTCGCCTTTGCAAGCACCCACCCGATGATCGCTTTCGCGACGGTCTATGCCGCCGCAGTCTTTGCCCTGTTCCTTCTCGAGCGCTACATCCCCTACGAGCGGCGCTGGCTCTTATCAGATGGCGAGACGGTGAACGACATCGGGCATACGCTGGCGACGAAGGGGCTGCTGCAACTGGCGGGCCTGATCGCCGCCGTCTTCCCCATGTATGCCGCCAACATCCTGCAGCCGCTTGCCGCGCTGAAGTTCGGGCTTTGGCCGGCCGATTGGCCGATGATGGTTCAGGTGGCGCTGGCGGTGGTGATCGCCGAACTGGGTCTCTATTGGGCGCATCGCATCGCCCATGAAAAGCTGTTCTTCTGGCGGTTTCACGCCCTGCATCACAGCGTCGTGCGGCTCTGGGTCATCAATACCGGCCGTTTCCACGTTGCCGATTCGCTCTTCAAGCTCGCAATGAGCCAGATCCCGCTTTATTTCCTCGGCGCGCCGCTTCATGTTTTCTGGTGGCTTGGGGCCGTTACGGCGTTCATGGGCATCCTTACGCATTGCAATGTCGATATGCGCACCGGTGTCTTCGACTATGTCTTCAGCACACCGCGCCTGCATCGCTGGCACCATTCGAAGGATCTGAGCGAAGGCAACATGAACTACGGCGAGAACGTCGTGATCTGGGATCTGATTTTCAGGACCTACTATAACCCCAACCGCCCATCCTCCACCGACATCGGCATCAAGGGGCAGATCGCGCCGGGCTTTCTGAAGCAATTGGCCCAGCCCTTTACCAAGGAAGGCGTTCGCCAGATTCTGGGTCGCCCGGGCCGAGGCTCGTGATGGCCTCGAGGCCGCACCCGATCGTCTGACCGGGTGCGGCGCTGGACGACTAGGAGGCAAAGGCCGGCTTGCGTTCGCCGATCCTCAGCACATAGTAGATCGCCCCGCCGATCGCGACGCCGAAGAACCAGCCATAGATTCCCCACCAGGCCGGCAGGACGTTGGTGAATGTCGGCAGGATCGACGAGAACAGAGCGCCGATCGCAAAGGCGACGAAGGCGCTGCCGTGCCATCCGCCCTGGAAGCGGAACTCGCCATCCTCATGGTAGAGCGCTTCGACGTTCAGTTGCCCCCTGCGGATGAGATAGTAGTCGACCATCATCACCCCGAAGATCGGCCCCATCGTCGACCCGATGAAGTTGACGAAATGCGCCGCACCCGTTTCCCAAGGGGCGAAGGGATAGAGGACGAGGGCTATCAAGGCTGCGATATAGCCGCCGCGCTTGAAGTTGATCTGCCGCGGAAAGACGTTGGCGAAATCGAAGGCGGGCGACACGAAGTTCGCCACCACGTTGATGCCAAGCGTTGCCACCGCAAAGGTGAGAGCCGCAAGCAGCGCCAGGAACCAGCTGTCGAATTTCGCCGAAATCTGGTCCGGGTGCAGCAGCACTTCGCCATAGACGGCAAAGGCGGCCGTCGTCGTCACGCCGGCAACGAGGCAGAAGGCAAGCAGATTGATCGGCAGGCCCCAGAGATTGCCCTTGCGCAGCGTCTTTACGTCCGTCGCATAACGCGAGAAGTCGCAGAAGTTCAGATAGAGCGCTGCGAAATAGGTGATCCAGGTGGCGGCGACTGCCGCAAGTGCGGGGAAGCTGCCGGGCTCCCAGGGCACGCCCGCATCCCTGGTTTTCTCGATGAGCACGTCGCGCGGAATTTCCGAGCCGAAGGAGAAGGTGCCCGATTTGACGATCAGGTAGACGGCAAGGATCAGCATCATGATCCAGACCGCGGGGCCAGCCCAGTCCTGAAACTTGCGCACGGTCTCCATGCCGCGCTGGATGATCAACAGTTGCAGCGACCAGACGACGACGTAGCAGATGACCTCGAGCGTCGAGTGGCCGAGCATGTGGCTGTTCTGGTGGAAGGCCAGCATGCTTTCGTTGCGGACGAGAAGGGCGACGATCGCGCCCGAGGCGGCGGCCGTCTGTGCGCCATACCAGAAGCAGGCGACGACGGCGCGCACCAGCGCCGGCACGTTTGCGCCGAAGGTGCCGAAGGAGGCGCGCGCGAGTACCGGGAAGGGCACACCGGTACGAACGCCCGCATTGCCGACGAGGCTCATCAGGAAGAAGATCACCAGCGATCCGATGCCGATCGCGATGACGAAGTTCACGAAGCTGCCGCAGAGCAGGAACAGACTTGCTGCGAGGTAATAGCCCCACAGGCTATGCACGTCGGATGTCCATACATTGAAGATGCTGAAAGCGCCCCAACGGCGCTCCTCGGCCGGTGCCAGATCCTCGTTATACAACGAGGGCGACGGATCGCGTACTGCCATGTCTTCCTCCGTATATCCTCCGGGTCCCCCTCGGACCCGAGCCTTGATTCTGCTCCCGTTTTGAGTCGTTGCAAAAGTCTTTTTGGATTGTATGCAATTTCCGCGCAGGGCGATGTTGTTGGCGGGTCAGGCGCCGAGCCTGTCCCGCTCTGCCAGCCGCCAGGCGCGGGGTGTCACGCCCGTCTGGCGCAGGAAGAAACGGGAGAAATAGGCGGGATCGGCGAAGCCAAGGCGGAAGCTGATTTCCTGGACGCTGGCGCGGGTGAAAACGAGTTCGCGCCGCGCCTCACCGACAAGCTTTTGCGCGATCATCTCGTGAGCGCTGAGACCGGCGATCGCGCGCGTGATCCGGTTGAGATGGGTCGGCGACAGGCCGAGCTCGCGGGCATAGGCGGCGGCCGGCCAATGCGAGCGGTGGTGCTGCTGCAAAAGCGCCTGGAAGCGCTGGACTCTTCGTTCGTTTTCACTGTCGGCTGTATCGTCCCGCTCGTCGCTCGCTTCGTCGAGGCGCGCTGTCAGCGTCAGGACGGAGGTAAGATACGCATCCAGCAGGTCTGCGCGATTGCTGCGGCTGGTCTCCCATTCCTTGGCCAAACGTGTGAGGGTCGCGGCGATATAGGCCGCATCCTCGCGGTCATCGAGCCGGGTCATATGCGGCGCCGCGAGCCAGGAGCCGAGCCGGTTGCGCTCGCCGGGTGATGTCTTCAGATGGGACGCCAGAATGGTGAAGACGAAGCCGTCGATGTTGCGCGAGAAGCGGAAGCCGTGGTTAAGCGCCGGCGGAACGGTGATGACCATAGGCGGTTCGATCATGTGCACGCCACTGCCAAAGACCGCATCGCCCGAGCCGCCGGCAATGTACAAGATCTGAAAGAAGCTCTCGTGCCGGTGCAGCCCGATTTCCCAGTGGTAGAGGCTGCTTCGTGACGGGATGGTCTCGCAATGCAGCCAGAAATCCGGCCGTTCACCGGTCTTTTCTCCATAGAGTTCGTAGGTCGGAACCGTCTTCTTCATGTCGCGCGCTCTGAAGCCATGTTCGATTTGTGCAATTTCATGTCGGCTTTGTCCATTGAGAGCGAAGCCGGCCGCGCGCAGATTTTGTCAAAAGACAATTCTGCCGAAAGACAATGCCGGAGGAGAGCATGCGCACCAAGGTCGTCATCATCGGGTCGGGTCCATCGGGGCTGCTGCTTGGGCAATTGCTGACGGAGGCCGGCATCGACAATGTCATCCTCGATCGCGTGAGCAAGGACTATATCCTCGGCCGCGTGCGCGCCGGCGTGCTGGAGGAAGGGACGGTCGGTTTGATGGATCGCGCCAGGGCCGGCGCGCGGATGCACAAGGAGGGGCTGCCGCATGACGGCTTCTCGCTCGCCTTCGACGGCCGTGACCACCGCATCGATCTGTTGCATCTCACCGGCGGCAAACGCGTGATGGTCTATGGCCAGACGGAACTGACGCGCGACCTGATGGAGCGCCGCGAACAATCCGGCGCGACGACGATCTATGAGGTCGCCCATGTCGAGCCGCATGATTTTGACGGCCATCTGCCCTACGTCACCTTTGAGAAGGATGGCGCAACCCAGCGCATCGACTGCGACTTCATCGCTGGCTGCGACGGCTTTCACGGTGTCAGCCGCAAGTCAGTGCCCGAAAAGGCGTTGCACACCTTCGAAAAGGTCTACCCCTTCGGCTGGCTCGGTATCCTCGCCGACGTGCCGCCGGTCGATCACGAACTTATTTATGCCAACCATCCGCGTGGCTTTGCGCTTTGCTCGATGCGCTCCCAGACGCGCAGCCGCTACTACATTCAATGCGCGGTGAGCGAAAAGATCGAAGACTGGTCCGACGACCGCTTCTGGGATGAGTTGCGCCGGCGGCTGCCGCAGCATCATGCCGAGGCGATGGTGACCGGACCGTCTTTCGAGAAGTCGATCGCGCCGCTCCGATCATTTGTCGCCGAGCCGATGCGTTTCGGCCGGCTCTTTCTGGTCGGCGATGCCGCCCATATCGTTCCGCCGACGGGCGCGAAGGGGCTGAATCTCGCGGCCAGCGACGTGCATTATCTCTTCGAAGGGCTGCTCGAGCACTATCAGGACCGCTCGAATGCCGGCGTCGACGCTTACTCCGCACGGGCCCTTGCGCGCGTCTGGAAGGCGGTGCGTTTCTCCTGGTGGATGACGACGATGCTGCACCGCTTTCCGGACACCGGGGATTTCGACCAGCGCATCCAGGAAGCCGAGCTCGACTACCTCACCCATTCGGTTGCCGCCGAGACGGTGCTTGCCGAGAATTATGTTGGGCTGCCGTACTGACGTTTCGCCGCGCCGTCAGTTCCACTCGTTCCTGAGCAGGCCGTAGATCGCCGTGTCCCAACGGGCGTTACCGACCTTGGCCGAGGATCGCCGCACGCCTTCCTCGCGAAAGCCGAGGCTGCGGTAGGTGCGGATTGCCGCCTCGTTGAACGTGTAGACGTTGAGTTCCAGTCGCTCGAAGGCAGGGTTGGCGAAGAAGCGGCTGGTTACCTCGCGCAGGAATGGCTGGGCGAGGCCCCGGCCGCGCATGCGCGGATTGATGGCGACCCGGCTGAGACGGCCGAGACCGTTCTGCCAATCGAGTGCTACCTGCGCATGGCCGGCAAGCTTGTCGTCGACCAGACCGGCGAACATGGACCGCCCGGGTTCGGCGCCAAAGGTTTCCGCGATCATGGCATCGAGCTGCCCCGCCTCGAGCGGGAAGGACAGGCCGGGGCCGCCCCATTGCACCAGCGCTTCGAGGTTCGAGAACCAGTCGAGCATTTCGGGAATGTGGCTTTGGGAAAAGCCTTCAACGAGAAGCGGAGAGGTCGGCATCAGGTCACCAGTCTGTCGGGCCCGCAATCTCGGTTGCCGGCCGGGGCTTGTAAAGCCGCGAATTCCGGGCATGCGGCTCAGAGTTTGGAGGCGACGTCGGTGGCCGCCTCGCGAATGGTCTGCATCAGGATGGACAGGGCCAGTGTCGGTGCCGCATCGGCGCGCATGGTAAGCCCAACCGGGCCCTTGGTCTCGCTGGTGTCGATTGGCAGGATGGCGATCGTTCCATCGTCGACGTCGCTGGCGACCACGCCGGCCGAAATGATCCAGATCGCATCGCTCGCCCGGACGAAGGCGCGGCCAAAGGCGTCGGACACGGTCTCGATCTGGTTCGGCAGGCTGGCGATGCCGTTGGTGATCAGGAAGCGCTCGACGAAAGGGCGAATGATCGAGGCGCGCGTCGGCATCAGCACCGGGAAATCCGCAAGCCGTGCAAAGGTGGAATGCGCGCCTGAAAGCAGCGGATGCCCGGCGCGCACGGCAAAAACCACTTGCTCGGAATAGAGGTGCTCGAAGGAAAAGCCCGTCATTTTCTCCGGTGCCGCAAGCCGCCCGACGACCAGATCAAGATCGCCGACGCGCAATTGCTCGAGGAGCACGGCGTTTTCGCCGGTGACGATCTTGATGCGGGCGCCGGTATCCTCCTTGAGGAAGAGCGTCATGGCGAGCGGCATGATCCGTGTCGAGACCGTCGGCAGCGCGCCGACCCTGACCGGAACGCCGTCGCCGTCGCGTTCCTGCGAGACGGAATCGAGCCCCTGCCGCAGGGCCGTCAGCGCTGCACCGGCGTGGCGCAGGAACACCTCGCCATAACGTGTTATCTTGATACCGCGCCCGTCGCGCTCGAAGACCGCGACGCCAAGTACCTCTTCGAGCTCGCGGATCGTCTTGGTTACGGCCGGTTGGCTGACATGCAGCAGTTCGGCCGCCTTCATGACGCTCTTCTGCCGGGAGACCTCGACAAAAGTCTGCAGATGGCGAAACTTGACCCGGGCGTCGATCATGGAATTCATAACCCTCAAGTTAATGAAATGCCATGAAATATCATTTTACCTAACCAGATTAAATATCCAATTTGGTGGCGGAGGAGAGAGCCCGTGCAGTTTGCCCGCATCAACGACATCACGATCCACTACCAGGTGATCGGCGCGACCGGCGACCGTCCGGTGCTGGTTTTTGCCAATTCGCTCGGCACGGATTTTCGTATCTGGCGCGACGTTATCGTCCGGCTCGCCGGCGATTATGCCATCGTCCTCTATGACAAGCGCGGCCATGGCCTCTCCGATATCGGTCCGATCCCTTACGCGATCGAGGATCACGCCAACGACCTAGCCGGCCTGCTCGATATGCTCTCGGTCAAGCAGGCGATCGTCTGCGGTCTTTCGGTCGGCGGGTTGATTGCGCAGTCGCTCTACCAGCGCCGGCCCGATCTTGTGCGTGCGCTGGTACTTTGCGACACGGCACACAAGATCGGTACGGCCGAGATGTGGGCGGCGCGCATCGCTGCCATCGAGGAACACGGCATCGAAGGGATCGCCGACGGTGTGCTCGAACGCTGGTTCACCCCGGCCTTCCGCCGGCCAGAAAACACCGCCTATGCCGGCTACCGCAACATGCTAGTGCGCCAGCCGGTGACCGGATACATCGCCACCTGCGCCGCCATCCGCGATGCCGATTACACCGAGGCCGCCGCCCGCATCGCGGTGCCCACGCTCTGTGTCGTCGGCGACCAGGACGGCTCGACGCCGCCGGATGTGGTGCTTGCGACTGCCCGCCTCATCCCGGGAGCCCGCTACGAAGTCATCCGCGATGCCGGTCACATTCCCTGCGTCGAAAACCCTGAAACCTTGACCGCGGTGCTTCGCGCCTTCTTTGAAATCGCAATGCATGGAGACAAGACCCATGAGTGACGCTTCTGCGCCCTCCGACCGCTATCGCCAGGGCATGGCCACGCGCCGGGCCGTGCTCGGCGACAATCACGTGGATCGGACGCAGTCGGGTTCCACCGAATTCGATCGCCCCTTTCAGGAGTTGATCACCGAAGCGGCCTGGGGCCATGTCTGGTCCCGGCCGACCTGGACGAAGCGCGAGCGCTCGATCGTGACGATCGCCCTGCTCGCCGCCCTCGGCCAGGACGACGAGGTGGCCATGCACGTGCGGGCGACGACCAACACCGGCGCAAGCCGCGAGGATATCTGCGAGGCGCTGCTGCATGTGGCGATCTATGCCGGCGTGCCGGCGGCCAACCACGCGATCAAGATCGCCAAGCAGGTGTTCGCCGAGATCGATGCCGGCAAGGCGGCCTGACGGGAGAAGATGATGTCCGACAGAACGAACGGAAAGCCGGAGACCGGCGCCTTCTTCCCGCGCGACCGTGAGTGGCACGCGCCGGCGCTGACGCCGGGCTACAAGACCTCGGTGCTGCGCTCGCCGCAGAAGGCGCTCCTGTCGCTCGACGGCACGATCTCGGAAATCACCGGTCCGGTCTTCGGTCATTCTATGATCGGCGAACTCGACAACGATCTGATCCACAATTTCGCGCGGGCGGGCGAAAGCGCCATCGGCGAGCGCATCATCGTTCATGGCCGGGTACTCGACGAGCGCGGGCGCGCGGTGCCGGGGGCGTTGCTGGAATTCTGGCAGGCCAATGCCGGCGGCCGATACCGCCACAAGAAGGAAAGCTATCTCGCGCCGCTCGACCCGAACTTCGGCGGCTGCGGCCGCACGATCACCGATGAAGACGGCTTTTACAGCTTCCGTACGATCAAGCCGGGCCCCTATCCCTGGCCAAATGGCGTCAACGACTGGCGTCCGGCCCACATTCATTTCTCGGTCTTCGGCCACGGTTTTGCGCAGCGTCTGATCACCCAGATGTATTTCGAGGGTGACCCGATGATCTGGAAGTGTCCGATCGTCAACACGATCCCCGATCGCCAGGCGATCGAACAACTGATCGCGCCGCTCGACTGGGCAAACACGATCCCGTTCGATGCCCGTGCTTACAAATTCGACATCGTGCTGCGCGGACGCCGCTCGACGCTGTTCGAGAACCGGCTGGAGGGCAACTGATGGTGCAGCAACTTGGATATCTCAAGGAGACGCCCTCGCAGACTGCCGGTCCCTATGTGCATATCGGGCTGACGCCGAATTTCTGCGGCATTGGCGGCGTCTATGAAACGGACCTCGGCACACGGATGGTGAACGATGAGACGCTCGGCGAGCGTATCAACATAACCGGCCGCGTGATCGATGGGGCCGGTGCGCCGCTGAAGGACGCGCTCATCGAGATCTGGCAGGCGGACGCGGCAGGTTTCCATAACTCGCCAACCGAAATGCGCGGCTCGGCGGACCCGAACTTCTCCGGCTGGGGGCGCTGTCCGACCGGCGCCGAAGACGGCGTCTTCGCCTTCGAGACCGTAAAGCCTGGGCGCGTACCGTTCAAGGACGGCCGACCGATGGCGCCGCACATCACCTTCTGGATCGTCGCTCGCGGCATCAATATCGGGCTGCACACGCGCATGTACTTCCCCGAAGAGACGGAAGCGAATGCTCTCGATCCGCTCCTCGCGCGGATTGAACATCGCCATCGCGTTGCGACGCTTGTCGCAACCGGAGCGGCGCCTAATTATGTTTTTGACATTCACCTGCAGGGTGAGAAGGAAACGGTCTTCCTCGACATCTGAACAGGAATGTCACGCCTGGACATGGGGGCTTGGATGCCCTCATGCAGCAGGTGGCATTTCGTTCGGCAAGCAGAAACGGGGAAACCATGACCTATTCCGCCTTCGACCATCCTTATCTCTCGGGGCTTCTGGGTGATGAGGCGGTTGCCGCCGAGTTTTCGGCCTCCGCCGACATCCACGCGATGCTCGCCTTCGAGGCGGCGCTGGCACGGGCGGAAGCCGTGCACGGGATCATCCCGGCGAGCGCGGCCGACCGAATTACCGAGGCTTGCCGTGCTTTCTCGCCCGATGTGATCGCGCTCAAGCGCGCCATGGGTGTGGATGGGGTGGTCGTGCCGGAACTCGTCCGGCAATTGCGCGCTGCCGTCGGTCGTGAGGTTGCCGAATATGTGCACTATGGCGCGACCAGCCAGGACGTCATCGACACCAGCCTGATGTTGCGGATGAAGGCGGTTGCCGAGCTTTTCGCCGTCCGCCTCGGCAATGTCGTCTCGGTGCTCGAAGAATGCGACAGCGAATGGGGCGATCATTCGCTGATGGGGCGGACCCGGATGCAGGCGGCAATCCCGATCACGGTATCGGACCGGCTGCGCAGCTGGATCGAGCCGCTGCTCGACCATAAGGACCGTCTTGAGGCGATGGACCGCGATCTCTTCGCCGTCCAGTTCGGAGGCGCTGCCGGGACGCTCGATAAACTTGAGGGCCGGGCCGACGACGTGCGTGCGACGCTTGCAGAAGAACTGGGGCTCGCCGATTTTCCGCAATGGCATAGCCAGCGTTCCGAGGTGGCGGACTTTGCCAATGCGCTTTCGCTGGTGACCGGCAGCCTCGGCAAGTTCGGCCAGGATATCGCGTTGATGGCGCAGCAGGGCGATGAAATCGAGCTCGCCGGTGGCGGTGCTTCCTCGGCAATGGCCCACAAGCAGAACCCGGTCGCGGCCGAGGTTCTGGTGTCATTGGCGCGGTTCAATGCGACCCAGCTCTCCGGTATGCATCATGCGCTGGTCCACGAGCAGGAACGCTCCGGGGCGGCGTGGACGCTCGAATGGCTGATCATGCCGCAGATGGCCGGGGCGACCGCGGCCGCTCTTCGCCTGGCTGCCGAACTTGCGAGCAACATACGCCGCCTCGGCAGCGCCTGAGGGCGCTGGCCGCCTGTTGCTCAGCGCGCCGCGCGCAACATCGAACGATAACGAACCTGGCTGTTCTTGAGATGCTGGCGCATGGCGCTGCGCGCCTGCTCCTCGTCGCCGTCCTGGATCGCGACGAGAATGGCCTCGTGCTCAGCGATCAGTCGCGACAACTCCTCTGACGCCAGCACGGTTTCTTCGCCGCTCTCCGATACTGCCCGGCGGGGAATGAGCGCCGTGCCCAGCATCTGCAGGAATTGGCCGAAGCGCGGGTTGTTGGTCGCCTGGGCGATCGCGAGATGGAAGTTGAAATCGGCCTCCGCAGTCGGGCGTCCTTCGGCGGCGCTCGCGCAGAAGCTGTCGAACGCCTCGACGATCTTTTCTTCCTGCGCCGGCGAGCGACGAAGGGCCGCCAGTGCGGCCGCGTCACCTTCGACTGCAGTTCTGAGCTCCAGCATTTCTATCAGCGAGGAGACGCGCGCCAGATCGATGCCGTGGAACGGCATTGCCGCCGTCGGAGCCGGTTCCAGCACGAAGACCCCGATGCCGTGCCTCGCTTCGACCAGCCCGCCGGAGCGCAGTGCCGCGATTGCTTCGCGCACGACCGTGCGGCTCACGCCGAACTCCTGGGTAAGCTGCGCCTCCGAAGGCAGGCGATCGCCCGGCTTGTAGTGCCCGCTGCTGATCTGGCCGCTGAGGGCATCCGTCATTTTGGCCACCAGCGTCCTGCCTTGTGGCGTTGTGTTGTCGGGGGCGGTGACGTTGCTCATGGGCGTGGCCGTTTCTCGAACTTGGTTTGCGTTTCTGGATACGCCATTGCCGATCCTCGGCGCAATCCACTGCCAAGGCTTGAGGCCTATTCCTCGAAGATCGGGTCATCGACGAAAGCGCCGCCCTGATAGCGCACGAGCGCGTCGCTCGGCTGCGGTTTCGGGCTATTGGCGGCAACCTTGTCGCGGAAAACCTCGGCATTGTCCTTCGGTCGCCAGCCGAGCCATCCGATGTGCGAATTGTCCCACCAGCCGGCGTCGTTGGCCGACGCGCCCCAGATGACCGGGCAGCCGAGAACGGGCGCGCGGAACACGGCCTCGGTCAGGGAGGCGAAATCGTCGTGCGAGAGCCAGGTGGAGAGCATGCGGTAGTTGACCGGTTCCGGCACGCAGGAGCCGATCCGGAGCAGGGCAGTCTCCTGGCCGAACTTGTCGAAATACATCCGGGCAAGCGCTTCGCCGAAGCATTTGGAGACGCCGTAAAGTCCGTCCGGCCGATAAGGCGCATCTGGGCCGAGCCGTTCGCTCTGCGGGTAGTAGCCGATCGTGTGGTTGGTGCTGGCGAACAGGATGCGTGGCTGATGGTGGGCGCGAGCCGCCTCGTAGAGGTTGTAGAGGCCGAGGATGTTGGCGTCGAGAATCTCCGAGAAGGGCCGCTCGACGGAGATGCCGCCGAGATGCACGATCGCATCGCAACCGGCCACGAGACTGTTGACGGCGCTGGCATCGGCGAGGTCGCACTGAACGCATTCTTCGTTTTCGGCGGGCGGATCGAGCGGCGCCCGATCAGACAGACGGATTGTCTTGGCCAGTGGCGCGAGCTTTTTACGCATGACGCGACCCAGTTGGCCCGCTGCACCGGTGATCAGAAGTCGTTCCATCGCCTGTCCTCCCTCATGCCGGCGAAAGGGCGTCCCACTCGCATTTTTCAGCATGTCATACAATATCGGCTAACATATAATACATCTTTCGCGCAATACCGGTGCGTCGCCCATGCATTGCATTCTGCGGCGATGCGTTCCGCATGCAACGTGGTCTTTGCGAGAAGAAAGCCAAATCCATCTGTCATATGACAACATATATTATGAGATATTGACATGTGTGTGATGACTTGCTTAGTAAGGCGCGTCGAGTTTTAGGGAGGCCCCCACGAAATGACCCCTGAAGAGATCAAGGCCGCGCTAGGTTCAGGCCTCCTTTCCTTCCCGGTGACGCATTTCGATGCCGAGGGCCGTTTCGCGCCGGACAGCTACCGGGCGCATGTCGAATGGCTGGCCGGCTACAGGGCGCCGGTGCTGTTTGCCGCCGGTGGCACTGGCGAGTTCTTCTCGCTGAAGCCGGACGAAATCCCCGGCATCGTCCGGGCCGCCAAGGATGTTGCCGGCGATACGGCGATCGTATCCGGCTGCGGCTACGGCACCGAGATGGCGGTCGATATCGCCCGCTCGGTCGAGCGTGTCGGCGCCGACGGCATCCTGCTTCTGCCGCACTACCTGATCGATGCGCCGCAGGAAGGTCTCTACGCCCATGTGAAGAAGATCTGCCAGTCGGTCGGCATCGGCGTCATGGTCTATAACCGCGACAACTCGGTGCTGCAGGCCGATACGCTGGCGCGTCTCTGCGACGAATGCCCGAACCTGATCGGCTTCAAGGACGGCACCGGCGATATCGGTCTGGTGCGCCAGGTCACCGCCAAGATGGGCGACCGGCTGATGTATCTCGGCGGCATGCCGACGGCCGAGCTCTTTGCCGAAGCCTATCTCGGCGCCGGCTTCACCACCTATTCGTCGGCCGTCTTCAACTTCGTGCCCGGTCTTGCCAACGAGTTCTACGCCGCCCTTCGCAGCGGCGACCGCGCCACCTGCGAGCGCATCCTCACGGATTTCTTCTATCCGTTCATGGCGATCCGCAACCGCGCCAAGGGCTATGCGGTGTCGGCGATCAAGGCGGGCGTGCGGCTGCAGGGTTTCAATGCCGGTCCGGTCCGTGCGCCGCTCAAGGACCTCAGCGACGACGAAGTCGCAATGCTCGACGCGCTGATCGGCGCAAACAAGCGCCACAAGTGAGCGCGGGGGATAGCCCATGAAGATCGTCGCCGTCCGCACCCACCTCCTCGAACATCGCCTGGCCGTGCCCTTCGAAAGCGCGTCCATGCGCTTTGATCGCCGCGCCCATGTGCTGGTGGAGATCGAATGCGACGATGGGACTATCGGCTGGGGCGAATGCCTGGGGCCGGCGCGGCCGAATGCCGCCGTGGTCGCGGCCTATTCCCCCTGGCTGATCGGTCAGGATCCGCGCCAGACGGAAAAGCTCTGGGCGATCCTCTACAATGCGCTTCGTGATCAGGGGCAGCGCGGTCTGACGATCACGGCGCTGTCCGGCATCGACATCGCGCTCTGGGACATCAAGGGCAAACACTACGGCGCCTCGGTCTCCATGCTGCTCGGCGGCCGCTGGCGCGAAAGCGTTCGCGCCTACGCCACCGGCAGCTTCAAGCGCGATGGCGTCGATCGCGTCTCCGACAATGCGTTGGAGATGGCGGAGCGGCGGGCGCAGGGCTTTCACGCCTGCAAGATCAAGATCGGTTTCGGCGTCGACGAAGACCTGCGCGTCATCCGCGCGGTGCGTGAGGCGATCGGCGACGACATGCGGCTGATGATCGACGCCAATCACGGCTACACGGTTACGGAGGCGGTCCGGCTCGGCAAGGCTGCGGCCGAGTACGACATCGACTGGTTCGAGGAGCCGGTCGTTCCGGAACAGCTTTCCGCCTATCGCGAAGTCAGGGCGGGCCAGCCGATACCGATCGCCGGCGGCGAGACCTGGCACACGCGCTACGGCATGTGGCCGGCGATCGAAAGCCGCGCCGTCGATATCGTGCAGCCGGACCTCTGCGGTTGTGGCGGATTCTCCGAAATGGCGAAGATCGCAAGCCTTGCGACCCTGCATGGCGTTCGGGTGGTTCCGCATGTCTGGGGCACCGCCGTTCACCTTGCCGCAGCACTGCAGTTCATGGCGGCGATGACGCCCGACCCGGTGCGGGTAAACCCGATCGAGCCGATCATGGAGTTCGATCGCACCGACAATCCGTTCCGGCAGGCTGTGTTGAAGACGCCGATCGAAGCGGTCAACGGCGTCGTCGCCATCCCCGACGCACCCGGTCTCGGGATCGAGATCAATCGCGACGCACTCGCCCAGTTCAAGATGCCCGAGATCGCAAAATGATCGAACGCATCCTGACCGGCCGCCCGCCTGAACCCCGCCTGCCGAAGGGCACGGTCGATACGCAGATGCACATGTACCTGCCGGGCTTCCCCTCGCTTCCGGGAGGTCCGCCTTTGCCTGTCGAACCGTTGCCGGATGCTTTGGCCTATCGCCAGGTGATGGCCTGGCTCGGCATCGACAGGGTGATCATCACCCAGGGCAACGCCCACCAGCGGGACAATGCCAATACGCTCGCCTGCGTGGCCGAGATGGGGGATACCGCGCGTGCCGTCGTCGTCATCGACGAAACCACGTCCGATGCGGACATGCGCGCACTCGGCGAAGCCGGTGCCGTCGGTGCGCGCATCATGGACCTGCCGGGTGGAGCGGTGGGGCTCGATGCGCTGGAGGCGGTCGATGCGCGGGCCCATGCTGCGGACTGGATGATCGCCGTGCAGTTCGACGGCAACAGGCTGCGCGATCACCTGCCGCGGCTGGAGCGTATGCGGTCGCGCTGGGTGTTCGATCATCACGGCAAGTTCTTTGCCGGGCTCGATCCGGATGGACCCGAGATCGTGGCGCTCCTGAAGCTGATCGATCGCGGCAATGTCTGGTTCAAGTTCGCGGGTGTCTACGAAAGTTCGCGCGCGGGTTGGCCCTATGAGGACGTGGCCGCCTTCTCGCGCAGGATCGCGGATCACGCCCCGGAACGCATCATCTGGGGCTCGAACTGGCCGCACAACATGATCCGGAAATCGGAAGATTATCCTGATGACGCGCGGCTCGCCGAACTGGTGCTCGGCTGGCTTGGCGATGACCGGGCACGGCATCTGGCCCTCGTCGAAAACCCGGAACGCCTGTTCAAACTGCCCGCCTTCGCGGCGGCGTGATTTCTGCCCGCGACGGGAGCTGGGAGGCTCCCTGTCGGGCCCGAGGACATGGAGATTTCGAATGCCGGCCCGGAGGGGCAGCAACTCGGTCTTGGGAGAGGCCGAAGCACGACTAGAGGAGGAGGAAAACATGAAGAAAATTGCAAGCATGCTTTGCGTCGCCATGGGGCTGGCGTTTGCCGGCACAGCGGCGCAGGCGCAGGAAATCACCCTGCGTTCGGCGGACATCCATCCGGACGGCTACCCGACGGTCGAGGCCGTCAAATACATGGGGCAACTGCTCTCCGAGCGCACCAACGGGCGGATCAAAGTCGAGGTCATGAACAATGGCGTGCTCGGCGGCGAGAAGGACACGATCGAGCAGACACGCTTCGGCGTCATCGACATGAACCGTGTGAACGCCGCGCCGTTCAACAACCTCGTCAAGGAGACGATGGTTCTCGGCATGCCGTTCCTGTTCCGCTCCACCGAGCACATGCACAAGACGGTGGATGGCCCGATCGGCGACGAGGTGTTGGCAGCGTTCGAGCCCCATGGTCTCATCGGCCTGGCTTTCTACGATTCGGGCGCCCGTTCCTTCTACACCACCAAAAAGCCGATCGAAAAACTGGCCGATCTCAAGGGCCTGAAGATCCGCGTGCAGCAATCCGATCTCTGGATCGCCATGATGCAGGCCTTCGGCGCCAACCCCACGCCGATGCCGATGGGTGAGGTCTACTCTTCGCTTGAGACCGGGGTCGTCGATGGCGCCGAGAACAACTGGCCGTCCTACGAGTCCGCCCGCCATTTCGAGGTCGCCAAGAACTATTCGCTCACCGAACATTCGCTCAACCCTGAAATCCTGGTCATTTCCAAGATGAGCTGGGACAAGCTTTCCCCCGAGGATCAGGCCCTGGTTCGCCAGGCGGCCAAGGACTCCGTCGGCAAGATGCGCGAGCTCTGGAGCGCCCGCGAAAAGGTCTCAGAAGAAAAGGTCCGCGCCGCCGGTGCGAACGTCATCAAGGTCGACAAGGAAGAGTTCGCCGCCGCCATGGGCCCGGTCTACGACCAGTTCGTCAGCGACCCGAAACTCAAGGACCTCCTCGAGCGGGTGAAGGCAGTCAAGTGACGGCAGTGGGGCCGGTTCCAGGATTGGAGCCGGCCTTCGCAACTGTTCATCGGATCGCCTTTGCGGAGGAGGAAGAGACATGCGTCGTTTCATGCGGGCGGTACGCCCGCTTCTCGGGGCGCTGAGCCGCGCGTCGCTCTACATTGCCGGTGCCGGCATGGTCGC
Organism: Ensifer adhaerens; assembly: GCF_020035535.1. Lineage (NCBI taxonomy): Bacteria > Pseudomonadati > Pseudomonadota > Alphaproteobacteria > Hyphomicrobiales > Rhizobiaceae > Ensifer > Ensifer adhaerens. The sequence goes on along the minus strand of NZ_CP083350.1, from coordinate 762,392 downwards.
CATGACATTGATCGTCGGCTGGCAGGTCTTTGCCCGCTACGTGTTGAACGACTCGCCAAGCTGGTCTGAACCCCTGGCCCTTCATCTGATGGCCTGGTTCATCATGCTGGGTGCCGCCGTCGGCGTGCGCGAAAGCGTGCATCTCGGCCTCGATGTCATCCGTCATGTGATGAAGCCCTCGGTGCAGATAGCCATGGATCTGGCGAGCCTTGGCCTGATCGTCGTCTTCGGCGCATCCATGGCCTATTACGGGCTGCTTTTGTGCGCCGGCACATGGACGGCGACGATCCCCGTTCTCGGATGGCCGGGAGGGGTCGACTTCTTTCCGCTCATTGTCGGCGGCTTGATGATTGCCCTGTTTGCTGCAGAGCGTTTCATCGATCTGGTTCTGGGTGTCGACGTCGCCGCAGACGTTGTCGTGCAGGAGATGGCCTGAATGGCTTACACTATCCTTTTCGGGGTCTTCACCCTCCTGATGTTCATCGGCATGCCGATCGCCTTCTGCCTGGGCATCGCGTCGTTTGCCACCGTGCTCTATCTCGGCCTGCCGCCGGTGGTGGTGTTCCAGCAATTGAATTCCGGCATGAACATCTTCGCCATGATGGCGATCCCGTTCTTCATTTTCGCCGGCGACCTGATGGTGCGTGGCGGCATCGCCAATCGGCTGATCCAGTTTGCCGCCGGCCTCGTCGGCCATCTGCGCGGCGGTCTCGGCCAGGTCAACATCGTCGCCTCGACGCTCTTCGGCGGCATTTCCGGTTCGGCGGTGGCGGACGCCTCGGCGGTCGGCGGTCTGATGATCCCGCAGATGGCAAAGCGCGGCTATGACCGCGACTATGCCGTCAACGTCACGGTCAACGCAGCGATCATCGCGCTGATGATCCCGCCGTCGCACAACATGATCCTCTATTCGATCGCAGCCGGCGGCAATGTCTCCGTCGCCGACCTCTTCACCGCCGGCATTATTCCGGGACTGCTACTCGCGCTGTCGCTGATGGTGACCGCCTATATCGTTGCAAGACGCAGGGGCTACCCGGCCGAGCCGTTTCCTGGCTTCGCGAAGGTCTTCTACTACCTGCTCGCATCCTTCCCCGGCATCGTCCTGATCGGCATCATCTTCGGCGGCGTGCGCTCCGGTGTCTTCACAGCCACCGAAAGCTCCTGCATTGCGGTGCTCTACGCCTTCCTGGTCGCCATGCTCGTCTATCGCGAGCTGGACTGGGCAGGCTTTATCGAGGCGGTGATGGGGGCGGTGCGGACCACTGCCATGGTGCTGCTGGTCATCGGCATGGCGGCGTCCTTCGGTTGGTTGATGGCGTTCCTGCAGGTGCAGGCGCTGATGATCAGCGCGATCGGCGCGATCTCGGAAAACCCGATCATCGTGTTGCTCGTGATCAACATCATCCTGCTGTTCCTTGGCACCTTCATGGACATGGCGCCGATGGTGATCATCTGCACGCCCGTGCTTCTTCCCGTGGTCAAGGCCTTCGGCATCGATCCCGTGCATTTCGGGGTGGTGATGATCCTCAATGCCGGCATCGGCCTCAACACACCACCGGTGGGAACGGTGCTCTTCGTCGGCTGCGCCGTCGGCGGGATTTCCATTCGCGAGGCGATGCGCACCATCTGGCCTTTCTTCGGTGCCAGCATCGCGGTGCTGTTGGCGGTGACCTACATTCCGGCCCTGTCGCTGTGGCTGCCCTCGGTCTTTCGGTGAGTTGAACCTTCGCGCTGCTTCCGGGCTCGGTCTCTCTGCCGGGCCCGAACTACGCTTGCGGTGGGCGCGCTATTCGTTTCCGTTGGCAGCCGCGCATTGCCGCTCCAGTCGTTTCAGGAAGACGCCGATTTCCTTTGCCGCCTGCAGATCGCCCTTCCGCTCCGCAACTGCTCGCCCCTCGCGCCAGACCTGGATGGCCTCCTGGTGACGGCCGAGCTTGTGCAGGATTGCGCCGCGCAGCTTCCAGGCTGCCGAATAGTCCGGGTCGAAGACGATTGCCCGCTCGGTATGGGCAAGAGCGGTATCGAGATCGGCCTCCTGAAGGCAGATGCTGCCGAGCGTGAAACGCAACAGGGCGTCATCCCTGCCGTCCTGTAAGAGCTTTTCGAGCACTTGCCGCATTGCGTCCTCCTAAGCGATCGACCGATCAGGCCGCAGGTTTGCTTGGGACGATGGTCGCATGCCCGTTGCTCAGCTGCGTCGGCAACGATCTCGCCCTGTCGAGAGACTGATATCGCAGGCGGTTCCAGATCAAGGGGTCGGCATGGGTGGAAGTCTCGGTTGCGACAATTGTTCCGACGAACAGCATGTGGTCGCCGACCTCGATCGAGGCGGTGAGCAGGCAGTCGAGCGCAGCGGCGGCTCCCAGAAGCCTTGGCCGTCCGCTCGGCCAGTCGGCCCATACGCCGATGAGGTAACGCTTGGACGCTTCGATCTTGCCGGCGAAAGCATCCGCGATCAGGTCCTGTCCCTCTGCCAGCATGGCAAGCGAGAACCCCTGTTCTGCGGCAATCAGCGCGGCAAGAGGACTGTCCGCCCTGATCGAAACGACGATCGACGGCGGGTTGGCGGAAAGCGAGAAGGTGGCCGTCACCGTGCGGCCGAGACTTTCGGCGCCCTTGCCGGCGCTTGCCACGCAGACCGTGGCGGCGAGATGCGACAGCGTGTTGGCGAACTCCGGTTTCGACACGGCCATGTCGGCGTGGGCGTCGATCTCGACGGAAAGCGGAGGTGTCTGGCGCATGGGTCTTGTTCCAACTGAGGATAACCCGTGGCGGCGGGGAGACGCCACGGGGTCTGCAGAAGCCCAGGCTCAGGCGGGGGCGAGGGGGCTGCTGCAAATTCTCTGCCAACCGATCCGCAAGCCGGTCCGGCGTCGCGGCGCTCGGCGGTCTGTCAGGCGGACTTCAATTCCGCTTCGGCGAACTCGTAGTTGGCAAGCTTGTCGAGGAAGTTCGACGTGTAGTCTGGCCGGCGGTTGCGGTAGTCGATGTAATAGGCGTGTTCCCAGACATCGAGACCGAGCAGCGCCTTGCCTTCGTTGGTGGCAACCGGATTGGAGCCGTTGGCGGTCTTCGTCACCTTGAGCTTACCGTCGGTGCCGAGCACGAGCCAGGCCCAGCCCGAGCCGAACTGGCCGGTTGCGGCCGCCTTGAAGGCATCCTTGAAGCTGGCGACGCTGCCGAAGTCTTCGGTGATCTTCTTTTCGAGCGCGCCGGGGATCTGGCCGCCCTTCGGTGAAAGGTTGTTCCAGAACAGGATGTGGTTCCAGTGCTGGCCGGCATTGTTGAAGACCGGGGCCAGTTCCGCCTTGCCGTGGCTGAGGCGGATGATCTCCTCCAGCGACAGGCCGGCGAGCGATGCGTCTTTCTCGACGAAACCGTTCAGGGCCGTGACATAGGCCTGGTGATGCTTGCCGTGATGGAACTCGATCGTCTCGGCGCTCATGCCGTTTACGGCGAGCGCACCGGGAGCATAGGGAAGGGCGGGAAGTTCGAAGGCCATGATCAATTCCTTTGCGGGCGGGACACTCTCGACGGATCACTTGTCTGCGAACGGAGGAGAGTGTATTTAGCAAGACAATTCTTTATAAATCGGCGCGCGAGAATATGTCAAGCGATCCCTTGTTAAATCTAGAGCAAAGCAGCGGCCGCACGCCGGGCGAGCGCATCAGGCTGGCGCTCAAGCTGCATGGCCCGCAGACGGCGGCTGCGCTCGGCAAACGTCTGACGATCACCGGTGAGGCCGTGCGCCAGCAGCTTGTCCGCCTTGCCGAAGATGGCTTCGTCGTCTCATGGTCGGAGGCGAAAGGTGTCGGTCGTCCCTCGCAATTCTGGGGGCTGACTGCAGCCGGCCATGCGGAGTTCCCCGATACGCATGCGGAGCTTACCGTCCAGCTCTTGCGGACGATCCGGCAGACGCTGGGCGAGGGGGCGATCGACCGGCTGATTGCAGCGCGAGAGGACGAGACCCGGCAAAACTACAGCGCGGCGATGGCGGAGAAGGCGGGCCTGCGTGAACGGGTAGACGAGTTGGTGCGGCTACGGTCACAGGAAGGCTATATGGCGGCCTGCGAGGATCCCGGCGACGGTACGCTGCTGTTCGTCGAGAACCATTGTCCGATCTGTGCCGCCGCGACCAGTTGCCAGGGCTTCTGTCGGGCGGAGTTGAGCGTGTTCCGCGCGGTGCTCGGCCCCGGTGTCGAGGTCGAGCGCGCCGAGCACATTCTCGCCGGCGCGCGCCGCTGCGCCTATATCGTCAGGCTGGTGGATCGCGCCGCCTGAACCGCCGCGACAAGGGCTGACGCAGCGCCGGGCCGAAGGCCGGCGCAGCGTCAAATCTGTTCCCGTTAGCGTGCGCCCATACGCAGGGCACCGTCGAGGCGGATGACTTCCCCGTTCAACATGCGGTTCTCACAGATGTGCTGCACGAGTGCCGCAAACTCGTCCGGTTTGCCGAGGCGCTGCGGGAAGGGCACGCTCTTGCCGAGCGAATCCTGCACGTCCTGCGGCATGCCGGCCATCATCGGCGTTTCGAAGATGCCAGGCGCAATGGCGACGACGCGGATGCCATGGCGCGCGAGTTCACGCGCAATCGGCAAGGTCATCGAGACGACGCCGCCCTTGGATGCAGCATAGGCGGCCTGGCCGATCTGGCCGTCGAAGGCTGCAACGGATGCCGTGTTGACGATGACGCCGCGCTCGCCGTCCTCGCCCGGCTCCTCCCGCTGGATCGCCTCGGAGGCAAGCCGCAGCATGTTGAAGGTGCCGATCAGGTTGATACCGACCGCGCGCGAAAAGCTCTCCAGCCGATGCGGGCCGTCGCGGCCGAGCACCTTTTCGCCGGGCGCGATGCCGGCACAGTTCACCAGTACATGGAGATGACCGAAGCGAGCCAGCGCTGCGGCAACGGCGGCGGCGCCATCCGCTTCATTGGTGACATCCGTCTTCTGGAAGAGGGCGTTGCTGCCGAGTTCCTCGGCCATCTTCTGGCCGGCCGCGGCGTTGACGTCGGCAAGGACCACGCGGGCACCCCCGCCATGCAGCCGCCGGGCGACGGCAGCGCCAAGGCCCGAACCGCCACCGGTCACGATAAAGACTTTTCCATCGATCAGCATGCAAGGCTCCTCCCGTACCGGATCGTGTTGCTACGACATAACGTCGCCGGGACGTGAAGCCAAGTGCAGTGATGTCGCGTTGTTCCGGCCCAGCCGACGAGGCTCACGTCCAGCAAGCGGCTCTCAGAAATCCGCAACGAGGTGCGGCTCGCGTTCAGGCCCGAAGCGCGGCTGGACACCGAGGAAGGAGCCGGCGCGGCTGATGATTTCCCTCACGACCGGAGCAGCGGTATGGGCTGCCTGACGCCCCCCTCTTTCGCCCGTCAGCGGCGCATCCACGATCGAAAGAACGATGTAGCGTGGGTTATCCATGGGGAAGCCGGCGAGAAATGCGTTGAAGTTGAGGTTCGTGGCGTATCGACCGTTGATGACCTTGTCGGCGGTTCCGGTCTTGCCGCCCACATGGAAGCCGGGCACCTGGGCGTGGCGGCCGGAGCCCACCTGGCCGTTGCGGTTGTAAAGATAGCGCATGTCGGCGCTCGTCGTCGCCTGCAGCACTTGCTGCGCCTGTGCCTTCGCCGTCTCAGCGGATCTCGGAAGGAATGTCGGAGAAATCAGGTTGCCACCGTTCAGGAGAGCGGCAGCGGCGACGGCGGTTTGCAGCGGTGTGGTCGCTACGCCGTGCCCGAAGGATATGGTCACCGAATTGATCTTCTTCCAGCTGCGCGGCTGCGTCGGCGTTGCTGCGCCCGGCAGCTCGGTTTCCATCTTGGAAAGAAGCCCGAGCTTGGTGAGAAAGGCCTGGTGTCCCTCGATGCCGACCATGTCCGCCACGGCGGCGGTTCCGATATTGGAGGAATACTGAAAGACCTCGGGAATGGTGAGGGGGCGATACTTGCCGCGAAAATCCTTGATGGTGAAGCCGCCCATGCGGATAGGTCGCGATGCGTCGACCACGGAGTTGAGGCTGATCTTGCCGGCGTCCAGGCCCATCGCCAGCGTGAAGCTCTTGAACGTCGAGCCCATCTCGAACGTCGCATTGCTCATCCGGTTAAACCAGCCCTTTTCGTATTCCTTGTCGACCTTGCCGTCTGGCAGTGTCCGCGAAGGCTGGTTCGGATCGTAGTCGGGCACCGAAGCCATCGCGACGACTTCACCGGTCTCCACATCCAGAACGACGGCGCCGGCGGCTTCTGCCTGATAGTCGATCATGGCGCGCGCAACCGCTTCCCGGACGATGCTCTGGACGCGAAGATCGATCGAAAGCCTGACCGGCTCGAGCGGGGTGTTGCCGGTTAATCCCGCCGCGCGGAGATCGGCAAGGCCCTGCTGATCGATGTAGCGCTCCATGCCCTGCAGGCCCTGATTGTCGACGTTGACGTGCCCGAGGATATGCGATGCCGTCGAGCCGCCCGGATAGAAGCGCCGCTTCTCCGGCCGGAAGCCGATGCCGGGAATGCCAAGCGCCAGGATGTCCGCCTGCTGGCGCGGCGTGAGCTGCCGTCTCAACCATTGGAAGGCGGTGCCGGAGCGAAGCTTCCGGTGCGTGTCGCGCCAATCGAGATTGGGGATGACGGTCGCGAGCTTCTCGACGACTTCGTCCGCATCCACGATCTTCCGCGGCTCGGCATAGAGCGACACCATGTTGACGTCGGTGGCGAGCAGCTCTCCATGCCGGTCGATGATGTCTGGGCGAGAGGCGACGGCATGGTTGGTGGCGTTGATCCACGCGGTATCGACCGGTTTTTCCAGTCCGTACTGGATCAGGCGGCCCACGATCACCAGAAAGATCACGGCAAAGCCGGCGATGATGATGCCGAGCCGTTGCCTGGCCTGTGTTCTGCGGCCCAGGGTGGTGCCGACGACCGCTCCGCTTTTGCCACTGACGTTTCGTTTCAGGGAAAAATGGGCCCGGCTTTTCAGCCGGACGGCGAGAGAGATCAATGTCATTCCGAACGCATCCAGATCTAAGCCAACCGAAGCCAAGGGATCGGTCTGCCAGGCGGCACACCGAAGGAAGGCAATCGGGCGGGTATTAAAAGAGGATAGGCTTTGCCTGTGCGGCTAAAATTGTTCGGTATTTCCTAACAACAGATTAACCCTTGCGCGTTCTGGTTGCTGTTCCACAGGCAATTGGCGGCGAGCCGCCTCGATATCGGACCACCAGCCAAGTCGGGAAGGACTTCTCGGGGTCCCCAACATGGAACGCGCAAAGCCGCAACTAGCGCTGCGCGATCGGCGTTATCTCGATGATCTTGATGCCGACGGCGTTGCTGGATTCGTCGTAGACGATCTCGCCTCGGCCGATGACCATGCCATTGACTTTGAGCTCGACCGGATCGCCGAAATTGCGGTCGAGATGGATCGTGTCATCGGGATGGAGTTTCGAGATCTGAGAGACGGTCAGCCTGGCGCGACCTATGATTGCCTCGATCGCCAGCGGGATACCCTGGACCGCTCGCTCGCTCATGACCGACCGGCTCTCAAGCGCAGGGCTCACATCGAGTTCGACCAGCTCATCCTGTAGCTTCTTGTTAATCATTCTGCACCATCCAAAGCACTGATTCACGACTCTTTAACAAAGAGTTGCGCCAGTTCGCCCTGGGTAGCAACCGTGGCTAAATGGGGGTTCTTCCTGCCTCGCAAGCGAGCGTTAACAAACAGTTAACATCCACAACGCGCGACCGGCAGAAGGCCTCAAAGCGTCACCGCGTTCCAGTTTCCGTCCCGTTTTTGGAAACCGATCATGCGGCGGCCGTTCGGCAACTTGTCGCCGAGTCGCACGACATAGACGTAGCCCTCGTACACCATCAGCCCCTGATCGCCGTTGCTATAGAGGATCTCGAAAGCTGGCGGGCTGTCCGGGGAAGCGCCTGCATCTGTCGACGGTTCGACCGCGGCCACTTCCGACGGAGCGCTTCGGGGGCCAGCGAAATAGAAGAATGACGACGCAACGGCAGCGACGCAGAGGAAGGCGCCGACCAGCGCTGGCACCAGGTGCACCTTGAAACCCTTTGGCGTCGGCTGAGGTGTGGCAACACTCACGTTCGTTCCCCGATTCGATCAATACGTCCATCGAGACCGTTCTCAGGCGAGGCCCCGGCAGCCGTTACAGACAATGCTGTTGGTGGACGGCCGGATCGGCCTTGCTGAACCGTTCCCTGCTTCAATCCGAAGAGGTCACGACCTCTCCGAATCAGCAGCATGCCCATTCGCCGGTGTCAGGGACATACGGTCCCGGTCGTTTCCACACCTTTTGAGTGTCCACAAGATCGGCCCCACTTCGCCTTCAAGTAGGGCCGATCAGATGCTTTGCCAGGGGATATGCTCCGGTGCCCTCAGGCTGCTTCGCGCTTGCCGCTCTGGATGAGCCGCAGCCATGGGGTCAGGTGGAAGACGCTCATCAGCATGTACATCACCGTCATCCCGCCGATCTGCAGTCCCTGTTCGCCGGCGCATAGCATCTGCCCGACGTCCGCGCCGCCTGCGCCGACCAGGATCGCCATCAGCGCGAAGGTCGGCGCGGCCGCAAGGGCGAGCCCGTCGGCCACCCTCCGTGCTGCCGTCCGGGGAAGGTCCCGTGCGCCGACAGAGAGGCTCGCGCTCATCGCGCCGAGCTCGCGTCCTGGCTTCGCATCGCTGCCTCGCCGGCGTCCGAGACCTCGACCCAGCGCTGATCGGGTGCAGCGCCTTCGACATAGCTGTCGTTCCAGTTCCACCACTTGTAGGTCGGGGTCTGGGGATAGCCTTCCGGAGAGTCTTCCCAGACTTCCTGCCGGCCGAGCGGCGTGATGTCGAGATAGTTCCAGGTGCCGCCCATCTGTTCGTCACCACGGTTGTTGATGAAGTAGGTCCGGAACAGCCTGTCGCCGTCGCGGAAGAACACGTTGTGGCCGTGCCACTCGTCGACACCGAAATCGAGGTCGAAGCTGTCAGTGATGGTGTACCACGGCATCGTCCAGCCCATGCGCGCCTTCAACCGCGCGATGTCCGCTTGCGGCGCGCGCGAAGTGAAGACCAGCGTGGTGTCGCGGGCATTGAGGTGGGAGAGATGCGCGACCTGGTCGGCGACCATGGAGCAGCCGCGGCAAGCGTTCTCGGGCCAGCCATGGACGCCCGGTTCGTAGAAAGCGCGATAGACGATCAACTGGTGCCGGCCGGCAAAAAGATCCAGCAGGCTCTCCCTACCCGCAGGCCCTTCGAAGACATATTCCTTCGTGACGGCCATCCATGGCATGCGCCGGCGCTCGGCAGCGAGCGCATCGCGGGCATGCGTGTGTGCCTTTTCCCTGACAAGCAGGCTCTGGCGCGCCTCTTCCCAGGCCTGTTGCGGAACCACCTGCGGCTTCGGCATGGCGGGCTGGCCGGTTGCATTCTCGACTGTCTTGTTCATGGCGTTCAATCTCCTCGTTTTTGTCGATGCCTGCATCGCGCGGCCGGAGCGCCGGAATACAGGTCATCGCGCCGTCATCGAGGGTAGTTTGGCACCGCCGATCAAATGCCGGGAGTAACAACTGTGACGGTATTATTCCGGGCGGCTCGATGGGCGCGTGTGGGGCGGCGACCCCGCCGCCCAAGAGCCTAGCTAGCCGCGGTTCGCCGGCGAAGAAACCGGCAAAAGCCTTTACCCTTCGGCAGCTGCAATCGATTGGTCGGATAGACGATTTAGACGCCGCGCTTAGCGAGCTTGTGGTGCCAGCATTCGTACGAGCTTGCCTTGGGCGCGGCGGGTTGGTGATGGAGGACGGCAAGGCGCCGAAACGCGCGCATGGCTGCCAACAGGCCCATAATTTCCCCAGAGTAAAATATCTATTCTCCGTATCGCTGATTATTCGCGATCCGGCCAGCAATAAGGTGAGGCCAGCTTCCTGATGTTCGGGAAATGCAGAAAAGGAGTTCACCATGTTCAACACCGCAACGCTTGGCCGTACGGTCGCGGTCTCCCTTGTGGCCGGCTTGCTGGGAAGTGCCGCTTTCGCGCAGGATGTCGGCAAGAGCCCCTGGGGGCAGAAGGACGAGATCGGACGCCTCAACCTGATTACGCCAGCTTCTCGCGCTGCGATCCTGTCGCGCATCGAGGGCACCGGGTCCTACGACCTTGCCGTCGAATATTTCATCGGCATGCCAAGCTGGGAGGCGGCCGGTGATCCGCCATACCAGATGTGGATGACGCACACGCCGCATGGCACGGCCGTTTCCGATCCGATGAAGGTCGGCAAGGAGATGAACCAGCATGTCAGCTATTCCGGCTCGGCCGTTTCGATGTACGCGCATATGGGCACGCATATCGATGCGCTCAATCATTTTGGCCTGAACGGCAAGATCTGGAACGGCTACGCGGCGGCCGATTACCTCGGAGACCAGGGCTGGACCGTCACGGGTGCGGAGAAATTGCCGCCGATCGTAGCGCGCGGCGTCCTGATCGATGTTGCGGCGGCGAAAGGCTTGCAGATGCTGCCGGAGAACTATCGCATCACCCGCAAGGATCTTCAGGAGGCGCTCGACAGCCAGGGCATCAAGCTTCAGGAAGGCGATGTGGCGTTGATCCGTACCGGGCGCATGCAGCATTACGAAGACAAGTCCGCCTACATGAGCAATCCGCCCGGACTCAGCATCGACGCGGCGAAGTTTCTGGTCGAAGACGGCGGCGCCATGGTCGTCGGTGCCGACAATCTGAGCTTCGAAGCGTTCCCGGCCGAAACCGCAGACAACTACATCCCGGTCCACACCTATCTCCTTGCCCAGCAGGGCGCACCGATCATCGAGCTCATCAATCTCGAAGAACTGTCGAAGGAGCGGATCTACGAGTTCGCTTTTGTCGGCGCATCGCTCAAGTTCCGCGGGGCGGATGCCGCACCGATCCGCCCTGTCGCCTTCCCGTTGCGCTAGGAACTGAGGCAGCGTGGGTGCCGTTGCCTTGAATGGCAGAACCACCCGAGGACTAAAAGGAGGCGCTGCGGATTTCCGCGGCGCCTCCTCCGTGTCATCCGGAGCGGGCGTGTTTATTGCCAGTCGTTGAAGCGCAGGCTTACTCTCGGGGAGCGACCGTCTGGGCGCTTCTGCGGTGCGCCTTTACTCGACGACGGCGGGTATCTCCGTCTCGGCGCGGCCGCGCAATGGTTTCTCCGGCATCTGATGGAACATCGCCAGCGACAATATCATGGCCGCGGTGCAAGCGGCGAAAATATAGGCGAATGGCAGGGCCGAGGCAGTCGTGGCATTGATCGTCTGGATGGCTTCGCCACCGAGCGGCAGGCCATTGCCGAGCGCGATAGCGCCGAGGATGGCAACGCCGAGGGCGCCGCCCAGCGACCGCAGGAAAGTCAGAACGCCGGTTGCGACGCCAAGATGCGTCTGGTCGACGGCGTTCTGGACGGAAATGGTTGCGACCGGAAAGGTCATGCCGGAGCCGAAACCCGCGCCCGAGGTCAGCAGCACCAGCACGGATAGGGTCGTGCGCCCGGCAAGAGCCGCCAGCGCGGCCAGACAGACAAAGCTGAGGAGGCTGCCGAGGACCGCCATCCTTTTGTAGTGGACAAGGCGCGGTATCGTCCGCGCGCTGGTCGTAGCTCCGCACACGGTGCCGAGCAGCAGGCCGAGCATGATCAGCCCCGAGCCGCCGGCGGTGAGGCCGTGGAACGACTGTGCATAAACGGGAAGATAGACGGAGAGGCCGACATTGGCGCCCTGTGCCAGAAACATTGCCAGGGTTCCGAAGCGCACGATGGGATTGCTGAGCACTTCGAGCGAGATGAGGGGTTCGGCCACACGCCGGAGGCGCAGGGCAAACGCGGTCCAAAGAACGGCCGAAGAACCGAGCAATCCGGCGATCTCCGGCGAAAGCCATGCATAGCGGCTGCCGCCCCAATTCAGAGCCAGCAGCAGAAGTGCCGTTGCCGCGACGAGCAAGGTGGCTCCCGCCCCGTCGATCCGGTGCGCCCGGGTTATGACGGGCAGCTTCTTCAGCGGATTGCTGATGATCGCCATGGCCGCAAGCCCGAGCGGAATGTTGATCCAGAAGATCAGCGACCAGTGCAAGTGCTCGGCAAAGGTACCGCCCAGCAGTGGCCCGGCGATGCTTGCCACCGCCCATGTCCCGGATATCCAGGCGGCATAACGGGCACGCTCGCGCGGCGGAACGAGATCGCCGATCACGGTTTGCGAGAGGGCAAAGAGACCGCCGCCGCCCAGGCCCTGGACCGCGCGGCCGATGATCAGCGTCAGCATGTTCGGCGCCAGCGCGCTGATCAGCGATCCCGCAAGGAAGATGATCACGGCGGCGAAGATCGTCGGCCGCCGCCCGTGAATGTCGGAAATCTTGCCGTAAAGCGGCGCCATGGCCGTCGCGGTCAGGAGATAGGCTGTCACCACCCACGGCAGATAGTCGCTGTGCCCGAGCGCCTTGCCGATCGTGGGCATGGCGGGCGCCACGATCGTCTGGTCGAGTGCGGCCAGGAGCATGGAGAGGAGCACGCCCGCGATGATGACGTTTTTTTCCTGCTCCGAGAGAGTGGGCGTCACCACAGTCGTTTCATTCGGGGGGCGTATCTCGTTCATGCAGGCGGTCCGATGCGGTCATTTCGATTTTGACGAGAGGCATTCAGAATGCCTGGGCGGGCGATAGTCAACCGTCCGAGCGGTCAGGACGTTCGCCGTTCCTTGATGGAGGCAAGCAAAGCGGCGCCGACCCGCGTTGCAGCGCGTCTAGCTACTCCGGTGCTGCGCCATCAAATTCGCCTGCAGGACCACCACGACGAGCAGGAAACCGCCGCGAATGACTGATTGCCAGTAGGCCGAAAGCGAGATCCAGCCGAGGCCGTTTTCGAAGTTCAGGATGTTGAACACCATGGCGAGCAATAGCGCGCCTGCCAAGGTGGCGCCGACGGAACCGGAACCGCCCGACAGCAGCGTGCCGCCGACGACAACGGAGGCGATCGCGAAGAGTTCCCAGCCCACACCCTCCGTCGGCTGCCCGGCGCCGAACTGCGAGGCAAGGATGACGCCGGCAAGACCGGCAAGCGTGCCTGAGGCGAGATAGACGCCGGCAAGCGCGCGCTCGACCTTCAGGCCCATCAGGCCGGCGGTCGCCTCACCGTCACCGATCGCCAAGATATGGCGGCCGATAGGAAGCTTCTCGAGCACGAGCCAGCCGAGCACATAGGCGGCAAGCGCGATCCAGGCGGGGATGGGAAAGCCGAGAGAGTCGTCCTGGCCGATCACGGTGAAACCGGTGTCGTAGGAAACCGAGACCGACTGGTTGTCGGCGAGCAAAAGGCCGGTACCATAGGCGGCAAGCATCGTCGCGAGCGTGGCGATGAAGGGCTGGATGCGCATCCTCGTGATGATGAAGCCATTGAGCGCGCCGACCGCGAAGCCGGCCGCCATGCCGCCAATGAGCCCGGCAGCCCAATGATAGGGGGAGAGCAAGGCTGCGACCACGCTTGCCATCGCCGCCGTGCCGCCGACCGACAGGTCGATGCCGCCTGTGATGATGACGAAGGCCATGCCGAGCGCGATCAAGGCGAACATCGAGTTGTAGCGCAGGAAACTCAGGATGTTGTAGGGCGACAGGAAGTTGTCGTAGCGCAGCGCCCCGAAGAGAATGAGGCCGGCGAGCGCCAGGATGACGCCGAGCCGGGCGAGGTCGCCGGAATTCTTGACCAGGAAGAGGCGAAGGATCGTTTGCATCGTGGTAGCCCCTAGTGTCTGCCGGCGCGCTGCTGGATAAAGACGGCGGTGACGATCAGCCCGGCCTTGACGATGAGCGCCGCCGCGTCCGGCACGCCGTTGGCGAGCAGCGTGTAGCGCACCAACTGAATGACGAATGCGCCGAGCACCGTGCCGATGACGTTGGCCCGCCCTCCGGTTAGAAGCGTGCCGCCGACGGCGACCGCAGCGATCGCATCGAGTTCCATGCCGAGGCCGACGAGGTTCGCGTCGCTCGCCGAGTTGCGGGCAACGACGATGAGGCCGGCCACGCCGGCAAGCGCGCCGCTTATCATGTAGACGAAGAGTTTGACCCGTTTCACCGGTATGCCGGTCAGGCGGGCGGCTTTCTCGTTGCCGCCAACGGCGATGATCTGCCGGCCGATCACGGTGTAGCGGATCATCGCGAATGCCGCCGCGACGATGACGATCATCAGCACGACCTGGGCCGGAACGCCGGCGATGCGACCGAGTGCGATGAACTGGAAGCCTTCATTTTTGAAGACCTGTAGATTGCCGTTGGTCATCACCTGGGCGATGCCACGGCCGGCGATGAACAGCACCAGCGTGGCGATGATCGGCTGGATCGAAAAGCGGGTAACGAGGAAGCCGTTGAAGAGACCGAAGAGGGCGGCGGCGGCAACCGGCAAGAGGAAGGCGAGGGTGACTGCGAGCGCCATGTTGTCCACCGGCCAGAACTGACCCATGAAGATCATCGGCGCCAGGGCGCCGGCAATCGCCATCAGCGAACCGACGGACAGGTCGATGCCGCCGGTGGCAATGACGAGCGTCATGCCGGTCGCGACGATAACGATGGTTGCAACCTGGGTCAGGTTCACATTCAGCGTCTGCAGAGACAGGAAGTTCGGCGTGACAGCGACGTTGAAGAGGATAAGCGCGAGAAAGGCGACGAAGGTGCCGTAGCGGCTCGCCAGCGTCATGAGTCGGCTACCGGACGAAAGGGTTCCCGATGGTTGTGGGGCTGGGGTCTCGATCGTCGTCATGTCATTCTTCCTGGTGGGCCATGGCGGCAAGCAGCGCCGTCTCGCTCAAATCCTTGCGCGGCAGGGTCGCGACCGACGTGCCGTCGCTCAAGACCGTCACACGGTCGGCGGCGGCGAGAAGTTCCTCAAGCTCCGACGAGATCATCAGCACGCTCAGGCCCTCGTCGGCGAGGCTGCGCAGAAGCTTCAGGATTTCCGATTTCGCGCCGATGTCGATGCCGCGCGTCGGTTCGTCGACGATCAGCACCCGCGGGTCGGTGGCAAGCCACCGGGCGAGCAGCACCTTCTGCTGGTTGCCGCCGGAGAGTTCCTTGATCGGCTGATCGGGGGAGGCGCATTTGACCCCGAGGGCGCGAATATAGCGGCTAACGATCTCGTCCTGTCGCGCACGGTCGACAATGCCCGCTTTCTTCAGCTTCGGCAGCAAGGCGAGCGTCATGTTCTCGCGGATGCTCATGTCGGGCACGATGCCGTCGATCTTTCGGTCTTCGGAAACGAGACCGATGCCGTCGGCAATCGCGTCAGCCGGTTCGCGG
The DNA here is from genome assembly GCF_020035535.1 of Ensifer adhaerens. Lineage (NCBI taxonomy): Bacteria > Pseudomonadati > Pseudomonadota > Alphaproteobacteria > Hyphomicrobiales > Rhizobiaceae > Ensifer > Ensifer adhaerens. The sequence goes on along the minus strand of NZ_CP083350.1, from coordinate 747,092 downwards.
TAGTTGCGATCCCGTCCCTTCATGCGGATCGTGCCGCGCTCCATCCTGTCGGCGCCGAAGATCAGGCGCGCGGTTTCCGTGCGGCCGGAGCCGAGCAGGCCGGCAAGGCCGGAGATCTCGCCCTCCCGCACTTCAAGGCTGACGTCGCGCACGCGCACGCCCGCGCCGGCCTTGTCGAGTTCGAGCCGGACCGGGCGTTCAAGGGTCGCGGCTTCGGGCGCCATCGCCTGAAAGGCGGCAAGCTCCTTGCCGAGCATATGGCGCACCAGCGCCATCTTGGGCATGTCCGCCATCGGGCTTTTCGCAACCGTCTGGCCATCGCGCATGATCGTCACGCGGTCGCAGATTTCATAGAGTTCGTCGAGCCGGTGGCCGATGAAGATGACGGCGACGCCCGAGCGTTTCAGCGTGCGGATCGTCTCGAACAGAATCGCGACCTCGCGCTCGTCGAGCGAGGAGGTCGGCTCGTCCATGATGACGAGGCGGGCGCTTTGCGTCACAGCGCGGGCGATCGCCACCATCTGCCGCGTCGCCGCATCGAAATGAGCGACCGGACGATCGACGTCGATCGTCAGGTTGAAGGTTTTGAGCACCTCTTCGGCGCCGCGCCGCATGGCGCCATGGTCGATCATGCCGAAGCGTTTGGGCTCGCGGGAGAGGTAGATGTTCTCCGCCACCGAACGCTGCGGGGCGAGATTGATCTCCTGGTAGATCGTGGCGATCCCGGCGGCCTGCGCCTGCGCGGGCATCGAGAAATCGACATCCTGGCCGTCGAAGGTGATGTTGCCTTCGTCCCGGCGATAGACGCCGGTCAGGATCTTGATGAGCGTTGACTTGCCGGCGCCGTTCTGGCCGACGAGCGCCATGACCTCTGCCGCTTCGACGTCGAGCGAGGCGGATTTCAGTGCCGGAACGCCGGCGAACGCTTTGGAAATGCCCTGCATGGACAGAAGCATGGGTCTCCTCCCTATCTTCGCCATCCGCCGCCCCTGAGGCTGGGCGTCATCAGCCTACACGTGAACGGGCCGAAGGTCATGCCGGGACCGCTGTCGTCAAAAAGACGGCCGAGACGGTTGTGCCGTCCCGGCCGCAGAGGCTCGGGGAGAATGGATCAATAGGCGTTGGCGAGTTCGGCAGCCGCGTTGGAGGCGTCGTAGAACTTGTCGTCGTTGATGATCATCGCGTCGATTTTCTCGCCCTTGGCGTAGCGCATCATCGTCTCGAAGGCCTTCGGTCCGAAGCGCGGGTTGCACTCGACGACCGCGGCGATCTTGCCGTCGACGACCGCCTGCACGGCTTCCTTGCCGCCGTCGATCGACAGGACGAGAACGTCCTTGCCGGGGACCTTGCCGGCCGCTTCGAGTGCGGCGATCGCGCCGATCGCCATTTCGTCGTTATGGGCGTAGATCACGTCCGCATCCGGATGGGCCTGAAGCAGGGCTTCGGCCACCTGGCGTCCCTTGTCTCGGGCGAAATCGCCGGTCTGCGATGCGACGATCTCGAAGCCGCCGGCCGCCTTGATCGCCTCGTCAAAGCCCTTTTTGCGGTCGTTGGCGGGCGACGATCCGGTCGTGCCTTCGAGTTCGATGATCTTCGACTTGCCATTGGCGTTCTTTGCCAGCCACTCGGCAACGCGTTTGCCTTCCTCGACGAAGTTCGAGCCGATGAAGGTCAGATAGTCCTGGCCGGCCTTGGCCAGCGACGGATCGACCGAACGATCGAGCAGGATCACCGGAATGCCGGCCTTCTTGGCGGCCATGACGGCGGGGATCAGCGGCTTTTCTTCGCGCGGTGCGAGGAAGATCACGTCGACGCCCTGAGCGATCATCGAGTTGACGTCGGCGACCTGCTTGGCGGCGGAACCGGCAGCATCCGTATAGACGAGCTGGAAGCCGAGCTTTTCAGCTTCGGCCTTCATGCTGTTCGTCTGGGCGATGCGCCAGGGATTGTTGGATTCGGTCTGCGCAAAGCCGACCTTGTATTTGTCCTTCTGCTCGAGCTTCGGCACTTCGGCGATCGCGACGCCCGCAAGGGCTAGCGCGCCGACGGCCGTGGCCGCAAGCATGAAAGTACGACGCGAAATCGTAGTCATAATCGGGTTCTCCTCCCAGATTTGGCCGGTGCTCCTCTACCGGACGTGAGCATTTTGGGCTTCACATCTCCAAATCTTGCGCTAATAATATTAGCAGTCAAGGCCAAAAATTATGAGCACTTGCAAAAGCCCGCGTGCAGTGCAATGCACGCATGAGGGTAAGGAGCACGCATGGCCAAGGGAAACGGGCGCAGTCCGGAAAAAAGGGGCGAAGGTCGCCCGACGATGACGGATGTCGCCAGGATAGCCGGCGTTTCCCAGTCAAGCGTTTCCCTGGTGCTGAACGAGATGTCGGGTTCGCGCATCTCGCCCGAAACGCAGCAGAAGGTGCGCGAAGCTGCTCATAAAATCGGTTATAAATTGCCGGCGACCCGAGGCCCGGTTGCAGCGGCGCCGGCGGTCGAGAAGGACACGATCGCCTTCATCGTCGATGAAATCTCCACCAGCCCGCACCCGGTCGTCAGCCTCGACGGCATCCGCGACTATGCTTTCGAGCAAGGCATGCTGGTTTCGGCGCATGTGACCCGCTCCAATCCGGAACTCGAAGAGGCGGTGCTGCGCTCGGTCTTGAGAGACCCTTCGATCGCCGGCGTCATCTACGCAACGATCTTTACCCGTAAGGTTGCCGTGCCTGAGGCGCTGGCGCCGCTGCCGACGGTGCTTCTCAATTGCTACTGCGAACCGCGTCAACATGTGGCCGTCGTGCCGGGCGAGGTCGCCGGCGGTTTTGCCGCTACCGCACATCTGACGGCGCTCGGCCACAAGCGCATCGGTTTCATCAATGGTGAGCGCTGGATGGATGCGGCTGCGGATCGTCTCAAGGGCTACAAGCAGGCGCTTGCTTCCGCCGACATCGCCTTCGACGAGACGCTCGTGAGGGACGGCGACTGGCTGCCGCTGCGCGGCTACGAGGCCGGGCTGGACCTGCTCTCCATGCCCAACCCGCCGACCGCGATCTTCTGTGGCAACGACCTGATGGCGATCGGCGTAATGGAGGCGGCCCAGGAGAAGGGGCTGCGCGTGCCGGCCGATCTCTCGGTCATGGGCTATGACGACCAGGAACTGGCGCGCTACACCCATCCGCCGCTCTCGACGCTGGTGCTGCCCAACTACGAGATGGGGCAGAGGGTCGCGGAGATCCTGATCGACATGGCCATTCACGGCAAGCACATGCGCCCGATGACGATCAAGGTCGACGGGCCGCTGGTGGTTCGTGAAACCACCTCCGGCTGGCCCGCCCGGGCCGCCGCGGCTGGAAAGCGATAGGGCCGCCCCTTTCAGGAAATCGGACCTGCGCCGTCAGGCCTCCGGCTTATCGGCATAGGCGAGAGTGTAGGCTTCGCTGAGCGCCTCATCCAGCGAGCGTCCCGCACGATAAGGAGAAAGCGTCGCCGGTCGCACGATGCTGGTATTGAGGCGCGAACAGCGCTCGGGGGCGCCAAGGACGGTGTGCACCGGCAGGCGCTCCGCATAAACGGGCAGATCGTAGTCCTCCTCGTCGTCGACCAGGCCCTTGGACCTGATCTTGGCCGAGGCCCGTTCGATTTCCATGACGATCACCGCTGTTGCCTTGATCTCCTGCACAGTGCTCGGGCGCAGCGTTGCGGTGCGATCCGGAAAGAACCGATCCACCATCATCGTCAACGCGCGCAGCTTCTCCGTCTGGTTCTCGACCAGACGGGCGGTTCCGAACGCCATGACCGAGCGGTAATCGGCTGAGTGGTTGAAACCGGAGCGGGCAAGCACGAGGCTGTCGAGATGCGTCACCGTCAGGCAGGCCGGCTCCCCCGCGGAGAGGTTGCGCAACATGCGGCTGGCGCTGCTGCCATGCCAATAGAGGTGCCGTCCTTCCCGCCAGAAGAGCGTCGGCGTGCAGAAAGGCTGACCGTCGATGACATAGGCGACGTGGGCGAGAGCTGCCGCGTCGAGCAGTCTGTGCACGGTCTCGTGGTCATAGAAGCCACGATCATGGCGGCGCTTGACGCGGTTGACCGTATCGACGGGGTAGGTGGGAGCGGAATGTTCGGTCACGGCTGGTTCCTTTCAGGCTTGCTTCCTGAAGGTTCGCATGCGCAGACTGGTTTGAAATAGGTCCACTTCCGTTAGCCTCATGCCAACCACTTTTCATCCAAGACAGGAATCGGCCTTCCCGCCGATCGAACTCGACGGCTCGATCCGCAACCAGTCGCTTCGCGTCCATAGCGGCTTGCGCGCCGCCATCGTCGACGGGCTGCTCCCGCCCGGTTCCCGCCTGCCGTCGAGCCGCGAGCTTTCCAGCCAGCTTGGTATAAGCCGCAACATGATCGTTGCCGCCTATGAGCACCTGGTGAACGACGGGTTGATCGAAGCCCGTCACGGCTCGGGCACCTATGTCTCGTCCAGCCTGCCGACACCGCCATCCATCGCGGCGGCGCCGGATATCGCGCTGACCTTTGGCGGCCGGCCGCCCTTTGCTCTTGGCCAGACCCATGTGGAGCCGGCCTTCCTTGCGCGACTGGCCGCGGCAACCCGGCGCCATATTGCCGAAGCGAGCGCGGACGACCTTGCCTATGGCGATCCGCGCGGCAGCTTGCATTTGCGGCGACAGATCGCAGACTTCCTGGCCGTCAACCGAGGCATCCGCTGCGATCCCGGGTGCGTTGTCATCGTCAGCGGCACCCAGCACGGCCTGAGGCTCTGTGTCGATGCACTGCTTGAGCCCGGAGATTGGGCATGGGTCGAGGAACCCGGCTATGGCGCGTCGCGCTCGACACTCACGGCGGCGGGGATGCGGCCCGTACCGGTGCCGGTCGACGGGGCAGGGATCGATGTTGCCGCGGGCACTGCGCGAAACCCGCGCGCCAAGGCTGCCTATGTCACGCCTTCGCACCAGTTTCCCACCGGCGTGAAGATGGCAATGGACCGGCGTGTGGCGCTGATCGAATGGGCGGAGGCAGCCGGCGCCTGGATCTTCGAGGACGACTACGACAGCGAGTTTCGCTATTCGGGTCCGCCGCTGACGGCGCTGGCGGGACTGGCGCCGGACCGCGTCGTCTATCTCGGAACCTGCGCCAAGACGCTGTTTCCGGGGCTGCGGCTGGGCTACGTTGTGGTGCCTCCGGGAGCGTTAGAACGGGTCCTGACGCGGCGCGCCGCCTTTGACCGGTTCATGCCGGTGTTCCTGCAGAACGCCGTGGCCGATCTTCTGGCGGACGGATCGGTTGCGTCCCAATTGCGCAAGAGCCAGCGGCGCTACCGTGCCGCTCGCGATCAACTGGCCGAAATCGTCAGCGCCACGTCCCGCGGGACGCTGTGCCCGGATATCCCTGAGCAGGGCCTTCACATGATCGTCCGGCCGCGCGACGGGCTGGCGCCAGGCTTGTCGCAAGTGATCCGAGCGGAAGCGAAGATCGACGCGGTGCTATTGTGCGAAACCTTCATGCAGCGAAGCGATGCCGAAGGGCTCATCCTCGGGTTTTCGGGATATGAAACGGGTGCGCTTCGGGCTGCGGCCGCGCGACTGGGAACGGCCGCGCTCAAACTGGCCACCGGCTTTGGGCGGTAACCATCCCCCGCGGCACTTTCAAATGGCGGGCAGTACCGCCCGCACATGATCCGCAAGCGCCTTCACCGCAGATGACGGGCGCGGCTCGGCAAATTCCAGCGCAATGCCGATCGTCGGCAGCTTCGGCAATCCGGCCGAAATGATGTGCAGATCGGAGGGGACGGAGGTTCTCGTCAGGACGGCGATAGCATGGCCGGAGCGGGCAAATGCGATGAGCCCGGCGAGGCTGTTGCTTGCAAAGGCGACACGGTAACGTCGATCGATCGCTTCCATCGCGTCGCAGGCTGCCCGGTAGTCGAGCGTCGTCGGGGCCGACAAGGCAAGGGGCAGGGCGACACGGTCGAGGATTTCCGGCTGCGCAACCTTGCCGACCCACACGAAGTCTTCGGTTCGAATGACCTCGCCGTTTGCGGCGTCGGCGATTGAAACCAGCGCCAGGTCGACCTGCCGCCGCAGCAGCATCGGGCGCAACTCCGTGGTCGGAGCACAGACCATGCGCAATTCCACCTCCGGGTGCTGATCGAGAAAGCGTTCGATGATCCCTGGAAGGAAAGCGATCGAGTAATCTTCCGGGCAGCCCAGGGTGACGGAGCCCTTGAGGCCTTTGCCTTCCATCTCCGCCAGGATTTCGTCGTGCCCGGCAAGAAGGTACTCGGCATGGACCAGCAGTTTTTCACCCGCTGCCGTCAGCCGCACGCCCGATCCGGTGCGGTGGAAGAGGGCCTGTTCGAGAAAGTCCTCGAGGCGCTGCATCTGCATGCTGAGCGTCGATTGCGTTCGCCCGACCTGCTGGGAGGCAAGGCTGATGGAGCCCGTCCGCGCGATGACGGCGAAGTTCCTGAGCAGCGCAAGGTCGAGGTTTCTCATCATATCAAATTATCCGATACCGGAGCGGAATACTATCAATTTGCCTGAAACTGAAATGCCCGTTAGCCATTGAGGACCGCCAACGAGGAGCATTCTGATGTCGCTGAATTCCGATCCGGCGTTCTGGGCCGCCGCCAACAAACACCTCACGCGCTATGGCCCCGGTTTCGAGTCGATCATCGTGGATCGGGCGGAAGGAAGTTTTGTTTACGATGCGGACGGTCGTGCCATCCTGGATTTCACCTCCGGACAGATGAGTGGTGTTCTCGGCCACACCCACCCGGACATCGTTGCGACCGTCGAGCGGCAGATGCGGACAGTCGCCCATCTCTTCAGCGGCATGCTGTCGAGGCCCGTGGTCGAACTTGCCACGCGTCTTGCCGCAATTGCGCCGGGGCTCGATCGGGTTCAACTGCTGACGACCGGCGCTGAATCGAACGAGGCGGCCATTCGCATGGCCAAGCTGGTGACCGGCGGGCATGAAGTCGTCGCCTTCGCGCAGAGCTGGCATGGCATGACGGGCGCTGCCGCCTCGGCGACTTATAGCGCCGGGCGAAAGGGTTACGGTCCCGCGGCCGCCGGCTCGTTTGTAATACCGGCGCCGAATTCCTATCGGCCGCGCTTTACCCACCCGGATGGCAGCAACGACTGGCAGACGGAGCTCGATGACGCCTTCGCGCTCATCGACCGGCAGTCGACGGGCAGCCTTGCGGCGTTCATCGCCGAACCGATCCTTTCGAGCGGCGGGATCCTCGAACTTCCGCCGGGGTATCTCGCAGCACTCAAGCGCAAGTGCGAAGAACGCGGCATGCTGCTCATCCTCGACGAGGCGCAGACTGGCGTCGGCCGGACGGGGCATATGTTTGCCTTCCAGCGCGACGGCGTGACGCCGGACATTCTCACCCTGTCGAAGACCTTGGGCGCCGGACTGCCGCTTGCCGCCGTGATGACGACGGCGGAAATCGAACAGAAGGCGCATGAAAGAGGTTTCCTCTTCTATACCACCCATGTCTCCGACCCATTGCCGGCGGCGGTCGGCGTGACGGTGCTCGATGTGATCGAGCGTGATGGCCTTGTCGAACAGGCGATTGCGCGCGGCGAGCGGCTGCGCGAGGGGCTTCAATCATTGCAGCAAAGATTCGAGTGCGTCGGCGATATCAGGGGACGCGGCCTTCTTCTTGGGCTCGAAGTTGTCGCGGACCGGCAGACGAAGGCGCCGGGCTTCGAGCTCGGTGCAAGGGTTATGGAAGAAGCGATGCGGCGCGGCCTCAGCATGAACATCGTCAAGCTTCCCGGCATGGGCGGCGTGTTTCGCATTGCTCCTCCCTTGACCGTAACGCCGGAAGAAATCGATCGCGGGCTGGAGATCCTGTCGGACGCGATTGGGGTGGCGGCCAGCGCCCTCTGAGCGTGAACGGCGATCGTTTCCACCCTCGCAACCGTGCGACGGTGGAAACGTCGCCAGTGCCCGACAGCTTGTGAAGGCCCCGGATGATCATCCCAGATTTGGCGAAATCTGGCCTGAAGACAACCATAGGAAAAGCTGATAGCTGTTCTGCATCCTTGAGGGGAAATGCAAGAGGTCTGGGGCAGAACCGATGACGTCATACACTCTGACATGCGTAAACAACTCGCAGCTTTCCGGCAGTTTCGCCGTCTTCCAGAGGCCGCCCGAAACCATGGGTCCGACGGACGTCCTGTCGCTCGCCTGGTTGGCCCGGCCGACCGCGCCCGACAGCCGCGTCACCTTCGCCTGGAGCCCCGATTACTGCTTCATCTGGTCGGAGACCGGTCTGCTGCAGCCGGGGATCTCGTTTTCGGCATCGCAGGTGAAGCCGGCAGACCCCGGCGGTGAAAACCTGATTCAGCTCACCCAGGACGCAGTCGGAGCGACGACCTTCAGCAATCCGGGCGCCAGCGGGACGCCTGGGTCACTTACGATAGAACAGCTGTCGAACGTCGTCCCCAATCGGACGTCCGTTGGGATCGGAATGGCTGGATCCGGTACGTTCGTTGTGCAGGGAGCGCCGAACATGACGGCTGTCTTCACGCCGCACCCGAACTATTGGGTGGTTTTCGGCAACTACGAGATCGGAGCCGTGCTCGACTTCGAGGAGGTCACGGGCGCCGTCGAGGTCGTCTATGGTGGCTCTCTGACGTCGCGGACTGCAACGCTTGGCCTCGACAATCTCATTACCGTCGAGTGACCGTGTTTAGCGATTGAATATGGATGCGCAAAGCCGCCGTTTGAAGCGCTTGGGAGGTGCGGCGAGGTAGGGACGTTGTCTTGCCCTCGTTTATCCGCTGGCCTTCGACCCGGCATGCCTGTGGTCCCTATTCATTCTTATCGACCAATACGGTGGATCGCATGTGGGTGCGACCGACTTGCCACCATATTGTTCTTTTCGGGAATCAACGTGAAGGGTGACTTCGTCACCACGGTGCGCAGCTCACGCGGGCGCGACGGTTTGCCGGAAAACATAACCGTTGAATTATGATTTTGGCCCCATATTTCATTTTTACATTACCGTTTGGCATGGCAAGTTGACTGCTATCAAATCAACGGGGTTTGCGAAGACGATGCGGGTTCGGGAGCGATCGGCGTCGCAGGGAGGAAATATGAAACGGATGATTCTGGCAGCGGTTGCAGCTTTGGCCATGAGCAGTGCTGCCTATGCCGACACGATCAAGATCGGTGTTGTCGGACCCTTCTCCGGCCCGTTCGCGCTTCAGGGCAAGAACTTCAAGGCCGGTATCGATGCCTATATGGCACTGAACGGCAGCAAGGTCGGCGACGATGATATCGAGATCATCTATCGCGACGTGCCGCAGGCCGACCCCGCTCAGTCCAAGGCGCTGGCGCAGGAACTGGTCGTGAAGGAAGGCGTGCAGTATCTCGCCGGCTTCTACTTCACACCGGATGCGATGGCGGTCACACCGCTGCTCACCCAGGCGAACGTGCCGCTCGTCATCATGAACGCGGCGACCTCGGCGATCGTCACCAAGAGCCCGCTCATCGTGCGCACCTCCTTCACCACCTGGCAGACCTCGACGCCGATCGCCAAGGTTGCCAAGGACGCCGGCGTTTCCAAGGTCATCTCCGTCGTCAGCGACTACGGCCCAGGCGTGGACGCCGAGAACGCCTTCAAAGCGGGCTTCGAAGCGGCCGGCGGCCAGGTGGTCGAAGCGATCCGCATGCCGCTTGCGACCAACGACTTCTCGCCGATCATGCAACGCATCAAGGATTCCGGCGCCGAGGGCGTCTTCGCCTTCCTGCCGTCCGGTCCGACGACTCTCGGCTTCGTCAAGGCCTTCAAGGAGAACGGTCTGAAGGACGGCGGCATCAAGTTCTTCGCCCCCGGCGACCTGACGCAGGAATCCGACCTGCCGGCCCTTGGCGAGGCTGCGCTCGGCATCCAGACGACCTTCCACTACGCGGTCTCGCACGACTCGCCGGAGAACAAGGCTTTCGTCGAGGCTGCCGGCAAGGCGATCGGCAACTCGGCCGAACTCTCTTTCCCCTCGGTCGGCGCCTATGACGGCATGCATGTGATCTACAAGATGATTGAGGCGACCGGCGGTAAGCAGGATGCGGCCAAGGCGGTCGAAGCCGTGAAGGGCCTTTCCTGGGTCAGCCCGCGCGGCCCCGTGACCATCGATCCGGATTCGCGTCACATCACCCAGAACATCTATCTGCGTGAAGTCGCCAAGGCCGATGACGGCACCTACTACAACAAGGAAATCCAGACCTTCGAGAAGCAGGGCGATCCCGGTCTCGCTGCGCTGAAGTAGTCGACCTGGGGCGGGTGCCCACGCGCCCGCCGACACCGATGATGCTTTGACCGGTTGCTATTGAGAGCGACCGGCGCGCCTGCGGCGCCGCGAATGCTGGCGCCTGACTGCCGCTCCGCGCATATAATGCGCTCCGAATCCGGCGCAGCCAAATTTGGAAGAAAGGGCAACGGATAGCCCCATGCAAACCGTCCTCAGCATCGCGATCGACGCCCTTGCCTATGGCATGGTGCTCTTCGTCATCTCCATCGGTCTTTCGGTCACCATGGGCCTGATGCGCGTGGTCAATCTCGCGCATGGCGCCTTCGCCATGATCGGCGGCTACATCGCCTCCTATGCGGCGCGCGATCTCGGTCTTGCCTATGGCTTTGCCGTGCTGCTTGCGATCTTCGGCACCATCATCATCGCCGTACCGATCGAGCGGCTGCTCTATCGGCGGATCTACGGCGCACCGGAACTGACCCAGGTGCTGATGACCATTGGTATTACGTTCTGCATCATCGGCATTGCCAACTATGTCTTCGGCCCGACGCTGAAGACCGTGCCGCTGCCAAGCGAATTGCAGGGATCCGTCGACCTTGGCTTCCGGGCGATCGCCACGCACCGCATCTTCGCGATCGTCTGCGGCCTCGCGGTCGCTGCTGGCCTCTGGTACGCGATCGAAAAGACCGCCTTCGGCGTCAAGCTGCGGGCCTCGGTCGACAACGCGGCGATGGCGGCCGCCCTCGGTGTCCGCACGGAAATCGTCTATGCGGTGAGCTTTGCGGTTGCCGTCGGGCTCGCCGCTTTCGGCGGCGTCGTGGGCGCGGAGCTTCTGCCGGTCGAACCCTATTACGCGTTGCGCTACATGGTGACGTTCCTGGTCGTCGTCTCCGTCGGCGGCGCCGGCTCTATCCCGGGCGCGCTCGTTGCCTGCCTGCTGCTCGGCGCGATCGATACGACCGGCCGTTATCTCATGCCGGAATTCGGCGAGTTCTTCTTCTATCTGGCCGTGATCGCGATCATCTGCGTGTTCCCGCGCGGGCTCGCCGGGAGGGCCAAGGGATGACCATGACGACGACGAACGACATGATTGCTGCATCGCCCGTGCGCCGGCGGTTCGGCGGTGGAGACCTCATAGGATTGGCCGTAATCTTGCTGGTCGCGTTGATCGGCTATTTCCTCTTTCCCAACAATCTGGCGCTTCTGACGCGGATCATCGCAGCCGCTCTCCTGGTGTTGTCGCTCGATCTCGTCACCGGCTATTGCGGTGTCGCGACGCTTGGCCATGCCGCGCTCTTCGGCGCCGGCGCTTATGCAGCGGGCATCGCCTCGGCGCATTACGGCATCAACGATCCGCTGGCGATGCTCGCCTTCGGTATCTTGGCCGGCGCGGTGGCCGGGCTCGTCTGCGGTGTCGTCATCCTGCGCGCCCACGGCCTGCCGCAACTGGTGCTGTCGATCGCGCTCATCCATCTCTTCCACGAACTCGCCAACAAGGCCTCCTCCTGGACCGGTGGCAGCGACGGCCTTTCCGGGATCGCGCCGACGGCACTTCTCGGCCTCTACGAGTTCGATCTCTGGGGCCGCACGGCCTATGTCTTCGGCGTGGCGCTGCTTGCCATCGTCTTCGTCGCGCTGCGCCTGATCGTGCGCTCGCCCTTCGGCATGCTGTGCCGGGGCATCAAGGAGGATCCCGTCCGTATTCGCTCCATGGGTGCGTCGCCGAAAATCGCGCTGACGAAAATGTACGTCATATCCGGAGCCGTTGCCGGCGTCGGCGGCGCGCTGAACGCGATCTCCACCCAGGTCGTCGGCCTCGACAGCCTCTCCTTCACCATGTCGGCCGAAAGCCTGGTCATGCTGGTGCTCGGCGGTACGGGCTCGCTCTTCGGTGCGCTCACGGGCACTGTCGTTTTCATGTTCTTCGAGGACGTGGTCTCGGCGGCCAATCCCTTCCACTGGTTGACGATGGTCGGCGCGCTGTTGATCGCCGTCGTGCTCTTTGCGCCGAAGGGCATCTATGGCACCGCGGCTGCGTTCTTTGCCCGCCGCAAGGAGGCACAGTGATGCAGCCGATCTTCGAAGTCCACAATCTGAAGCGCGCCTTCGGCGGGCTCGCGGTCACCAATGACGTCAGCCTCAGCATCGCGCCTGGTGACCGGGTCGCGCTGATCGGGCCGAATGGCGCTGGCAAGACGACCTTCGTCAATCTCGTGACCGGCAATCTCAAGCCGGATTCCGGCGAGGTCCGTATCGGTGGCGAGGTGGTGACCGGTATCGACGCCATCGGCCGGGTGCGAAGGGGGCTCGTCCGCTCGTTCCAGGTGACGCGGCTCTTTGCCGATATGACGCCGGCCGAGCACGTTGCTCTTGCCGTGTTGCAGCGGAGCGGCCGCTCCGGCCGGCTCTTCGGCAATTTTCTCGGCATGCCCGACGTCATGGACGAGGTCCAGGAGCTTCTCGGCAAGCTCGGTCTCAAGGCGTTGATGCACCGCAAGGTGAGCGAGATTGCCTATGGCCAGCAACGCCTGCTGGAGATCGCCGTCGCGCTGGCGCTGAAACCGAGGGTGCTGCTGCTCGACGAGCCTGCCGCCGGCGTGCCGCAGAGCGACACCGGTCGCATCGAGCAGGCGCTCGCCGACCTGCCGGCAGATCTCGCCGTCTTGATGATCGAGCATGACATGGATCTCGTTTTCCGCTTTGCCAAGCGCGTGGTGGTGTTGGCTGCGGGCGCGATCATCTTCGACGGTTCGCCGTCTGATGTGACGAAGGATCCGCGCGTGCGGGAAGCCTATCTGGGGAGCTATGCCAATGCCAGCCACGCCGCTTGAGGTGGAAAACCTGTCCGCAGGCTACGGCCCGACGCGGGTGCTCGAAGGCGTCTCATTCGCCGTTCCGGCTGGCGCCCGCCTTGCCGTGCTCGGCCGCAACGGCATGGGCAAGACGACGCTGCTTGCGACGCTCGCCGGCCAGACGCGGCGGTATGACGGACGCATCCGCATGGGCAGCACGGATGTGACGGCGTTGCCGAGCGCCTCACGCGCCATGCAAGGCCTCGGTTTCGTGCCGCAGGCGCGGTGCGTCTTCCCGACGCTGACCGTCGAGGAGAATCTGTTCGTCGGCCTCAAGAGCCGTCCGAAAAGTGCGATCCAAGAAGCCTACGATATGTTCCCGCGGCTGTACGAGCGGCGGCGCAATCTCGGCAGCCAGCTCTCCGGCGGCGAGCAGCAGATGCTGTCGACGGCGCGCTCGATCCTTGGCCGCCCATCCATCCTGCTTCTCGACGAGCCGCTGGAGGGCCTGGCGCCTGTCATCTGCGAGGAACTGATGAAGGCCTTCGCCGAACTGGCCAAGACCGGGGACATGACCATCCTGCTGGTGGAGCAACGCATCCAGAGCGCACTCGACTTTGCCGATCAGGTGATCGTGCTCGAGCGTGGGCGCATCGCCTGGAGCGGAAGGCCGGAGGCACTTGCTGGCGATCATGATGCAGTCGAACGGCTGCTGGGGGTCGGTGGCCTGCACTGAATCGGAGGCGGCTCACCTCGGTTCTTGTTTAGGGGCATCGAGACGGCCGCGCTCACGCTCGTAGTAGCGTGCGAGCGGTGGCAGGGCATTTTTCAGCTGGTCGAAAACTCCGTCCTGCATCTGCAGCGCGCCGTCATATTTGGCTTGCACGAAGGACCGGTGGCGATCGAGCGCTTCCTTCTTGGCGCCGACGGCGACTGTGAAGACGGGGGACACGGTGCTGCGCCCCTTGACGGTGATGCGGTCGAGTTCCGCAATCGGGAAGTTTTTTTCAACGAGACGCGCGGTCTCTTCGCCAAGAAGCAGGGAGATGCCGTAATCCTTGGACGCACCTTCGAGACGCGAGGCGAGATTGACGGCATCGCCGAGGGCGGAATAGTCGAAGCGCTGATGTGAGCCCATGTTGCCGACGACGCATTCACCGGTGTTAATGCCAATGCCGATCCGCAGCGTTTGTGCGGGCCGGCGCTCCCGCTTCGCCTCGGTCTCCAGTTCTTCGTTGACCCGCGCCAGTGCCGCAAGCATGTCGAGCGCCGCACGCACGGCGTGGACCGCATGGTCGGGGTCGTCAAGCGGCGCGTTCCAGAAGGCCATCAGGCAGTCGCCGATGTATTTGTCGATGGTGCCGCCCTGTTTCAGCACCGCATCCGACAGCGGCGTCAGCAGGCGGTTGACGAGCGTCGTCAACCGCTCCGGGTCGTCTTTCATTTCCTCGGCGATGGTGGTGAAGCCGCGGATATCGCAAAAGAGGATCGACAGCGTCCGCCGTTCGCCGCCGAGTTTCAGGTGCGACGGGTCTTTTGCGAGCCGTTCGACAAGGGCGGGGGACAGATACTGCTGGAACGCGCGGGTGATTTCGCGGCGGCGTCGGCGCTCGTCGGCGTAGTCCAGGCCCGCCTGCCCGGCAGCCACCGTACCGAAGGCCAGCCCCGGGCCGAGCGGCGAGAGGAAAACATGGCCGAGGCGCATGGCTACATAACTCGCAAGAACGATGAGGCTCAGCGCGACGATGGTGTATCCGAGCGTGCGCCATCCCGTTGTCCTCAGCACCGCGAAGGCGGCCAGGATGGCGGCAAACGTGATCGCCGCAATCACGACGGGCCGCGGAGCTCGCTGAATGAAAAGGTCGTGCGCCAGGTTGTCGTAGATCGTCGCCTGCATCTCGACGCCGGAGACGAGCTTGTTCGAGTGCACGGTATCGGAGGTCGCGAAGGCGTCCGCGCCACCATCGGCGATCGACGGTGCATTCTGCAGGCTGAGCCCGACAAGCACGACCCGATCGCGGAAAGTGCCCTCCGGCAGGAAGTTGGCGGGATCGAGCGCCTGGTAATAGGAGACGGTGGGATAGGTCCGCGCCGGTCCGAAGACCTGAATAAGGGCATCCGCCGGCGGAGGTTGCGTTCGCATGCCCGCGATCTCGGCGAGAACAGCGGCAAAGCCGTCGGGGTAGTCCGGGACGGAGCGCAGCGTGCCGTCGCCACCAAGATTGACTGACGCGATCCCGGTGCTGGCACCCTTGGCGGTGAAGCGGGCTAGCGGCTCGGTGCGCACGAACTGGTCGGCCTGCGGCGCTTCCACAAGCGTCTGGTCACCGGCGAGAACGACGTCGTTACCAAGCGCGCCCTCCAGCGCGTCATCGTTGACCGGATCGGCCGAAGGCTCGGCGAAAATGACGTCGACGCCAATCGCGCGGGCGCCAGCCTTGCGCAGTGCTTCGATGAGGCGGGCGTGCAGCGCACGTGGCCACGGCCATTGCTGGCCGATCTCGGCCATGGATGGCTCGTCGATGGCAACGACGATGGGGCTGTTTTCTGGGAGCGACGGTGTGCCGACGGTCGACAGATAATCGAAGCTGCGCAATTCGTTGAGCAGCCAGGCATTGGACAAGGTCGCAAGCGAAAGCGCGATGCTGACGAAGGCGGCGAGCCCCAGCAGCTTCAGCCGCCGCAGCGCCAGGCGACGCCTATCCAACTGTCCGTATCGGCCGCCCGATGCCTGCACGGCGACGTGCTCCTTGATCAGAACCGCACCTTGACCGTGCCCTTGAACGTCGGCCCCCAACCGGGAATGCCGTCTCTAAGCTCGAAGTCCTCGTCAAGCAGATTGAAGGCCGCAAGGTCGACTTCGATCTGTTTGTCGAAGGGTTCCCATTGCAGCGATGCGTCGAGCGTCCAGAAATCTTCGAGCGTTACCCCGCCAGCCGGCCGCGAGCCGATATAGTTGGCGGCGATCGTCGCCTTGACGTTGGCGGTGTTGACCCAGGTCAGCGCCACTTGGCCGGTGTTTTCTGGTACGAAGAGAAGTTCGTCCAACTGGTTGACGGTGTGCTCCTTGACGTCGGCTTCCGTATGGGCGGCCGTCAGGGAAAGGCCGAAGCCGTGACCGATCGCAAAGTTCGCCGTCGCGGCGAACCGGTCTAGCCCGACCTTTTCATAGTCCAGATTGACCGGGGACAGTGGGACATTGAGCGACAGTTCGTGCACTTCCTGGTGCTGATAGTCGAGTGCAGTAAAGAGCCAGTTGTTCCACTCCGCGTCCCAGCGGAGTGCCAGGGTGTCGGCGTAGCCTTCCGCGCCGAAGCGAAGCTGGTTGGGCTGCAGGGCAACAATGCCGATCGGGGCGAGGGTGGCGACGTCGAAATTCAGGCCGTCGCGCATGGCGGCGGCGCGCAGCCAATGCCCTTCCGCCGGCGCCCATGCAATGCCGAGCTTTGGCTCAAGGCGGACATCGCCGTCGTTGACATCCTCGATGTAGCGGGCAAACAGTGCGCCTTCCGTCTTCAGGTCCGGTGTGATTTCGTAGATCGTGTCGACATAGGCCTTGGCAACGGTCTGTGTCGCCGAGGACGAGCCGGATCCGATGAAGGGGATGTTGTTGCTTCCGATCCTTATCGCCAGCGGATCGAAGATATCGAACGAACTGTCGGAGCGAACGACGCCGCCTTCGATCCCGTAGCGCCAGGTGAAGTCGCCGTCTCCGTAAAGGTGGTTGACGGCGGCAATATAGGTTTTCTGCCTGTCCTCGCTGCGAATGGTGGCGAGGTCGGGGAAGCTTAGGCGTGAGCCGCTGACCTTCTCGTTTTCCACGACGTCCTGATCGGAAAAGAAAAAGGCTGCATTGGCGATGTTGCGATAGCCGAAAGTGTGGCTCCAGGCCACACCTGACAAAAGTCGGTCGGCCTTGTCGTCAAGGAAGTTGTCGAAGCCGGTGGCCGGATAGTCGAGGACGCTCTTGTCGTCATCGAACTTGCCATAATTGGCATAGGCGATGATCCGGTCGTCTGGCGTCGGCGAGGCGGTCAGATAGCCGTTGCCGCCGAGCAGGCGTGTCTCGCGCTCGATCGCCAGGCCCTGACCGAGGTCGATGGTGTCGCGCGGCTCCTCCCAGTGGAGATTGCCATAGACGCTGATCGGGAAGGGCGAAAAGGTCAGCCCACGCAGTTCCGCTTCGCCGATCCAGCCGGTGTGATCGTTGTCGGCGATGATGCCGCCGCCAAGCGCGGCTTCGAAGAACGGCCGCTGGACAATGTTGGCCGTGCGCTCGCGGCTCGCCAGCATGTGCGGTTCGATCAGCAGGCCCTGGAAAAACGCGGAGAAGCTCTGCGGGTTGGCAGTGTTGACGACCGGGCTACCATCGAAGTCATAGTCGTTGAACAGCGGATTGACGCTGCCGCGGATCGCCTGGTCGACATAGCTCGATCCCGTGAACGGGTCGAAGACGGCGTCGCCGTAATATTGCCCCCACGCGTTCAACCCCTGCAGCCGGAAGGCATCGTTGAGCGTCGAGCCGGCATCTTGGTTGGCTCCAAGCGGCGCACTTTCGCCGCCGCGCGCCCGAGTCCGGCGCATGAGCTCCTGGGCATAGCGGATCGCCGCATCGGAATCGTATTCGTCGATCGCGATGGCGGTGCGCATCTGCATGATGACCGGATCGTTCGGATCGAGGCGATCGGCATTGTCGAGCGCTTGCGCGGCGGGGATGCGGTCGCCCTTTTCGTAGTAGGCACCTGCCAGCAGCAATTGGGCATTGGAATAGGCAGGATTGGCGGTCGAGCCGGCAAGCAGGTCGTTCAGGGCCTTCTCCAGTTCGCCGGTCTGCATGTGGTAGCGCCCGCGCGCGACCAGGGTGATGTCAAAGGAAGGGTCGGCGGCCAGGGCCGCGTCGATCTCAGCCTTCGCTTCCTTCATCCGGTTTTCGTCGAGATAGAGGATCGAGAGATTGGCGTGGTAGAGCGGGTCTGCCGGGTCGAGTTCGACCGCTTTGCGGAACGCTCTTTCGGCGCCGCGATTGTCGCCCCGATCGCTCTTCGCCAAGCCTATCCAGTTCCAGATGGACGCGTCGCCGGGTGTGATTTCTACGGCGCGCTCAAGGTCCGCCAGCGCGCCGCGCCGATCATTTTCAATGAGCAAACGATATTTGGCGCGGGATTCGAGTGCGGTTGGATCGTCGGGATCGTTCGCAAGCGCCTTTTCGATGCCATCGCGCATTTCGTCGCGATCGTCGAGCAGCATGGCGAATTGCGCGCGAGCCGCTGGAAGGAACGGATCGTCGGGGTACTGCTTTTCCGCTTTCTTGATCGTGTCGATTGCCGCACGGATATCGGTGCGGAAGCCCGCGGTCCAGGCCGCGGCAAAGGCGCCGTAGGCTCCCGCCGCCTGAGACGGGGGCTCCTCGACGCGATCCGGATTTGCCAGCGCGCGTGCAAAATAGCCGCCATAGGCAGCGACAGAGCGGCGATTGGCGTCGAGCCCCGGAGCGGCCTTGGCAAAGAGCTGTGCCGCATCGGTGTAGCGGTTCTCTGAGCCGGCAATCAGCGCTTCGACGAGATAGGCGCGCGCGGCTTGAGATCGGCTAAGGCCCAGATGCCGAGCCTGCTCAAGCGCGGCCGTGGCCTGCGCCCGTCCGTCGAACTGCAGTTGGATTTCGGCGAGCGTCAGCCAATCTTCCGCCGAACGGGACGTCTCCGGCCTGGCTTCGATCCGTTCGCGCTGGTTGCGCATGTCACGCACCTTCAGCGGCGTCGGCGGCATCAAGGCGAACGCATCGCGCAGCGACAGATGGAAGAGCATCTGTTCGCGGTCCTTCGGCGTCACGACCACCACCTTGGACGGCGCCTTGCCGATCGCCGCGACTGCGCCTTCGCCTTGAGCGACGGTGACGCTGCCAAGCTCGTTGCTGAGTTCGACCACGCCTTCAAGCACGGTCAGCGAGGTGGTGTCGCCAGCAACCGTCAGTGTCCAGTCGGTGCCGCGAATGGCGGCCGTTGCCGCCGGCGTGTCGATGGTGAGGCCCTGGCCGCCACGTTCGGCACGGGCCCAGATCGTACCCGATTGCAGTTCGAGATTGGTATCACCGCCCGTGCCCATACGCTTGACGCGCAATGCGGTATTGCGGCCGAGCCGGATCTGCGTGTGGTCGGAAAAGAGAACGGCAAGTGCGCCGGTTGCGTTGGTGCGCAGCACGTCTCCGGACAGCAAATCCTGGGCGAGGTCGACGAAGCGCCAGTTGGAGACGTCGACGAAACGAACTTCTTCGCCGGACTTGCGGGCGATCACCGATCCGGCAACGGGCGGCGTTCGCTGGACCGGTTCAGCGAATACTATGCTTGGACAGAGTATCGCTGCCGTAGCGAGCAGTACCCGACGTCTTTGCCGCCCCATGTTAGTTCCCGTCTCCACCCCACCGTGGATTCAGTGAATTTCGACCAAGTCAAAGTCAATAGTGTTCGAATATTCTAAGTTGTTTTCCAAGCAATGTGTCTTATTCGGGAAACAGCTGTCGGCGGTCTGTTCGCATTGCTGCAATATTGGGGGCGCCGAATGACGAAGGGCGCCCGTCGGGCGCCCTCAGAGTTGCCGTAGGTGGGGCGGTTGCTGCCCCGCTGAAAAATCAGACGGAAGCCTTGACCCGCTCCCAGGCATTCATCAGGTGTCGCCCGAGAACCTCGGATAGCTTTGCCTTGTCGCGGGCTTCGAGCGCGACGATCATCTCCTCGTGCTCGGCAACGGCCGCTGCCCATTTCTCCGGTCCTTCGTGACCGATGAAGCGGATGCGCTTCAGCCGCGTCTGCAGAACGGCATGCATATCGGCCAGCGCAGCATTTGCTGCGAGCTGGACGATGGCCGAATGGATCTGCTGGTTGAGCTTGTAATACTGCAGGCGGTCGCTCGCCTTGTAGCGCTGCACCATTTCGTCGTGGAGAGCGCGCACTTCGGCAATGCCGGCATCGCTCGCCGCGTCGCAGGCAAGCTTGCCGGCAAGCTCCTCCAGCGTCTGCAGGACTGTCAGCATGTCGTGCACGTCCTTGGCGCTGAAGCGCTTGACGACGGCGCCGCGGCTCGGAACGAGCTCCACCAGTCCCTCGCTCGCCAGATACTTGATGGCTTCGCGCAGTGGCGTGCGGGACACGCCGAGCTGCTCGCCGAGTTGGCCTTCATGCAGGCGGGTACCGGGCGACAGGTCGCCTTCGATGATCATGTCGCGCAGGTGGCTGACCAGCGTGTCATGCAGCGCCGTGCGCCTGATCGGGCCTGGACCGCCGTCCGGCCGCCTCTCCAGAGATGTGATTTCGTTCATTGTTTTGCTTCTGCGTCTGGCGACTGGGTGTCGACCGTCTGTTCCCGTTCGCGCCGATTGAATCAGCGCTGTCTCATTAAAGCATGGAGACGGGCTTCGCCACCGTCAACAGAAAATGCTGCATACAGAATACAAAAGACTTGATGCAGAATTTTGAATAACGTATGACGGCAGCCGAAAGAATGAAGTGGAGGACATCTCTCATGACGACCAACGGTGCTGCCGGTAACGGCGCGCGTCCTGTCATTGCGCTCGCCATGGGCGATCCGGCCGGCATCAGCCCGGAGCTCACGGCCAAGCTGTTGGCGCTTACCGATATCCGTGAAGCCGCGCACATCATCGCCATCGGCGATCGCCGGATCTTGGACGAGGGTGCGAAGACTGCTGGTGTGACGCTCGATCTCGAGCCGTCCAGCCTCGAAGATCTCGACAAGGCAGGCACGTCGCGCCACGTTTTCGTCGATCTCGCTCATCTCGATCCGGCCGACGTCGTTCGCGGCGAGGCGACGCTTGCGGGCGGCACCTTTGCGACCCGCAACTTCCGCACCGCGCTCGAGCTCGCGCATGCGGGCAAGGCCGACGCCGTCTGCTTCACGCCCTTCAACAAGAAAGCCATGCGGTTTGCCTATCCGGGCTATGACGACGAAATCCGCTTTGTTGCCGATGTTCTCGGCTTCACCGGCAAGGTTCGCGAGTTCAACGTCCTCGAAAAGGTCTGGAACGCCCGCGTCACGTCGCACATTCCGCTCAAGGAAGTCGCTGACAACCTCTCGGTCGACGGCATCATCGCCGAGCTTGAACTAACCCAGGCCTGCCTCAGGGAAGCCGGTCACGAAGAGGCAAGGATCGCGGTCGCCGGTCTCAACCCGCACGCCGGTGACGGCGGCAGCTTCGGCATGGAAGAAATCGATATCATCGAGCCGGCCGTCGAAAAGGCGAAGTCGCTTGGCTTCAACGTCGAAGGTCCGTTCCCGGCGGATACGGTTTTCGGGCGGGCTCTCAAGGAAGGCTACGATGCCGTCCTCACCATGTACCACGACCAGGGCCAGATCGCGATGAAGCTGATGGGCTTCGACAAGGGCGTGACCATGATGGGCGGCCTGCCCTTCGCGCTCTGCACGCCGGCCCACGGCACTGCCTACGACATCGCCGGCAAGGGCATTGCCGACCTCGGCGCGAGCCGCGAAGCGCTACTGCTTGCCGTGCGCATGGCGAAGAAAAAGGCGGCTCTCAAGGCTGCGGCCTGATTTCGCACGCTTTCACGCAATAACGGCGCAGGAGGAGGTCTTGCGCCGCAGAACCACAAACGGGAGGACCCGACTTGAAGAATACCGTCTCCATCGCATGCATCATGGCAGCCGTCTTCGGCGTTGCTGCTCCGGCCGCAGCCTTCGAACCCGATCGCCCGGTTGAATTCGTCGTCACGGCAGGTCCGGGCGGCGGCACTGACATCTTCGCCCGTACGATCCAGGCAATCATCGGCAAGTACGAGCTGATGAAGGCTCCTGTTGTCGTCACCAACAAGGGCAGCGCCGGTGGCGCCGAAGGTTTCGTCTACACGGCGACCAACAAGGGCGACGCCTACAAGCTCGCATTCGGCACCAACAACGCCTACCTTCTGCCGGTTCGCGCCAAGGTTCCCTACAAGGCTGAAGATCTGACACCGGTGGCGGCGCTCGCCTCTGACGAGTTCATTCTCTGGGTAAACGGCAAGGCGTCCTACAACACCGCCGCAGACTTCGCCGCCAAGGCGAAGGAAGGCGGTCTCAAGATCGGCGGCAGCCAGTCGAAGGATGTCGACCAGATCCTGACCTCGATGATCAACGAAGCGACTGGCGCTACGATCAACTACATCCCGTTCAAGAGCGGTGGTGAAGCGGCTGTTCAGCTTGCCGGCGAACACCTCGACGCCAACGTCAACAACCCGAGCGAAAACCTCGGCCAGTGGCAGGCCGGCATGGTCAAGCCGCTCTGCGTCTTCAAGAGCGTCAAGCTCTCCAACGAAACCAAGGTCGCCGGCGACAAGGCCTGGAGCGATATTCCGACCTGCAAGGAATCGGGCATCGCCATCGACAACTACTCCATGCCGCGCACGGTCTGGCTGCCGGCTGGCGTTGACCAGGATGCGGTCAAGTTCTATGCGGACCTGATGCGCAAGGTTTCGGAAACGCCGGAATGGGCGAAGTACCTCGCCGACACCTCGCAGTCGCCTGCCTACATTGCCGGCGACGACTTCAAGGCCGCCATCGAGATGGATGGTGCTGCTGTCGGCGAAGTGCTGAAGCGCGAAGGTTGGCTCGCCAACTAAGGCGGGACATTGAGGCGGGTGCCTTCGGGCGCCCGTCATTCGCTTTGAAAGGTCACGATCATGAGCGAGAACGGTGCGAATGGGGTTTCCCGCTTCGCGGTTGAGCTTGGCGTTGCTGCGCTGACCGGCGCCTTTGGCGTGGCGGTCTGCTACGGATCCCTCGATATCGGTGCGGGATGGACCGAATTCGGGCCGGAAGCCGGCTATTTTCCCTTCTATGTCGGTCTGCTGATCCTTCTCGGAAGCGTTGCGAACGCCATCCACGCTTTCGTCAAGCATCGCGGCACGGGCGAAATCTTCATCGACAGTCACCGCGCCAAGGTGGTCTCGTCGTTTCTGTTGCCGCTGATTGCCTTTGCCGGTGTTTCCGCCTGGCTCGGCCTCTATGTCGGCACGGCGCTCTACATCGCAGGCACGATGTTCTTCCAGGGGCGTTACAAATGGTGGATCGCCTTGCCGTCCGGCGTCGCGGTCTCGCTGTTCTTCTTCGTCGTATTTGAGATCGGCTTCAAGGTTCCGCTGCTCAAGGGGCCGGTCGAGGCCTGGTTCGGAATCTACTGAGGGCATGTCGCGCAAATAACGACACGCAGACAATCAAAGACTTAAAGCGCAGGGAGCGGATCCGAGAGATCGCGACGCGCTTTGAGCCCCGGGAGGAATGACATGGAAAATATCGGTCTCCTGATCGATGGCTTCGGCCACATCCTCAGCTGGAACCATATCCTGCTGATGATGGTCGGCGTCACGCTCGGCATTCTGGTCGGCGTGCTGCCGGGCCTTGGCGCGCCGAATGGCGTGTCGCTCCTGTTGCCGCTGACCTTCTCGATGGACCCGATCTCCGCCATCATCCTGCTCTCCTGCATGTATTGGGGCGCACTTTTTGGCGGGTCGACTACATCGATCCTCTTCAACATTCCCGGCGAACCCTCGTCGGTGGCGACGACCTTCGACGGCTACCCGATGGCGAAAGCCGGGCAGGCAAGCCGCGCGCTGACGCTCGCCTTCGTGTCGGCCGGCATCGGCGCGCTCGCCGGCGTCGTGATGATCACGCTGCTGTCCGGCTGGGTCGCAAACTTCGCGTTGCGCTTCTCTTCGCCCGAATATTTCGCCGTCTACTTCCTGGCCTTTGCAAGCTTCATTTCCATGGGCGCGCAATCGCCCTTCAAGACGCTCGTCTCGATGATGCTCGGCTTCGCGCTTGCCTCCATCGGCATGGACACGATCTCCGGCGACTTGCGCCTCACCTTCGATATCCCGACCCTGATCAAGGGCGTCAGCTTCCTGATCGCCGTCATGGGTCTCTTCGGCATCGGCGAACTCCTGCTGACGACGGAAGAAGGCTTGCGCTTCGAGGGCATCAAGGCGCGCGTCAAGCTCGTCGAGATCGGCCGCACGCTCGTCGAGATCCCACGCTACTGGTTCACGATCCTGCGCTCGACGATCATCGGTATCTGGATGGGCATCACGCCGGCCGGCCCGACGGCCGCCTCGTTCATGAGCTACGGCGTTGCCCGCCGCTCGGCGCGCGACAAGTCGAAGTTCGGCAAGGGCGACCCGCGTGGCGTCGTCGCACCCGAAACCGCCGACCACTCCGCCGGCACTTCGGCGCTGCTTCCGATGCTGGCGCTCGGCGTCCCCGGTTCGGCAACGGCTGCCGTCATGATGGGCGGCCTGATGATCTGGGGCCTGACACCCGGACCGATGCTCTTCACCGAGCGGCCGGATTTCGTCTGGGGCCTCATTGCCTCGATGTATCTCGGCAACGTGGTCGCCGTCTTCCTGGTGATCGCTACCGTGCCGCTCTATGCCTCGATCCTGCGCGTACCCTTTGCGATCATCGGCCCGATCATCGTCGCCGTCATCTTCTCCGGTGCCTACCAGGTGGCAAATTCGGTCTTCGACATCTTTCTGGTCATCGGCTTCGGCTTGCTCGGCTACGTGTTCAAGAAGCTCGATTACCCGCTGGCGCCGCTGGTTCTCGCCATGGTGCTTGGCGACAAGGCCGAAGATGCCTTCCGCCAGTCGATGCTTCTCTCCGGCGGCAGCCTCAACATCTTCTGGTCGAACCCGCTGGTTTCCTCGCTGATGGCGCTCGCCCTTGCCCTTCTGCTGTCGCCGCTCGTCTTCGGACTGATCGGCCTGGTTCGCAAGCGCAAGCATGATGCCCACCCGCATGGTGACGGCAGCGCGGCGGCTTGACGGAGCCGCCGCACCCCAACGACCGCACGATTCCAGGAAAAAAGTCTCGCAGCTTTCCATTCGCAGTTGCGTTGCTTCAAAGAGTTGGATCATTTCATCGTTTCGCTGAAGCGTCGAAATGATCTGGCAAATGGTGAGGAAAGAACCATGGCGAACACATCGCGCAAATGGACCCGTGAAACCTGGCCGATTGCGGCCGCCATGATCCAGTATCCGAACGTGCTGGCAGACGGCAGTTCGGTGCAGGAGCAATCGGCCGAGCAATGGGCCGAAACGCTCGCCGACGTCGTTGATGCCGGCTTCACCGAACTCGACCCGACCGACAGCTGGATCCGGCTCGCCGATCTCTCGCCGGCGCGGCGCGACAGTTTCGTCAAGCTGACCCGCGACCTCGGCCTCGCCATGCCCGCGATCTCGACTTCGCGGCGCAGCGTGATCGACCCGGAGCATGGCGACGAGTACCTTGCCTACGGCCACCGGGTCATCGAAACCGCGGCGGCGATCGGCGCGGGCTCTGTTTCCTTCGGCTTCTTCGGCCCACTGACAGAGGCACAGAAGAAGGCGCTCTGGTTCTGGACGGTCGACGGCGTGAAGAACCCTGACGACCCCGCCATCTGGCAGAAGGCCGTTCAGCGCATTCGCGAACTCGGCCGCCATGCCGAGGAACTCGGTATCGAGCTGGCGCTGGAAATGTACGAGGATACCTATATCGGCTCGGCCGACAGCGCCGTGCGCTTCGTCACCGATGTCGGCTTGCAGAATGTCGGCATCAATGCCGATCTCGGCAACCTTGTTCGTCTCCACCGTCCGGTCGAGCACTGGCAACAGATGATGGCCAAGGTTGCCCCCTTCGCCAAGTACTGGCACGTCAAGAACTACTACCGCACCGAGGACGAGACGTCGGGCCTGGTGGTCACCCATCCGGCGCCGCTGGAGTTCGGTGTGATCAACTACCGCGCCGCGATCCGCATGGCGCTTGCCCACGGCTACAACAGCCCGTTCCTTTGCGAACATTACGGCGGCGACGGTCTCTCCGTCAGCGCTGCCAACCGGGACTATCTGAGGCGCATCCTGCCTCGCGAATAAGGGAAGAGACGCGATGACCACCATCTTTGACGCACCGGAAGAGTTCGCCACGACCGCGCTTGCCGGGTTCAGTTCGATCTACGCGCGCAATGTCCGTCTCGTGAAAGGCGGCGTCGTCCGCTCGACCAAGGTGCCGAAGGGAAAAGTCGCCGTCGTCATCGGCGGCGGCTCCGGGCATTATCCGGCTTTTGCCGGCTATGTCGGGCCGGGCATGGCGGATGCGGCCGTTGCCGGCGATGTTTTCGCTTCTCCGTCGACCGCGGCCGTTGCCCGCGTCTGCCGTCAGGCCAGTCAGGGCGGTGGCGTGCTGCTCGGCTTTGGCAACTATGCCGGCGACGTTCTGAACTTCGGTGTTGCGGCCGAGCGCCTGCGCGCTGAAGGCATCGACGTGCGCATCGTGCCGGTGACGGACGACGTGGCCAGTGCATCGGCCGAAACGCCGGCCAAGCGCCGCGGCATTGCCGGCGACCTCGTCGTCTTCAAGATTGCGGGGGCGGCTGCGGAAGCCGGCCTCAATCTGGATGAGGTCGAGCGCGTCACCCGCCTTGCCAACGATCGCACGGTTTCTTTCGGGGTCGCCTTCGGCGGCTGCACGCTTCCGGGCGCCAAGGCGCCGCTCTTCACCGTGCCGAAGGGCGAGATGGCGCTTGGTCTCGGCATCCACGGTGAGCCGGGCATCCGCGAAGAAAAGATGGTTTCGACGAGCGAGTTCGCCAGGCTTCTGGTCGGCAAGCTGCTGGCCGAACGCCCGGCGGATGTCCGCAAGGTTGCCCCTCTCCTGAACGGTCTCGGTTCGACGAAGTACGAGGAACTCTTCGTGCTTTGGGTCGCGGTCGAGAAGGAACTGAAGGCGGCAGGCCTCGAGATCGTCGATCCCGAATGCGGTGAATTCGTCACCAGCCTGGACATGCAGGGCTGCTCGCTGACGCTGATGTGGCTGAACGACGAACTTGAGACCTATTGGCGCGCTGCCTGCGACGCACCGGTGCTGCGCAAGGGCACGATCATCGCGGCCGAGCCCGCGACCGACGAGATCGAGAACGAGGACGGCCCGGCGACGTTCGCTCCTGCCTCAGACGCCTCGAAGGAGAGCGGCAAGTGCATTGCGCAGCTGATCGCTGCGCTCGCCGAAGCGCTGAAGCAGGCCGAAGAAGAACTCGGCCGCATCGATGCCTTTGCCGGAGATGGCGACCACGGCCAGGGCATGCGCCGCGGTTCGGCCGCAGCCGACGAGGCGGCAAAGGCGGCGGTCGCTGCCGGCGCCGGAGCGGCAAGCGTCCTGGCTGCGGCAGGCGATGCCTGGGCGGATCGCGCCGGCGGCACGTCGGGTGCGATCTGGGGCCTGTTGCTGCGTTCGTGGAGCAATGCCTTTGACGACCAGACGGCGCCTTCGGATGCAGCCATTGTCGATGGCGCACGCCTGGCGCTCGATGGCGTCACCCGCCTCGGCCGTGCGCGCGTCGGCGACAAGACACTCGTCGACGCGCTGGTGCCCTTTGTCGAGGCACTGGAGCGCGAGTTTGCCGCCGGCAAGCGCCTGATCGAGGCGTGGCAGGTTGCCGCCAAGGCTGCAACCGATGCGGCCGAGGCGACCTCCAGCCTGACGCCGAAACTCGGCCGGGCGCGCCCGCTCGCCGAAAAGAGCATTGGCCATCCGGATGCCGGCGCGGTCTCGTTGGCGCTGACGGCCCGTGTTGCCGACGGCTTCCTGGGGCAGCGCCGCTAAGGATGATGTTTCGATACCTGCGATCGGGCGGCAGCCGCGCCGTCCGATCGCAAATCTCGCGCGCGTGAGTGCCCTTTTGCAAGGGCGAATTTTCCGCCCTGGGACGGACTTTTCAGCGGGTCTTGGGGATAGAAAACCACGGCGGAGCGCGCCCGCGGTCGTGGCTTTTTCAACACAATCTCTGGTCATCGTTGGGGAAACCCCATCAATTTTCTCGGCTAACCAAGACTTGCCACGGAATTGCCCGAAGGCGGGCTATGGCTGTGCTTTCCTGCAGCGTGCGCTATGTGTTCTTGAGTTCGTGTGCCGCCGGTCAAATGCCAATCATTTCTGACGTTCCGAGAAGGAGACAAGAATGAAAAAGAGTTTTGCCGTGAAGGTGTCCGCAGCGTCTCTGGTTCTCGCTGGCGCGATCGCCGCAAACGCTGCCGATCTCGCGACAGTTCAACCGCAGCCGGAGCCGGATACCACCAATGGCGTCAAGATCGGCTACCTTGATTGCAACATCGCCGGCGGTGTCGGCTATGTGCTTGGGTCTGCCAAGGAAGTCGATTGCGTCTTCCGCTCGACCATGGGCGCGGAAGCATCTGATCATTACTCCGGCGCCATCCGCAAGATGGGCGTCGATGTTGGCTTCACCACGCAGAGCCGCCTGATCTGGGCCGTGTTCGCGCCGACCGCGGGTTATCACCGTGGCTCGCTCGGTGGCCTCTACCAGGGGGCAACCGCGGAAGCGACCGTCGGCGCCGGCGTTGGCGCCAACATCCTGGTGGGCGGCACGTCCGGCTCGATCCATCTGCAGACGATCAGCCTCACCGGCCAGATCGGCCTCAACCTCGCCGCAACCGGCACCTCGATGACGCTGACGGCCGTCAACTAAGGTCGCGATTGTCGGCCGTTGAATCCTCCCGCAACTGGCCCGACATGATCTGAAAAACACAAGGGCACCGCGGCTCGGATTGGGCTGCGGTGCCTTTGCATTTGAGCTGTTGCCATTCGCAGATTCCCGTTAAGGAGGGCGGGTAGAGTTGTGCGCCGTGAAAGGCGAACGTCGAGGGTTTGGATTGAACAAAAGCCTTTGTCTGGGCGCAGTTGCCCTTTGCCTCGCGTCAGCACCGGGCAGCGCGTTTACCGAATGGCAGGCGGTCGAAAAGGAAGCGCCTTATGTGATCTCCGGGCAGACGGGGGCGGACCTCTATGCCTCGATCGGCGAACGGGGGCCGAAAGCCGGGATCGGCCGGGCGATCGCTCACACCAATTTCAAATTGACCTGGACGCGGAAGTACGAACAGCAGGGCGGGGCCTGCGTGCTGACGACGGCAAGGCCAAAGCTGATCATCACCTACACACTGCCGAAGCCCGCAAAGACGCTGCCCGCGGGCACGCGCGAGAACTGGGACGTCTTCATTGCAGGCGTGCGCAAGCACGAACTCGTGCACGGCGACTTCATCAAGGAAATGGTGCGGGCGATCGAGCAGGCGACGCTGGGGCTGACCGTCCCCGATGATCCGAAGTGCCAGAAGATCCGGACGGAAATGACCAAGCGCCTCGGCGCGCTCTCGCAGACCCAGCGCCAGCGCAGCCGCGACTTCGACCAGGTGGAACTGACGGATGGTGGCAATATTCATCGGTTGATCTTGAAGCTGGTGAACGGGCCCTAGACCGCATTGCCTCATGCGTACCCGGCGGTCAGCCTTCGCAAGACTCGAACCGAACATATGGCGGGAGCACGAAGAATTCCTGGGTGTACTCGAAGGCGCTCAAACGATCTTTGTCGTGAACACGCACCACGTGCTTGGCACATGCCATGGAATAAGCCGCAAGACCGCCGAAAACCGTATAGATAACCTGCTTGTCTTTTCGGATTTCTTCGACGGGAAGGGGAAAGTCGGCGCAATCCTTCGTTTCGTCTTCTAGGCTTTCGCCTTCAGCCGTCTTGAGCTTCAAATTGCACATGGGAACGACGTCTGAGCAATAGATCTCTCCTCGCTTTTGCGGACATGAGGTTGTGTCAGCGAATGTCGACGTGGATGAAAGCGCGCTGATGGTTAGCAGCATGATGATGCGAAGGCGGTTCACGAGTTTCGGCTCCGGGTGGCAAATCAGGCATTCCAGAGCGCGATTATCGTGACCAGCCGATTCGCCCCAATGAGGCGCCGAACTTGCGCTCGGCGCCTGTAATTGCTCAGCAGTAACGCACCAAAAATTCCTCGGCCGTCAGTTCGCGGAAGTCGTCAAGCGCGCGGCGGAGGCGTTGGTGGTCCCAGTCCCACCATGAGAGTGCGTCCATCCGTTCGCCGATGCCTTCATTGAAGCGAGCGCGGATGAGTTTTGCGGGCACGCCGCCGACGATGGTGTAGGGCTCGACGTCCTTCGAGACGACTGCGCCGGCGCCGATGACAGCACCGTTGCCGACCGTGACGCCCGGCAGGATGGTGGCGCCGTGGCCGATCCAGACGTCATGGCCGATCGTCACCCGGTTCGACCGCCGCCAGGCAAAAAGGTCGTGGTCGAGTTCGGTGTCGTCCCAATAATTCGGCGCGCGATAGGTGAAATGGTGCAGCGTCGCGCGCCAGGTCGGGTGGTTGGTGGCGTTGATGCGCACGGCGGCGGCGATATTGACGAACTTGCCGATCGTCGCACACCAGATCGAACCGTCCTGCATCATGTAGGAGTAGTCGCCGAACTCGACCTCGTCGAGGCGCGAGCGCTCCTGCACTTCGGTGTAGCGGCCGAGCGTCGAATTGTTGACGCTCGCTGTCGGATGGATGAAGGGCTCGAGTCCTAGCTTCTGGCTCATGCGGCGGCCTTTCGCGGTGAGAAGGCCGAGACATCGAGGATGCGGTCGGCAACGGCATCGCGCACTTCCTCGTCATGGAAGATGCCGATCAGTGCTGTACCTTTGGCCTTCTTCTCGGCGATCAACTCGACCACGACCGCCCGGTTCTTCGCGTCGAGCGAAGCGGTCGGCTCGTCGAGCAACAGGATCTTGTGCTCAGTGATGAAGCCGCGGGCGATGTTGACGCGCTGCTGCTCGCCGCCGGAGAAGGTCGCCGGCGGAAGGCCCCAGAGTTCGCGCGGCAGGTTCAGCTTGCTCAGGAGTTCGGCTGCGCGTGTGCGGGCTTCCTCGATCGGTGTACCGCGGGCCTGCAGCGGCTCGGCAACGATGTCGAGGGAGGAGACGCGCGGCACGACCCGCAGGAACTGGCTGACATAGCCAAGCGTCGTGCGCCGGACTTCGAGCACGGTGCGCGGCTCGGCGGTTGCGAGATTCACGAGTTTGCCGTCGTGATCCATCAGGATCTGGCCTTCGTCGACGCCGTAATTGCCGTAGAGCATTTTCAGGATCGAGCTTTTACCGACGCCGGAGGGGCCACCGAGAACGACGCATTCGCCGGCCTTCACCGAGAAGGAGACGTTGGCGACGACCGGCCGGCGGATACCGTCACGCAGGTGCATGGTGAAGCTTTTTGCGACTTCGGAAACAACAAGGGGCGTGGCCATGGTTTACACCTGCAGGATGGATGAAACGAGGAGCTGGGTATAGGGCTCGCGCGGATCGTCGAGCACCCGGTCGGTCAGGCCCTGTTCGATGACGGCGCCATCCTTCATCACCATCATGCGGTGTGAGAGAAGGCGGGCGACGGCGAGATCGTGGGTGACGATGATGGCGGCAAGCCCGAGGTCGTGCACGAGACCGCGCACCAGGTCGAGCAGGCGCGCCTGGACAGACACGTCGAGACCGCCGGTCGGCTCGTCCATGAAGACGAGGCGGGGGGAGGTCACGAGGTTGCGGGCGATCTGCAGGCGCTGGCGCATGCCGCCGGAGAAGGCGCGCGGCTGGTCGTCGATGCGGTCGACGCCGATCTCCACCCGCTCCAGCCAATCGCTGGCGGTGGCGCGAATGTTGCCGTAGTGGCGATCGCCGACGGCCATCAGCCGTTCGCCGACATTGGCGCCAGCCGAAACCGTCATGCGCAGACCATCGGCCGGGTTCTGGTGCACGAAGCCCCAGTCCGTGCGCATGAGGAACCGGCGCTCGGCTTCGCCCATGCGCGCGAGGTCGCGGTACTGACCGTCGCGCATGTGATATTCGACGATGCCGGAGGTCGGCATCAGGCGGGTCGAGAGGCACGAAAGAAGCGTCGTCTTGCCGGAACCGGATTCGCCGACGATGGCCAGCACCTCGCCCGCATAGAGCTCGAAGGAGACGTTGCGGCAGCCGATGCGGCTTCCGTAGAACTTCGAGACGTCGTTCACTTTCAGAAGCGGGAGCGTACTCATTCTGCGGCTTCCTTTCGGGCAAGCATGTGACCTGCATGGCCGCAGGCGCGGCGGTCTTCGCAATGATCGGTGTCGGAGCAGACGAACATGCGCCCGCCCTTGTCGTCGAGAATGACCTCGTCGAGATAGACGTCCTCGGCGCCGCAGAGTGCGCAGGGCTTGTCGAAGCTCTGGATCTCGAACGGATGGTCGTCGAAATCGAGGCTGACGACATCGGTATAGGGCGGCACGGCATAGATCCGCTTTTCGCGGCCGGCACCGAAGAGCTGCAGCGCTTCCGACATGTGCATCTTCGGATTGTCGAATTTCGGCGTCGGCGACGGGTCCATCACGTAACGCCCCTCGACCTTGACCGGATAGGCATAGGTGGTGGCGATATGACCGTTGCGGGCGATGTCCTCGTAGAGCTTCACATGCATCAGCCCGTATTCCTCGAGCGCATGCATCTTTCGCGTCTCGGTCTCGCGCGGCTCGAGGAAGCGCAAGGGTTCCGGGATCGGCACCTGGTAGACGAGCGTCTGGCCTTCGGTGAGCTTTTCCTCCGGAATGCGGTGGCGCGTCTGGATGATCGTCGCTTCCTTCGTCTTGGTTGTGACCGCGACATTGGCGACCTTCTGGAAGAAGGCGCGGATCGAGACAGCGTTGGTGGTGTCGTCGGCGCCCTGGTCGATGACCTTCAGGACGTCCTGCGGACCGAGGATCGAGGCGGTGACCTGGACGCCGCCGGTGCCCCAGCCATAGGGCATCGGCATTTCACGCGAGGCGAAGGGCACCTGATAGCCGGGAATAGCGATCGCTTTCAGGATCGCGCGGCGGATCATGCGCTTCGTTTGTTCGTCCAGATAGGCGAAATTATAGGTAGCAAGGTCGTTCATCGCCGATTACCCTTGAGTGTGTCGACCGCGGATGGGGCCAGGATTTGAGCGAGATTTTCGTCTGGGTGGTTGGGATCTTTGTGCTGTGCTCTGCGGTTGCCGGCCTGTTCGGCATAGCCCGTCGGCCACAGCGCGAACCGGATCGCAGAGTGCGCAAGAGCGACGGATCCGGGGATGCCGGGTTCGCCCCCGCCGCTGACGGTGGCGATTGCGGCGGCGGGGATGGTGGCGGTGATTGAACCGCTAGGGCTGGCGGTATGCCCGATCATTCGGCCGCCTCCCGCTGTTCCTTCACCGTGTCGCCGGCATGGGCCGCCTCGTAGTCGCGCCGCATACGGCGGACGAGGTCGAGTTCGGCCTGGAAGTCGACATAGTGCGGCAGCTTCAGGTGCTCGACGAAGCCGGTCGCCTGGACGTTGTCGGCGTGCGAGATGACGAATTCCTGGTCCTGGGCGGGTGCGACGACATCTTCGCTGAACTCGTCGGTGCGCAGTGCCCGGTCGACCAGCGACATCGACATCGCCTTGCGTTCGCTCTGGCCGAAGACGAGGCCGTAGCCGCGGGTAAATTGCGGCGGCTGCTTGGCCGAGCCCTTGAACTGGTTGACCATCTGGCATTCGGTGACGCGGATGGCGCCGAGCGAGACGGCAAAGCCGAGTTCCGGCAAGTCGAGCTCGACTTCCACTTCGCCGATGCGGACTTCGCCGACGAAAGGATGGGTGCGGCCGTAGCCGCGCTGAGTGGAGTAGGCAAGCGCCAGCAGGAAGCCTTCGTCGCCGCGGGCGAGCGCCTGCAGGCGGAGGTCCCGGGCCATCGGAAATTCCATCGGCTCGCGGGTCAGGTCGCCCATGACATGGCCCTCGGGCATCTGGCCGTCACCCTCGATCAGGCCTTCGCCGTCAAGAATGTCCGAGACGCGCATCACGTGTTCGCCAGGCTCCTTGACCGCCGGCTCCGCGACGGTTTCGTCGGAGATCAGGGAGGGATCGAGCAGGCGGTGGGTGTAGTCGAAGGTGGGGCCGAGCAATTGGCCGCCGGGCAGATCCTTGTAGGTTGCCGAAACGCGGCGCTCGACCTTCATGTTGGCGGTGTCGACCGGCTCGGAATAGCCGAAGCGCGGCAGGGTCGTGCGATAGGCCCGCAGGATGAAGATCGCCTCGATCATGTCGCCGCGGGCCTGGCGAACGGCAAGCGCTGCGAGCGCGCGATCATAGAGCGAGGCTTCCGCCATCACCCGGTCGACGGCAAGACCGAGCTGCTCGACCACCTGGTCGGTGGTGATCGAGGGAAGGTTGCGGTCGCCGCGGCGGCGGTCGGCGAGAAGGCGGTGCGCATTGGCAATGGCGGCTTCCCCGCCCTTGACGGCTACATACATGGTTCACGCCTCCTTGAGCGAAAGACGGGTTGTACGTGGCAGGCAGACGAGCTTGTCGCCGGCGGTCAGCACGAGATCGACGCCACGCGGAAAGATCGCGCGATTGGCGGTCCAGAATTCGAGAAAGACTTCCGGCAGGCCCTTCACTGCAACCTCCGTCTCGTCCTTGATGCCGGGACCCTTGGCGACGAATGCCTGGCCGCCGGTCAGCGCTTCGACTTCGATGACGAGCGTCGTCGAACGATCCGGATATTCCTGCGTGCCGAGCGAGAACTGGTCGAAGCCCGGGAAGGCGGCGGCCTTTTCGATGAAGGCGAAGCGGGCTTCGGTCTTGCTGGTGGTGACCGCGGCGCCCGTATGGAACGCGATCCACTGCGGAACCGCCGACTTGCCGAGCGCCGGCGTCAGCCAGACGGGCGTATCATGGTCGCAGAGCGTGAGGGCAACCGCGCCAGCGGCCGCACCGAGCGGAGCAGGAGGCGTGCTCGTCGAAGCGAGGCGCTTGGCCGTGCCCGGACGGGCGAAACCGTCCATCAGGTCGCGAAAGACGGATTGGGCAGCAAAGACCGGATCGGCAAAGGCGCCGGCGTAAATCTG
Organism: Ensifer adhaerens; assembly: GCF_020035535.1. Lineage (NCBI taxonomy): Bacteria > Pseudomonadati > Pseudomonadota > Alphaproteobacteria > Hyphomicrobiales > Rhizobiaceae > Ensifer > Ensifer adhaerens. Next base: position 712,261 of record NZ_CP083350.1, on the reverse strand, counting down.
CGATTGGCTGGCCATCAGTCGTCTCCCCGGACCATGGTGAAAAAGTCGACGCGGGTTGCAGCAGTCTCTTCCGCCTTGCGGCGTTCTTCCTGCGCGAGCCGTTCGGCAACGCGGCCAAGCAGAGCCTCGACGCTGGCCTTGTCGCCGTCACGCTGGGACAGTGCATCGAAGATCGCCGCGAGCCGTGCGCGCTGCCGATCGGTGCCGAGCATCTGGCCGTGGCCGATTTCGCCGGTCGAAAGGCGGATGGTGGCGCGCGAGACTGTCGCCTCGCCGAGATTGAAGGGATCGCCGCCACCGCCGATGCGGCCACGGACCATGACGAGACCGGTTTCCGGACCGCGAACCGGATGAACCTCCGGCTTGTCGGCCAGCGCTTCCCAAGCGGCGGTGAGCTCGTCGAGGGTTGCGCGGGCGAAGAGCCCCATGGCCTTCTTGCGCGCCGGATCCGGCGGGCTTTCCTGTTTCAGCTTCGCATCCATCATTTTCACCTCAAATGTCTATTGATCTAGACAACTGTACATCTTATACTTTTCCATAACGTCCGCAAATGACAGGCTTGTGACATGCCAATGCGAAAAGACCCGGCAATGCGAAAAGTGGTGGAGCGCCAGACCGGCGTCGCCCTGTGGCGACAGATCGCCGACCGGATCCGCTTGGCAATCAGCAATGGCGACTATGACGCGACCGGCATGGTGCCGCCGGAAACGGTGCTTGCCGGTGAGTTCGGCGTCAACCGGCACACGGTCAGAAGCGCACTGGCGGCGCTTGCCGAAGAGGGGCTGGTGCGTGCCGTCCAGGGGCGCGGCACGATGATCGAGCGCAAGGAAAGGGTGAGTTATCCGATCTCGAAGCGCACGCGATTCTCACAGGGTCTCGGCCACCAGGTGAAGGAAATCGGCTCGCGGCTGCTCGGCCACGCCGAATTGCCGGCAACCGGCGAAGTGGCGAGCGCGCTTGCCATCAGACCCGGTGATCCGGTGATCGAACTCAGGACCGTCAGCAGCGGCGATGGCCGACCGCTGTCAGTGTCGTCGAGCTACTATCCGGCGCACCGCTTTCCGCGCATGGCCGAGGAGTTTGAACGGTTGCATTCCGTCACCAAGGCCTTTGCCGCCCATGGGCTTGACGACTATGTGCGCGCCTCGACCGAAATCGTCGCCCGCCATGCCGACGCCGAGGAGCTTTCGATGCTGAAGCTCTCCCCTGGCGCAATCGTGCTCGAGGCGCAATCGCTCAATGCCGATCTCGACGGCAAACCGATCGAGTATTCCCGCACCCGCTTTGCCGCTGACCGGATGAAGCTGCGGATCGAGACATAGGAGCGCGTCGCCAACCGCCTCGCGGCGACAAGGCCACATCCAGTCACAAGCGCGCGATCGACGAAATAAGGCGGACAGGCCGCATTTCCGACGCGTTTTTGCCGCATCAAAGGCCTGCATCAGGAACCGCGCATTGGGAATTCTCTAAAGGGAGAATGGTAATGGCGACGTGGCGACCCGATCCCTCCTTCTATCCATCACCGCGCATGGCGGCCAAGGCACCAAAGGAAACGCTCGCCTATGTGGCGGCGTTCGATCCGGACCGAAGAAGGCCGGATGCCATCGCGGTTGTCGATGTCGATCCGGCCTCTCCGAACTATTCGCAAATCGTCGGCCAGGTCGAGATGCCGAATGTCGGCGACGAGTTGCATCATTTCGGCTGGAACGCCTGTTCCTCGTGCCTCTGCCCCAACGCGCCGCATCCACATGTCGAGCGGCGCTATCTGGTGGTGCCGGGCCTGAGGTCCTCTCGCCTGCACATCATCGACACCAAGCCGGACCCGCGCAATCCGAAGATCGTCCGGGTGATCGAGCCCGCGGAAATTGCCGAGAAGGCAAATTATTCGCGGCTGCACACCACCCATTGCGGACCTGAAGGCATCTACGTCAACGCACTCGCCGACCGCGACGGCAAGGCGCCTGGCGGCATCTTCCTGCTCGACCATCAGAGCTTCGACGTGCTCGGGCAATGGGAAATGGATCGAGGGCCGCAGAAGCTCGCCTATGATTTCTGGTGGCATCTCGGCCATGACACGATGATCACCAGCGAATGGGGCACGCCGGATACCTTCGAGAACGGGCTGGTTCCGGAGGTGCTGCTCGGCTCGAAATACGGCCGGCGCTTGCATTTCTGGGATCTGCACAAGCGCAAGCACCTGCAGGAGATCGATTTCGGTGAGGAACACCAACTCGTCTTCGAACTGCGCCCGGCCCATGATCCGACCAAGGCCTATGGTTTCGTCGGCTGCGTCATCAGCCTGAAGGATCTCTCGGCATCGATCTGGACCTGGTATCGCGACGGCGACCGCTGGGCGGTCAAGAAGGTGATCGAGATTCCGGCGGAACCGGCCGATCCGGATCTCCTGCCGCCGGTGCTGAAAGGCTTCAGCGCCGTCGCGCCGCTCGTCACTGATATAGATCTGTCGATGGACGACCGGTTCCTTTACGTCTCCTGCTGGGGCACCGGAGACATGATCCAGTACGACGTATCCGACCCCTTTGCGCCAAAGGAAACGGGCCGGGTGCGGATCGGCGGCATCGTTTCGCGTGCGCGCCATCCGAAGACGAAGAATGGCGCTCTGAACGGCGGACCGCAAATGGTCGAGATCAGCCGGGACTGCAAGCGGGTCTATTTCACCAATTCGCTCTACGGCGCCATCGATCCGCAGTTCTATCCCGATGGAATCGACGGCTGGATGGTCAAACTCGATGTCGCCGACGGTGGTGGGATCGCCTTCGACGAGAAGTTTTTCGTCGACTGGCCGAAAGGCCATCGCCCGCACCAGGTTCGCCTCGAAGGCGGGGACTGCTCGTCCGATTCCTATTGCTATCCATAGGGAGGGGTGGCCGTGCGGCTCTGCTTGGACGAATGACGACCGTCTGGCCGTGGCTTTCGATTGTCGCCCTCGGCGCCTTTCACGGCATAAATCCGGCGATGGGCTGGCTCTTTGCCGTGGCGCTCGGTCTTCACCGCCAGAGCCGCCGGATCGTCTGGCTGTCGCTTGCGCCGATCGCGGTGGGGCACACCGTCTCGGCCAGCCTGACGCTGGCGGTTGTCGTCATGTTCGGCGCAGTGCTGGAGCCGCTCCATTTCAGGCTGGTCGCGGCTCTGCTCATTCTCAGTGTCGCTGCCTACGGCGCGCTCTACGGACACCGTCATCGGGTGAGGGTCGGCATGCGGGTCGGCATGGCCGGTCTCGGCCTCTGGTCTTTCCTGATGGCGACGAGCCATGGGGCGGGCCTGATGCTGGTGCCGGCGGCCCTCAGCCTTTGCGTGGCGGATCGTCCTGGCGATCTTGCAATCTCAGGCTCGCTTCCGGTCGCGTTCGCCGCCGTTGCGGTTCATGGCGCAGCAATGCTGGCCGTCGTCGCGGTGGTGGCGACCTCCGTCTTCGAGTGGCTTGGCCTTGCGGTGCTCCGCTCGACATGGATCAACTTCGATCGCCTGTGGACGTTGGCGCTCGGCGCAACCGGCATCGTGCTCTTGGTTCAATGACGAAATGGCCGCCGATGGAGCCCGCACGGGCCCGTCTAGTTTAGCCCTTTCACGTAACTGATGTAGCCGCGCACATCGGTGGCCGGCCCGGTGTAGGCGTCGCCAAGTGTCTCCTCCATTTTCGTGACATAGGTCTTCGCCCAACCCGGCAACGGGTAGTCGATCGCCGCCAGGAATTCGAGCGTTGCCGCCAGCCGGATGTCGGCGATGGAGGGCCTGGCCCCGCCGATGAAGGGCTTGTCGCCGATATAGAACGTGCGAAAGACGTCAAGCGGTTCGGCAAGTGCTTCAACTGCTGCGCGGCGCGCCCTCTCCTTCGTCTCTGCGTCCGCATCGCTGCAGCCAACTTCACCCGGATAGAGCGGGAAGTTCAAAACCGGATAGGTGGCCCGGGCGAGGTAGGGATAGAAGGTGCCGATCAGATAGAACATGGCGCTGTCGATCATGGCGCGGGTCTCTGGGTCCTTCGGATAGAACTGGTCGAGCCCATGCTTGTTGCAAAGGTACTGCATGATCGCGCAGCTCTCCCACAGTGCGCCTTTGGGCAGGTCCGCGGTCTCCATCATCGGCGTGAGATGCGAAGGCGCTTTCGCCAGATACTCGGCCGTGCGCGTCTGGCCATAGACATCCTGCTCGTTGAAATCGAGTTTGGCGGCCCTCAGGAAGACGCGCGCCGTCATGTTGTTGACGCTGGGCTTGATCACGTTGAGCTTGATTGCAGACATGTCACTCCTCCCTTTGCCCGCGATCCTGCGGTTCCGGCTCGCTCGCCGGCCCGGTCGCGTGCGTTGAACGACAGGCGGTGGGCCACCAAGGGCCTATCGCGACCGATAAGGATCCTTCGGCTCCCGGTCGGGCGACAGCGTCGGCCGGGTACGCTCGATCAGCGTCTCGATGGCGTCGGCCAGGTGCACCTCGGCGATGTTGTAGTCGCCGCGTGCGACCCTGACCTTGTGTGCCTCCATCAGCACCTCGGCGTGGCTGTGGCCCGGCGGCGGCTCGAAGCGATAGGAGGCAAGTTCGACCAGCAGCCCGAGCGGATCCTCGAAATAGATCGAATCCATGAAGCCGCGATCCTTGACGCCACTGTGCCGGATGTTTCGCTCGTTGAGCCGCTCCACCGCCTGGGTAAACGTCGCGCGCGAAACAGCGAAGGCGATGTGGTGTACACAGCCGATATCCGTCGCAGTGCGCTCGGGGTCGGGCTTGCGGTTCTCGTCGGTGAAGATGGTAATCAGCCGGCCATCGCCCGGGTCAAAATAGAGGTGGCTTTCGCTTGCCCGGTCGAGATTCGGCTGCTCGAAGATGAAGGGCATGCCGAGAAGCCCCTCCCAGAAATCGATCGACGTCTGTCGGTCGGCGCCGACGAGCGTGATGTGATGAACCCCTTGCGATTGCAGCTTTCGCATCAAAGGCCTCCCTCATGAAGCGGAGGACGGCGGATGAAACGGTACCTGGTTTCACCCCTTTCCGCTCCACTCGATTGTCGTCCGTCGTGCCAAGAAGGCAAGCGCCAATGCAGGGGGAAATCGGCCGGGGAAGCGATCCATATCTCGGCTATTCCATCTGGGTTGCTGTCGATGTATCGTGCAATCAGTGCATGTACGAGCAGTGCCCTATGACGGTCTCAAAGACGGTTGGCGACGATCAGGGAGTTGAGGCGTGAAGTTTCTCTGCAGGGTCGGCATGGCCGGCCTAACGTTCCTCGCGCTTGCAGTGGCCGCGCAGGCGGATGGCCATGCCTTTGCCGGGCAATGGCGACAACTGACGTCGACGGCCGGCGACTGTAGCAAGTGCTATATCGGTTTCGTCAGACACGGCGGCCTGCTGACCGTCACGAGCAACACGGGCTGGCAGGCCGTCGTGAAGATTGAAGGGTTCGCCGACGTGGAGCTTGCGGTCGGCAAGGGGCGGTGGATGCCGACCGTTTCCGGCGTGTACGGCGGCAGGCCTTTTAGTATCCAGTTCGTTCGCCGCGGCGAGCGGTTGCAGATGCATATGGTGGCCTCGCAAGCAAACGGCGAGCCTTTGCCCATTCGCGCGACTTTCGAAAAAGGGCCGCCTAACACCGACCCGCGCCGTCAGGTGGTGCCGATCGAGATGCAACGGATCTAGATGCTGTTGAACTGAGACGGTCCGACAAACACGCTCGCGCCGATACGCGTGTTTTGATTTTCCGCGCGAACCTCCCTATCTTCCGGTTGCAACATCCGAGGGCGGACGGAGGACAAATGCCGGTCGTGCCACGATCGAAAATCAGGCAGCGCCTTTTGATCATGCTGGTCACCGGAATCGGCGGCATGGCGGCGGCTGCGGTCTCCTTTGCGACGGCAGTCTATGATGCGGCCAACCCGGCGCCCGCCGTAAGCGCTGCCAAGGGTGAGGCGGTCGATACCGGCCGGTGGCTGGTGACGATCAACGACGCCACCATGGCCTCCGTGCCGCCGACCGGCACCAAGCCATTCGAGCCGAAGCGATTCCTGATGGTGGATCTCGACCTCGACAACCGATCGGTCGCCACCAGCAATGCCTTCATGAACCTGATTACGATCAGGGACGGGCAGGAAGTCGTATCGCCGAAGCCGATCTATTATCTCGCCAGGGACAAATGGATCGCCAGTGCGGTCAACCCGAACATGCCGGAGAAGCTGATCGCGGTCTGGGAGTGGCCGCCGGATCGTCCGGAGCCGGAAAAGCTTTCGCTGTCCATCGGCAAACAGATCTACAAGCCACGTGACAACCTCTACGGCGCACCAAATTGGTTCGACGACGGCGAGGCTGCGGTGGTTGAATTGGCGGTCAGCCAAGCTGCGGAGACGACGGAGCAATGATATCGGCTTTCCGCACGCTGCTCCTTTGTGGGCTTGCAATCGCCGTGCTCTATGCGATGCGAAACAACACGCCCGGCTACGGCGACATCACTGCGCCGATCGCCATTCGCGGTGCAGCCGGCGAACGGGTGGAAACCCGGGACTTCGCTTTCGGTGCGGCCAACGTGCATCTGGCGCGCCAGGTTAAGGTCGAGAGCTTCGGACGCGTCAAGGACTATTCCTCATCCGGCGTCTGGTTGATCATCGAAGGCGCTGCCGTCGCCAAGACGGAAACCATGACGCTGACATCCGCACAATGGCTGGCAGGCAATGGCCTGCGCTATGAACTCAGCCAGCGGTTCTCGACCGTGCCCGGCTATCTGCTGACGGAAAGGCTGGAGCCGGGCCTGCCGAAGCCGGTGCTTCTTGCCTTCGAGCTTCCCGAAGCCGCCGTCGCCAGCGGCACGCTGCTGGTCTCTCGAAGCCGTGTGATGCCGCTGGCGGAGGAGCTTTGGATAATGCTCGGTGACAAGCAGCCAGTGGATATAAAGCCGTCCGTCACCATTGGGCGCAGCAGCAGCGGCACGCCCTGGACGCTTGCTGCGCGCTGAGGAGGGACCGGCATGAGCGAGAAACGCACCTTCTGGACCTGCCTGCTGGCGCTGATGGTCGCGCTACCGCTCGCCTTTGTCGTCCGTGCATGGGAGAGCCTTCGAGAGAGCCATTGGCTGAGTACCGCCAAGGCGGAAATCGTCGTCGAGGTTGGCGTGACGCAGGCCTTCGCCGGTGGACAGTGGAAGCTCCTCGACATGAGACGTCTGCCGCGCACCAATGACGCGCGCGTCATTCTCGCCGAATTCGAGGCGTCGCCGACCGATCGAGCCGTGCTGTTGCAGGGAGCCTGCCTCGTCCGGCTGATCGACGACAAAGGGCGCCGGTTCGAACCCGTCTCCCTGACAGAACCGATCGTCCGGAAGATGTATCCGGACGTGGCCGAGTGGCCGCGTTGCGGTGGCGCGGCTTTCAGCGATGCCAAGGACGGCACCGCAGTTCGCATGGCCGAGAGCTTCATCGTTCCCGCGGAGGCACGTGATCTTTCGCTGCGGATCGAGTTTCCCGGCGCCAGCGACGAGACCCTGATCTTCAAGTGGACGCGTAGCTGATTTCGCTCTTCTCGGCCTGGCGGGACACGGCGTGTTCGAGCATCGCCGCCAGCAAGGTGATGCGCAGGGCGTCGAGCACGATGCCGCCATCGAGATCGCTGGGGCTGCCGATGAGAAGGCCGAGAACATCGAAGACGAACTGCCAACTCTGCAGGTCGCCCATGCTGAACGTTCGCGTCGCCGCGTACCAAATCCAGGCGCCCATCCAGGCAATGGCGCGGTAGGCGATGATGAAGGTAAAAAGGGTCGCGAGCCCCGAACCGAGCGTCAGCTTCAAGCAAGTCCAGATCGGGCTGTAACGGGAGCGGTAATCGCTGATGAAGTGGTCGAGGAAATCGGCAACCCATTTGCGAAAGGTTCTGGCTCCGCGTCGCCGTGGCGGTGACGGCTTCGTGCGCGGTGCCGGGTTCAAAAGTTCGTAGCCGTTGATGATTGCCGCCATGACCAGCCAGATGATCGGAAGAAGCGCGTAAAAGAACAGGCCCTCCGCCTGCGCATTCCAATCGGGCTTTCTCAGTTCCACCGGTACGAAGGTCTCGGCAGCATGCGCAATGCCGGTGAAGGTGAGTTCGTTCATGCCGAGAAGCTTGCCGGCGCCGAGCCAGCTGATGAACTGGTCCTTTCAGACAGACAGGCCATAAAGACCGATGAAGATCCAACTCGCGTCTGCGGCGACCACCAGCAGGCGCCAGAAGGGAGCCTCACTGCGCTTGCTCATGCGTTTTGCGCCCCAGCGCACCAGCCAGCACAGCGCGATCGACACGAGTACGCCCCGCGATCTCGATATGTCGAAAAAGTCAGCCGCCTCGCCCAAGGCAACGGCATTGAGCGCCAAGCGCGAATATTCGCGAACCGTATCGCCCAGGAAGCCCCAGGCGGCATAATAGGCAAAGAACGGCAGGATGGCGGCGGCGGTCACGGCGATCAGCCGGCGGTCGGCTTTCGGTGCCGCGCTCGCGGCACGCGCTGCCGCCGGCTGCTGCCGGAGCGCTTCGAGTGCGGGCAGGCCCGGTCGAAGCGCCATGAACATCAGAACAATGACGACGAGCTTTGCCAGCACGACGAAAGACAGTGTCACCATACCGCCGAGCGGATGCTCCAGGCCGATGAAGACTGCGGCACGCATCAGGAGATCATGCGTGATGTAGCCGCAGGTCCCGATCAAGAGAAGCTGCGGCCAGAAGCGAACGAACAGGCGCCCCATCAGAGCAAAGGGTCCGAAGACTTCGGCAATCGACGTCATGAACACAACATAGTTGCGTAGATCGGCGCCGACAACCGTGCGGAGTTGGCGGAGGGGCAAACGCCCTCCGCCCCGACCCGTCAGATATTGCGGCGCTTGCCTTCGATCAGATCGAGCACCGCGCGTGCGGCATCGAGCACATTGGTGCCCGGGCCGAAGACGGCCGACACGCCATTGTCCATCAGGTAGTCATAGTCCTGACGGGGGATTACGCCGCCGCAGATGACGATCACATCCTCGCCGCCGCGTTTCTTCAAGGCTTCCGCCAGCTGCGGCATCAGCGTCTTGTGGCCGGCAGCAAGCGAGGAGACGCCAATGACGTTGACCTTGCTCTTAAGCGCCATGTCGGCGGCTTCGTCCGGTGTCTGAAACAGCGGGCCGGCGAGCACGTCGAAGCCGATATCTCCGAAGGCGGAGGCGATGACCTTGGCGCCGCGGTCGTGGCCGTCCTGGCCGAGCTTAGCGACCATGATTTTCGGCTTGCGGCCGAGCTTTGCGGAGACCTCGTCGAGGCGTCCGGAAAGAACGTCAAGCTCCGGCTCGCCCTCATAGGCCTTGCCATAGATCTTGCTGACGACCTTGGGTGTTGCCGCGTGATCGCCGAATGCGCCGCGCATCGCGTCCGAGATTTCGCCGACGGTGGCGCGTGCGCGAGCGGCTTCCACGGCCGCCGCAAGCAGATTGCCTTCGCCGCTCTTTGCCACCGCGGAGAGCGCGTCCAGCGTTTCTCTCACCCTGACGCCGTCGCGGCGACGCTTGGTCTCCTCGATCCGGCGGATCTGCGCGGCGCGCACGGCGCTGTTGTCGATCTCCAGAATGTCGATCGGCTCCTCGTTGTCGAGCCGGTACTTGTTGACGCCGACGATGATCTCCTCGCCCTTGTCGACGGCGGCCTGACGGCGCGTTGCCGCCTCCTCGATCAGACGCTTCGGTAGGCCGGCGTTGACCGCACGGGTCATGCCTCCCATCGCCTCGACCTCCTCGATCAGCGCCCAGGCCTTTTCGGCGAGTTCATTGGTCAGGCTCTCGACGTAATAGGAACCGGCCAGCGGATCGACGACTTTGGTGACGCCGGTCTCGTGTTGCAGGATCAGTTGCGTGTTGCGGGCGATGCGCGCGGAAAACTCCGTCGGCAGCGCGATCGCCTCGTCGAAGGAGTTGGTATGCAGCGATTGCGTGCCGCCGAGGGCTGCCGACATCGCCTCGAAGGCGGTGCGGATGATGTTGTTGTAGGGATCCTGTTCCTGCAGCGAAACACCGGACGTCTGGCAATGGGTGCGCAGCATCAGCGACGACGGCTTCTTCGGCTCGAACTCCTGCATGATCCGCGTCCACAGCAGGCGTGCTGCCCGAAGCTTCGCCGCTTCCATGAAGAAGTTCATACCGATCGCGAAGAAGAAGGAAAGTCGGCCGGCGAACTCATCGACGTTCAGCCCCTTGGCGAGGGCGGCGCGCACATATTCGCGCCCGTCGGCAAGCGTGAAGGCGAGTTCCTGCACCAGCGTCGCGCCGGCCTCCTGCATGTGATAGCCGGAGATCGAGATCGAATTGAACTTCGGCATCTCCTTCGCCGTATACTCGATGATATCCGCGACGATGCGCATCGAGGGTTCCGGCGGATAGATATAGGTGTTGCGGACCATGAACTCCTTGAGGATGTCGTTCTGGATGGTCCCCGAGAGCTTGTCGCGCGAAACGCCCTGTTCTTCGCCTGCGACGATGAACGAGGCTAGGATCGGGATCACCGCGCCGTTCATGGTCATCGACACCGACATCTCCTCGAGCGGAATGCCGTCGAACAGGATCTTCATATCCTCGACCGAGTCGATCGCAACCCCCGCCTTGCCGACATCGCCTTCGACGCGTGGATGGTCGCTGTCATAGCCGCGATGGGTAGCAAGGTCGAAAGCAACCGAGAGGCCCTTCTGTCCGGCCGCAAGGTTCTTCCGGTAGAAGGCGTTGGACGCCTCTGCCGTGGAGAAGCCGGCATATTGGCGGATCGTCCAGGGACGCCCGGCATACATGGTCGCGCGCGGCCCGCGCACGAAAGGCTCGAAGCCCGGCAGCGAAGAAAGATGATCGATGCCGTCGAGGTCGCCGGCCGTATAGAGCGGCTTCACCGCAATGCCCTCGGGCGTCTGCCAGGTGAGGCTTTCAGGCGCCGCCTTCAGTTCACGCTCGGCGAGCGTTTCCCAGTCCTTGATGGTTTTTTCGGTCATCGGATGCTCTCCTGGATGATGGCGTCGACGGCCGTCGCCATCACTCGAATTCCATGATCAGTTCGTCAACCGCGAGGCTGGCGCCGGCGGCGACCGCCACACGCTTGACCACGGCCCGCTTCTCGGCGCGCAGGATGTTCTCCATCTTCATCGCCTCGACCACTGCGAGCGCCTGGCCGGCTTCGACGGTGTCTCCGGCCTTGGCCGAGACCGAGGTGATGACGCCCGGCATCGGGCAGAGCAGCATGCGCGAGGTGTCCGGCGGCAGCTTCTTCGGCATCAGCCGCGCCAGTTCCGCAACGCGCGGGCTTCTGACGTGGGTGATGACGTCGATGCCGCGCCAGCGGAGCCGGATGGCGGTTCCGACCAGATCGACTTTGACGCTCAAGGGTTCATTGTCGATGTTGAAGGTGGCAAGCGTGCGGCCGGGCGCCCAGTCGCCGGCGATGGTGAGCGGCACGCCATCGGCGAAACTCACATAGGAACCGTCTGCGGATGAACCGGCCGTTACCGCGAGATCATGATCGGCAAGGCTGACCACCCAGTCATGGCCGACGACGCGGCGATGATTGCCGATCGTGCCGGAAATCTGGCTGGCGCGCTCCTGCTGCACCTGGTTGATCGAGACGGCGACGGCCGCGATCTTGCGAAGCGACTGCTCGTCGGCCGCAACGCCGTGAAAGCCGTCGGCAAATTCCTCGGCGATATAGGCGGTCGTCAGCCGGCCTTCGCGGAAGCGCTGCTGCTGCATGACCGCTGAAAGGAAGGGCAGGTTGTGGCCGATGCCTTCGACCTCGAACTGATCGAGCGCGTCGGCCATGGCGTCTACCGCCGTCTGCCGATCCGGTGCCCAGGTGCAGAGCTTGGCGATCATCGGGTCGTAGAACATCGAGATCTCGCCGCCCTCGAAAACGCCGGTATCGTTGCGCGTCACCGTTCCGTTGTCGCTTGTGCCCTCGACCGGGGGACGATAGCGCGTCAGCCGGCCGATCGACGGCAGGAAGTTGCGATAGGGGTCTTCGGCATAGAGCCGGCTTTCGATCGCCCAGCCGTTGAGCTTTACGTCGGCCTGGCCAAAAGCGAGTTTCTCACCGGCGGCAACCCGGATCATCTGCTCGACGAGATCGAGCCCGGTGATGAGCTCAGTCACCGGATGCTCCACCTGCAGGCGGGTGTTCATTTCGAGGAAGTAGAAGTTGCGCTTGCCGTCGACGATGAATTCGACCGTGCCGGCCGAATGGTAGCCAACGGCCTTGGCGAGCGCGACCGCCTGTTCGCCCATGGCCTTACGGGTCTCGGCGTCAAGGAACGGTGAGGGGGCTTCCTCGATGACCTTCTGGTTGCGGCGCTGGATCGAGCACTCGCGCTCGCCGAGATAGAGCGTGTTGCCGTGTTTGTCGCCGAGCACCTGGATCTCGATATGGCGCGGCTCGGTCACGAACTTTTCGATGAAGATGCGGTCGTCGCCAAACGCGTTCTTTGCCTCGTTCTTCGAAGACTGGAAGCCTTCGCGCGCCTCCTGATCGTTCCAGGCGATGCGCATGCCCTTGCCGCCGCCACCGGCCGACGCCTTGATCATCACGGGATAGCCGATCGACGCGGCGATCCGCACGGCCTCGTCAGCATCCTCGATCAGGCCCATATGGCCGGGAACCGTGGAGACACCCGCTGCAGCTGCGAGCTTCTTCGAGGTGATCTTGTCGCCCATCGCCTGGATCGCGCCAACCGGCGGGCCGATGAAGGCGACACCTTCCTTTTCCAGCGCTTGCGCAAAGGCGGCGTTTTCCGAGAGGAAACCGTAACCCGGATGAACCGCATCGGCGCCGGTCTTGCGGATCGCGTCGATGATCTTGTCGATGACGATATAGGACTGCGCCGAGGGCGAGGGGCCGATATGCACGGCTTCATCCGCCATGCGCACATGCATCGCGTCGCGGTCGGCGTCGGAATAGACGGCGACCGTTGCAATACCGAGCTTTTTCGCGGTCTTGATGACGCGGCAGGCGATTTCACCACGGTTGGCGATGAGGATTTTCTTGAACATCTTGTTACTTTCTCAAATCCTTGGGGGCGGCGTCAGCGTTTGAACTTGCGGCGATAGGGCAGAAGCGCGATCGAGGATGCCGCAGCCGCACCGCCGAAGAGCAGCGCGAACGGTACGACGACCATGAGGGTGGCAAGCACTGGGCTCGTGGAGCGGATGATGTGCGTGCCGACCGCGCCGATGTTGAGCCAGATCAGCACGCCGGCCGTGATTGCCCCGATCGTGACGCCAATCAGCGCGTTGACGGTCATGTAGCGCAGCATCTGCCAGTGGTCGCGTCGGGCCTCTTCCGGCGTCATCACGCGTTCCGGCTCCCGTTCCATCGTCGCCTCCATTAGAGCGGGATCGTGTCGTGTTTGCGCCAGCGAACATCGACCTGCTTGTTGCGCAGCGATGCAAAGGCCCGGGCGATGCGGCGACGCGACGAATGCGGCATGATCACCTCGTCGATGAAGCCACGCTCGGCCGCCACGAACGGGTTGGCGAAGCGCTCCTCATACTCTTTCGTGCGCGCGGCGATCTTCTCGGCATCGCCGAGTTCGGAGCGGTAGAGGATTTCGGTCGCGCCTTTGGCGCCCATCACAGCAATTTCGGCGGTCGGCCAGGCATAATTGACGTCGGCGCCGATGTGCTTGGAGGCCATGACGTCGTAGGCGCCGCCATAGGCCTTGCGGGTGATCAGCGTCACCATCGGCACGGTCGCCTGGCTATAGGCAAAGAGCAGCTTGGCGCCGTGCTTGATGACGCCGCCATACTCCTGCGCGGTGCCGGGCAGGAAGCCGGGCACGTCGACCAGCGTCAGGATCGGGATCGAGAAGGCATCGCAGAAGCGCACGAAACGCGCGGCCTTGCGCGAACTGTCGATGTCGAGGCAGCCGGCGAGCACCATCGGCTGGTTGGCGACGACACCGACCGTCTGGCCTTCCATGCGGATGAAGCCGGTAATGATGTTGCGGGCAAAGCTCTGCTGCAACTCGAAGAAATCACCTTCGTCGGCGAGCGCCAGGATCAGTTCCTTCATGTCGTAGGGCTTGGTGGCGCTATCGGGGATCAGGCTGTCCAAACGCATTTCGAGCCGCGCCGGATCGTCATGGAAGGGGCGGATCGGCGGCTTCTCTCGGTTGTTGAGCGGCAGGAAATCGAAGAGCAGGCGCACATGCTCAAGCGTTTCGATGTCGTTCTCGTAGGCTGCGTCGGCGACGGAGGACTTTTTTGTGTGCGTGCCCGCACCGCCGAGTTCTTCGGCCGTGACGATCTCGTTGGTCACGGTCTTTACGACGTCGGGCCCGGTCACGAACATGTAGGACGAGTCACGCACCATGAAGATGAAGTCGGTCATGGCAGGCGAATAGACGGCTCCACCGGCGCAGGGTCCCATGATGACCGAGATCTGCGGGATGACGCCCGAGGCTTCGGCATTGCGGCGGAAGACCTCGGCATAGCCGGCAAGGGACGCCACGCCTTCCTGGATGCGCGCGCCGCCCGAGTCGTTGAGGCCGATGACCGGCGCCCCGTTGCGAACCGCCATATCCATGATCTTGCAGATCTTCTGCGCATGCGTTTCCGAGAGCGAACCGCCGAGCACCGTAAAGTCCTGCGAGAAGACATAGACCTGGCGGCCGTTGATCGTGCCCCAGCCGGTGACGACGCCGTCGCCCGCGACCTTCTGGCCTTCCATGCCGAAGTCGACGCAGCGGTGCGTGACATACATGTCGTATTCTTCGAAGGAGCCTTCATCGAGCAGCACCTCGATACGTTCGCGCGCCGTCAGCTTGCCCTTGCCGTGCTGGGCGTCGATCCGCCGCTGGCCGCCGCCGGCTCTTGCTTCCGCCCGGCGGGCTTCGACCTGTTCTAGTATGGCGCGCATGGTGCCCTCCCGATTTTTTGATGCCCGGCTTTTTCAACGATTGTGCAGAGGCGCTTCGACCTTCGCAATAGCGTCGAAGGTTGGATGGAAAAACGTCCCTTCATGTGCAAATGTGAAATAGAGAAATTTGTGAAACGTAAATTGCAAAGTTGCAAACATGGCAATCGGCAAGCTCTATATCGGCCGCAAGGTCAGGGAATTGCGGGAGGCGAACAAGGCAACCCAGGGCCAGTTCGCCGAACGAATTGGTATTTCCACCAGCTATCTCAACCAGATCGAGAACAACCAGCGGCCGGTTTCGGCCGCGGTGCTACTGGCGCTCGCCGAGAAGTTCCAGATCGATATCGCGGAACTTTCGACTGGAGAGGGCGATCGCCTGCTTTCGGCGCTCTCGGAAGCGCTCAGCGACCCCCTGTTCGAGACCTATTCGGCAAGCCTGCAGGAGTTGAAGCTCGTCGCCCAGAATGCGCCGGGGCTCGCGCATGCGCTGATCACCTGCCACCAGGCCTACCGCCGCAACAGCGAACAGCTCGCAAGCATCGACGACACGATCGGCCGCGGCGGCCCCTTCGTCGAAACCACGCCCTATGAGGAAGTGCGCGACTTCTTCCATTTCGTCGACAACTACATCCACGAGATCGATATGCTCGCAGAGCGGCTTGCCGGCGAACTCGGGCTCGGCGAGGGCGACAACCACGCAGCGCTGGCAGCCTATCTGGAGCAGCGCCATGGCGTCCGCGTCGTGCGCGGTGCCGCCGGCGACGAGGCGATCCGTCGCTTCGATCCGCGTGCCCGTATCCTGACGCTCAACCCTTATGCACCGGCGGCGACGCGCGACTTTCAGATCGCCCTGCAGATCGCTCAGCTCCATGCCCGCGAGGAGATCGACCGGGTGGCCGGCAGCGCCGGTTTCCGCACCGAAGAGGCTTATGAGATCTGTCGCATCGGCCTGCAGAACTACTTCGCCGGCGCACTGATCCTGCCCTACCAGGCGTTCTTAAAGGCCGCCCGCGACCTGAGGCACGATATCGAGCTGCTCGCCGCCCGTTTCGGCGCGTCATTGGAGCAGGTTTGCCACCGCCTTTCGACCCTGCAGCGGCCGGGGCAGAAGGGCATTCCGATCTTCTTTGCCCGCATCGATCGCGCCGGCAATATCACCAAGCGCCACAGCGCCGCGAAACTGCAATTCGCCCGCTTCGGCGCCGCCTGTCCGCTCTGGAACGTGCATCAGGCCTTCGAGACGCCGGGCCGCATCATCCGTCAGCTGGCTGAAACGCCGGACGGAGTTCGCTACCTCTGTCTTGCCACCCAGATCACCAAGGGGGGCGGTGGTTTCCGTGCCGCGCAGCCGCGCTATGCGCTGGCGCTCGGCTGCGAGGTCTCCTACGCCGATGCCTTCGTCTATGCCGATGACATGGACCTCGGCAACCGCGCCGCCTTCGACCCGATCGGCATTTCCTGCCGTATCTGCGAACGGACGAAATGCGCGAGCCGCGCCGTACCGCCATTGAAGCGTCGCCTGATTGTGGATCATGACTTACGCGGCGCTCTGCCGTATCGTCTAAGCGAGAGTTGATCGGGATCGTCTGTTCATTTTTGAACAGAGCCTGTGAGAAGTTGCATCTGGGCCTGCCCGAAGTTTGGTGTAACTAGGCCTCAATTGCCTGCAGCGCCGCGCGACTTCCGAGACGCGCAAAGGTCGCTGCAGCGCTCTGAGTTGCTGCAGGCTTAAAAGAAGCCTGCAGCCGGTATGCGGTCAGGGAGGACATGCATATGGATTTTCGCCTGTCGGAGGAGCAGGAGGCCATTCGTCAGATGGCGCTCGATTTCGCCCGCGACGAGATCGCCCCTCACGCGATCGACTGGGATCAGCAGAAGCATTTTCCGGTCGACACGCTGCGCGGTGCCGCAGCACTCGGCATGGCCGGCATCTATGTCCGTGACGATGTCGGCGGCACGGGCCTGACCCGGCTTGATGCTGCGATCATCATCGAAGCCTTGGCGACCGGCTGCCCGGCTGTCGCCTCCTTCATGTCGATCCACAACATGTGCGCCGGAATGATCGACCGCTATGGCACCGAAGAGCAGCGCCAACGGCTGTTGCCCAAGCTCCTGACGATGGACGTGCTTGCGAGCTACTGCCTGACCGAGCCCGGTTCCGGTTCGGATGCCGCTGCCTTGAAGACCAAGGCGGTAAAGGATGGTGATGATTATGTCCTGACGGGCCAGAAGCAGTTCATTTCTGGCGCCGGCGAATCCGGTCTCTACGTGATCATGGCGCGCACCGGCGAGGACGGTCCCAAGGGCATCTCGACCTTCATCGTCGAGAAGGACGCGCCGGGGCTTACCTTCGGTGCCAACGAGAAGAAGATGGGCTGGCACGTGCAGCCGACCCGCGCCGTCATCCTCGACGGTGTGCGGGTGCCCGCGGAAAACCGCCTCGGGGGCGAAGGCGACGGCTTCAAGATCGCCATGGGCGGGCTCGATGGCGGTCGCTTGAACATTGCCGCCGCGTCGCTTGGTGGTGCTCAATCCGCCTTCGAAAAGGCGCTCGCCTACGTTCAGGAGCGTCGCGCCTTCGGCAAGGCGATCGGCGAATTCCAGGCGCTGCAGTTCCGTCTCGCCGACATGGCGACCGATCTCGAAATCGCCAGGACCTTCCTGTGGCGCGCCGCTTCGGCGCTCGATGCCGGTGATGCGGAGGCGACGAAACTCTGCGCCATGGCCAAGCGCTTCGTCACCGATCGCTGCTTCGCCGTTGCCAACGACGCGCTGCAGCTTCATGGCGGCTACGGCTATCTCGCCGACTATGGCGTCGAGAAGATTGTCCGGGACCTTCGGGTGCACCAGATTCTCGAGGGCACTAACGAAATCATGCGTCTCATCGTGGCGCGTTCGCTTATCGGCCGGAAATAGGCCAGAAACGGGAAGACCGCTCATGGAAATGCAGACGCCAGCACCGGAAGTGATCGTCGCGCGCCAGGGGGCGATAGGCAGGATCCGGCTGAACCGCACGCGCGCACTCAACAGTCTCAATGTCCCGATGATCCGGCTGATCGCAGCGGCGCTGACCGAATTCGAGAACGATCCGCAGGTTGCGGCCGTGGTTGTCACGGGCGAGGGCGAGCGCGGGCTCTGCGCCGGCGGCGATATCCGCATGATCTATGAATGCGGCCGTGAGCGCCCGGCAGAGGGCGCTCAGTTCTGGCGCGAGGAGTTCGTCGTCAACAGCCGCATCTCCGGCTACCGCAAGCCCTATATCGCCATCATGGACGGCATCGTCATGGGCGGCGGCGTCGGGATTTCCGCTCATGGCAGCCACCGCATTGTGACCGAGCGCACCCGGCTGGCAATGCCCGAGACCGGGATCGGCTACTTCCCGGATGTCGGCGCGACCTGGCTGCTGCCGAAGGCACCCGGCGAGTTCGGCACCTATCTGGGCCTCACCGGCCGGGATATCGTGGCGGCCGACGCGATCCGTGCACGGCTCGCAGATCGTTTCGTTGGCTCGAACAAGCTGGAAGCACTCATCGCCGAACTTGCAGCGCAGCCGTCGACGGCAAATGGCGCGGATATCGACGCGGTGATTGCAAAGCACGCGTCGGAAGCGCCGGCAACGCCGCTTCAGGGGCAACTTGCGCTGATCGACCGATGCTTTGCCTTCGATACGGTTGAAGAGATTCTGGCGGCACTTGAGGTTGATGGTTCTGATTTCGCGAGGGAAACGCTGGCTCTGCTGAACTCGCGTTCCGCACTCAGCATGAAGCTGACGCTCGATCTCCTGCGCGCCGGCCGTCGCAGCGCGTCGCTGAACGAATGTCTTGAACGGGAATATTCGGCGACGCTCGGCATGCTCGGCAATCCCGACTTTTACGAGGGTGTGCGGGCCGCGGTGATCGACAAGGACCGTAATCCGAAATGGAGTGTCGGGCTGGCCGACGTTACGCCTGCCATGCTTGCGCGTTTCGCCGGGAAGGACCACCCGCCACTGTTCTAGCGCCGGAGGATGGGCGCCTTTTCGGCCAGGCCGAGTTTCAATGCGAGGAGGAATGACATGACGAAGATCGCCTTTATCGGGCTCGGCAACATGGGCGGGCCGATGGCCGCCAATCTGGTCAAGGCGGGCCATGCGGTCAGCGGCTTCGACCTGTCGGAAGCGTCGCGCAACGCGGCGGCAAAGACCGGAGTCTCCGTCGCCGGCTCGATTGCGCAGGCGGTGCGCGGGGCCGAATGCGTGATCACCATGCTGCCCGCCGGTGCCCATGTTCTCTATGTCTGGGACGAACTTCTCGGTTTCGTCGACCCGGGCACGCTCCTGATCGACAGCTCGACAATCGACGTCGACAGCGCCCGCAAGGCGCATGCGCTCTCGGAAAAGATCGGCTGCCCCTCGCTCGATGCCCCTGTGTCCGGTGGAACTGGCGGTGCTGCGGCCGGCACGCTGACTTTCATGGTCGGTGGTAGCGACGAGGCCTTCGCCCGCGGTAAGCCTTTGCTCGATGCCATGGGCAAGAAGATCGTCCATTGCGGCGGAACCGGTGCAGGCCAGGCGGCGAAGATCTGCAACAACATGATCCTCGGCATTTCCATGGCCGGTGTCTGCGAAGCCTTTGTGCTGGCGGAACGCCTGGGTCTGTCGCACCAGGCATTGTTTGACGTGGCTTCGACGTCGTCCGGACAATGCTGGTCTCTGACGACCTATTGTCCGGTACCGGGTCCGGTGCCGACCTCGCCTGCCAACAACGACTATAAGCCGGGTTTTGCCGCAAGCCTGATGCTGAAGGATCTGAAGCTATCGCAGCAGGCAGCAAGTGCAGCCGGTGCAACGACGCCGATGGGCGCGCAGGCCGCGCAGCTCTATTCGATGTTCGAGAAGCT